>NZ_SOFH01000018.1 GCF_004402495.1 Cryobacterium sp. HLT2-28 | reverse complement strand
CATGATCCGCGGCAAACCCCAGGTCAAGGCGCCAGCCTGGGCAGGAACCACCACCACCTGGCAGCCCGGCGCCACCCACCGCGCCCAGCAGGCCAGCCAAGCCCGCAGCTGAACCGGACCGGGGCTCGGGGTCGACAAGCTCGACCACCGGGGCTCGCCTGCGCGCGGGCTAGACGTGTTGGATGGGGATCGCCGTGCTCGACGGCGGCCTCTGGAACAGGAACTCGAGCGCCGGTTTGAGTTCGGCGACCCAGGCCGCGTAACCCTCGTCGCTGAGGTGCAGCCGGTCCGTCGTCAACGCGATCGCGAGCTCGCCGTCCGGCTCGGCCATCGACGGCCAGAGGTCGAGGAACTGGGCGTGCTGGGTGGGCGCGAACTGGCGGAGATGGCGATTGATCGAGCGGAGGAGATGGCTGTAGTCCCGCTCGCGCGGGGGGACCGAGACCACCAGGATCCGGGCACCCGGCAGGTGCTTGCGCAGCTCGACGATGATGGTCTCGAGGTTGCGCACGATGTACTCGTCCGAGCGCCGCCAGCCCAGGTCGTTCGTGCCCACCTGCAGCACGACGGCATCCGGTGCCGTCGCGACGACCTTCGGCAGCGAGGCGACCACCTCGTCGGTCGTATACCCGCTCACGGCGAGATTCTGCACCTCGTACTCGGGAAGCCACTCGTTCCAGCGTCCCGCGACGGTGAGGCCATCCCCCACGAACACCACAGTCTGCGACATAACGGCCTCCCTCACGTTCGTTAATCATGCCCCGGGCGGGGCAGTCGGCCTAGTGTTTTCCGGCCGGCAGTGAGGTGTCGACGGCGGCGGCCTCGGCGTCGACGGAGGCCTGCTTCGACGCCGCCGCGGCGGCCGTGATCCGGTTCGCCATGCCACTGAAGATGACACCGTGGAACGGCAGGATGGAGAACCAGTAGAGCCGGCCGCCGAGCCCGCGGGGGAAGAACACGGCCCGCTGGCGGTAGATCGAACCGCCGTCGGGCGCCGGTTCCACGGTCATCTCCAGCCAGGCCCGCCCGGGGACGCGCATCTCCGCCCGCAGCCGCAGGAACCGGCCGCGATCGATCTGCTCGACCCGCCAGAAGTCGAGCACGTCACCGGTGTGCAGGCGCTGCGGGTCCCGGCGGCCGCGCCGCAGTCCGACGCCGCCGACGATCTTGTCCATCCAGCCACGCACCGCCCACGCCAGCGGGAACGAGTACCAGCCGTTGTCGCCGCCGATGCTCTCGATGATGCGCCAGAGGTCGGCAGGTTTCGCCGCCGTGTGCTTCTCCCGCAGGTCGGTGTAGACGAGGTGGCCGGCCCAGTCGGGGTCACTCGGCAGGGGGTTGCTCGAGGCACCCTCGATCGACGCGTTGCGCCAGCTCGTCTCGACGTCACCGTCGCGCATCCGCCCGAGGGCGAGGCGCACGGCCCGTCGGTACCCGGTGAGGCCTCCGGGCGGGCGCGGGATGTACTGGTCGATGTCGCGCTCGTGCACGACGCAGTCGTTCTGGAGCGAGGCGATGATCGGCACGGCGAGGCTGCGCGGGATGGGGGTGACGAGGTTCACCCACTGCGAGGCGAGCCACGGTGTGAACACGGGCAGCGAAGCGATCGGTCGCTGGCGGAGGCCGGCCTCGAGAGCGTAGCCATTCATCATCTGGCCGTAGCGGAGCACGTCGGGGCCGCCGATGTCGAACGTTCGGTTGACGTCGGCGGGAAGGTCGGCGGCGGCCACCAGATAGTAGAGCACGTCGCGGACAGCGATCGGCTGGATGCGGTTGCGCACCCACTTGGGCGCCGGCATGTACGGCAGCACATCGGTGAGGTGCCGGATCATCTCGAACGAGGTCGACCCGGAGCCGATCACGACCCCGGCCTGCAGCGCGGCCGTCGGCACGCCGGAAGCGAGGAGGATCCGCCCCACCTCGGCCCGGGACCGGAGGTGCTGGGACAGCTCGGCGGTATCGGGGTGCAACCCGCCCAGGTACACGATCCGGGTGACCCCACCGGCGGCGGCGGCGTCGGCCACGTTCTGCGCGGCGACACGCTCGGTACGCTCGAAGTCGCCGCTGGTGCCCATCGAGTGCACGAGGTAGTACACGGTGTCGATCCCGGCGAGCGCCGCCCGCACTCCGGCTGCGTCGCCGAGGTCCCCTTGCACGATCCGGACCCGGTCCTTCCAGGGCACATCGGTCAGTTTCTGCGGCGACCGCACGAGCACGGTCACCTCGTTCCCGGCATCAATCAGCAGGGGAACAAGGCGCCCGCCGATGTATCCGGTGGCGCCGGTCACGAGAACTCTTCTGGCCGTCATGCGGCCAGCATAAGGGCGCAATCTGGGTTGGAGCCGAGGATCGGGCGGACCTGTGCACCGACCCGTGCCGGTCCAGGCGCGCCGGCCCGTCGACCCTGTGGATTACTCGCGCGGGCGGGCACGGACTCCGGCATCATCACCGCATGACTCTTCGCCTCAATCCCCGTTATCCCCTCGTCTGGCGCACCCCAGACACCATCCAGATCGGAATCGACCATCCCCTCGTCGTGATCTCCCAGGTCGGCGCCGGACTGGAGCATGTCCTCGCCGCCCTGGTCTCCGGGGTGCCGCACTCCGGTGCGATGATGCTCGGCCGGCGGGCCGGGACGCCCGAGGCCGCCACCCTGGCACTGCTGGAGTCCCTGCGACCTGCCCTCATCGTCACGGCCGAACGCGGGCCCTGGTCCACCGGCGCGGAGCCGGTCCCCGTCGCCGCGTCGCCGCGCTCCGCCGCCCTCGTCTGCGTCGACGGGGACGGCCCGACCGCGCTGCGGATCGGAGCGCTGCTGCGCGACCTCGGCCTGCTGGTCGTCGGCCCCGCCCACGAACCGGCCCGGCCGCACCGTGCAGCCGTGAATCCTGCCGCGCCGAACCCGCCCGCACTGGCGGTCATCATCGGCCACTACGCGCTCGAGCCGGCCCGGCACGGCCGCTGGCTGCGCGGGGACGTGCCGCACCTGCCGGTGGTCTTCAGCGACAGCGAGGTGCGCGTGGGACCGCTGGTGGAACCGGGGGTCGGCCCGTGCCTCTACTGCCTCGAGCTGGCCCACCTCGATTCCGACCCGGCCTGGCCCGCGATCGCCTGCCAACTCCTCACCCGCACCGCCCCCACCGAAACCCGCCGGCTGGGCATCGACGTCGCCGCGCGCGTCGCCGGCCTCGTGCAGGACCGGCTGGACACCGGCCGGTCGGGCCTGACCCGCACGTCACTGGTGCTCGATGTGACGACAGGGGCGATCAGGCGCCGCGAGCACCGGCCACACGAGCGGTGCGGATGCCGATCTCTGCCAGGAACCGTGACTGCTCGCGCGGGGAACGCTGCTGGTGGCCTGCCGCGGACCAGCTCAAGCCGAGCCGCCGACGTGCCCGGGTGATGCCCACGTACAACAGCCTCCGTTCCTCGTCGATCTGGTCGAAGCCGGCGGCGTAGCTGATCGGCACCAGCCCCTCTGACAGGCCGACCAGGAACACGGCGTCCCATTCGAGGCCCTTGGCCGAGTGCAGGGTGGCCAGGGTCACGGCCGACACCGTGGGCTCATGCTGCCCGGCCTGGCGTTCCATCAGCTCGTCCGTGAACTGGCGGAAGGTCGTGCCGGGGGCGGCCTGGTCGACAAGGCCCATGATCGCGTTCAGGGACTCCCACCGGTCGCGCACCGCCCCCGCGGCGTCGGGTGCCCTCTGGCTCCAGCCGAGGGAGCGCAGCACATCGCTGACCGACTTGAACAGGGGTTCGCCGATGATCGACACGGATGCCGCGCGCAGCTGCATCACCGCCTGCTTCACCTCGGCGAGGTCGAAGAACCGTTTCGACCCGCGGATCTGGTAGTTCACGCCGATGTCGCCGAGCGCGGTCTCCAGCGCCGCCGCCTGCACGTTCATCCGGTAGAGCACGGCGATGTTCTCCGGGCGGGTTCCGCCCTCGATCAGGTCGAGGATGCTCTGCGCCACTCCCCTGGCCTCCGCCATGTCGTTCGGGTACTCGCGCACGATCGGCACGACACCCTCCTCGCTGGCGTGGGCGTGCAGGGTGAGGGCGCCCGCCCGGCCGCGCATCAGCTGGTTCGCCGCGGCCACGATCGAGGCCGTCGACCGGTAGTTCTGCTCGAGCCGCACGACCGTCGCATCCTCCCACCGCTTCGGGAAGTTGAGCAGGTAGTCGCTGCGGGCCCCGGCGAAGGAGTAGATGGTCTGGCTGGCGTCGCCGACGACGCAGAGGTCTCGGCGTTCGCCCAGCCAGAGGGTGAGCAGGTCGTGCTGCAGGGGCGACACGTCCTGGTATTCGTCGACGATGAAGAACCGATACTGCTCCCGCACCTGCAGGGCGACCGACGGTTCCGCCTCGATCATGCCGGCCATGGCGAGCAGCACGTCCTCGAAGTCGATCTGCTTGCGCTCGTCCTTGAGCCGCTCGTAGCTCTCCTGCATGGCCATCACCTGGTCGACGTCGAGGCGCCCGGGCAGGCTGCGCCTGGCGATGCCCGCGCCATACTGCTCGATGCTCAGCCCGCTGGTCTTGCGCCACTCGATCTCGGCGGCGAGGTCGCGCAGGGTGGCCGTGTCCAGTTTCAGCTTCAGGGTTTCCGCGGCGTGTCCGAGCAGCCGGCCCTTGCCGTCGAGGATGCGGGGCGCCTGACCGCCGACGACGTGCGGCCAGAAGTAGTTGAGCTGGGACAGTGCTGCGGCGTGGAAGGTGCGCGCGGCGACCCCGCCGGCGCCGAGCTGGCGCAGCCGGCCGCGCAGTTCCGCGGCGGCGCGGGCGGTGAAGGTGAGGGCCATCACCCGGTCGGGCGCGTAGGCGCCGGTCAGCACGCCGTAGGCGATCCGGTGGGTGATCGCCCGGGTCTTCCCTGTGCCCGCGCCGGCAAGCATGCAGACGGGCCCGACGAGGGCCTCGGCGGCGACTCTCTGCTGGTCGTCGAGGCCGGCCAGGAGCTCGTCGCCGGTCAGCGCCATCCGTGCACCTGGTCCGGTCCGAAGTCGATCGGTTCGCCCAGCCAGGCTTCGATGATCGCCCGGGCGATCGACGAGCGTCCCGGCAGGATGATGCTCGCCCCCGACGCGCGGAGTTCGTCGCGGCTGAACCAGCGCAGGTCGAGGATCTCCTCCCCGTCGGGCAGCAGCCCGCCCGGCGACTGCCCGTCGGCGAGCCTGGCGGTGAAGCCGAACATGATCGAGGCCGGGAACGGCCAGGGCTGGGAACCCAGGTAGACCGGGTCGGTGACCCGGAGCCCGGATTCCTCGAACATCTCCCGGATCACCGCGGCTTCGAGCGACTCGCCCGGTTCGACGAAGCCGGCCAGCAGAGAATACCGGTTGTTCTCCCAGAGCGCGTTCGAGCCGAGCAGGATGCGGTCGTCGGCGTCGGTGATCAGCACGATCACCGCGGGGTCGGTGCGCGGGAAGACCTGGCCGCCGTCCACGGGGCAGAGCCGGCTCCAGCCGGCGGACTCGACCGTGGTCGCGGCGCCGCAGCGCGGGCAGTGCGGGTGCGAGACATGCCAGTTGGCCAGGCCGAGGGCCTCGGTGAAGAGGCCGGCGTCACGGTCGGACAGCTCGGTGGCCAGGGTGCGCAGCGACGCCCACGCCTCCGGGCGCGGTTCGAGCGCGTGCGCGGCCTCGTCGCCGAGCACGGCGGCCACCAGCCGGGTGCCCACCGGTTCGGCGGCGTCCTCGGCCAGCGACCGGCCGAGGTAGACCCGAACGGTCGGCTCCGGCACCGTCTGCGGCTCGAGCAGGAGAATCCGCGGGGCGTCAGCGCTGCCGGCGGCGGGCGCCAGCAGCACGGAGCCGCGCCAGAGCACAAGCACGCGGGTGCCGGCATCCGCCCACAACTCGTCGAACAGTCCCGGCCGTGACCGGGTCTCATGGTCGCGGTCGACCGCGTGACGGGACAGCGGCAACCGGGCCGTGAACGAGAACGACATGGTGACCCCTTCGGGCTCTGGCGTGACAGCCGAGTAGGTGTGGGGCGTGGCGGACAACCGCGCCGGGGGGAAGTCGACCTAACCTAGTAGGCATGGCCAGATCCCACCTCACTCTAGCCGCGCTGGCCACCTCCGCTGTCCCGGGCCTCGACGTGGTCCAGGCTCGGCTGCACGGGTCCAGCGCGCGCACCCCAGGCGCCCACGGCGCCTTCGACTCTGCCCTGCTCATCGACAGCGACGGCCGCACGCTGATCATCCGCGTGCCGGCCAGCCAGGCCGCCGAGACCGAGCAATCCGCCGATCTCGTGGCGCTGCGCGCGCTGACGACCGGCACCCGAAGCCGGCTGCCGTTCGACGTGCCCGAGTTCGTCGGCCAGGCTCCGCTCAGCGGCACCCGCGCGATCGTCTATGAGCTGCTGCCCGGCGATTCCTTCGACGCGGATGCCCTGACCGGCCACGCGGGGGTGTCCGGTTCGATCGGGCGTGCCATCGCCGCGATCCACGGCCTGCCGACGGCGTTCGTCGGCACCGCCGGTCTCCCCCAGCAGAGCGCGGAGGAGTGCCGCACGTCCACGATCGAGCTGATCGACCGCGCCGCGGCGACCGGCTACCTTCCCGCGGCGCTGCTCCGCCGGTGGGAGCTGGCCACCGACGACGACTCGCTCTGGCAGTTCGCCCCCTGCGTCGTGCACGGGTCGATGTCGGCCGAGTCGTTCCTGATCAGCGACGATGCCGTCTCCGGCGTGCTCGGCTGGTCGGCGCTCAGCGTCGGCGACCCGGCCCGCGACCTGAACTGGCTACTGGCGTCGCGCGGCGCGGCCGGCGAGACGGCCGTCGCGTCGTACGCCGCCGCTCGCCAGGGCAACGACCCCCGGATCACCCAGCGCGCCATGCTCTACGCCGAACTGGAGCTGGCCCGCTGGCTGCTGCACGGCACCGACACCCGCAACCAGTCGATCGTCGACGACGCCGTGGCCATGCTCGACGGCCTGGTCGACAGCGTGCACACGAACACCATGCATCCGTTGTCGCCGAAGACCGGGCCCATCCTCGACGTCACCGACGTGGAGAATATGCTCGCCGCCACGCCGCGCGGCATTCCCCGCCGCGACCTGGGCTCGTCGATGCACACGGATGCCTACAACCTCTCCGAGTTCGGGCCGAGCGAGTTCGACGATGACTCTGCCGGCTCGGCCGACTCCGTCGGCGGGGCCGCGTCGGACACCACGGCCGGCCCGTTCGCGGACGACGCGACCGGGCCGATCGGCACGGTTCAGATCGACGCCGGGCCGGCGACCGACGACCAGGCCGCGACCAGGTCCTCCTCCGAGTAGAGCCGGTCGGGGGCGACGACCGTGTCGTCGGCGACGAAGTAGAACACGGCGTCGACGATGGCCGGGTCGATGCCCTTCCAGCGCGCGTAGGCCAGGCGGTAGAGCGCAAGCTGGGTCTGCTTGAGCTCCAGGTCCGCCGCATTCTTCGGCGCCCGGCCGGTTTTCCAGTCCACGACCTGGTAGCCCGTGTCGGTGCGGTACACGGCGTCGAGCTTGCAGACGAAGACCTGCCCGGCGAGCACGTGGTGGATCTCGATCTCCACCTCCTCGGGCGCGAGGCTGCCCCACGGGGAGCGTTCGAAGGTGCGTTGCAGCCGTTCGAGTTGCGCCTGTTCGAGCGGCTGGTCCTGGTCGAGGTCCAGGTCGAACGCGTCGGGGTCCAGGTCGCCGAGGTCGAGCTCACCCAGGTCCGCGTCGATGACGTCCCCGGCGCTGGCGCCGCCGGCACGGCGCTCCACCCAGGAGTGGAACAGGGTGCCCAGCCGGGTGGCCCGGTACGGGCGCTCGGGCATCGGGCGGCGCAGGCGGGCCAGGGTGCCGGCCGGGTCGTCGACGAAGTCCTTGAACCGTGAGGCCGAGATGCGGGTGGGCAGCGGCATCAGGCCGGAGCCGGCCAGGCGCTGCGCCCGTTCCTCGAGCAGCAGGGTCACGGGGTGCGACCAGCGGGTCGCCAGGTCGGTGCCCGCCTCGGCTGCCTCCGCGGCCCGGTCGACCCGGGCGGCCGCAGCCTCGACGACGGCACGCCTGGTGCCGAGTGGATCGAACGGCCACCGTTCCGCCTGGTCGAGGCCGGCGTCGGGCTTCTCCGACGCGTCGCTGACCAGCGGGACCGGGCCGATCAGGCCTGCGGCGGCGAGCTCCAACAGGTAGCGACTCGGTTTGCGCATGGTGCTGCCGCTGCCCCAGAACGACCCGGTGAGCAGTAGCTCGCGCTGGGCCCTGGTGGTCGCGACGTAGATCAGCCGGCGTTCCTCATCGTCGTGGCGGGCGGCGAGCTGCTCCTTGTAGGCCGTGAATTCCAGGTCGAACGACAGCTGGGTCTCGTGCCCGTGCCAGTGCAGCTCGGGGAGTTCTGCGCGGTCGCCGCGGAACGGGTAGGGCAGTTCGCCGAAGCGCAGCCAGCCTGCGCCCTCCCGGGTCTGGGCCGGCAGGCTCTTCTCGGTGAGGTTGGGGATGGCGACGTAGTCCCATTCGAGTCCCTTGGCGCCGTGCACGGTGAGCAGTTGCACGGTTCCCTTCTCCGACGGCTCGACCCGGGGGCCCAGGTCGTCGGCACGTTCCGCGCGCGCCAGCCAGCGCAGGAAGCCGGCCAGGCTGCCGATCTCGTCGCTGGCGAGGAACGCGGACACGGTGTCATGGAAGGCGTACAGGTTGGCCAGTCCCAGGCCGTTCGCCTCGTTGGCGATCAGTTCGACGTCGAGCAGGGTCTCCTGTTCGATCAGCCGCACGAAGTCGAGCAGGGGCAGGCCGGCCCGGGAGCGGAGCCAGGCGAGCTGGCGGCCGGCGGCGCGCAGCCGGGCCAGGCCCGGCTCGCTGAAACCGGCGAGCTGCCCGTGCCGGTCGGGCGCCGCCGCCACGAAGTCGAGGGCGTCGACGAGGGAGGCACCCTCGTCGACGGCGACGGATGCCCGCATCCTGGCCTTGAGTTCGTCGGTGACCGCCTGCTGGGCCCAGTCGTGGGCGGCCAGCCAGCGCGCCACCGCGGCGAGCTGCTGCAGGTCGCGCGGGCCCACCCGGTAGCGGCCGCCGCTGAGCAGCCGCACGAGTTCGCTGCCGGACGCCGGGTCGGCCACGACGCGCAGCACGCTGACGACATCGGTGACCTCGGGCGTGGACAGCAGCCCGCCGAGGCCGAGCACGTGCGCGCGCACCCCGTTCTCCCGCAGCACCTCCGCGAAGAACTCCATCTCCCGGCGGGCCCGGAACAGCATGGCCCCGGAGTGGTCCCCGCCCGGGGCGAGCCGTTGGGCGAACCAGCGGGCGAGCGTGCGGGCCTCCTCGGCGATGGTCTCGCTCATCCAGGCCTCGACCGTGCCGGTCTCCTTGCCGGCCGGCACCTTGAGCGTGTCCACCTGGATGCCGTCGGGCCGGGCTCGCAGCGCGTCGCTCAGCGGCGCCACGAGCGCGTTGGCCGCGCCCAGCACCGTCACCGGGTTGCGCCAGGTGTAGGAGAGCGACATCGACGGGGCCTCGGCGTTGGAGAGGCCCGCGAAGCTCTGCGAGAAGCCGAGCAGGTTGGCGGAACTGGCCCCGCGCCAGCCGTAGATGGACTGGTGCGGGTCGCCGACGGCCATCACCGGATGACGCGCGAACAGGGTGTGCAGCAGCTCGGTCTGCAGCACGGAGGTGTCCTGGTATTCGTCGAGCAGCACCACCCGGTACTGGTCGCGGTAGCGGGTGACGACCTTCTCCACCTTCTGGCAGACCTGCAGCGCGAGCGCCACCTGGTCGGAGAACTCGATCAGTCCGAGCCGGCGTTTTTCGCTGCAGTACCGTTCGGCCAGTTCGAACAGCACCGGCAGCGGCCCGACGGCGGCCAGCGACTCGTCGACCGAGGCGTAGGGGATCTTCTTGCGCGGGTTGCCGAAGGGCAGGTCGCGCAGGTAGGCGAAACCGTCGGCCAGTCCGGCCAGGTCGTGGCCGGCGGCCGGCCGGCCCGGGATGACCGGGGGCGGGTTTTCGGCGAGGGCCCGGCTGAACGCGAGCACGGCATCCGTCACCGCGTCGACGCTCTTGCCGAACGGGACGAGCCGGTGGTCGCCGTGTTCGACCACGACCCGCCGGGCGAGCAGCCACGCGCTGGTCTCGCTGAGCAGCACCGATTCGGGTTCCCGGCCGAGGAGCAGGGCGTTGTCGGTGAACAGGCGGCTGGCGAACGAGTTGTAGGTGGAGACGGTGGGGCTGTTGAACAGGTCGGTGGAGTCTGTTGGCGGCGAGTCTGTCGGCGGCGAGTCTGTCGGCGGCGAGTCGGCGGGCGGCCCGTCGGGCCCGGCCGGTTCGCCCCGCGGCAGCAGGCCCTTCGCGTCGAGCTGGTCGATCCGCTTGCCGATCCGTTCGGCCAGTTCGCCGGCCGCCTTGCGGGTGAAGGTGAGGCCGAGGATCTGGTCGGGCCTGGCGTGCCCGTTGGCGAGCAGCCAAAGCACCCGGTTCGCCATCGTCTCGGTCTTGCCGCTGCCCGCGCCCGCCACGACGAGGGTGGGGGCGAGCGGGGCCTCGATCACGGCCTGCTGCTCGACGGTCGGCGGGAACATCTCCAGCGCTTCGGCGATCTGGACGGCCGAGATCCGGGTGACCGGGGCTGTGGCGGCGGGGCTCCAGGCGGCGGGGTTCCGGGCGGCGGGTTTCTGCGCGGCGGAAAGGGGTGCGTTCATGAGCTGACCTGCTTGATGACGTGGATTCGGCAGGACCCGTGCGAGCGCGGGTCGAGGCAGTGGGAACTGATTTCGGCGACGAAGGTGGCCGCGCCCATCCCTGCGGCGTCCTCACCGACCCGGCGGCGGAAGGCGCCCAGCTCGTCGGGGGTGAAGGCCGGCTGGGTCGGGTTGCGGTAGTTCTGCTTGACCGTGCCGGAGGAGACGATCACCAGGCGCGCGCCGGCCAGCGGAGTGCCGGGCGGGATGCCGTCGATGGCGCCCTCGGTGAAGGCCAGCTGGTAGGCGCCGAGCTGCGGATGCTCCGCCACGCCGGCGTCGCTGATGGGGTCGCCGCGGCCGGTCTTCAGGTCGACGATCACGGCCCGCCCGTCGCGGAGCCGTTCCACCCGGTCGACCGTGCCGGAGAGCACCGCGCCGTCCACGTCGAGCGCGAAGGTGCCCTCGGCGCTGAGCAGGGCACCGCCGGTGTGCTCGAAGTCGAGCAGGTACGAGGCGAGCCGGTCGGTGAGCACCCGCGCCTCGACCTTCTGCAGCCGTGACTGCCAGTCGGCGTCGAAGTGCAGTTCGTTCCAGCGGGCGTCGACGGCCTGCCAGAGGGCGTCGGGGCTGCGGTCGGTGGATTCCTCCAGCACCTTGTGGATGATCGTGCCGAGGTTGGCGGCGGTGTTCGACGTGCCGCCGCCGACCTGCCCGATCGCCCAGTGCAGCGGACAGGTTTCGAACGCGGCCATCCGGGACGGCGAGACCCGCACCGGCCCGTCGCCGGCCTCCGGGTCGTTGAGCGGGCGCACGGTGCTCGGATCGGTGAGGCCGTACCACTCGCCGGGGGCCGCACCGGCCACCCCCTCCCGGGCGAGCCGGGCGAGGGTGGCCGCCGCCTCCGTTGCCCGGTCCGTGGCCTCGTCGCCGGGCCCGGAAACGCCGCCGAACCGGGTGAGGTCGCGGCGGAGCCGGCCGACCAGGCCGCGCAGCGACAACGGGTAGCGGCTGGCGTCGCCGGAGTCGAGGTCGCCGGTCGAAACGGCGTCCGGCAGCAGCCGCAGGAACACCGACGGCTCGTTGTCCTCATTGTCGACGGCGGTGACGAGCAGCTCGGTGCGGGCGCGGCTGGCGGACTGGGCGAACATCCGCAGTTCGTCGTGCAGCACGGCGGTGCGCTCCCCGCCCGGCTGCGGCACGAGGCCGGCGGCGAGCGCCGCCAGGTCGCCGGCGCCCAGCAGCGAGCCGCGGATGCGCAGGTCGGGCCAGACGTTCGCCTGCACCCCGGCGATGACGACGAGGTCGAAATCGCGGCCGATCAGTCCGCTCGGGGTGGAGACGACGACCGCGTCGCCGAGCGCGCGCGGAGCCAGGGTGTCCTCGGGCACGTCGGTGTCGACGAGGTGTTCGAGGAATAAGACCGGCGGGGCGGCCGGGGTGCGCTCCACGTAGCGCTGGGCGGCGGAGAACAGCGCGACCACGGCGTCGAGGTTGTGGTTGGCCTCGTCGGCCACGATGCCGGTGCCGGCGGCCTGGTCGTGCCATTCCCTGGCCAGGCCGCTGCGCTGCCAGAGTCCCCAGAGGAGTTCCTCGATCGTGGCGCCGGCGTCGTATTCGACGGCCGCCGCGCGCAGGCTTTCGCCGCAGCTCGCCGCCCGGCGGGCGGTGCGGTTGTCGATTCCGCCCAGCAGCCCGGGGTCGGCCAGGGCGTCGACGAGCAGTTCGTCCGCGCTGCGCGGGCCGCCTGCGGGCAGGTCGTCCCGGCTGAGTTCCTGTTGGCTGAGTTCTTGTTGGCTGAGTTCTTGTTTGCGCAGGTCCTGTTGGCGCAGGTCCTCTTGGCGCAGGTCCTGTTGGCGCAGTGCCGCTTTGAGACGGCGCAGCGTGATCGGGTCGAGGCCGCCGAGCGGGCCGCGGAGCAGGTCGACTGCCGTCGTGGCGTCGAGGGTCTTGCGTCCCAGGGTGATCTCGAGGGCGAGAATGAACGCACGCACCGCGTATTCGTCGCGCAGCGCGGTCTGCGCGCTCGACACCTGGGTCGGCACCTCGAGCGCGGCGAGGCCGCGGGAAAGCGACGGCACCAGGGAGCCGCTGCGAGCGATGACCGCCATCCGGCCCCACGGGATGCCGCCGAGCAGGTGCCTTTCGCGGAGGCGGCGGGCGACGACCGCGAGCTGATCGGCCGGGCTGGTCGCGAGGATCGCCTGCACGGCGGGCGCGTCGGGCTCCTCCCCTGCCGCCGCGACGCCCGGGACGGCCGCTGCGCGCTGGATGCCGGCGGCCGCGGCGCCGATCCGATGGCTGATCCCGCGCACCACCTGGCGGATAGCGTCGCCGTGCCGGTAGACCGTGCCGAGGACCAGGGTGGTCACCGGGATGCCGCCCAGGTAGGTCGAGAGCCGGCCGAGGGCATCCGGGTGGGCGCCGTGGAAGGACCCGGTGCTGATGTCGGGGTCGCCGACGGCGACGATGGCCACCCCGCGGGCCGCGAACTGGCGGATCAGGGTCAGGACGCCCTGGGTGAGCTCCTGGGCGTCGTCGAGCACGATCAGGCGCAGCCCGGCGAGCGCGCCGATCGCGGCGGCCCCGGCAGGTCCGGCCGGGGCCTCCGCCACCACGGCGGCGGCGAACTGCGCCAGCTCGGTCGAGTCGTACTGGCCGGGCCTGGATTGGTCCTTCACGTCTTCGTAGCCGCGGATGAACTCGGCGGCGGCCACCCACTCCGGCCGGTCGTTGCTGCGGCCGAGCCCGGCCAGGGCGTCCGCGGTCACGCCGTATTCGACGGCGCGCATCATCAGGTCGCGCAGCTCCGTGCGGAAACCGCGCAGGGCGCGCACGTCGGCGCCCAGGGTGGCCGACCAGTCGGGGCCGGACCGGTCCAGCCGGTGACCCTCGAGGAGCTCGGCGATGATCTGGTCCTGCTCGCCACCGGTGAGCAGGGTCGGGGCGGGGCCGCCGGCGCGGGCCACGGCGTCCCGCACGATCTGGAACGCCACCGAATTGGCGGTCCGGGCGAGAGGGCCGTTGGTGGGCACCCCCAGCCGCAGGGCGAGACGGTCACGCAGGGCGGTGGCCCCGGTGCGGGTGGGCACCAGCACGAGCACCTCGCTCGGCGAGTAGCCGCGCTGCAGCACCCGGTCGGCGACGAGTTCGACCAGGGCCGTGGTCTTGCCGGTGCCCGGCGCGCCGATCACGGCCGCCGAGACGCCGTCGGCGAGGGAGACCACGGCGCGCTGCACCTCGTCGAGGCCGACCGGGTTCGGCCCGGATTCCCGGCTGAACGGGCCGGACCCGGCCGGGTTCGCGGCTCCATCGGCGGCGGAATCGGTGTCGGTGCGCTGCGCGAATCCCAGGGTTGTCACGTTTTCAAAGCTAGCCGGTTGCGCCGACAGTGAACGATGTCGGGAGGGTGGGTCGTTCTGTCGTAATCTGGGCGCTTAGGCAACGAAAGGCGCATCTGGTGGATATCCGCATTGGCATCTTCAACTCTCCCCGGGAGATTGGCTTCGAGACCTCGCAGCCCGCGAACGAGATCGAGGAAACGGTCGCTGCCGCCCTCGCCGGGCAGACCGGTTACCTCAAGCTCTCCGACAGCAAGGGCCGGGTCTACATCGTCCCCACGATCGGGCTGGCGTATGTCGAGCTGGGCGCCGAGACCTCCCGCCGCGTCGGTTTCGTGGCCTAACCAGCCATGGAGCTCCTCTTCGTCGCCCTGGGCGGCACGCTGCTCGGGCTCGCGGCCCGATATCTGCTGCCCGGGCGGCACAGTCACGGTTCCGTGCTGGTGCCGGCCGTCGGCACGGCCGTCGCGTCGGTCGCCTGGGTGGCGCTGACCTGGCTCGGCTGGGCGTGGGACGGCGGCTGGATCTGGTGGGTGTCCCTCGGCCTCGCCGCGCTCGCATCCGTTGCCGCCGACCTCCAGCTGGGCCGCTCGCGCTCGCAGGGCGACCGGCGGATGCTGCACACGCTGATGAAGACCGGGCACCCCGGGCACGCCTGACCCTGTTCGGGCACGCCTGACCCTGTTCGGCGACCGCTCGGTGTCGCCGGTCAGGCGGTGAGGCCGAGCCCGTCCATCCGGCGCGTGTGCGCCGCGATGAGTTCGGTGAAGACGGGTTCGATCTGCGCCTCGCCGTGAGCGGATGCCGGGCCGTGAGCGGGCATCGTGCCGTGAGCAAGCACCGACGCACCGTCCGCCGGCACGGCGGCCGGGATCGCCGACCGCGCCACGAGCAGGGTGTCGCCGACCAGGCGGCGCCCCCAGAGGGCCAGGTGCGAGCCGAGTCCGGGGCTGACGTCGATGGCGGCCTTCAGATGCTTCACGAGCACGTCGGTGCCCGCGCCCTGGCCGAGCAGGTGCGCGACCCTCGGGCCGACGTCGCCGGGCAATCCGTCGGACAGCCGGATGAAGAAGTCGTCGAGCAGGCCGCCAGCCAGGTAGCAGCTGAGCAGCAGCTCGTGCCAGTCCGCCCCCATGGTCTTCGCCCGGAAGCCGTCGAGGGCGGGCACGAACGGCGCCATCACCTCGGAGGGTTCCCCGCCGCGCCGGCGGATCTCGGCGACGAGACCCTGGTGCTTGGCGAGCGCCCGGCCTGCGGCCGCGCTCAGCCCCTCCTTGGAGTCAAGGTCGGGGGCGAGCCTGATCGCCTGGGCGAGGTTCTCGAACATTCCCAGTTCGAAATATGCCGCCTGGCCGAGGTAGGGAAGCAACTCGGGGGTCAGGTCGGCGATGTCCACCTTGGTGGTCGACAGACGTGCTCCCCTGGTCGACGGACGAGGGATCTCCACACGCTTGGCGCGCCGATCGAGCCACGAGATCACACGCCCAGCATAGGACAGTGCGGGTCCCCGCGGAGCGCCTCATCAAGTTCACAGGGGTCGCCCGGTAAGGTTGGACCACGCCATCGGCATGGATCGGTGGCCGGTGCCCGAGGCAGAAAACGGGCGCATTCAACGCATCCAGCTAATGACAGGCAAACATTCGTGACTTTCTCCGAACTTAATATCGACCAGGACATGGTCCAGGCCCTCGCCGATAAAGGCATCCTCGAGCCCTTCCCCATCCAGGTCCAGACCATCCCCCTCGCCCTCAGCGGCCAGGACATCATCGGCCAGGCCAAGACGGGAACCGGGAAGACCTTCGGCTTCGGCCTCCCGCTGATCCAGCGCCTCGGCCTCAACCCCGCACCGGGAGTGCAGGCGCTCGTCGTCGTGCCGACCCGCGAGCTGTGCGTGCAGGTCAGCGAAGACCTCGAACTCGCCGCCCGCAACCGCGACACGAAGATCGTCTCCATTTACGGCGGCAAGGCCTACGAGGGCCAGATCGAACAGCTCAAGGCCGGCGCCCAGATCGTGGTCGGCACCCCCGGCCGTCTGCTCGACCTTGCCAGCCAACGCCTGCTCAGCCTCGCCAACGTGAGCGAGATGGTGCTCGACGAGGCCGACAAGATGCTCGACCTCGGCTTCCTCGCCGACATCGAGAAGCTGTTCTCGCAGACCCCCTCGACCCGCCACACGATGCTGTTCTCGGCGACGATGCCCGGCCCGATCGTGGCCCTCGCCCGCCGGTTCATGAACCGGCCGATCCACATCCGGGCGAGCGACCCCGACGAGGGCCTGATGCAGGCTAACATCGAGCACCTCGTCTACCGCGCGCACAACATGGACAAGGACGAGGTGATCGGCCGGATCCTGATGGCCGAGGGCCGCGGCAAGACCGTGATCTTCACCCGCACCAAGCGCGCCGCCGCCAAACTCGTCGAGGAACTCGGCGACCGCGGCTTCAACGCCACCGCCGTGCACGGCGACCTCAACCAGGAACAGCGCGAACGCGCGATGGCCGCGTTCAAGGCCGGCAAGAAGGACATCCTGATCGCTACGGATGTCGCCGCTCGCGGCATCGACGTCGAGGACGTCACCCACGTGATCAACCACACCATCCCCGAGGACGAGAAGGCGTACCTGCACCGCGTCGGCCGCACCGGGCGCGCGGGCAAGACCGGCATCGCCGTCACCTTCGTCGACTGGGACGACATGCACAAGTGGACGCTGATCAACAACGCGCTCGACTTCGGCACGCCCGTGCCGATGGAGACGTATTCCTCGTCGCCCCACCTCTTCACCGACCTGAACATCCCGACCGGGTCGAAGGGTCGCCTCCGCGCGTCGCCGGTCCGCGAGGCGCCGGCCGGTGCCGGCCGTTCCGACTCGGGTCGCTCCGGCTCCGGCCGGTCGGACTCGGGCCGTTCGGGCTCCGGTCGCTCCGACTCCGGACGTTCGGGCGCCGGCCGCTCCGATTCCGGCCGCTCCGGCTCGGGTCGCCCGGCATCCGTCGGCGCCGGCGTCAGTGCCGGTGCGAGCGCCGGTGCGAGCGCCGGTGCGAGCTCCGGTGCGGGTGACCAGGGCGGCGACCGCGCCGGTCGCGGACGCAACCGCACCCGGGTCGGCCAGTCCACGAACCCGGATGCCCCGGCCGCCACCCCCGCGGCCGGCACCCACGACGGCGGCGGCGCCGAGCACCACGACGGCAACAGCGCCCCGCGGCGTCGCAGCCGCACCCGCCGCAGCGCACCGCAGTCCGGCACCGCCAGCTGAACCGCCGGGTCGAGCCCGTCCCCGGTGGACGAGTTCGACCCCGGCGGGCTAACCGAAGACCGGCTCCGAGCCGGTGCCCTGGGCGATCAACGCCTCCAGCACCTCCGGCGCCGTCGTGTTCTCCCCCAGCCGGTTGGGCTTGCCCGCGCCGTGGTAGTCGCTCGAGCCCGTGACGAACAGACCGTACTTCGCGGCGAGCTCGTAGAGCCGGGCCTTCGCGGCCGGCTTGTTCTCCCGGTGCTCCAGCTCCAGCCCGAACAGTCCGGCCTCGACGAGCCGTTTCAGCCGGGCCTCCGGGATCACGTCCTGGACGCCCCGGGTCGCCGGATGCGCGATGACCGGAACTCCCCCGGCCGCGCGCACCAGCTCGATCGCGCGCAGCGGGTCCGGAGCGTAGTGCGGCTGGTAGTAACCCGCATCCCAGTGCAGGATCCCGGCGAACGCCTCGCTCCGGGTGAGCGCGAGGCCGCGCGCCACCAGGGCGTCGGCGATGTGCGGACGGCCGACGGTCGCATCCGGGGTGGTCTGGGCGAGCACGTCCTCCCAGGTCAGCGCGTAGTCTGCCCCGATCCTCTCCACCATCTGTTCGGCGCGCACGAGTCGGGCCTGTCGCACCCGGGAGGTCTCGGCGACGATGCCGGCGTCGGACGGGTCGAACAGGTAGGCGAGCAGGTGCACGCTGGCGAAGAAAACCCTGGTGCTGAATTCCATTCCGGGAATGAGGGTGATCCCCATCGTGCGCGCCGTCGCCGCCGCCTCGAACCAGCCCGCGGTCGAGTCGTGATCGGTCAGGGCCATCGTGCCGATCCCCGCATCGGCCGCGGCCCGCACGAGCTGGGCCGGGGTCTCGGTGCCGTCGGACACGCTCGAGTGGGTGTGCAGGTCGATGGGACCCCTGAATCGCCGTTCGCCTGCCATTCCCCCATGCTAGTTGGGCCGGGCAGAGGCGTCGCCCAGCCGGGTCGCCTAGCATGGTCACTCCATGCTGCCCAGAATCCTCACCGCCCTCGTCCTCGGCGGCTCCGCCCTCGCGTTGTTCGCCGTCGGCTGGCCGCAGTCGTTCGGCCTGCAGAACAGCTGGGTCTTCGCCCACGCCGTCTCCCTGCGCGGACTGGGCGTGGCCGTCGCCGCTGCCGGAATGGTCGTGCTGGCCCTGCTCGCCGCGATCCGGCCGCTGCGACGCCTGGCCGGGTCCCTCGCCGTGCTGCTGCTCCTCTTCGGGGTCGGCAACGCCGCCGTGCTTGCCGCCAGAGGGATCGGCGTGCAGCCGGCGTCGGCGGCCGAGCGGCCCCCGGCATCCGCCGGCACCACCGGCGACGTCACCGTGCTCAGCTGGAACACCCTCGGTGACGAACCGGGGGCGGCGGCGATCGCCCGGCTCGCGATCGACCGCGGCGCCGACATCGTCACCCTCCCGGAGACGACCGAGGCCACCGGAGTGAAGGTCGCCGAGGCGATGCGGGAGGCCGGACGGCCGATGTGGGTGCACACCATCGCGTTCGACCTGGTCTCCAAGGCACGGTCGACCACCCTGCTGATCAGCCCCGACCTCGGTGATTACACCGTGAGCAGCGCCGCGGGTTCCGGCCCTCCCGGCAACACCAATGTGCTTCCGACCGTCGTCGCCCGGCCCGTCGATGCCTCCAGGCCCACCATCATCGCGGTGCACGCCGTCGCCCCGATCAACTGGGAGATGTCGAACTGGCGCTCGGACCTCGACTGGCTGGCCCGCCAGTGCACGGCTGAGAATGTGATCATGGCCGGGGACTTCAACTCCACGGTCGACCATATGTCCGGACGGGAATCTTCCGGCTCGGCCGTGCTCGGTGACTGCCGGGACGCGGCGCTGGCCGCCGGGTCCGGGGCGGTGGGCACCTGGCCGACGTTCGTTCCTCCCCTGCTCGGCAGCCCGATCGACCATGTGCTCTCGACGCCGAACTGGCAGACCGACAGCATGAGCGTGATCGAGTCAGAGGATGCCGCGGGCAGCGATCACCGCCCGATCGTCGCGACCCTTTCGCCCCGCTGACCTCCCCCCGGACAGCCCACAGCGCGCGCCCGGCCGGGAATGGGACAATGGGCGCATGGCCAACCCCAACGAATCCGCGATCACCCCTGCCCCCCGATCGAACGAGAACCGGTCCACGACGCCCGGGTCGGCCGGTTTCAAGGCCTATATCTCCAGTTCCTGGGCCGAGCGCACCGCCGAACCGCCGCCCGCCCGGGAGCAGGCCCCGTTCGCGGCCGCCCGCCGGGCCAGGCTCTCCGCGATGTACCCGGGAACCCGGCTGATCATCCCGGCCGGCCGGCTCAAGCAGCGCTCCAACGACACCGACTACGCGTTCCGCGCGCATTCCGCCTTCGCGCACCTCACCGGCTGGGGCAGCGACTCCGAGCCGGGCGCCGTGCTGGTCCTCGAACCGACCGAGACCGGCCACGACGCCACGCTCTACTTCCGGGAGCGCGCCGGGCGCGACTCCGACGAGTTCTACGCCAACCCCGACATCGGCGAGTTCTGGATCGGCCCGCGCCCGTCGATCGCCCAGGTCGCCGCCGACCTCGCCCTGCGGGTGCGCGGCATCGCCGGCCTGTCCGCCGTGCTCGAGGCCGTGGACAGCGAGACCGTCGTCGTGCGCGAGGCGGACCCGTTCTTCACCGACGAGGTCGACGAGGCCCGGCTGCGTTTCGCCGCCGAGAAGGTGCTCACCACCAACGCGTCAGACTCCCCGTTCAGCCTGGAGATCAACGCCGAGCACGAACCCGACGACCACTTCGCCCGGGACCTCTCCGAGTTGCGCCTGGTCAAGGATTCCTACGAGATCGCCCAGATGCGCCTCGCCGTGGCGGCCACCGCGCACGGCTTCGACGACGTCATCCGCGACCTTCCCCGGTCCAGCTCCCACCTCCGCGGCGAACGCCTCGTCGAGGGTGTGTTCAACACCCGTGCCCGCTCCGACGGCAACGCGGTCGGCTATGACACCATCGCGGCGTCCGGTGCCCACGCCTGCATCCTGCACTGGACCCGCAACGACGGGCCGGTCACCCCGGGTGACCTGATCCTGCTCGACGCCGGGGTCGAGGTCGACAGCTACTACACGGCCGACATCACCCGCACCCTCCCGGTCGACGGCACGTTCACGCCCGTGCAGCGCATGGTCTACGACGCCGTGCGCGAGGCAGCGGATGCCGCGTTCGCCGTCGCCCGGCCCGGCGCGGTGTTCCGCGATGTGCACGCCGCGGCCATGGTCGTGATCGCCCGTCGCACCGCGGAGTGGGGCATGCTGCCTGTCTCCGCCGAGGAGGCGCTGCTGCCCGACAACGGCCACCACCGCCGCTACATGGTCCACGGCACCAGCCACCACCTCGGTCTCGACGTGCACGACTGCGCCCAGGCGCGCCGCGACATGTACATGGACGGCGTCATCGAACCCGGCATGGTGTTCACGATCGAGCCCGGACTGTACTTCCAGCCCGACGACCTCACCGTGCCGGCCGAGTTCCGCGGCATCGGCGTGCGGATCGAAGACGACATCCTGATCACCGTCGACGGCCCCGAGAACCTGTCCGCGGGCATCCCGCGCACCTCGGCCGACGTCGAGGCCTGGATCGCCGCCCTCACCGTCTGAGGACCGCCCTCCTCACCGCCCCGCCCCGGTCAGAAATGTTGCCGGTGCGGACAACTGCTGCCGGTGTGCGGGCCACAACTGTCCGCCCCGGCAACAGTTGCCGAAGGGCGGGAGCGTCAGACCTCCGGGGCCGGCGGGGTCACCGGGTCGGCGCTGCGCGGGGGCTCCGACGGATGCGGCGCGGCCGGCGCCTCGGCGCCTGCCTCGGCGTGCCCGGCGAGCAGGTTGCGTCCCCGGTTGACCAGCGCCGCATCCACGATCACCTGGTAGTTGCTCGCGATGACCTGCATGGTCGAGGTGAAGTCGCGGCGGCGGCGGTTGAGCGCGTAGCTGACGACCCCGAACAGCATGCCGAATCCGGCGCCGATCAGCACCGCGGCGAGCACGAACGGCAGGCCGGCACCGGCGGGCGAGAAGATGAAGAAGAGCAGCCCGAAGAAGACCCCGAGCCAGGCGCCGGAGGCCGCCCCGGCGAGCGCGACCCGACCCCAGGTGAGCTTGCCGGTCACCCGCTCGACGCTTTTCAGGTCGTTTCCGACGATGGAAAGCTTCTTGACCGGGAAGTCCGCCTTCGCGAGCGTGTCCACCGCGGCCTGCGCCTCGAAGTAGGTTTCGTACGTCGCGAGCACCTCGCCCTTGGGCAGAACGGGGAAGAGTGCGGGGCCTCGGGCGCCGAAGGGGCTCTGGTTGCTCATGCCGCCATTCTCCCACAGCACCGTTATCCCCTGAAGGTAGCCTAGATTTGTACTGTGAGTGCCACCAGAGTCTTCGTTGCCCGTTTGGCCGGGTGTACCGTCTTCGACCCCGCGGGCGACCGCGTCGGCAAGGTTCGCGACGTGTTGGTGGTCTACCGAAAAAACGACCCGCCCCTCGTGGTCGGCCTGATCGTGGAGATCCCGGGCAAACGACGCGTGTTCGTGTCGATAAGCCGGGTGACCAGCATCGGCTCCGGCCAGATCATCACCACCGGCCTGATCAACGTGCGCCGGTTCGAGCAGCGCGGCGGCGAGGTGCGGGTGATCGCCGAGATGCTCGGCCGTACCGTGGTCTTCAACGACGGCTCCGGCGAGGCCACCGTCGAGGACGTCTCGATCGAGGAGTCCGCCCAGGGCGGCTGGGCGATCAGCCAGCTCTTCGTGCGCCGGCCCAAGACGAGCCTGTCCCTGTTCGCGAAGGGCGCCACGGCGTTCGCCGCCTGGGGTGAGGTGCGCGAGCACGCCACGGTCGGCCAGGCCCAGTCCGCCGAGCAGCTCATCGCCACCTACTCCGACCTCAAGCCCGCCGACCTCGCCAACACCCTGCTCGACCTGCCGCAGGAGCGCATGTATGAGGTGGCAGGGGAACTGCCCGACGGCCGTCTCGCCGACGTGCTTGAGGAGATGCCCGAGCGCGAGCAGGTGGGCATCCTCACCCGGCTCGGCGACGCCCGCGCGGCCGACGTGCTCGATCACATGCAGCCCGACGACGCCGCCGACCTGATCGCGCAGCTGCCGGAGGAGCACGGCGAGCAGCTGCTCGACCTGATGGAGCCGGAGGAGGCCGACGATGTGCGCTTCCTGCTCACCTACGCCCCCGACACCGCCGGCGGCCTGATGACGACGGAGCCGATCATCGTCTCCGCCGACGCCACGGTCGCCGAGGGCCTCGCCCTGATCCGCCGCCACGACCTGGCCCCCGCCCTCGGCGCGGCGATCTGCGTGACCCTGCCACCCTACGAGCCGCCGACCGGCCGCTTCCTGGGCATGGTGCACTTCCAGCGGATGCTGCGCTACCCGCCCCACGAACGCCTGGGCACGCTGCTCGATCAGGGTCTCGACCCCGTCACCGCGGACACCTCGGCCGCGGAGGTCACCCGCATCCTCGCCAGCTACGACCTCGTCTCCGTGCCGGTCGTCGACGACAACCACCGACTCGTCGGGGTGGTGACGATTGACGATGTCCTCGACTATCTGTTGCCCGACGACTGGCGAAGTCACGACGGGAACGACGACGTGCGCCGCCGGGCCGCGGCCCGCACCGAACTGAGCACGGGAAGCATCCCGCTGAGCCACGGACGGAGGACCGGCAATGGCCCGAGCTAACCGATCGGATCTCCGTCTCGACTCGCCCAAGGGCCTCCGCACGGCCGCCCTGGGCCGAAAGCGCACCCGCGACCGCAACCGACCGAGCAGCGACCGGTTCGGCCGGTTCACCGAGGCCATCGCCCGGGGCATGGGCACCCCGTGGTTCCTGCTCGGCCTGACCTTCTTCGCCGTCGGCTGGATCGCCTGGAACACACTGGCTCCCGCGGCCTGGCGCTTCGACTCGGTGTCGCTCGGCTTCATCGCACTGACTCTGGTCCTGTCGATGCAGGCGTCCTACGCGGCGCCGATGATCCTGCTCGCGCAGAACCGGCAGGACGACCGCGACCGGGTGCAGTTCGAGCAGGACCGGCAGCGCGCCGAACGCAACCTGGCCGACACCGAATACCTCGCCCGCGAGGTCGTCGCGCTGCGCCTGGGTATGAAGGACCTGGCCTCCAGGGACTTCCTCCGCGCGGAGTTGCGGTCGCTGCTCGAGAACCTCGAGGAACGCGAAGACCAGGACAAGCGCGAACGCAAGCGCGCCCGCAAGGGTGAGCGCGACCACGACCACGACCCGGTGTCCGAACGCCGCCGTGAGGAGCGTCCCCGGAGTGAGTGACGCCCAGCGCACCCGCGACGGGGTGCTCGCCGCCCTCGTCCGGGTGATCGACCCCGAGATCCGCCGCCCGATCACCGAGCTCGACATGGTCGCGGGGGTCGAGGTGGATGCCGCCGGCCACACCACGGTCGGCCTCCGGCTGACCATCGCCGGCTGCCCGGCGGCACGGCAGATCGAGCGCGACGTGCGTGAGGCGGCCGAGTCCGTCGCCGGGCCCGGCCGGGTGAGCGTGGACGTCACCGTGATGACCCGCGAGCAGCGCCGCGCCATGACCGAGAAGCTTCGCGGCGGCCAGGGCGCGCGCACCAGCCAGTTCGGGCCTGACTCGCTGACCCGGGTCTACGCCATCACCAGCGGCAAGGGCGGCGTCGGCAAGTCCACGATCACCGCGAACCTCGCCGTCGCGCTCGCGGCGCGGGGACTCCGGGTCGGCGTCGTCGACGCGGATGTCTACGGGTTCTCCATCCCCGGGCTGCTCGGCCTGGTCGGGCCGCCGGCTCCCGGCAGCGAGAAGGGCACCGCGGTCAAGCCCACCCAGGTCGGCGACATGATCCTGCCGCCGATCGCCTTCGACGTGAAGGTCATCTCGATCGGCATGTTCGTCGACGACTCCTCCGTGGCCGTCGCCTGGCGCGGCCCGATGCTGCACCGCACGATCAACCAGTTCCTCACCGAGGTGTACTTCGGCGACCTCGACATCCTGCTGCTCGACCTGCCGCCGGGCACCGGCGACGTGGCCATCTCGGTCGGCCAGCTGCTCCCCCAGGCCGACGTCATCGTCGTCACCACCCCGCAGCCGGCCGCCGCCGACATCGCCGAACGCAGCGGCGTGGTGGCCAGGCAGACCGGGCAGACGATCTACGGCGTGATCGAGAACATGGCCGGGATCGTGCAGCCCGACGGCACCGTCCTGGACATCTTCGGCTCCGGCGGCGGCGCCGAGGTGGCCCGCCGGCTCGGCGCGGGCCAGGAGTCCCCCGTGCCGCTGCTCGCCCAGGTGCCGCTCAGCGTGCCGTTGCGCAGCGGCGGCGACACCGGGCTGCCGGTCGTGCTGGGCGATCCGCTCGACCCGGCGGCCATCGCCATCCAGGCCGTCGCCGACCGGCTCGCCACCCGCGCCCGCGGGTTGTCCGGCCGCAGCCTGGGCATCTCCCCGAGGTAGCCCGTGCCAGAGCGCCGTCGGCCCCTGGTGTCCACCCGGATGCCGGTGCTGCTGCTGCTCGCCGGCCTCCTCGCCGGCACGTCCGGTTGCGTGAGCGCGCCCGACCGGCCCGGAACGCCGACCATCACGGGTGCGACCCCGGTTGCCGCCCCGGCCGGCCTGCCGCCCGGTGTGACCGTGCGGATCTACCAGACCCGGTTCGATTACGCAGACCGGGTGCTCGAGCTCAGCGTCAGCAATGCCGCCCGGGCGCCGCTCGACCTGCGCTCCGCCCGTTTCGATTCCAGCCGGTTCACCGCCGCAGCAGGCTGGTCCGGCGGGCTGCGGCTCGAACCGGGACTGACCCGCGATCTGCGGGTGCGCCTGGCCGCCGCCGTCTGCGCGCCGTCGCCGGCAGCGACGTCACCGACACCGCCGCAACCGACACCGACACTGCTGCCGCCGGCACTGATGCCGACACCGACGGACACGGTCACCCTCGCCTGGGCCGAGCCGGGTGCCGGCGCCGGCACCAGCACCAGCACCAGCACAGCGACGGTGCCCGCGACGGACGACACCGGGGCCCTCGACCGGATCGAGGGCGAGGACTGCCTGGCCGGCGCGCTGACCCGGCTGCTCCGCATCGATGTGGCCCCGGAGCTCCGCGTCGACGGCGCGGGGCCGGCCTCCGCCGCCTGGCTCGACCTCACGCTCACCCCGACCGGCGCGCCGGGCGCCGTCACCGTCGACCGGGCAGGCTCGACGCCGCTCCTCGCCTCCGCAGACGGGCTCGACTGGCCGCTCGGGCTGACCGTGGACGCGGCCACGCCGCCGACCCGGGTCGCGCTGGGCCTGCGCCCGACCCGCTGCGACCCGCACGCCGTCGCCGAGGACAAACGCGGCACCGTGTTCCCGCTCACCGTGCGCGTCACGGCCGGGCCCGGCTCCCCGGAGCGCGCCGGAGACTGGGACCTGGCCGTCGATGATGCGCTGCGCGCCCGGCTCTACGCCTGGATCGCCGACCGCTGCGGCTACTGAGTGCCGCGGCCTAGACTGGCCGGATGTCCGCCTCCCCGCTGTCCCCGTCGTTCATCGCCGACGCCCACCGCGACATCATCGCCAGCACCGGAACCACCGTGCCGGTGACCATGCCGTTCACCGGTGAGGTGCTGCACGAGCTGCCGCGGAGCAGCCCCCGGGACGTGCAGGATGCCTACGCCAGCGCCCGGCTGGCCCAGCTCGCCTGGTCGCGCGCCGGGTTCGCGCACCGCCGCCGGGTGCTGCTGCGCGCCCACGACCTGCTCCTCGACCGCGCCGGGCTGCTCCAGGACGCGGTGCAGTCGGAGACCGGCAAGACCCGCGGCCAGGCGTTCGAGGAGGTCTTCCAGGCCGCCGGGGTCACCCGGTTCAACGCCCTCGCCGCCCGTGGGGTGCTCCGCGGGGGCCGCCGCCACTCGGCCCTGCCTCTCGTGGTGACCACCCGGGTGCGCTACCGGCCCAAGGGGGTGGCCGGGGTGATCACGCCGTGGAACTACCCGCTCAGCCTCGCCGCGATGGACGTCGTCCCCGCCCTCGCCGCCGGCTGCGGCGTGGTGCAGAAGGCCGACGACCAGGGCGCGCTGAGCATCCTCGCCCTCCGCCGGGCGTTTATCAACGCCGGAGTCCCGGCCGGGCTGTGGGCCGTCGTCACCGGCGAGGGTGCCGTCATCGGCACCGCCGTCACCGAGGAGGCCGACTACGTCTGCTTCACCGGGTCGACCGCGACCGGGCGCCGGGTCGCCGTCCAGGCGGCCGGCAAGCTGACCGGGGTGTCGCTGGAACTCGGCGGGAACAACCCGCTGATCGTGCTCGACGACGTCGACCCGGCCCGCGCCGCCGCCGACGCCGCCAATGCCTGCTTCTCGGCGATGGGCCAGCTCTGCGTGTCGATCGAGCGCATCTACGTGCAGCGCGGCGTCGCCGCGGAGTTCCTGCGCGAGTTCAGCCGGGTCACCGGCGCCCTCCGCCTCGGCGCCGGCTTCGACCATTCCGCGGATGTCGGTTCGCTCACCTCCCCTGCCCAGCTGGAGCGCGTGCGGGCGCACGTCGAGGACGCCGTCGCGAAGGGAGCGTCGATCGAGGCGGGCGGTCGGGCGCGTCCCGACCTCGGACCGTTCTTCTTCGAACCGACCGTGCTCACCGGCGTCACCGCGGCGATGGACTGCTTCGCCTCAGAGACGTTCGGACCGGTGGTCGCGGTCTCGGTCTTCGACACGGAGCAGGAGGCGATCCTCGCCGCCAACGACAGCGAGTTCGGCCTCAACGCCTCCGTGTTCTCCGGCTCGACCCGGCGCGGCCTGCGACTGGCCGGGGCGATCGAGGCCGGCAGCGTGAACGTGAACGAGGGCTACCGCGGGTCGTTCTCCTCGGTCGCCGCGCCGATGGGCGGGCTCAAGCAGTCCGGTCTCGGACGGAGGAACGGCCCGGAGGGCCTGCTCCGGTTCGTGGACGCGATCACCATCTCCCGGGCGACCGGCCTGCTCCAGCTGCCCCGGACCGGGCGCGAGTTCGAGGCTCTGACCGGCCCGATGCTGGTCCTGGCCCGCGCGCTGAAGACCCTCCGCCGGCGTTAGGGCGTCGCGTCCGTCGACTCCGTGGACTCCGTGGACTCCGTGGACTCCGTGGGAGCCGTGGGAGCCTTGGGGACCTTCGGCTGCCCATGCGGTTTCGGCTGTCCGGCGGCGACGGCGACGTCCGCCGCATGGTCCCGCACCGGGCGGTTCAGCTCGCGCGGCGGCCGCTCGTAGTCCGACCCGGTCGGCCGGTGCGGGATCTTCACGGCCGGCGGCTCTCGGTGCTCGTACGGCACGATCGACAGCAGGTGGTTGATCATGTTCAGGCGGGCTGCGCGCTTGTCGTCGCTCTCGATCACCCACCACGGCGCCTCGGGAATGTCGGTGTGCACGAACATTTCATCCTTCGCCTTGGAGTAATCGACCCATTTCGTGATCGACAGCAGGTCGGTCTCGGACAGCTTCCACCGGCGCATCGGGTCCTTCTGCCGCGACCGGAACCGAGCCTCCTGCTCATGGTCGGACACCGAGAACCAGTACTTGACCAGCAGGATGCCGTCCTCGACCAGCATCCGCTCGAACAGGGGCGCCTGGTGCAGGAACCGGCGGTACTCGTCGGGCGTGCAGTAACTCATCACGCGTTCGACCCCGGCGCGGTTGTACCAGGACCGGTCCATCAGCACGATCTCGCCCGTGGACGGCAGGTGCTCCACGTACCGCTGGAAATACCACTGGCCGCGCTGCCGCTCGGTCGGGATCGGCAGGGCCACGATCCGGGCGCTGCGCGGGTTGAGGTACTCGGTGACCCGTTTGATCGCGGAACCCTTGCCGGCCGCGTCCCGGCCCTCGAAGATCACCACGACCCGGGCCCCCGATTCCTTGACCCACTGCTGCATCGACACCAGGTCGGTTTGCAGGCGGCGGAGCTCCGCCTCGTACAGCGCCTTGTTCATACGCTTGACCGTCACGGGTTTGTTCGTCATCGGCACCTTCCCTGGCTTCAGCGTAGCGCCCCGGGATTCCACCGCGGTGGAGATGTGTGACCGCGGCCAGGCGTCCCCGGGATTCCTCCCACGCAACCCCTATCCGGTTCTGATCCCCCTGTCTATCCTGTTTCGAATAGTCACCCGTGCGGGAGCCAGATGCCACAGGATCGCCAGACCCTCATTTCCTCCGTGCAGCGCGCGTTGAAGCTGGTCGACATCGTCGCCACCGCCGCCCGGCCGCTGCCGGTCAAGGCCGTCGCGAACGCGGCGGGGCTCAGCCTCGGCACGGCCTACAACCTCACCCGCACCCTGGTGCACGAGGGGTACCTGGCCGCCGAGCCCGACGGGCTGGTGCTCGGCCATCGCTTCCCGAGCCTGCGCGGCGCGGACCACGCCGGGGTCTTCCTGGCCCGGGTGCGGCAGACCCTGCGGCGCGTCGCGGAGGAACAGGATGCGACGGCGTACCTGGCCCGGTTCAGCGGCGGAGATGTGAGGCTGATCGACATCGTCGACCAGACCGGGGCCCCCCGGCCGGAACTCTGGTCCGGGCTGGCCGACGGCGCCCACGCGACCGCCCTCGGCAGGCAGATCCTGGCCCAGCTGAGCCGCGAACAGCGGGCCGAGTACCTCACCCGGCACCCGCAGGTGCGGTTCACCCCGCGCCTGGGCTCCAGCCGGCGCGTCGTGCTGAACCATCTCCAGCGCGGAGCCGAATCCACCGCCGACCGGGAAGCGTACCGGCTGAGGCATTCCTGTGTCGCCGTTCCGGTGCGCGCGCCCGGCGTGATCGCTGCCCTGGCCGTCACCGTCTCCGGCGACCGCCTCGACTCCGGGCTGGAGGCGATCACCCACCAACTCCGGGATGCCGCGACCGCCCTCGCGCATCAGCTCGGCGCCGGGGCCCGGACCACGTTCAGCGCGTAGCCGAGGTCAGGTGGCTTCGGAGTCGAACGGTGCGGGCTGCGCCGCGGCGAGGGCCGCCTCGCGGGCGCGCTTGCGCTGCAGGTACGCGCCGTCGGGGTTCGGGCCGGCCCGGGTCACCGTCGCCGACTGGTCCTTCACCGCTCCGTCGTCGTCGATCAGTGCCTCACGGATGATGCGGCGCGGGTCGTACTGTCGCGGGTCGAGTTTCTTCCAGTCGACGTCGTCGAACTCGGGGCCCATCTCGTCGCGCATGCGCTCCTTGGCCCCGTTCGCCATGTCGCGGAGTTGCTTCACCAGGCGCGCCAGCTGGGCCGCGTAGTGCGGGAGTTTCTCCGGTCCGAGCAGGAAGACGGCGACGATCCCGATCAGGAGGATCTTCTCGAACGTCAGACCAAACATTCCCTCAGAATAACCCCCGGCGAGGCCTCCCCCGACCAGAGCGGACCCGGCCTTAGGCTGGACCCAATCACCAACTGGAGTTGCGCTTGTCTGACAAAGATCTGAACTGGAAGTTCTCCGACGATTCCGTCGTCGAGTCCGACGCTGTGGCCCGGGCCAGGCAGCAGTCCCTCGAGCTGGGAATCGACGCGATCTCCCCTGCCGTCGGCGCGCAGTCGGCCGTGATCGCGGCCGCGACGGGGGCCCGCAGCATCCTCGAGGTCGGCACCGGGGCCGGCGTCTCCGGGATCTGGCTGCTCACCGGCGCGCCCGGCGCCACCCTCACCTCGATCGACACCGAGGTCGACCACCAGCAGCACGCGCGTGCCAGCTTCGCCGAGGCCGGCATCCGCTCGAACCGGGTGCGCCTGATCACCGGCAAGGCCGCCGAGGTGCTGCCGCGGATGAACGAGAACTCCTACGACATCGTCTTCGTCGACGCCGACCCGCAATCGGTGATCGAGTACGTCGAGCACGGCCTGCGCCTGGCCCGCCCGGGCGGAACGGTGCTCGTCGCCCACGCACTCTGGCGCGGACGGGTCGCCAACCCGGCGCAGCGCGACGATGTCGCCACCGGCTTCCGCACGCTCCTGGCCGAGATCGCCGGTTCCACCGCGGTGATCAGCGCCCTCACGCCCGTGGGCGACGGCCTGCTCCAGATCACCAAGATCCGGGCCTGACCGGCCGCGTCCGGGCCAACGAGTCCGGGCCAACCCCGCCGCACACCCTCGTCCGGGCAATAAAAATCGGCCGCGCAGCACTGCTGCACGGCCGATCGATAAGGCTATACGGTCGACTGGACCACGCCGGCAAGGGCGTCGTGAAGCTCTCTGGCCTCGGCGTCGTTCACAGAGACGACAAGTCGGCCTCCACCTTCGAGCGGAACACGCACGATGATGAGGCGCCCCTCCTTTACAGCCTCCATTGGCCCGTCTCCGGTCCGTGGCTTCATGGCCGCCATGAACTCCCCTTCCATTCATTCGTCTGAACTTCCATTATCGACCATTACCGCCCCAGACAGTAATTAGGGTGGTGTCCAGTCCGCTCCGTCGACCCCCCAGCAGAGCAGGAGCCAGCCCCACTGGCCAGCGATGGCGAGCAGCACGAGCGCCACCCGGTAGACCGGGTTCTTCGGCACGGCGGCGGCGCCCAGCAGCGGGAACAGCGGCATCAGCAACCGGAACGTGCTCGACTGCGGGAAGAACACCGCGAGCAGGTACAGCCCGTAGGCTGCCAGCCAGAACCGCAGGTCGACGCCCAGGCGGCGCACCGGCGGCGAGAACAACAGCGCCGTGAAGCCGACGATCAGGGCGGCGACGACGGAGATGCCCAGCGGCGTCCCCAGCCACCACACGCCGCTCTGGAACCACGCGGTGAAGGGCACAAGCTCCTGGTAGCCGATGTACGCCGACCGCCAGGCCAGCTCGGTGTCGGTGTACGCCGTGACCGACCCGGTCGCCGCCCAGGCGATGAGCGGCCAGGCCAGTCCGCTGGCCGCGCTGAACCCGGCGACGGATGCCGCGACCACCCGCTCCCGGACCGGGAACGGGTCCCGCTGCCGGCCCAGCCGGCGCTGAACCAGGTGCAGTCCCATGGCCAGGGCGAAGGCGAGCCCGCTCGGACGGGTGAACGCCATCACGAGGATCACCGGGAACAACAGCACATACCGCCGCTCGAGCAGCAGGAGCAGGGCGAGGGTGAGGAAGAACAGGTACATCGACTCGGCGTAGCCGAACTGCAGGATCGGCGACAGCGGCGCGACGCAGAACAGCACGGCCGCGAACAGCGCCGCCGGCGCGTCCAGCACCCGCAGCATCAGCCGGTAGAACAGCAGGGCGCTGCCGAGGCTGAAGCCGAGCGAGACGAGCACGGCCATCGGCGCCCACGGCTGGTCGAGCACGATCATCAGCAGGCGCACCACGGCCGGGTAACCCGGCATGAACGCCCAGGCGTTCTCCGCGACGTGCCCGTCGATCGTGACCGGGAGCACGGACGGGTAGCCGGCGACGGCGACGATGTTGTACCAGCGTCCGTCCCAGATGTTCGCGAAGTCGGAGTACCCCGGGCTCGCGGCCGTCCACGGGTTCGCACCCTGCACCCGGGCGAGCAGCAGCACCAGCGTCGTCGTCACGACCCGGGAGGCCGCCCAGATCATCGTGACCCTGGCCCACCACGGAACCGGGCGCAACCGGGCGGTCAGCCTGCCGGGCCGGGCCGGACGGGCCGGTGCGCCGGGCTTCAGCCGGCGGATGCGGTCAGCCACGAACGCAGGCCGTCCTCGCACTCCGTGATCTGGTGCAGGGCGACGCGTTCGTCGTCCGCGTGGGCCTTCAGCGGGTCGCCGGGGCCGTAGTTCACCGCGGGGATTCCGAGCGCGGAGAACCGCGCGACATCCGTCCAGCCGTACTTGGGCCGCGCCGTCCCGCCGACGGCGACGAGGAAGTCCTGGGCCAGGACCGCGTCGAGGCCGGGCCGGGCCCCCTCGGCCAGGTCGACGACCGTGATCTCGTAGTCGCCGAACAGCTCGGTGAGGTGCGCGAGCGCTTCGGCGCCCGACCGGCTCGGAGCGAACCGGTAGTTGACGTGCACCATGCATTCGTCGGGGATGATGTTGCCGGCGATGCCGCCGCTGATGCCGACGGCGTTCAGGCCCTCGCGGTAGACGAGTCCCTCGACCTCGACCTCGCGGGCCTGGTATCCGGCGAGCACGTCGAGGATCGGCGCGACCTTGTGGATGGCGTTGTCGCCGACCCAGCTGCGAGCCGAGTGCGAGCGCAGCCCGAAGGTGCGGATCTCGATCCGCACATTGCCGTTGCAGCCGCCCTCGACCTGGCTGTTGGTCGGTTCGCCGAGGATGGCGAAGTCGCCGGCGAACAGGTCGGGGCGGTTCCGGGCGAGCCGGCCGAGGCCGTTGAGGTCGTCCGAGACCTCCTCGTGGTCGTACCACATCCAGGTCACGTCGACGGCAGGGTCGGTGAGCTCGGCGGCCAGCTTGAGCTGCACGGCGACGCCGGCCTTCATGTCGACCGTGCCGCGGCCCCAGAGGTAGTCCACCCCGTCCAGGGTCTCGAACCTGGTCGGCAGGTTCCGGTTCAGCGGGACGGTGTCGATGTGGCCGGCGATGACCACCCGTTGCGCCCGGCCGAGGTTCGTGCGGGCCACGACGGTGTCGCCGTCCCGGATGACCTCGAGGTGACCGAGCCCGGCGAGGGCGTGTTCGATGGCGTCGGCCAGCACCGTTTCATTGCCGGACACCGACTCGATATCGCAGATCGCCCGGGTGACGTCGATCGAGGAGGCGGACAGGTCCAGAGTCACGAGGTTGAGAGGCACCCTACTAATCTAGAGCCATGATCACCGCAGTGTCCCCGCAGTCCACCGTCCCCGCCAACGCCTGGGGGTACGGCCTGGCCACCGTCGCCGGTGACGGCACGGTGCTGGACACCTGGTTCCCGGCCCCCAGCCTCGGCACACTGCCGCCGGGGCGCGACCGCTGGATCGTGCCGTCCGAGCTGGAGGAGTTCGCCGGCGACGACGCCCGACGGGCCGTGCGGATCGAGGCCGTCACCGTCGAGATCGACCTGGCCGCGGCCCCGACCGGCACCTCGGATGCCTACCTCCGCCTGCACCTGCTCTCCCACCTCCTCGTGCGTCCCAACAGCATCAACCTCGACGGCATCTTCGGACACCTCCCCACCGTGGCCTGGACCACTGCCGGCCCGATGCTGCCCGCCGACTTCGCCCGGCTCCGCCCCGCGCTGCAGCGCGCCGGCATCCAGGCCACCGGGATCGACAAGTTCCCACCGCTGCTGAACTACGTCACACCTGACCGGGTGCGGATCGCCGACGCGTCCCGGGTGCGCCTGGGCGCCTATCTCTCCCCCGGCACCACGGTCATGCACGAGGGCTTCGTCAACTTCAACGCCGGCACGCTCGGCACGTCGATGGTCGAGGGCCGGATCTCCCAGGGTGTCGTCGTCGGCGACGGCGCCGATATCGGCGGTGGCGCGTCGATCATGGGAACGCTGTCCGGCGGCGGCACCGAGCGGGTGTCGATCGGCGAGCGTGCGCTGCTCGGCGCCAACTCCGGTGTCGGCATCTCGATCGGCGACGACACCGTGGTCGAGGCCGGGCTGTACGTGACCGCCGGCACCAAGGTCGCGCTGCCCGACCAGCCGCGCACCGCGGACGGCAAGGCCCGCACGATGAAGGCCGTCGAACTCTCCGGGGTGCCGAACCTGCTCTTCCGCCGCAACTCTGTCTCCGGGGCGGTCGAGGTGCTCCAGCGCAGCGGAACCGGCATCCTGCTGAACGAGCAACTGCACGCCTGACCGGCCCCCGCCCGGGAGTACGCTGCCAGTCACAAAGGAGTGATGTGGGAACCGACGCACCGCGCAGCAGGCGCCACCGCAGGATCAGGGCCGCCCTCGCCGTGCTCGCCGTCGCGCTCAGCCTCGCCCTGGTCGGCACCGGCCTGGGCGTGTGGACGGTCGTCCGCTCCTTTCCCGCCCTCTCCGGGCAGGCCACGCTGCCGGGGCTCGACGCCGACGTGACCGTGTACCGCGACCAGGCCGGCATCCCGCAAATCCTGGCCCGCAGCGCCGGCGACCTGTTCATGGCGGAGGGCTATGTGCACGCCCAGGACCGGTTCTGGGAGATGGACTTCCGCCGGCATGTGACGAGCGGGCGGCTCTCCGAGCTGTTCGGCAAGAGCCAGGTCGGCACCGACACCTTCATCCGCACCCTCGGCTGGCGTGCCGTGGCCGAGCGGGAGGTGGCGCTGCTCGACCCGGTCACCCTCGGCTACTACCAGTCCTACGCCGACGGGGTGAACGCCTACCTGGCCGGGCACCGCGGCGCCGACCTCTCCGTCGAATACGCGGTGCTCGCCCTGCAGAACCCGGGCTACACCCCGGAGCCGTGGACGCCGGCCGACTCCGTGGCCTGGCTCAAGGCGATGGCCTGGGACCTGCGCTCCAACCTCGACGACGAGATCGACCGGGCCATGCTGGCCGGCAGCCTGAGCCCCACGGAGGTCGCCCGGCTGCATCCGGACTACCCGTACACCGCGCACCCGACCATCGTCGGCGGGATGCCGGCCGGCGCCGCGGGGGCCGTTGCGGCATCCGTCACCCCGCCGCCCGTGCCGGCGGCTCCCGTGCCGGCCGGCGCGGAGAAAGCATTGGCGTCGTCGCTGAGCGGCCTGCACGACACGCTCACGGCCGTGCCCGAGCTGCTCGGGCCGGCCGGCGGGGAGATCGGCTCCAACTCCTGGGTCGTGTCGGGGGCGCACACCGCGACCGGCAAGCCGATCCTCGCCAACGACCCGCATCTGGGCGCCGTGATGCCGTCGGTCTGGTACCAGGTGGGGCTGCGCTGCGAGTCCGTCACCGCGGACTGCCCGTTCGACCTGGCCGGCTACGGCTTCTCCGGGCTGCCCGGCATCATCATCGGCCACAACGCGAGGATCGCCTGGGGCTTCACCAACCTGGGCCCGGATGTCGCCGACCTCTACCTCGAGAAGGTCACCGGGGACAGCTACGAGTACGACGGGGCCGCCAAGCCGATCCAGGTGCGCACCGAGAAGATCAGGGTCGCCGGCGGCCCCGCGGTGAAGATCCGGATCCGGTCGACCGAACACGGCCCGATCGTCAGCGATCTGGAGGGCAGCGCCTTCCCCGCCATCGCCGCCGACTACCCGGAGGCGGTCGACCTGCCGCCGGCCACCGCGGAGACGGGCTACCAGCTGTCACTGCAGTGGACGGCCCTGACCCCCGGGCGCACCGCCGCCGCCATCTTCGCGCTCGGCGCCGCAACCGACTGGGCGAGCTTCCGGCAGGCGGCCTCCCTGTTCGACGTGCCGTCGCAGAACCTGGTCTACGCCGACGTCGACGGCAACATCGGCTACCAGGCGCCCGGCCTCATCCCGATCCGCCGGGCCGGCGACGGCACGGTCCCGGTGCCCGGCTGGACCAGCCAGTACGGCTGGGACGGGTACATCCCGTTCGACGCGCTGCCCCAGACGCTGAACCCGGCCAGCGGATTCATCGTCACGGCCAACAACGCCCTGGTCGGAGCCGACTACCCGTACCTGATCACCAGGGATTGGGACCTCGGCTACCGGGCGACCGAGATCACCGCCCGGCTGCAGGCGCTGATCGACCACGGCACGCCGATGACCCCGGCCATGATGAGCGAGATCCAGGCCGACACGTTCAGCCCGCTCGCCGCCCGGCTGGTGCCGGTGCTGCAGGCGCTCAAGCCGACCGGGCAGACCGAACAGACCCGGGCCGCCCTGGCCCTGTTCGACGGCTGGGACTACCGGTTGGAGAGCGACAGCGCCGCCGCCGCGTACTTCAACATCGTCTGGCGGAACCTGCTGGTCGACCTGTTCAACAAGAAACTGCCCGAGTCCACCTGGCTCACCGGCGGCGACCGGGCCTACGCGGTCGTGATCGCCCTGCTCGACGAGCCCGACTCGCCCTGGTGGAAGAACGCCAGGGTCGGCTCGGCCGGACGGGACAGCATGCTCCAGCGGGTGCTCAAGCAGGCCGCCGTCGAGGGCGAGCGGCTGATGGGGCCGGATGCCACCACCTGGCGCTGGGGCAGCATCCACACCCTCGAGGTCACCAACGCCAGCTTCGGCAAGTCGGGCGTGGCCCCACTGGAGTGGCTGTTCAACCGGGGCCCGTACGAACTGGCCGGCGGATCATCCGTCATCGATGCGGTCGGCTGGGACGCCACGGCCGGCTACACGGTCGACTGGGTGCCCTCGATGCGCGAGGTGGTCAGCCTGGCCGCCTGGGACGACTCGACCTGGCTGAACCTGACCGGCAGTTCAGGTCACGCATTCCACCCGAACTACGCCGACCAGACGGCGCTGTGGCAGCACCAGGAGACCAGGCCCTGGCTGTTCTCCCTCGCCGCCGTGCGCGCGGCGGCGACGGACACCCTGAAACTCCGGGCGGGCCGGTAGCCCGCCCGGAACGACTCAGCGTTTCGGAACGACTCAGCGCCGCGGAATGACTCAGCGTTTCGGAACGACTCAGCGCCGCGGAACGATCAGCGCGTCGGGAAGTCGCGCTCCGGCGAGCCGATGTACAGCTGCTGGGGACGGCCGATCTTGGTCGTCGGGTCCTCGTTCATCTCACGCCAGTGCGCGACCCAGCCGGGCAGGCGGCCGATGGCGAAGAGCACGGTGAACATGCTCGTCGGGAATCCCATCGCCTTGTAGATGACGCCGGTGTAGAAGTCCACGTTCGGGTACAGCTTGCGTTCCCGGAAGTAGTCGTCGTTCAACGCGATCTGCTCGAGTTCCTTGGCGATGTCGAGCAGGTCGTCCTTGACGCCGAGCGCGGCGAGGACCTCGTCGGCGCTCTCCTTGACCAGGGTGGCCCGCGGGTCGTAGTTCTTGTAGACCCGGTGGCCGAAGCCCATCAGGCGCACGCCCTGTTCCTTGTTCTTGACCCGTTCGACGAACTTCTCCACGCCCTCGCCGGAGGCCTTGATCTCGCCGAGCATCTTGAGCACGGCCTCGTTCGCGCCGCCGTGCAGGGGCCCGGAGAGGGCGTTGATCCCGGCGGACACCGACGCGAACAGGTTCGCCTCGGTCGACCCGACGAGGCGCACGGTCGAGGTCGAGGCGTTCTGCTCGTGGTCCTCGTGCAGCATCAGGAGGCGCTCGAGCGCCTTGCTCACGACCGGGTTCACCTCGTAGGGCTCGGCCAGGGTGCCGAAGATCAGCCGGAGGAAGTTGTCGACGTAGCCGAGCGAGTTGTCGGGGTAGAGGAAGGCCTGGCCGATGCTCTTCTTGTACGCGTAGGCCGCCATCACCGGAAGCTTGGCCAGCAGGTGCACCGTGGCCAGCTCGACCTGGATCGGGTCCTTCGGGTCGAGCGCGTCCTGGTAGTACGCCGCGAGGGCGGAAGTGCCCGACGACAGCACCGACATCGGGTGCGCGTTGTACGGCAGCACATCGAAGAGGCGGCGCAGGTCTTCGTGCAGCAGGGTGTGCCGGCGGATCCGCTGGTCGAAGGCGGCGAGCTCGCTCGCACTGGGCAGTGCGCCGTAGATCAGCAGCCAGGCCGTCTCGAGGAAGTTGGAGTTCTGGGCGATCTGTTCGATCGGGTAGCCGCGATAGCGGAGGATGCCCTTTTCGCCGTCGATGAACGTGATCGCCGACCGCGTAGCCGCGGTGTTCACGAACCCGGAGTCGAGGGTGATCAGGCCGGTCTGGCGGGTGAGGCTCGAGATGTCCAGGCTGGACGCGCCGGCCGTGCCGCGCACGATCGGGAAGTCCGCCGACCCTCCGGGGAAGGTCAGCCTGGCCTTTTGCGGATCGATGGACGGCGTTCGCTGTGCGGTCTCGCTCACGGCGGCTCCCTGGGTATCACTGAGTGTCACTGAGTATCACTGCCTCTCGGCGCGCGGTCTTCTACACAGCACACCGGTGTGGCTGGAGACGTCAACGCTGATACAGCCTAATCGGCCCGACCGCCTACTGTTGCATCCGATAGGAATGCCCGGGTTTCGTTGGTGATTGTCCACAAGCCCCGGGTTGGCACCCCCGGAGCCGCGCGGCGCGCGCTCATCCGGCGCCGAGGCGGCTCGCGGCGGCGGCTATCCGCTCATCGGTGGCGGTGAGGCTGAAGCGCACGTACTGCGCGGAACCGGCGCCGTAGAACGGGCCGGGGCCGGCCAGGATGCCGAGGTCGGCGAGCCGCCCGATCGAATCCCAGGCGCCGCGCCCCTCGGTCGCCCAGAGGTACAGCCCGGCCTCGCTCCGGCTGATCCGGAAGCCGGCCGTCTCGAGCGCCGGCAGCAGCAGCATCCTCCGGGCCCGGTACCGTTCCTTCTGATCGGCCACGTGGGAGTCGTCGCCGAGGGCGGCGACCATGGCGGCCTGGAGCGGGGCCGGGAGCATCAGGCCCGCGTGCTTGCGCACCGTGAGCAACCGGCCGAGAACGGTGGCGCAGCCGGCGGCGAACGCACCGCGGTAGCCGGCCATGTTCGACTGCTTGCTGAGGGAGTAGATGGCGAGCACGTCGCGGCGGTCGGTGCCGATCACGCGGGGGTCGAGGATGCTGGGGATCGGCTCGTTCGCCCACTGCCCGGCCCAGCCCAGTTCCGCGTAGCACTCGTCGGAGACGATCACCGCGCCGAGCGCCCTGGCCCGTTCGACCGCCCGGCGCAGTTCGGCGACCGTCAGCACGCGCCCGTCGGGGTTGCCCGGGCTGTTCAGCCAGACCAGCTTCGTCGTGGCCGGCCAGCCGGCCGGGTCGTCGGAGGCCACGGCATCCGCCCCGGCCATGGCCGCGCCGATCGCGTAGGTGGGGTAGGCCGCGACCGGGTGCACGACGGTGTCGCCCTCGCCGAGGCCGAGCATGAACGGCAGCAGGGCCACCAGCTCCTTCGACCCGATGGTGGGCAGCACATTGGCCTCGGTGAGGCCGGCCACGCCGCGGCGGCGGGCGTACCAGTCGATGATCGCCCGCTGCAGCTGCGGGGTGCCCGCGGTCTGCGGGTAGGCGTGCGCGTCGGTGGCGTCGGCCAGGGCCTGCCGGATGACCGCGGGTGTCGGGTCGACCGGCGAACCGATCGACAGGTCGACGATGCCGCCGGGGTGCGCGCGGGCGCGCTCGGCGAAGGGGACCATCTGGTCCCACGGGTAGTCGGGCAGCGGCCTCCGCACGGGCCGGCTAGACCTGCGGGGGAAGGACGGCGATGATCGGGTGGTCCTTGTGGATCACGCCGACCTTGGCCGCTCCGCCGGGAGATCCGACGTCGTCGAAGAACTCGACGTTCGCCTTGTAGTACTCGGCCCACTGTTCGGGCACGTCGTCCTCGTAGTAGATCGCCTCGACCGGGCAGACCGGTTCGCAGGCGCCGCAGTCGACGCATTCGTCGGGGTGGATGTAGAGCGAACGGTCGCCCTCGTAGATGCAGTCGACGGGGCATTCGTCCACGCAGGCGCGATCCTTCACGTCCACGCACGGCAGGGCAATGACGTAGGTCACGGGTGACGAGCTCCCTTCACGAGCGGAACTGCAATTCTATGCCGTACCGCGGCGGCCCGGAATCCGCGGCCAGGCGAGCACGATGGTGGCGACCAGGGTCGGACCCACCGTCCAGAGGGTGCCGGGCAGCCCCTGCGGCACCAGCACGGAGCCGCCCTCGCTGCGCAGCGACAGCAGGAAGATCGTGCCGAGCAGGCCGATCGCGGCGAGCAGCACGACCAGCCGGTCCCCCACGACCAGGCGCAGGCCGGCCAGCAGGGCGGTCACTCCGGCGAGCGCGAGGACGAGGCCGATCGGGATGGTGACCGGGCCGAGCACGATCGTCGCCTGGTGCGCGATCGTGCCGAGGACGCCGAAGGCAACCCCCACCACGAAGGCGAGCAGGCCAGCCAGCGCCCGGGCGCCCGGGCCGGGAGGGACCTCCGCGGCGTGCTGCGCCTGCGGCGGCGGAAGGCGCAGGTAGGTCTCGGTTCCGCCGACGACCGTGCCTGCACCCGCGGCGGCGGCGCCGGCCGGCGGTGTCACGGGGACGACGGTGTGGCCGGTCACACTCCAGCGCCCCGGATAGGCGTAGATGGCTGCGAGCTTCCGCTCCACCTGGTCGCTCACGTCGATCGCGATCAGGCGCTGGCCGATCGCGCCGGAGACGCGCTTGCTCTGGAAGACGGGGATGCCCGCCGCGTGAGCGGCATCGGTCGCCGCGGCCTGCAGCCGGGCGTCGTCGGTGCCGAGCACGAGCGCGGTGGCCTCCACCTCGAGCAGCACGTCGGCCACCTGGGCGGTCAGGGCGTCGGGGTCATGGCCTGCGGCCGGGCGGGCCAGCATCCGCCAGTCGCTCACCCCGAGCCCGCCCAGGGCGGCCCGCACGTCGGCGCTGTCGGCGGTGTCGTCGCCCGTGTCGCCGTGGGTCCTGGCGCCGAACAGCACCACGACCTCGGCGCCGTCGGAGCGGAGGCGGGCGATGGCGCCGCCGGTGAGCAGCGCCTCGTCACCGGGGCGGTCGTGCACGAAGAGGACGCTCTCTCCGCTGCCGGACATGACCATGCTGGGCTCCACTAGGTAGCTGACGGGCAGACACCCACGGAAGAACACTAGCTGGACACGGCGGTCCCGGCGAAGTTAGAGTACCTTAGTTAGGTAAGCCTAACCATCCCGTGCTCGCTGCTCCCCGACCCCGACCAGGAAGTCCCGTGCTCGCAAATTATCTGATCGGCCTCCGTGAAGGCCTCGAAGCGGCGCTGATCGTGACCATCCTCGTGGCCTACGTGGTCAAGATCGACCGCCGTGACGTGCTGCGCCGGATCTGGCTCGGCGTCGGCCTGGCGGTACTCCTTGCCCTCGCGATCGGCGCCGCCCTCACCTTCGGCACCTACGGGCTCTCCTTCGCCGCCCAGGAGACGATCGGCGGCATCCTGTCGATCGCCGCCACCGGCCTGGTCACCTGGATGGTGTTCTGGATGCTGCGCACCGCCCGCGACCTGTCCGGCCACCTCCGCGGCAGCATCGACCGGTCCCTGCTCGGCACCGGGCTCGGCCTCGTCGTGGTCGCGTTCGTCGCCGTCGGCCGGGAGGGAATCGAGACCGCCCTGTTCATCTGGGCGGCCGTGCAGGCCACCGGGGAGACCGCGCTGCCCCTGCTCGGCGCCGCCCTGGGCATCGTGACCGCGGTCGGCCTGGGCTGGCTGGTGTATTCGGGGATGCTGCGGATCAACCTGGCGAAGTTCTTCACCTGGACCGGCGGCATCCTCATCGTCGTCGCCGCCGGGGTGCTCTCCTACGGGGTGCACGACTTGCAGGAGGCGGGGGTGCTGCCCGGGCTGCACAGCCTCGCCTTCGACGTGAGCGCGGCGATCCCGCCCGACAGCTGGTACGGAACCCTGCTCAAGGGCACCCTCAACTTCTCCCCGGTGACGACCTGGCTCGAACTGGCCGTCTGGACGGGGTACACCGCGACCTGCCTCACCCTGTTCATCCGGGCGAGCCGAGACCAGCGCCGGGTGCGCCCCGCACCCCGCCGGTCGGCACCGGCCACCGTGCCCGCCCGCTGACCGGCGGCATCCCCTACTCCCCCGTTCCCTCCCCAGCAAGGATCTCCCTCATGCGTGCTCGCTTCCCCCTGCTCGGACTCGCCTCGGCGGCCGGCCTCCTCGCCCTCACCGGCTGCGTGCCCAACGCCGGCGCCCCCGGTTCGTCCCACGCCGCCCTGACCGTGGACAGCAGCGCCACCGCGTGCACCGTCTCCGCCGACGAGGCCCCCGCCGGCAACGTGCGATTCACGGTCGCCAACTCCGGCGACCAGGTCACCGAGTTCTACCTGCTGGCCGACGACGGGCTGCGCATCGTCGGCGAGGCGGAGAACATCGGGCCGGGCCTCAGCCGCGACCTGGTCGTGCAGCTGCCCGCCGGCAGCTATTTCACGGCCTGCAAGCCGGGCATGACCGGCGACGGGATCGGCAAGGCCGAGTTCACGGTGACGACATCGGAGGGCGCGGCCGGAGCCAGCGTCGATCTGGCCGCCCGGATCGAGACGGCCAACACCAACTACGCCGCCTACGTCAGGGACCAGGTCGCCCAGCTGGTCACCGGCACCGCCGCGTTCGCCGCCGCGTACACGACCGGCGACGCGGACGCCGCCCGCGCCCTGTACGCCCCGACCCGAGCCCACTGGGAACGGGTCGAGACCATCGCCGAGTCGTTCGGCGACCTGGACCCGAAGCTCGACCTGCGCGAGGCCGACCTCGAGGAGGGGCAGGACTGGACCGGCTGGCACGCGATCGAGAAGGACCTCTGGCCGGCGGATGCCGAGGCCGGCTTCACCGCGTACAGCCCGGACGAGCGGCAGCGCCTGGCCGGTCTCCTCGTCGCCGACACCGCCACCCTGAACGACAAGGTGCAGGACCTCCACTTCACCCTGGCCCAGCAGACGAACGGGGCGATCGGGCTGCTCGACGAGGTCTCGACCGGCAAAGTCACCGGCGAGGAGGAATTCTGGTCGCACACCGACCTCTCCGACTTCCAGGCCAACGTCGACGGCGCATCCGTGCTCTATGCCGGGGTGCGGGACATCCTCGTCGAGAAGGACGCGACACTAGCCGAGCGGCTCGACCGGGAGTTCGCGGCACTGCAGGAGCTCCTGGACGCCCAGCGCGCCGGGGACGGGTTCCGGCTTTACACCGAGCTGTCCCCCGCCGAGATCCGGGCGCTGGCCGACCAGGTCAACGCCCTCAGCGAGCCGCTGAACCAGCTCACCGCCACCCTGGTGCTGTGATGACCCGCACCGACCCCGGGGCCGCCCCCGAACCCACCGCTCCGGGGGCCGACCCCGTCGCCCGGCCGGAGCCGCGCGGACTCTCCCGCCGAGGCCTGCTCGGCCTGGCCGGGGCGGGCGTGGCCGGGCTCGGGCTCGGCGTCGGCGGCGACCGGGCGGTGCAGGCCGCGGTCGCCGTCGCGAGCCCGGCCGCCGCCTACCCGTTCTACGGCGCCCACCAGGCCGGCATCGTCACCCCCGCCCAGGACCGCCTGCACTTCGCCGCGTTCGACCTCGCACCGGACGCGACGCGCGCCGATCTCATCTCCCTGCTGCGGGACTGGACCGCCGCGGCGGCCTCCCTCACCGCGGGGGCGGCGATCGGCCAGTTCGGTGCCGCCTCCGGGTCGTACGACGCCCCGCCGGAGGACACCGGCGAGGCGCAGGGGTTGCCCGCCTCCGGCCTGACCATCACGTTCGGCTTCGGCCCCACCCTGTTCGAGACGGCGGCCGGCGCCGACCGGTTCGGTCTGGCCTCCCGCCGCCCGCCCCTGCTCGTGGACCTGCCGCACTTCCCGGGGGACCTGCTCGAGGAGGGCCGCAACGGCGGGGACCTCTGCATCCAGGCCTGCGCCGACGACCCGCAGGTGGCCGTGCACGCCATCCGCAACCTGTCCAGGATCGCCTTCGGCCGGGCCTCCCTCCGCTGGTCCCAGCTCGGGTTCGGCCGCACCGCGTCGACCAGCATCAGCCAGGCCACCCCGCGCAACCTGTTCGGGTTCAAGGACGGCACCGCGAACATCAAGGCCGAGGAGCCCGCAGTGGTCGACGAGCAGGTCTGGGTGCCGGCCGCCGACGGGCCGGCCTGGCTGGCCGGCGGCTCCTACCTGGTCGCGCGGCGCATCCGGATGACGATCGAGGCCTGGGACCGCACGATCCTGCGCGAGCAGGAGGCGGTGTTCGGCCGCACCAAGGGCGAGGGGGCGCCCCTGTCAGGCGGCACCGAGTTCACCGAACCGGACTTCTCCCTGGCCGGACGGGGCGACGCGCCCCTGATCGACGCGGCCGCCCATGTTCGGCTCGCCCACCCCCAGCAGAACGGCGGGGCGCGGATGCTGCGCCGCGGCTACAACTTCGTCGACGGCAACGACGCGCTCGGCCGCCTCGACGCCGGACTGTTCTTCATCAGCTTCCAGCGCTCACCCGAGCAGTTCAGCCGGGTGCAGCTCAGCCTGGCCCGCCACGACGCCCTGAACGAGTACACCCGCCACGTCGGCAGCGCGCTCTTCGCCGTGCCGCCGGGCGCCCGCCGCGGCAGCCACATCGGGGCCGCCCTCTTCGCCTGATCCACTCGGCGAGAGTGAGGGAGAGGTCAGGCGACGGGGGTGACCGTGTAGAGGAGGCCGTCGGTGTTGCCGACGACGACCACGGTGACGTTCGCGTTCTTCATCGCCACGACCCCGGCGGTGCCGACGGATGCCGACGGCGACTCATCGAGCACGAACCCCGCATCCGTCAGCGTCGTCTTCACCTCGGCCAGCGGATCGGCGGCGTCGGACTTCACGGTGACCACCCAGGTCCGCTTGCCGTTCTCGGTCTTCGTGGCGCCGAAGAGCAGCTTCCCGTCGACCACCGGCACCTCGGCCGGCCAGCCGGACGGCAGCTGCCCGGCCAGGCTCACGTCACCGCCGGTCGCCCCCTGCACGGCGCCGTTGACCGCGCCGCCGACCGCGTCGGCCGAGCAGCCGGCCAGCAGCGGTCCGGCGAGCACGGCCGCGGCCACCGCCGCGATGATTCGGAGTCGGGAGGTGGTCGGTTTCAGCGCGGTGCTCATGAGGCGATGCTACGTCACGCGCCGCCTCGCCTCCCAACCCGGGCGCGAAAACGCCGGTGGCGCCGCCCCGGACGAATCCAGGACGACGCCACCGGCGACGAGAGGAGCGAGGGCTAGTTCGCGTCCTGCTTCTTCAGGCGCGAGGTCTGGCGCTGGCGGGCGGATGCCGCGAGCTCGACCTTGCGGATGCGCACCATCGCCGGGGTGACCTCGACGCACTCGTCTTCGCGGGCGAATTCGAGGCATTCCTCGAGCGTCATCTGCTTCGACGGGGTCATCGACTCGAAGGTGTCGGAAGTGGACTGACGCATGTTGGTCAGTTTCTTCTCCTTGGTGATGTTGACGTCCATGTCGTCGGCGCGCGAGTTCTCGCCGATGACCATGCCCTCGTAGACCTCTTCGGTCGGGTTGACGAAGAACGACATCCGCTCCTGCAGGGCGATGATGGCGAACGGGGTGACCACGCCGGAGCGGTCGGCGACGATCGAGCCGTTGTTACGGGTGACGATGTTGCCGGCCCAGGCCTCGTAGCCGTGGAAGATCGCGTTGGCGATACCGGTGCCGCGGGTGTCGGTGAGGAACTGGGTGCGGAAGCCGATCAGGCCGCGGGACGGAACGATGAATTCCATCCGGACCCAGCCGGTGCCGTGGTTCGCCATGTTCTCCATCCGGCCCTTGCGGGCAGCCAGGAGCTGGGTGATCGCGCCGAGGTATTCCTCGGGCGAGTCGATGGTGAGGTGCTCGTACGGCTCGTGGATCTTGCCGTCGACGCGGCGCACAACGACCTGCGGCTTGCCGACGGTGAGCTCGAAGCCCTCGCGACGCATCTGCTCGACCAGGATGGCGAGGGCGAGTTCGCCACGGCCCTGGACCTCCCAGGCGTCGGGGCGTCCGATGTCGACGACCTTGAGCGAGACGTTACCGATGAGCTCGCGGTCGAGGCGGTCCTTGACCATGCGGGCGGTGAGCTTGTGGCCCTTGACCTTGCCCATGATGGGCGAGGTGTTGGTGCCGATCGTCATCGAGATGGCGGGCTCATCGACCGTGATGGTCGGCAGCGCGCGGGGGTCGTCGGGGTCGGCGAGGGTCTCACCGATGGTGATGTCCTCGAAGCCGGCGACGGCGACGATGTCGCCGGGGCCGGCGCTCTCGGTCGGGTAGCGGTCGAGGGCCTTGGTGATCAGCAGCTCGGTGACGCGCACGTTGTGCACGGAACCGTCGTACTTGATCCAGGCCACGGTCTGGCCCTTGCGGATGGTGCCGTGGAAGATGCGGAGCAGGGCGAGACGGCCGAGGAACGGCGACGCGTCCAGGTTGGTCACGTGCGCCTGCAGCGGGTGCTCGTCGTCGTAGACCGGGGCCGGGATGTGCTCGAGGATCGCTTCGAAGAGGGGCTCGAGGTCGTCGTTGTCGGGCAGCTGGCCGTTCTCGGGCTGGTTGCGGCTCGCGGCGCCGTTGCGGCCGGAGGCGTAGACGACGGGCACGTCGAGGATCGCGTCGAGGTCGAGGTCGGGGTAGTCGTCCGCCATGTCGCTGGCCAGGCCGATCAGAAGGTCCTGGCTTTCTTCGACGACCTCAACGATTCGAGCGTCGGGACGGTCGGTCTTGTTGACCAGCAGGATGACGGGCAGGTGCGCCTCGAGTGCCTTGCGCAGCACGAAACGGGTCTGCGGCAGCGGGCCCTCACTGGCGTCGACGAGCAGCACGACACCGTCGACCATGGACAGGCCGCGCTCGACCTCGCCACCGAAGTCGGCGTGGCCGGGGGTGTCGATCACGTTGATCGTGATCGGTCCGTCGGTGGCGTGGATGCCCTTGTACGAGACCGCCGTGTTCTTGGCGAGGATCGTGATGCCCTTTTCGCGCTCGAGCTCGTTGGAGTCCATGGCGCGTTCTTCCACGTGTGAGTGGTCGGCGAACGAGTTGGTCTGCTGGAGCATCGCGTCTACCAGCGTGGTCTTGCCGTGGTCGACGTGGGCGACGATTGCGACATTTCGGAGGTTATTGCGCGTGGCAATCGCCATGAAGTAAATCCTTACGAAGAATGATGTCGCAGAGTACCGCATGCGACGAAGAATGGATGTGTGTGGGCAAAGTCCGACCCAACGGATAATCCTACCGCACTCTCCCTGCCCGGAGCCTGAGAGCGCCAGGTGCGGCCGGAAACGCCGAAGCGGGGCGGGAACCGAAGTCCCCGCCCCGCCGTCGTGCCCGAGGGCTGGTGCCTACTTCTTCCAGCCGACGACGGTCCAGTCGACGGTCTGGAACTGGGTCGCGCCGTAGTTGACGAGCCCCTTCTTCACCGCGTACACGTTCGGCAGCGGCGCCAGCGGGATGATCGGCACGTAGGCGGCGAGCACCTTGTCGATCTTGTCGGCGATCACCAGGCGCTTGTCGGCGTCGAGTTCCTTGTTCGCCTCCTTGAACAGTGGGGCCAGCTTCTTGTCGGTGATTCCGGTGAAGTTGGACTCGCTCTTCACGGGCGAGAACAGGGCTTCGCTCGAGGAGATCGGGAACGCGGTGCCCTGCCAGGAGAAGCTGGTCAGCTCGAAGTCTCCCGGGATGATGTAGTCGGAGAAGTACTTGGCCGACGGGACCTCGTTGAGCTCGACGGTGATGCCGACATCCTTGAGGTCGGCCTGCACCTGCACGGCGCGCTGCTTGTTGGTGGGGGTTTCGGCCGGAACGGTGATCGAGAGCGTGAGCGGCTTGCCGTCCTTCTCGCGCACCCCGTTGCTGCCGGCCGTGTAGCCTGCCTCGTCGAGCAGTTTCTTCGCGGTCTCCACGTTGAAGCCGATCGCGGCGCCCACGTTGTCTTCGAAGCCCTTCTGGCCCGGCATGAAGATGTAGGAGCCCTGGGTGGTCGCGTCGACGCCGACCGGGGTGTTGGCCGACTCCGAGATCAGCTGGCGGTTGATCGCGTGGCCGATGGCGCGCCGCAGCTTGACGTCGGCGAGCGGCCCCTTGGCGCCGTTCATGGTGACGTGCGTCCAGGTGAGCCCCCCGGATGCCTGGATCTCGGCATCCGCCCGCTTCTTGGCGGTCTGGTAGGCGTCGGCGTTGGAGGAGATGTAGAGCACATCCGTCTCCGAGTTGCCGAATGCCGTGCCCTGCGAGGATCCGCTGACGACCTTGACGATGACGGTGTCGAGCTTGGGGGTTTCACCCCACCACTTCGGGTTGCGGACCAGGGTGACGACCTGGCCGGTGGTATCGATATTCGAGATCATGAACGGGCCGGAGGAGGGCAGCGCCTTCGACACGTAGCCCGTGTTGAAGACCTCAGGGTCGGAGGCGATCGCCGCGGGCAGCACACCCTGGACGCCGACGAGAATCGAGGCCCAGTCTGCGTTGACCTCGCTGAAGGTCACCTTCATGTCGAAGTCGGTGCCGGCCGACTCGATCGATTCGATCTGGTCCCAGATTGCCGTCGAGGCGGACGAGTAGGCCTCGTTGCTGCCGTTCATCGCCTTCCAGGTGGCTTCGTAGTCCTTGTAGGTGATCGGAGTACCGTCTTCCCAGACCGCCTTCGGGTTGAGCTTGATCTCGACGACCTGTGGGTCGTCGCTGGTCACCTCGACGCTGGAGGCGTAGTTCGGGTCGACGCTGGTCGTGCCGTCCTCCGTGATCCGGATCGGGCCACCGGTGGTGGGGGCGATGGTGTTGACCGTGTCGACCTCGTTGCCGTCGACCTCGTAGGTGTTCCAGTTGGCGGGCAGGGCGTTGATGGCGAGGTTCAGGGTTCCGCCGTCCTGCACATCGGCGGCGGCGGCGCTCTCCCAGGCTGTGGAAGGGAGGGCCTTGCTGCTCGATTGTGCGGGGCTGTCCTGTGCTGTGTTTCCGGGAGCGCATGCCGTGAGGAACAGGGCAGACGCACTCAGAACGGCCACTGCTGTGAATACAGTAGTTGTCCGTCTCATTGTGATTCTCCTTCTCTTGGTGGGTACTTTTCCTGGTGCGGAAGGTAGGTCTGGTGGGGGCCGGCGGCTCACGGAGCGAGCTCGTCCTCGCGGCCGGCGAGGGAGGCCGAGATGGCCAGGTCGTTCCGCTCCACGTGGTGGCAAGCGGTCTCGACCTGGCCGTGCGCCCGGAGCACGGGGTCCACGGTTTCGCAGAGCGCCTTGTCCGTGTCGGCGAGCAGGCTGTACAGCGGGCAACGGCTGCGGAAGTTGCAACCGTCGATCTGCTCGGTCGGGCTGGGCAGGTCACCCTCGAGCAGCACTCGCTTTCGGCTGCGTTCGATCACCGGGTCGGGGATCGGCGCCGCGGAGATCAGCGCCTGGGTGTACGGATGCCGTGGCCGGGCGAAGACCTCCGCCACCGGCCCGTATTCGACGATCCGGCCGAGGTACATGACGGCGACCGTGTCGGCGATCTGCCGCACGATTGCGAGGTCGTGCGCCACGAACAGGTAGGAGAGGTTGAGCTTCTCCTTGAGGTCCTCGAGCAGGTTGATCACCCCGGCCTGGATCGACACGTCCAGGGCCGACACCGGTTCGTCGAGGACGACGAGCCTCGGATTGGTGGCCAGGGCGCGGGCGATGCCGATCCGCTGGCGCTGGCCGCCGGAGAATTCGTGCGGGTAGCGGTCGGCCATCTGCGGGTCGAGCCCGACCAGGTCGAGCAGTTCGGCGACGCGGCCCTGCCGGGCGTCCGGCTTCACCCCGTGCACGGTCAGCGGTTCGCCGATGATGTCGCCGATCGGCAGCCGCGGGTCGAGGGCGGCCATCGGGTCCTGGAAGACGATCTGCACGTCTCTGCGCAGCCGGAGCAGTTCGGCCCGGCCGAGGCCCGCTACGTCCTTGCCGTCGATCAGGATCCGGCCGGCCTGAGGCCTGGTCATCTCCAGGACCTCGAGGATGGTGGTGGATTTGCCGCACCCGGATTCGCCGACCAGCCCGAGGGTCTGCCCGGCCTGGATCGAAAAAGACACCCCGTCGACGGCGCGCACGGTGCCGATCTGCCGGGAGAACACCCCGCCCTTGGTGAGCGGGAAGTGGCGGACAAGGCCGGTGACGCGCAGCACGGGCTCGGCGTCGGCGCGGGCCTCGCTGTGCTGCACGGCGAGCGGGGCCGGGCGAGGGAAGACGTCGGCGCGGGTGAGCAGGCCGCTCGCGATCTCGTCCGAGCGGTGGCAGGCGGCGACGTGTTCGGCCGCGAGTTCGGCCGCGAGTTCGTCCGAGAGCGTGAGACCGTGCACGAGCAGACCCGGCTCGGTCTCCCGGCAGACGTCGATGGCGATCGGGCAGCGGGCGGCGAACGGGCAGCCGCGGGGCAGCGCGGTCAGCGACGGCGGCCGGCCCTCGAGCGGCACCAGCCGCTCCGTCCCGGCGGTCTGCATGTTCGGGACCGAACGGAGCAGGCCGATCGTGTACGGCATGTGCGGCGCCGCGAAGACCTCGGTGGTGGTGCCGTTCTCCACCAGCTTGCCCGCGTACATCACGGCGATCCGGTCGGCGTGACCGGCGACGACGCCGAGGTCGTGGGTGATCAGCACCACTGCGGCGCCGGTGAGCTCCTTGGCCTTTTCGAGCACCTCGAGGATCTGCGCCTGGATCGTCACGTCGAGGGCCGTCGTCGGCTCATCGGCGATGATCAGCTGCGGGTCGTTGGCGATCGCCATGGCGATCATGGCCCGCTGGCGCATCCCGCCGGAGAACTCATGCGGGAAGGCCTTCGCCCGGCGTTCCGGCGCGGGGATGCCGACCACCTTGAGCAGTTCGACGGCCCTGGCCTGCGCCGCCCGTTTGCCCAGCGCCGAGTCGTGCAGCAGCAGTGCCTCCGCGATCTGATCGCCGACCGTGTAGACCGGGGTGAGGGCGGAGAGCGGGTCCTGGAAGATCATCGAGATCTCGCGGCCGCGGATGCCGGACAGCTGGCGGTCGTTCAGGTCGAGCAGTGAGCGGCCGCCGAAGCGGATGCTGCCGGTGACCCGGGCGGAGCTCGGCAGCAGGCCCATCAGCGCCAGCGACGACACCGACTTGCCCGAGCCGGACTCGCCGACGATGCCCAGGAACTCGCCCTTGTGCACCTGGTAGCTGATGCCGCGCACCGCGTTGACGTCGGGTCCGCCGCGCTGAGGGAAGGTGACCGACAGGTCGGTGACCTCCAGCAGCGGCGCCCCGGCCCGGGCCGGCGTCGACGCCCCCTGAATGCTCACAAGATCAGTCACGGTTGACTCCCGAGGTCGGGTCGACGGCGTCGCGCAGGGCGTCCCCGATCAGGCTGACGGCGAACAGGGTGAGGATGAGCACCCCGGCCGGGAACACGAACAGCCACGGCCGGGTCACGGCCGCGCTGGTGCCCTCGGCCAGCAGGGTGCCGAGGGAGACATCCGGGGCGCGGATGCCGAAGCCGAAGTAGCTGAGGCCGGTCTCGGCGAGGATCGACGCCACCACCCCGAGGGTCGCGTCGATGATCAGGAGGGAGGCGATGTTGGGGATGATGTGCCGGCCGAGGATGGTGGGCATCGGCACGCCCATGTAGCGGGCGGCCTTGACGAAGTCGCGGTCCCGCAGCGACCTGGTCTGGGACCTCACCACCTGGGCCATGATCATCCAGCTGAACCCGGCGATGAAGATGGTCAGGAACACCCAGGACAGCCCCTTGAACAGCGGGCTGAGGATGACGAGCAGAATGAACGACGGCAGCACTAGCAGCAGGTTGATGCACCAGACCAGCACCCGGTCGACGACGCCGCCCAGGTAGCCGGCGACCGAGCCGACGACGGCCGCGATCAGAGTGCCGAGCGGGCCGGCGATCAGACCGATCACGATGGACTTCTGAAGCCCGACCAGGGTTTGCGCGTACAGGTCCTGGCCGATGTTGTTGGTGCCGAACCAGTGCAGCTGGGTCGGGCCGAGACCCATGTTGAGCGGGTCGCGGCCGGTCGCGTCGTAGGGATAGAGCAGCGGGCCGAGGATGGCCCAGAGCAGGATGACCGCGATGGCGATCGCCCCTGCCCAGAACCGTGAGGTCTGGGTGAGCCGGCGCCAGATCAGGCGGCCGCGGGAGAGCGGTTTGGCCGAGCGGATGACGTCGGGTGTGGCCGGGCCGGGCGCCGGGGTGGCGACGGGGGTGCCGCCGGCGGCGTTGGTTTCTTCCAGCAGGGACATGTCAGTTCCTCACCCTCGGGTCGAGTGCGGCGTAGAGGACCTCGGAGAGGGTCGAGGAGAACAGCACGAGCACCGCCAGGAACAGGGTCGACCCGGCGACGGCGTTGATGTCGCTCTGGGTGATCGCGTTGAGGGTGAACTCCCCCATCCCGTGGAAGGAGAACACGATCTCCAGCATGATCGACCCGGAGACGAGGGTGCCGAAGCTGTAGGCGAAGAAGGTGGACATCGGGATCAGGGCGACCCGCACGCCGTGGCGCACGAGGGCGGCGTTGCGAGAGCGGCCCTTCGCCCTGGCCGTGCGGATGTAGTCGGCCGAGAGCACGTCGAGCATGACGCTGCGCTGGTAGCGCGAGTACCCGGCCGCGCCGATCAGCACGAGCGCGACGGTCGGGAGCAGGAGGTGCACCGCACGGTCGGCGGTGAGATCCCACCAGGAGCCGCTGAGGCCGGCCGAGTATTCCCCGGTGAAGTTGATCAGCTGCATCCCGGCCGCCCCGTTCAGCGCGGTCGCGCCGATCATCAGCAGCACGCCGATCACGAAGGTGGGGGTGGCGAAGACGAGGTAGGAACCGTAGGTGACGACCTGGTCGCTGAACTTGTATTGGCGCACGGCACCCCAGACGCCCAGGGTCACACCGACGATGGCGCCGATCACGGAACCGATCAGGAGCAGCCGCAGGCTCACCCCAGACCGGGAGACGATCTGGTCGACGACCGAGGTGCCGCCGACCGTGTTGCCGAGCGAGCCGTGCACGACGAGGTTGACGATCCAGTTCCAGAGCCGCTCGAGCACCGGCACGTCGGGGTTCACGCCCAGGCCGTTGAGGATGTTCGTGATCGTCTGCTGGGACGGCTGCGGGTTGCGCCCGTAGTACTTGGAGGCCGGGTCGAGCGCGAGGCTGGCGACGACGTAGGCGAGGCAGGTCGCGATCGCCGAGAGGATGAAGTAGTTGACGAAACGCCTGAAGATGTAGAAGGCCATGCCGGCTGCCTACAGGACCGCTGGTCCAGACCGAGGGCGCGAATGCCGCGCACTGCACCGGAAGGCAATCCTCAAACGGGTTGAAACCACGATTTTCTCCTTCGGTCTTCTTCGTGGGAAGAACACAGGTGCAGGCCGACGCAACGTTGCGTACCCGAGAGCCTAGGCCAGAGTGAGGGAACTGCGCGCCACCACCCGGTGGGTCGCAGCATTCGCGAAAAGACGATAATTCTTCGAATTTCCTGCAGGCGGTGACGGTCAGAGAAGGCGCGACCCGGCGGCCGCGAGCTGGGCAGCCACGACCAGGGCAAGGGCCAGGCCGGCGCCGATCGGAACGGTGTCCCAGCGCCGGAGGACGGCTCCGGACGGGCCGACCGGTCGACCGGTCCGCGCCAGCCGGGAGTCGACGAGCGCCTGCACCGGGGAGCCGGGTGTCCGGCCGTCCGGGGCCAGGGCACGGCTGTACGCCCGTCCCGGCCGCGCCGGCCGGGCCGCCGTCGGCGCACCCCAGCAGCGCAGCCGCTCCCCCGACACCAGGACCACGACCGTCTGGAACCGGGTCGTCACCTCGTCGACCTGGTCCCAGGGCACCACGGTGGTGCGGAGGATGTTGACCACGGTGAGCCCGTCGTCGCCCACCCGGAGGCACGGCCGCAGGTACACCAGCCAGGCCGCCCAGAGCACCAGGACCGCCGCGGGTGATCCCGCGGCGACGACGTCCCAGCGCTGCCGGGCACCGGCATCGCCGAGCAGCACGGCGCAGGCGACGACGACCGCGGCGAAGACCAGGCCGGACGAGTTCGCGCGGAACGTGATCGTGCGGGACGTGGTCGTGCGGGACGTGGTCGTGCGGGACGTGGTCGTGCGGGACGTGGACGCGGGTGAGCCGGTCGCCATCCGTCCTCCCCCGGCGGGTCGGCGGGAGGACGGGCGACCGGCCTCCCGCACGGCAGGCTGTCCTAGACGCCGAGCTTCAGGTTCGCACCGGGGATCGCGTTGAGCAGTTCCCTGGTGTAGTCCTGCTGCGGGTTGTTGAAGACCTTGTCGACGGTCGAGGATTCCACGATCTTGCCGCGCTGCATGACGCAGACGTGGTCGGCGATGACGCGGACGACGGCGAGGTCGTGGGTGATGAACAGGTAGGTCAACCCGAGTTCGGCCTGCAGGTCGGCGAGCAACCGCAGGATCTGGGCCTGAACCAGCACGTCGAGCGCCGACACCGCCTCGTCGAGGATCACGATCTCCGGCTTGAGCGCGAGCGCCCGGGCGATCGCGACGCGCTGGCGCTGACCGCCGGACAGTTCGTTCGGGTACCGGGTCGCCAGTGCGGAGGGCAGCGCCACCTGGTCGAGCAGTTCGTCCACCCTGGCCCGGCGTGACGCCCGGTCGCCAACCCGGTGCACCTGCAACGGCTCAGCGATCGTGTTGCCGATGTTGCGCAGCGGGTCGAGGGAACCGTACGGGTCCTGGAAGACCGGCTGCATGGTGCGCCGGAGGTCCAGCAGGGTCCGGCCGCGGAGCGCCGCGGTGTCAGTGCCGCCGATCGCGATCGTGCCACTGGAGGCATCCTCGAGCCGGAGCAGGAGCTTCGCGACGGTGGACTTGCCCGATCCGGACTCGCCGACGAGCGCCATGGTGGTGCCACGCTCGACCGTGAAGGAGACGTCGTCGACGGCCTTGAAATCCCGGGCGTCCCGCTTCGCGCCGCGGATCCTGTAGATCTTGGTCAGGGCGTCGACCTTGATCGCCGGCCCGCCGGCGCTCGTGGTGGCGGCCTGCTTGCCGGCACGCGCCTCGGCGGCCTCGACCAGGTCGAGGCCCTCGGCGGCGCGCGGGGCGCTGTAGCCGAGGTCGGTCAGGTTCCGGTTGGAGGACTGGATTCGCCGGGAGGCGAGGCTCGGCGCCGCGGCGACGAGGCGCTGCGTGTACGGGTGGATCGGGTTCTCGAGGATCTCCCGCGACGGCCCGGACTCGACGACCTTGCCCTTGTACATCACGACGAGCTGCTCGGCCCGTTCGGCGGCGAGGCCCAGGTCGTGGGTGATGAAGAGCACGGCGGTGCCGATTTCCCGGGTCAGGGTGGCGAGGTGGTCGAGGATGACGCGCTGCACCGTGACGTCGAGGGCCGAGGTCGGCTCGTCGGCGATCAGCAGCTTGGGCCGGGAGGAGAGGCCCATCCCGATCAGGACGCGCTGGCGCATGCCACCGGAGAACTGGTGCGGGAACTGGCGCAGCCGCTTGTCGGCATCCGCCAGCCCGGCCTCCTTGAGCACCCGGATGGCGTGCTGCTTGACCTCTTTGCCGGTGGCGATGCCGTTGGCCCGGATGGCCTCTTCGACCTGGAAGCCGATGCTCCAGACCGGGTTGAGGTTGGCCATCGGGTCCTGGGGCACGAAGCCGATCATCCGCCCGCGCACCTCTTCGAGCTGCTTCTCGTTGAGTCGGGTGAGGTCGCGGCCTTCGAAGAGCACCTCGCCGCCCGTGATCCGGCCGGAGCCGGGGAGCAGGTTGATGATCGCGTGCGCGGTCGTGGACTTGCCGGAACCGCTCTCGCCGACGATGGCGAGGGTCTGGCCGGGCATCAGGGTGATGTCGATGCCGTTGACGGCGGGGACGAGGCCGTTCTGGGTCTGGAAGCCGACCTGGAGGTTCTTGATCTCGAGGAGCGGCTTCACCGCTGCGTTGGGGGAAAGTGGCTCGCTCATCGAAGCGCCCTCGCCTTCGGGTCGAGTGCGTCGCGTACGACCTCGCCGAGCGAGATGAACGCGAACACGGTAACGGAGAGAGCGATGGACGGCAGGATCAGCGTCTGCGGGGCGGTGCGCAGGTCGTTCTGGGCCTGGTTGATGTCGTTGCCCCAGCTCATGATGTTGCTGCCCAGGCCGACGCCGAGGAACGACAGGCTGGCCTCGGCGACGATGGCGCCGGCCAGGGAGATGGTCGTGATCACGATCACGGGGGCGATCGAGTTCGGCAGCACGTGCTTGAGCAGGATCTTGAACCGGGACAGGCCGAGCGCAGTGGACGCCATGACGAAGTCCGCGTTCTTCACCCGGAGGATCTCCGATCTCAGCACCCGGGCCGTCGACGGCCAGGCGAAGATACCGATCGCGAGCGAAATGCTCCACACGCTCCGGTACTGGGACAGTACCGACATGATGACGACCGCGGCGAGGATGTACGGGATGGAGAAGAAGATGTCGCCCAGGCGGGACAGCACGGCGTCGACCCATCCGCCGTAGAAACCGGCGAAGGCACCGAACAGGATGCCGAGCGTCGACGTCAGCACGATCACGATGAAACCGACCGACAGCGACGTCGACGTCCCGTGCACGATCCGCGAGTAGATGTCGCAACCCTGCTTGGTGAAGCCGAGCGGGTGACCGTCGGCCGGCCCGCCGTTGCTGTTGCCGAGGATGCAGTTGTTGTTCGGCGGCGTCTGGGTGAACAGGCCGGGGAACAGCGCCACCAGCGCGACGACGAGGATCAGGGCCGCGGAGATCCAGAACATCGGCCGGCGACGCACGTCCTGCCAGGCGTCGATCCAGAGGTTGCTGCGCTTCTCGGCCACCTTGACGGCGTCGACGCTGACCAGCGGCGTCTCATCGAGGGGGGCTACGTAGTGGGTGCTGGAGCGTCCGCCGACGGGGGTGCCGGCGGTGGGCCCGCCGGTGGGGTTACTTGACATAGCGAATCCTTGGGTCGAGCAGACCGTAGAACAGGTCCACCAGGATGTTGACAACGAGGTAGATCAGGACCATCACGGTGACGAAGGAGACCACGGTGGGTCCCTCGCCGCGGATGATGGCCTGGTACAGGGTGTTTCCGACGCCGGGGACGTTGAAGATGCCCTCCGTGATCGTGGCGCCGACGAGGAGCACGCCGAAGTCCGTGGCCAGGTAGGTGACCACCGGGATGAGCGAGTTGCGCAGGATGTGCACGGGGATGACCCGGCGGCTGCTGAGCCCCTTGCTGTAGGCGGTGCGCACGAAGTCGAGCCCGGAGGTCTCGATCACCGACGCCCGGGTGAGGCGCACGATCTGGGCGAAGCTCACGCTCGCGAGCACGAGGGCCGGCAGGATCAGGTCCTGCAGGGGGGCGCCGCTGCTCACCGTGGTGCGCGCCCAGCCGAGCCAGACGCCGAACACGTACTGGCCGACGAACGCGATCACGAAGATCGGCAACGAGATCAGGATCAGGCTGACGGCGAGCGAGCTCGCGTCGAACAGCTTGCCCTTGCGGAGGCCGGAGACGAGCCCGACCAGGATGCCGAAGAACGTCTCGAACAGCAGGGCCAGGATGGCCAGCCGGGCCGTGACGGGGAAGGTGCGGGCCAGGATCGCGGTGACGGGCTCACCGGAGAAGGACAGTCCGAAGTCCCCGCGGAAGATGCCGCCGAGGTAGATCAGGTACTGCACGATGAACGGCTGGTCCAGGTGGTACTGGGCCCGCAGCTGGGCCACGACGGCCGGGTTCGGGGTCTTGTCGCCGAAGAGGGCGACGATCGGGTCACCCGGCATGGCGAAGACCATGAAGTAGATCAGGAAGGTCGTGCCCAGGAACACCGGGATCGCCTGAAGGATTCGTCTGAAGATGTATCCGGTCACGAGGCGCCTATGCCTTGCGGATCAGTGTAATTGGTCATACGGGCTGAGGAACCTATCTGTGATCGAGCGACCGGAGTTTTTACAGGTTACCTGCAAGGCGGCACACTCCGAGCCGAGCCCGGGTGCAGCGTTTTTTCGTGTCGGTCATGGCGCGGGGGCGGTGAGTCGGCCATCGCCCCCGCGCGCGTTTAGTTCAGACTAGCCCTTGGTGATCTCGGTGAAGAGCGGAACCGAGTCCCAGCCGAAGACCACGCCGTGCACATCGGGCCCGACACCGCCCGTGACATTGGCATACCAGAGCGGGATCGCGGGCAGGTCCTGCAGCAGGATCTCCTGCGCCTTCTGGAAGTCGCTGTTCGCCGCGGTCAGGTCGGCCTCGGCGGAACCACGCGCGAGCAGGGCGTCGAATTCGGGGTTCGAGTACTCCCCGTCGTTGGATCCGGCCTTGGTCGCATACGACGGCTGGAGGAAGTTGTACAGGCTCGGGTAGTCGGCCTGCCAGCCCGACCGGAACGCGGTCTGGATGCTCCGGTCGGCGATCGCGGTGCGGGCCTGGGCGAACGTCGGCGTCGGTGCGCCGGAGGCGTCGATCCCGAGGGTGTTCTTGATGCTGTTCGACGCGGCGTCGACCCAGCCCTGGTGGCCGCCGTCGGCGTTGTACGCGATCTGGAAGCTGCCGGTCCACGGCGAGATGGCGTCGGCTTCAGCCCAGAGCTTCTTCGCCTGCTTGGCGTTGAACGTGAGCACGTCCGCGCCCGTGAGGGTGTCGGACCAGCCGTCGAGCACGGGCGAGGTGAAGTCGGATGCCGGGGTGCGGGTGCCGGAGAAGATGATCTTGGTGATCTCCTCCCGGTTGATCGCCATCGAGAGCGCCCGGCGACGCAGGGTGCCTTCCTCGCCGGAGAAGTGCGGCAACCGGGCCGGGATCGTCACGGCCTGCAGGATCGCGGCCGGCTGGTTGACGACCCGGTCGCCCAGGTCGCTCTCGTACGTGCCGTAGGCGCTGTCCGGGATCGAGTCGAGCACGTCGAGGTTGTTCGCGAGCAGGTCGGAGTAGGCCGCGCCCTCGTTGGCGTAGAAGGTGATCGACAGGCCGCCGTTCTTCGGCTTCCGTCCGCCGTCGTAGGAGGGGTTGACGACGAGGTCGATCTTCTCGTTGTGCTTCCAGGCCTTGGGGCCGTCGAGCATGTACGGCCCGTTGCCGATCGGGCTCTCCCCGAACGCGGCCATATCCGCGAACGCGGATGCCGGGAGCGGGTAGAACGCCGCGAAGCCGAGGCGCTGCGGGAAATCGGCCAGAGGGGCGGTCAGGGCGACCGTGAAGGTGGTGTCGTCGACGACCGTGAGGCCGGTCAGCGGGCTGTCCGTCTCGACAGAGTAGCCGGCGATGTCCGAGAAGAAGGAGCTGCCCAGCTGGCCGTTGCTGAGCAGCGCGCCGTACTGCCACGCGTCGACGAAGCTGTTCGACGTGAGCGCCTGGCCGTCGCTGAAGGCGAGTCCCGGCTTGATCTTGATGGTGTACGTCGTGTTGTCGTCGGTCGTGATCGCCTCGGCGACGTCGTTCACGGTCGCCCCCGTGGCGTCGTAATAGACCAATCCCGCGAAGATCGAGTTCACGATCTTGCCGCCGCCGGTCTCGGTCGTCGTCGTCGGGATCAACGGGTTCTGGGGCTCCGACCCGTTCGTCGAGATGATCGCGTCCGCGTTCGCCTTCGACGCCGGTGCGGCGCCCCCTCCGGCGCAGCCGGAGAGCGTGAGAGCTCCGATGGCGGCGAGCGTAATGGCGGTGACGCCTAGTTTGGTGATATTCACTTTTTCCTCCTGTGCCGGGCGAACGCACACTGCGCGCCGGGCATGAAGAAAGGGCGATGACAGTGCGTCATCGCCCTTTCCTCGTGCTCAGTTCAGACTAGCCCTTGGTGATCTCGTTGTAGATCGGGACCGAGTTCCAGCCGAACTTCACGTTCTGAACGCTCGTGCCGTAACCGCCGGTCACGTTGGCGTACCAGAGCGGGATCGCCGGGAGGTCCTGGAGCAGGATCTCCTGCGCGGCCTGGAAGTCCTTGTTCGCGGCCGCCAGGTCGCTCTCGGTGGAGCCCTTCTTCAGCAGTGCGTCGAACTTGGGGTTCGAGTAGTCGCCGTCGTTGGACGAGGCCTTGGTCGCATAGATCGGGCCGAGGAAGTTGAACAGGCCCGGGTAGTCGGCCTGCCATCCGGTGCGGAACGCGGTCTGGATGGTGCGGTCCGTGATCAGCGTGCGGGCTTCCTTGAACGTCGGGTACGGCGCGCCGGACGCGTCGATGCCGAGGGTGTTCTTGATGCTGTTCATCGCCGCGTCAACCCAGCCCTGGTGGCCGCCGTCCGCGTTGTAGGCGATCTGGAAGGAGCCGGTCCACGGGGAGATCGCGTCGGCTTCGGCCCAGAGCTTCTTCGCCTGCTTGGCGTTGAACTCAAGCACATCCGCGCCCTTGAGCTTGTCGGACCAGCCGTCGATCACCGGTGAGGTGAAGTCGGAGGCCGGGGTGCGGGTGCCGGAGAAGATGATCTTGGTGATCTCGTCACGGTTGATCGCCATCGAGATGGCCGCACGACGCAGCGTGCCCTCTTCGCCGTCGAAGTGCGCCAATCGGGCCGGGATGGTGAAGGACTGGAACACGGCGGACGGCTGGTTCACGGCGCGGTCGCCGAGGTCCTTCTCATAGGTGCCGTAGGCGCTGTCCGGGATGGCGTCGAGCACGTCGAGGTTGTTCGCGAGCAGGTCGGAATAGGCGGCACCCTGGTTGGCGTAGAAGATGATGGACAGGCCGCCGTTCTTGGCCTTGCGTCCACCGTCGTAGGCCGGGTTGACGACGAGGTCGATCTTCTCGTTGTGCTTCCAGGCACCCTTGGCGGCCAGCATGTACGGGCCGTTGCCGATCGGGTTCTCGCCGAAGGCTGCAATGTCCTTGAACGCGGCGGCCGGGAGCGGGTAGAACGCCGAATAGCCCAGGCGCAGCGGGAAGTCGGACAGGGCGTCGGTCAGGGTGACCGTGAAGGTGGTGTCGTCGACGACCTTCAGGCCGGTGAGGGGGCTGTCCTCGTCGTAGCTGAACCCTTCGATGTTCTCGAAGAAGTAGCTCCCGAGCTGCGCGTTGCTCAGCAGCGCGCCGTACTGCCAGGCGTCGACGAAGCTCGACGACGTGACGGGCTCGTCGTTGGTGAACTTCAGGCCGGACTTGATCTTGATCGTGAAGGTCTTGTTGTCGTCCGACTTGATCGAGTCGGCGGCGTCATTGATCGGCGCTCCCTTGGCGTCGTAGTAGACGAGCCCGGCGAAGACCGCGTCGACGATCTTTCCGCCGCCCACCTCGTTGATGTTGGTCGGGACCAACGGGTTCTGCGGCTCTGACCCGTTTGTCGTGATGATCGCTTTTGCGTTGCTCGACGCCGTCGGCGTGGCAGCTCCGCCGCCGGCGCAGCCGGACAGCGTGAGGGCCCCCACCGCGGCCAGGGCGATGGCTGCGATACCCAGTCTGTTGATCTTCAATTTTCCTCCTGTGCAATGTGAGCGCGCGGCTGACTTGCGGCCAGGCTTACGCGCCAGATGAATTCGACCTTAGGTACCCGTCCTGCGCTCCGCATACTGAAACGCAATAACGTTACCGATGCGAAACACAACGCGCACGATTGTTTCGTCTTCCGGTGCTTTTGCGCCGGATTCTGCGCCCCGGCGGGGAATCCGCGACAGGACGATGCGATGCGATGATTGCTCCATGGACAGTCACACCACGGCGCGGCCGCCGCTGCTCATCTTCGACGGCGACTGCGCGTTCTGCACGAGCTCGGTCGGCTGGCTCGGACGCATCCTCCCGGCCATGCCGGCCGCGGCGCCGTACCAGTGGACGGACCTGGCTGCGTTCGCGCTGACCACCGCGGATGCCCGGTCGCGGGTCTGGCTCGTCGACGGCGGCCGGCAGTACGGCGGCGCCGCCGCGGTCGCCGCGCTGCTCCGCCACCAGCCGTCACCCGGCTGGCGGATGCTCGGCTGGCTGGGCACGGTTCCGCCCTGGTCCTGGGCGGCCGGCATCGGTTACCGGCTGGTGGCCCGGTTCCGGCACCGGCTTCCGGGCGGCACGCCCGCCTGCCGGATGCGGCCCGCCGAGTGAACCCGGGCCGTCTGGACTCGGGTCACCTGGACCCGGGCCGCCGGGACAGCGACCGCCAGGGCCGCGCCGGCCGGTACTGGGAGGTGGCGATCGTCCTCGGGCTCTCGCTCGGGGCATCCGCCGTCTATTCGATCGTGGCGATCATCGGCCGGCTGACCGACCCGACCCCGCTGGCCAAGCAGACGGCCACCATCAACGGGTCGCAGTCGCCGCGGGAGTGGCTCGACTTCAGCTACCAGTTCCTCGACCTGTTCTTCCAGTTGTTCGGCGTCGCCCTGGTGCTCTTCCTGCTCTGGCAGCCCGGGCGCAGCGTCTTCCGCCGGCTGGGCTTCGACCTGACCGAGAAACGGCGGGACCTGCTCCGCGGCGCCGGCCTTGTGCTCGCCATCGGCGTTCCCGGCCTGGCCCTCTACCTGGCCGGGCGGATGCTGGGGATCACCGTCGCGGTCGTGCCCCAGCCGATCGACACGTTCTGGTGGACGATCCCGATCCTGGTCTTCTCCGCCCTGCGGGCCGGGCTGACCGAGGAACTCATCGCCGTCGGCTACCTCTTCACCCGGCTGCGGGAGCTCGGCTGGTCGACCTGGACGATCATCGGGTCGACGGCGCTGCTCCGCGGCAGCTACCACCTCTACCAGGGCATCGGCCCGTTCGTCGGCAACGCGGTGATGGGCGTCGTGTTCGGCTGGTGCTACACGCGGTGGGGGCGCACGATGCCGCTGGTGATCGCGCACGCGATCCTGGACATCCTCTCCTTCGTCGGCTACCCGCTCGCCGTCGCCTGGTGGCCGGCGCTCCTCGCCCCCGCCGCCTGATCCCCACACGTCCAGGCCACCCCGCCGAACTGTGAGTAGTGTCCCGGTTTTCGGGGGGCAAAGGGTGTTCTGCTCACAGTTCGGCGAAGGTGACCCGGCTACTCGAAGGCCTCCGGCGGCGGGCAGGCGCAGACGAGGTGGCGGTCGCCGTAGGCGTTGTCGATCCGGCGCACGGGCGGCCAGTACTTGCCGCGGATGAGGCTGCGCACCGGGTAGACCGCCGTCTCCCGGTCGTAGGCGTGGGTCCACTCGCCCTCGATCACGGACTGCGCCGTGTGCGGCGCATTGTGCAGCGGGTTGTCGTCCGCAGGCCAGATCCCGGCGGCCACGGCATCCGCTTCGGCCTTGATCGCGATCATGGCCTCGACGAACCGGTCGATCTCGCCGAGGTCCTCGCTCTCGGTCGGTTCGATCATCAGGGTGCCGGAGACCGGGAAGCTCATGGTCGGCGCGTGGAACCCGTAGTCGACGAGGCGCTTGGCCACGTCGTCGACGCTGACCCCGGTCGCCTCGGTGAGCGGTCGCAGGTCGAGGATGCACTCGTGCGCGACCAGGCCGTTGTCGCCGGCGTAAAGCACCGGGTAGTGCGCCTCGAGCCGCTTCGCCACGTAGTTGGCGGCCAGCACCGCGGCGCCGGTGGCCTCGCGGAGGCCCTCGGCCCCCATCATCCGCACGTAGGCCCACGAGATCGGCAGGATGCTCGGGCTCCCGTACGGCGCGGCCGAGACCGGGCCGCCGCCGTGCACCACGGTGTCGCCGCCGTCGCCGTGCAGGTAGTGTTCGTCGCTCTGGGCCAGCGGGTGCCCGGGCAGGAACGGGGCCAGGTGCGCCTTCGCCGCGACCGGGCCGACGCCGGGCCCGCCGCCGCCGTGCGGGATGCAGAAGGTCTTGTGCAGGTTGAGGTGCGAGACGTCGCCGCCGAAGTCGCCGTAACGGGCGAAACCGAGCAGGGCGTTGAGGTTGGCCCCGTCGACGTAGACCTGCCCGCCGGCGTCGTGCACGGCCCGGCAGATGGTGCCGACCTCGTGCTCGTAGACGCCGTGGGTGGACGGGTAGGTGATCATCAGCGCGGCGAGGCTGTCGGCGTGTTCGGCGATCTTCGCCTTGAGGTCGACGAGGTCGACGTTGCCGAGCTCGTCGCAGGCGACGACGACGACCCGCATCCCGGCGAGCACCGCGGAGGCGGCGTTCGTGCCGTGCGCGCTGGACGGGATAAGGCAGACGGTGCGGTCGGCGTCGCCGTTGGCGTGGTGGTAGCCGCGGATCGCGAGCAGACCGGCGAGTTCGCCCTGGCTGCCCGCGTTGGGCTGCAGCGACACGGTGTCATAGCCGGTGACGTCGGTCAGCCAGGTTTCGAGCTGGCGGATGAGTTCGAGGTAGCCCAGGGCGTCGCCCTGCGGCGCGAACGGGTGCAGGCCGCCGAATTCGGGCCAGCTGACGGCCTCCATCTCGGTCGCCGCGTTCAGCTTCATGGTGCAGGAGCCGAGCGGGATCATCCCGCGGTCGAGTGCGTAGTCGAAGTCGGCGAGGCGCTTGAGGTAGCGCATCATGCTCGTCTCGGAGCGGTGCGTGTTGAAGACGGGGTGGCCGAGGTAGCCGCTGGTGCGGGCGAGCTCTCCCGGCAGCCCGGCGACGGGGGCGCCGAATTCGACGTGGCCGAACGCGTCCAGGCCGCCGAATGCGGCGAGAACGGCGGTGAGGTCCCGGTCGGTGGTGGTCTCGTCGACCGCGATGCCGACCAGGTCGGAGTCGACCTGGTGCAGGTTGACGCCGGCACCGGCCGCCCGGGCGACGATCTCGGCGGCCCGGGACGGGACCGACACCTGGATGGTGTCGAAGAAGGTGTCCCCGACGACGTCGACGCCGGCGGCCCGGAGCGCGGCGACGAGCCGGCCCGCGGTCTCGTGCACCTCGGTCGCGATCTTCTTCAGGCCGTCAGGACCGTGGTAGACCGCGTACATCCCGGCCATCACGGCGAGCAGCACCTGGGCGGTGCAGATGTTCGAGGTGGCCTTGTCCCGGCGGATGTGCTGCTCACGCACCTGCAACGACAGCCGGTAGGCCGGGTGGCCGGCCGCGTCGACGCTGACGCCGACGAGGCGGCCGGGCAGCTGCCGTTCGAGGCCCTTGCGCACGGCCATGTAGCCGGCGTGCGGTCCGCCGAAGCCCATCGGAACGCCGAAGCGCTGGCTGGTGCCGACTGCGACGTCCGCGCCGAGCTCGCCGGGTGAGGAGAGGAGGGTGAGTGCGAGCAGGTCGGCGGCGACGACGGCGAGGGCCCCCTGCGACTGCGCAGCGGCGATCACCGCGGCGGGGTTCCAGACCCGGCCGGATGCGGCGGGGTACTGCACGAAGATGCCGAAGTGGTCGCCGAGCTCGGCGGCCGTGGTGTCGGCCCGCAGGTCGGTCACCACGAGCTCGATGCCGAGGGCCGCGGCACGGCTGGCGAGCAGTGCGTGGGTCTGCGGCAGGGCGTCCGCGTCGACGATGAACCGGTGGGAGGCGGACTTCGACGCGCGGCGGGTGAGGAGCATGCCCTCGACCACGGCGGTGGCCTCGTCGAGCATGGACGCGTTGGCCGTGGCCAGCCCGGTGAGGTCGGCGACCATGGTCTGGAAGTTGATCAGGGCCTCGAGCCGGCCCTGGGAGATCTCCGGCTGGTAGGGCGTGTAGGCCGTGTACCAGCTCGGGTTCTCGAACACGTTGCGCTTGATCACGGCGGGCGTGATCGTGTCGTAATAGCCGAGGCCGATCATCGAGCGCTTCACGGTGTTGCGGCCGGCCAGGGCGCGGAGTTCCTCGATGGCCTCCCGCTCGGTCGCGGCGGGCGGCAGGGCGCTGTCGCCCGCCGTGCGGAACCGGTCGACGTGGATGGTCTCGGGGACCGCCGCGTTGACGAGGTCGCCGACCGAGTCGTAGCCGAGGGTGGCGAGCATGCGGGACTGCGCGTCGGCATCCGTGCCGATGTGACGCTGGGTGAAGGGCTGTGACATGTGTGGGGTGACCTGGCTTCGCTGGGGACTACTCGCCGACGAGGGCGGAGTATTCGGAGTAGCTGAGGAGGGTGGGCAGCTCGGTGAAGCTCACCTTGAGCAGCCAGCCGGCCCCGAACGGGTCGCTGTTGACCAGCTCGGGGCTGTCGACGACGGCGTCGTTGGTTTCGACGACGGTGCCGTCGACGGGGGCGAAGAGCTCGCCGACCGACTTGGTCGACTCGATCTCGCCGACGACGGTGCCCGCGGCGACGCTGCTGCCGACGGCCGGCAGTTCGACGAAGACGACGTCACCGAGCTTGTCTGCGGCGTAGGCGGTGATGCCGACGAGGGCGGTGTCGCCGTCGACCTGCACCCACTCGTGCTCGGCGGTGTACTGGAGTTCAGTCTTGTCTGCCATGGGGTTTCCTCTCGGGGGGGGGTGGACTATTTCTGGCGCTTGTAGAAGGGCAGCGGGGTGACCGTGGCGGGGATGCGGGTTCCGCGCACGTCGACGAAGACCTCCGTGCCCGGCCGGGCGAGCGACGGGGCGACGTAGGCCATGGCGATCGGATGCCCCAGTGTCGGCGACAGAGCCCCGCTCGTGATCACTCCCTCGGCGACGGGCGCGTCGGCGCTGCGGAAGACCGGGTAGTCGGCTCGGCCGGCGCGCTTGCCGGCGGCGACGAGGCCGACCAGCACCGCCGCGTCGGCGGGGGGGCCCTCCTCGCTGGCCGCGCGGCCGATGAAGTCGGTTCCCTTGGCCAGGTTGACGACGCGGCCGAGCCCGGCCTGGGCCGGGTAGCCGGTCACGGAGAGTTCGTGGCCGTAGAGCGGCATCCCCGCCTCGAGGCGGAGGGTGTCCCGGCTGGCGAGGCCGGCCGGCACGAGGCCGAACGGCTCCCCGGCGGCGCGGAGCGCGTCCCAGAGGGCGAGGGCGGCGGGCACGTCGATGTAGAGCTCGAAGCCGTCCTCACCGGTGTAGCCGGTGCGGGCGATGAGCACGTCGCTGTCCTGGAAGGTGCCGCCGAGAGCCCGGTAATACTTCAGCTCGGAAAGGTCGCCGTCGACGGTGAGTCCGGCGGTGGCCTCGAGGATGGCGCGGGAGACCGGCCCCTGCACGGCGACCAGGGCGACGTCGTCACTCTGGTCGGTGACGGTGACATCGAACCGGGCGGCCCGGTCCGACAGCGCCTCGAAGGCCGGGAACCGGTTGCCGGCGTTGGCGACGACGAGGTAGTCCTCAGCGTTGGTGCGGTAGACGACGATGTCGTCGATGATGCCGCCGGCGGCGTTGAGGATGAGACTGTACTTGGCCTGGAGCAGGTCGATCGCGGAGAGCTTGCCGGCGAGGGCGTAGTCGAGGAACGCCCCGGCATCCGGTCCGGACACGGTGATCTCGGCCATGTGTGAGAGGTCGAAGATGCCCGCTTTGGTGCGCACGGCGTGGTGCTCGGCGAGATCACTCGAGTAGCGCACCGGCATCTGCCAGCCGGCGAAGTCGGTGAAGCTGGCGCCGGCGTCGACGTGCGCCTGGTGCAGCGGCGAGAACCGTTCGTCGCTTGCCGGGACGGTGTTTGACGGGGCGTCGGTCGGCTGGTCCGAGGGGTGGGCGGCGGTGTCCGGGGTCATGAGTTCTCCAGGTTGTCGTCGGCCGGGGCCGAGCGAGAATCTCCGGGGCGCGATCGAGCCCCTGGGAACTCCCCCTCTGTCGTCAGGCCTGAGAGCTTCGCCGCCCCAACCGGGCGCGGCTTTCACCATGGGCGAGCCGCGCTGGTGCTGCGGCTACTTTTCAGAGTGGCCAGTTCGATGCGGTACGAGTACCTGAGAGATTGTCGGGGAGGATTGCTCCTTCGGTGTTCGCACGCCTGTCGGCGTCGAACTCTCCCGCATCGACCGTAATGGCCCGATATTCGGTTTTCGCCACCAGCCTAGCGCCCCGCGCCCCGCCGCCGGCACCGGGAGGGTGCCGGGCGGCTCACTCCTCCGGCCAGGGCGAACGGAAGGAGTCCACCGCCGCGGCCGTGTAGACGAGCACGGCGGTGAGCAGTCCCTCCATGGTCGTCGACCGCAGCAGGGCGATCTGGTCGAGCGGGCCGACCGGGGTGATGCCGGCCAGCTGCCAGGCGGCGGCCGTCGGGTCCTCGGAGAGTTCGACATCCGGCGACCAGGCCTGATCGGTGAATTCGCTGGCCAGGGCCAGGGCCCGCCGCACGGCCTGTTCGACCTCTTCCCGGAGCGGGTACAGGTCGTCGTCCCAGTCCAGCTCCGGGAGGTCGCGGATGAGGGCCTCCGGGTACGGGTCTTCGTCGAGCCATTCGAGCACCTCGATGCGCCGCTCACCCTGGGCGAGCACGCCGACGAACCCGTCGGATGCCGCCAGCTGGGTGATCTGGGCGACGGTGCCGTAGCGGAACCGGTGCTCTCCCCCGCCGACCTCCTGGCCGCGTTCGATCAGCACCACGCCGAACTCGGCCGGCTCGTCGGCGAGGATGCGGGACAGCATGACCAGGTAGCGTTCCTCGAACACCCGCAGCTGAAGCGGCAGGTAGGGGAAGAGCACGGACCCGAGCGGGAACATCGGCAGGTTGGTCATTCCCCCAGCGAACCACGCTGAGTCCCATCCGCCAAGGGCCGATCAGTGCAGGATCGCGGCCAGGTCGACGCCGACCTCGGCGAGCGCGGCGAACAGCATCCCGTAGCCGACGTAGAGGGTGACCGGGATCAGCAACGCCCATTCCCGGACGGAGCCCGCGTTGCCCAGCACCGGGAGGGCCAGGTAGCCGCCCGAGGTCCAGACATGCCGCAGGACGGGGACCTTCCGCCAGGCCCGTGGCGGCCTGGGCACCCAGGGCCAGAAGAGCGGCAGGCCGCCCGTGGTCAGCAGGTCGCCGGCCAGGTGCACCCCGTAGCCGAGGGTGATGCAGACGATGAACCAGTCGGAGCGCTCCGGCGTGAAGACCGTGATGCCGGCGGCTCCGACCAAGCCGATCAGCCACGCGATCGGCCAGGAACCCTGGGCCAGGCCCAGCGCGTAGCCGGCGAACGCGATCGCGGCGGCGCTCGCGGCGGCCACCCCGACGTCGATGGGCTTCTCGGCCCAGGGCGACTGCCACGACAACCGGTCGAGGCCGGTGGCGAGCAGCCAGACGCAGAGCACGGCGAGCAGACCGTGCAGCCCGTGCCGGTGGCCGCCCGAGGCGCGGGAGATCCCGCCGGTCACGAGCCGGCCGAGCACGGGAACGGAGCGCGAGATGGTGGCGGAGCCGTGGTCGGCGTCGGCGAGCAGTGCGGCCCCGGCGCAGAGGAGCGCGCCGGTGATCGTTCCCGCGGGAGACACCGGGAACAGGCCGAGGCCGTGCCCGGCGGTCGCCGTGACGGCGATCCACGCGGCCGCGCCGGTCATGGCGTGGTGGGCACCCATCATCCCTGGCTGACCTGCCCGGCGTCGACGCTCCAGCGCCGGTCGGTGGTGACGTTTTCGAGCATCCGCCGGTCGTGGGTGACCAGCAGAAGCGTGCCCTGGTAGGACTCGAGCGCCTGTTCGAGCTGTTCGATGGCCGCCAGGTCGAGGTGGTTCGTCGGCTCGTCGAGCACGAGCAGGTTGACCCCGGTGGCCTGAAGCAGGGCGAGGCCGGCTCGGGTGCGCTCGCCCGGGGACAACTCGTCGACGGGCCGGCCGACGTGGTCCGCCTTCAGCCCGAACTTGGCGAGCAGGGTGCGCACCTCGGCGACGGACAGGTGAGGCAGGAGCGCCTCGACGCGGGTGGAGAGCGGCCGATCGCCGGCGAGGAGCGCGCGCGCCTGGTCGATCTCGCCGATCCGCACGCTCGCCCCGAGTGCGGCCGTGCCCTCATCCGGGGCCTTTCGGCCCAGCAACGCCCGGAGCAGCGTGGTCTTGCCGGCCCCGTTGGGGCCGGTGATGCCGATCCGCTCCCCCGCGTTGACCTGAAGCGACACCGGGCCGAGGGTGAAATCACCCTGGCGGTACACGGCCGCGCTGAGGGTGGCGACCACGGCGCTCGAGCGCGGCGCTGCGCCGATGGTGAACTCCAGTTGCCATTCCTTGCGCGGCTCCTCGACCTCCTCGAGGCGGTTGATCCGGCTTTCCATCTGCCGCACCTTCTGCGCCTGCTTCTCGCTGGACTCGGCGGAGGCCTTGCGACGGATCTTGTCGTTGTCGGGGGCTTTCTTCATGGCGTTCCGCACACCCTGGCTCGACCATTCGCGCTGGGTGCGGGCACGACCGACCAGGTCGGCCTTCTTCGCCGCGAATTCGTCGAAGTCCTCGCGCTTGTGTCGCCGTGCCGTTTCGCGTTCCTCGAGGTAGGAGTCGTAGCCGCCGCCGAACACCCGGTTGGCGTTCTGGGCCAGGTCGAGTTCCAGCACCCGGGTGACGCAGCGGGCGAGGAACTCCCGGTCGTGGCTGACCAGCACGACGCCGCCGCGCAGCCCGCGCACGAACGTCTCCAGCCGCTCCAGCCCGTCGAGGTCGAGGTCGTTGGTGGGCTCGTCGAGCAGGACGATGTCGAACCGGGACAGCAGCAGGGCGGCGAGGCCGACCCTGGCCGCCTGGCCGCCGGAGAGCGCCGTCATCGGCGTGTCCTCGGCCAGGTCGGCGCCGAGCCGCAGGCCCAGCTCGGCGAGCACGATCGGCAACCGGTCGTCGAGGTCGGCGGCCCCGCTCGCGAGCCACCGGTCGAGGGCCCTCGAGTACACGTCGGCCGGGTCCAGGCCATCCGGACGGGGCTCAGGATCGGCGAGGGCGGATGCCGCGGCATCCATCTCGCGGGTCGCCTCCGCACAGCCGGTCCGGCGGGCGAGGTAGCCCGAGATCGTCTCGCCCGGCACACGTTCGTGTTCCTGGGGCAGCCAGCCGACGAAGGCATCGGTCGGGGCCAGGCTGACCGTGCCCGCCTGCGGGGTCAGGATGCCGGCGAGCAGCCGGAGCAGGGTGGACTTGCCTGCCCCGTTCGCACCGACCACACCGATGACGTCGCCGGGAGCGACGGTGAGGTCGAGTGAGTCGAACAGGGTGCGGTGCGCGTACCCTCCGGCGAGGCCCCTGGCCACGAGCGTTGCGGTCATTACTCCATGTTCTCATTGCAGCGCGTACCCTGTTACTGCCCCGTGACCGGCACGGCGGCAGTTCGAAGGGCTTTCTTGTGGATACCACCCTGCTCCGGCGTTTCGTCACGACCGCCGAAGCCACCAACTGGGGTGCCGCGGCGAAGACCCTGAACATGACCCGCGCCACCCTCCGCATCTCCATCCGCACGCTCGAGGACGAGGTCGGCGGCGAACTGTTCGTCACCGTCGACGACGTGCCCACGCTGACCCGCGCCGGACTCGAACTGCTCGAGGTCGCCCGACCTCTGGTGCGGAAGCCCGCGGCATCCGCGGCAGCCGCCGCACCGAAGGCTCCGGCGAAGGCCGGCGGCAAGGCAAAGGCCTCCAAGGGCCAGGGGCGTGCCCCCGCGGTCAAGGGTGCGCCGAAGCCCAAGGGGCGCCAGTCGCGCTGAGCCGTGCGGGGGTGCGGCCGTGCGCCCTGAGACTCTGAGACTCTGAGACCCGAGGGTCCGGTCGTCAGCGGGCTGATCGCCGCCCGGTCGCCGCCTCGCGCTCGAGGGGCGTGACTGCGGCCAGGGGCACGTTCAGGAAGTCGACGACGGGGGCGATCGCCCGGAATCGTTCGATCACGAGGTCGATGAACCCGTCTCCCAGTGCCGCCGCGCCCGGCAGGTTCGAGAAGAGCGCCCATCGCCGGTTCAGCAGCAGGTCGGCCGCGGGATGGTCAGCCGGGAACCCCTTCGGGGAGCGGATCAGCGGATGGCCGTCCAGCGGCTCGGTCAGCCGGACCAGGGACTCCTCGGCCAGAAGCGCCCGCAACCGGGCGTGGTGCTCGAGCAGGTGCCGGCGGATGGCGAGGAGCTGCGGCGGACCCGGGCTGTAGGAGCCCCCGGCGACCATGACTCCGTGCACGCCGACCTGGAGGAAGAACCCGGCGCCCCCGGTCTTCTCCAGACCCTGACGCGGCCAGGATGCGGCCAGGTGGGTCTTGTAGGGCGTCTTGTCGTTCGAGAAGCGCACGTCGCGGTAGATCCGCGACATGGCCTTGCTCGACGGCCGGATGTGGTCGGGGGCGAAATCGGCCAGCCTGGCGTTGACCGCGTCGATGACCTCCAGCATCCGTGCCTTCAGCTCACGCTCGTAGCTCGGCTTGTGCTCTTCGAACCAGTCACGGTTGTTGCGGTGTTCCAGCTCCTCGAGGAAGTCGAAGGCCTGCTCGCTGAAATGGGGACCCACCGCTGCCCTAGGCCTTCTTCGCGGCGGCCTTCGCCGCACGTTTGGTCTCGCGGACCAGGGCCAGCGACTCGGCGTCGACGATGTCGGCGACGGAGCGGTGCGAGCCGTCCTCGCCATAGGGGGCGGATGCCTCCCGCCACCCCTCGTTCGGCACCCGCAGTCTCTTGCCGAGCAGGGCGAGGAAGATCCGCGCCTTCTGGTCGCCGAACCCCGGCAGCGTCTTCAGCCGGCGCAGGATCTCGGCGCCGTCCGGGGAACCGGAGGTCCACAGGGAGGCGGCGTCTCCGTTCCAGTCGCGGGCGATGATGCCGGCCACCTCCTGCACGCGCGTCGCCATCGAGCCGGGGAAGCGGTGCACGGCCGGGCTGGTGCGGAAGACCTCGGCGAACGCGTCGGGGTCGAAACCGGCGATGGTCGCCGGGTCGAGGGTGCCGATCCGGTCGCGGATCTTGGCCGGCCCGGCGAACGCGATCTCCATCGCGATCTGCTGGTCGAGGAGCATTCCGAGGAGCAGGGCGAACGGATCCTCGGTGAGCAGGGTGTCCGCCGCGGGGTCGCCGGTGAGGTGCAGTGTCATGCCGCCATTGTGCCACCGGCAGGGGTGGTCCCGGCGGAGCTGCCCCGCCCCGCGAGGCGGTTTCCGACCGCGCCACAGGGAACGGCCGAACTGGACAATCACCACATGGATCACCACGCCCAGTGATGCCCAGTCACCAGGTGCCTCCGTAGATTCAGGTCTCGTGGAGTTCCCCGCTGAGGACCTCGCTGTGCGCTGAGCCCCACCACTTCCACGCCCGACTCCCTGAAAGGATCCCATGTCATTCCCCGCAGCAATCCAGATCGTCGTCCGCAAGTACGCGGATTTCACCGGCACAGCCGGCCGAGCCGAGTTCTGGTGGTGGATTCTCTTCACCACACTCGTCACCGCCGTGCTCGGCTCGCTCTCGGATCTGACGATGAACTCAGCGACCAGCTTGAGTGGGGCCTGGAACCTCGTCGTCCTCCTGCCCACACTGGCCGTCCAGATCCGACGGCTGCGCGATTCCGGTCACCGCTGGGGGAACATCTTCTGGCTCGCGCTCCCGGGGGCAGGACTCATCGTCCTCGCGGTGCTGCTCGCCCAGCCGTCCCGACCGATCGCAGCACCCCGGATCCTCGACTCGAATGCTCCGGAACCGGCACGGGCCTGATTCGAGGCGCCCGCACAATCACCACATCGATCACCACACCGGGTGATGCCCGGTCACCAGGTGCCTCCGTAGATTCAGGTTGTCGTCAGGCATCCGCCCGGGCATTTCAGAACATCCATTTCAGAACATCCATTTCAGAACATCCATTCCAGAGCATCGGAGAATCATCATGAGCATCACCTCGTCCACCCTCACCCGTGGGGCCGGCATCGCCGCCGCACTGTCAGGACTGATCTACATCGTCATCCAGTTCATCCACCCGGCCGACGAGGTCTCCTCCCTCACCACGCAGGCCTGGGTGACCGTGCACAGTCTCAGCTTCGGCATGGCCGTGCTCGGGATGGTGGGCCTCACCGGCGTCTACCTTCGCCAGGTTCGGCAATTCGGGTTGCTCGGCCTGATCGGATACGCGATGTTCGGACTCTTCTTCGTCCTGCAGTCGGCCTTCGTCTTCGCCGAGGCGTTCATCGCGCCGTTGGTCGTGGCCGACGCGCCGCAGTTCGCCGAAGACTTCGTCGGTCTCTTCGGCCGGCACCCGGCCGTGACCGACCTCGGCCCGCTCGCCGCGCTGCCCGGTGTCGGAGGCGCTCTCTACGTCATCGGCGCCCTGGTGTTCGGCATCAGCATCATCCGCGCCCGGGTGCTCTCCCGAGGAGCCGGCATCCTGCTGATCGCCGCCGCCGCCGTGACGCCCGTTGCCGGCGCGCTTCTCCCGCACACCCTCGAACGGATGGCCGCCATCCCCATGGGCCTGGCCCTGATCTGGCTCGGCTACTCCCTGTGGTCGGACCAGCGCAAATCCGCGGGCCGGAGCCTGTCCGGCGAAAGCGGCTCCCGCCTCGACCGCGCGACCACGGCCTGAACCCCGCCCCGGGCCCTTGGGAAGCGAAAGGAAGTGCGCGATGAATGAGGAGCACACGATGCCGGTCGGGCACGATCAGCTCGACCGGTATGAGATCCGCCTCCAGGGGCAGCTGGATGATTGCTGGAGCGACTGGTTCGCGGGCTTCACACTGACAAACGAGACCGATGGAACGACCACCCTCACGGGATCGATCCTCGATCAGGCTGCCCTGCACGGGCTGTTGCGGCGGGTCAGCAACCTGGGCGTCACATTGGTCTCGGTCAATGTGCTGAGGAGCGGACAATCATGACGAAAGTCGTCGCAACTGCCGCGATCCCCCGCGGCAATCGCAGGAAGGGCCCTCGAACAGGGTGGCTCGCGCCCACCGGGTTGATCCTCCTCAGCCTCATCCCGATCCTGGCCGGGGCGGCGCGACTCGGCGAGTTGACCGGCGGGGCCGTCGCCACACCGCAGAACGCCCGGTTCCTCGACTCGCCCGTGCCCGTCGTGACGCACATTGTGAGCGTGACCGTGTTCAGCCTGCTGGGCGCGTTCCAATTCGTTCCCGCACTCCGTCGCCGCGGCTGGCATCGCATCGTCGGCGGGATACTCATCCCCGCCGGGCTGATCACCGCCCTGTCCGGCATGTGGATGACCGTCTTCTACCCGCACCCGCCCGGCGACGGCGTGCTCCTCTCGGTCCTCCGGCTGGTCTTCGGCGCCGCGATGGCGGCGAGTGTCGGCCTCGGCATCCGCGGAATCGTGCGCCGGGATTTCCTCCGGCACGGCGCGTGGATGACCCGGGCCTACGCGATCGGCGTGGGCGCGGGCACCCAGGCGCTACTGCTGATCCCCGAGTCGATCTTTTTCGGCCCGGCCGCCGAACTCCCCCGAGCCGTGGCGATGGGGGCAGCCTGGGTGGTCAATCTCGCGGTGGCCGAGTACGTCATCCGTCGTCGCAGCGAGAAACTCGCATCCACGCACAGGATGTCCGGATGAGCGCGGCAGTACGGTCGGATCGCATCCGCCGGCTGCGGATCTCCTGAATTCGCCACGCACATCCCGCGGGTTTGCGGGCCGTGCCCTGGCTCGGTCGAGGGGTGGACTCTGACGGCACAGCGAAGCGGACATGCCGGGTGACGACGCCCGGACACCTGGCTATTCTGGGTGCATGTGCCGGAACATCCACACTCTGCATAATTTCGAGCCCGCCGCCACCGACGACGAGGTCCACGCGGCCGCCCTGCAGTTCGTGCGCAAGATCAGCGGCTCCACGAAGCCGTCGCACGCCAACGCCGAAGCGTTCACCCGCGCTGTCGAGGAGATCGCCCACATCTCGAGACATCTGCTCGACGACCTCGTGAGCGCGGCTCCCCCGAAGAACCGGGAGGTCGAGTCCGAGAAGGCGAAGGCTCGCTCGGAGAAACGGTTCGCCGCCGCCTAGCCACGCCTGCGCCACCTCGTCTCAGCCCGCAGATCGATCCAACTGTCGCCGGGACGGACAACTGCGTCCGGCACACCAGCCACACATGTCCGTTCCGGCGACAGTTGCGCCCGACATCACGGGCTACACGTTGAAGCGGAACTCCACCACGTCGCCGTCCTGCATGACGTATTCCTTGCCCTCGATCCGGGCCTTGCCCTTCGAGCGGGCCTCGGCGATCGAACCGGCGGCGACCAGGTCGTCGAAGGAGAAGACTTCGGCCTTGATGAAGCCCTTCTGGAAGTCGGTGTGGATGACGCCGGCGGCCTGCGGTGCGGTCCAGCCCTTGTGGATCGTCCAGGCGCGGGTTTCCTTCGGGCCGGCGGTCAGGTAGGTCTGAAGGCCGAGGGTGTCGAAGCCGATCCGGGCGAGCTGGTCGAGGCCGCTCTCGGCCTGGCCGGTGGAGGCGAGCATCTCGGCGGCGTCCTCGGCGTCGAGCTCGCTTAGCTCCGACTCGAGCTTGGCGTCGAGGAACACGGCGTTGGCCGGGGCCACGAGCGCGGCCATCACGGCGAGCTTGTCGGCATCCTGCAGCACGTCTTCATCGACGTTGAACACGTAGATGAACGGCTTGGCGGTGAGCAGGCCGAGTTCCCTGATCGGTTCGATGTCGAGGGTCGCGGAGGACAGCGGCTGCCCGGCGTCGAGCACGGCCTGCGCCTTGAGCGCGGTCTCAAGCACGATCGGGGGCATCTTGCGGCCCTTGACCTCTTTCTCGAAGCGCGTGATGGCCTTCTCGAGGGTCTGCAGGTCGGCGAGGATGAGCTCGGTGTTGATGGTCTCCATGTCGCCGGCCGGGTTGACCGCGCCGTCGACGTGCACCACGTCGGGGTCGGCGAAACCGCGGATGACCTGCGCGATGGCGTCGGCCTCACGGATGTTGGCGAGGAACTTGTTGCCGAGGCCCTCACCCTCGCTCGCGCCGCGCACGATCCCGGCGATGTCGACGAACGACACCGGCGCCGGCAGCAGCCGTTCGCTGCCGAAGATCGAGGCGAGCGCCGCCAGCCGGGAGTCCGGCAGGTTGACGATGCCCACGTTCGGCTCGATCGTGGCGAACGGGTAGTTCGCCGCCAGCACGTTGTTCTTGGTCAACGCGTTGAAGAGGGTGGACTTGCCGACATTGGGCAGTCCGACGATTGCAATAGTAAGAGCCACGAGAGTCCATCGTACCGGCTGGGCCCGGTGCCGCGCTCTGGCGCCGGGGGAAGCCGTGTCGGCGGCCCGTGAGAGCATGAAGGGGTGCCAGTCAATTTCACCGCCATCGACTTCGAGACCGCAAACTCTTCGGGCGCTTCGGCCTGCTCCGTCGGGCTGGTGAAGGTTCGCGACGGACGTGTCGTCGACCGGGTCGGCTGGTTCATCCAGCCCGCACCCGGGCACGACGCGTTCCTCGAATGGAATATCAAGATCCACGGCATCCGTCCCACGGATGTCGTCGGTGCGGCCACCTGGACGGAGCAGCTCCCCGACCTGGTCGCGTTCGCCGACGGCGACCATCTCGTCGCCCACAACGCCGGCTTCGACCTCGGCGTGATCAAGACGTCGTCCACGGTCGCCGGCCTCACGGTTCCCGATTTCAGCTATGTCTGCAGCCTTCAGGTTGCCCGGCGCACCTACCAGCTCGATTCCTACCGGCTGCCCGTGGCCGCGATGGCGGCCGGGTTCGAGGGGTTCGCCCACCACGACGCCCTCGCCGACGCCGAAGCGTGCGCGGCGATCATGATCCACGCGGCTGGGCGGCACGACGCCGACACCCTCGAAGACCTGGCCCGCATCTCCGGAGTCAAGATCGGGGCGATCGGCCCGGTCGCAACCCAGGAGATGGCCGCCACGCACGGCCCGATGGCCCTCAACCACCCGTAGCGCGAGGCCCGCCCGGAAGAGGAGAATCGGCGGATGCGCTCCTCCGACGATCTGCCGGGCAATCCCTGGCCGCACGACATGCAGGTCAGTGTCGAGGAATGCTGGCCCCCGTTGATCTACCTGCTCTTCGTGCGGAGCGCCTGGCGGCTGGACATCGATGCCGTGCCCCGGCTCGATTCGGAGCCCGACCCGGGCTCTTCCCATCGCCCGGAGAACCTCGACGTCGATGCCGCACGCAGGCGTTGGCTGTCCGAGTGGAAGCGGGCCTGGACGCACTTCGACCCGCCGATCTTCCGGGTCAGCACCCCCGACGAGATGACCCAGCACCTCCTGGACACCCTCACCGATGACGAGCTGTGGAAGGCGACCTCGACCTGGCCCTCGGAATTCTGGGGTTCCGGCATCGACCCGGACGCCTGCGAGAGGTGGCGGTCGTCGATGGCCGCCCCGCTCGGCGACCTCCCCGAGAACCGCGTCATCCCCGCCCTCGCCGAGGCCTGGCGGGCCGGGCTCAGCACCGTCATCCAGCTGCCCTACCTCGGTTCTTTCGCACTCCGGATCAACCGGGAGCACCTCGTCGTGTCGCCGACGACCCGGAACGATCCTGACCTGTACGGCCGGGCGCTCGAGTCGTAGCGCGGATTCCGAACTGACGAGCGCCGGCGCGTCGACGAACCTGCGCGGCCCGCCGCCCTATTCCCGGCGATGTCGGTGGGCGCTGGCAGAGTAGTGGCATGGATCCCTGGCTCACACTCCTTCTCGGCATCGCCCTCGGCGCGCTGCTCGGCGCCCTGGGCGCGCTCGTCCTCGTCCAACGGCGTGGAGTGCAGCAGCGCGGAACGGCCGCGAGCACCACCCCGGCCGAGGACCCCGCATTTCTGGTGGCGCGGCACCAAGTGGCGCTGGCCGAGTTGCGCTCCTCCGAGGCGGCCGTGTCGGCCATTCTGCGGGAGGAACTCGCGTCGGTGCAGGCCACGACGGATGCCCTCCGCGAGCAACTCGCAGACGCGCAGCGCCGCGCGCGCGAGTTCGACGAGCGTCAGCGCGCAGAGACCGCCGCCCGCACGCAACGCGAGCAGCGGGAAAGCACGGTCCTGCAGGCCCTCGCCCCCGTGCGGGAAAGCCTCTCCGAGATGCAGAAGAAGGTTACCGAGCTGGAGGCCCAGCGCAGCGTGCAGCACGGCGAACTCAGCCAGCAGCTGCGCAACGCCACCGAATCCGAGGAACGCCTGCGCAGCACCGCCGAAACCCTGGCGTCCGCCCTGCGCTCCAACAGCACCAGAGGAGTGTGGGGCGAGACCCAGCTGCGCAGCGTGGTCGAGGCCGCCGGCCTCATCGAGCGCGTCGACTTCGACGTGCAGTCGAGCATCAGCTCCGATGCCGGGGCCGGCCGCCCCGACATGGTCGTGCACCTGCCCGGCGGCAAGAACATCGCGGTCGACGCCAAGGTTCCGTTCACCGCGTTCCTCGAGGCGAGCCAGATTCCGGCCACGGCGACCGGGGCGGAGGGCGCCCGGCGCACCGCGCTCCTCGGAGCGCACGTCAAGGCGGTGCGCGACCACATCAGCACCCTCGGCGGCAAGGCCTACTGGCAGGGGCTCGAGGCCTCCCCCGAAATCGTGATCGCGTTCATCCCCGGCGAGTCGCTCGTCTCGAGCGCGCTCGAGGCCGACCCGTCGATCATGGAGTTCGCCTTCTCCAGGCGGGTCGCCCTCGCCTCGCCCGTCACGCTCTGGTCGGTGCTGAAGACCGTCGCATTCACCTGGCAGCAGGACGTGCTCACCCACGACGCGAAGGTGCTCTTCGACCTCAGCCGCGAGCTCTATGCCCGGCTGTCGACCACGGCGACCCACATCGAGAAACTGGGCCGTTCGATCGAACGCACGGTGAAGGACTACAACGGGTTCGTCGGCTCGATGGAACGCCAGGTGCTGCCGACCGCTCGCAAGCTCAACGCCCTCGACGAGTCAAAGGTGCTCGCTCCGCTGGCGGCCATCGAAGAGAGCACCCGGGAGCTGGCGGCCTGGGAGTTCGTGGCCGAACTGGAGGCCGCGGAACGGGACGCGAGCGACCTCGACACCAGCGACCTGGACGCCGTGGCGCTGGCGACCGCCGGACTAGACGGGGGCCGGGATTGAACCATCGGCGGGAAGCGCCGCTCTCCGCTGACCGTTCGTGGAACGCGTCGTCCTCCCACCCGTCGGCGCCAGAGGAGAGGAGATGAAGGCCTCCCGCCTCAATCCTGAGCTCCGACGCATCTTCCGCTTTGTCCCGAACCCGCCGGTGACGACGAGCGCAGGTCGCTCCGTGATCAACGGGCTGCTCAAACGAGTGAAGACACCCTCGCAGTTCGACGGGGTGTCTTTCAACGTCGTGACGCTGGCCAACGGCCAGCCCGCTCGCATATTCTCACCCCCCGGATCCTCACCCCCCGATCGCGGAAAGAGGGCGGCCCTGCTGAACATCCACGGCGGTGGCATGGTGATCGGGAAGGCGTCCCAGGACGACGTCCACATGGCCGACGTCGCTCGCGACCTTGGCATCGTGGTGGTGTCGATCGAATACCGGCTCGCACCTCAGAGCCCGTTCCCCGCAGCTCTCGACGACTGCTTCTTCGCCTGGAACGCCCTGCTCGAATCCGTCGTCGACGTCGGCGTGGACCCGGCCAGGATCGCGATCGGCGGGCAGAGCGCCGGAGGCGGCCTGGCCGCGACACTGGTTCAGCGAATCCATGATCAGGGCGGCGTCCAACCGGTCGCACAATGGCTCTTCTGCCCGATGCTCGACGACCGCACAGCCGGCCGCCGCGAACTCGACGCCGTCAGGCACCGACTCTGGAACAACAAATCGAACCGCGCCGGCTGGAAGGCCTACCTCGGTCAGGAACCAGGAGCTGCCGATCTTCCGCCGTACGCTGCCGCGGCCCGGCGAACCGATCTCACCGGTCTCCCCGCGGCGTGGATCGGAATGGGCGACATCGAGCTGTTCTATGGCGAAGGCCGCACCTACGCCGCCGCCCTCCGCGACGCGGGCGTCGACTGCACGCTCGACATCATTCCCGGCGCCCCCCACGCCTTCGAGACCATCGCCGCCACGACGCGCCTCGCAACCGACTACAAGGCCCGCGCCCACGCCTGGTTGAGGAATCGGCTGGGCGTCTGACCACCGCTGGGCGCCACCGGCCTCCGGTCTGCCTGCGGCGACGGACACGACCGTGAACGAGGAGAGTCGCCGCGCAAGCGGCGACTCTCCTCGTTCACGGCGAGGCCGGGCAACCGGGTTGCCGGGGGTTGGGCCTTAGAGCCACTTCGAGGCGAGGTGCTCCGCGATCACGCGACGGGTGGTGCCCGACTTCGACCGCATGACGATGCTCTCGGTGCGGATGACCGGCCCCATGCGACGCACCCCGTCGACGAGTCCGCCATCCGTGACACCGGTCGCCACGAAGAACGTGTTGTCACCGCTGACCATGTCGTCGAGCTCGAGCAGCTTGTCGATGTCGAGACCGGCCGCAATGCCGCCAGCACGCTCCGCGTCATCCTTCGGGGCGAGGCGCCCCTGCATGTACCCGCCGATGGCCTTGAGCGCGCACGCGGTGGTGATGCCCTCGGGGCTGCCGCCGATGCCGACGCACATGTCGATGCGCGTCTCCCAGCGGGCCGCGTTGATTCCTCCGGCGACGTCGCCGTCGCTCATCAGCCGGGTTCCGGCGCCGGCGCTGCGGATTTCGTCGATCAGGCCGGCGTGGCGCGGCCGGTCGAGCACGGCGAGGACCATCTCACCGACCGGCTTGCCGGTCTTCTTCGAGAGCTCGCGGATGTTGTCGCCGATCGACGCATCGAGGCTGACGACCCCGCGGCCGGCGCCGCCGGTGACGATCTTGTCCATGTAGAACACGGATGACGCGTCGAGCATTGTGCCGCGGGAAGACACCGCGATGACGGAGAGCGCGTTCTGGCGGCCGGCGGCGGTGAGGCTGGTGCCGTCGATCGGGTCGACGGCGATGTCGCAGGCCGGACCGCGGCCGTTGCCGACCCGCTCGCCGTTGAAGAGCATGGGGGCTTCGTCTTTTTCGCCCTCGCCGATGACGATGAGGCCATCGAAGTTGACGGTGCCGAGGAAGACGCGCATGGCGTCGACGGCCGCCTTGTCTGCGGCGTTCTTGTCGCCGCGGCCGATGAACGGAACCGCGCGAATCGCGGCCGCCTCGGTCGCGCGCACCAGTTCCATGGCCAGGTTTCGGTCGGGATGGGTGAAATTGGGGGCGATTTCGGGGCTGTTCACAGATGGTCCTTCCCGGACGAAGAGTGCGGCAGTGGCGTGACCCGTCTTTGGGCCGGCGCTGGTGGATCAGCGCTGCCGCCTTCAGCCTAGCGCCCGACGATCCCGATCCCGCCTCACGGTCTCGCACGCCCGGCGACCCTCCCTCGGTAGTATTGAAGAACCGAAACGGTTCAACCGAGGAGACTAAACAATGCCCATCGCAACCCCCGACCAGTATGCAGAGATGCTCAACAAGGCCAAGACGAATGGGTTCGCGTATCCCGCGTTCAACGTTTCGTCCTCACAGAGCATTAACGCCGTACTACAGGGCCTGACCGAGGCCGGCTCAGACGGCATCATCCAGGTCACCACCGGTGGCGCAGATTACTTCGCCGGCCACACGGTCAAGAACCGCGCATCCGGTGCGCTCGCGATGGCGCACTTCGTGCGGTCCGTCGCCGACAATTACCCCGTTACCGTTGCCCTGCACACGGACCACTGCCCCAAGGGCGCCCTCGAGGACTTCGTCCTGCCGCTGATCACCGCCTCCGAAGAGGAGGTCAAGGCCGGCCGCAACCCGATCTTCCAGTCGCACATGTGGGACGGCTCCGCCATCGCGCTCGGCGAGAACCTGGACATCGCCAAGGACATCCTCAAGCGCACCCAGGCGATCAACGCGATCCTCGAGGTTGAAATCGGCGCCGTCGGCGGCGAAGAGGACGGCGTCGAGGGTGACATCAACGAGAACCTGTACACGACCCTCGACGATGCCCTCGCCATGATCGATGCCCTCGGCATGGGCGAGAACGGCCGCTACATGGCCGCGCTCACCTTCGGCAACGTGCACGGCGTCTACAAGCCCGGCAACGTCAAGCTGCGCCCGGAGCTGCTCAAGGAGATCCAGGATGGCGTCGCCGCCAAGTTCGGCACCGGCCCGAAGCCGCTCGACCTGGTCTTCCACGGCGGATCGGGCTCGACCGACGCCGAGATCGCCGAGGCCGTCGCGAACGGCGTCGTGAAGATGAACATCGACACCGACACCCAGTACGCGTTCACCCGCGCGGTCGCCGGCTACATGCTCAGCAACTACGACAGCGTGCTCAAGGTTGACGGCGAAGTCGGCAACAAGAAGGTCTACGACCCGCGCGCCTGGGGCAAGGTCGCCGAGACGGCCATGGCCGCCCGCGTCGCCGAAGCCACCCGCCAGCTCGGCTCCGCCGGCCACTCGAACAGCTAGCACCCGGGATGACGATGGCCGAGAATCCTTTGTCCACACCAGCGGGGACCCCGCCCGAGGATTCCCGGCCACGCCCGCAATACGGCGAACTGGCGCCGGAGGGCTGGAGCTGGACTCCGGCCCCCGACGCCGTCCCGCCGGTTCCGTCGGCGACCCCGACGACATCCGGCCCGAACCAGGCCGCCCGGGCGCGCGGCACCGTGCCCGCCTGGGACCGGCCGGTGACGCTTGCCCTGCTCGTCTTCGGGCTCCTGGCCACCTTCTTCGCGGTCGGGGTGCTCGGCGCCCTCCCCCAGGCCGTGCAGATGCTCTACACGCAGCAGGACCTCGGGGACTACACCCCCGCCGCCTCGGTGGCCGGGCTGATCACCGCCGGGAGTTTCACGGAGGCAGCGGTCTGGCTTGCCTCCGCGGCCGGCGCGATCCTGCTGCTCGTCCGCGGCAAGCGCGCCTTCTACCTGCCGCTGATCGGCGCGGTCGTCGCCTTCGTCGTGATCTTCGTGTTCATGTCGGTCATCCTGGCCACCGACCCGACGCTGCTCACCTTCTACAGCCAGTCGTGATTCCTGCAGCCGGCCGCAACGGGCCGGAAAGGCGGCCCGCCGTGAGGGCCGGCCGCCGGCCTTCGTCTACTCGGCGCGGGTGACCCGGCCGCCGAGCCCTCGTGCGTCCTTGTTGCCGGCAAGGTCCTTGCGCAGTTCCTTCGGAAGCGAGAACAACAGGTCTTCCTCGGCCGTCTTGACCTCCTCGACGTTGCCGTAGCCGGCGTCCTCGAGCGCGGCGAGCAGCTCGTGCACGAGTTCCTCCGGCACGGATGCCCCACTCGTCACCCCGACCGTGACCACACCGTCGAGCCACTCCTGCTTGACCTCGCTGGCGAAGTCGACCCGGTAGGCGGCCCGGGCGCCGTATTCCAGGGCCACCTCGACCAGGCGCACCGAGTTGGACGAGTTCGCCGACCCGACCACGATCACGAGGTCGGAGTCCTCGGCGATCTTCTTGATCGCCACCTGCCGGTTCTGGGTGGCGTAGCAGATGTCGTCGCTCGGCGGGTCCTGCAGCAGGGGGAAGCGCGCCCGCAGGCGGCGCACGGTCTCCATGGTCTCGTCCACGCTGAGGGTGGTCTGCGAGAGCCAGACGACCTTCTCGGGGTTGCGCACCTGGATGGTGTCGGCCTCGTCGGGGCTGCCGACGAGGGTGGTGTGCTCGGGGGCCTCCCCCGCGGTGCCCTCGACCTCTTCATGGCCCTCGTGGCCGATCAGGAGGATCTCGAAGTCGTCCCTGGCGAAGCGCACGGCCTCGCGGTGCACCTTGGTCACCAGCGGGCAGGTCGCGTCGATCGCGAGCAGGCCGCGGTCGGCGGCGGCGCCCACGACCGCCGGCGAGACGCCGTGGGCGCTGAAAACGATGTGGGAGCCGGTCGGCACCTCGTCGACCTCCTCGACGAAGATGGCACCCTTCTTCTCCAGTTCGGAGACGACGTGCACGTTGTGCACGATCTGTTTGCGCACGTAAACGGGCGCGCCATACAGGTCGAGGGCCTTCTCCACGGCGATCACGGCGCGGTCCACGCCGGCGCAGTAGCCGCGCGGGGCGGCCAGCAGCACCCGCTTCGTTCCGTCCACGGGGGTATCCTTGAGCCTGTTGCGTGCGCTCGGGATACGTGGCATGCCCAGGCCGATTACGGGCGAATCCGTACTAATAGTCACGCTGCCAGTCTAAGCGTGCAGCGCTGAAGCGCTGTGGGAGGAACGATCGATGCAGGATGCACCCCCCACCGTGGAGACCCCGTGGCCGGTCGCAGTGCTGGCGAACAAGATCCGCGGCTACATCGAACGGCTCGGCACCGCCTGGGTGGAGGGCGAGATCACCCAGTGGGGCGTCAGCGGCGGGAACGTCTACGGCAAGCTCAAGGACCTCACCGAGGACGCCACCGTCGGCTTCACCGTGTGGTCCTCCGTGAAGGCCCGGCTCACCGACGAGTTCAAGCAGGGCGACCGGGTGATCGCCCTGGTCAAACCCAACTACTGGGTCAAGGGCGGCACGCTCACCATGCAGGTGTTCGAGCTGCGCCACGTGGGTCTCGGCGACATGCTCGAACGGCTCGAGCGGCTGCGCAAGAAGCTCGCCGGGGAGGGCCTGTTCGACGCCTCCCGCAAGGTGCCGCTCCCGTTCCTCCCGCACTGCATCGGCCTGGTCACCGGCAAGGACTCCGACGCGGAGAAGGACGTCATCCGCAACGCCCAGTTGCGCTGGCCGGCCGTGAACTTCCGCATCCGCTACGCGGCCATGCAGGGCGACCGGATGGTGAACGAGGTGACCGCGGCCATCCAGGCCCTCGACGCCGACCCTGAGGTCGATGTGATCATCGTGGCCCGCGGCGGCGGCGACTTCCAGAACCTGCTCGGCTTCAGCGACGAAATGGTGCTCCGGGCGGCGGCGGCCTGCGCGACCCCCCTGGTCAGCGCGATCGGCCACGAGGCCGACCGGCCGCTGCTCGACGAGGTCGCCGACCTGCGCGCGTCGACACCGACGGATGCCGCCAAGCGCGTCGTGCCCGACGTCTCCGACGAGCTCAACCGGGTGCAGCAGGCCCGCGCCCGGATCAGCACCCGCCTGACCGGAATCGTCGCCACCGAGATCGACCGGATCGGCCAACTCCGTTCCCGCCCCGTGCTCAGCTCCCGGGACTGGATCATCGATTCCCGCGCCGAGGACCTCACCCGCTATGTGGCCCGCGGCACCGAACTCGTCGACCGGGTGGTGGAGCGGGCGGGCGCCGCCATCGTCGACCTGCGCTCCCAGCTGCGCGCCCTCTCCCCCCAGGGCACGCTCGACCGCGGGTACGCCATCGTGCAGCTCCCCGACGGCCACGTGCTTCGCCGCCCCGACCAGGCCCCGGCCGCCACGAAACTCCTGATCACCCTCGCCGACGGCACAGTGTCGGCCACCGCAGACGACAGCGCGGCCGACACCGCCGGCGACACCGCCGACCTGATCGCGTCGAAATAGAATGGATGCCATGACCTCGCCCGCAGACGACCTTTCCGCGCTGAGCTACGAACAGGCCAGGGACGAACTCGTGCGCGTCGTGAACGCCCTCGAGCAGGGATCCTCAACCCTGGAGGAGTCGCTCGCGCTCTGGGAGCGCGGCGAAGCGCTGGCCCGACGCTGCGAGGAATGGCTGATCGGCGCGAAGGCGAGGCTGGACGCCGCGCGATCCGGCCAGACCGACACCGCCGCCTCGGCCGGATGAGTCCCGCCAAACGGGCACCCCGGGTCGTCGCCGAACTCGGCCGCCCGGAGACCCCCGAGGAGACCAGGATCCGGCTGGCCGAGAACTCCCGAAACTACCGGGCGCGGAAAACCGTGAACAACCTGGTGCTGTCGCTGCTGGTGACCGTCGGCGCCGTCCTCGTGCTGGTGCTGCTCGTGCCGCGCAGCGAGGCCCCCGTGGACCGCCCGGTCGACTTCGCCACGGTGGCCGCGCAGGTGCAGACCGGGATCGACGAACCGCTGCTGGTGCCCGATCTCCCCGCCGGGTGGCGGGCCAACGCCGCGCAGTGGCGCCTCGGCGGCTCGGACAAGATCCCGTCCTGGTACATCGGTCTGCTCACGCGCGGAAACGAGTTCATCGGGCTCACCCAGGGTCTCGGCGCGAACCCGTCCTGGGTCGCCGCGCAGTTGAAGAACGCCCCGGCAGGTGACACCGTCACCATCGACGGCGTCACCTGGGACGTCTACCGCAACACGGCCCCGGAGAAGGAGCGCGGCAACTTCGACTACGCCCTGGTCACGGAGGCCGGAACGAGCGCCTACCTGCTCGTCGGGACGGCGACGGAAGCCGAATTCGCCGAGCTCGCCGCAGCGCTCTCCGACCAGATCACGGCCAACGCCCCCACCACCGGAGGAAAATGATGACCGGAAACGACGACGACGCATCCACCCCGGCGCGGGTCTGGAACGAGCTGCAACGCGGGAACGAACGCTTCGTCAGCGGCGTGCCGCAGCATCCGCGACAGGACGTGGACCGACGGGCCGAGACCGCCTTCGTGCAGACCCCCGACGCGGCCCTCTTCGGGTGCAGCGACTCGCGTCTGGCCGCGGAGATCATCTTCGACAAGGGGCTCGGCGACCTGTTCGTGGTGCGCAACGCCGGCCAGGTCGTTTCGGACTCGGTCCTCGGTTCGCTCGAGTACGCCGTCGCGGTGCTGCAGGTGCCGCTCATCCTCGTGCTCGGCCACGACGGGTGCGGTGCCGTGCGCGCCGCCATCGACTCCCAGGCACCGGACGCCCAGCCGCTGCCCGTGCACATAGCGAAGATCATCGAGAAGATCGTGCCGGCGGTGCGCCGGGTGAGCGGCGCAACGGATGCGACTCCGATCGACCCGCACACCGTCGACGCCCTGGCCGTCGGCCGGGAGCACCTGCGCGACACGGTCGCCGAGCTCCTCGAACGTTCGGAGATGATCAGCGCCGCCGTCGCAGAAGGTACATTGGCTATCGTCGGGGCGAACTACCGGCTACTCGAGGGCCGGGCCGTGCCCGACATCGTCGTCGGCGTGGTCTGATCCGCCCGACCCGGCCGGGTGACCTGCCGCGACCCGTTTTCCCAGCTCCCCGTCTCACAATCGAAAGGTAATACACACCGTGGTGGACAAGACCGCTGAAGCCGGCTTCCGGATCGAACACGACACGATGGGCGAGGTGCGGGTCCCCGCGACCGCCCTCTACGGCGCCCAGACCCAGCGCGCCGTCGAGAACTTCCCGATCTCCGGCTCCGTGCTGGAGCCCGCGCAGATCGCCGCCCTCGCCCGGATCAAGAAGTCCGCCGCCCTGGCCAACGCGCGCCTGGGCGTGCTCGACCAGGACATCGCCGACGCGATCGCCGCCGCCGCCGACGAGGTCGTCACCGGCCGGTACGACGGCGAGTTCCCGATCGACGTGTACCAGACCGGCAGCGGCACCTCCTCGAACATGAACATGAACGAGGTGCTCGCCACCCTCGCCACCCGCAGCCTGGGCCGCCCGGTGCACCCTAACGACCACGTGAACGCATCCCAGTCCTCCAACGACGTCTTCCCCACCTCGGTGCACATCGCCGTGACGAGCGCGCTGATCGACGACCTGATCCCGTCGCTGGACCACCTCGCCGTCGCCCTCGAGGAGAAGGCCGTGCTCTGGGCCGGCGCCGTCAAGGCCGGCCGCACCCACCTGATGGACGCCACCCCGGTCACCCTCGGCCAGGAGTTCGGCGGCTACGCCCGCCAGATGCGACTGGGAATCGAACGCGTGCGCACCGCACTCCCCCGCGTCGCCGAGGTGCCGCTCGGCGGCACCGCCGTGGGCACCGGAATCAACACGCCGGCCGGTTTCCCGCAGCTCGTGATCGAGCTGCTGGTCGAGGAGACCGAGCTGCCCGTGACCGAGGCCCGGGACCACTTCGAGGCGCAGGCGAACCGCGACGGCCTCGTCGACGCATCCGGCGCCCTTCGCACGATCGCGGTCAGCCTCACCAAGGTCTGCAACGACCTGCGCTGGATGGGCTCCGGACCCAACACCGGCTTCGGCGAACTGCACATCCCCGACCTGCAGCCCGGCTCCTCGATCATGCCGGGCAAGGTGAACCCGGTCATCCCTGAGGCCGTGCTCATGGTCTGCTCGCGGGTCATCGGCAACGACGCCACCATCGCGTGGTCCGGCGCGTCGGGCTCGTTCGAACTGAACGTGGCCATCCCCGTGATGGGCACGGCCCTGCTCGAGTCGATCCGCCTGCTCTCCAACGCGACCCGCGTGCTGGCCGACAAGACCATCGACGGTCTCACCGCGAACCTCGAGCGCGCCCGAGCCCTGGCCGAGTCGTCGCCCGCGATCGTCACCCCGCTGAACCGGGTGATCGGCTACGAGGCCGCGGCGAAGGTCGCCAAGCACTCCGTGGCCCAGGGGATGACGGTGCGCGAGTCGGTCATCGACCTCGGCTTCGTCGACCGCGGCGAGGTCACCCTCGAGCAGCTCGACACCGCACTGGACGTGCTCAGCATGACCCGCCCGCCCCAGGCCCGGTAGCCGCCTGCTGTCAAATTCGACGGAGATTTTGTCCGAACACTGCCGTTTCTGCTTCAGAACCGCCTGTGTCGCTAAAATCTCCGTCGAATTTGACGGGCGCGGACCTCAGGCGGGTTCGTTGCCCTCGAGCATCTCGGTGACGAGCGCGGCGATGGCACTGCGCTCCGAACGGGTGAGCGTCATGTGCGCGAACAGCGGATGTCCCTTCAACGTCTCGATCACCGAGGCCACCCCGTCGAAGCGGCCGACCCGGAGGTTGTCCCGTTGGGCGACGTCGTGGGTGAGCACGACGCGGGAGTTCTGCCCGATCCGGCTGAGCACCGTGAGCAGCACGTTCCGCTCCAGGGACTGCGCCTCGTCCACGATCACGAACGCGTCGTGCAGCGAACGGCCGCGGATGTGCGTGAGCGGCAGCACCTCGAGGATGCCGCGGTCGAGGACCTCCTCCAGCACATTCTCCGAGACGATGGCCCCGAGGGTGTCGAAGACCGCCTGCGCCCACGGGCTCATCTTCTCGTTCGCGTCGCCGGGAAGGTAACCCAGCTCCTGTCCGCCGACCGCGTAGAGCGGCCGGAAGACCATGATCTTGCGGTGCTGCTGGCGCTCCAGCACGGCCTCGAGGCCGGCGCACAGGGCGAGCGCCGACTTCCCCGTACCGGCTCGCCCCCCGAGCGACAGGATGCCGATCTCCGGGTCGAGCAGCAGGTCGATGGCCAGGCGCTGCTCGGCCGACCGGCCCTTCAGCCCGAAGACGTCCCGGTCGCCGCGCACGAGCTTCATCTCACCCTTGCCGGTGACCCGCCCCAGGGCGGAGCCACGGTCGGAGTGAATGACCAGGCCCGTGTTGACGGGCATGTCCTGCACGAGCCGGGTGTCCATGACCTCGTTCTCGTACAGTTCGTTGATCTGGTTGGAACCGAGGGTGATCTCGTCCATGCCGGTCCAGCCGGAGTCGACCGCGAGCTCGTGCCGGTACTCGTCAGCGAGGAGTCCGATCGACGCGGCCTTGACCCGCAGCGGGAGGTCCTTGGAGACGACGGTCACGTTGAGCCCGTCATTGGCGAGGTTCATCGCCACGGCCAGGATCCGCGAGTCGTTGTCACCGAGCTGCAGCCCGGACGGGAGCACCGACATGTTGGAGTGATTCAGTTCCACCCGCAGGCTGCCGCCCTCACCGACCGGGATCGGGAAGTCGAGTCGTTCGTGCTTGACCCGCAGCTCGTCGAGGAGCCGCAGGGCCTGGCGGGCGAAGTACCCGATCTCCGGGTCGTTGCGCTTGGACTCGAGTTCGGCGATCACGACGACGGGGAGCACGACCGCGTGCTCCGCGAAACGGAAGATCGCCTTGGGATCGGACAGGAGGACGGAGGTGTCAAGCACGTACGTGCACTCGGCTTGGTCTGCTCCGGCGATGCTTCGGTGCGAACCTTTTTGGTCGATCTGATAAGCGGTCACAACCACTCCCACCCCGGCCTCGAAAGGCGCGGATTGTGTTTGCGAGTTGGCCACTAAGGTCTCGAGCCGTACTTATGTGGCCGTCTCGACCAGGCGCTATACCTGATGGATGTGACGCTACTTTCCGAAGGGTTCCAGGGGAAGTCCGACACGCCCATTGATATCAGACGTTAATCAATCCGTCACCGGGCTGCCGGCGTTCCCCACGAAGACGCCGGCTCAGTAGATCGCCGCGGTGGCATACGACGTGAACGCCCCGCGGAGCATGTCGACCGTGTCAACCGAGAGCACGGCGTGGGCGCAGAGCCGCACCGTGCCGCCCCGGGTGGTGGCCGTCACCCCGTGGTTGTGCAGGGCCGCCGTCAGCACGGTCAGCTGGGCCTTGGGCGGTTCGAGCACCACGATGCCCGCCCGTTCCCGCTCGTCGCGCGAGGAGGCGACCGGGATCGCGAACTCGTCGGCCAGGTCGATCAGCTCCGACGCGTTCACGGCGACGGCGGCCTCGATCCGGCCGATGCCGACCTGTGCGATGTCGTCGAGGGCGGCGGCGAACCTCGCCTGGGCGATCGGGTCTCCATTGCTCACCCGGAATGCGTTGGCGCTCCGGCTCGGCGGCAGCACCTCATCCCACGGCTCGGCGGTGTCGGTGCCGGCGAAACCGGAGAAGACCGGCACCAGACGCTCCACCGCCCGGTCGCTCAGGGCGAGGAACCCGGTGCCCCAGCCTGCCCTGGTCCATTTCTGGCCGCCGGAGGCGACGACATCCGCCACCTCGTAGGGGGCGTCGACGACCCCGAAGCCCTGGATGGCGTCGACGATCAGCAGGCGGTCACCGATGACCTGGCGGATGCCGTCGAGGTCGGCCCGGTGACCGGTGCGGGAGTCGACCAGGCAGACCGCGACAGCGACGGTGGCCGGGGTGAGCTGCTCCCTGATCTCGCCGGGCGTGACCCTGCCGTGCTCGGTCGCCAGCCAGACCGGCTCGACGACACGCAGGGCCTCGGCCGCCCGGACGGCGGCGAAGGGAACGGTCGGGAAGTCGTTCGGCGACAGGAGGACCGCACCGGTCAGGCCGAACATGGCCTGCATGATCCCCGTGGTGGTGTTCGGCTCGCAGACGACCTGATCGGCGCGGAATCCCGTGGCCTGCGCGACCGCGGTCCGCAGCCGTTCGTCCTGCTCGTGCAGGTGCGCGAGGCTGCCGTAACGGGCGCGGGAGAGCACCTCGCTCTGGCCGAGGGTCTCGGCGACGACCGCGGCGGACATCGGCCCGACCCGGGCGTAGTCGAGGTAGCCGGGCTCCTCGAGGAAGCCCCCCGCGAACCGGTCGACGGCGTCCATCGGTCTCCTACCCGCCGAATCGGCGCTGGCGTTTGGCGAAGTCGCGGAGGGCCCGCAGAAAGTCCACCTGGCGAAGGTCGGGCCCGAGGGCCTCGACGAAGTAGAACTCGCTGTGCGCGCTCTGCCAGAGCATGAAGTCGCTGATCCGCTGCTCCCCCGAGGTGCGGATGACCAGGTCGGGGTCGGGCTGCCCGCCGGTGTAGAGGTGGGCGCCGATCAGGTCCGGAGTGAGCGTCTCGGCGAGGTCGGAAAGCGTGCCGCCGTTCTCGAGGTGCGCGCCGACGATGCTGCGCATCGCGTCGGTGATCTCCGTGCGCCCGCCGTAGCCGACGGCGAGGTTGATGTGCAGGCCCTTCCTGCGGGCGGTCCGCGCCTCCGCGGCGTCGAGCGCCGCGACGAGGGCGTCGGGCAGTCCGGCCTTGGACCCGACGTGCTGCACCCGCCAGTCCCGGTAGCGGGAGAGCTCCTCGGCGAGTTTGGCGATGATCTTGGTCAGTTCGGAGAGTTCTTCGCTCCCGCGGTTGGTCAGGTTGTCCGAGGAGAGGAGGTACAGCGTGACCACCGAGATGCCGAGGTCGTCGCACCATTTGAGGAACTCGCGCATCTTGGCGGCCCCGGCCCGGTGCCCGTGGGCGGCCGAATCGAAGCCGAGCTGCCTGGCCCACCGCCGGTTGCCGTCGATGATCATGGCCACGTGGTCCGGAAGCACATCCGGCGTCAGCCCGCGACGAAGGCGACGCTGGTACACCCCGTAGAGGATGCCGCGCGCCCAGGGAACCTGCCGCTTATGCACACATTCACGGTAGCCCACATTGGCGCTCGCGTGCCGCACCGGGCATGCGCCCTGTCGTATTCTGGCTGCATGGCCACCGAGGACGACATCCCCAACCTGCCCCTGCTGGAGAATGACACTCCGCACCCGGATGACGTCAAACCCACCTGGCGAGGCTGGATCCACGCCGGCACGTTCCCGGTCACGATCGTGGCCGGAATCATCCTGCTCCTGCTCGCCGACGGGGACGCGGCGAAGTGGAGTTCGTTCGTCTTCGTGCTCAGTTCGATGCTCCTCTTCGGCAACTCGGCGCTGTACCACCGGTTCAACTGGAAGCCGATGACCAGGCTCGTGCTCAAGCGCATCGACCACGCCAACATCTTCCTGCTGATCGCGGGTTCCTACACGCCGATCGCGGTTCTGGCCCTGCCGCCGGCCAAGTCGATCCTGCTGCTCTCACTGGTCTGGGGCGGCGCGATCCTGGGGATCGCCTTCCGCGTGTTCTGGATCCACGCGCCGCGCTGGCTCTACGTTCCGCTCTACCTCGCCCTGGGCTGGGGCGCGTTGATGTTCATCGTCGACTTCTTCCAGGCGAACGCGACGATGATGACCCTGATCATGGTCGGCGGCCTGTGCTACTCGGTCGGCGCCGTGGTCTACGGGATGAAGAAGCCCAACCCGGTGCCGGGCGTGTTCGGGTTCCACGAGATCTTCCACAGCCTGACCGTGGTGGCGTTCCTCTGCCACTGGGTGGCGATCCTGATCATCGCGACCCACCCGCTCTACCCCTGACGGGGGCGGTCAGTGGCCGGTCAACTGGCCGGCCTGCTGGGGCCGGTCAACTGGCCGGTCTACTGGCCGGGCGTCTGCTGTCCGGTGTCCTGGCTGCCGGCTTCGCCGGCAGCATCCGTGCCGCCCGTGTCCTGCGCGGCGTTCGCGGCCATCTCGGCGGCGAGGCGCTCCTTGATCTGGGCGCGGTAGGTGTTGCGGCGGATGCGCCGGTTCAGGTCGAACCCCAGCAACACCACCATCGCGGCGACGAAGAAGATCGCCACGAAGCCGGCCGGCCCCGGGGTCACCGTGTCCGGGTTGAATTCGGGCGGCGGGGTGTTCGCCAGCACGAAACCCGCGACCGGCCCGAGCAGGAACGCGTTCACGAGTCGTCCCGCACGCCGGCGAAGAGATCGGATTCGGGCATTTCGGTGTCAACTTTCGATTCGACGAGCTGGAAGTCCTCGTACGGCCAGGCCTTGCGGATGAGGTCGTTGGGCCAGAAGAAGAAGCTGCTCCCCGGCGCCACCTGGCTCGCGTGCGAACGGAGGGCCGCGTCCCTGGCCTCGAGGAAGTCGCCGACGGGCACGTGGGTCGTCGCCAGCTTCGGGTAGTTCTTCATCCATTCGCGTGCCTCGCCGAGCGGCTCCAGCAGCGGGGACTCCGGCTCGGTGACGCTCAGTTCGAGGAACATCGCGTCGACCCGTTCGAGGTTGAAGATCCGGTCGAAGTAGAGCTTGTCGATCTGCCAGGGGGCACCGGCATCCGGGTACCTGGCCGGGTCGGCCGCAGCCCGGTAGGCCTCCATCGACACGTCGTGGCAGCGGATGTGGTCGGGGTGCGGGTAGCCGCCGTTCTCGTCGTAGGTGATGAGCACGTGCGGCCGGAACTCCCGGATGACCCGCACGACGGCTTCGGCCGAGATGTCGAGCGGGATGGCGGCGAACGAGTTGGACGGAACGGAGCCGTCGTCGTTCATTCCGGAGTCTTCGTAGCCCAGCCAGCGGTGCTGCACACCCAGGTGGCCCTGCGCGGCCTGCATCTCGAGCCGGCGGAGGCCGGCGAGGTCGCGCTCGGCCATGGCGTGGCCGGCCATGGCGTCGTTGAGGATGCTGCCGCGCTCGCCCCCGGTGCAGCTGAGCACCAGCACGTCGGCGCCGAGGCTCCGATAGTAGGCGTAGGTTGCCGCGCCCTTGCTCGACTCGTCGTCGGGATGGGCGTGCACCGCCAAGAGTCGCAGTGTCATCAAACTCCTCAGAAATGCCAGATAACCTTGAGATAAGACTAATCGTTGAACAGTGAGTGTGGAGCCGCAGTGGGAGTCACCAGCAACCTCGACACCCGGTACGGTCGCGCCCCGAATCGGCGTGTCCGTGACCGGCGACTGCTCTGGATCGGCGCGGGAACCCTCCTCGCCGTGCTCGTGGGCTGGGTGGTCTGGATCGGGCTGGGCGGGTCGCAGCCCTTGCTGGAGACCCGGGACATCCGGCACAGCATCATCGACGAGCACAGCGTCAGCGTCACCTTCGAGGCGTCGATCCCGGTCGGCCGGGCGGCGAGTTGCGCGGTCGAGGCGCTGAACGAGGGCTTCACCGTCGTCGGCTGGAAGGTGATCGACCTGCCGCCCAGCGAGCGGTATTCACGGGCCTTCACCGAGGTTGTCCAGACGACCGAGCAGAGCAACACCGGATTGATTTACCGATGCTGGCTGACCTAGACTGGTGACTTCGCCCCGACGTGATACGTCGGGGCGTCCGTTGTATTGCCGCAGGCGAACCCTGCGCGTCACACTCACCGCACTACGCGCACGAGGAGGAGCACCCATGACTACCCCAACAACGGTCACCTGGCTGACCCAGGAGGCCTATGACCGCCTGGCTGCCGAGCTTGAGTCCCTGAGCACCGTCGGTCGGGTCGAGATCGCCAAGAAGATCGAGTCCGCGCGTGAAGAGGGCGACCTCAAGGAGAACTCCGGCTACCACGCCGCCAAGGACGAGCAGGGCAAAATGGAGGCGCGCATCCGCACCCTCGTCGTGCTGCTGCGCAACGCCGAGGTCGGCCACGCGCCCGAAAGCCAGGGCGTCGTCGAGCCCGGCACCGTCATCACCGCGACGATCGCGGGCGACGAGACGCGATTCCTGATCGGCAGCCGCGAGATCGCCGGAGGCAGCGACCTCGACGTGTTCAGCGAGCAGAGCCCGCTCGGCTCCGCGATCCTCGGGCTGAGGGTCGGGGCGAAGACGTCGTACACCACGCCCGGCGGCAAGGACATCGCCGTCGAGATCCTTCTCGTCGAGACCTGGGCCGGCAACTAGCCGGCCGAGCCGGCGGGGTCTCGTCAGGCTCGACCACCGAGGGCGGTGGTCGAGCCGGCGCAGACCGGACTAGTCGACCTGCGGGTCGTAGCCGGCCGAGCGAAGCACGTCGACGACGTGCTGGCGGTGGTCGGGTCCGCGGGTTTCGACGCTGACGTTCAGCTCGACCTCGCTGATCTGCAGGCCCACCCCGTGCCGGGTGTGCAGCACCTCGATCACATTGGCGTGCGCCTCCGCGAGCAGCTCCGAGATGCGGGCGAGCTGGCCCGGGCGGTCGGGCAGCATGATCCGCAGGGTGAGATAACGACCGGATGCCGCGAGGCCGTGGCTGATCACGCGCTGCATCAGCAGCGGGTCGATGTTTCCGCCGCTGAGGATCGCGACGGTGGGCCCGGACGCGGAGATCTTCCCGGCCAGGATCGCCGCCACGGCGACCGCACCGGCGGGTTCGACCACGAGTTTGGCGCGCTCGAGCAGCACGAGCAGCGCGCGAGCGGTGTCGTCCTCGGTGACCGTGACGACCTCGTCGACCATGTCGCGCACGATCTGGAAGTTCAGCAGGCCCGGCTTGGCAACCGCGATGCCGTCGGCGATCGTCGGCGAGATCACGATCTCGGTGGCCACCCCCGCAGCCAGGGACGGCGGGTACGCCGCGGCGTTCTCCGCTTGCACGCCGATCACCCGGATCGTGCGCCCCTCCCGGGCGGCGCGCTGCTTGAGCGCGCTCGCGACGCCGGAGATCAGACCCCCGCCGCCGATGGGCACGATGACGGTGTCGAGGCCCGGAACCTGGTCGAGGATCTCCAGGCCCAGCGTGCCCTGGCCGGTGACGACATCCGGGTGGTCGAACGGCGGAATCAGGATCGCACCGGTCTCGATGGCGTAGGCCGCGGCAGCCAGGAGCGGCTCGGCGACCGTGTTCCCGCGCAGGATGACGTCCGCCCCGTAGTCGCGGGTGGCCTGGAGCTTGGGCAGCGCAACGCCGACGGGCATGAAGATGGTGGCCTTGATGCCCAGTTCACGGGCGGCGAACGCGACCCCCTGGGCGTGGTTGCCGGCCGAGGCTGCGACGACGCCGTGGCTCTTCTCCTCGTCGGTCAGCCGGGAGAGCCGGTTGTAGGCCCCGCGGATCTTGTATGACCCGGTGCGCTGCAGGTTCTCGCACTTCAAGTGCACGGGCGAGCCGAGCAGTTCGCTGAGGTAACGGGAGCTTTCCATCGGGGTGACCCGGGCGACGGTGGCGACGACGAAGCGGGCGGCCTCGAAGTCGGCCAGGGTGGGGCCGACGAGGGAAACGTTACTCATGGGCGGCACTCTCGTTCGGACGGAAGCCGGGGCGGCTTTGCGGCACGGTCTGCCAGAGCGGGGAACTGATGGCGGGTGCCGTGTCCGCGGGCACGGCCCGCCAGGTGCCGCGGTGGATGAAGTTGATCATGACGTTGAGCACGGCAGCGATCGGCACGGCGAACAGGGCGCCCGGGATGCCGGCGAGCAGCGATCCTGCCGCGACGACGAGCACCACGCCGAGCGGGTGCACCTTGACGGCCGTGCCCATGATCAGCGGCTGGAGCACGTGGCCTTCGATCTGCTGCACGAGCAGCACGACGCCGAGCATGGCCAGCGCGATCGGCCAGGAGTTGAAGAGCAGGGCGATGACCACGGCCACCGCGCCGGTCGCGACGGCGCCGACGATCGGGATGAACGAGCCGAGGAAGACGAGCACGCCGATCGGCACCGCGAGCGGCACCCCGAGCAGCGCGGCCCCGACGCCGATGCCGACGGCGTCGATCGAGGCGACGAGGATCTGCACCTTGGCGAAGTTGCCCAGCGTCTCCCAGCCGGCCGCGCCGGCCCCGGCGACGGCGGCACGGGCGCGACGCGGGAAGATCCGCACGATCCAGGCCCAGATTCCGGCCCCGTCGATGAGGATGAACAGGAGGCTGAACAGGGTGAGGAGCAGCCCGGTCAGCAGGTGGCCGAGCGAGGATCCCACCGACAGCGCCCCGCTGACGAAGACCTGGCTGTCGGCCTGGATCGCCGTCCACGCCTGCTGCAGGTAGTCGTTGATCTGCGGTTCGGTCAGGTGCAGCGGCGAGGCGAGCAGGAAGTCCTTCAGCCCGGCGTAGGAGGCGGCGAGCCGGGTGCTCAGGCCGGTCGTGCCGTCCGCGATCTGGGTGGCGGCCAGGGTGATCAGGCCGCCGAGTACGGCGAGGGTGCCGAGCAGGGAGAGCGCGACGGCGATGCCCTTCGGCCACTTGTGCCGCACGAGGAACGCGACCAGCGGAACGAGAAGGGAGGACACGAGCACGGCGACGAGCAGCGGGATGACGATGAGCCGCAGCTGCACCACGATGAAGAGGAAGACGGCGATCGCCGCACCGATGGCGACCAGCCGCCACGACCACGCGCCGGCCAGGCGGATGCCGGCGGGGATGTTCTCGTCGACACCGTTCGGGATCGGTGCCAGGGCGCGCCGTTTGCGCCCGCTCAGCAGTGCGCCCCAGCCTGGCTTTCCCGTGGATTCAGTCACCGGATCATTCTAGGCAATCCCGCATTCGCCGCCGTGCATGCCCGCTACCGGGAAACCGCGACCGCCTCGACCGAGACCGGGGCGCCGCAGAAGCGCAGCCGCACTTCGTCGCCGGGAACGGGCTGCACCCGCACGACGTGCTGCACCGACACCTCGGCGCCGTCGGCGAGCCGCACCCGGGTGCGGCGGAGCGAACCGTGGAAACTGGACGCGACAACGACGCCGGCCAGCCCGTCGCCGGAGAATTCGAGGTCTTCCGGCCGCACCAGGGCCAGCACGTCGCCGTCGGCCTGCGACGGGTCGACGAGCGGCAGCTTCGTGCCGTACAGCTCCGCGAAACCGTGGCGCACGACCCCGGCCAGCTGGTTGCTCAGGCCGACGAAGTCGGCGATGAACGGCGACGCCGGCCGGGAGTACAGGTCCTCCGGCGTGCCCACCTGCTCGATCCCGCCGTCGCGCATGACCGCGACCCGGTCGGCGACGGCGAGCGCCTCGTCCTGGTCGTGCGTGACGAACAGGGTGGTGATGCCCAGCTCGGTCTGGATCCGCCGGATCTCCTCGCGCAGGGTCACCCGCACCTTGGCGTCGAGCGCGGAGAGCGGCTCGTCGAGGAGGAGCACCCTCGGTTCGGTGACCAGGGCGCGGGCCAGCGCGACGCGTTGCTGCTGGCCGCCGGAGAGCTGGCGCGCGAACCGGTCGTAGTGGTCGTCGAGCCCGACGAGGGCGAGGGCCTCCCTGGCCCGGCTGCGACGGGCCGCGGCGGCGACCCCGCGCATCCGGAGGCCGAATTCGACGTTCTCCCCCGCGCTCAGGTGCGGGAAGAGCGAGTACGCCTGGAAGACCATGCCCATGTCGCGCCGGCTCGTCGGCAGCGTGGACACGTCGACCCCGTCGATCAGGATGGTGCCGGCATCCGTCGACTCGAGGCCGGCGAGTGCCCGCAGGGCCGTCGTCTTGCCGCTGCCGCTCGGGCCGAGCAGGGCGACGAACTCACCGGCGTGCAGGGTGAGGTCGAATCCGTTCAGCGCCCGATGGCCGCCGAAGTGCTTGGACACCCCGGAGAACTCGACCACCGCTCCGCGCCGCCCGGCCGGGCCGGCCGCCGTGGCGTTCGGGGTCTTCGGGATGTCGCCGGTGCTGGCGGTGCTGATGGTGTTCCGGGTCATGGCCGGCCTCCGATGGGGCGTCGTCGTCGCGGGCGGGTGCGTTCGGCGCCGAGGCAGCCGATGAGGAGCAGGAGCAGGAACGCGAAGGTCAGGGCGAGCAGGGAGAAGATCACGGCCGTGTACGGGTCGGCCTTGCTGACCACGACGAGCGCGGTCTGCAGGTTCACCCGGCTCAGCAGGGAGGCGATGGTGAACTCGCCGAGCACCACGGCGACGGCGATGAACGCCCCGGCCAGGATGCCGCGGCGGAGGTTGGGCACGAGCACCCGGAACAGCACGCTCCCCCAGCCGGCGCCGAGGGTGCGGGCCGCCTCGCTGAGGGTGCGCACGTCGACACCGTCCAGGTTGGCCTGGATCGCCCGGTAGGCGTAGGGCAGCACGGTGATGCCGTAGGCGAAGGCGAGCGTCCAGACGCCGCTGCCGGCGAGCCGGGAGAGCAGCGAGTAGACCGGGGCGAGGCCGACGACGAGCACGATCGCCGGGATGCTGATCGGCAGGATGCAGACGAACTCCATCACCCGTCGGAGCCGGGGAAAACGGATGTGCACCAGCAGCAGGGTGGGCACGAGCAGCAGGAGCACGATCAGCACGGTTCCCACGGCCAGGCCGACCGAGTTGCCGAGGGCGACGAGCACCTGCCGGTACTGCCCGGTCAGGCCGCCCTGGGCCAGGGCGATCCAGCGGGAGGCGTCGTGCCCGCCGCCGAGACCCTTGCGCAGGGTGAACTCGACCATGGCCACGACGGGGATGAGGAAGAACAGGCCGATCCCGCCCAGGAGAAGCGCCCGTACGGCGCGCGAAGGAGCGTGGGCGACGCCGCCCCGAGCGACCGGTCCCGGCCGGCCGCGCCGGCTGACGCCCCGGGTGCCGTCACCGGTTGCACCGGCCTCCCGGACGACGGTCATCGCTGCCACCGGGCGGCCCGGGCCTGCAGGGCGGAGTAGCCGGCCATCACCACCACCATCACCAGGATCATCCCGAGCGCCAGCGCCCCGGCCAGGTTCTCCCGGCCGAGCAGGGTCTCGCTGGTGAGCGCGGACCGGATCTGCAACGGCACGATCTGGGATCCCTGGCTGGTCAGCGCCGCGGCGGTCGCGTAGGAGGAGAACGCGTTCGCGAAGAGCAGCAGCAGGCTGCCGAGGAAGGAGGGAGCGAGCACGGGGCCGGCGATCCGCAGCCAGTAGGTGGCGCGGCTGCCGCCGAGGGTCGCGTTGGCTTCGGCCCACGTCGGTTTCAGCGCCTGGAGGGCGGGCATGAAGGTGATGAACATCAACGGCACCTGGAAGTAGAGGTAGGGCAGCACCAGCCCGGGCAGCTCGTAGAGCCAGACGCCGTCGGCGAAGATGTCCACACCGAAGGTGTCGCGCAGGAAGAGCGTGACCATGCCCTGGATGCCGATGGTCGCCACGAACGCGAAGGCGAGCATGACCCCGCCGAACTGGGCGAGCACGCCGCTGAGCGAATCGACCACGGCGCGGAGCGCGCCGTCGGGCCGGGCGCCGAGCAGGCCGTAGCAGGCGATCGCGCCGACGAGGGCGCCGATCACCGAGGTCAGGGCGGAGAGCGCGAACGAGTTGCCGAAGGCACCCAGCACCACCGGGTTGCCGAGGGCGGCCACCGTGTCGAGGGTGAACGCGCCGGACGTGTCGAAGAACCCGGTGCCGACGGCGATCAGGGTCGGCACGACGAGGAAGAGGAGCACATAAACCGCGAACGGCAGCAGCCCGAAGGCCGCTGCCGTTCTGCGGAGGCTACTGGACAGCAGCGGCCCACTTCGTTCCGAGCAGGGCGGCGCCGGCGGCGCTCTGCTCCTTGGTCGGCACCACGGTCTCGGCGGGGGCCTCGGGGAGGGCGCCGAGCAGTTTCGCGTCGATGGTGCCCGCGGCGGTCATCGCCTCGGCGCGGACGGGACGTGCCCCGCCGCCGAGCCACAGGTTCTGGCCCTCGTCGCTGTAGAGGAACTCCTGCCACAGCCGGGCGGCGGCCGGGTGCGGGGCATCCTTGCTCACCGCCTGGTTGTAGTAGCCGGCGTAGCCGGTGCCGCTGAAGACGACGACCTTCCAGTTGCGCTGGCCGTCGAGCTTCTTTCCGTAGCCCACGTTGAGGTAATCCCAGTCGAGTACGACGGGGGTCTCGCCCGAGGCGATGGTGGCCGGGGTCGGGTCGATCTTGACGAAGTTGCCGGCCGCGTTCAGCTTGCTGAAGAAGTCGACGCCGGGCTGGAAGTCATCGACCGTGCCCCCGTTCTGCACGCTTGCCATGCCGACGGCGGCGAATGCGGCCCCGGCCTGGGTCGGATCGCCGTTGATGGCGACCTTGCCCTTGTACGCGGCGCCGAGCAGGTCGCCGAGCTTCTTCGGCGCAGGGACGGCGTCGGGGTCGTAGCCCACGGCCAGGTATCCGCCGTAGTCGCCGGTGTAGAGTCCGCTCGCCTCCTTGAGGGCGTCGGGGATGTCGGCCCAGGTGGCCACCTGGTACGGCGCGAAGCGGTCGGTGCTGGAGAGGGCGACGGCCAGCCCGAGGTCGAAGACGTCGGGGGCGGTGTCCTGGCCCTTGAGGGTGTCGGCAGCCTGGATCTCCTCGGCGCTCGAGCCGTCCGGCGAGGCCTCGTTGATCGTGATCTCGGGGTACTTCTTGGTGAACGCGTCGAGCACGGCGCCGTAGTTGGCCCAGTCACGCGGCAACGCGATGACGTTGAGGCTGCCCTCCGCCTTGGCGGCGGTTTCGAGGGCAGGCAGGTCGCCGAAGGCGCTCAGGCTGGTGGCCGTGGCGGCGTCGGTCGTGCCGGTGCCGCTCGCTTGGGCGCCGGAGCATCCGGTGAGGCCGATCGCGAGTATGGCCGTGGCGGCCAGGGACGCGACCAGGGTGCGTGTGGTGATCAAGTTGTCCTCCGTCGGACCAGCGCAGGCCGCCCGCGGAAAGGCGCGCGCAGTTGTATGCCGGGTTGCTGGTCATCGCGAGACTAGGAGGCGCGGTCGACCGGCGTGCGGCACCCGCCTGAACGGCACGTGAATGCTGGGCGACGGATGCCGCGCCGGCCGCTCGGTGCCGGCCAGACGCACCGGGATGGAGTTTTTCGCGACGCGCCGCGATCCGCGGGGCCGCAGCCGGCGCGCCGCGAGAATCTCCATCCCGAACGTCGTGGACGACAGAAAGGGGGCCGGGCAGTAGGGTCGATCTGATGGTCCAGTCAGTCTCCCCCGCGCTCGCTCGCCGCGTCGCGCTGGGCGCCCAGGGCTTCGGCCGCCGGTCCGCGGCGCTGCCCGGCATCCGTCAGCTGGATGCCCTCGTGAACCGGATCGAGCTGTTGCAGATCGACTCGGTGAACGTCTTCGAGCGCAGCCACTACCTGCCGGCGTTCAGTCGTCTCGGCGGCTACGACAAGGCTCAGCTCGACCGGCTGACCAGCGGTCGTGAGGCACGGTTCACCGAGTACTGGGCGCACGAGGCGTCGTTCCTGCCGCTGGACACCTGGCCGCTGTTCGGCTGGCGGATGCAGCACTACCGTGACCTGGCCGCCGGCACGCCCGACAGCTGGGCCGCCGGCAACCGGCCGATGCTGGACTGGCTGCTCGCCGAGCTGGCCGAGAAGGGTCCGCTGCCGGCCAGTGCGATCGAGCACGACGCGAACAAGCGCAGCGGCCCCTGGTGGGGCTGGTCCGATGTGAAGACCGGGCTGGAGGTGCTCTTCCGCTGGGGCGATGTGGTCAGCGCCGGACGGCAGCGCTTCGAACGGGTCTACGGGCTGCCGGAGCAGGTGTTCCCCACGGAGTTGCTCGGCCGGCAGGTCAGCAAGGGCGATGCCCACCGGGAGCTGATCAGCCGGTCCGCGCGCGCCCACGGCATCGGCACGGCGAAGGACTTCGCGGACTACTTCCGGTTGAAGTCGACGCCGGCGGCGGCGGCCATCCGCGAGCTCGAGGATGCCGGGGAGCTGATCCCGGTGGAGGTCGCCGGCTGGGGCAGGGGCGGCACTGCCGGAGCGGCCTGGCTCCACCGGGACGCCAGACTCCCCCGCCGGGTGGACGCCGCCGCCGTGCTCTCCCCGTTCGACCCCGTCGTCTGGGAACGGGCGCGGGCGCTGCGCCTGTTCGACTTCCACTACCGGATCGAGATCTACACTCCGCAGCCCCGGCGCGTGTTCGGCTACTACGTGCTGCCGGTGCTGCTCGGCGACACGATCGTCGGCCGGGTGGACCTGAAGAACGACCGCCAGTCCGGGGTGCTGCGGGTGCAGGCCGCGTGGGCCGAGCCGGATGCCCCGGCCGACACCGCCGGACGCCTCGCCGCCGTGCTGCGGGAGACCGCCGCCTGGCAGGGGTTGGACGAGATCGCGGTGGTGCGGCGCGGCACCCTCGCCGCCGGCCTGGCCGCGGAGCTGAACTGACCTGACCTGACCTGACCTGACCTGACCTGACCTGACCTGAACTGAACTGAACTGACGTGACCCGACTCGGCGCGGTCTCGACGGGCTCGACCACCGGTGATCGAGCCTGCCGAGATCAGGTCCGGGCGATCAGAACTTGCGGCCCATGGTCTGCAGTCGTTCGATCCGGTCGTCGATCGGCGGGTGGGTGCTGAACAGCTTCGCCATCATGCCGGGCTTCAGCGGGTTGGCGATCCACAGGTGCGCCATCGAGGAGTTCTGCTTCCGCATCGGGCGCCCGTACGTCTCCAGCTTGGCCAGCGCGCTCGCGAGGGCGTCGGGGTGCCGGGTGGTCAGCGCGCTGGTCGCATCCGCGAGGTATTCGCGCTGCCGGGACACGGCCAGCTGCACCATGCTCGCCACGAGCGGCGCCACGATGATCGCGACCAGCCCGAACACCATGACGATCGGGTTGCCGTTGTTGTTGTTGTTGCGGCCGAAGAACGCCATCCGCAGGAACATGTCCGAGATGAACCCGACGGCGACGACGAGTCCGAAGACCACCATCGACAGCCGGATGTCGTAGTTGCGCACGTGGCCGAGTTCGTGCGCCATCACGCCCTCGAGCTCGGAGTCGTCCATGATCTCCAGCAGCCCGGTCGTCGCCGCGACGATCGCATGCTGCGGGTCGCGGCCGGTCGCGAACGCGTTCGGCGCCGGGTCGCTGATCACGTAGATCTCGGGCATCGGGGTGCCCGTGGTGATCGACAGGTTCTCGACGATGTTCCAGAGCCGCGGATGCTCCGCCTTGCTGTTGACGCGGATGCCGCCGCTCATCGCCACGGCCTGGCGCCCCGCCAGGTAGTACTGCACCAGGGCGTACCCGCTCGCCACGACGAGGGTGAGGATCAGGATGCCGTAGCTGCCCGGGGGGCTGTAGACCGCGTTCGCGATCCAGCCGAGCCCGGCGATGAGTGCCAGGAACAGGATGATGATGAAGACCGTGTTGCGCTTGTTGCGCGCGATGGCGCTGTACATCGACGCCCGCCGTTAGAACTGCACGCGAGGCGGCTCCGCGATGGCTGCGGAGTCGGACACCTCGAAGAAGTCACGCTGGGTGAAGCCGAGGTTCTTGGCGATGAGGTTGTTGGGAAAGACCTGGATCTTCGTGTTGAGTTCGCGAACCCCGCCGTTGTAGAACCGGCGTGACGCCTGGATCTTGTCCTCGGTGTCGACCAGTTCGGCCTGGAGCTGCAGGTAGTTCTGGCTCGCCTGCAGCTGCGGGTAGGCCTCGGCGACGGCGAAGATGCTCTTCAGCGCGGTCTGCATGTGGTTCTCGGCGGCGGCCGCGTCGGCCGGCCCCTGGGCGCTCAGCGTCTCGGCGCGAGCCCTCGTGACGTTCTCGAAGACCGCCTTCTCATGCGCGGCGTAGCCCTTGACCGTTTCGATCAGGTTGGGGATGAGGTCGGCCCGCCGCTTCAGCTGCACGGTGATGTCGCTCCACGCCTCGTCCACCCGCACCTTGAGGGTGACGAGGGAGTTATAGGTGGCCCAGAGGTAGATCCCGATGATGGCGACGAGGGCAACAACGATGAGGACCGGGATGAGCCATTCCATGGCAGCGTCTCCTTGAGATAAGCGGGGCGGGCAGAGGCCCGGGGCACCGTGACTTGCGATGCACGCCCATCATAACCGCGCGCCCTGAGGCTCCCATGCACTTCCCATGACACTCCAAGAATCGCCGTCCGCGGAGGGTGACTTCCGTGCCTGATCGGCGAATAATGTGACCATGGTGCACAAAGCCGCTCCCGCTGTCGTGGTGCGCGACCTGCATGCCCGCCGGGGAAAGCATCCGGTGCTGCACGGACTGAGCCTGAGCGTGCCCCGCGGCCTGGTCGTCGGCCTGATCGGGCCGAGCGGATGCGGCAAGACCACCCTGATGCGCTCGATCGTGGGGGTGCAGATCGTGCAGTCCGGAGAGGTCACCGTGCTGGGCCGGGCGGCGGGCACCGCGTCGCTGCGGGGCCGGGTCGGCTACGTCACCCAGGACGCGAGCGTGTACGACGACCTCACCGTGCGCCAGAACCTGGCATACTTCGCCGCCGTGCTGGGCGCGACCCGCGACGACATCGACCGGGTGATCGAGGCCACCGACCTGGCCGCGAATGCCGGCCAGCTGGCCGGCTCGCTCTCCGGCGGGCAGCGCAGCCGGGTGTCCCTGGCCGGCGCCCTCCTCGGCTCCCCCGAACTCCTCGTGCTCGACGAACCGACCGTGGGCCTCGACCCCGTGCTGCGGGCGGAACTGTGGGCCCTGTTCCATCGGCTGGCCGCCACCGGGACGAGCCTGCTCGTGTCCAGCCATGTGATGGACGAGGCGAGCCGCTGCGACCGGCTGCTGCTGATGCGGCACGGCGAGGTCCTCGCCGACGACACCCCGGCCGGCCTGCTCTCCTCGACGGGCACCCACGACGTGGAGGCGGCGTTCCTCGCCCTGATCGCCGCGCATCCGTCGCCCGACCCGGCCGCCCGGGAAGCCGGCGACCTGTGAACCCGCGCCGCACCCTGGCCACCGCCGGGCGCGTTCTCAGCCAGATCCGCCACGACCCGCGCACGATCGTGTTGCTGCTCGTGGTGCCGAGCCTGCTGATCGGCCTGCTGGCCTGGATCTTCTCGGACACCCCGGTGTTCGACACGGTCGGCCCGGCGATGATCGCACTGTTCCCGTTCATCGTGATGTTCCTGGTCACGAGCATCACCACCCTGCGGGAACGACGGACGGGCACGCTCGAGCGGCTGCTGTCGATGCCGCTGGGCAAGGGCGACTTCATCCTCGGGTACACGCTGGCGTTCGGACTGCTCGCGGTGCTGCAGTCCGCGGTCGCGGTGGGCTACTCGGTCTGGGTCTGCGGCCTGTCGATCACGGGATCGGTCTGGCTGCTGCTCGCGGTCGCGGTCGCCGACGCCGTGCTCGGCACGGCCCTCGGCCTGCTCGCCAGCGCGTTCGCGCGCACCGAATTCCAGGTCGTGCAGTTCATGCCGGCGCTGGTCTTCCCGCAGATCCTGCTCGGCGGGATCTTCCTGCCGCGCGACCAGCTGCCGGATGCCCTCCGCGCCTTCAGCGACTGGCTACCGCTCTCGCACGCGATCGACGCGCTGCAGGCCGTCGCGAATGATTCCCAGGATGCCGCGTATGTCGGCGGTGAGCTGCTGATCATCGGGGCGTGGATCGTCGGCGCGGTCGTGCTCGGCTCGATCACCCTGCGCCGCCGCACCCCGTAGCCTCCCCCGTCCCCTCCGCCCCTCCGCCCCTCCGTCCCCTCCCTTGCCCCTCCTCGCCGTCGAAACCTCGCCGAACTGTGAGTTACGCCCGGTTTCGGGGCCGGAAACGGTGCCGAAGTCACAGTTCGGCGGGGAGAGCGGGCGGGTCAGCGGGCGGCGAGCACCTGCTGGAGCCAGCGGTAGGAGGACTTGGGGGTGCGCCGGCGGTTTCCGTCGGCGAAGTCGACGTGCACCAGGCCATAGCGCTGGGTGTAGCCGGCCGTCCACTCGAAGCCGTCGAGGAGGGACCGCACCAGGTAGCCGCGCAGGTCGACGCCCTCGGCGACGCCCCCGGGCGCGACGGCGTCGAGGGCCGCGCTGAGGTGCTCGGCGAGGTAGTCGATCCGGGCCGGGTCGTCGACGACGCCGTACCGGTCCGCCGCGTCGGGGAACCCGGCGCCGCTCGCGGTGATGTAGACCGGCGGAAGCCGGTCGCCGTAGCGGGTGTGCAGTTCGCCGAGGGCCACAGCCAGGTATTCGGGGGCGACGGCCGCCCCGGCCCCGGTGACCGGGAACTCCCGGAACGGGGTGACGTGGAACGGGAACGACACGGTCGTCTCCGGCTTCGCCGGGGCGCGCGGCGGGCCGGCCGGGGTCGTCGCCGCGGCCGGCCCGGCCTTGATCCGGGACGGCTGCAGGTAGTTGAGCCCGTAGAAGTCGAGCGGCTGGTGGATGGTGGAGAGGTCGTCCGGGTCGGTTTCGAGGAGCATCCGCAGGTCGAGCGCATAGGGCTCGGGCGGCTCGGGGTAGCGGCCGAGCAGCACCGCGTCGGCGAAGAGCCGGTTGTGCAGCACGTCGAACAGTTCGGCCGCGACCTCATCGGCCTCCCGGCCGCTGTCGGCCTGCACGGGAGTGTGCAGGTTGGCGATGCCGATCCGGCCGCGCACGTCGGCCGCCCGCAGCGCCTGCACGGCCAGGCCGTGGCCGAGGAGCTGATGGTGAGCGGCCGGCAGGGCGGCGAAGCGGCGCTTCTCCCCCGGCGCATCCGTGCCGAGCGCATACCCGTTCAGGAAGACGGTGGCCGGGTCGTTCACGGTGAGCCAGGAGTCGATCCGGTCGCCGAAGACCTCGCCGAGCATGTGCGCGTAGTCGCCGAAGCGCAGCGCGGTGTCGCGACCGAGCCAGCCGCCGCGGAGCCGGAGCGGCGTGTCCCAGTGGAACAGCGTCGCCATCGGGCTGATCCCGGCGGCGAGCAGGCCGTCCAGCAGCCGGTCGTAGAAGGCCAGCCCGGTGCGGCTGAGCGCGCCCCGGCCGTCGGGTTGCACCCGTGACCAGGCGAAGGAGAACCGGTAGACGTCGGCGCCCAGCTCGCGGAGCAGGGTCAGGTCTTCGTCGAGCTTGTGGAAGTGGTCGGCGGCGACGGATGCGTTCGAGCCGTCCACGATCCGGCCCGTCGTGCGGGTGAACGGGTCCCAGCTCGACTCGCCCCGCCCTTCGTCCCTGGCGCCGCCCTCGATCTGGAACGCGGACGTTGCCGTGCCGATGACGAAGCCGGCGGGCAGCCGGTCGCCGAGTTCGCGGGCGCGGTGGGGCCAGGCCCTCGCCGCGGGGGTGTTGCCTGCCGGTTTGGTGCTCATCGACCCAGGACTCTTTCCAGATAGCTGTTGCTGAAGCGGCGCTCCGGGTCGAGCCTGTCACGCACCTGCAGAAAATCCGCAAACCGGGGGTAGGCCGGGCGGAGCGTCTCCGCGTCGCGGTAGTGCATCTTGCCCCAGTGCGGGCGCCCGTCGTGTGCCCGCATGATCGCCTCGACGGCGTGGAAATACTCGGCCGGGTCTTCCCGGTGGTACCGGTGCACGGCGATGTAACCGGTCTCCCGGCCCTGCGCGGTGGAGAGCCACAGTTCGTCGGCGGCGGCCGATCGCACCTCGAGCGGGAAGGAGATGCGCCAGCCGCGGGCGTCGATCAGCGCCCGCACCTCGCGGAGGGCGGCCGGAACCAGGTGCCGGGGCAGCGCGTACTCCATCTCGTGGAAGCGCACTGTGCGGCGGGAGACGAAGACGCGGTGGGAGGCATCCGTGTACTCGCGGCGGCCGGCGAGCCGTTCGGCCAGCCGGTTGAAGCCGGGCACCAGGCCGGGCAGCGCCGTGCCGGCGGCGCAGATCCCCCGGTAGGCGCCGTTGGCGAACAGCTCGTCGTCGACCCAGCCGGAGAGCCGGCCGACCGGCGCCCTGGCCGCGTCCCCGGGCAGCCGGGTGTTGCTCTTGGTCAGGGCGCTGCCGGTGTGCGGGAACCAGTAGAACTCGAAGTGGTCCACCGTGCGGGAGCGGTCGAGGTACCCCTCGAGCACCTCCTCGAGCGGCTCGGCGGTCTCGACCGCGTGCAGCAGGAAACGGGGCACGCATTGCACGGTGACGTCGACGAGGATGCCGAGGGCCCCCAGCCCGAGCCGGGCCGCCGGCAACAGCTCGGCGTTCTCGGCGGCGTTGACGCGGAGCAGGCCGCCGTCGGCGGTGACCAGGGTCACCGCCGTGATCTGGGTCGCCAGCCCGCCGAAGCCGCCGCCGGTGCCGTGGGTGCCGGTGGAGGTGGCCCCGGCGATGCTCTGCCGGTCGATGTCGCCCAGGTTGGCCAGGGCGAGCCCGTGGGGCGCGAGCAGGGCGGGAAGCTGGTGCAGCCGGGTGCCGGCGGCCAGGGTGACCTGGTCCAGGGATTCGTCCACGGCGACCAGGCCGGAGAGGTCGTTCAGGTCGAGCTGCACCCCGGGGGCCACGGCGATGCCCGAAAAGCTGTGGCCGGAGCCGACGGCCTTGATCCTGAGGCCGGCCGCGGCGGCGGCCTGAACCGCACGCTGCACGGCGCCGACGCTCGCCGGGCGTTCCACCCGCACCGGCCGGACCGACTCGCTGCCGGCCCAGTTGCTCCACCGGGCGCCGCTCGCGCTCACAGGAACGCCTTCCCTTCGCCGCGGTAGGTGGGCAGCAGGTCGACCACCTGGCCGTCGTCGACCACCGCGAACTCGTTCACGTGCTCGCTGGCCTCGCCGGACTTGGTGTGCCGCAGCCACACCCGGTCGCCGACCCGCAGTCCGGCGGCGGCGGCGCCGGTGACCGGTGACTGCACCTCGCCGGCCATTTCCCGCGGCAGGAACGCGAGGCCCTCCGGCCAGACCGGCAGCGGGTTGCGGTCGGGACCGGGCGGCCCGGAGGCGATCCAACCGCCGCCGAGCAGGGTCGCGGTCGCGGCGGTCGGCTTGCGCACGACGGAGAGGGCGAAGGCGGCGGCCGGCGCCGGCCGGAAATCGGAATAGTGGTCGAAGAGGTGCCCGCCGAAGAACCCGCTGCCGGCGGCGATGTCGGTGACCGAGGCGTCGGCGCGGGTGCTTTCCAGCGACCCGGTGCCGCCGCCGTTGACGAACTCGAGGTTCGCGACCTCCCGCACCGCCGCGACCGCGGCGGCCCGGCGCGCGGCCAGTTCCTCGCTCGAGCGGCGGCGCATCCAGCGGATGGCGACACCTCCGAGCGGCCGGCCGGCCGGCCGGTCGCCGACCCCGGCGATCTGCGCCTCGTAGCCCATCAGCCCGACGAGGCTGAAACCGGGCCGGGCGGCGATGCCGGCGGCCAGGGCGCGGGCCTGGCCGACCGTGTGGACGGGCGAGCGGTGGACGCCCAGGCGGCCGAGCACGGGCGCGTCCCAGCCGGCGTCCAGTTCGAGGCAGAGCCGGATGGTCTCCCGCCGTCCCGGAGGGAGGACGGCGTCGATGAAGTCGAGATGGTCGAGCGAATCGACCATCAGGGTGACCCGCCCGGCGAGCTCCGGCGACCGGCCGAGAGCCAGGATCGCCCCGCTGTCGGCGGTCGGGTAGCCGACGACGATGTCGGTCATCGTGTCGGCCAGCCAGAGCGCCTCCGCCAGCGTGTAGGCGAGCAGCCCCTGATAGCCCGGAACGGCGAGGATCGCCTCGATCACACCGCGCACCCGGATCGACTTGGTCGCGACCCGGATCGGGCTGCCGGCCGCGCGGGTGAGCAGGTCGGCGGTGTTGTGCCGGAGGGCGCCGAGGTGCAGCGCGGCGACGGGGGTGCCGAGGCCGGAGGTGGCCTCGGTGAGGGCTGGCCAGTAGCGGTCCGGGGTCAGCCACGGCGCGGCATCCGTCGTGACGGCCAGGTCGATGCCCATCAGCGCACCGCCGTGACCTTCTCCACGGCGATCGCCCCGGCGAAGGCGCACAGCCCGGCCAGCACGAAGAGTCCCGGGAAGCCGAATGCCGCCACGACGCCCGCGCCGAGCAGCGGCGCGACGGCCTGCGGCACCGCGGTGGCGATGTTCATGATGCCGAGGTCCTTGCCGCGCGTGGCCGGGTCGGGCAGCACCTGGGTGGCCAGCGCCTGGTCGACCGACAGGAAGGCGCCATAGCCGAGGCCGAGGATGCCCGCGGCCACCATCGCCGCGGGCAGCGCGGGGATGAACGCGAGCATGACCGCGGCGACACCCTGCAGCCCGGCCGCAACGAAGACGAACAGCTTGCGCCGGTTCAGCACGTCGCTCAGGCGTCCGAAGCCGATCGACGCCACGATCACGAAGACCATGTAGACCAGCGTCAGCAGGATCAGGTCGTCCTCGGCGTTGGCGTCGCCCAGCCCGAACATCAGGAAGTACAGCAGCAGGGTGGTGCCGAGGGCGTTCCCGAGACTGACGAGCACCCGGCTGAGCAGGGTCCAGCCGAAGTCCGGATGCTCGCGCGGGCTGATCCACAGGCCCTCCACGACCTCGCGAAGGGTCAGTCGCTCGTGCCGGGCGGGCAACACCGCGTCGGGCAGCAGCAGGAACGGGATGGTGAGACAGAGCAGCAGCGCCGCCACGACCGCGTACCCGGCGAATTGGCCGGTGAACAGCATGGTGACCAGCAGCAGGCCCAGGATCGTGCCGATGGCCTGCGGCGCGGACAGCCAGCCCGACACGAATCCGCGCTGGGGCACCGGGACCTGGTCGGAGATGGTCGCGGTGAGCGCGGCCGTCAGCACGCAGAAACCGGTGAGCGCCAGCGCCCAGCACACGCCGATGCCGACGAGGGTCACCTGCAGGCCGAGCAGCAGCAGGGCCGCCGCGAACAGCACCGCCCCGCCGGCGATCCAGGGCCGGCGGCGGCCGAACCTGCTCGTGGTGCGATCGGAGAGCGCCCCCGCCAGCGGATAGGCCACGATGGCGCAGGCTCCGGCGATGCCGGAGATGACACCGAACGCCACGACGCTGTCGATCCAGTGCTCCGGGTGCAGCCGGCGGTCGATCTGCGCGGGCAGCAGCAACTGGATCGGGGTGAGCTGAGCCATCCAGATGCCGAGCCAGGCCGTGGCGAAGGCGGCGATCCACCGGCCCGGCACCCGCCGGGTGGGTTCGGCGAGGACGGCGACGACCGTGGTTCCGCCGGCGCCGGTCATCCGGCGTCCGGGCGACCGGCGTCCGGGCCACCGGCGTCCGGGCGACCGGCGCGGGACGGCAGGAAGGGGCGGGCCGGAACCATGAGAGACCTCACTCTTCGCCGAAAAGGAGCGGGACGTTCGACCCTGACGTCAGTATGCACCATGCCCGGAGATAACGAATCTGCCGCGTCGGAGACACGCGGGGTCACTGATGTTGACTTTTGCGGCCATGACCCCTGAAATGGTGACAGGGGGGAATTCATGCTTCGGTCTCGCTTCGCCGTATCGCGCCTCACGGACGCGCGACAGGGCCGCCGATCGAACCCGCGCCGGGCCGCCGCATCCGCTCTCGGCCTGGTGCTTGTGCTGGGGTTCGGAGTGTGCGCCACGGCCCCCGCCCAGGCCGGCCAGCCGCGGGCCGTGCAGTCCGTCCCGGCCGACCCTGCGCCCACGCCGACCCCGTCGCCGGCCCCGACCCCGCGAGACACCGCCGCGGCGGTCGCCCCGACCATCGACAGTCCGCCGGCCGGCAGTTTCGTCGGCAGCGGAAGCACCACGGTATCCGGCACCCGGGAGGCCGGCCAGGAGATCCAGCTGCTGTCCCCCACCGGCGACGACCCGCTCTGCATCGTGGCCGCCGGCCCGTCCACCGCCTGGACCTGCACCCGCGTGCCGCTGCCGAGCGGACCGTCCGTGCCCCTGCGGGTCGTCGTCACCGGGCAACCCGCCCTCGCTGCCGAGCAGACCATCGCGGTACTCGCGGCGCCGAGCGTCAGCGGCGGGCCCACCGGCGGCGGCGCCTCGAACGGCGTCGTACGCGGGAACGGTTATCCGAACGCATCCGTCATCACCGAGTTGAGCAGCGGCCAACGGTGCACCTCCACCGCCGACGGGGCCGGCGCCTGGTCGTGCACCTTCGGCGGCGGCCTGGCCGGCGGCCCGGTCGACGTGACCGCGGTGCAGCAGATCTCGTTCAGCCTGCCCTCCTCCTCCAACTCCAGCACCCCCGTCACGCTCCGGTTCGACGTCGACGCCCCCGCCGCCCCGGGGCTGGCCTCCCCCGCCGACTCGGCGCGGGTGCCGCTGAGCGGGGCCAGCTATGAGGGTGCGGGTGAGGACGGCGCGACCGTCACGGTCTTCGCCGGGCCGTATTCGGTGTGCACGGCCCGGGTCTCCGGGGGCGTCTGGCGCTGCACCGCCGGCGGAGTCGCCGCCGGCTCCTACCAGGTGCGCGCCGTGCAGCAGGATCCGGCCGGCAACATGAGCAGCGGCAGCCCGGCGAGGACCGTGTTCTACGGCGACGCAGCGGCGACGGCGCCGCCCTCGAGCGGCGGGGGTGCGGCCGCCGCGGCACCGCCGACCGGGGCCGGCGACGACGCGACGACTGCCCCGCCGGCACAGCCCGTGCGGCCGCCGGACGCGGCACCGCCGGCCCCGCAGGCGCTCCCCCCGGTTCCCCACCCGGACGCCGTCGTTCCGTCGACCGGGCTCGCCGGAGGCTGGAACGACCCGACCCAGTTCACGACGGCGGTGCTTCCGCCCGGCTCGGGCTTCTCCTGGCTGCAGGCCGCGCTCTTCGCCCTCGGCTGCCTCCTGCTCCTGGCCATCCCGGCCCGCCTGCTCAGCGGCACCATCTCCCGCGCCCGGGCCGGGCGCCCGCTCTGGCCCGCGGCCCCGATCGCCGGCCGCAACCACCCGCGGGACGACTTCGAGACCGCGCCGACCGTGCTCGTGAACCGCTGGCTCGTGGCCGGGGCGGCCCTGGTCTCCGCCGCGACCCTGGTGATGCTGTCGGGGCCGGTGGGCAGCCGGCCGGCCTACCTCAGGCTGCTGGTCGCCGTCATGATCGCCCTGCTCGTGGTCAACGGGGTCGGCGCCCTCGTTCCCCGGTGGTGGGGCCGGCAGGTGCTGCGGCTGAACGCATCCGTCACCTTCCTGCCGCGCTACCTGCTCCTCGTCGGGGTGAGCGCGCTCGCGTCGCGGGTGTTCGAGATCCACCCGGCCCTGCTGTTCGGATTGCTCGGCAGCGTCACGATCGCGGCCGACGCCCGGCCGGAACGCCGCGGCCAGCTCGCGGCCGTGCGGGCGGGGAGCCTGATCGTGCTCGCCGTCGCGGGCTGGCTGGCGCTCGGGGTGCTGCCTCACGCCACCGGTTTCGCCAGCGCCTTCGGCGCCGAGATCGCCAACAGCGTCGTTCTCGCCGCGATCGGGTCGGCCGCCATCGTGCTGGTGCCGATCGGCAGCACCAGCGGGCGCAGCATCCTCGCCTGGTCACCGCCGGTCTGGGCCGGCCTGACCGTGCTCGCCTTCACGATCATGTTCGCGGTGCTGGCGCCGGCGATGACCACGTGGCATGGCAATGGGACCATCACCCTGCTCTGGGTGGCGGCCGGCGCCTTCGCGGCGCTGAGCACGGGGGCATGGGCGTGGCAGCGTTTCGTCGCCCCCGCGGTCGACTGATCCGAGTGGGCGCGAGCCGCCGCGACGGCCGCTACTGCCGGCGCAGCAGCCCGCTCCGGCGCGCCGCCGCCACCGCGGCCGTGCGGGAGGACACCCCGAGCTTGGGGTAGATGTGCGCGAGGTGCGACTTCACCGTGGTCTCACTGAGGTGCAGGTGGGCGGCGATGTCGGTGTTGCTGCTCCCCTCGGCGACCAGGGCCAGCACCTCCAGCTCGCGCGCGCTGACCGCCGGGCTCGCGTTGCGCACCCGGGACAGCAGCCGGGTCGCCACCGCGGGGGCGAGCGCCGACTGGCCGGCGGCAGCGGCGGCGACGGCGGCGATCAGGTCGTTGGGCGGCGTGTCCTTGAGCAGGTAGCCGGCGGCCCCACCCTCGATCGCGGTGATGATGTCGCTGTCCGAGTCGTAGTTGGTGAAGATGAGCACGCTCGGCGGGTTCGGCAGGGCACGGATGCGCCGGGTCGCGTCGGCACCCCGGAACTCGCCCGCGAACTGCAGGTCCATCAGCACGACGTCGGGTCGGAGGCTCTCCGCCGCCGCGACGGCCTCGTCCGGTGTACCGACGGCGGCCACGACGCTGATCGTCGGCTCGGTGCCGAACAGCGCTTCCAGGCCCGACCGCATGATCGGGTGGTCTTCGGCGATCAGGACCCGGATGCTCATTCGCCCACCTCGAAGCCGGCCACGACGCTCGTTCCGATTCCCGGCGTGCTCTCGACCGTGAGGGTGCCGCCGAGTTCGGCCACCCGTTCCCGCATCGCGCGCAGGCCGAACGAGGTGCGCCCGGTCCCGGCCGTTCCCGGGGCCGGGCCTGCCGCCGCGGTGTCGAAGCCGACACCGTCGTCGACCACGTCGAGGATGAACTCGGTGTCGAGGGTGCTCAGGGTCAGGTCGATCCGGGTGGCTCCGGCGTGCTGCACGGCGTTCGACAGCGCCCCCTGGGCGATGCGCAGCAGCGCGGTCTCGTACCGGGTCGGCAGAGGCTCGAACTCGCCGGCGACGGTGACGCCGATCCGGATGCCGCTGGTGCGGCCGGTCTCGGCGGCGAGCCGTTCCAGGGCCTCGACCAGGGTGCCCTGCCGGAGCATCGGCGGCGCCAGCTCGTCGATGAACTGCCTGGTCTCCGCGAGCGCCGCCGTGGCGGCGTCCCGCGCCTGCCTCATCCGCACGGCCGCAGCGTCGCCGGCCGGGTCGCTTCGCTCGGCCGCGTGCAGCAGCATCACGATGCTCGAGAGGGACTGGGACACGGTGTCGTGGATTTCCCGGGCGAGCCGGCCGCGTTCCTCCTGAACGCCGGCAGCCCGCTCGGCGGCGGCGAGCCGGCTGCGGGCCGTCAGGAGTTCGCCGATCAGGATCTCGCGCTCCTGCGCCTCGCGGGCGAGAGAGCGGTAGGCCAGCCCGATGGCGACCGCGAGGGCGGCCCCGAGCAGCGGGCCGACGACGCCGCCGACGCTGAACCCGCGCTGGTTGCCGAAGGCGAGGATCGCCAGCAGGGTCGTGACGAGCACGGCCACCGGGCCCCGCCAGCCGGCCAGGACGTGCAGGTAGAGGAAAAACAGCGGGAAGACCAGGTACATCGCTTCGGCGCTGAGCGCGGCGAGGACCAGCCATTCGGCAGTGAGCACGCCCAGCCAGGCCGGGGCCGCCCAGGCACCGGAGCGGATGGCGCCGAGCGCGCCGCCCGTTTTCCCCGCACCAGCCAGGCTGCGGCCGAGCATCGCGCCGAAGGCGTAGCTGCCGAGGAAGACGACGGCGACGATGGTGAGCACCATCGCCCCCGGAAAGCCTGCGGCGCCGGCCGTCGCGATGACGAGCACGACCAGTCCGAGGACGAGCGAGTGCAGCCCGATCCGCAGGCCGAGGAAGACGGGGTTGAGGGCGGAACCCTGAGGCCCGGTCACGCTGTGATCACTCCCTCAGGCTACGCCGAGCCGGCCCGGCCGGCATCCGCCGAAAGGTGGAAAGGATCTTCCACCTTCGGGCCGGAGAAGACGGTCAACCCGCACGATGACGGCGAGCGCCGCCCGGACGAGAGTTGACCTGTCCGGCAGTCCGGACGCTCATCCCGATGAAGGAGCCCTTTTCGTGTTCGTAGCTTGGCGTGACCTCAGATTTGCCAGGGGACGGTTCGTGCTGATCGGCACCGTCGTCGCCCTGATCACCCTGCTGGTGGGCTTCCTGTCCGGCCTGACCGCCGGCCTGGCCGACCAGAACATCTCGGCGGTGACCGGCCTCAGCGCCGACCGGATCGTCTTCTCCGGGCCGGAGGGGGACGCAGCGGTCAGTTATTCCGATTCCGAGGTCACGGCCGCCGACGCCGAGGCGTGGCGCGAGCGCCAGGGGGTCGAACGGGTGAGCCCGCTCGGGATCAGCCAGCTGCGACTGTCGGCCGGAGGGGGAACGGCCGCCGTCGCCCTGTTCGGGGCCGGATCCGGCTCGGCCCTCTCCGGCGACGTCCCCTCCCGGGCCGGCCACCTGAGCCTCCCGGAGACCGTCGCGGAGGACCTCTCCCTGCGTGCCGGCGACTCCGTCGACCTGGCCGGTTCGCGCTACCTCGTCGACACGGTCACCGCCGACACCTGGTACTCGCACACTCCCGTGGTGTGGCTGCAGCTGGCGGACTGGCAGGCGATCGCCGCCGCGACCGGCCGGACGGACGCCTACGCCACCGTTCTCGCGGTGACCGGCCCGGGCGTCGACTACCCGGCCGCGGATGCCGCGACGGGCACCTCCTCGGCCGGGGTGCTCGCCTCGCTCACCGCCCTCGGCGCGTTCCGGTCCGAGATCGGTTCCCTGCTGCTGATGGTGGCGATGCTGTTCGGCATCTCCGCCCTCGTCGTCGGCGCCTTCTTCACCGTGTGGAGCATCCAGCGCCAACCGGATGTCGCCATCCTCAAGGCGCTCGGCGCCTCCAACCCGATGCTCATCCGCGACGCGCTCGGCCAGGCGGTGCTCGTGCTCGTCGCGGGCGTCGGGGTCGGCATCATCCTGACCGCCCTCCTCGGGGCCGTCGCCGGCACCGTGCTGCCGTTCGTGCTCAGCCCGCTGACCACCCTGGTGCCCGCCGCCGCCATGATCGTCCTCGGCCTCGCCGGCGCGGCGTTCGCCCTCCGTTCCGTGACCACCACCGACCCCCTCACCGCCCTCGGGAGCAACCGATGATCCAGCTCGACAATGTCACCCTCACCTTCCCCGACGGCGAGAATCGCATCACCGCGGTCGACCACGTCACCCTCACCGTGCGGCAGGGCACCGTGGCCGGCGTGACCGGGCCGTCCGGCTCCGGCAAGTCGAGCCTGCTCGCCGTCGCGTCGACGCTGATCACCCCCGACAGCGGAACCGTGCGGATCGGCGGGGTCGACGCGACCGCGCTGTCGATGCCCGAGCGGGCGGAGTTGCGCCGGGACCGCCTGGGGATCATCTTCCAGCAGTCCAACCTGCTGCCGGCGCTCACGGCCGCCGAGCAGCTCGTGGTGATGGGCGAACTCGGCGGCCGGGCGCGCGGGCGGCGGGCCGCGGGCATCCGTGCCCTGGAGCTGCTGGATGCCGTCGGCCTGGCCGACCAGGCCGGCAAACGGCCGGCCCAGCTCTCCGGCGGGCAGCGCCAGCGGGTGAATATCGCCCGGGCGCTGATGAACGAGCCGACCGCGCTGGTCATCGACGAGCCCACGAGCGCGCTCGACCAGGAGCGGGGCGCGAGCATCCTCGACCTGATCCTGCGGCTGACGAGGGAGCACGACACCGCCACCGTGCTGGTCACCCACGACCAGCGCCTGCTGCCGCTGATGAGTTCGGTGCACACCATGGTCGACGGCACCCTGCGGGCGAGCCGGCACACCGTCACCGCGTGACCGAGTGCGCAGGCACGCGGTGACCGTGACCGTCCGCGAGGCGCTATCGTCGGAGCGTGCGCCTCGGAGTTCTTGACGTCGGTTCGAATACCGTCCACCTGCTGGTCGTCGACGCGCACGCGGGCGCGCAACCGGTGCCGATGGCCTCCGACAAGGCCGTGCTCCGGCTGATGCGCTACCTCACCCCGGCGGGCGAGATCACCGAGGAAGGCTGCACGGCCGTGCTCGAGGCCGTGGGCAACGCCGCAGGCATCGCCCGGCGTCACAACGTGGACGATCTGCTCCCGTTCGCCACCTCCGCGCTCCGCGACGCGACCAACGGCGCCGAACTGCTGGCCAGGGTCGAACGCGAGACCGGCGTCGCCCTGCAGGTGCTCTCCGGCGAGGACGAGGCCCGGCTCACCTTCCTCGCCGTGCGCCGCTGGTACGGCTGGTCGGCCAGGGACATCCTGCTCTTCGACATCGGCGGCGGCTCGCTCGAGATCGCCGCCGGCGGCAACGAGATCCCGACCGTCGCTGTGTCGCTCCCGCTCGGCGCCGGGCGCTCCACGATCGGCTTCCTGCACAACGACCCTCCGCTGCCCGAGCAGGTCAGCGCGCTTCGGAAGCACGCGGCCGCCGTGCTCGCGGATGCCGTCGACGCCTTCGCCGGGCTCCCCGCACCGCACCACGTGGTCGGCTCCTCGAAGACGATCCGGTCCCTGGCCAGGCTGGCCGGTTCGACCTCCGAGGGCTTCGGCTCCGGCGAACGGATGCTGCTCGGCCGCGCCCAGCTCGCGGACTGGGTGCCGCGCCTGGCCCGCATCCCGGCCGAGGCCCGCCCGGCCCTGCCCGGGATCACCGCCGACCGCACGTTCCAGATCGTCGCCGGCGGGATCGTGCTCGGCGCGGCGATGGCCGCCTTCGACGTGACCGAACTCGAGGTGTCGCCGTGGGCGCTCCGCGAGGGCATCATCCTGCGCTACCTCGACCACCTGGACTGAGGGTCGAACCTCTGAGGATTGTGGTCAACCGCCCAGGGCGTGGCGTCTCTGGCGGGACACGCAGTTCGTCGGGTGCTCGGGGCACGGGAAAGTGCCGCCACGCGACGGCGTCCGTTGGAATCGAGACCGGTGGCTGACGCCCTCCACGCTGACGAGATCCCGATGGGTTTTCCCCTTGTCCGGGCTCTCGTCGACCGTGCTCTGCCGGCGCTTGCTGAACTTCCACTGCGCCCGCTCGGCCACTCGGGCTCGAGCAACGCACTCTTCCGCCTCGGAAATGAACTTCTGGTGAGACTCCCCCGCCAACCCGGAGGTTCACAAACCATCGACATGGAGGCCCGGTGGCTTCCCTGGGTCGGGCCACTTCTGCCGGTGGAAGTGCCACGCATCGTCGCGCTCGGAGAACCGGGCTTCGGCTATACCGAGCGATGGTCCGTCGTGCGATGGATTCCAGGTGACGTTCCGCCTGCGGCGTCGCCCTGGCCGCGACCGGTTACTCCCGGGGCACGATCACCCCGCTCGGCAGCACGACCGCCTGGTCTTCGCCGACGAACGCCTGCGCGGCAGCAGGGTGGCAATGGGCGCCGGCGAGCACGGCTACTCCGCTTTCGTCGACGCCGACGCCCTGATGGCCGCATATGACGCGACCGTCGCCGACATCACCGACCCGCTCACACCGTGCGGGTGAGCGCAGCGCTCGCAGGCACCAACGGAATCAGCGGCGAGTGGAGGGACAAGGCCAGGCAGTCCGGCAGGATGGAACCATGAAGACCATGACCCTGCCGCACACCGATCGCGAAGCCTCGAACATCATCCTCGGCCTGATGCGGATCTCCTCGCTCAGTGATGACGACATCCGTTCCCTGGTCGGCGCCGCCAGGGATGCCGGCATCAGCGTCTTCGACCACGCCGACATCTACGGCGACGAGCGGCACGGCTGCGAGAAACGCTTCGGCGACGCCATCGCCTTCTCGCCGGCGGAGCGCGCGGCGGTCACGATCCAGTCGAAGGTCGGCATCCGCACCGGGTTCTTCGACTTCTCGGCCGAGCACATCCTGCGATCCGTCGACGAATCTCTCGCCGCGCTCAAGGTCGACTACCTCGACCTGCTGCTGCTGCACCGCCCCGACACGCTCGTCGAACCCGACGAGGTCGCGGCGGCTTTTGACACCCTGCACAGCGCCGGGAAGGTGCTGGGCTTCGGCGTCTCCAATCACACCCCCGGTCAGATCGAGCTCCTGAAGCGTTCCCTGACCCAGCCGCTGATCGTGAACCAGGTGCAGCTGAGCATCACCCACTCCCCCGTGATCGCTGCCGGCGTCGCCGCTAACATGGCCGGGCTCGACCAGTCGATCGACCGCGACAACGGTCTGCTCGACTACTGCCGGCTGAACGACATCACCCTGCAGGCCTGGTCACCGTTCCAGAAGCAGTTCTTCGACGGCGTCTTCCTCGGCGACCGGGAGAACTTCGCCGAGTTGAACGACGAGATCGACCGGCTCGCCGCCGTGTACGGCGTGTCCCCCGCGGCCATCGCCGTCGCCTGGATCACCCGCCACCCGGCGAACATCCAGGTCGTGCTCGGCACCACTAACCTCGACCACCTGCGGCAGTCCGCCGACGGGTCAGAGATTCCGTTGTCCCGCGAGGAGTGGTACCGACTCTTCACCACCGGCGGTCACGTCCTGCCCTGAACGCTGCCGGAGCTCGTGCCGAGCTCGCGAATGCCGCTCGCCGCGCCGGTGGTCGAGCCCGGCGGGTCTTTTCAGGCGAGTCCGTTCCAGTGGTCGATCTTGTCGACACCCCGACCTCGGATGCCACCCGAGCGGGTTCGAAATACCGCCCCGGCGGGCAACGTGTTCTCCTCCACATAACCGGTGTGATCAGGTTATCCACAGTCGCTCCGTGGGGCCGGTTTCGGGCCTGGGAATGTCGGTGGCTGCCCGTAGTGTGACCGGTATGACAGCAGCTTTCATCGCCCGGCAGGAGGGCCTCGGCTCCCGGTTCGACGCGATCGCGGCGACCGATCGGGAGATCGCAGCCGCGTTCGCCCGGCGGGCCGCGCAGGTCGATGAGGCCCGCCGGTTCAGCGAAGCCACCACCCCCGCCGAGGCCAGTCCAGGCGGCCGGTGGACGGCGGCAATGGTCGCCGAGCGGGAGTTCGTCAGCGAACTCGCCGTGACATTGCGGTTGCCGCAACGCACCGCGGAAACCCTGATCGCGGAGAGCACGGCCCTGGCCGACGACCTGCCCGCAACCCGGGCCGCCCTGGCCGCCGGGGAGATCAGCTACCGGCACGCGCAGGTTTTGGTGCGGCAGGCATGGACGATCCCGGCCGCGGGCAAGCCCGGGTTTGAGGCGGCGCTGCTCCGCACCGCCGGGCACCTGACCGCCGCGAAGCTGAAGTACAAAGCCCGCGTGCTCCGCGAACGCCTGCACCCGGAGACGATCCTGGCCCGGCACACGATCTCCCTGCTCGACCGGAAGGTGCTGATCGAGGCCGACGCCGACGGGATGGCGTCGCTCTGGCTCTACGACACCGCCGAACGCGTCACCGCCGCACACCTGCGGGTCAGCGTCACCGCGCAAAGCCTGCAGTGCCCGACCGAAACCCGCACCCTCACCCAGTTGCGGGCGGATGTGCTCACCGACCTGCTCCTGGACGGCGTCACCCCCACCAGCGCCACAAGCGGCACCACCGGCGGCAGCGGAGGCGTCAGCGGCGGGGTCGGCGTCGGGGTCGGCGTCGGGATCCGGGCCACGGTGAACGTGACCGTCCCGGTACTGACCCTGATGGGCCAGTCCGAGGAACCTGGACACCTCGAAGGCTACGGGCCGATCGACCCGGAGACGGCCCGGAAACTCGCCGGTGGGGCGACCGGATTCACCCGGCTACTCACCCACCCCGAGACCGGCGTCGTGCTCTCCGTCGGCCGCGACCGCTACAAAGTCCCGAAACCGCTCAAGAAATGGCTTAGGTTGCGCGATGAGACCTGCCGCTTCCCCGGCTGCAACAACCCCGCGGGGCGCTGCGATCTGGACCATTCGCTGGATTGGCAATTCGACGGCCTCACCGCCCACGACAATCTTGCGAATCTCTGTGGCGGCTGCCATTCCCTCAAGAGCGAGACCGGGTGGACCGTGACACACCTGCCCGACGGGTTCCTGCACTGGACCACCCCGACCGGACGCACCTTCACCACCGAACCCGCCATCCTCATCCACACCACCCTGCCCGCCACGAATGCCGTACCACCACCGCAGAAACCCGCACCAGACGAGACCGAACCGCCCGACCCGCCTGAACCAGAGCCCGCCCCGTTCTGACCTGCGGGATCTCGACAGGCTCGATCACCGGCGGCCGTATCGGGCGCGGCGAGCCGCGAGGGCACAGCGCTCGCTTGCTTGCTCGCTCCCCCGAATGCTCGACCGCAACCCACCGCGCGCCCGCCGCCTAGACTCGGCCCATGTCCCGGCTCGTCGTCGTCCTCCCGCTCACACCGCTCCACACCGGTGAGAGCTTCCTGGTGCCGGACTGGCCGCCGCACATCACCGTGCTGCCGCCGTTCTACACGGATGCCTGGGCCGCCCAGATCGCCGACGTGATCGCCGCAGCCACCGCCGGCCAGGCTGCCCTGACCGCGACGGCCGGCCTCGACGAGCTGTTCGGGCGCCGGGAGGACATCCCCGTGACGGTCATCACCCCGAACCCAGCCCTGACCACGCTGCACCGGAGGCTGATCGATGCGGTCCGGCCGTTCGCCGCGTCACCCGACGAGCCGGCATTCACCGGCCCCGGCTTCCGGGCGCATGTGACCGTCAAGCGTTCAGGGCGGGTCAACGAAGGCGACGTGTTCTCCCTGACCCAGCTCGCGCTGGTCGACATGGCACCCCGGGCGGACAGGGGCGGTCGGACCGTGCTCGCCACCCTACCGCTCGCGCTCCCCGGCTGACGGGGCGACATTCCTGCCCTACGCGTGCGACTCGGTCTTGAGCAGCTGCCTGGCGAGGTCCTCCGGTGCGAGATTGGCGTCGCGGAAGGCATCCGTCAGCGGCAGTTGCAGCCGGAGGTCGGTGCCGAGGCACAGGGCCGCGCGACCGGTGCGCAGCTTGAAGTCGAGCACGTGCCCGCCGGCCGTGCGGTCGTCGGTGATGAAGTGCGCGTGGCAGCCGGGCACGCCGATGCCCTGCTCGTAGAGCGGGGTGCGGAAGCCGACGACGACGCCGGTGACGTCGTGCAGCTCGACGACCCGGTCCTCATCGGTCGCCTCGACCATCGGCCGGTACGGTTTCTGCTGCTTGACGACGGTGCGCATCCGGATCCACTCGAAGTCGCCGTCGATGCGCAGCGCGTACATGTAGTTCTCGGATGCCGTCAACCGGTCGATCACGTCGGACGCCTCGGCGCGCAGCACGCCGGGCGGCAGCTCGCTCTCGATGTGCGGCACGAAGTTGGTGACGACCGCGTACGGGGTGTGAGCGCCGAGGTCGGCCTTCGTCACCCCGCCGTCGGCGCGCAGCTGGTAGCAGCTGCCGTCGACGATGAGCATTTCGCCGTCGAGCCCGTTGAAGGTGCCGATGCCGAAGCTGCCGTGGCCGAGCAGGTCGCGCACGGTCATCTCGCCCTCGTACACGCCGTCGAGCAGGGCGCTCATCAGGCTCGTCTGGAAGATCTCGTGCCGGGACACGGTCATCTCGCTCATTGCAGCACATCGCTTTCCAGGTCTGCCATCAGTTCGTCTCTATTGTTGCGGTAGTCGACCCGCACGTCGATGATGCTCGGGCCCGGCTCGGCCATGGCCGTGGCCAGCACGGCGGCGAAGTCGGCGAGGTGGGTCACCTGGTAGCCGTGCGCGCCGAACGACTCGGCGTAGCCGACCACGTCGTAGTCGCCCAGCTGCACCCCGGAGGTGCGACCGTACTTGCCCTGCTGCTGGAACGCGACCATGTCGTAGCTTCCGTCGTTGAAGATCACGTGCGTGAAGGTCGAACCGAGCCGCACGGCCGTCTCGAGTTCCATGGCGGAGTAGAGGAAGCCGCCGTCGCCGGACACGGACACCACCGGGGTGCCCGGCCGCACCAGGGTGGCCGCGATCGCCCAGGGCAGGGCGACGCCGAGGGTCTGCTGCCCGTTCGAGAACAACAGGGTGCGCGGGTGATAGGTGCGGAAATGCCTGGCCATGTAGATGTAGTGCGAGCCGACGTCGCAGAGCACCGTGGTGTTGTCGGGCAGCAGCTCGCGCATCATCAGGGTCAGCTCGGCCGGGTGCACGCCCTCGGTTTCGTCGTGGCCGGTCGCCTGGTCGGCCTGGGCGAGGCGAGAGCGCTGCTCGGCGACCACCGCGGCCGCCGCCGCGGGCAGGCTGAGCCCGTCGATCTGGCGGGCGAGCGCGTCGAGGGTCTCGGCGACATCGCCGCGAAGCTCGACCGTCGGGCGGTAGTAGTCGTCGAGGTCGGCCGCGAGCTCGTCGAGGTGGATGATCACCCGCTGGTGGTCCTTGTTCCACTTCGACGGTTCGTATTCGACGAAGTCATAGCCGACGGCCAGGATCACGTCGGCCTTGTGCAGCAGGATGTCCCCTGGCTGGTTGCGGAACAGGCCCACCCGGCCCAGGTAGTGCTCTTCGAGCTCGTGCGAGATGACCCCGGCGGCCTGGAAGGTCTCGACCACGGGCAGGCCCGCCACGCCGAGCAGCCGGCGCACGGCCGCGGTGGCGCGGTCGGAGCCCGAGCGGGCGCCGGCGAGGATGACGGGGAAGGTCGCGTTCTGCAGCAGGGCGGCGGCGCGCTGCACGCTCTCGGCCGGGGCGGCGCCCAGCTGCGGCACCCAGTGCGGGTTCTTCATCGTGACCGTGGTCGAGTCGACGAGCACGTCGTAGGGCAGTACGACCGCGGCGGCGCCCTTGGGCTCCTGGGTCGCCTGCCGGAAGGCGTTGGCGATGGCCTCCGGCACGTTGTCCGCGACGCTGACCTCGCCGGCGGATTTCGTCACGGCGGAGAGCATGCCGACGGCGTCCATCGACTGGTGGGTGCGCTTGAGACGGTCGGCGCGAGGGACGGCGCCGCACAGGGCGACCATCGGGTCCCCCTCGGTCGTCGCGGTGAGCAGGCCGGTCGCCAGGTTGGAGGTGCCCGGGCCGCTCGTGACGAGCACGACGCCGGGGTGGCCGCTCAGCCGGCCGACCGCCGCGGCCATGAACGCGGCGTTCTGCTCGTGCCGGCAGACGATCAGCTCGGGGCCGGCGTCGACGAGGGAATCGTAGACCGGGTCGATCTTGGCGCCGGGAACTCCGAACACCCACTTGACGCCGTAGGCCGTGAGGCACTCGACGACCCGGTCGGCGGAACGGCGCGACAGGGCAGCGGTGCCGGCGCCGTAGGGCGTGACCGGGTCTGCCGGCGCATGCGCGGCATCCGTCACTTCGTCGTTGCGTACGGATGGGTTCGTCATGGTGCCTGCCTCCTGGCGCCGAAAGTCCGGCGCCTGCATTAATCGTCCCTCGCCGACCGATAGGAAACAACGCCGATGACGGATGCCATCAATCTCCGAATGAGATGATTGGCGGATGGACCTCCGCCAGCTCGAATTCTTCAGCGCCGTCGCCGCTGAACTGAACTTCACCCGCGCCGCCGACCGGCTCACCATCGCCCAGTCCGCCGTGTCGGCCGGGGTGAGGTCGCTCGAGAGCGAACTCGGCGTCGAACTCTTCGACCGCAGCCGCCGTCAGATCCGGCTCACCTCCACGGGCGACCTGCTCCTGCCCAAGGTGCGGGAGGCGCTCGACGCCGTGAACGAGGTGCGCGACGCCGCCCAGCAGAGCACGCACGCCATCACCGGCTCAATCGTGATCGGGCTGATGACCTCGGTCACCCTCGTCGACGTCCCCGGGCTGCTCGGCCTGTTCCGCACCGGGCATCCAGGCGTCGGCGTGCGCCTGCGGGCCGCCCGGCGCGGGTCGGCCGGGCTGGTCGACGACCTGGCCTCCGGCGAGCTCGACCTGGCCTTCCTCGCCCTGAGCGGACCGGTGCCGGGGGCGCTGATCGCCCGGCCGATCGCGTCGTCGCCGATGGTGCTGGTCGTGCCGGACGACCACCGGCTCGCCTCCGCCCGCCCGGTCGAACTCGACGGTCTCGCCCGGGAGGAGTTCATCGACCTTCCCCCCGGCTATGCCAGCCGCGGGATCGTCGACGACGCGTTCACCGTGGCCGGCGTCGAACGGAGGGTGATGATCGAGGTCTCCGACATCGGCACCGCCGCCGAATATGTCGCCAACGGCCTCGGCGTCGCCCTGCTGCCGGAGTTCGCCGCACGCGACGCCCGCGGCGTGCGGCGGCTCCCGGTCGCGAACGTGCCGGAGTTCACCGTCTACCTGGCGGCGTCCCGCAGCAGGCGGGTGTCGGCGGCGGTGCGCGCCTTCGTCGACCTCGCCCTCCCCGGCGAGGTCGCGGCGCGCTGACGCCGGCTTGCGTGGTGCCCCCACTGGGACTCGAACTCTAGTTCCACCCCAGTCGAGGCCTCAGTCCGGGCCAACTTCCGCGTATTTTCAACGTTCTTGGGTCACCTCCGAGGGTTCTGAATCACCATGATGTTCGGGAAGTGTAAGTGGCCCGTCCGCTCCGCAATGCCTCCGCGTACTGAGTGCACAAGGCAACCCTCTCCGGAGTGTTAGGGGCGTTCGGCGTTTGTGAGGACACCCACCGGGTCTCGCCGTCTTTCTCGGTGGAGGTCGGGCGTAGTGCTTGATTTCGAGCGACGCCCATCGAGGCCTGGTGCTCCGGATGGATATGTGCGACGAAACGGTTAACCTCGTGTGCTCGCAACCATCCGATCATCATCTGGGTGGCTTCGGAGGCTATGCCTTGGCCTTGGAGCCTCGGCGAAATGACCCAGGCGATCTCAGCAACGAGCATTGAACCGTCGCACGCGACGGTTGCCTGCACGAAACCGGCCGGCTCACCGGTGTCTCGGTAGGTGACTATCCAGTTCACCCACCATTGGGAACCGTCATCAGACTGCCCCACGATCTGTGCGGCATATCTGCTGTGGAGCACGTCTAATGACGGGGCTTCGCCGCCGGTGTACTCGTATAGCGACGGGTCGGCCAGAACGTCGACCATCGAAGCTGCATGGTCCACCGCGAGTGGTTCAAGCAGGAGCCGCTCAGAGCAGACCGGTTCAGGTTGAGGCCAATCCATCTCCTGAGAATGGCACAGGCGCGGTTGGATCACATGGGCCATTGGTGGAGCGGATCTCGCCCCAACGGGGACGCACTAGGCGCGAGAGATCTGGGCCAGTGCCTCACCCAACGGTTCATGCCCTCGTGCCTGTCCGCGCCCTGCCCTCGGAATCCGTCGGTGCAACTCGACGGTCGGCCTGACTTGGACCGCTCAATGGCGGTACTGCCGCTTGAATCCGTCGTCGCTTCCAGCAGTGGACAATGTATGGTGCCTTACGCCAGTTCTTCGAATCGCGTTCAGGCGGTCTCGAAAAGCACCTCATGATTGGCCCCAGCCACGAATTTCACCTCTGACAATCTGAAGGAGCGCGATGATGTCTCAGACACGAACTGAACGAAGCTTCACCCTGTCCCGCGTCGTGCCCGCGCCGCGCAATGTAGTTTTTACGGCGTGGACCGAGCCGGAACACCTCGCCTGGTTCTACAACCCCGCTATGCCCACTCCCTCGACGCCTATCCAGGTAGACCTCAGGGTGGGCGGCGTGTGGCGTCAACAGATGGTGGTCGATGACGACCTCCAATACCCCACCGGCGGCGTATACCTTGAGGTCGTACCCAACGAGCGGTTGGTCTTTCGGTGGGGAGCGACTGGAGGATGGCCTGAGCTCACCGGAAACCGCGAGGACGAAGCGCCGATCGTGACCGTTGACCTCCACGACGTCGCAGAAGGCACTCGCCTCGCGCTCACGGTTACCTTTCCCGACCAGTTGGCGGATGATGATGTACGCAACCTCATCGAGGGCGGCACCCGCGATGGATGGAGCGCCACCATCGCCCGAGTTGCACACAGCACTGCCATCACCACCGGTCTCCTCCGCCGACCGACGAGAACGCACGATGGAGCAAACAGTGCTGATCATGAGTGATGCACCCCTGCTCGCGCAGCTGGCGAATGAACGACAACATGTGCTGAGAACGGTGAGGGGGCTGGCGGAGGACGACATGCATCGCGCATTCGTCCCGTCGGGTTGGACGATCACCCGGCTTCTCAATCACCTCGCATACGACGACGAAATGTTCTGGATATCAGCCATTCTTGGTGGTGACGCGGAAGCGATCGAAGCCGTTCATGACGGCTGGTCGTCGGACCCGATGGCGGGTGCTGAAGCAATCAACGTGTACGAGCGGCAGATAGCCCGCAGTGACGAGGTGCTCAGGAGGATCGATCTCGACGCCCCTCCGCTCTGGGTGCCCCCAGCCAGCGTTTACGATGGGCCACCGATGCGGAACGGGCGCGCGGTCATCTTTCGCGTCCTTGCGGAGACCTCCGTGCACGCGGGCCACCTCGACATCGTGCGCGAGCTCATCGACGGTCATCAGAACCTGGTCGTTGGATGATTCCCGACATGAGGTCAGGTGGCATCAACCTGCATAGGTGGCCCGCCAGGCGGGGCCGTCGACGACGGAGTTTGTGCGGTTGTCCGCATCTCGTCGATCCGCCGCTGGAGGAAACGACGCTCCGGATCGGAGGGTGCGAGTTCGAGGGCGCGCATGTAGTGCGGCAGGGCATCGGCGAACCGCCCGCCGCGGCGGAGGAGGTCGGCGCGGGCTGCGGGCAGTAGGTGGTAGTCGGCGAGATGTGCGTTGCGGTCCAGGATGTCCAACAGTTCGAGCCCAGCCTCCGACCCCTCCGCCAGTGCCACGGCGATCGCGCGGTTGAGGTCAATGATCGGCGACGGAGAGACCCGCCCGAGACGGGCGTAAAGTTCGGCGATGCGGTGAAAGTTCGTCGCCGCCGCAGTCGGAGCTGTCGCGTGCTGCGCGGCGATCTGCGCCTGGAGCTGGTAGGTGCCGGGCACTCCGCCGAGTCGCTGGCGCTCTTCCTCGGCTGAGGCAAGCACCGCAATGCCCTCCGAGATAGCGGCTCCGTCCCAGAGCCGCCGGTCCTGATCTTCGAGCAGCACCAGATCGCCGTCGTCGTCGATGCGAGAGCCCGCACGGGACTGCTGGAACAACTCGAGTGCGAGCAGTCCGAGCACCTCGGGCAGCTGCGTGGAGTGCCGCGTCAGGGTAACCATGAGGCGGCTCAACCGGATCGCTTCCTCCGCGAGGGCGGAGCGCACGAGCTCGGCGCCGCTCCCTGACGAGTATCCCTCGGTGAACAGAAGGTAGATCACGGCGAGCACTCCTGAAGTCCGCTCGGGCAGCATTTCCGCGGGTGGCACTCGATATGGGATACCCGCCGCGCGGATCTTCGCCCGCGTCCGAACCAGCCGCTTCTGCATGGTCTGTTCGGTCACCAGGAACACGTGCGCGGTCTCGCGCACGCTTAGCCCCACCACGGTGCGGAGAGTGAGCGCGACGCGGGCATCCATCGCGAGCGCCGGGTGGCAGCAGGTGAAGATCAAGCGGAGGCGGTCGTCGTCCAGGGCGTCATCGGATGTGCCAGGCAGCATTTCCCTGCCTTCCCCTCCGGATGCCGCGGTCAGGCGCTCCTGCGCGTCGATCTCGGTCTCGAGGGCGTAGCGCCTGGTGGTGTTCCGTTCAGTCGACGCGCGCCGTAGCGCGTCGATCACGAGATTTTTCGAGACGGTGGTGAGCCACGCACCGGGGTTATCGGGGAGGCCGCACTCCGGCCACGATGTCAGCGCGCGGGCGACGGCATCTTGGAAGCAGTCCTCCGAAAGGTCCCAGTCGCCCGTGATGCGGATCAGTGTCGAGACGATTCGTAGGCGCTCGGATGACGCCACCGAGGCGAGCACGCGGCCCACCTCGGTGGCGCCGTGGCCAGCGTCGGGACTGGTCATCCGAGTCGAGTTGTTATGCTCACTCGAATGGCCAGACCGGACGGACCTCGACGCGTCCGAACCTTGCCATCGGATGTTTTGCGGCGATCTCGATCGCCTCGTCGAGGTTTTCGACGTCGATGAGGTCGAAGCCGGCGATCCACTCCTTGGTCTCGGTGAATGGACCATCGGTGACGATCGTCTTGCCGTCGCGCACGGTCACGGTCGTCGCATCGGAGACCGGACGCAGCCGGTTGCCGCCGCGGGCGACCCCACGGCTCTCAAGGTCGGCGACCCACTCCTCGATGTTGTCCTCCTCGGGGATGTAAGTGGGCGCAGCCGGGTCGCTAACGATGAACAGCAGGTACTCCATGAGATCTCCTTGATTTGGTCGGTGTCGGATTGGCGTCGTTTAGGTCCTCGGCGAAGAAGGGCCGCAAGCCGGGGGCCATTCTGCGAGCCCGAGCCGGTCAGCTCGTGGGCGGCGTGTGCACGACCCGCCGGATCTCGATCGGCGAGTACCGGTTCTCAGTGAACCGACCTGCTATCTCGACAGCACGCTCCCGGTCGACGACGTCGACGATGTAGTAGCCGCCGATCCACTCAGTGCCCTCGGTGAACGGACCGCGCGTTGCCACGGGCTCGCCATTGTGGTGACCGATCACGGTGACATCCTCCACGTCCAGCTCGTTGGTGTCGACGAGCTCGCGGGACGCGATCAGCTCGCCGACCACGGCGCCGTGCGTCAGGTCGAGCGCGGCCTTCTCGCCGTCAGCCCACGCCGTCTCGGCGATGTTGTTGGAATGAATGAGGATCATGTAGCGCACGGATGTTCCACTTCCTGTCGAGGACAATTACACCAGTACGACGCGGCAGGGTCGAGCGGGAGGACACACATTCGTCGGTTGAGCACTTCACCACCAGGAGCATGAGTCGGTAATGCCTTTTCGACGTCGATCCGACAGAGTGTGGGCCAACGTTCAGAGAGCACGCCGAGGCGTTGCTGTGGCGATCGGTGTGGGCAAAATGTGGGCACGGAGTGGCCAAGAGCCCTCAAACGGACCTCTGGAGGGCCGAACTTCCGCGGAATCACGCGGAAGTTCGGTGACGGATCATGGTGCCCCCACTGGGACTCGAACCCAGACTGTGACGATTTTAAGTCGTCTGCCTCTGCCATTGGGCTACGGGGGCGCGCCCGGCCGAGGCCGGACGCTTCAAGCGTAGGTGCTGCCGAGAGCGCCGGTGTTACTTCGACACGGAAACGGTGTCCTCGACGTCGACGGTCTCCACGGCCGCATCGGCGGTGACGACCGGCTTCGCGGAGGTCTTCCGCGGCGCCCGCGGTGCTCGGGCTGCCGGCGCGGCCTTCTCCGCTGCAGCACCTGTCGTGACAGCAGCGGCGGCGGTCCTGGCCGGGGCGGCCTTGGCGGGAGCAGCCTTGGCCGGTGCGGAGGCTTCCGCCGGCGGCTTCGGGCGCGACGCGAACTCCTCGAACACGGCGCGCGGGTTTTCCACGGCAGCGAGGGAGACGATGTCGCGGCCCAGGAAGAAGTTGTTCAGCCAGCCCCAGACGACGCGGAGCTTGCGTTCCCAGCTCGGCATGGCGAGGCCGTGGTAGCCGCGGTGCGCGAACCAGGCCGGAAGGCCGGTGATCGCAATCCTCCCCGACTGGAAGACACCGTGGCCGACGCCGAGGCCCGCGACGGCGCCGAGGTTCTTGTGCAGGTATTCCTTGGGCGTTTCGCCGCGGAGCACGGCGACGATGTTCTTCGCGAGGAGCTTGCCCTGGCGCACCGCGTGCTGGGCGTTGGGAACGCAGAAGCCGCCCACTCCCCCGCCGCTGAGGTCGGGCACGGCGGTGACGTCGCCGGCACCCCAGGCGTCCGCGATGATCTCGTCTTCGGTGCCGACCCGCAGGTCGGTGCGAACCTGCAGGCGGCCACGCTCTTCGATCGGCAGGTCGGTGTGGCGCACGATCGCCGGGTTCGCCATGACACCGGCGGTCCAGACGATGAGGTCGGTCTCGAAGCTCTCACCGGTGGACAGTTCGATCTTGCCGTCGACCGCGCTGGTCAGCTGGGTGTTGAGGTGGATCTGTGCGCCGCGCTGATCGAGGTTCTTGATCACCCAGAGGCTGGTCGGCACGGACACCTCAGGCATGATCCGCCCCATCGCCTCGACGAGGTGGAAGTGGGTGTCGTCGAAGCCGATCTCCGGGTAGGACTTGAGCAGCGAGGTGGCGAACGAGCGCAACTCGGCGAACACCTCGATGCCGGCGAAGCCGCCGCCGATGACGACGAAGGTCAGCAGGCGGTCGCGCTCGGGGCCGGCGGGCAGCTGAGCCGCCTTGTCGAAGTTGGTGAGCACGCGGTCGCGGATGGCGACGGCCTCCTCGATGGTCTTCAGGCCGAAGGCCTGGTCGGCGACGCCCGGGATCGGGAAGGTGCGCGAGACGGCGCCGGCGGTGACCACGACGACGTCGTAGACGAATTCCCACGGCTCGCCGACCGGCGGCGTGATGGTCGCGGTCTTCGTGGCGTGGTCGATGTGGGTGACCTTGGCCGTGAGCACGTTGGTCTTGGAGAGGTGGCGCCGGTGGGCGACGACGGCGTGGCGGGCCTCGATGGAACCGGCCGCGACCTCAGGCAGGAACGGCTGGTACGTCATGTACGGAAGCGGGTCGACCATGGTGACCTCGGCTTCGCCGGCTCGCAGCCATTTCTCCAGCTTCCAAGCGGTGTAGAACCCCGCGTAGCCGCCGCCGACAATGAGAATTTTGGGCACGATTAGAGGTCCTCCTACAGATTGGATGCGCGAAAACTCAGCGTTTTGATCGTAATCGCTTGAAGTGCCGAGTGGCCCCTACGCCGAACAGCGTTACTAGGATACCAAACCCGACCAGAACCATGAGCGGCACCGTCACATAGGTCAGGCTGAGCGGACCGGGCAGCCACGCCGCCGCCAGGTTGTGCGCGGGGAGGGCGGGGTCCTTCTTCGGCGGGACCGGCGCGACCGCCGTGGTCTCCGGTGCCGGTGTCGGGGCGGTGTCGGCGCGGCGGTGCACCCGGATCCACTCCTCGAGCAGCTGCGTCGGCGTCGGCGCGGTGGAGGCCGGCACGGATGCCGTCACGGCGGCCGCCGCGTCGATCAGCCCGTTCCCGTAGATCGGGCTGGGCACCTCGTGGCCGTTCGGGTTCGCCGTGGCGATCACCCGGTTCATCACCTCGGCCGCGTCGAGTTTCGGGTAGGCGGAGCGCACGAGCGCGACCAGGCCGGAAACGATCGGCGCTGCCGCGCTGGTCCCGTCCCACTGCACGTAGCCGCCGCCCGGCACCACGCCGACGAGCTGCTCGCTCGGGGCCGCCACCGAGATGGTGATGCCCTGCGAGGAGGCGTCGAAGCTGGCGGCCTTGTTGCGGTCGACACCGCCGACCGTGAGCACGCCGGGGATGGTGGCCGGCGCGCCGACCTCGGTGGTGCCGCTGCCCCGGTTGCCGGCGGCCGCGACGACGACGACATCATGCTCGAACGCGTAGAGGAACGCGTCATCCCAGCTGGTGGGCCAGTCCAGGGTGTTGCGGGTCAACGACATGTTGATCACGTCCGCCCCGTTGTCGACGGCCCACCGGATGCCGGCGGCGATCTGCTCGTCGTTGCTGAGGGTGGCGCCGTTGGTGCCGAACGCGACGGACACGGCCAGGATCGACGCGGCCGGGGCCACGCCGATGATTCCGGTTCCCTCGCCGGTGCCGCGACCTGCCATCAGCGAGGAGACGAGGGTGCCGTGTTCGCTCCGGTCGCCCACCGGGGTCTGGCCGTTCGGGGAGCCGAGACCGGAGACATCCGTGCCGCCGACGACGGCGCCGGCCAGTTCGGTGATGTTGGGGGCCACCCCGGTGTCGATCACGGCCACCTTGACGCCGGCGCCGCGGGTGGTCGCCCAGGCCTGGGTGAAACCATAGTCGTTCAGCCAATACTCGAGGTCGCGCACCTGGTCGGCGTGGGCCGGCGGCGCGTCGATGACCACGGATGCCCCGCCCAGCGCCAGGGCCAGGCTCAGGCCGACGCCCGTCCCGATCCGTCGCCAGGGTGAGGTCACGCGTCCGCCGCGGTGTAGTCGAGGCACTCGCAGACCGCGGGCGACCAGGCCGCCCTGGCCAGGGCGAGGTCGCCGATCGGGTTGACGCCCGGTCCGGCGGCGAGGGAATGCGCGGCGAGGGCGTGCAGGCATTTGACCCGTTCCGGCATGCCACCGGAGGAGATCCCGGCGATCTCCGGGACGACGCCGATCGATTCGCGGTCGGAGAGGAAGCCCTCGTGCGCGCGGCGGTAGCGGGCGCGGATGTCCTCGTCGTCCTGGAGCAGCTGGTTGTACTCGTTCATCACCTGGGTGGCCTCGAGGAAGGACAGCGCGGCGGTGGCGGCCGGGTGGGTGAGGTAATAGAAGGTGGGGAACGGCGTGCCGTCGCTCAGCCGCGGCGCGGTGGCCACCACGGTCGGGGCGCCGCAGACGCACCGACCGGCGATGCCGACGACGTCGCGGGCCGGCCGGCCCAGCTGCGCGGAAACCGTATCGATGTCGGCCTGGCTGACCGGGGCGAAGGGTGGCCGCGTCATTTCGTGGCCTCCGGGGCAAGGCCGGCTGTCATGACGGAGGCGAACATGGAGGAGAGCCAATCGACGTTGGTGTTCTGGATGACGGAGCTCGCCGGCGGCGGCTCCGTGCCGCCCGCGACGGGCAGGGCGAGGTCGTTGATCACCAGGAAGCTGACGTCGCCGGGAAGGACGTAGGAGAGCCGGTCGCGGGCCTGGGTCGTGACGAAGGTGCGGTCGTTCCAGCGCTCGCGTTCGGACTTGAGCTCGTCGACGCTGCCCTGCTGGGCCGTGACGGCCTTCGTCAGCCGCTCGATCTGCTGCTGCTGCTCGGCGTAGGTGCGGATGCCGGGGGCCAGCACGATCACGGCGAGGATCAGGATTCCCATCATCATGAAGGAGAAGCCCGACAGCCGCAGCCCGCGCAGCCAGTTGCTGGTGGCGGTTTCCGTGGTTGTCAGGGCGACGGGGTGTCGCTCCGCGCGTTTCCTGCCCATGGCTCACCCCTCTCGCACTCGTCGGGTTCGGGAGGCTACTCGAACCCTAACCGAATCCGGACAAAAAAATGGAGCTCTCGAGGCCCGGACGACCCGGGCCTCGAGAGCTCCGGAACAGCTAGGCCTTGAACCGCGGGAAAGCGGAACGGCCCGCGTAGACCGCGGCCTCGCCCAGCTCTTCTTCAATCCTCAGCAACTGATTGTACTTGGCGACGCGCTCGCTGCGGGCAGGCGCTCCGGTCTTGATCTGGCCGGCGTCGACGGCGACCGCGAGGTCGGCGATGAACGTGTCTTCGGTCTCACCGGAGCGGTGGGAGATGACCGTGGTGTAGCCGGCGCGCTGGGCGAGGGCGACCGCGTCGAGCGTCTCGGTGAGGGTGCCGATCTGGTTGACCTTGACCAGGATCGAGTTGGCGGTGCCGAGCTCGAGGCCCTTGGCCAGGCGAACCGGGTTGGTCACGAACAGGTCGTCGCCGACGATCTGCACCTTGTCACCGAGTTCGGCGGTGAGGTGCACGTAGCCTTCCCAGTCGTCCTCCTCGAGCGGGTCCTCGATCGAGACGAGCGGGTAGGCGGCGACGAGCTCGACGTAGTACGCGGACAGCTCCTGGGCAGTGAGTTCCTTGCCCTCGAAGTGGTAGACGCCGTCCTTGTAGAACTCGGAGGCGGCGCAGTCAAGCGCGAGGCCGATGTCCTTGCCGGGCGTGTAGCCGGCGTTGGTGATGGCTTCGACGATGAGGTCGAGGGCCGCACGGTTGCTGGGCAGGTTGGGGGCGAAGCCACCCTCGTCGCCGAGGCCGGTGGACAGGCCCTTGGACTTGAGGAGCGCCTTGAGCGCGTGGTAGGTCTCGGTGCCCCAGCGGAGGCCCTCGGCGAAGGATTCGGCGCCGAGCGGGACGACCATGAATTCCTGGATGTCCACGTCGTTGTCGGCGTGCGAGCCACCGTTGATGATGTTCATCATCGGCACCGGCAGGGTGTGCGCGTTCGGGCCACCGAGGTAGCGGAACAGGGGCAGGCCGGCCGAGGTGGCGGCGGCCTTCGCGACGGCGAGGCTGACGCCGAGGATGGCGTTGGCGCCGACGCGGTGCTTGTTGTCGGTGCCGTCGGTCTCGTTCAGGACCGCGTCGACGATGCGCTGGTCGGTGGCGTCGAGGTCCTCGACTGCCGGGCCGAGCTCGTCGATGACAGCGTCAACGGCCTTGAGCACGCCCTTGCCCAGGTAACGCGACTTGTCGCCGTCGTGCAGTTCATAAGCTTCGAACGCACCGGTCGATGCGCCGGACGGAACCGCAGCGCGGCTAACCGAACCGTCGTCAAGCAATACCTCGACCTCGACGGTCGGGTTGCCTCTGGAGTCAAGAATCTCGCGCGCTACTACTGCCTCAATGAGAGCCACAGCTATCTCCTGTTTCCTTTTATTTTCTTTAATTGGGGGTGGGGATCTGGGGGAATCTCGGAAGACCTCGCTGTGTTCCAATCCCATAACAGTCTAGTGATGGTGGGCTGATTCGCCCAGCGGACGGAACTGGAGCGAGGCGGCCGGGGCGGTTTCGGGGCTGACGAACGCGTATCGCCCGTACCCGGCGGCGGCCGCCCGGTCGAGCAGCGCGGTGAGGTTCTTGGTGCGGCGTTCGAGGCGCACGCGCAGCCCCGTGGCAACGAGGGACGCCTTGAGCGCCACCAGGGCGGCCGGGTCGGCATCCTTCTCGTGCACCAGCACGACCGCGTCGGTGTCGGCCGTCCCGGCCTGGCCGAGCAGGTCGACGATGCGCTCGAAGCCGATCGAGAATCCGCAGGCGGGCACGTCAGTGCCGAGGAACCGGCCGATCATCCCGTCGTAGCGGCCGCCGCCGCCGAGCGAATAGCCCAGCTCCGGGTGGGCGATCTCGAAGATCGTGCCCGTGTAGTAGCCCATGCCGCGCACGAGGGTGGGGTCGAAGACCAGTCGGGTGGCCGGCAGGGCGTCGCGCAGGGCGCGGAGGTCGGCGTAGGCGGCGGGGTCGAGCCAGGCCGGTGCGTCGGCGTCCCAGCCGAGGCCGGGCATCCCCTCGAGGGTGTCGGCGATGCCGTCGGTGTCGACGCCGAGGGTGCCGAGCTCGGTGACGACTCCGGAGACGCCGATCTTGTCGAGCTTGTCGATGGTGATCAGCGCCCGTTCGGCGAGTTCCGGCGGCACGCCCCAGTGCGCGAGGAGGGAGGCGAGGATGCGCCGGTCGTTGATCCGCACGGAGCAGCCGGTCAGGCCGAGGGCGTCGAGGGCAGCGGTGGTCGCGGCGATCAGCTCGATCTCGGCGAGGGGTCCGGCCTCGCCGATGATGTCGATGTCGCACTGGACGAACTGGCGGTAGCGCCCCTTCTGCGGGCGCTCGGCCCGCCAGACGGGGGCGATCTGGATGGACCGGAACACGGCGGGCAGTTCGGCCCGGTGGCTGGCGTAGAACCGGGCCAGCGGCACGGTGAGGTCGAAGCGGAGGCCCAGGTCGGCCAGTGACAGGAGGTCGCCGGACTCGGCGGCGGCCTCGACATCCGCCGGGGACAGCCCGCGTCTGAGCACGGCGAACCCGAGCTTCTCGTTGTCGCCGCCGAGGCCGGAGTGCAGGCGGGCCGAATCCTCCATCACCGGGGTTTCGATTTCGTCGAACCCGTGCGCGGCGAAGCTCCGCCTGATGGTGCCCAGCGCGTGCTCCCGGACCGCTTTCTCATTGGGGAGGAAATCGCGCATGCCGCGCGGCGGGGTCACAGGTGTTGCCATGCCTCCAATTGTGTCAGGTCCTGCTCCGACGCCGTTCCGCCCGGAGGGCCGGCTGGGGAGGGCAGGACAAACCGAGGCTAGAGGGCGCCGCCCGCTGCAGCGGGGGCATCGGAGTCGACCGGGCCGCCGGCTACGGTTTCCCGCGCGATGTAGTTCTCGATGTCGAAGAGGTTGTCGCCGGCCCGCTGCGCGATCGTCAGCAGGGTGGACATCGACGCGACCTCTTCGACCTGCTCCTTGAGGAACCACAGCATCGCCTGCTCGCCGAGGGCGTCCCCGTCGGCGCGGGCCGCGCGGAAGAGCGCCTCGATCTGGGAGGTGACCTGCTTCTCCTGGGCGAGGGCGAGCGCGATCGGCTCGACGGCGAGGGTGAAGTTGTTCTGCACGGCCGGAATTCCCGGAATCTCGACGCCGAGGTCGCGGTCGAGCCGGTACTGCACCAGCATCATGGCGTGGTTGCGCTCTTCGATCGACTGGGCGTAGAAGTGCGCGGCGAGCCGGGGCAGGGCCTGGTTGTCGAACCAGACGGCGATGGCGATGTACTGCTGGGACGCGGCAAACTCATTGCCGATCTGAAGGGAAAGGAGTTCGCTGAAGGAAGTCTGGCTCATGCTCTGACGGTACTCGCCACCGTCGTCCGCCGCCACCGAACGGCATCCCCCTAGACTTCGATCATCACGCCGGAGGGGGCAACGATGGAATCACACGCAGCACGGGGAATCACGGTCACGGGGGTGCGCCGTTCGTTCGGCAGCGTGCATGCCGTGCGGGACGCCACGCTCACCGTGCCAGCGGGCTCGGTGACGGCCCTGATCGGGCCGAACGGCGCCGGCAAGACGACACTGCTGCTCATGCTGGCGAGCCTGCTCGCCCCCGACACCGGCACAATCACGATCGCCGGGCACGACCCGGTGGCAGACCCGCAGGCAGTGCGCGCCGCGATGGGCTGGATGCCCGACGTGCTCGGCTCCTGGCCGAGCCTGAGCGTTCGCGCCTCGCTGGAAGTGACCGGGCGGATGTACCGGATGAGCCGCCCGGCCGCCGCCGCCCGCGCGGATGAACTGATCGGCCTGACCGGCCTGGAGGCCCTCGCCGACCGGCCGTCCCGGGTGCTCAGCCGCGGGCAGAAGCAGCGGCTGAGCCTGGCCAGGGCCCTCGTGCACTCCCCTTCCGTGCTCCTGCTCGACGAGCCGGCATCCGGTCTCGACCCGGCCGCCCGGGTGGCGCTTCGCGTGCTCGTCCGCCGCCTCGCGGGTGAGGGAACGGCGATCCTCGTCTCCAGCCACGTGCTCTCCGAACTCGACGAGATGGCGGATGCCGCCGTGTACCTCGCCGACGGAGTCACGGCGAGCGCCGAGCGCGTCGCGCGGGCCGGCGCCAGCGCGAGGTCCTGGCGGATCCGCTCACTCGACCCGGCCGCCCTGGAAGACGGCCTCCAGACATCCGGCGTGGCCGGCACCCGGACCGACCACCTCGGCACGCTCGTGCAGGTCGACAACGAGGCGGCGGCGGCCGATCTGCTGGCCCGGCTGGTCGGCGCCGGCGTGCGGGTGAGCGCCTTCGGTCCGGCGGTCGGCGACCTCGAACACACCTTCCTCGACCTGTCCCGACCCGAATCCACTGGAGGGGCAGCAGCATGAGCAGTGACCTGGACGCCACCGCCCGTATCAGCCCGGTCCCCGACCGCACACCCGCTCGGGGCTTCCTCGCCGGGCTGTGGCTCATCGTCACCCTCGAGTTGCGCCAGCGCGTGCGCGGGGTCGCCTGGTACGTGCTGCTCGGCATCTTCGTGCTGCTCGTCGCAGCGGTCACGGTGCTGCTCTGGCTGTCGACCGCGGCCTGGGAGACAGGCGGCGGCGCGGTCTTCTCGGCCGTCATCTTCTTCGTGCTCCTGCTCGGCACTCTCGTCTCGCCCGCGCTCAGCGGCAACGCCGTCAACGGCGACCGCGACATCGGCACCCTCGCCACGACGCAGGTCACCCTGATCAGCACGGGCCAGCTCATACTCGGCAAGTTCGTCGCGGCCTGGATCACGGCCCTCGCGTTCCTCGCCACCGCGGTGCCGTTCCTGCTCTTCGCGGTCACCCTCGGCCAGGTCTCGCTGTCCACGATCGCCGTCTCCGTGCTCGTGCTCGCCGCCGAGCTCGGGGTGATCGCCATGCTCGGCGTCGGGCTCTCCGGCATCGTCACCCGTCCCCTGTTCTCGATCGTCGTCACCTACCTCATCGTCGCGGCGCTGAGCGTCGGCACACCCATCGCCTTCGCCCTGCTGGGCACCGCGACGAAGTCGGAACAGACCCTCATGCCGCCGGCCGGCTGCGACGATCCCGCGACCACGATGGACGTTCCCCGTTTCGACCGTTACTGGTGGGTGCTCGCCGCGAATCCGTACGTCGTCGTCGCGGATGCCTCCCCCGGAGTCTTCGACCCCACCGGCAACCCACAGGACCTGTTCGGCTGGATCGCGGTCGGAGTTCGGCAGGCACAGGTTGCGCCCGACCTGCAGGGCGAAACCCCGTACTGCAACTCGACGGGCGCCTACTACGGCGGCGACGATGACAAGCGGCCGACGGCACGGGAGGTCTACGACAGCGCGGTGCCGTCCTGGTTCGTCGGCCTGGGCATCCACCTGGCCCTCGGCGCCGCGGCATTGCTCTGGGCCTGGCGCCGCACGATCACCCCCTCCCGGCGGCTCCCCGCGGGCCGGCGCATCGCCTGACCGCGCGCCGGGCCCGCACGCGCGACCCGGTCGGTCAGCCGGGCAGGCCGATGATGCCGGCGTCGAAGACGTCGGTCCCGTCCGTGGCGACGGCATCAGGCCCGACGGCATCCGGCCCGACGCCCTCGGCCACACGGATCTCGTCCTGCAAGCCGCGGAGCGCGGTGCGGAGAGCACGCTCCGAGTCGAGCCCCTGGGCCTTGGCGGCGGACACGACGGCCAGCAGCAGCGGTCCGAGCTCGTCCTCACTCTCGATCGGGAGGGGGAAGGCGGACTCCGTGCCGAGCAGGCCGATCTTCTGCGCCCGCCCGAGCACCTTGTCGGCGAGGGCGAGGGCGGGCATCCCCTGCGGGATCCCGTCGAGCACGCTGGTGCGGTGCGGCTTCTCGGCGGCCTTGAAGTCGTCCCACGCAGCGACGACGTCATCGGCGGTCTCCAGCGACAGGTCTCCGAAGACGTGCGGATGCCGCCCCACCATTTTCGCGGTCATCTGCGCGGCCACGTCCTGGATGTCGAAGTCCTCGCCGCTGGTGTGCGCGGCAAGGTCGGCGTGGAAGAGCACCTGGTAGAGCACGTCGCCGAGTTCCTCGATCATCTCCTCGCGGCTGCCCGCCTCGATCGCGTCGATCAGCTCGTGGCTTTCCTCGATCAGATACTGCACGAGGGATTCATGGGTCTGGTCCGCGTCCCACGGGCAGCCGCCGGGCGCACGGAGCCGGGCGACCGTCTCGATCAGGATGTCGAGCTGGCTGGGCGGGGTCATGCGGGCCTCCTGGGGTTCGGTCTCATCGTAGGCGGCGGGTCCGGGCGTCACGCGGACGGCGCCGCGACCGCGTCGACCGGCCGGGGGAAGATCGCGTCCAGCAGTGAGCCGGCCCAGGCGATCAGGGCCGCGTCGCCGAGCGGCTCCCCGTTGATCCGGGGCATCGGCACCGTCATCGACCCGTTCTGGGTGAAGTAGCGCGAGCCCGGGTACATCCGTTGCAGGCGCACCTGCATCGAATCGGCCAGGTTCGCCGGCGAGACGCGGAGGTTCGAGCCCATGGCGACGACCTCGCCGAGGCCGGCCTGCTGCGCCAGCCAGCGCAGCCGGGAGACCAGAATGAGGTTCTGCACCGGCTGCGGCGGCTCGCCGTAGCGGTCGGTGAGTTCGTCGAGGACCAGGTCGATCTGGTCCTTCGCCGCCGTCGGCGAGCTGGCGGCGGACAGCTTCTGGTAGGCCTCGAGGCGCAACCGCTCGCTGTCGACGTAGTCCTCGGGGATGTGCGCGTCGACGGGCAGTTCGAGCCGCAGCTCGGTCTGGCCCTCGGCGACGTCGCCGCGGAACGTGCTCACGGCCTCGCCGATCATCCGCAGGTAGAGGTCGAAGCCGACCCCGGCGATGTGCCCGGCCTGCTCGCCGCCGAGCAGGTTGCCGGCTCCGCGGATCTCGAGGTCTTTGAGCGCCACCTGCATGCCGGCGCCCAGCTCGTTGTTCGCGGCGATCGTCGACAGCCGGTCGTGGGCGATCTCGGTGAGCGGCTTGTTCTCGTCGTAGAGGAAGTAGGCGTAGGCGCGCTCCCGGCCGCGGCCGACCCTCCCCCGCAGCTGGTGCAGCTGGCTGAGCCCGAACTTGTCGGCGCGGTCGATGATGATCGTGTTCGCGTTGGCGATGTCCAGGCCGGTCTCGATGATCGTGGTCGAGACGAGCACGTCGAACTTGCGTTCCCAGAAGTCCACGACCACCTGTTCCAGCTGGGCCTCCGGCAGCTGGCCGTGCGCCACGGCGATCCGCGCCTCGGGCACGAGCTCGGCCAGCTTCGCGGCGACCCGGTTGATGCTCGACACCCGGTTGTGCACAACGAAGATCTGGCCCTCCCGGAGCAGCTCGCGGCGGATCGCCGCCGCCACCTGCCGATCGGAGTACGGGCCGACGAAGGTGAGGATCGGGTGCCGGTCCTCCGGCGGCGTGGCCAGGGTCGACATCTCCCGGATGCCGGTGACCGCCATCTCCAGCGTGCGCGGGATCGGGGTGGCACTCATCGCGAGGATGTCCACGTTGGTCTTCAGCTTCTTCAGCGCGTCCTTGTGCTCCACCCCGAACCGTTGTTCCTCGTCGATGATGACGAGGCCGAGGTCCTTGAATACGATCGACTCGGAGAGCAGCCGATGGGTGCCGATCACGAGGTCCACGGTGCCGTCGAGCATCCCGGCGATGGTTTCGCGGGACTCCTTCTCGGTCTGGAACCGGCTGAGCGCGCGCAGGTGCACCGGGAACCCGGCGAAGCGCTCCTGGAAGGTCTCCATGTGCTGGCGCACGAGCAGGGTCGTCGGCACGAGCATGACGACCTGCTTGCCGTCCTGGATCGCCTTGAACGCGGCCCGCACGGCCACCTCGGTCTTGCCGAAGCCGACGTCGCCGGAGAGCAGCCGGTCCATCGGGATGGGCCGTTCCATGTCGGCCTTCACCTCGTCGATGGTGGTGAGCTGGTCGGGGGTCTCCGCGAACGGGAACGCCTCCTCCAGTTCGCGCTGCCACGGGGTATCCGGCCCGAACGCGTGGCCCTTGCTGGCCATCCGTGCCGAGTACAACTTGACCAGTTCGACGGCGATGTCGCGCACGGCCTTGCGGGCCTTGGTCTTCGCGGCGGACCAGTCGCTGCCGCCCATCTTGCTGAGCGCCGGGGCCTCCCCGCCGACGTACCGGCTGACCAGGTCGAGCTGGTCGGTCGGCACGTAGAGCTTGTCCCCGGGGTGGCCGCGCTTCGAGGGGGCGTATTCGAGCACCAGGTATTCACGTTTGGTCTTGACCGGGTTGCGGCCGCCGCTGGAGACCTCGCGCTGGGTCAGCTCGACGAACCGGCCGATGCCGTGGGTCTGGTGCACGACGTGGTCGCCGGCTTTCAGCTGGAGCGGGTCGACGACGTTCTTGCGGCGGCTGGCCAGTTTCTTGACCTGGCGGGCGTCGTAGCCGACGACCCGGCCGTAGAACTCGGACTCGCTGACCAGGGTGAGCCTGGTCTCCGGGATTTCGAAGCCGTGGTCGACGGATGCCTTGAGCAGGTAGGCGATGCCGGGTTCCGGAACGCCTGGCCATTCGGAGACGATCCGGGCCGGGAGTTCGCGCTCGGCGAGCACGTCGGCGGCGCGTTCGACCAGCCCGGCGCCCTGGGCGACGATCCCGACGGTCCAGCCGTCCTTCAGCCGGGCGGCGAGGTGCCCGACGGCGCCCTCCACACTGCCCTGGAAGCTCGGCACGGCGTCGCCGTCGACGCGCACGGTGAGCAGCTCATCGAGTTCGCGGTGCTCGGGGAGCACCGGGGCATCCGTCGGCGCCGCCTGGAATGAGCTGAACGTCCACCACACGTGCGCGGACGGCGGGGCACCGGGGGCGCTGAACGTGACCGACTCGCGCAGCCGGCCGAGGGTGAGGAAGTCCCCCGATTCGAGGTCGATCGGCGCCTCCGCGCCGGCGGTCGCGGCGCTCCAGGCGGCGCCGAGGAACTCGCGGTTCGTCTCGGCGAGGCTGATCGCCCGGGAGGCGACCCGTTCGGGCGAGATCACGGCCACGGCCGCCTCTCGGGGCAGGTAGTGGGTGATCGGCACGAGCCGGTCGACGAGGGCGGGCGCGAGGCTCTCCATCCCCTCGACGGGGATTCCCTCGGCGATCTTGGCGAGCAGCCCGGCCAGGCTCGGGAACTCGTGCTGCATCTCCCTGGCTCGCTGGCGCACGGCCGGGCTGAGCAGCAGCTCGCGGCTCGGCGGCAGGGACACCCGTTCGATCGGCTCGGGCAGGGAACGCTGGTCGGCGACCGAGAAGGCGCGGATCTGCTCGACCTCGTCGCCGAAGAACTCCGCCCGGTACGGATGCGGCGCCACCGGCGGGAACACGTCGAGGATGCCGCCGCGCACGGCGAACTCGCCCCGGCGGGTGACCATGTCGACCCGGGTGTAGGCGAGGCCGACCAGTTCCCGGGCGATGGCGCCGAGGTCGTGGCCGCGGCCACCGGCGGCCAGTTCGATCGGCTCATAGTCGGTGAGGTTGTCGGCCACCGGCTGGAGGGCGGCCCGCACCGAGGCGATGACGATCAGCGGGCGCCGGGCGGCCGGGTCGGACTCCTCCCAGTCCCGCATCCGCCGGAGCGCGTAGAGCCGCTTGCCGACGATCTCCGCGCCGGGGCTGAGCCGTTCGTGCGGGAGGGTCTCCCAGGCGGGGAAGTCGACGATCTCGGCGCCGTCGGCGAAGCAGGCCAGGTTCTCGTGCAGGGATTCCGACTCACGCCCGGTCGCGGTGATGACGAGCAGGGCCTGGGCCTTCTCCAGCCGGCCGCGCTGCTCGAGCATGGCCGCGATCAGCGGCGCCCGCAGGCCCTCGGTGAGCGAGAAGTCCGCGTCGCGGTTCGCGAAGGTGAGGGCGTTGTCGAATGTGGAGGCGCGCGAAAGTGTGGAAATTAAGCCCTGGAGAGTCACCGGTCAAGTCTACGCAGCGCCGGCACGGGCAGCGGAACGGGCGAAGAGCTACGGGGAGTGGACCTTCTGCTGGGCGGCGGTGACGCCCTCGGCCGCGATCAGTTCGATCGCGTCGGCGGCATCCGTCAACAGGTTGGGCAGGACCGCCCGCTCGTCCTTGCTGAAATCGTGCAGCACGAAGTCGGCGGCGTCCTGGCGCCCGGGCGGGCGGCCGATGCCGATCCGGATCCGCACGAACTCCTTCGTGCCGGTCGCGGCGATGATGTCGCGGAGGCCGTTGTGGCCGCCGTGGCCGCCGCCGACCTTGATCTTGATGGTGTCGAAGGGAAGGTCGAGGTCGTCGTGGACGACGATCAGCCGGTCGGGCTCGAGCGAGTAGAAGCGCAGGAGCGCGGCGACCGGGCCGCCGGACACGTTCATGTAGGTGCTCGGCTTGGCGAGCACCAGTTTCGGTCCGCCGGGGAAGCTGCGCCCCTCGGCGACGGCCGAATTGGTTTTGTGGTTCTTGAAGTTCGCCGACAGGCGGTCGGCGAGCACGGCCGCCACCATATGGCCGACGTTGTGTCGGTTGCCGGCGTAGCCGGGCCCGGGGTTACCGAGCCCGACTACGAGCCAGAGATTCTCGTCCAGGGAATTCCTCCGCGGTCGACGAAGCCAGGTGGGGAAGACTACTCGGCGGCAGGAGCCTCGGTGGCCTCGGCTTCGGCCGGCTCTTCCTCTTCCTCGGCGGCGGGCAGGTGCACGTAGACCACGACGGCGTCGGGGTCGGAGATGAGAGTGGCGCCGCCCGGGAGCACGACGTCCTTCGCGTGGATCTGCGCGCCGTCGTCGAGTCCGTCGATGGAGACGACGACGTTCTGCGGGATGCTCGTGGCCTCGACCTCGAGCATGAGGACCTTCGAGTCCAGGTCGGCGATGGTGCCGGAAACGGCCTCGCCGGTCAGGTGCACGGAAACCTCGACCTGGACCTTCTCACCCTTGCGGATGACGATGAGGTCGAGGTGCTCGATGATCTGCAGGAACGGGTCCTTCTGGACATCCTTCACCAGGGTGAGGTGGGTGGTGCCTTCGACGTCGAGCTCGAGCACGGCGTTGGCGCGGCGCAGCAGCAGGCCGATCTGGTGGGCCGGGAGGGCGACGTGCACCGGGTCGGTGCCGTGGCCGTAGATGACGGCGGGGATCTTGCCCAGCACGCGCAGCTTGCGGGCAGCGCCCTTGCCGAACTTGACGCGCAGGTCGGCGGAAATCTTGTTGTCTGCGACAACCTTCTTCTTGGCCTCAGCCATGATGTTTCTCCTTGCGGGCCTGGACGGCCCAGTCTGGTTTCGCGGACCGAAGCCCGGGAATCGTGGGTACTGGTTCAACTCGAACGCGTGTGCGCGTGAGGAAAGGCCGTGAAGCATCCCGCCGCGTCGATAACGGATGCCGGTGGACGGTTTCCCGCCGCCGACAGCCCTCGCCGAAGTTCAACTAGTGAGTCTAGCGGAGCGGGCGGGCCGGGGCGAACCGGGCGCCGGGCATCCGTCGCCCGAGGGCCGCCGGTCACGCCACGTAACCGTTCGGGCCGACGCAGTAGCCTTGACGGAGGTTTGAGAACAATCACCTGAAGGAGCAAACGTGGCCGAAACCGGCGCAGCACAGGCAAACATTGGCGTAGTAGGACTGGCGGTGATGGGGTCGAATCTGGCCCGCAACCTCGCCAGCCGGGCGGGGAACACGGTGGCGGTGTACAACCGCTCCCCCGAGCGCACCCGCCTGCTCACGGGCGAACACCCGGAGGCGAACTTCGTCGCCTCCGAGACGATCGAGGAATTCGCCGCGTCGCTCCAGAAGCCGCGCACCGCGATCATCATGGTTCAGGCCGGCACGGGCACGGATGCCGTGATCAGCCAGCTGACCGCCCTGTTCGAGCCCGGCGACATCATCGTCGACGGCGGCAACGCCGACTTCCAGGACACCATCCGCCGGGAGAAGGATGTGCGCGCCACCGGCGTGAACTTCGTCGGCGCCGGCATCTCCGGCGGCGAGGAGGGCGCCCTCAAGGGCCCGAGCATCATGCCCGGCGGCTCGGCAGAGGCGTACGAGACCCTCGGCCCGATCCTCGAGTCGATCGCGGCCGTCGTCGACGGCGTGCCCTGCGTCACGCACGTGGGCACGGACGGCGCCGGCCACTTCGTCAAGATGATCCACAACGGCATCGAATACGCCGACATGCAGCTCATCGCCGAGGCCTACGACCTGCTCCGCAAGGTCGGCGGGCACTCCCCCGCCGCCATCGCCGACGTGTTCACCGACTGGAACGACGGCGACCTCGAGAGCTACCTGATCGAGATCACCGCCGAGGTGCTCCGCCAGGTCGACGCGAAGACCGGCCTGCCCTTCGTCGACATCGTGCTCGACGAGGCCGGCTCCAAGGGCACCGGGGTCTGGACCGTGCAGAACGCCCTCGACCTGGGCGTGCCCGTCGGTGGCATCGCCGAGGCCGTGTTCGCCCGCGCCGTGTCCAGCCACCCGGAGCAGCGTGTGCCGCTCCGCGCGGCCCTGGTCGCCCGCCCGGAGATCGCCGTGGTCGGCCACACCTTCCAGGACGATGTGCGCCAGGCGCTCTACGCCTCCAAGGTCGTCGCCTACGCCCAGGGCTTCGACGCGATCATCGCCGGCGCCGAGAAGTACGGCTGGAAGATCGACAAGGGCGCCATCGCCACGATCTGGCGCGGCGGCTGCATCATCCGCGCCCAGTTCCTCAACCGGATCGTCGACGCCTACGCGAACGACCCGTCGATCCCGACCCTGCTCGTCGACCCGTATTTCGCCCAGGCCGTCGCCGACGGCGAGTCCGCCTGGCGCCGGGTCGTGTCGACCGCGGCGCTCTCCGGCATCCCGGTTCCCGGGTTCGCGTCGGCGCTGAGCTACTTCGACTCGCTCGCGAGCGAGCGCCTGCCGGCCGCCCTGGTGCAGGGCCAGCGTGACTTCTTCGGCGCGCACACCTACAAGCGCGTCGACAGGCCCGGCACCTTCCACACCCTGTGGTCGGGCGACCGCAGCGAGGTCGAGACCGAGGGCTCCTCGCACTAGCACCTCCGGTGGACAACTGTTGCCGGAGCGGACGAGTGTTGCCGGCATCCCGGCAACAGTTGTCCGCTCCGGCAACAGTTCTGTCTGTCAGCCGCCCGGTCAGCGGAGGACCGGGAGCCCCGCGGTCGTGAGGATGCGCAGCAGCGACTGGCGCTGGCGCAGATCGGACGGACCCCAGCGCGCCACGCCATTGCCTTCCGCGCGAAAGGTCGTCCTCGCGAACCTTCTCACGATGGACCGCTTCCCCGGGAGTCAGTCCCCGCAGGCACTCGTCCTTCACGTACTTGCCCTTCCCGTCGAACTCCCCGATCAGGCGATAGGCCGGCCATTCGAAGTCGGTGAAGTAGAAGCCGCCGCGGGGGTTGAGATGGCACGTCTGAAGCAGTGGATCGGGGAAACCCAGTTCGAAGATCGCCGCGCGACTCATCGATTCACCGGGGTTGTCCGCATTGGGCCGACCGAAGCCGATGGCCCGGTCCGCCCTCACGGCTCCCCTGGCCGAGACCGATTCGTGGAGTTTCTCGCTGAGCATCTCCGCGGTCAGGAAGACCTCCGGGGATGCGTTCCGCGGGTTGAGGGCATGGTCGATCGCAACGACGGCGGTGGTGAAACTCACCGTGCGCGCCAGGTCGATGAGGGTCCGGGCGGGACTGGTCACGAGCATCCCGTCGATTTCGACCACGTCCCGGTCGGTGATGTCGCTGCGGTGGACTGTGACGCCGTTTTTGCTCCGCGCCCTGGAGTTCGGTGGGGCCAGCACGTGCACGGTGCTCGGCCAGGCGTCGGCCAGGGGAATCCCCCACACGACCGCCGCCGATTGGTGACTGATCAGCGGGTCCCGCGTTCGAGTCGCAACGACGGCCCGGACCTCCGCGAGGTGCCGCTGGCTCGGTGGGAGCCCCGCCCAATGCCGGGTAGTGGTGAAGACGCCGCGGCGCAACCGAATGGCGCTCCCCCCGGCCTGCGACTCCCGCCGAAACTGCCGGCCGGCTGACTCAGTGGCGGCTGCGCCGCCCGAGAGGTACAGTCCGGTGTGCTCGTCGATGCTCTCGTCAGCCATCCGCTGAGGTTCGCAGCCTGCGTCAGGCCGGCGCCGCTCCGCCCGGATTCCGTGGGGACTGCGCGGGCCCGCGCGCCTGGGGAGGGATAGCACCTGCCGGGACAATCGTTGCCGAAGCGGACGACTGTCGCCGGTGTGCGGGCAACAGTCGTCCGCTTCGGCAACATCTCCGGTCGTCCGGGGACTGCGATACTGGGACGGACATGAGCGACGAGCACCCCGAACTCTCCGGCTACGAACCGCAGGATGCCGACCGGCCCCTGCGCAGTCGGCGCGCCCTCACGCTCATGCGCATCGTCGTCGTGCTGGGGCTCGTGGCGCTGGTCGTGCCCGGCATCCTGACCACGCTGCAGGTCGCGACGACGACCGCCGCGAACACCTGCCGGCTGGCAACCCAGCACTTCTACCCGTATGCGGTCGGGTCGGACGCCCGCTTCGAGCTGACCGGGCCGGGCGGGCTCGGCTGGCAGTGCTACGCGGTCGACCGCAACGAACGGGAGACCTACGTCGTCCCCCTCGGGATCATCCCCTCGGCGCCGCGGGCGCCGGAGTCCGGCATCCCGGCGTAGCCGAAGCCAGGAAGGCGCAGGAGGGAGTCGCTCCGATGGATACCACGCCCGGCGCCCGGGAGCCCGCCCGCGGTCCGACGTTCGCCTTCACGGCGGAACTGTGGGAGTACGAGGGCGCGGCGGCCTGGATCTTCGTCTCGTTGCCCGCGGAGTTGGCCGACGACATCCGCGAACTGACCGAGGGCCGCCGGAACGGATTCGGCTCGGTCAAGGTCCTCGCCGCCATCGACGACACCCGGTGGTCCACGTCGCTCTTTCCGGACAGCGCCCGCGGCACGTTCCTCCTGCCGGTGAAGAAGGCGGTGCGCGTGGCCGAGGGAGTCACAGTCGGCGACGCTGTCACCATCCACCTGCAACTCGTGCTGTAGCCGCGGCGGTCCCAGCGGCGTACAGACCGATGGCCGGCCACCGACATCCGTCGACGACCGGCCGGAAGCCGTTCGGTGCCCCTATGCGGCGCCCTCGAACATCGACGTGACGGACCCCTCGTCGAACACCTCGTGGATCGCACGCGCCAGCAGCGGCGCGATCGGCAGCACGGTGAGCGTCGGGAAGCGCTTCTCCATCGGGATCGGCAGGGTGTCGGTGACGACGACCTCGGAGATCGCCGGGTTCTGCAGCAGTTCGAGTGCCGGGTGGCTGAACACGGCGTGGGTTGCGGCGACGACGACGCCGATGGCGCCGGCCTTGCGCAGCGCCTCCGCGGCGAGCACGATCGTGCGGCCGGTGTCGATCATGTCGTCGACGATCAGGCAGACGCGGCCCTCGACCTGGCCGACGATCTCGTGCACGGAGACCCGGTTGGGCACGAGCGGGTCGCGCCGCTTGTGGATGATGGCCAGCGGGGCGCCGAGCTTGTCGCTCCAGATGTCTGCGACGCGCACGCGGCCCATGTCGGGCGAGACGACGGTCAGGGTGGCCGGGTCGAGCTTCTCCTTGAAATGCTCGAGCAGCACCGGCATGGCGAAGAGGTGGTCGACGGGGCCGTCGAAGAAGCCCTGGATCTGGGCGGCGTGCAGGTCGACCGCCATGATCCGGTCGGCGCCGGCGACCTTGAACAGGTCGGCGACGAGGCGGGCCGAGATCGGCTCGCGGCCGCGGCCCTTCTTGTCCTGCCGGGCGTACGGGTAGAACGGCGCCACCACGGTGATCCGCTTGGCGGAGGCCCGCTTGAGCGCGTCGACCATGATCAGCTGTTCCATCAGCCATTCATTGATCGGGTTGGTGTGCGACTGGATGACGAAGGTGTCGCTCCCGCGTACGCTCTCGTCGAAGCGGGCGTAGATCTCGCCGTTCGCGAAGGTGCGGGCGTCCGTGTGGACGAGTTCGGTACCAAGCTCCGTGGCGATGTCCAGTGCCAGTTGCGGGTGAGCTCGCCCCGAAACCAATACAAGTCGCTTTTCGCCGCTGGTCTTGATTCCAGACACCTAGTCTCCGCTCTTTGCCGCGGCCACCGCCGCGTCGGTTCCTGGACGGTGGGTTTCGACCCAGCCCTCCATATTGCGTTGTGGAGCAACACTCAGGGACAACGCCCCGGCAGGTACGTCCTTGCGGACGATTGTGCCGGCTCCCGTGTATGCCCCGTCCCCAATCCTAATCGGCGCGACGAACACGTTGTGCGACCCGGTGCGCACATGCGACCCGATTTCGCTGCGGTGCTTGTCCACGCCGTCGTAGTTGGCGAAGATCGTGCCTGCCCCGATGTTGGACTGGTCGCCGACGGTCGCGTCGCCGACATAGCTCAGGTGCGGCACCTTGCTGCCGGCGCCGATGGTGGCGTTCTTGGTCTCGACGAACGCCCCGATCTTGCCGTCCGCGCCGAGGATGGTGCCGGGCCGCAGGTAGGAGAACGGGCCGACGGATGCCCCGGCGCCGATCACCGCGAGCGTCGCGTCGGTGCGCTTCACCACCGCGTTCTCGCCGACCTCGCAGTCCACGAGGGTGGTGTCCGGGCCGATCACGGCGCCGGTCTCGATCACCGTCGCGCCACGGATCTGGGTGCCGGGCAGGATGGTCACGTCCGGCGCGAGCTGCGCCTTGAGGTCGATCCAGGTGGTGGCCGGGTCCTGAACGGTGACGCCGGCCAGCTGCCAACCGTGCACGATGAAACCGTTGAGCTGGCGGGCGGTCTCGCTGAGCTGGGCGCGGTCGTTGATGCCGGCGACGAGCCAGGCATCCGCGACGGGCACGGCCCGCACGGACGAGCCGGCGTCGCGGAGGAGCCCGATCACGTCGGTCAGGTACTTCTCGCCCTGCACGTTGTCGGTAGTGAGGAGCGCGAGCTGCTCGCGCAGTTCGGCGATGCTGAAGGCGTAGACGCCCGCGTTGGTCTCGGCGATCTGGCGTTCCTCGGCCGAGGCATCCTTCTGTTCCACGATGCGGTCGAAGCCGCCCGTCTCGGAACGCACGATGCGGCCGTAGCCGGTGGAGTCCTCGGGGAACGAGGAGAGCACGGTGGCGGAGACCTCGCGCTCGCGGTGCGCGGCGACGAAGCTGGCCAGGGTGGCGGAGTTCAGCAGCGGCACATCGCCGGAGACGACGAGCACGTCACCCTCGAAGTCCTCGGGCAGGGCCGCGACGGCGAGCTCCACGGCACGCCCGGTGCCGGGGACCTCATCCTGGTCGACGATCAGGCTCTCGGGCAGGTCCTCGGCCACGAGGGCCGCGACCAGGTCGCGTTCGTGGCGCACGACCGTGACCACGTGGGCCGCGTCCAGCGCACGCGAGGTGGCGAGAACATGGCTGAGCATGGGCAGCCCGGCGAGCTCGTGCAGCAGCTTCGGGGTGCTGGATTTCATGCGGGTGCCCTGGCCTGCGGCCAGCACGACGATAGCGAGTCGGGAATCGGTCACGGGGTTTCCTCTTTGCTTTTCGTGTTGCCGGCCGGGGAGACCGGAGAAGCTTCACTGGTCTGCAACCAGTGCTCCGCCGCCAGGACTCGAACCTGGACCTAACAGCTCCAAAGGCTGTCGTGCTGCCATTACACCACGGCGGAATTCGCCGGCCCGGGGCCGACCAACGGTGTCAAGTCTGCCAGAAGTATCGTGCCCGGCGCGCAGCGAGCAACCGCGGCCGCCCCGAGGCCGGATAATGGACTGATGCCCGCCCATGACGAAGTCGACCGGATCGTAGACGCCTGGCTCCGCGAACGCCCCGACCTCGACTTCGCTCCGTTGCAGGTCCTGTCCCGGGTCGGCCGGCTCTCCAAGCACCTGGATCGGGCCAGGCGCACCGCGTTCTCCCGCTCCGAACTGGAGTCCTGGGAGTTCGACGTGCTCTCGGCCCTGCGCCGCGCCGGCGCGCCCTACGAGCTGAGCCCGAAGGCCCTGCTGCAGCAGACCCTGGTCTCCAGCGGCACGATGACCAACCGGATCGACCGTCTGGTCGAGCGCGGGCTGGTCACCCGCCGCACCGACCCCAACGACGGGCGGGGCATCTTCGTCGGGATGAACCCGGCCGGCCTGACCCGGGTGGATGCCGCGATCACCCGACTGGTCGATGCGGAGGCCGAGCTGCTCTCAACCCTGTCGGCGAGCGACCAGGACCGGCTGGCCGGGCTGCTGCGCAAGCTCAGCCTCGACTTCGACTGAGCCCGCTCCCCGCCGGCGGCCGGCTCGACGTTCCGTGGCCTCTACTTGTCGATCGAGGCGGAGGGGAAGTCCTTCCAGGCGGTGAAGAAGCGGGCCTCGGTGCCGGCCGCGCCCGCCTCCTCGACCGCGTGCATCCGTCCGTAGGTGAAGGCGTTCTCGTTGAACAGGAACGCCTTCATGCCCAGGCCGAGCAGTTCGCCGCGCGCGACGACACTGTCCTGGTGGTCTCCGAGGATCTCCTGCACCTGCCGGGCCGCGCCGACGAGCCGTGCGGCGCGCTTGCTGCGAAGAGGTGCGGCCGTCTCCGCCGCGTAGCGCAGCTGCTTGGCGCGTTTGCGGGCCTCGTGCAGGGCCGCGTCGCGTTCGGTGCCGGTCGCGGTGCGGCGGGCCGCGCGCACCGCCGCGCGGAGGTGCTTCCAGTCTGCGCGGACCAGGCCGGGGACGACCTTCCGCGCCGGCTTGTCGGCCGTGCGGTACAGCGGCGGGGACGCGAGCAGCTCGTCGAGGGTGTCGAGGAGCCGGAAGTAGCGGTCGGAGTCGAGGGCGGACCGGGTGTCCGCCTCGCTGATCCGCACGACGGTGGAGAAATGCTCGTCGATCCGCGGGGCGACCGGTCCGGCGGTGAGGCCCGTCGGCTCCAGGTCCAGCCGGTGGGTGAGACGCTGGCACATCACCTGGGCGTCCCGGGCTCCGCCGAGCACGCCCGCGATCCAGCGCAGCTCGACCCGGAGCGGGTCGGCGACCCCCGCGTCGAGGAGCGGACCGTAGGTGGACAGGGCCGAACGCAGCCGCCTGGTTGCCACGCGCATCCGGTGCACGGCCTCAACATCGCTTTCGCGAACGAGGGGGTCCTCGGCCGTGACCGCCTCCACCTGCGCCCGCAGGTACGCCAGCAGCACGTCCGCGGTCGAGCTGTCGGGCCCCGGCCGTTCCGGCGCGACGGGCGTGCCGGCTGGGGCGAGGTCTCCGAGGGCTCGGGCGAGCTTGGACGGGCTTGCAGCCGGCTCGACTCCCACGGTCGACAACCGCTCCTGGGCCGCGTCGAGCAGCGCTCGGGACCCGTCGACGAGTTCGATCTCCCATTCGCGCCAGGCCTGGTTCAGCGGTTCGGAGCCGAACCGTTCGGCCTGCACCGAGTCGTCGCAGACCTCCGCGAGCACGGCGTCGTCCCGGCCGACGAGGTGGTGCACGACGCGCAGGGTGCGGAGCCGCACGACGGGCATCAGCGGCCGGCCGCGCAGGTAGACCCGAACCAGGCGGAGGATCGCCTCGGGGATCACGTCGGGGTCGGCCCCGACGGGTTCGCGCATCTCGCGGCGTTCGTCGGCAGCGACGGGGAGCTTGAGGTGCCAGCCGGCGTCATCGCCGCCGGCGCGCCGCCGGAGGGTGATCCGGCGGCCGGCGAGCGCCAGGTCGGCGGTGTCGAAGTAGAGGGCGTCGAGGTGGTGCTCGACGGGCGGGGCGACGTGGGTCACCCCGGGAAGGTCGTGCAAGGTCGGCAACGGCGTCGCCGGGTTCACGTCGAATTTGCGCTCGATCTCGGCAAAGCCCTCGGAAGTCATGCCTCATCTTATCCGCGGGTGTCACGCAGCCGGAGGGTGCGACCGCCCGCGCGTCAGCCGAATCGGCCGTTGACGTAGTCGGCGGTGCGGCTGTCGATCGGGTCCCCGAACATCGCCTCGGTCGGACCGTGCTCGACGATCCCCCCGGGGGTTCCCTGCGCGGCGAGGAAGAACGCGCAATTCTGGGAGACCCGCTGGGCCTGCTGCATGTTGTGGGTGACGATCACGATCGTCACCTCGTGGGCGAGCTCGAGCATCGTCTCCTCGATCACCCGCGTCGATGTCGGGTCGAGCGCCGAGCACGGTTCGTCCATAAGCAGGATGCGCGGGGTCACGGCGAGGGACCGTGCGATGCACAGACGCTGCTGCTGGCCGCCGGACAGTCCGCCACCCGGGGCGCGGAGACGGTCCCTGACTTCCTTCCAGAGGCCGGCCTTGGTCAGGCAGCTCTCGACGAGGAAGTCCTTCTCGTCGGCGGTCGCGCGAGTGCCGGTGAGGGTGAGACCTGCGACGACGTTGTCGTAGATCGACATCGCCGGGAACGGGTTGGGCTTTTGGAAGACCATGCCGATGTGCTTGCGGGCGTCGACGAGTTTACGCTCCGGGTCGTAGATGTCTTCGCCGTCAAGGAGCACTTCGCCTGCGAGGCTCGCCGACGGGACGAGCTCGTGCATCCGGTTGAGGATGCGCAGGAAGGTCGACTTGCCGCACCCGGACGGCCCGATCAGGGAGGTGATGACTCCGGCGGGCATGGTGAGCGACACCCGGTCGAGGACCTGGTGCGTTCCGAACCAGGCCGACACGTTGCGACCCTCGAGCGTTGCCAGGGGTTTGAGGGCGAGTGCCGCGGCCGGCGCCGGTGGCGCGGACGACGCCGCGTCGCCCCTGCGCCACGGCGTCCGCCGCCGCGGTCGTTGGACCGGCAGCAGCTGCGTCACGTCGTCCAGTTGCACGTCAATCATGGCCACTCATTTCTCATGTTCGTGTTTTGTTCCTGGGCGGCCGCCGTCAACGGCCCCTCCGGGCTAAAGCAGGTTGGGAAGGAGCCTGACTACCTGGTCGGCGACCAGGAGCCCGCCGAGAGTGACGACGGGGATGAAGACGATCCACGTCTTCCGGCCTCCGACGCGCCTGAACGCCCACACCGCGGCGAGTTCGATCACGAGGAAGAACTGCAGGGCGAATACGAGCGCCCACGCCGTCGAGGTGTCGTTGGCGAGTTCAAGGTCGGCGGCGGGCAGGGTGGCATACGTCGTCTGGCGGATGCCCGCGGGCTTCGTCTCACTCGTCAGCTCGGCATCGACCCTGGCGATGCCGCCCGGGATGAAGGCGGGGCCGCGGGCCGTCTCGAGGATCAGCCGGCTGTGGCCGGCCGTCAGGGGCGCCGGGGCCGGATCGCCCGCGTAGCGCAGCCCGATCACGGCGAACGTCTGCCTGCCCTGCCCGGTGGTGACCGTGAACTTCTGGCCGGGCCGGAGCTCCTGAATCCGTGCGAACGGGCCGCCGAACGCCGCCGCACGGCCCATCACGACACTCACACCCGCCTGCCCGGGCAGCACGGTGTCGCGCCGGTGGCCGGGGCCGGTGCGCGTCGTCGCGGAATCGGTTCCCTCGACGATGACCTCGTGCACGCCGATCGAGGGAATGTCGACCACGGCGAGCGGAGTGCCGTCAGTGAGGAGCACCTTGTCGATCGTGCCCTCGCTCACGGGTGCCGTTCCCGCGGCCAGTTCGACCCGGAGGGTGTCGGTGAGTTGCTGCTGGGCCACGATGTGCTGCAGTTGGCCGAGCACCGTGACATTCGCGAGGATCCCGAAGATGACGGCGGCCAGGATCGCGAGAGAGGTGCGCACGAGATCGTCCCGGGCGGTCAGGACGACCGGGGGCCGGACGGAGACCGGGGGGCGGCGCGGCGGCCGGGGTGGGACCTGGCCCGGCTTCCAGCCACGCGGGGGTGCGGCCGCGCGCGGGATCCGACTCCGTGCCGGTTTCGGGCCGATCTCCGGTCGATCCGGAGTCGCCGGCATGCGCGAACGGCGTCCCTTCGACGGCTTGAGCTCGGTCACGATGCGGCCGCGACCGGCACGGCACGGATGGCGCGGCGTGCACGCAGCACGAATCGCACAGCGAGGCTGAGTCCCGCGGCGAGGGCTACGACAAGCAGGAGGAAGAACGGTGGCACGATGATGAAGGCATCACGGGAGACCGGGGTGAGATCGTTGCCACCGACCGTGGCCGGCGGGGTGAGCGTGACGTGGCCGTTGAATACGGTCCACTGGCCCACGTCAGAGAGCGTCGCGGTGGCCGTGCGGGTCTCCCCCGCCGCTAGGTCGGCGACGGCGACGTCGTCGACCTGCGCGATCGGGAGGCCGACGGCGTTGTCGATCCAGAAGTTCAGGCTCGATGTGATCGGCGCCGCTGACACGTTGCGGATGGTGAAATCGAGGATGACGTCGCCGCCGTCCGGGGTGAGGGCCGGGACCGCGCGGACCGTGAGACCGCTGACGGTGAGCACGCCGCCCAGCGCCACGGCCTCCGAGCCGAGCGCCGCGGCGACGGCGGCCGGCCCGGTCACGGGCGCCTGTGCGACGCGTGCCGGCGTGGCAGCGGTACGCACCGACGCCGCGACGGCCGACGGCGGAGCCTCGGCGGCGAGGAGTCCGCCCGCGGTAACCGTGAACGTCAGCACGGTCTGGGTGAACGCCTGACCGTCCACCGCGATGCCCGTGAGGGAGATACTGTGGCTGCCGACCGCGAGGTCATCCGGGAGGGTGCCGTTCAGCACGACACTTCCGTCGGCGTCGGCGGTGCCGCTGGCGAGCAGGGTCGGCGTGGAGTGCACGTGGGCCTGCGCCAGGGATCCCAGCTTGAGGTGCCTGACCCGGATCCGGACCTGAGCGTGGCTGGCTGGCTTACCGAACGGCAGCTCGCAGCTGGCGTCGGGCCGGGGACTCGCGGTCGGTTGGGCTACGTCCACGGTGAGGCCGACGCCATCTGAATCGTTGCCGGCCTGTGCGCTGGGGGTGCCGCCGACCAGCCCGGCGAGCGGGACGAAGGCGAAAACGGCCACGAGCAGCAGGCGCAGCGCGGGGTGGGTGGTGAGCACAGTCAAGTTAGTCCAACCGAGGTTTCGTGAAGCTGAAGGGAATGCAAACGAGAGGCAAACCGGCGGCAGTGCCAGCCAAGGTCAGTGCACGGGCATCCCCGCTGATTCTGTCTCCGCCGGGGCGTCCTCGAGGGCCCTGCGTCGTGCTTCGGCCTCGGTGTACTCGACCCAGGCCTGCGCCCGGGTGGCGTTGCGCCGGCGGCGGAGCCGCGCAATGAGCCAGGCCAGGCCCACGAGGAGCAGCACGAGCAGGACGCCCCATGGCACCACAAACAGGGTGGCGTCGCGTTCGGCCGCGGGCAGCACCCCGGCGTCGAGGGCTCCCGGCTCGACCGTCGCCGCGAGGGAGACGTGCGGGGCGAGGTAGACCCACGGGCCGACACCCGGGATCGTGATGGTCACCGTGCGGTTGCTGCCGGGCAGCATCTCGGAAACCTTGACGTCGGTCAGGCCGGACAGCGGGATGCCGAACAGGCCGCGCACCTGCGTGACCGTGTTGGCCACGAGGGCGACGTTGCCGGTGTTGCTCAGGCTGATCGTGGCCGTCAGCTCCCCTGAGAAGGGATTCAGTTCGGGGCGGTAGGAGGTCGCGATGCTGCTGATCGTGAGTCCCGGTTGCAGCAGCCCCTTAACCCGCACGTAGAGCCGAATTGCCACGCGCCGGTCGACGGACACTTCGCCGGCCGGCGAGAGCGCCGAGACGATGATGCCGCCGGCGTGGTCGCCGGGACCCGCGTCAGCCGGCGTCATCACGGTGAACGGCACCACCTGGGACGCTCCCGGCTGAAGGGTGAGCTGCATCCGGTCGGCCCCGCCGTCGAAACTGACCCAGCGCCCGGCGCCCGTCGCTTCGACGCCGCCGTCGAGGAGGGCGAAGCTGCCGTCCTCTGCGTTGAACGCGTCAGTGGCGTACACGGTCACCGACTGCACGGTGGTGCCGGTGTTCTCGACGAGGTACTCGTCCGCCACCTGCTGGCCGGGTTCGACCTGGTAGCTGTACCGAGACCTGGACTGGTCGACGCCGCCATCGGCGGCAGGGGCGGCCGCGATGCCGTCGGAATCCTCGGCCCAGGCGCCCGTGGCGCCGAGGGTCAGGGTCAGTCCCAGGGTCAGGAGCACGCTCGCGGCGGCGAGCAGTCGGTGGGTGACGGAGGCGGTGGGGGTCACGAGGGCATTCTCATTTCTGCGGGGGAAACCTGTGGAGAGTGGTGACGAAACGGGGGGGTGAAGGAGAGACGACGCGGACGCCGCCCCTCCCCCACCGCCGGCTGTTACTTCGAGACGACCGTCAGGGTCATGACGGAGGTGTAGGTACCGGCCGCCTTCTCCTGGGGTGCGACGAAGGTCAGTGCGGCGTTCAGCACCGTGTTTCCGACCGTGTTGGCGGCTGCGCCGGAGGCGAAGGCCGCCGGGTAGCTGGCCGTGCCCGCGGTCTGGGCAGCCGCGGCGGTGACGCCGGTCGCGTCTGTGCCGACGGCGGTGACCGTCGGGACGAAGCCGAGCTGCTTGTTGCTGATGGTGTTGGCGGCGTCGGTGCTCTTCTTGAAGTCAGCGACGTTCGCGGTGAGGTCCCAGCCGTTGCGCGTGACGATGCGGCCGTCGGCTACCGTGACGGCACCCAGGGTGCCCACGGTGGTCGACTTGTTGTTGACCAGCGTCGGAGCGCCGAAGGTTGCCGCAGCGCCCGCCGGAACAGAGAAGCTGAGCACGCCGTTACTGGCGGCTGCGACCGTCGGCGCGAGCGCCACGTCGCCCGTGGTGCCGGCCGGGGCCGTTGGCGTGGGCGTCGGGGTCGGGGTCACGGCGACATCGGCCTGGGCGTCGACCGTGTAGGCGCCGGTACCGGCCGTCACGTGGATCGTGCGGTAGAAGGCACCGACAACGGTCACACCATTGTTAGTGGTGCACGCCATACCGAGGCTGTAGGTGCCGCCCGCAGCCTTCACCGCGGCCTGCCCAGGAAGGCCATTGATGAGGGTGATCGGCGTCAGGGTCGCCGCGATGACCTCTTTCGTGCCGGCGACTGCCGGCTGAGGGTTGAATGCGCTAAGTGCGGTCGCCTTCCAGGAGAGCACCGTGCGCTCGCTGCCGACGTCTGACAAGAAGATACTCGCTCCTGTGGAAGCGATCGGGCACATGGTCGGCACGTCATAGCTGGTGGCTGCACCGGAGGCGAAGTTGTCCGAGTTCCACTGGAAGACGGTTGTCGGATCGGTGACGAGGGCAATGTTTCTATCGAAGACGTAGAACGGGCCATCCGAACCGTTGGTTTGGACGGCTGCGGAGGCAACGGCCGCGGCACCGGCGACGAGGGAGAGGGACACAATGCCGACGGCGGCAAAGCGCATTTTCTTAGTGAGCTTCATTTTCCGAACCTTTTCTCAGAGGTGAGTCGGTGGGCTAAGCAGTCTTGGCGACGCGGTAGGCGACGACGCCGACCGTGGGAGCGAGGAAGCCGAACTTCTTCTTGACGGCGCCCGCGCGGGAGACGACGGGCGACGTGTTGGTCAGGGCTGTTGACTGATTCGGGTCGAGCAATGCAGCGAGGTTGGCGTCGTACTTCGCATCGGCGCTGTTCACTCGGGCATACTCCACGACTAGGTACGTGTCGCGGCCCCAGGTGGTGTCGGCGTAGTAAACGGCGTTCGGGACCATGGCCGTCCCCGTCCCTGTGACCGGTACAACGCCGGAGACGAGCGAACCGAGCGTTCCGGTGCCACGCTTGTCGTAGCTCGCGCCCGTGTTCATGGCGATCCAACGGGACACGGCCATCGGCATGACCGATTCGGCAGTGAGGGTGGTGGCGTCGTGTTCCTGGCCTTCGACGACGCAGCCGCCCTCACCAACGGTGAGCATGAGAGCCTCGGTCGAGCCGATCTTCGATAGGAAGTCCTTGCGGGTTCCCGAGCCTGCCTGGGGAATGATCGGGGTGACGGTGACGCCGCCGATCTGGAAGCCGGCGGAGCACTCGTAGAGGCTCTTCATCTGCGACACCGTCAGGGTGTCGATTCCGGATGCGGCGCCCTTGTAGGCGTAGGCGATCGCGTCGCGGCCGAAGGGCACATACAGGAGCTCGCCTGCGGCGTTCGCCGTCCCCCCGCTGGAAGACCGGGCGATGTCGACCTGGCCGGTGATCGCCGCCGTCGGGCTACCGGCGGTTCCGGCGGTGTAGCTCGCGCCGTCGATCGAACGGCTGAGCGCTTTGACTCCATCGCCGGAACCGTTGGGACGCCCGAAACGCACACCGGCGCTCTTGGTCGTGATGTAAGGGGACCCTGTAGCGTCGAAGGAGCCGATCGTGGCACCGTTGATCGTGGAGCGCACTGACGAACCGGTGATGGATGTGCCGTTGGCGAGTGCGCCGACGACGTCTTCGAGGGTGTCGGAACCGACGATGGAGTAGCTGTTGGAGACGGGCTCGGCGTTGGCCGGTGTCGCAATGGCAATGCCGGAGATGGCAACGCCGACAGTTGCGCAGAGCGCAATAGCCTTCTTCGAAATCACTGTGGAGCCTTTCGGATGGGTGAAACGAAACGAACCCGGGCGGGCCCGCATTTCCCGACGACAGCGGTCTGGGCTAGAGCCCCAGGCCGGCTCGTCAAGTTGCGACGCATCAGAATCTCCTTCTGATTCGTGAGAACAGGGGGAACGCTCCGGCTGCAAGAAGCCCTGAGAGCAGTCCGGCCGGAACAGCCGCTGCCACCGGGCTGGCCGGGTCTGCGGGTGTGGGCTTCCCGACGAGCGCCCCGGCGGCAGCACCGCTGGCAACGGGGTCGGCGGCGTCGGCAACCGCAGTCGCGGCAGCATCGGCGACCGCCGCGGCAGCGCTTCGGACGCCCGCCGTCGTCGGCGTCGACGGCGAGACGGCCAAGGGAACCGTCGGCACGGTCGCCGCGATCGGGCTGACGCCGTCCCTGATCGCCGCGGCGGCCAGGAGCGCCTGGTCAACCCAGCTTTTCGGAAGCGGGGCGTATCCTGCGGGCAACTGGCCGAGGGACGTGCCCTGGACCTGGCCGGCAGTGACGCCGTAGGTAATCAGCGCGGCGTACTTCGCACGGTTCGAGGCATCCGTCTGCAGCGGATTCAGGGCGGCGTAGACCGGCATAGTCAACGGGTAGGCGGTGGTCGCGGCGAGGGCCGCGGTCGACTTCGGGTCGAATTCGAGCACTTTTGCCTGCGCTGCCGTGGGGGTCATCGCCGCAGCCGCGGCCAGCATTGAGGCAGAACTCGGCGCCACGAACGTGCCGGCGGAGTTTCTGAGCGAAGCGGTGACGTTCTGGTAACGGGCCGCCGAGGCCGTCGTGGTGAGCCCGATCACACCCTGCTGGCCGACGAGGCTGCGTGCGGTCTTGAGGTACTTCGGCGGGGTAGCCGTCGAATCCCAGCCGCCGAGCAACTGACCGTCGCCGCGCAACGTGAGATAGGCGCCGTTTTCGAAGTCGGAGGTGAAGGGACGCCAGGTGACGAGGTTCACGGCCCCGACGCCATTGCCGCCGGTGGTCGCCGCCTTCTCAACGGGATCGGCCTTCGGGAAGGTGTCACGCGGCAGCATGAGTCCGATCCCGGTGGGGTTGATCGCGGCGTTGGTGGAGTAATACGGATTGACTCTCATGCCCCACGGGTCCGGGGTTCCGTTGAGGAATGCGACCGCATCGGCATCCGCCATCACGTAGCGCCAGAGCTGCGTTGCGATGTCCGAACGGCCAGACGGGGCAAGCGCGTCGGCGATCGAGATGCTGTTGAGGTCCTGATACGCCCACTCCCTGTCGTTGGCCTCGAGGAAGTCCTTGTCACCTGAGATGTTGCGGGCGTTGGGCCCTGGGTCCGAAAAACTCTTGTAGCCGATGTGCGTGAGGTCGGCGCCGGGCGGGAGCGCCGAAACGTAGGAGGCCGTGAGTAATTTGGCCACGAGACGGGGTGTGAGCTTCAGAGTCGTGAAAGCCTGGGTCTCCGCGTCTTGATAAGCCCGCGGTACTCCGTCGACAGGTTTAACTCGACGGTCGATCGAGAAGGAGATCGCCAGGCCGGAGATGCCGACGGGCGCGTACTGCAGCGGATCCCTCTGGGTCGTCGCGAGGGGCCGGGAGGTCAGCGCGAGCGGGCTAGGAGTGGTCTTCGCAGCCACGGCGAGAACATCGGCTTCGTTTCCAGTGCCCAGGACGAAGGCCGAGCCGGCACTGCCGCCGCAGAGGTTCGGCTGCCACGAAGAGATCGCACCGGCGATGAGCTCGCTGCCCGAGAGCCGACTCTCGGCACTGCCGATTTCGCAGCGGATGCCGACGGGCTTGAAATCGAGCTTCACCGCCACGTTGTGCTGCCAGGCATCCCAGAAAAGGCCGGGCCGGAGGATCTGGCCGACACCGGAGTCGCCGGTTCCGCGCGGGATGACGACGAGCCAGCACGACTGGCCGGTCGTGGGCTGGCCGGTCACGATGACGGGCGCACCGCAGCCCAGCCCCGGGGACTGCATGGAGGTCTGCGCCTCGAACTTCACCGAGCCGGCGCCGGAATCGTCCGACCCGGCCCACTTGATTTCATTGGATGTGAATTGGGTGAAGAACTGGTTGTTGACCAGGTCGACGGTCGTGTCGTGGACGAGGACGCCGTCTTTCTCGTGGACGGGTGCGACCATCTCACCGGACACCGCTCGAAAAGGAATTGCCGTGTACGGACCGGTGAAGATACCAGTGCGCGGGGACGTGTACTGCGCGTCCTGCTGCGCGATGTTCTTCGGATTCTCCTCGGTGTTCTCGTGCACGTCCGCTTCGCGACCGGCGTTCGCGAACGCTCCGTACTGGCACGTCGTGCGGTCAGGGTGCCCGGGGTGCAGAGGGTCGTCGCCCCAACACTGCGCGATCTGAAGGAAGTTCGCACCCCCCACCGATCCCTGCGGCGCGGTCGATTTCTTGCCGCCGGTCCAGCTGACTAGGATCCCCTCCGAGGTGAGGTCTGCGGTCTTGGACACCGTCACGGAGAGCGCGGGGAACGGCGCGGATGCAACGTCGGAGTCCTGGGCGGCCGCCGTGACGGTGACCGCGCTTGAGGAGTCAGCGACCGCCGCCTGCGGGGCGAGCGAGCCGAGCAGGGCGACGCCGACGCCCACGAACAGGCCGACGACGAGTCCGCTCGCGCCGGCGCGGGTCCAGAGCGAGTCCTGGTTGAAGGTCAGCCGCGTCATTTCGTGGCCGCCTTCGCGCCGCGCGGTGTGAGCCGGCGCCAGAACACCGGCGGAAGCACGGAGGCGGCGACGAGCAGTATCCCCGCGAAGAGCATGATCGACTGCTGTGCGCTCCAGCCTGTGTCGGCCAGGGTGAACGGTGAGGCGACGGCCGCGCCGGCGACGGCCGTGCCGCCGGAGATCAGGGCCCCGTTTTCGTCGTAGCTCGCGGCGGTAACGGGAGCGCCCGCAGCTGCCGCGGCGTCGGCGGCGCCGACGGCGTCAGCCGCTCCGTCGGCGCTGCCGCCCACGCCACTGCCCGAGATCGGCGTGTCGGCGACGGAGCCTGCCGTGCCGGTCGTGCACTGGTTCGCCCCGACCTTGTCGCAGTCCTGCGGCTGGGCAGCCGTGAGCGCAAGCTGGTTGTTCGAGGGCGAATCACCCGGCTTGAATGTCGGGTTGTTGCACTTGTTGATGTCGACCCCGCTGGTGTCGGCGCCGGGCACACGCTTGATCTGGTCGAAGCCGGCCAGCACGAGGTTCATCGGCAGCGGCGAGTAGCCGAGGTCGGCCGCCTGTTGCTGTCCCTCGCAGAGCATGTAGTTGGCGAAGGCCCCGAGTGTTGTGCCCTTCTTCGCCGTGAACACTCCGCCGACCTGGGTCGGCACCACCATGTACGAGTAGCTCGACAGGGGGTAGGTGCGGGGGTCGGGGTTGTTGTAGACCCCGTCGAGGATCTGGGTGAGGTAGTCGGGGCTGGTGACGGGGACATCCGTCTTGATCTGTGCCTGGAGCAGTGCGACGGCCACCGAGTTCGCGGTCGGTTCCACGTAGTAACCAGCCGCGTTGAGCACCTTGACGACCGGGAAACCGGCCTCGAGGGCGTACGAGTACTCGACGTAGGTGATCGCTCCTTCCCCGTAGTCCTGGCTGACGTAACCCGCCACGCCGGAGGAGCCGCTCTGCGCCTTGGCGTTGCCGAACGTCGGGTACTGCGAGGTCAGCCCGCAGGGCACCTTCCGGCCGACGGATGCGCAGAACGCGTTCCACAGGTCGGGATGCTGCTTGGACATCCACAGCGTGAACTGCGCGCTCGAACCGGAACCGTCGGAGCGGACGACGGGCACGATTCCCTTGTCCGGCATCGCGAGGCCCGGGTTGTCGGCCTGGATGGCCGGGTCGTTCCACTTGGTGATCACGCCGGTGAAGATCTTCGTGATGACGGGGCCGCTGAGCCGCAGGTTGGACACCCGCACCCCGCCGATCTTGAGGTTGTACATGAAGGAGGACCCGCCCGCGACGATCGGCATGTACGCGTAGCCGCGGGTCGGAGTCTCGGGAGCCGAACCGTCCTCGGGGGCGGTCTGGAACGGGATCTCCGTCACGGCGAAGTCGACGCTGCCCGCGGCGAAGTCGCGGCGTCCGGCGGAGGAGCCGACGCCCGAGTAGTTGACGGTCATGCCGTAGTTGGAGGCGACGTTCTTGCGCCACTGGTCGAGCGCATTCTGGGACCAGGTCGATCCGGTGCCGGTGATGGGGTCGTAGCTGGCGGCCTGGGCCGGCACCGTACTCGTCACGCTTGCGAAGACCACGGCCAGGACTGCGAGGGCGCGGATTGCGGGAATCCACTTGTTGTGCGGCGTCACGACGACGTCTCCTTCTGTGCGGATGCGCTCGGGGATGAGGCGGCTGGCGGTGAGGCGAGGGGGGACGAGGATTCCGGCGGCCCGGCGGCCCGGCCACGCGCGCTGCGGACCGTGATGCGCTGGTGGTCCCGCGCCGACGCGGCGATGACCCGCAACTGCTGGCGGCGACTGAGCTCGCCTGGGCCGCGACCGCCGATCACCCGCGCGATGTAGAACAGGGCGAGGACCAGGAGAAGGAGAACGGCCGCCGCGCCGAACCCTCGCGCGATCATTGTGGGCTCCGGCGACTTGACGAAGTCGAAGACCTGGAGGGGCAGGGAGATCATCGGTCCCTCGAAGGGGTTGAGGTTGACCACTGCGGTCACGCCCGAGGTGAGCAGCACCGGGCTCGTCTCCCCGATGCCTCGTGCGGTGCCGAGGATGACGGCCGTGGCCAGGCCTGGCCGGGCCGTCGGCAGCACCACGTGCCAGACGGTGCGCCACCTGGTCGAGCCGAGGGCATATGCCGCCTCGCGCAGGTTGCCGGGAACCAGCCGGAGCACGATGTCGGACGCCCGGATAACGATGGGGAGCATCATCACTGTGATCGCCATGGATGCGGCGAAACCCGAGCGCTGGTGGGTGATCAGCACGATGATCGCGGAGTAGACGAAGAGGCCGGCGACGATCGAGGGCAGCGCGGTCATCGCATCCGAGATGGTGCGCACAAAACGGGCGAACGGACCGCCGACCTCGTTGAGGAAGAGCGCCGTGACGATACCGAGCGGGACCGTGACGATGAGTGCCATGGTGATCTGCATCAGGGTCCCGAGGATGGCGTGCGCGATACCGCCCAGGTCCAGGCCGTCGAGCGGGCCGGCCAGTTCCATGCTCTGGGTGAAGAAGTTGAGGTGCGGCAGCGCCTCCTGGCCGCGGGTGATCGTGAACGCGACCACGAAGACAAGGGATCCGAAGAGGATGACCCCGGCGCTCGTGAGCATGACCGCCATCACCCGGTCCTTCACCTCCTGCCAGTCCGAGCTGAGGCTCACCAGCAGGGCGTAGAAGCCGAGGAACGCGACGAAGGCGACGAGCACCCAGCCGACCCCGCCGGAGAGCGGGGTGAACCATCCGAAGAGGAGCACGGCGACGGCGATTCCGGCGGCGGCCGCGCCCAGCACATTGAACCGGTCGTCGAGGCGTGCCGAGCGTACCCGGCGCCGCGGGCCGACCTCGACGCCCTCAACGGAGTGGATCCGGGTGGTCTGGGCCGAGGCCCGGGGGTCCGGTTCCCCACCGGTGGGGTCGGCCCGGCGGATGTCCGTGGCAGGGCCGCCGGCATCGACCGTTGGTGTCATGGTCAGCGTCATGTCAGCTGCTCTCTGCCCCGGAGCGGGATCGGGCGACGATCGACGACGCGGAGAAGTTGATCACCAGGGTGATCAGGAAGAGCACGAGCCCGGCGGCCATGAGAGCCGACAGCCCGAAGGCGCTGGACTCGCCGTAGCGCAGGGCGATCAGGGCCGACACCGAGTTCGTGCCCGTCTTGAGCACCTCCCAGTTGATGGTGAAGATCGGCGAGATGATCATGTACACCGCGATGGTCTCTCCGAGTGCGCGGCCAAGGCCGAGCATGGTGCCGCCAATGATGCCGCCGCGGCCGAACGGGAGCACGACGGCCCGGATCATCCCCCAGCGGGTCGACCCCAGGGCGAACGCAGCCTCCCGTTCCCCGACGGGCGCCTGGGAGAAGGCCTCCCTCATCACCGAGGTCTGGGTGGGGACGACCATGAGGCCGACGACGATGCCGGCGATGAAGGCCGACGACGTGAAAGCGCTGGCTTCGGTGAGGGCGTTGCCGGTGGCATCCGTGACCCGGAAGAACGGGATCCAGCCGAAGTAGGTCGAGATCCAGGTGGCGACCGGGATGACGTTCGCCTGGAGGAAGAAGACTCCCCACAGGCCGAAGACGACGCTCGGCACCGCGGCCATGAGGTCCACGAGGGTGACCAGCGTGGCGCGCATCCTGCCCACCGCCACCTCGGAGATGAGCAGCGCCGTGCCGAGGGCGAGCGGCACCGCCACGCACATGGCGATCAGCGCGATCGTGATCGTGCCGAACAGCACTGAGGCGATGCCGAAGGTTTTGCTCTCCGGCGACCATTCCTGCTCGGTCAGGAAGGAGAGGCCGGCGACGCCGAGGGCATCGGAGGCCCGGATCGAGAGGAAGACCCCGACGGCGAGCATGATGGCCACAGTGATCGCGCCGGAGCCGAAGGCGACCGAGCGGAAGACGGTGTCCGAGCCCGACGGCCGCGAATCCAGGGATCGCCGCGGGGCGTCCTGGTCGGCGGGTGCCTCCACGCCGTCCGGGGAGATCCCCGGGCGCGGTGAAGGCAGGGTCGTGATTGACATGGTTGTCCTCGGGCAGACTCGATGCGGGAAGAACGTGAGCTAGGGCATCGCGTCCGAATGACATGGTTGGGTCCGCGGGTGAACATTGGGCGTCGGTTTCGCCACCGAGACGTGGACACCGTGTGTTGTCTTGGCGGCGCTTTCAGCCCTACGGCGCGGGGCTGGCCGGAGGTGTCGACGGCGTACTCGTGGGGTCGCTCGTCGGGGCCGGGGAGGAGGTCGACGGTGCCGGGTTCGGCGTGGGCGCCGCCGCCACGGTCACGGTGACGGCGGTGCGGAGCCGCAACACGGTTCCCGCGCCGGGCGCGCTGCCCAGCACCGTGCCGGGCACCCTCGCGGCGTCGCTGCGCGATTCGGTCAGGGTCACGAAGCCCGCGCTCTGGATGGCTGCGATCGCCTCGCCCGATGTCATTCCGGACACCTCCGGGACGGCGTTCGACCCCGAGGCGACGACGAGGTCGACGGACGCCCCGGGCGACACCCGCGAGCCCGGTACCGGAGTGACTCCAAGCACCGTGTCGCCGGCGCGCACCGATTCCTGGGTCGCGAGCCGGCCCACCTCGAGGCCGGACCCCGCGAGGGCCGCCCGGGCCTCGGCGAGCGACATGGAGGTGAGTTCGGGTACCCGCACGGATGCGCGGGGCGCGAGGGTGGCCGGAGCGGTCGTGGTTGCCACCGGGGTCGCCGTTGCCGACGGGGTGCTGGTCACGGCGACGGACGATCGCGCGGTGTCGTCGGACGCGTTGGCCCACGCGAGTGCGATGATGCCGGCGACGATGAGCCCGGCCACCAAACTGCCGGCCCGTGACCGCCCGGCCCTGCCCTGGGCGCCGGGCGCACGGGCCGCGGTTCGACGCGCCCCGGCCGGCATCGTGGTCGGCCGCAGGGTCGTGGGCGGTTGGGGCGGTCCGGGCGCTGCCGCCGGAGGGACGAGCACGGTGGTGCGGGTGAGGTCGTTCCCGGAGACGGAATCCGTGGTGGCGAAGGCGGTCGTGTTGTTCGTGGAGAATGCTGTCGTGCGGGTCGGGTCGCCCAGGCGCTGCCGGCCACCGCGCCCGTCGCTCTCCGAGCGTTGCTCGGCGACAGCCGCTCCCATCTCCGCGGCGGACTGGAACCGGGCGGCCGGGTCCTTGAGCATGGCCCGCACGACGATCCGGTCCACGCCCCGCGGGATGCCGGACCGGAGCACCGACATCACGGGTGGCGGGGCGTCCAGGTGGGCGCGCAACACGGCCGCGGTCGACTCCCGCAGGAACGGTGGCCTGGCAGTCAGGGCGAAGTGCAGCACGCCGCCGAGCTGATAGACATCGCCTCGCTCGTCGACGTTCTCTCCCCTGGCCTGCTCCGGAGCGAGGTAGTGGGCGCTTCCGAGCACGGCCAGGGGACCGCCGCGCACCGCCCGCACGGATGCGGGGGTACGCACGACATCCGCGCCAAGCGCAGGCCGGCCCGCGGCATCCGCGAGCCCGAAGTCGAGCAGGAGTACGCCGGCCGTTGTCAGGGTGCCGTCGTGTTGAGGGTCGATCATGATGTTGGCGGGCGAGATGTCCCGGTGGATGAGTCCCGCCAGGTGCGCGGCCTCGAGCGCCGCGAGCACTCCCGCCGCGACGGTGAGCGCGTCGGGGACGGGCAGCGCTCCCCATTTTTCGACGTGTTCGGCCAGGCTCACCCCCGGCGCGAGGTCGAGCGCGATCCAGGCCAGCGGTTCCCGGTCAGGGTCGTGAACGCCGACGCCGTGCACCGCGACGATGTTCGGATGCCTCAGCACCGCGGCCGCCGTGGCCTCGGCGAAGAACGCTTCCCTGCTCAACGCGGCCCTGGAGAGGTGCGGGTGCAGGATCTTGAGGGCGACCGGACGTCCGAATTCGTTCTCTGTGTCGACGGCCGCGAACACGGAGGCCGAGCCGCCGGTTCCGAGCAGCTCGCCGAGGCGGAAGCGTCCTGAGATCAGTCCGTACGCCATGCCGGGCACCTCCTCACCGTGCCTGCGCTGCGTAGGCGTTCGCGGCTGCCGCGACACTGTCGACATACGAGTCGACGTGGTTGTAGGCGAAGACGGCCGCGCGCCAGTCGACGGGCTGCGACAGGTCACCGTAGTGGCAGAGGTAGTGCCCGGCGGCGAGGGCCGCGTCGTCGATCTGCTGGGGGTCCGTCACCTCGTCGCCGTTGCCGTCGGCGCCCCACGCCCGCCAGGTTGAGGGGATGAATTGCAGCGGTCCGACGGCCCGGTCGGCGTTGGCGGCGGCGTCCCAGGTGCCGCCGTCGGTGTCGGCAACGGCGTCGTAGCTTGCGCCGTCGAGGAGCGGGCCGAAGACTGCGGGTCTGTCCACCCCGTCGGCGGCGAGCGCGGATCCGGCGTTCGTGCCATGGCCGGATTCGATTGAGCCGAGGGCGGCCAGGGTGGTCCAGCCGAGCCGGCACGACGGTACTTCGGCCGCGATGCGGAGGGCTGCGCCGGCGTAACCGAGCAGTGCCCGCTCGGGGATCAGGGTCGCCGCGGCGGTATCCCGGACCCACTCGGGTGAGACGAGACCGGCGTTGCCGGTCTCCAGGGAAACGGGCGCGCTGCCCGCGGCGGCAGGCTGGAGCCCATCGGCGGCCGGGGATACCACGTCCGGCCGTGCGGTGCCGGGCACGATCACGGCGGCGGGTAACGCCGCTGCGACAGCGACGGTGAACGGGGACGGTTCCGGCGTGTGTGCGCCGACCATCATCCAGCCACCGACGGCGAGGATGGAGAGGGCGCAGGCCCAGACGCCGAGCCGCTCACGCATGCCGTGCACGCTTCCGACCGGCGGCCGGCGGGGCCGCGCTCGCAGTCACCGCGGCATCCCTCACCACAGCGACGCTCTTTCCTCCTCAGTGAGCACCATATTTCCGCGTCGCCCTGGGCCGGGGCTGTACCGCGCATCCTCCGCGACCACGGCCTTCCGGAACGCTTCGATCGTTCCGAATGCCGCCTCCCGGCTGGAGGACCCGGCCCCGTACCAGCGCCCGGACGTCATGACGACGACCCCGCCGACCGCGATCATCCAGCCGTGGGTGCCGGCGACCGGTCCGGTCACCGTCGTCGCGACCATGTCCTCCACCACGGTTTTGAGCTCCAGCACGTGTGCGCGCGCGCCCGAGAACGAACCGTACACGGACGAGCTGCGTCCCAATTCGCGGCTGTTCGGTGCGAGCAGGCGCCAGATCCCGGAGTGGCCTGTCGGAACGCCGGGGGCCCGTGCCCGAGGCCGGGCCGGGGCTTCCGGCGCGGTCGCCGTCGCGAACGACCCCGTCTGGACACTCTGGCGGAAGGTCACCCAGCCCTGCAGCCGGGGGTCGGCGGTGGATTCGAAGGCTGAAAACACGATGAGCGGGCTCGGTGACACGATGACTCCCAGGGCATGAAGACAAATGGAGACGGGGCAGCGCCGACGGGTCGGCGTTCTGCCCCGCGAGAACTGTCCAGCCGGTGGGTGTCTGGCCTGGGTGACGCGTGTGACGCGGAGGTGAACAAGGGTGGTCCGGGCAGGGAACAGTCCGTGGCGCTCTCCCCTCGTTCGGGTGTCGCGGGCGTCAGCGGCGGAAGGCCCTCCGGGCCAGCCAGTTGCCCAGGAACTGCACGAGTTGCACGAGCACGATGATCAGCAGCACCGCCGCCCAGGTGACGACCGGGTTGAACTGGCGGTAGCCGTAGAGCAGGGCGAAGTTTCCGAGGCCGCCGCCGCCGACGTAGCCGGCGACCGCGGACATGTCGACCAGGGCGACGAAGATGAAGGTGTAGCCGAGGATGAGCGGGCCGAGCGCCTCCGGCAGCAGCACTGTGAAGATGATCCGGAGCGGACCGGCCCCCACGCTGCGGGCGGCCTCGATCACCCCGGGCGTCACGGTGAGCAGGTTCTGCTCCACGATCCGCCCCATTGCGAAGGAGGCCGCGAGCGAGATGGTGAAGATGATCGCGTTGTTGCCGATTCCGGTGCCGACGACCATCCGGGCCAGAGGCTGCGCCGCGGCGAGGAAGATGATGAATGGGATCGGGCGCACGATGTTCACGAACAGGTTGAGCACCACGAAGACGGGCTTGTTGGCGAGGATGCTGCCGGCCCGGGTCAGGTAGAGGCCGAGGCCGACGAGCAGTCCGCCGAGGCCGCCGAAGAAGAGCGTGAAGCCGACGATGTACAGGGTCTCCCCCGCGGCCTTCCAGAATTCGGGCATGAGGGCGATCAGGGAATCCATCAGCGCACCTCCGTGACGGTCGTGAGCGTTCGCACCCGGTCGAGCACGGCGTCGATGCTCGAATCTCCGCCGGCGCTGGTCAGTGCCAAGGTGAGGTGCCCGAAGGAGCGGCCCTGGATCTCGTTGATCCCGCCGTAGACGACCTCGAAGGTGACGCCGGCGGCAGCGAACTCGCCGAACACCCTGGCCTGGTCGACGCTGCTGTCGCGGAAGGCCAGCGTGACGATCCGGCCCGGGTGGCGGTGACGCAGCACCGCCAGTTCCCCCGCCGAGGGAAGACCCTTCACAACGGTGGAGACGAAGCGGGCGGATGCCGGCTGCTGCGGGTTCGAGAAGACGTCGAACACGTCGCCGCGTTCGATCACCCGGCCCTGGTCCATCACGGCGACCTTGGTCGCCAGGGTCTGGATGACATCCATCTCGTGCGTGATGACGACGATGGTGACCCCGAACTCCTTGTTCACCCGGCCGAGCAGGTCGAGCACCTCGTGCGTCGTCTCCGGGTCGAGCGCGCTGGTGGCCTCGTCGGCGAGCAGGATGCCCGGCTGGGTCGCGAGGGCCCTGGCGATGCCCACCCGCTGCTTCTGCCCGCCGGAGAGCTGGTCGGGGTAGGCGCGGGCCTTGTCGCTGAGGCCGACGAAATCGAGCATCTCGGCGACGCGCGCCCTGCGCGTGTCCTTCGGCTGACGGGCCACCTCGAGCGGGTAGCCGACGTTCGCGGCCACGGTGCGGGACCCGAGCAGGTTGAACTGCTGGAAGATCATCCCGATGCCGAGTCGCACCGGGCGCAGTTCCCGCTCGGGGAGCCGGGCGATGTCCTGCCCGTTGACGAGAATCTCCCCGCTGGTCGAGCGTTCGAGCGCGTTGATCAGGCGCACGAGGGTGCTCTTGCCGGCACCGGAATACCCGATGATGCCGTAGACGTCGCCGGCGTCGACGGTGAGGCTCACGCCGTCGATCGCGACGACCTCGGCACCCCCCTTGACCGTGGGCGGGTACACCTTGCTCACGTCACGGAGCTCGACGACGGGGCTGGGGGCAGGCATGGGAGTCCTAACTGACGTGCGGGGAACGGGCGCTCGACCGGACCGGGGTCCGGGCGGGCTACTTCTGAGCCTTGGTGTCCTTCTCGACCTTGGCGAGGGAGGAGACGAGGTCGGCGACCGGGGTCTGCACGAGTTCGGCCGAACCGCCGGACACCTCGAGCACGCCATCCTGCACGGCCTTGGTGGTCTGGTAGATCTTGACGAGCTTCTGGTAGGTCGGGTTGTCCTTGTCCTCGGCGCGGGCCGCGAAGACGTTCACGTACGGCAGCGAGTTCGGGTCGGCCGGGTCGTCCTGGGCGAGGGCGTCGCTGAACTTGAGGCCGGCCTTCTCGACGAAGTCGTTGTTGATGACCGCCCCGTCCACGTCGGGCAGGGAGGTCGCGGTGAGCGAGGCCTCGAGCGCGGTGACGGTGACCTTGGACTTGCCGGTGTCGATGTCGTCGAGGGTGGAGAAGATCGTGCCGCCGTCCTTCAGCGTCACGAGCTTGGCCGACTGCAGCACGAGCAGGGCGCGGGCCAGGTTGCTCGCGTCGTTCGGCACGGCGATGGTGTCGCCCTTCTTGATCTCGCTGACCTTCTTGTGCTTGGTCGAGTAGAGGCCGAGCGGGTAGATCGCGGTGGCGCCGATCGGCACGAGGTCCTGCTTGCTGGACACGTTGTAGTCGGCCAGGTAGACGATGTGCTGGAACTGGTTGAGGTCGAGTTCGCCGGCGGAGAGCGCCGGGTTGGGCTGCTCAAACACGGCGAAGTCCACGACCTCGACCGTGATCCCCTCGGCCGCGGCGGCCTTGGTGTACACGGCCCAGTACGGGTCGCTGGCCCCGACGACGCCGATCTTCACGACCTTGTCGTCACCGGATGCCGCGGAGCCGGACGCGTCCGCTGCGCCGCCTGAGCAGCCGGCGAGCAGGGCGACGAGCGGAAGGACCGCGAGGGCGGCCAGAAGTTTCTTTTTCACGATGGGTTCCCCTTTTGCTGTGTTCGGAGTTTCTGCCGGGGCAATTCAGGCACAGGGAAACCACGTCGGGCGAGGTGGGGAGTCTGTGCCGCTGCATTGCGAGGCACACTTCTAGGCTATCGACGGATGCTGCACCGCGCGGGCCGCGGCGACACACGCGGTAACAGCATCTGCGATTCAGCCCTCGATCAGCTCAGAGAGTTCAATCCAGCGGGTTTCGAAGCCGGCGATGGAGGTCTCCAGTCCCTGCAGCTCGGTGCCGAGCGCGCCGAGCCCGTCGTAGTCCGCCTGGTCGTGGGTGGCGAGGCTCTCGTGCAGCGCCGCGATCCGCGCGTTCTGCTTCGCGACCTTCCGGTCGATCGACGCAAGCTCCTTCTGGGCGTTGCGCAGGTCGGCGCCGCCGATGGCGAGCTTGCGGGTCGCCTTGCCGCCCGAGGTGTTCGCCGCGTTCGCGGCCGCCGGTTTGTCGTTGCCGCTGACCTGGCGCTTGCGCATCTCCAAGTACTGGTCGACGCCGCCGGGGAGGTGCCGGAACGCGCCTTCCGTCACGGCGTACTGGTTGTCAGTGACGCGTTCGATCAGGTACCGGTCGTGCGAGACCACGAGCAGGGTGCCGGGGAAGGAGTCGAGCAGGTCCTCCATCGCCGCGAGCATGTCGGTGTCCAGGTCGTTGGTGGGCTCGTCGAGGATGAGCACGTTGGGCTCGTCGAGCACGATCAGCAGCAGCTGCAGGCGGCGCTTCTGGCCGCCGGAGAGGTCCTTGACCTGGGTGGTCAGCTGGGCGCTCATGAAGCCCATCCGCTCGAGCATCTGGCCGGGGGTGATCTCCTTGCCACCGGCGATGTAGCTCGTCTTCTGACGGCCGATGACCTCGCTGACCCGGTCATTCTGGATGTCGTCCAGTTCGAAGAGCTGCTGGGTGAGCACGGCGACCTTGATGGTCTTGCCGCGCTTGACCGTGCCCGTGGTCGGCTGGAGCGTGCCGGCGACGAGGTTGAGCAGGGTGGACTTGCCGGCACCGTTGACGCCCATGATGCCGGTGCGCTCCCCGGGCGCGATCCGCCAGGTGATGTCGTTCAGCACGGTCTTCGCGCCGAACTTGACCGAGATGTCGATCAGGTCGACGACGTCCTTGCCGAGGCGCTGCATCGCCATCGACTGCATCGAGACGGTGTCGCGGGGCGGCGGCTCGTTCTCGATCAGTTCGTTGGCGGCGTCGATGCGGAACTTGGGCTTCGCGGTGCGGGCGGGGGCTCCGCGGCGCAGCCAGGCCAGTTCCTTCTTCATCAGGTTCTGCCGTTTGGACTCGGAGGCCGCGCTCATCCGGTCGCGTTCGACCCGCTGGAGGATGTAGGCCGCGTAGCCGCCCTCGAACGGTTCGATCAGGCGGTCGTGAACCTCCCAGGTCATGTTGCAGACCTCGTCGAGGAACCACCGGTCGTGGGTGACGACCACGAGCCCGCCGGAGTTGGTCGCCCACCGGGTCTTGAGGTGGCCGGCCAGCCAGGCGATGCCCTCCACGTCGAGGTGGTTGGTGGGCTCGTCGAGGAAGATGACGTCGTGGTCGCCGATCAGCACGGCGGCCAGGGCCACCCGGCGGCGCTGGCCACCGGACAGGTCGTCGACGAGGGCGTCCCAGGGGATGTCCCGAACCAGACCCGCGATGACGTCGCGCACCTTGGAGTCGCCCGCCCAGACGTGCTCGTCGATCCCGCCGACGATGGTGTGGCCGACGGTCTGGCCGGAGGCGAGGTCGTCAGCCTGGTCGAGCATGCCGATGGTCACGCCGCGACGACGGGTGACGCGGCCGGCGTCGGGTTCCATCCGCCCCGCCAGCAGACGCATAAGGGTGGACTTGCCGTCGCCGTTGCGGCCGACGACGCCGATGCGGTCGCCTTCGTTGAGACCGGCGGTGACGGAGTCGAAGATGACGCGGGTGGGAAATTCAAGGTGCAGGGACTCGGCCCCGAGCAAATGTGCCATAGCTTTCGAGTTTAGCTGGCGTGGCTGTGAGCCCCGCGCCCCCGGTTTCCCGCCCCGGTTTCCCGCCCCGGTTTCGCCCCCCGTGGCCTGACTGTTGCCGGGCCGGACATCTGTTGCCGGCACACCGGCAACAGGTGTCCGATTCGGCAACAGTCGCGGCAAACGGAAGCTAGTCGTGGATGATGCGGGCGCCGTGCACCGGGCCGGTGGCACGCACCACGTGCAGCCGGGAGGCGCTCAGCGCGACCTGCAGCTCCAGGGCGCTGTCGGCATCCTGCACCAGGAACGCCACGGTGGGGCCGGAGCCCGAGAGGATGCCCGCCAGCGCCCCGTTCGCCTCGCCGAGTTCGAGCACCCGGGCCAGTCCGGGGGCGAGGTGCAGCGCCGGCGCCTGCAGGTCGTTGTGCAGCGATTCGGCGAGCATGGCAGGGTCGCCGGCGCGGAGCGCCTGCAGCACGTTGGCGTCGACGGTGGGCTGGAGCTGGGCCGGGAAGATGTCCTGGGCGTGCCGCTCGCGGTGCCGGTCGAGTTCGCTGTAGACGGCGGGCGTCGACATGCCGAACTCGGCGAGGGCGAGGACCCAGTGGAACTGGCCCTTGGCCAGGGCCGGGCTGAGCCGGTCGCCGCGGCCGGTGCCGATCGCGGTGCCGCCGGTGAAGGAGAACGGGACGTCGGCGCCGAGGGTGGCTGCGATGCCGAGCAGGTCGTCCCTGCTTGCCTCGGTTCCCCACAGGGTGTCGCAGGCGAGGAGGGTGGCCGCGGCATCCGCGGACCCGCCGCCCATGCCGCCGGCGATCGGGACGTTCTTCTCGATGGACAGGCGCACGCCGCCGCGGAAGCCTGCCTTGCGGGCCAGCGCCCGGGCGGCCTTGATCGCGAGGTTGCTGCCGTCGACGGCCAGGCCGGAGGTGTCGATCGATCCGTTGAACTCGACCGAGAAGTCGTCGGCCGGGTAGGCACGCACGTCTTCGTAGAGGGAGACCGCCTGGTAGGCGGTTGCCACCTCGTGGTAGCCGTCTTCGAGCACGGCGCCGACCTTGAGGAAGACGTTGATTTTGCCCGGTGCCCTCGCGTGCACCATGGGAGATGCGGCCGCGTTGGTCATGTGACTAACCTAGCCCAGCCGCATCGGCTTCTCGTGCCCCGGAACGCCAGGCGCGGGCGATCGCGAGGAAGTCATCGACGGTGAGCTGTTCGCCGCGCTCGGTGGGGTCGATCCCGGCCTCGGCCAGGATCGTCGACGCTCTCGCCGAGTCGCCGAGCACGCTGGACAGCGACTGCCGCAGCATCTTGCGGCGCTGCTGGAAGGCCCCGTCGACGAGGGCGAAGGTGGCCAGGCGCAGTTCCTCGCTTTCCAGCGGGACTGCCCGTCGTTCGAAGGCGATCAGGATCGAGTCGACGTTCGGGACCGGCCAGAACACCTGGCGGCTGACCTTGCCCGCAGTGCGGAACTGTCCGTACCAGGCGGCCTTGACGCTCGGGCTGCCGTAGACCTTCGAGCCCGGCGGGGCGGCGAGGCGCTCGCCGACCTCGGCCTGCACCATCACCACACCGGCGCGGATCGAGGCGAAGTGCTCGAGCAGGTGCAACAGCACCGGCACGGACACGTTGTAGGGCAGGTTGGCGACCAGTCGGGTCGGCGCGTCGGGGATCTCGGTGATCTTGAGCGCGTCGGCACGGATGACGGTCAGCGGCGCGCCCTCGTGCATGAGCTCGACGGTGAGCGGAAGTTGCTCGGCGAGACGTTCGTCGATCTCGACGGCCACGACCCGGGCGCCGGTCTCGAGCAGGCCGAGGGTGAGGGAACCGAGGCCGGGGCCGACCTCCACGACGGTGTCGGCGGCGCTGATGGCGGCGACCTTGACGATCCGGCGCACGGTGTTGCCGTCGATGACGAAGTTCTGGCCGAGCTTCTTGGTGGGGTTGACGCCCAGCATCTCGGCGAGGTCGCGGATCTCGGCGGGGCCGAGCAGGGTGCGGGGTCGCCCGACCACCGGCTCCTCGACCATCGGAGCCGGCTCGGCCGGTTCCTCGACCACCGGAGCCGGCTCGGCCGGGGCGGCGTGACGCCCCGGGACGCGGTCCGCGTCGACGTCCGGGTCCGCGGTTCCGGACTGCGAGTCGACCGTCGGCGCCGCGGGTTCCTCGCCCGCCGGGTAGCCGTGCCTCGGTTCGGTCACGCGATGCCTCCCCGGGGGGCGGTCCGGGTGGAGGTCACGGCGTCGGGCGCGGTCACCGGTTCGGCGTCCCACCGCCCGTAGACGAGCTCGGTGTTCGAGGAGATCTGGGCGGCGAGCATGGTGACATCCGTTTCGAGGTGGTCGGCCATGGCGCGGAGCGTGTGCGGCAGAAGGTAGGGGGCGTTCGGGCGGCCGCGGAAGGGCGCGGGGGTGAGGAACGGGGCATCCGTCTCGACCAGGATCAGCCGGCGCGGTATCGCGGCGAGGGCGCCCCGCAGGTCGTCCGCGTTCTTGAAGGTCACGGTGCCGGAGAAGGAGAGGTACCAGCCGTTGTCGGCGCAGATCCTCGCCATCTCGGCGTCGCCGGAGAAGCAGTGGAACACGGTGCGTTCGGGGGCGCCGACCCGGAGCAGGGTCTCGATGACGTCGGCGTGGGCGTCGCGGTCGTGGATCTGCAGGGCGAGGCCGTGCTGCTTGGCGATCTCGATGTGCGCCTCGAACGACCGGTGCTGGGCGGCGCGCCCCTCCGGACCGGTGCGGAAGAAGTCCAGGCCGGTCTCGCCGACGGCGACGACCCGGGGCAGCGCGGCGAGGGCCGAGATCTCGGCCAGGGCGTCGTCCAGGGTGCCGGCGGCCTCATAGACGGGGGCTTCATTGGGGTGGATGGCGACGGCCGCGAGCATGCGCGGCTCGGCTCCCGCGGCCGCCGCCGACCAGCGCGACGTCGCCAGGTCCCCGCCGACCTGGATGACGCCGCGGACGCCGACGCTGGAGGCCCGGTCGAGCTGTTCGGCCACGCTCAGCCCCTCGTCGCCGTCGGCGATTTCGAGGTGGGTGTGGTTGTCGTAGACCGGGACGACGAGCGGCTCCGGCAGCGGCGGGTAGCGCAGGTCGCGGCCCGCGGTCTGCTCCCGGCGGCGCACCGGTTCGGTGGCCGAGCCCGGAGTGTCAGCCAACCGTGGCCTCGATGCGGGGGAAGAGCGCCTCGAGCGGGGACACGTGGGTCCCACCGGTCCACTGCCAGGCCTGGTCGATGCGCACGTCGGTGAGCTCGCCGCTGCCGCCGAGCGCCTGCCAGAGCTTCGCGGTGGCCTGGGGCACGATCGGCGAGAGCAGCACGGCGAGGGTGCCGAGCCCGCGCACGGCGGTGAACAGCACGGCCTCGAGCCGGGCCCGGTTGGCCGGGTCCTTGGCGAGGGCCCACGGTTCCTGGCTGGTGATGTAGCCGTTGAGCTCGTCGACCAGCTCCCAGATCGCGGCGATCGCCTCGTGGATGGCCAGGCGGGAGATGGCCTCGCCCGCGGCATCCGTGGCCCGCTTCTCGGTGGCGCGGATCAGGTCGTCGTCCTGGGAGAACACCGTGGGGGTCGGGATCTCCCCGTCGCAGTAGCGCACGACCATGGCGATCACGCGGGAGGCGAGGTTGCCGAACCCGTTGGCGAGCTCGGACTGGTAGCGGGCGGAGAGGTCCTCCCAGGAGAACGACCCGTCCTGGCCGAAGCTGATCGCCCGCATGAAGTAGTAGCGGAACGCGTCGGAGCCGAAGGTGTCGGTGATCTGGCTCGGGGCGATGCCGGTGAGCTTGGACTTGCTCATCTTCTCGCCGCCGACCAGCAGCCAGCCGTGGCCGAAGACCCGGCGGGGAACCTCGATACCGGCCGCGAGGAGCATGGCCGGCCAGATCACGGCGTGGAAACGGAGGATGTCCTTGCCGACGATGTGGGTGGCGGGCCAGAGCCGGCTGAACTTCTCGTCGTCGTGGCCGTAGCCCGCGGCGGTGATGTAGTTGAGCAGCGCGTCGAACCAGACGTAGACGACGTGGCTGTCGTCCCAGGGCACCTTGATGCCCCAGTCGAAGCTGGAGCGGGAGATGGACAGGTCGGACAGGCCCTGCTTGACAAAGGAGATGACCTCGTTGCGGGCGGCGGCGGGCTGCACGAAATCGGGGTTGTCCTCGTAGAGGGCGAGGAGCTGGTCGGCGAAGGTGCTCATCCGGAAGAAGTAGTTCTTCTCATGCAGCAGTTCGACCGGGATCGAGTGGATCGCGCAGACCTGCACTCCGGCGAATTCGCCGGTGCCGTCGATGAGGTCGCTCGGCTGCTTGTACTCCTCGCAGCCCACGCAGTAGAAGCCCTCGTATTCACCCGTGTAGATGTGCCCGGCGTCGTAGAGGTGCTGCAGGAACTTCTGCGCGTTCACCTCGTGGCGCTCGTCGGTTGTGCGGATGAAGTCGTCGTTCTTGATGTCGACGGTCTGCAGCAGGGGCTTCCACGCGGTCTCGACCAGGCGGTCGGCCCATTCCTTCGGCGTGACGCCGTTGGCGATGGCGGTGCGCAGGATCTTCTGCCCGTGTTCGTCGGTGCCGGTCAGCAGCCAGGCATCTTCACCGGCCTGCCGGTGCCAGCGCGCGAGCACATCGGCGGCCACCTCGGTGTAGGCGTGCCCGATATGAGGGACATCATTCACGTAGAAAATCGGCGTGGTGATGTAGAAGGATGAGCCGTCGGACATGCCCTCCAGCCTACTGGGAGCAGCGGATGGCGCCTGCCCTGTTACGGCGCGAGCCCCCGGCGGCCCTCACCGGAGTGGAACACCGGTGAACTCGGTCGCCGGGTCGGCGGATGCCCGAACACCGGCGGCAGCACCTCGCGGGCCGGCGGCCCGGCGACCCGGCCGGGCTTGTCCACGGTGGCCTCGGATTCCCGCATGGTGAGACCCCGCACCTTCTGCAGGGTGTATCCGACCGGGTGCAGGCCGAGCACGATCTTGCCGTGCGCGTGCCCGGCCTCGAGCTCGCGGTAGGCGTCCTGCACCTGGTCGAAGGGGTAGATCGCCGCGACCGGCACGACGATCTGACGGTCGGCCACCATCCGGGCGATCTTGGCGAGCAGCACGGTGTCGGTCGTGTCGGAGGAGCGGAGGTTGGCGAGGGAGGCATCGCCGCGATGATCCAACTCGGCGTCGATTCCGTTCGGTGCGAGCCTGGTCAGCCGCTCGGCGAGGCCCGGTCCGTACTCGACCGGCACGACCCCGAGCTGGCGGAGGCGGTCGAAGCTCTCCGGGCTGGCCGTCCCGATCACGGTGGCGCCGCGCAGCCGGGCAAGCTGGGCGGCGATGCCGCCGACCCCGCCCGCGGCGGCGTGCACGAGCACGGTGCGGCCGGGGCGGGGGTTCACGTCCTGCACGGCCCGCCACGCGTTGGCCGCGGCGACGTACAGACTGCCGGCCACCTCCCAGGCCAGGGAATCGGGCTTGCGGATGATGTCGGTCACCGGAACGGCGATGAGTTCGGCCTGTGCGCCGCGGACGGTGTGCCCCATCACCTCGTCACCGACCTTCCATCCGGTGACGCCGGTGCCGAGCCGCCGAACGATTCCGGCGAAGTCACTGCCCTGTCCGGCCGGGAAACGCGCAGGCCATTCCACGTCGAGACGACCCTCTCTGATGGCCGTCTCGACCGGGTTCAATCCCGCCGCGACAACGTCGACGACGACCTCGCCGGGGCCGGGAACGGGATCCGGAATCTCGACGATCCCGAGGACTTCCGGGCCGCCGTATTGGGAGAACCTCACCGCGTGTGTCATCGGTCACCTCCGGTGTCGCCTGTCAGGCTGTCACCTATCGTGGTTAACCACGAGCATCCCTCATTTGTTCCCCAGTGCGAACCTGGCGGCCCTCACGACAGGAAGCGGCAGGACGGGGGAGAACGGGCCAGGTCAGCCGAGCGGCAGGTCCGAGTAGTCCGGCTTGTCGGGCGCGGTCCCGCCGGACTTCTGCTGCAGCGCCGCCTCGTAGAGGTCGCGTTTGCCGAGGCCGGACGCGGCGGAGACATCCGCGGCGGCCTCCTTCAGTCGGGCGCCGGCCGCGACCAGGGCGAGCACCTCGGCGACTCCGGTCGGCAGATCGAGCACGCGCGCCTCGGCGCCGGCGACGACGATGCAGATCTCGCCCTTGACGCCCGCCGCGGCCCACTCGGCCAGTTCGGCCGCGGTGCCCCGTTTCACTTCCTCGTAGAACTTGGTCAGCTCCCGGCACACGACGACACGGCGGTCGGCGCCGAGCACGGCTCCGAGGTCGGTGAGGGATGCCGCGAGCCGGTTGGGCGACTCGAAGAAGACCATGGTGCGCCGCTCGGCCGCCACCTCGCGCAGCGCGGTGACCCGGTCGCCGTGCTTGCGCGGGAGGAAGCCCTCGAAGGTGAATCGGTCGGTCGGCAGCCCCGACACGGCGAGCGCCGTGAGCACGGCCGACGGGCCGGGCAGCGCCGAGACGACCACGCCGGCCGCGACCGCCGCGTCGACAAGATGGAATCCGGGGTCGGAGACGGTGGGCATCCCCGCGTCGCTGAGCACGAGGACATCCGTGTCCCGGGCCAGCTCGGCCAGCTCGGCCGCCTTGCCGCGTTCATTGTGGTCGTGCAGGCTGATCAGTTTCGGCCGGTTCTCAATGCCCAGGGCCTTGAGCAGATGCACGGTGACGCGGGTGTCTTCGGCGGCGATCACCGTCGCGGTCGTGAGGGCCTCGACGAGCCGACGGGAGACGTCGCCGAGGTTTCCGATCGGGGTGGCAGCGAGGATGATCATGCTCCCAGTCTCGCAGTCGCGGCTCACTACGATGGTCAGGTGCTCCTCAACAGCCGCTGGTTCTCCTGGGCCGGCCCCCTCGCAGTGACCGCGCTGGCCGCGATCCTGCGACTCTGGAACCTCGGCAGCCCGCACTCCCTCGTCTTCGACGAGACCTTCTATGTGAAGGACGCGTGGACGCTCTTCACCAATGGATACGAATCGACGTGGCCGGACAAGGCGGATGCGCTCTTCGCGTCGGGGCACACCGACATCTTCACGATGAACCCGGCCTTCGTCGTGCACCCGCCGCTGGGCAAATGGCTCATTTCGCTCGGAATGGCCGCCTTCGGCCCGGACAGCAGTTGGGGCTGGCGGATCGTGACCGCCGTGATCGGCGTGCTCGCGGTCGTGCTCCTGATGCTGATCGCGAAGAAGCTTTTCGGGTCGACGGTGCTCGCGGTGCTGGCGGGTTTCCTGTTCGCGATCGACGGCAACGCCATCGTGATGTCCCGGGTCGCCCTCCTCGACAACTCCGTCATGTTCTTCGCGCTGCTCGGCTTCGGCGCCGTGCTCCTCGACCGGGACTGGCACGCCGGCCGGCTCGACGAGTGGATGGCCCGGCGCCGGGAGGCCGGGCGCGAGCCAGGCTGGGGTCCGACCCTCTGGTGGCGACCCTGGCTGCTCGCCGCCGGCCTCGCGTTCGGGCTGACCTGCAGCGTCAAGTGGTCAGGCCTCTACTTCCTCGCCGCGTTCGGCGTCTACCTGGTGGTCGTGGATGCGCTGGCCCGCCGGCGGGCCGGCGTCGCGTTCTGGTGGAGCGCCGCCGTGCTCAAACAGGCGCCGGCCACCTTCCTCCTGCTGGTGCCCGTCGCGGTGACCACATTCCTGCTCTCCTGGACCGGCTGGGTCGTCACCTCCGAGGGCTTCTACCGCAACTGGGCGGCCTCCCCCGGTGCCGCCTGGACCGGGGCCCTGGCCTGGGTGCCCGATTCGGTGCAGAGCTTCTGGCACTACCAGGTGGCCGCCTACACCTATCACGTCGGCCTGGCCACGCCGCATCCGTACCAGGCCAACCCGCTGACCTGGCTGTTCATGATCCGCCCGACGAGCATGTACTACCGGGGCTCGTCGCTGGGCGAGAACGGCTGCGACTTCAGCACCTGCGCGGAGGCGATCACGGGGATCGCCAACCCGCTGATCTGGTGGGCCGCGACGGCCGCGATCCTGTACCTCGTCTACCGGCTCGCGCGCTACCGCGAATGGCAGGTGGGCCTGATCCTGATGGGCATGGTCGCCGGATACCTGCCCTGGCTGATGTACCTCGGCCGCACCGTGTTCCAGTTCTACACGATCGCGTTCGAGCCGTACCTGCTGCTCGGCCTGACCTGTGCGATCGGGATCTTCCTCGGCCTGGTGCCCGGGCTGGGGGACGGTGCGGGCGGCCGGCGCACCGGCATCCGCGTCCTCGTCGGCTCCCTCGTCGCCGCCGCACTGGTGAGCGCCTACTTCTATCCGCTCTGGACCGGGACGCAGACATCGTTCCTGTTCTGGCAGCTGCACATCTGGCTACCCAGCTGGCGCTGACGCGAACGGATTCCGTCCCGAATCCTTGGTTCCGAAAGTCGCATTGAAGCCGCCTTGATATGCCTCGGATGGCATATAACGACTGGGAAACACGTGTGAATTCACACCATCAGCCGGGGTCCCGCCCGTACACTTGCGATATCTGTTTTACGAGTAATTGCTCCACTACCGACTGAGAAGTCCAGATTCAGACCAAAGGCCTCATGTCGGAAGCAACCGTCGCACCCACGGTGCGCATCGTCAAGACCCGCCCGGGCGGCGACTCGAAGAATCCCACGACCGAGTACTCATCCTTGCTGCACACCGTGCGCAACCTGGGGCTCTTGAAGCGCGCGACCGGGTTCTACTGGTTCGTCTTCTCCCTGCTGGTGCTCGCCACCGCCGGCGCCGCCACCGGTTTCGTGCTGCTCGGCGACAGCTGGTACCAGCTGATCATCGCCGCGGTTCTCGGCATCATCCTCACCCAGTTCGCGTTCCTCGCCCACGAGGCCTCGCACCGCCAGGTCTTCCAGTCGGGTCCCGCCAACGACCGCGCCGGCCGCATCCTCGCCAACCTGTTCGTCGGCATCAGCTACGCCTGGTGGATGAACAAGCACAGCCGCCACCACGCCAACCCGAACGTGGTCGGCAAGGACCCCGACATCGACCCCGACTTCATCGTCTTCCGCGAGGAGGACGCTGCGAAGGTCAGCTGGCTCGGCTCGTTCGTCACCCGCAAGCAGGGCTACCTGTTCTTCCCGCTGCTGATGGCCGAGGGGTTCAACCTGCACGTGCAGGGCTTCAAGACGGTCTTCGGTCGCGGCAAGGTGGACAAGCGCTGGCTCGAGATCAGCATGCTGTCGACCCGCATCATCCTCTACGTCGCCGTGATCTTCTACTTCCTGCCGCTCGGCATGGCCTTCGCCTTCATCGGCGTGCAGCTCGCCGTCTTCGGCGTGTACATGGGAGCGTCCTTCGCGCCCAACCACAAGGGCATGCCGCAGCTGCCGCACGAGAGCAAGGTGGACTTCCTCCGTCGCCAGGTGCTGACCTCGCGGAACATCCGCGGCGGCACGTTCATGGACACCTTCATGGGCGGCCTGAACTACCAGGTCGAGCACCACCTGTTCCCGAACATGGCTCGCCCGCACCTGCGAAAGGCGCAGGAGATCACCAAGGAATACTGCCAGTCGCACAACATCCTCTACACCGAGACGGGCCTGTTCCAGTCCTACGGTATCGTGATCGCCTACCTCAACAAGGTCGGGCTCTCCGCCAGGGACCCGTTCGACTGCCCGATGGTCGCCCGCTTCCACCACCGCTGACCGCTCGGCGCCCGCCAACACCCGCCGACCACTCCGCCGAACTGAGAGCAAAGCCGTCTTTTCCCCGGGGAAAAGGCGGCTTTTCTCTCATCTCGGCGGGGATCGACGGGGCGGTGACGAGGCTCCGCGGGCGGGACGCGGGCACCAGGCCGGTTCCGGGCGGACCGCCCGGCGGCGTAGGCTCGGAGAAATGTGGCTGCCGGGTGTGCTCGTCGCGGCCGCCGCCGCCGTCCTCGCCGGGATCGTCCACGCGGTCGTGCCCGGGTTCCCGCTGCTCACCGTCGCGGTCGTGCTCGGCATTGCGGCCGGCCAGCTGCCGGCGCTGCGCCCGGCCCTGGCCGGCGTCCTGGCCCCGGGACTCTCCGTCGCGGCCACCCGGATCATGCGGCTGGGCATCGTGCTGCTCGGGCTCAAACTCAGCCTGGTCGACATCCTCGGGCTCGGCTGGCTGACGATCGTGACCACCGTCGCGATCGTGCTGCTCACCTTCGCCGGCACCCTCTGGCTCGGCCGGAGGCTCGGCCTGCCGGGAAACCAGCCGCTCCTGATCGCGACCGGGTTCTCGATCTGCGGCGCCTCCGCGATCGGGGCGATGAGCGGCGTGGTCAAGGCGAAGGATGAGGAGACCGCGACCCCGATCGCCCTGGTCACCCTGTGCGGAACCCTGGCGATTGCCGTGCTGCCGGTGCTGTGGCATCCGCTCGGCCTGACCGACCTGCAGTTCGGGCACTGGGTGGGTGCGGGCGTGCACGACGTGGGCCAGGTCGTCGCCACCGCCCAGGTGGCCGGCCCGGCCGCCCTCGCCGTGGCCGTCGTCGTGAAACTCACCCGGGTGCTCATGCTCGCGCCGATCGTGGCGACCGTGGCGGTGCGCGAGCGGCGCCGTGACGCGCGCGGCCCGGCGACGGATGTCCCGGTCGCCCGGCCGCCGATCCTGCCCCTGTTCGTGGCCGGCTTCCTCGCCGCGGTGCTGCTGCGCACGTTCGTGCCGCTCCCCGGCGGGCTGCTCGCCGGCGCGGACATCCTGCAGACCTACCTGCTCGCGACCGCCCTGTTCGGTCTCGGCGCGGCGGTGGACCTCGACACGATCCTCCGCACCGGCGGCCGCGCCCTGGCCGTCGGCCTGCTCTCCTGGACCCTGATCGCGGCCCTCGCCCTGGTCGCCGTGCACTTGGCCTGACCCCAGGCACGCGAGAACCGCGCGGATGCGCGCGGATCCGCGCTAGCGCCGCACGAGCCAGCCGCCCGGGCCGGGGCCGGGCTCCCGGGAGAGAGCGAACAGGGCTGGGGCCGCGGCAGTGTCCGTGGCCAGGTCGGCGAGAATCCGGCCGACCGTCGGCGTGAACTTGAAACCGTGCCCGCTGAATCCCGCGCCGACGACGACCGGTCCGACCCGGTCGAGCACGAAGTCCTCGTCGACCGTGGTCGTGTAGGTGCAGCTGACCGGGTCGCAGGCGTCGGGGTCGGCGCCGGGGAGCCAGTCGCGCACATAGCGTTGCAGGGCCGCGAGCTGAACCGGCTCCGGCCGGAAGCTGCGAGCGTCGGGGTCGGTGACCTCCCCCACGCCGTGCCAGCCCGCCTTGACGCCCTGGCCCGGCGTGTACATGCCGTAGACCGGCGAGTACCAGTAGCCGTACCGAGCCTCGGCCGGGTCGAAGGCGTGGTTGAAGCCGGGCCACCCGGTCTCGGCGGCGGCCGCGGCATCCGTCGACCGGTCCCGCAGCGCGAAGTGTGCCGGCTGCTCCTGGGTGACCCGGAGCCGCGGCACCGGGAGCACTCCGCCCAGCAGCGAACTCGTCCAGGCGCCGACGGTCACGACGGCGCGCCGCGCCTCGATGGTGCCGGCCTCGGTGGTCACCCGCACCCGGTCGTCCCCGAGCACCTCGAGGCGCAGCACCCGGGTCTCATGCCGAATGGAGGCTCCGGCGGCGGCCGCGGCGGCCTGCAGGGCTCTCACCGCGGCATCCGCGTTCAGCCGGCCGGCGTCGGGGGTGTGCAGTACCCTGCCGTCGAAGCGGATGCCCGGCCACCGCTCCGCCGCGGCCTCCACCGAGAGGAACCCGGCCCTGAGCCCCGCACCGGCCAGCGCCTTGGCCACGGCGTCGAAGTCGCGGTTCGGCCCGTGATTGACGACACCGACCTGCTCCAGCAGCCGGGATCCGGTCGTGGCCTCCAGCTCCCGCCAGAGCGGCAGCGCCTCAGCCAGCATCGCCACGTAGGTCGGGTCGGAGTAGGCCGTGTTGAAGTTGCGGGAGGCGCCGTGCGACGCCCCGTTGGTGTGCCCGGGCGCGAACCTTTCGAGCAGCGTCACCCCGCGGCCCCGCCTGGCCAGCTGCCACGCGGTCGCCGACCCCATCGCCCCGCCGCCCACGACAACCGTCTCCACTGACTGCACCATGAGCCCATCCTGTCAGCCGCGCGGCCCGTGCGGGAATGGGCGACCCTGGCTCGGGCGTTGCAGGTAATGAAACGGCAGATCGGCGACAGCGCTCCGGTCCCGGCCGGCACAAGGAGGAACACCATGACCACGAGCACCTGGCCCGAACCCGACGACGACACCGTGGGCCGAATCCTGCGGGGCGCATCCTCGATCGCGATCGTCGGGGCCTCCCCGCGGCCGGACCGGCCGAGCAACGAGGTCGGCGCGTACCTGCAGGGCACCGGCGCCTACCGGGTCTACTTCGTCAACCCGCGGGCCGACGTCATCCTCGGCGAGAAGGCCTACCCCGACCTTGCGTCGCTGCCGGAGGTCCCCGACATCGTCGACGTCTTCCGGCGCGCCGACGACGTCCCGCCGGTCGTCGACGAGGCCATCGCGGTCGGTGCGTCCACCGTCTGGCTGCAGCTGGGCGTCTGGAACGAGGCCGCCGCCAGGGCCGCCGAGGCCGCGGGCCTCACCGTCGTGATGGACCGCTGCATCAAGATCGAGCACGCCCGGCTCCTCGTCGGGGCACGCACAGCCGGTTAGCCCCCGGCGCCGCTCCCGCGACCGCCTCCCGCCGAAGCCCGACCCGCGCCGTACGATGGTCGGATGACAGCGTACGTGTCGGCTCTCGACCTCTTCTCCATCGGGATCGGTCCATCCAGTTCCCACACGGTCGGCCCGATGCGGGCCGCCCTCACCTTTGCCACCCACCTGGCCGAATCCGGCAGGCTGGGCGACGTCGCCCGGATCAGCTGTTCGCTCTACGGGTCGCTCGGCTCCACCGGCCTCGGCCACGGCACGCCGGACGCGATCCTGGCCGGCCTCGCCGGGCTCGAGCCGGAAAGCTGCGACCCTGAGGCGGTCCGCCACGCCTGGTCGGGCCTCGCCGAGGGTGCCACGCTCCTCCTCGCCGGCAGCCACCCCATCCCGGTCCGGCGCGACGACATCAGCTTCGAACCGCGCACCCGGCTGCCCGGCCACCCGAACGCGCTGACCCTGCGGGCGTGGGGCGAGACGGATGCCGCGCCCCTCTTCGACGAGACCTGGTACTCGATCGGCGGCGGCTTCATCCGTCGCGACGGCGACCAGCCGCAGGTGCGCACGCTCGCCGCCGCCCCCATGCCGTACGCGTCCAGCGCCGAACTCCTGGCGCTCTGTGACCTGCACGACGCGTCCATCTGCGATGTCGCCCGCGCCAACGAGGAGGCCATCCACGGCCCCGACCGCCTCAATGCGGGCCTCGACGCGATCTGGGACGCCATGCACGTCTGCGTGGAGGCCGGACTGGTCGCCACCGGCATCCTGCCCGGCGGTCTCAAGGTGAAACGGCGGGCCGCCGCCGTTCGCATGCAGCTGGAGGAATACGAGAGTCAGCCGGTGCGTGAACGCGACACGTCGACGGAGTGGCTGCACGCGTTCGCCCTGGCCGTGAACGAGGAGAACGCCTCCGGCGGGCGGGTCGTGACGGCCCCGACCAACGGAGCCGCCGGCATCATCCCCGCCGTCGGGCACTACTACCTGCGATTCGTGCCGGGGGCGAACGCCGCCGGCATCCGTCGCTACCTGCTCACCGCGGTCGCGATCGGCTCCCTGGTCAAGGCGAACGCCTCCATCTCCGGGGCGGAGGGCGGGTGCCAGGCCGAGGTCGGCTCTGCCTGCGCCATGGCCGCCGGTGCGCTCTGCGCCGTGCTCGGCGGCACCCCCCGCCAGGTCGAGAACGCGGCCGAGATCGCCATGGAACACCACCTGGGGCTCACCTGCGACCCGGTCGGCGGCCTGGTGCAGGTGCCCTGCATCGAGCGGAATGCGATCGCGTCGTCGACCGCCGTCTCCGCGGCCCGGCTCGCCCTGCACGGCGACGGCACCCACCTCGTCTCCCTCGACACCGTGATCGAGACCATGCGCCAGACCGGCCTGGACATGATGACCAAGTACAAGGAGACCAGCGAGGGCGGCCTCGCCGTCAACGTGATCGAATGCTGAGCGACTGAAACAGCCATCGGCAGCCCGCTTTTGCTGCCGAGTCAGCCGATTCCGGCCCGGACGGCCTAAACTGGCCGGACGCCGGCCGAGACGCCGACCTGTTTCCGGGGGGATGAGCATGGGCACCGTCACGACGTTGCACGACAGGCACGACAGGCACGACAGGCACGACCACGGCCGCGTTCGGCCGCGCCGGACGCAGCCCAGGCCGGGCGCCGCGGCCCGAAGGCTCGGACGGGTTGCGCTGACCGGCCTCGCCGTCGCGGTTCTCCTCCCGGCCCTCGCCGGGTGCTCCACTCCCCCTGCGCCCGTCGTCACCGCCACCGTGCTCGTCACGCCGACGCCGACGCCGACCCCCACGCCGACGCCCACACCCACGGTTCCGGAGGTGATCATCCCCAACCCGCCGGCGCCGGAGACGACCCCGAACGCCGAGGCCGGGCCGGCCGTGCCGCTCCCGGACGGGCCGGCAGTCGACCAGGGTGCCACCGCGGGCGCGCGCGGCGCCCCGGCCACGGATGCCGCCGGCAACCTGAGCACGTACACGGTCGTCGAGGGCGACGACTTCTTCGCCATCGCCCAACGCTTCGACCTGCCGGTGCAGCAGCTGCTGCGGATGAACCCGTCAGTCTCGGGCCTCGGCGAGAACATCTACATCAGGAACATCATCAATCTCGACTGGACCGCCAAGCGCTGACGCCCGGGCGGGGCGCCCGCACCCAGTGCGGGAGCAGCCAGTGCGGGAGCAGCAGGTGCGGGAGCAGCCAGTGCGTGAGCAGCCAGTGTGTAAGCAGCTAGTGCGTGAGCAGGTTGATCCGTTCGATGATGCTGATCACCCTGAGCGAATCCTCGGGGTCGACCGGCACCGGCGCTCCCCGGAGCAGGGCATCCGCCAGCCCGGTGTAGAACGACACGTAGCTGCCCCGCTCGGCGGGCACCGGGGTGAGGGCCCCGTCGATTCCCAGCACTCCCCAGGTCGACTCGTCGTCGACGCCGAAGCCGGGATCGGTCGGCCGCGCGCCGGCCTTGAGCGCCTCTTCCTGGCCGTCGAGGCCCCACTTGGTGTAGCCGGATTCCGAGCCGAGCACGTGGAACCGCGGGCCGGCCTGCGCCGCGATCCCGTTCATCCAGAGGTGTGAACGCACCCCTGAGCCGTGGTGCAGGGCCACGAAGGTGTCGTCGTCCGCGGTTCCGCCCGGGCGCCGGGTGAGGGTTTCGGCGTAGATGTCGTCGATCGGGCCGAACAGCACCAGGGCCTGGTCGATCAGGTGCGCGCCGAGGTCGAACAAGACGCCACCGCCCTCCGTGATCGTCGCGGCGGCCTTCCAGGACTTCGACTGCTCGGGCTTCCACCATTCGAACCGCGACTCGAACCGGCGCACCGTGCCGAGCCTCCCGGCATCCAGCAGGGCCTTCAGGGTGAGGAAGTCACCGTCCCAGCGCCGGTTCTGGAACACGGTCAGCGGGAGCCCCAGCCGGTTGGCCTTCTCGATCAGCGCCCGGCCGTCCCTGCTCGTCACCGCGAACGGCTTGTCGACGACGACGGCCAGCCCGGCGTCGAGGGCTGCGTGCGCGAGCGGCACGTGGGTGGCCGACGGCGAACCGATCACGACCAGGTCGAGGTTCGCGGCCTCCGCGAAGAGGTCGTCGGAGCTGTCCACCAGCCGGGCCCGCGGATACCGTTCGCCGGCCACCGCGCGCCGGGCCGGGTCCTTCGTCACGATCAGGTCGAGGGAGAACTCGGGGTTCGCGTCGATGAAGGGGCTGTGGAAGAGCCGGCCGGAGGTGCCGAAACCGATCAGGCCGGTGCGGATCGGGGCATCTGGAACGTGGGTCGTTGGCATGCCCCCACCGTACTCCGGTGCCGCCGCATGCCGGAGGCCGGAGGCCGGAGGCCGCCTTACAGCCGGTTGACCCCGGTGACCCGAAGCACGGCCGCGCCGAGCTCGTCGGAGGCGGCCAGGTCGATCGTGGCGCTGATGCCCCAGTCGTGGTCGCCGGCCGGGTCGTCGAAGATCTGCCGGGCGGTCCATTCGGTGGCGCCCTCGTCGAGGATCAGCAGGCCCGCCCCGCGCGCATTCGCCCCGGCGAGCAGCTCGTCGTGCTCGGCGAAGTAGCCGTCCATGGCGTCGGCCCAGGCATCCGCGGTGAAACCGTGTTCGCGGTCGAGTTCGCCGAGCTCGTCGTAGTGCTCGAGCGCCGCCAGTTGCACCCGGCGGAACAGCTCGTTGCGCACGAGGATCCGGAAGGCTCGGGTGTTCGTCGTCAGCCGGCGCGGGGCCGGCGGCAGCACCGAATGGGCCCCGGCCTCGTGCACGGCGAGGTCGGGGTGGATGAGCTCCTCCCACTCGTCGAGCAGGCTCGAGTCGACCTGGCGAACGAGCTCGCCGAGCCATTCGATCAGGTCGAGCAGGTCCTCGGTCTTCGCCTCGTCCGGGATGGTCTGCCTGGCGGCCCGGTAGGCGTCCGACAGGTAGCGCAGAACGACGCCCTCGCTGCGGGCGAGCTTGTAGAAGGCGATGAACTCGCCGAACGACATCGCCCGCTCGTACATGTCGCGCACGACCGTCTTCGGGCGCAGGGCGAAGTCCGCGATCCACGGCTGCGATTCCTTGTAGGTGTCGAACGTGTAGGTGAGCAGTTCCTCGAGCGGCTTGGGCCAGGTGATCTCCTCGAGCAGCGCCATCCGCTCGTCGTACTCGATCCCCTCCCGCTTCATCGCGTTCACAGCCTCACCGCGCGCGGCGAACTGCTGGCCCATCAGCACCGGGCGCGGGTCGTCGAGGGTCGCCTCGACGATCGAGATCATGTCCAGCGCGTAGCCGGGGTCTTCCACGTCGAGCAGGTCGAACGCGGCGAGCGCGAACGGGGACAACGGCTGGTTGAGCGCGAAGTTCGGCTGCAGGTCCACGGTGAGGCGGATGTCCGTGCGCCCGGTCCGCGGGTCGACGTTCTGCTCCACGACTCCCGCCGCGCGCAGCGTCTTGTAGATTCCCAGCGCCCGCCGGGCGTGCGCGAGCTGGCGCTTCCACGGCTCGTGGTTGTCGAAGACCAGCGAGTGGACGTGGGCGTACGCGTCGCCGCCGCGCCCGATCACGTTGATCAGCATCGCCGCGGTCATCTGCATGCTCGACTGCATGGTCTCCGGCTCGGCCGCGACGAGGCGCTGGAACGACGGCTCGCCCCAGGAGACGAAGCCCTCCGGCGCCTTCTTGCGGATGATCTTGCGTTTCTTCTTCGGGTCGTCGCCGGCCTTCAGGGTCGCTTTGAGGTTGTCGGTCTCGTGATCGGGCGCCTGCACGGCGACGGTGCCGGCGGTGTCGTAGCCGGCCCGGCCGGCCCGCCCGGCGATCTGGTGGAATTCGCGCGCGTTCAGCTGGCGCATTTTGACGCCGTCGTACTTGGTGAGCGCGGTGAACAGCACGGTGCGGATCGGCACGTTGATGCCGACGCCGAGCGTGTCGGTGCCGCAGATGACCCGGAGCAGGCCGCGCTGGGCGAGCTGCTCGACGAGTCGGCGGTACTTGGGCAGCATCCCGGCGTGGTGCACGCCGATGCCCATCCGGATCAGCCGGGACAGGGTCTTGCCGAAGCTGGTGGTGAAGCGGAACCCGCCGATCAGCTCCGCGATCGCCTCCTTCTGCTCCTTGGTGGCCACCTTCACGCTGCTCAGCGCCTGCGCGCGTTCCAGGGCGGCCGCCTGCGCGAAATGGACGATGTAGACCGGAGCCTGCCCGGTCTTGAGCAGGTCCTCCACGGTCTCGTGCACGGGCGTGGTCTCGTAGAAGTAGTGCAGCGGCACGGGCCGTTCCACGCCGGTGACGACCGCGGTGGGCCGGCCGGTGCGCCGGGAGAGGTCGTCGGCGATGACCGTGACGTCGCCCAGGGTGGCCGACATCAGGATGAACTGCACCCGCGGCAGCAGCAGCAGGGGCACCTGCCAGGCCCAGCCGCGGTCGGGGTCGCCGTAGAAATGGAATTCGTCCATCACGACCTGGTCCACCTGGGTGTCCTCGCCGCTGCGCAGCGCGAGGTTGGCGAGGATCTCCGCCGTGCAGCAGATGATCGGGGCGTCGGAGTTCACCGAGGAGTCGCCGGTCATCATGCCCACGTTCTCGGCGCCGAAGATGTCGACGAGGGCGAAGAACTTCTCGCTGACGAGCGCCTTGATCGGGGCGGTGTAGAAGGTGCGCCTGCCGGCGGACAGGGCGGCGAAGTGCGCTCCGACGGCGACCAGCGACTTGCCCGTGCCGGTGGGGGTGCTCAGGATGATGTTGGCCCCCGACACGATCTCGATCACGGCCTCCTCCTGGGCCGGGTAGAGCGCCAGACCCTGCTCCCCTGCCCAGAGTTCGAACGCCTCGAACAGGATGTCCGGGTCGGTGACGTGCGGGAGCGCGGTGAGAGTAGCCATGATCCTTCGATCCTGCCCTATTCCACTGGGCGTCCGCTCCGGCGGGCGCCAACGGCGGTTGTCAGCGGCGGCAGTAGAGCCAGGCGAGCAGGTAGGCGCGGCTGTTGCCGTCGTCGATGCGGTCGGCCGGCAGCGCCGCGACGGCGCTCAGCGCGGCGGCGGCCGCATCCGGCCCGGCGAGCGCGGAATACATCAGCAGGTAGTCGCCGAAGAGAACGTCGAACCCGTTCGGCGCCGCGTCGGCGAGGTTGGCGCGCACCCGGTCGGGGTTGCCGCCGAGGTAGCCGGCGACCGGGCTCATCGGCAGCACGAGGATGCCGAGCATGGCGCTCGGCTCGGGGCTGAACCAGGTCGCGTAGTCGCGTTTGCCGCCCCAGACCAGCGAGCTGACCGGGTGCTCGAACCCGGAGTAGACGGGATCGTCCCGCGGGAAGTCCGTCCAGTAGGCGAGGGCGGATGCCGCCTCGGCCGAGAGAAGCCAGGCGGCCTCGGTGCGGAGCTCTGCCTGTCCGCTCGCCGCGGCCCAGAGGGCGAGGCCGTTCCAGGCCGTCACCGCCTCCGAGCTGGACTCCTGGTTGTTGCCATCGGCGAACGGGGCCGTGCCGCTGGCCCAGGAATGGCCGGCATAGGCGTCGAACACCCGGCGTTGGGGGAACACGTCGCTCGGCCCGCTCGTGGCCAGGTCTGCGGCGAGCAGGTTGAGCACGGGCGCCCAGCGGGCGGCGAGCGCCGGGTCGTCCGCGGCGGCGACCCCGGCCGCGTAGAGGAAATAGCCGTAGTGGAAGTGGTGGTCGTTGAACGAGTCGGACCCGAACGACGCGGCCAGGCCGACCAGGCCGCGCGCGGCCGGGTCGTAGACGAAGCAGCGGGTGCTCCGGTCCGAGCATCCGGTCGGCTCGAACCACCGGCCGAGCTCGTCGACCAGGCGTTTCCGGATCGTGGCCGCCGCCCGGTCGGCGCCGACCTGCTCGGCGACCTTGAGCAGGTTCGCCGCCCGGTACAGCGCCTTTCCGCCGAAGTAGGTGTCCTCGGGGAACGCACCGGTGCCGTCGACATCCGCTCCTACCTGCGCGGCCAATCGTTCTTTTGCGGCCGCGTCCAGCCCGGCCAGGTCGAGCGAACCGGCCGCGTCGAGCCGGGGCACCGACCAGGCCAGGGCCGTCCCGGCGCACAGCCGGAGCTCGCCGTAGACGCTCGGGTAGCTGCCGAGCGAGCATTCCGTGCCGGCCGCTCGATCCGACTGGTGCGGCATCGCCGCGATGAGCGTCGGGCCGCCGTCCGTGGTGCGATAGCGCAGGCTGGTCGTCGCCCGGTCGGCGGTTATCGTGTAGGCCAGGCTCGTGCCGACAAGCGGATGCCGGGCCGCCTCGGCGAATCGGCCCGGCGACCCTCCCTCGGCGATCGCGTACCAGGTGGCGGTCTGCCCGGCCCGGAGCGCGAGCGTGGTTCCGCGCTCGTCCAGTGTGCCGGCGCCGGCCAGGCCGTACCGGGTTCCGGCGACCTCGACCGTCCAGGGGCCGCCGCCTCCGGCTGCGTCCTCGCCGCCCGCAGCCTCGCCCGTGGCGGTCATCGCGGTGGCCAGGCGCACGTCGACGTCCCGGGTGGCGGTGAAACTCACGAACGGGGACCCCTCGGCGATCACGGTGCGGCCGATCTCGCCGTCGTCGTCCCGCTGCGTGATGGTGACCGAGGCCTCGTCGTAGCCGGTGACGACCTGGCGGCGGGCGCCGACATCCGCCGTGATCGCCCCGGTGAAGCCGCCCATGATCGCTTTCGGTCCGGTTGTCACGGTGGGCACCCCGAACGCGAATCCGCCCGCGGTCAGCTGGAACGACAGCGGCAGCGGGAAGACGGGCATCGACACCTCCCCGAAGACCAGCCCGGAGAACCACCGGTTGGTGGGCGGAATCAGGCCGACCGCCAGCCGCGCCGCCGGCAGGGCTGCGACGGTGCGCTCCGGCACCCCCGCGACCAGCGGGGCGATCGTGTCCCCCGCGAAGATGTCGGCTCCTCCACTGCCGGAGGCGTCCCCGGTCTCCGCCTGCCTGGCCCCGGCCGCCGAACAGCCGGAGAGGGCCAGCAGCGCGAGCGCCAGGCCCGCGGCGAACCGTCCGATGTCACCCGGCCGATGCGCTGCCATCTAGAGTCCGATCTTCCGCAGGAAGTCGCTCACGCCGTCGCCCACCCCGGCGAGAACGCCGTCGTCGCGGAGCATGAGAGTGGCGGTGACCGGGGTGCCGCGGGCGACCAGCCCGTTGTTGTCCCCGTCAACCAGCTGGTCGCTGGCCACCCGCACGGTGGTCTCGGCCCTGCCGTCGGCGGTCTGCACCTCGATCGACTCGATCCGCCCGCTGACCTGCCGTTGATTGGGCAGCAGGATGTCCACGGCAGCGCCGTCTTCGACCCTGGCGTAGTCGCGCGGGGTGAGCGCATAGTCGGCCGAGACGAAGAGCGACCCGGCCCGGTCGATCATCGCCAGCACCTGGCCGGCCTGCACGAACGACCCGCGCTCGGTGCTGAGGTCGGTGACGGTCCCGTCGACCGAGGCCTTCAACGTGATGATGCCGCTGGCGGCGACGCTGTACGCGACCGTGTCCGGCTTGACCAAACCCTCGGCCAGGTCGGCCTGGAGTGAGGAGCTCTGCAGGGAGAACAGGTCCTGGCCGGCGTGCACCCGGGTTCCGGCGTCGACGAACCGGTCGATCACCGTTCCGCCGTAGTCGATGCCGACCGGGTACCGCTCCGCCTCGATCGACGCGGAGATGCTCGCCACCCGGGCCTGCCGCTGGTTGAACACGATCGTGAGGCCGGCCACCAGGACCAACACGGCCGCGAGGCCGGCCAGGAGCCTGAACCGGTTGCGCCAGGTCACGAGGCGACCGCGATCCCGTGGCCGGCACGGTCATGGCCGGCACGGTCACGGCCGGGCGGCGGGGTCTTCCGGGCGGCCGCCGACCGGGCGAGGCGCCCGGCCGCCCGCCGGGCTGCCCGCTGCCCGCTCACCTCACGCAGCGCCACCACGACGAAGACGCCGAGGATGAGCGTGTTGGTGACGTTCCAGGCCGTGGCCAGGGTGGGCGCGCCGTTGCCGACGTCCCGCCAGATCGCGACCGCCGAGGTGAGCGAGAGGAAGGCGAAGAACAGCACCTGCGGGATCATGAAGTTGAACGGCGAACTGGCCGCGGTGCGGTTCCCCGTGGCGTGCCAGTGCTGTTCCTTGCCCACGATCACGTTGGTCAGCGCGGCCAGGTAGATCGGGAAGGAGATGGTCGCCAGCATCAGCGTCTCCCAGCGGAACGACCCCATCGTGTAGAAGGCGAGCATGATCTGCAGCAGGTAGAACCCGGCGTAGTAGGCCAGCCAGGTGAAGACCGTGGTGGAGAGGTTCATCGGGCGCAGGTCGAAGTAGATCTCCAGCGGCGGCACCAGGAGCAGCAGGAGCGGGCAGATCCCGGTCAGGTAGAAGGATGCCGTGACCAGGTACTGCAGGCGCTGGTCCAGGGTCAGCCGTCGGCGGGGGCTCAGCGGGTTGTGCCGGAGCAGGATCTCGAAGCCGCCGGTGGCCCAGCGGAGCTGCTGTTTCGTGTACGCCTCGACCGTCTCCGGCGCCTGCCCGACCGCGAGGGACAGCGGAATGTAGATCGTGCGCCAGCCCCGCTCGTGCAGCATGAGCGACGTCCAGACGTCCTCGGACTTCGAGTCCGTGTAGATGCCGCCGACCTCGTCCACGGCGCGACGGCGGAAGATCACGTTCGTGCCCACGCAGAACGCGGCGTTGAAACGGTTGCGGCCGGGCTGGATGAACCGGTAGAAGACGGCCTGCATGTAGCCCGCACCACGGGCGATCACCGTGTGCAGGTTGCCGTAGGTCTGCGGCGTCTGCACGAACGCCACGGCGTCATCGGCGAAGAACGGCACGGTCTCGACCAGGAAGTCGGGGTCCGGCACGAAGTCGGCGTCGAAGATGACGAAGAAGTCGCTCCGGGTCAGGCTCAGGGCATGGTTGACGTTGCCGGCCTTGGCGCCACCGTTGCCGAGGCGCCGTACGTAGCGCGCGCCGAGTTCGACGGCCACGTTGCGCACGGCATCCGAATCACCGTCGTCGAGCACCCACGTGGTGTGCTCACCCCGGATTCTCCGGGCGGCGGCGACGGTGCGCCGGATCACGTCCGGGTCTTCGCCGTAGGTGGTGATGAAGACGTCCACGGACACCCGGGCGTCGGCCAGGTGCAGCGGCCAGTGTTCCGGTGAGTCGCCCCACCCGTCCCTGGCGATCTCCCGCGAGTGGAACAACGCCGTCCTGGCCTGGTGGAACGAGAAGTCGCGCGGGTCCTGGGATCCGCTGAGGATCGTCCACATCGACAGCAGAGCCTGGCCGATCAGGATCGACTCCGCGAGGATGACCATCGAATACGGCAACCAGTCGCCGCGGCTGGCGGGGTTCAGGAGGAAGTTCGCGTAGGCGAGGATGCCGATCGTCGCGACCAGCACGAGCATCACCAGGGACGGCGACTGTGCCTTCGTGGCCTCGGCCGGGCGGGGTGGCGATGCCGGCTCGATCTCCAGCGGTGGAACAAAGATTTGGGGTCGCACATGCAGGGTGGTCATCCGGGTTCTCTTTCGGGGTGAAGAGGGTGCGGGGTGTCTGGTCGAAGGCGGGCAGGGCGGCCCGGTGAGTAGCCGGAGGACCCATCGACGCTGCAGCGGGTGGTCTGCGTTTCGCACGGGTCTTCACGGCGACGTCATTGGCGTTCGGTGCCGGCACCCGAAACGGGGTGCCGGTGTTTTCACCCTAGGAGCCGCGGGCCGGGTGGAGGTGTCGGGCAGGTTTCCGGTTCGTGAAATGCTGACGGGCACGGTTTCCCGAGCCGGCCGAAAGCCGCAGCGAATCGTAAGGACTTGACCGGCGCGCCTCGCAGCCCCCGAACCTATGCTGAACGGATGGCCACCCCCGACGCTCCTCCCCGATCCCGCACCGCCTCGCGCGGGTCCCGGCTGTGGCGCCCCGTCGCTGCCGGTGTCGCCGCGGCGCTGGGCGGACTGGGCGCGGCCGAGCTTGTCGCCGCGATCCTCGCCCCGGCGGGCAGCCCCATCCTGGCCGTCGGCGCCCTCGTGATCGATCTCGTCCCGGGCTGGGTCAAGGAGCTGGTCATCGGCCTGTTCGGCACGGGCGACAAGGCGGTGCTGATCGTCTGCGTCGTCCTGGGGGCGTTCGTGCTGGCCGCCGTCGCCGGGGTGCTCGAATCCCGTCGTCCGCCGTTCGGCCGGGCGCTCGTCGTCGCGGCGGGCGCACTCGCCGTGGTCGCGGTGCTGACCCGGTCCGGCGCCGCCACCTTCGATGCCCTGCCCTCGGTCACTTCGATGGTGGTCGCGGCGGTGCTGCTCACGGTGCTCACCACCCGTCTGCCGCGCACCATCGCGGACCCGAACTCGGGCTCCTCCGGCGTCGACCGCAGACGGTTCCTGGCCTCGACCGGAACGAGCGCCGGCCTCGGCGTGCTCGCCGTGATCGGCGGCCAGCTGGTGTCGGCCGGCACCCGGGCCACGGATGCCGCCCGCGCCCGGTTCACCCTGCCTGCCCCGGCCACCGCCCCGGCCCCGATCCCACCCGGAGCCGACCTCGCGATCGACGGCCTCTCCCCCGTGATCACGCCGAACCTCGGCTTCTACCGGATCGACACGGCGCTGCAGGTGCCCCGGATCGACCCGGCCACCTGGACGCTGAAGGTCACCGGCCTCGTTGAGAACGAGGTCGAGCTGACCTTCGCGGAGCTCCTCGCCCTGCCGTTGGAAGAGAGCACGACTACGCTCACCTGCGTGTCCAACCCCGTCGGCGGTGACCTGATCGGCAACGCCACCTGGCTGGGCTATCCGATCCGGCTGCTGCTCGCCCGGGCGAAACCACGGCCCGGCGCCGACATGGTGCTCTCGCGCAGCGAGGACGGCTGGACCGCGAGCACCCCGCTGGAGGTGCTCACCGACGACCGCAACGCGATCCTCGCCGTCGGCATGAACGGCGTGCCGCTCCCCCTCGAACACGGCTACCCGGTGCGGATGGTCGTGCCGGGCCTCTACGGCTACGTCTCGGCCACCAAATGGGTGGTCGAGCTGAACGTGACCCGGTTCGACCGGGAGAGCGCATACTGGACCAGCCGCGGCTGGACCGAACGCGGCCCGGTGAAACTGTCCTCCAGGATCGACGTGCCCCGCGCGGGCACCCGGGCACCGGCCGGACCGGTCACGGTCGCCGGCGTCGCCTGGTCGCAGCACGTGGGCATCCGTTCGGTGCAGGTGCAGGTCGACGACGGCCCGTGGAACGACGCGACCCTGGCCGACGCGATCTCCGCCGACACCTGGCGCCAGTGGAGCTGGCAGTGGACGGCCCCCGCCGGCCGGCACACCATCCGGGTGCGGGCGACCGACGCGGCCGGGCTCGTGCAGACCTCGGTCGTGCGCGATGTCATCCCCGACGGTGCCACCGGGCTGCACCAGGTGCCGGTGACGATCGGCTGATTTGTCCACCGGCCTCCGCCTGCCCCGCGACAGGGCGGCCGGCCGGGCGTATCCTCAACAGCACAATCCTCGCGACGTGGCATTTCCGCCCCTGCAGCGAGCCGCTCGAAAGGACAGCCATGCGCACCCAGACGAAGCTCTCCCCCGCTGACCTGCGGCACTTCGAGGGACTGCTGCTGGAGGAGCGCCGCGACCTTGACGTCGCCCTCGGCCGGATCACCCACACCCTCGACGACGTGATCGAAGCCCGGAACAACGGCACCGCCGACGACGAGCACGATCCGGAGGGTCCGACGCTCACGATGGAGTGGTCGCGGATCTCCGGCGTGCACAGCGAGTTCGAGGCGAAGGCGGCCACCATCGACCGGGCGCTCGCCCGGATCATCGACGGCAGTTACGGACTGTGCGTGCGGGGAGGCGAGCCCATCGGGCGGGCCAGGCTCGAGGCCCGGCCCGCTGCCGAGCTGTGCATCGACTGCGCCCGCGATGCGGAGGCGCGCCTGCGGGCCTGACCGGCGAGCCCGTTCGCCTGGCCTAGACGTCGTCGGCGACGGGGGCCGCGAACTGCGCGTTGTAGAGCGCGTGGTAGGCGCCACCGGCCGCGAGCAGCTCCTCGTGCGTGCCCAGTTCGACGATCCGGCCGGCCTCCATCACGAGGATGAGGTCGGCGTCGCGGATCGTGGACAGGCGGTGCGCGATGACGAAACTGGTGCGGTCGGCGCGGAGGGCGCTCATGGCCTTCTGCACGAGCACCTCGGTGCGGGTGTCGACGGAGCTGGTCGCCTCGTCCAGGATGAGCACGCTCGGCCTGGCCAGGAACGCCCGGGCGATCGTGAGCAGCTGCTTCTCGCCGGCGCTGACGTTGCCGCCCTCGTCGTCGAGCACCGTGTCGTAGCCGTCCGGCAACGAGTGCACGAACCGGTCGACGTAGGTCGCCCGCGCGGCGGCCTGGATGTCCTCCTCCGAGGCGTCCGGACGCCCGTAGGCGATGTTCTCCCGGATGGTGCCGCCGAACAGCCAGGTGTCCTGCAGCACCATGCCCATCCGGCCGCGCAGGTCGTCGCGGGTCATCGTCGCCACGTCGACGCCGTCGAGGGTGATCCGGCCGGAGTCCAGCTCGTAGAAGCGCATCATCAGGTTGACCAAGGTGGTCTTGCCCGCGCCGGTCGGCCCGACGATCGCGACCGTCTGTCCCGGTTCCGCGACCAGGCTGATGTGCTCGATCAGCGGCTGGTCGGCGGTGTAGCGGAAGGACACGTCTTCGAAGGCGAGCCGGCCGTGCACGGCCTCCGGGGTCTCGGCCGGTTCAGGGTCTGGGCTCTGCTCCTCGGCGTCGAGCAGGTCGAAGACGCGCTCGGCGGATGCGACACCGGACTGGAGCAGGTTGGCCATCGAACCGAGCTGGGCGAGCGGCTGGGTGAACTGGCGGGAGTACTGGATGAAGGCCTGCACATCGCCGAGCTGCATCGCGCCGGACGCCACCTGGAGCCCGCCGACGACGGCGATGCCGACGTAGACGAGGTTGCCGATGAACGTCATCGCCGGCATGATCATGCCGCTGATGAATTGGGCGCCGAAGCTGGCCTGGAAGAGCTCCTCGTTCTTGACCCTGAAGCGTTCTTCGACCTCCTTCTGGCGGCCGAAGACCTTGACCAGGGCGTGCCCGGTGAAGGTCTCCTCGATCTGGCCGTTCAGCTCGCCGGTGTTCTTCCACTGCCCCACGAAGAGTTTCTGCGAGCGCTTGGCGATGAGCATCGTGGTCACCAGGGTGAGCGGCACCGTGACCAGGGCGATCACGGCCAGAAGCGGCGAGAGCAGGAACATCATCACGATGACCCCGATCACGGTCAGCAGCGAGGTGACGATCTGACTGAGAGACTGCTGCAGGCTCTGCGACACGTTGTCGACGTCGTTGGTGACCCGGCTGAGCAGTTCGCCGCGCTGAACAGAGTCGAAGTAGCGCAGCGGCAGGCGGTTGATCTTCGCCTCGATCTCGTCCCTCAGGCGGTACACCGTGCGCTGCACGACACCGTTGAGCACGTAGGCCTGGATCCAGCTGAACGCGGAGGACAGCACGTAGAGGATCATCGCCCAGAGCAGCACGGCGGACAGCGCGGCGAAGTCGATGCCGAGCCCCGGGGTGAGCGTCATGCCGCTGAGCATGTCCGCCTTGGCCGTGTCCCCCGCCGCGCGCAGGCCGGCGATGACGTCAACCTGGCTGACGCCGGCGGGGAGCGCCTTGGACACGATGCCGGAGAAGATGAGGTTCGTGCCCTCGCCGAGCAGCCGCGGGCCGATCACCGAGAAGGTGACGCTGACCACGGCGAGCACCAGCACGAGCAGGAGCCAGAGGCGTTCGGGCCTGAGCTTGCCGATCAGCCGCCGGGCCGACGGGCCGAAGGTCATCGCCTTCTCGGCGGGGGCGCTCATGCCGCCGAACGGGCCGTGCCCGCCGCCGGGTCCGCGGGCCGGCGGCCGGTCCGCGGCGGGCCGTTCCCTGGTTGCCTCGCTCATGCTGCTTCCTCCGCTGTGAGCTGTGATGACACGATTTCCTGGTAGGTCCTGCTGCTGTCGAGCAGTTCATGGTGGGTGCCCGCGCCGACGATGCGGCCGTCTTCGAGCACCAGGATCTGGTCGGCGTCGATGATGGTCGACACCCGCTGCGCGACGATGATCATCGTCGCCCCGTCGGTGCCGGTCTTGAGGGCGGCGCGCAGCCGGGCATCCGTTGCCAGGTCGAGGGAGGAGAACGAGTCGTCGAAGATGTAGATCTCCGGGCGTTTGACCAGCGCGCGCGCGATCGCGAGTCGCTGTCGCTGGCCGCCGGACACGTTGGTGCCACCCTGGGCGATCGGGGAATCGAGTCCTTCCGGCATCTCCGCGACGAAGTCCTTCGCCTGGGCGATCGTGAGCGCCCGCCAGAGTTCCTCTTCGGTGGCGTCGGGCTTGCCGTATTGCAGGTTGCTGCGCACGGTGCCGGAGAACAGGTACGGTTTCTGCGGAACGAGGCCGATGTGCCCCCAGAGCAGGTCGGGGTTCAGCTCGCGCACGTCGACGCCGTCGACGAGCACCGAGCCGCTTGTGGCGTCGAAGAGCCGGGGCAGCAGGTTCACCAGGGTGGTCTTGCCGGAGCCGGTGCTGCCGATGATCGCGGTGGTCTGGCCGGAGCGGGCCAGGAAGCTCACATTGCTGAGCACCGGCTGCTCGGCGCCCGGATAGGCGAAGCCCACGTCGAGCAGGGCGAGTTCACCGTGGCCGACGGTCGCGTTCACCGGGTTGGCCGGGGGAACCACGCTCGAGGCCGTGCCGAGCACCTCGCCGATCCGGTCGGCGGAGACGGTCGCCCGCGGGATCATCACGGCCATGAAGGTGGCCATCATCACGGCCATCAGGATCTGCATCAGGTAGGACAGGAAGGCGATCAGGGTGCCGACCTGCATCGACCCGTCCTGGATCCGGAACGCCCCGAACCAGATCACGGCCACGCTGGAGACGTTGAGCACGAGCATCACGATCGGGAACATCAACGCCATCAGCCGGCCGGCGCGCAGCGCGTAGTCGGTGACGTCCTCGTTGGCCACGGCGAAGCGGGCCTGCTCGCGGTCCTCGCGCACGAAGGCGCGGATGACCCGGATGCCGGTGAGCTGTTCGCGCAGCACCCGGTTGATGGTGTCGATCTTCGCCTGCATCACCCGGAACAGGGGCACCATTCGCACGATGATCAGGCCGACGGCGATCAGGAGCACGGGCACGCTCACCGCGATCAGCCAGGAGAGCTGCACGTCCTGGCGGATCGCCATGATCACCCCGCCGATGGAGAGGATGGGCGCGGAGACCATCAGGGTGGAGGTCATCAGCACGAGCATCTGCACCTGCTGCACATCGTTGGTGGAGCGGGTGATCAGCGACGGGGCGCCGAACCGGGTGACCTCCTGCTCGGAGTACTCGCCGACCCGGGAGAAGACCGCGCCGCGCAGGTCACGTCCGAGCGCCATCGCCGCCTTCGCGCCGAAGTAGACCGCGATGATCGAGCAGACGATCTGGGCGAAGGTGATCAGCAGCATCATCCCGCCGACGCGGAGGATGTAGCCGGTGTCGCCCTTCGCGACACCCTCGTCGATGATGTCGGCGTTGAGGGTGGGCAGGTAGAGCGACGCGATCGACTGCGCCAGCTGGAAGACGACGACCGCCGCCAACAGGCGCCGGTACGGCCGCAGGTATTTCACGAGCAGTTTCCACAACATCGGGCTCTCCTAGGGGGCGTGGTGCGGGGTAGCGGCGGAGTGGTGCTGGACGGGCGCGCCCATGATGCCGTGCAGGATCAGGGCGGTGATCTCCGCGTCGTCGAAGTCGGGGCCGTCGCGGATCTGGGGCACGGATGCCGCGAGCGTCACCATCCGCACGATCTGGCCGACCCGTTCGGCCGGAACACGGAACCGCTCGAGGTCGTCGGCGAGGATGCCGGCCAGGATCCCGGCGAATTCGCCGGCAACGTGGTGCCCCTTCTCGTGCCCGGGAGGGGGGCCGTGCCGGCCGAGCGCGCTCATCAGGGTGAACAGCGTCGTGAACCGGGCGCGCATCACGGCGACGATCGCGCGGATCCGGTCCTCGAGCGGCAGGAGCGGGTCGATCGCCCGCAACTGCCGACGGAACGGCTCGGGGTCGAGGTGGCGGGCCACGGCGGCCTGGATCAGCTCGTCCTTGCTCCCGAAGGCGCGGAAAATGGTGCCCTCGGCGATCCCGGCGCAGTCGGCGATCTGCCGGGTGGTGACGGCCTGCCCGTGTTCGAGCAGGAGCGGCGTGACAGCGTCGATCAGCATGGCCTGGCGGTCCTCGACGGACAGTGCTTTCGCTCGTGCGGGTTTGACGGCCATGCCCTCGATCCTAGATGAGTGAGCGCTCACTCACAAGATCGGATCAGGCGAAATGGTCGGGAGGACCGGCAACGAGGACAGTCAGGCGTCGAGCGGGATGCCGAACGCGTTGATCAGCATCGCGGCGGCCTCGTCCCAGAGGAAGTAGTGTCCACACTCCGTCGACGACTCGAAGCGGGTGCCGGCGTTGGCCCGGAAGAGCCGGCCGTCCCTGCTGATGAACCCGATCACGTGGCCGTGGAACCGGATCTCGTCGGTGCTCGCGTCGAGGTCGACGACGTCGAGGCGGAGCGTCCTGGTCACGTCGTCCCAGCACGGCACACGCACCGACACGGTATCCGCGGAGCGCGAAGGGACCGTGGACACGGCGTGGATCGACCCGGACCTGACCGAAGATTGCGACATCACGTTCGCCTCGATTCTCAGGACGTCCGGCAGCCCGACAGGCCGCCCGCGGGGAGGCCGACCTTCCGTGCCTCAACGTCCTCTTCAAGTCTCGCCGTGACGCCCTCGACTCGGAAGTCCTCTCTTGGGAGGACCGGGCCACCGCGTCCGTCCGGAGAGGGAGCCGGTGGACGACGCTCGGCTCCGGCCCGTGGAAGATGCTGCTCGATCAGGATCTCCGGGTGCACGCGGCTCAGGCGGCCGGCACGGCGAAGAGGCTCGAGATCCAGGCCACCTCGGCCGCGCTGGGCTGCCAGGCGGTCGCGGCATCCGCGTTCTGGATGATCTGTTCCGGCCTGGTTGCCCCGGCGATGACGCTGGTGAGCCCGGGTTGGGCGAGCAGCCAGGCGAAGGTCGCAACGAGCATCGTCACCCCGCGCTCGTCGCACCAGACCTGGTAAGCCTCGATCAGGTCCCACGGGGCGTCGTCGACCAGGTGGCGCCGGATCATCATGATCCGGCTGTCGGCCGGTCCTCCCTCGCGGGTGAACTTGCCGGTGAAGAGCCCGTTGCAGAGCGGGAAGAACGGCAGGAAACCGACGCCGTACGCATTGACGGCCGGCAGCACCTCGTCCTCCGCGTCGCGCACCAGGAGGCTGTACTCGTTCTGGGCGGAGATGAACCGCGGATGCTGCGCGAGCCTGGCCGTGAATTCGGCCTCGGCGATCTGCCAGCCGGCCAGGTTGGAGTGGCCGATGTAGCGGACCTTGCCCTCGCCGATCAGGTCATCGAGGGTGTCGAGCGTCTCCTCGATCGGCGTGTTCGGGTCAGGCTGGTGCAGCTGGTACAGGTCGATCCAGTCCGTCTGCAGGCGCCGGAGCGAGCCCTCCACGGCGCGGCGGATGTAGCGACGGGAGCCCCTGGCGTTCCAGTCCGGCCCGTTCAGGCCGTTCATGTCCATCCCGAACTTGCTGGCGAGCACGATCTTGTCCCGGTTGCCGCGCAGGGCGTGGCCCATCAGTGTCTCGCTGAGGCCCCGCTCGGCGCCGTAGATGTCGGCCGTGTCGAACAGGGTGACGCCCGCCGCGATGGCGGCGTCGATCACCGCGGTGGTGCCCGCCTGCCCGGCCGTTGCGGTCCCGGCCCGGCCGAAGTTGTTGCAGCCGAGGCCGATCGTGGACACCATGAGTCCGGACTTCCCGAGGGAGCGGTACTCGATCTCTGCCATCACCCCAGACTAGGGCCGCAGGCCTGTGCTAGACAGGAAACAATCAAAGGGGTGCCAGTGAGTCCACTCACGCTCGGAGTAATGTCTCGTTCGGGCAAGCCGAACGAACGCCGGCTGCCCCTTCATCCGCAGCACCTGGAGCGGATCGACCCTGCCCTGCGCCGGCAGATCTTCCTCGAGGCCGGCTACGGCGAGCAGTTCGGCGTGTCCGATGCCCACCTCGCGCCGCTGGTGGGCGGGCTGGGCACCAGGGACGAGCTCATCCGGGACTGCGATGTCATCCTCCTGGCCAAGCCGCTGCTGCGCGATGTCGCCGAGCTGCGCGACGGGCAGGTGCTCTGGGGCTGGCCGCACTGCGTGCAGGATGCCGCGCTCACCCAGTTGGCCATCGACAAGCGGCTGACCCTGATCGCATTCGAGGCGATGAACCACTGGACCGGCGGCGGCGACTTCCACCTGCACGTGCTGCACAAGAACAACGAGCTGGCCGGCTACTCCTCCGTGCTGCACGCCCTGGCGCTGACCGGGTCGACCGGCGACTACGGCCGCCGGCTCCGGGCCGCGGTGATCGGCTTCGGCGCAACAGCCAGGGGCGCGGTGACGGCGTTGAACGCCCTCGGCGTCTACGACGTGACCGTGCTGACCAGTCGCGACGTCACGGCGGTCAGTTCCCCGATCCACTCCGCCCAGATCGTGCAGCTCGAACACGGGTCGGGCCCGCACGAGAACTTCGCCCTCCCCGACGGCACCCGGGCGCCCCTCCCGCAGTACCTCGCCGGCTACGACATCTTGGTCAACTGCGTGCTCCAGGACCCGAACGTCCCGCTCGTCTTCCTGACCGAAGACGACCTGCCGCTGATCATGCCCGGCTCCCTGATCATCGACGTCTCCTGCGACTCCGGCATGGGCTTCTCCTGGGCGAAGCCCACGTCGTTCGACCACCCGACCTTCCCGGTCGGTGACAACGTGACCTACTACGCCGTCGACCACAGTCCCTCCTACCTGTGGAACTCCGCCACCTGGGAGATCAGCGAGGCCCTGCTCCCCTACCTGCCGGAGCTCCTCGGCGGGGCCGTGGCCTGGGACGCGAACGAGACGCTCCGGCGGGCGATCGAGATCCGCGAGGGTGTCATCCAGAACCCCGCCATCCTGGCCTTCCAGGGGCGTTCCGGGGACTACCCGCATCCGCGGCTGGCCTGACTACCGGCGGCGGCCTTCCCTCCCCAGGCCCGGCGCGGGCGCGTTCCCGCCGTGTCCGAAACCCGCCAGAACGCGCCGGCGGCGCCGACTACAGTCGAGACATGGACAGCATCGCACCCTCGTTGATTCGCCTCCCCAGCCCGATCGGCCGGCTCGAACTCACCGCCGATTCCGAGAGCATCCTCTCGCTCTCGATCGAGCGCGCCGGCCACCTTCCGCTCGAGCAGTCGCCGGAGTCGCCGTCCCCGCTGCTCGAGCGCGCGGCGACCGAGCTCGCGGAGTATTTCGCCGGCACCCGCACCGGCTTCGACCTTCCGATTCGCCTCACCGGCGGCACCGCCTTCCAGCGGAGCGTGTGGCAGGGACTGGCCGGACTCGGATTCGGCGAGGTCATCTCCTACGGCGAGCTGGGCGCGTCCATCGGGCGGCCGGGCTCCGGCCGGGCCATCGGCGGCGCCGTCGGCGCCAATCCGGTGCCGATCCTGATCGGCTGCCACCGAGTGCTCGCCGCCAACGGGCGGATCACCGGCTACAGCGGCGGCAACGGCATCCGGACCAAGGCCTGGCTGCTCGACCACGAGGGCATCCAGCACGTGGGGACCAGGTCCTCGGTGACCGACGAGTGACCACCTCCACTCCGGCCGTGGCCGACGACGGGGTCCCCCGGTGCGGCTGGGCCGGCTCCGACCCGGAGTACCGCCGGTACCACGACGAGGAATGGGGCCGCCCGCTGCGGGACGACCGGCTCCTGTTCGAAAAGCTGTCCCTGGAGGGCTTCCAGGCCGGCCTGTCCTGGCTCACCATCCTGCGGCGACGCCCGGCCTTCCGCACCGCCTTCTTCGACTTCGACGTCGACCGGGTCGCGGCGATGGACGAGACGGATGTCGCCAGGCTCGTCACCGACGCGAGCATCATCCGCCACCGGGGGAAGATCGAGGCGACCATCGGCAACGCCAGGGTCACCCGTGATCTCGGCGAGAGCCTTGCGGCGCTGATCTGGAGTTTCGCGCCAGAGCCCCGCACCGAGAGGCTGTCCGGGCTGGGCGACATCCCCGCGGTCACGCCGGAGTCCACGGCGCTCAGCCGGGAACTGCGCGCCCGCGGCTACCGCTTCGTCGGGCCGACCACCGTCTACGCCCTGATGCAGTCCGCCGGGCTGGTCGACGACCATGTCATCGGCTGCCACCGCGCCGCCGGCTGAACTTCGGATCGTCCTCCCAGAGCGCTGAGCGGCCGGCCTCGGCTGCGCCGCTGCGTCGTCGCGGCCGCGGCATCCAAATGGGCGGCGCGTGCTCGGTCGGCGCGCAGTCGGCGGCACGAGCTCGGCGGGCGCAGTCCTCCGCGAGCGCGCCACTTCCGCCGCTACGCACCAGGCGCACGTGTCGCGCAGCGGCGCAATTGGCGCGGTCGGCGGCACGCGTCAGCGGCAGCCAATCGGCGGGGACTGGCAGGCGGCATCCGCCCAACCGCGAGCGCGCCACTTCCGCCCCTACGCACCAGGCGCACGTGTCGCGCAGCGGCGCAATTGGCGCGGTCGGCGCGGTCGGCGGCACGCAGCACTGACTACGTATCGCACCTGCCAAGTCAATGGGCGAGACGGTGGTCGAGCCTTGGGCGACCCGGTCAGCGTGACAGGCTCAACCACCGGCGCTCACGCACCGGGCCGCGGCCGGTCAGGGCAGCAGGCCGAGCGACGCCACGTGTTCGCGCTCCTGGATCAGTTCGGCGACGGACGCGTCGATCCGGGCCCGGGCGAAGGCGTTGATCGACAGGCTCTGGACGATCTCCCAGCGGCCGTCGACGGCGCGCACGGGGAACGAGGAGAACAACCCCGCGGGAACGCCGTAGGAACCGTCGGAGACGACAGCGGCCGAGGTCCACTGCTCGCCGGTGCCGTTCACCCAGTCGTAGACGTGGTCGATCGCGGCACTGGCCGCGCTGGCCGCCGACGATGCCCCGCGGGCCCTGATGATCTCGTAGCCGCGCCCCGCGACCCGCGGGATGAACTCGTCCACCAGCCAGGCCTCGTCGACGAGGTCCCTGACCGGCGTGCCGCCGACGGTCGCGTGGTTGACGTCCGGGTACTGCAAGGCGGAGTGGTTGCCCCAGACGCTCAGCCCGCGGATCTGATCGACGTGCACGGCCAGTTTCACGGCGAGTTGCGCGACCCCGCGGTTGTGATCGAGCCGGGTCATCGCGGTGAACCGCTCGGCCGGGATGTCGGGGGCGAACGCGCTCGCGACGAGCGTGTTCGTGTTGGCGGGGTTGCCGACGACGAGCACCCGCACGTCGGCGGCCGCGCCCGCGTTCAGGGCGGCCCCTTGCGGGCCGAAGATGCGCCCGTTGCTCTCGAGCAGCCCGACCCGTTCCATCCCGACGGCTCGCGGCCGGGAGCCGACCAGCAGGGCGATGTTGACCCCGTCGAATGCCCGCACGGGGTCTGCGGTGACTCTGACGGCGCGCAGCAGTGGGAACGCGCAGTCCTGCAGCTCGAGGGCGGTGCCCTCTGCTGCGGCGAGCCCCTCGGTGATCTCCAGCATGGTCAGGTTGACCGGCGTCGTCGGCCCGAGCAACTGCCCGGACGCGATGCGGAAGAGCAGGGCATAGCCGATCTGGCCGGCTGCGCCGGTGACGGTGACGTTCATCGCTGGTGTGGGCACGATGCCAGCCTATGGCCGGATGCCGCCTCCGTCAGCCCCGGGATGCGCCGATCAGCTGGTCGACGACCAGGTCGAGTTCTCCGGTGACCCCGCGGCGCAGGGTGAAGCCCGCCGACTCGGCCCAGTCGAGCAGCGCGGTCACGCTGTCGAACGCCTCCGCGTGCTCGATCAGGGCGCGGCTGAAGGCGCCCTTCGCGGTCTTGTTGAAGTGGTTGAGCGCCCGGGTGCGGCCGTCGGACGCCTGGGTGACGACCCGCAGGTAGAGCGAGTCCGGCCGCACCGGCGCCGGCCCGAGGGCCGCGTAGCCGGCCGAGCGGAGGTCGAGCAGGAGCCCGTCACCGCGCAGCGCCTTCTCGACGGGGCCGCTCCAGTGCTTCTTCAGGGCGAGCTCCGGCAGCCGGGAATCGTGCGACAACCGGTAGCCGGGGATCAGGTCGAGGGCGCCGACCGGGCCGAACAGTGCCGAGTGCACCCGCACATGCTCCCCGGCCCAGGCCCGCGCGGACGGGGTCAGGGTCGCCGCGTCCAGGGCGTCGTAGAGCACGCCGGTGTAACGGTCAAGTACCGGCATCGTCGCCGACGTCGCGAGGGTGCGGTTGCGACCGACCTCCGCCGCCTGGGTGCGGCCGAGCTTGAGGGCGGCCATCATGGCATCCGGATGCTTCGCCAGACCCACCAGCGCACGCACAAGTACCCGCCGGCTGGAGTGCAGCGACGGGTACGTGAGGGTGCGCAGGTCAAGCGGTGCGCCGGTGCCGCCGAGACGCTTGGTCTCGGACGGCGGCAGCAGGACTAGCAATCGGTTAGACGAGCCCCGCCTTGCGGGCGACGATGGTGACCAGGTTGTTGGCCACCGAGAGGAAGCCGTCCGCCGCCTCGGCGACGATCTTCTTCCCATCGGGCAGGGTGAGGCGAACCTCGCCGCTGGCCAGGATGGCCAGCATCGGCTCGTGGCCGGCGAGGATGCCGATCTCGCCCTCCACGGTGCGGGCAACGACCATGGTTGCCTCGCCGGACCAGACTTCCTGGTCCGCCGAGACGACGCTGACGTTGAGGGCCGCAGCCATGGTTAGTCGTTCTCCTTCTGGATCTTCGCCCACTTCTCTTCGACGTCGGCGATGCCGCCGACGTTGAAGAAGGCCTGCTCGGCCACGTGGTCGAAGTCACCGTTGGCGATGGCGGTGAAGGACTCGATGGTGTCCTTGAGCGGAACGGTCGAACCCTCGACGCCGGTGAACTTCTTCGCCATGTAGGTGTTCTGGGAGAGGAACTGCTGGATCCGGCGGGCACGGGAAACCGTGACCTTGTCCTCCTCGGAGAGCTCGTCAACACCGAGGATCGCGATGATCTCCTGGAGTTCCTTGTTCTTCTGCAGGATCGCCTTGACGCGCACGGCCGTGGTGTAGTGGTCGGCACCCAGGTAGCGGGGGTCGAGGATACGACTGGTCGAGGTGAGCGGGTCGACGGCCGGGTAGAGGCCCTTCGACGCGATCTCGCGGGACAGTTCGGTCGTCGCGTCGAGGTGGGCGAAGGTGGTCGCCGGGGCCGGGTCGGTATAGTCGTCGGCAGGCACGTAGATGGCCTGAAGCGACGTGATCGAGTGGCCACGGGTGGACGTGATGCGCTCCTGGAGGATGCCCATCTCGTCGGCCAGGGTCGGCTGGTAGCCGACGGCGCTCGGCATGCGACCGAGAAGCGTCGAAACCTCGGAGCCGGCCTGGGTGAAGCGGAAGATGTTGTCGATGAAGAGCAACACGTCCTGCTTGGCGACGTCGCGGAAGTACTCCGCCATCGTCAGCGCGGAGAGCGCGACGCGAAGACGCGTTCCCGGCGGCTCGTCCATCTGGCCGAAGACAAGGGCGGTCTTGTCGAAGACGCCTGCCTCTTCCATCTCGTGGATGAGGTCGTTGCCCTCACGGGTGCGCTCGCCGACACCGGCGAACACCGATACTCCACCGTGGTCCTGCGCGACGCGCTGGATCATCTCCTGGATCAGCACGGTCTTGCCGACGCCGGCTCCCCCGAAGAGTCCGATCTTTCCGCCGAGGACGTACGGGGTGAGCAGGTCGATGACCTTGATACCGGTCTCGAACAGCTGAGTCTTCGACTCGAGCTGGTCGAAGGGCGGCGGCTTGCGGTGGATGGGCCAGCGCTCCGTGATCTCGATCTTCTCGCCGGGCTCAGCGTTGAGCACTTCACCGATGGCGTTGAAGACGCGACCCTTGGTGACGTCGCCGACCGGGACCGTGATGGGAGATCCGGTGTCCCGGACCTCCTGGCCGCGGACGAGACCGTCGGTGGGGTTCAGCGCGATGGCGCGGATCAGGTCGTCGCCGAGGTGCTGGGCGACCTCGAGGGTGATCACGGTCGACACATCCCCGATGACGATCGTGGTCTTCAGCGCGTTGTACATGCCCGGGATCGAGTCGTGGGGGAACTCGATGTCGACGACCGGGCCCGTGACGCGGGCGATCCGGCCGACGGCGACGGTTTCAACCGGTGCGTGGACTGGCGCGGTTGCGGTGTCAGTCATTGCTCTCTCTTCTCTGGTTTAGTTCTTGGCGGATGAGAGCGCGTCGGCTCCACCCACGATCTCGGAAATCTGCGAGGTGATCTCGGCCTGCCTGGCGTTGTTCGACAACCGGGTGAAGTCCTTGATGAGCTTGTCCGCGTTGTCGGAGGCCGACTGCATGGCCTTCTGACGTGCGGCGTGCTCTGCGGCGGCCGACTGCAGCATGGAGTTGAAGATTCGGCTTTCGATGTAGACGGGCAGCAGCGCGTCGAGCACCGTTTCCACGTCGGGTTCGAACTCGTACAGCGGCAGAATCTGGCTTTCACCGGGTTCTTCGACGCCTTCGACGACCTCGAGCGGCAGCAGGCGCACGACCTGGGGGGTCTGCGTGACCATGCTGACGAAGCGGTTGAAGACCACGTGGATCTCATCGACTCCGCCGTCGTCAGCGTCCCGGAGGAACGCTTCGAGCAGAGCGTCGCTGATCTCGCGTGCCGTCTCGAACTGGGGCTGGTCGGTGGAACCGGTCCAGACCCGCTCGGACGGGCGCCGACGGAAGTTGAAGTACGCCGCGGCCTTGCGTCCGACCAGGAAGTAGACGACATCCTTGCCCTGGGCCCGCAGAAGCTGGGTCAGGGACTCGGCTTCGCGCAGGGCCTGCGAGCTGAACGCACCCGCGAGGCCACGGTCGGACGCGAAGATGACGACCGCGGCCCGTTCGATCTTCTCAGGCTCAGTGGTGAGCACGTGCGCGACGTTCGAATACGTCGCGACGGCCGACACCGCCTGGGTGATCGAGCGGGCGAACGGGGTCGACGCCGCGACGCGCGCCTTGGCCTTCTGGATGCGCGAGGCGGAGATCAACTCCATGGCCCGAGTGATCTTCTTGGTCGTCTGGGCAGCCTTGATCTTCTGCCGGTAGACCCGAAGTTGCGCTCCCATGTGTCTCCTGTGCTTCCTTGTCTGTGGGTGAATGTGCCGGTGCGGCCGTGCATGGGGCCCTCGAAAGGGCCCCAGGTGGCTTAGCGCCGGTGCTTCACGATCTTTTCCTGGTTGACGTCTTCGGCGGCGATCGCCTCGAACTCTTCCTTGCCGACCGAGGCGAGCGGCTTGCCTTCACCGGTCTGGAACTCGCGCTTGAACTTGTCGACCTCGAGCTCGAGGGTCGCGACGGTGGCGTCGTCGAGCACGTTCGTCTCGCGCAACGTCTTGAGGACGTCGGTGCTGCGGCCGAGGTGGTCGAGCAGACCGCGCTCGAACCGGAGCACGTCCTCGACCGGGACCTCGTCGAACTTGCCGTTGGTGCCGGCCCAGATCGAGACGACCTGGTCCTCGACCGGGTACGGCGAGTACTGCGGCTGCTTGAGCAGCTCGGTCAGCCGGGCGCCACGGGCAAGCTGGCGGCGGCTGGTCGCGTCGAGGTCGGAGGCGAACATCGCGAAGGCCTCGAGCGACCGGTACTGCGCCAGTTCGAGCTTCAGGGTTCCGGAGACCTTCTTGATCGACTTCACCTGGGCGTCGCCGCCGACTCGCGACACCGAGATGCCCACGTCGACCGCGGGCCGCTGGTTGGAGTTGAAGAGGTCGGACTGCAGGAAGATCTGGCCGTCGGTGATCGAGATCACGTTGGTCGGGATGTACGCGGAGACGTCGTTGGCCTTGGTCTCGATGATCGGCAGGCCGGTCATCGATCCGGCGCCGAGCTCATCGGAGAGCTTGGCACAACGCTCGAGCAGGCGGGAGTGCAGGTAGAACACGTCACCGGGGTAGGCCTCGCGTCCCGGCGGGCGGCGCAGCAGCAGCGACACGGCACGGTAGGCCTCGGCCTGCTTGGACAGGTCGTCGAAGATGATGAGGACGTGCTTGCCGGCGTACATCCAGTGCTGGCCGATGGCCGAGCCGGTGTACGGGGCGAGGTACTTGAAGCCGGCCGGGTCGGAGGCCGGGGACGCGACGATGGTCGTGTACTCCATGACTCCGGCATCCTCGAGCGCGCCCTTGACGGCGGCGATGGTGGAGCCCTTCTGGCCGATGGCGACGTAGATGCAGCGAACCTGCTTGTTCACGTCGCCGGAGGCCCAGTTGGCCTTCTGGTTGATGATGGTGTCGATCGCGATGGCGGTCTTGCCCGTCTGGCGGTCACCGATGATCAGCTGGCGCTGGCCGCGGCCGATCGGGATCATCGCGTCGATCGCCTTGATGCCGGTCTGCATCGGCTCGTGCACGCTCTTGCGGTGCATGACGCCGGGGGCCTGCAGCTCGAGGGCGCGGCGGCCTTCGGTCTCGATCGGGCCGAGGCCGTCGATCGGAGCGCCGAGCGGGTCCACGACACGGCCGAGGTAGCCGTCGCCGACGGGCACGGACAGCACCTCGCCGGTGCGGTGCACCTCCATGCCCTCCACGATGCCGGCGAACTCGCCGAGCACGACGACGCCGATCTCGTCTTCGTCGAGGTTCTGGGCCAGGCCCAGGGTGCCGTCGGCGAACTTGATGAGCTCGTTCGCCATCACGCTGGGAAGACCCTCGACGTGGGCGATGCCGTCGCCCGCCGTGGTGACGTAGCCGACCTCGGTGGTTGCGGTCTTGCTCGGCTCGTAGGACTTGACGAAGTCCTGGAGAGCGTCGCGGATCTCATCGGGGCTGATCGTTAGTTCTGCCATCATCTTCCCTTTCCCGTACGGGGTGTACAGGTTCTGTCTGAAACGAAACGTTGCCGCTTCGAGGTTTTCGTTCCGGTTGACCGTAGGTCAGCCGGCAAGCTGGAGTCTCAAATCCTTGAGGCGGGTGGCGATGCTGCCGTCGATGACATCGTCGCCGATCTGAACGCGCACTCCGCCGACGAGCGACGGGTCCACGACCAGGTTGATCGTGAGCTTGCGCCCGTAGCGCGCGGACAGGTGGGTGCGCAGCCGGTCGAGCTGGGCCGGCGCCAGCGGAGACGCCGACGTGACGGTCGCGACCCTGGTGCCCGACTGGTCGGCCACCACGGATGCCGCGTACCGCAGCAATTCCCCGATCCGGCGACCGCGCGGCTGCTGCACGAGGTGCCGCACGATCACGAGGGTCTGGTCGGTGACCTTGCCGGTGAGGATGGCGTCGACGAGTCCGACCTTGGCACGCGCCGCGCCGAGCTTGCTCGCGAGAGCCAGCTCGAGTTCCGCGTTCCCGGCGACCGTCGCACCGAACGAGAAGAGCTCGGCCTCGACCACTCCGGCAACGGAGGCCGAGGATGCGGCGCAGCGCAGGCCCAGGTCTTCGATCCCGGCGAGCAGGTCGGTGTGGCTCGACCAGCGCGCCGCGGTCACGGCCTGCAGCAGGTCGAGTGCGACGGGCGTGACGGCGGGGCCGAACACCGTGGCGACGAGGGCCGCCTTGGGTGCGGCATCCGTTGCCGGGTCGACGAGGGCCGACAGGAGCTGCGAGGACTCTCCGATGACGCGACCCGCGTTCAACAGGCCTTCCCCGGTCGCCAGATCGGCCGTGCCGCCGTGGGCGGCCAGTGCCGCTCGCGACGAGGCCAAAGCTTCTCTGGTGGCGCTTCCCATTACTTAGCTGCTTTCTCCGAGGCCTCAAGGTCGGCCAGGAAACGGTCGACAATGGCGCTGGCCTTCGCGTCGTCGGTCAGGCTCTCGCCGATGACACCCGATGCGAGGTCGATGGCCAGGGTGCCGACTTCGGAACGCAGGGACACGACGGCCGCCTGACGTTCTGCTTCGATCTGGACCTTGGCGCTCGCGGTGACGCGGGCGGCTTCGGCAACGGCCTGTTCGCGGTGCTCGGCGACGATCTTCTGGCCGTCCGCACGGGCGACCTCACGAATCTTGCCGGCCTCCGCGCGAGCGTCGGCAAGCTGGGCCGTGTACTGCTCGAGAGCGGCTTCGGCCTTTCGCTGCGCGTCGTCGGCCTTGGCGATGTTGCCTTCGATGGCCTCGGCGCGCTCGTCGAGGAGCTTCTGCATCCTCGGAAGAACAAGCTTCCAGAAGAAGAACAGAATCACGACGAAGATCAGACCGGACCAGATTATGTCGTAGAGCTCCGGGAGAAGCGGGTTGCGCGTCTCGGTCTCCGCTGCAGCTGCAATCACTGCGTTAAACATCGTGCCTCCTGACTAGAGAGAAAAGAGGACTAAACGAAGATGAAGTAGGTCGCGATACCGATGAAGGCGAGCGCCTCGGTGAAAGCGATACCGATGTACATCAGGACCTGGAGCTGGCCGGCCAGTTCGGGCTGACGAGCAACGCCCTCGATGGTCTTGCCGACGACGATGCCGACGCCGATTGCCGGGCCGATGGCCGCGAGGCCATAACCGACGGTCGCGATGTTTCCGTTGATTGCCGCGAGAACGGATGTTGCGTCCACGTATGTTTCCTTCCGTAGTGCCAAAAACAGCGAGTGCTGAATTCGGGTTTAGTGTTCCTCAGCCAGCGCGAGCTGGATGTAGACAGCGGTGAGCAGGGCGAAAATGTAAGCCTGGAGGAGGGCGATCAGCACTTCGAAGAGCGTGAACGCGAACCCGAAGACAAGGGTGCCGGCTCCGAAGAGCTTGAAGCCGCCGTCTGCGGTGAAGAAGAAGAACTGGGTGGCGCTGAAGAAGAGCACCAGGAGGAGGTGTCCGACGATCATGTTCATCAGCAGTCGCAGCGTCAGCGTGACCGGGCGGACCAGGAAGGTCGAGATGAACTCGATCGGGGTCACGATGATGTACAGGAACGGGGGCACGCCTGGGGGGAACAGTGCGTTGCGGAAGAAGTTACCCGGGTTCTTCTTCACGCCGGCGTAGATGAACGCGACGTAGGCGATGACGGCCAGCACGAGCGGCACGCCGATCACACTGGTTCCGGCGATGTTGAGGAACGGCAGCGGGCCGGTGATGTTCATGAACAGCACCATGAAGAAGATCGTCGTGATCAACGGCAGGAAACGCTTGCCGTCTTTCTTGCCGAGGATGTCTTCGGCGATGTTGACCCGGGCGAAGTTGAGGCCCAGTTCGACGATGCTCTGGAATCGGGTCGGGATGACCTTCATGCGGCGGGTGCCGAGCCAGAAGACGAGGAGCAGCACGGCCACCGCGAGGAAGCGGATGAGCATGATGCGGTTGATTTCGAAGGGGGAACCCGCGAACAGAACAGCTTCAGGGAAGAATTCGTTGATCGACGGACCGTGGAACTCACCGTCACCGGTGGCAGACGGGAGCATCAGGCTTACGGCGGTTTCTAGCAGCGCTTTCTCCTGGTTCGGGGCGGGGAGCTCTGCTCTCGCGATGACGAATGGTGGGCTGGGCTGCCCGGCACGAAGGCACGAGCAACGCGGGGCGAACCGGTCATTACCCTACCAAGGAATGGGCCCGCCGGGCTAATCGTGGCGGCACATTTCAGTCCTCGGTGGACGCTGCCGGCAGGGTCACGTCGCTGGCATAGCTCATCCGGCTCTTCAGCACCACGATCGCGTCGACGGCGAGGGAACCGATCACCCCGGCGATGATGCTGAGGAACAGCACCACGGGCGCGATCCACGGCTGGTCCTTGAGCAGCACGACGAGCACGAGGAAGACGACGAACTTCACCAGCCAGCCGCCGAGGACGATCGCGAAGAACGCGCCGACGGCCCCCTGGCTGCCGGCGAAGCGGTTGGCGAGCAGGATGCTCCCTGCCGTGATGCCCATGAAGACCACGGCCATCGCGGTGCCGATCAGCGCGCTCACGACACCCGTGCCTCCGGCGACCAGGCCGCCGACCACGGCCCCGACCACCCCGATGCCGCCGGCGAGGAACCCGCCGAGCACGAGGATCCGCCGGAAGACGGGGACCGAGGTCGGCTGGGTGGATCGGGGCGGCGTGTTGCTCATGCGTTCTCCTCTGCCGTGACCGACGCCTCGTCGAGAGGGTCCAGCCGGGCGATGTCGGGTTGGTCGATCGGGCGGGCGAGCTGGCTGGCGGCCTCGACGGCCTTGCGGCGGCTCAGCGGCGCGAGCGTGACCAGCGCGCACACGATCAGCGCGGCCACCAGGAAGATGGTGGCATACCAGGTGGGCAGCCCGAAGTAGACGGGCAGCACGAAGTAGAGCAGGCAGCCGATGGAGGCTGCGGCGGTCCAGCCGTAGAAGATCAGCACGGCATGCAGATGCGAGTGCCCCATGTCCAGCAGGCGGTGGTGCAGGTGCTTGCGGTCGGCGCTGAACGGCGACTTGCCCGCCCGAACCCGGCGGAACACGGCCAGCCCGAAGTCGAGCAGCGGGATGATCAGGATCGCGACCGGCAGGATGATCGGGATGAACGCGGGGAACAGCTGGGACCGGTTCACGGCGGTCGGGTCGACCTGGCCGGTGATGGCGATCGCCGAGGTCGCCATCAGGAGCCCGACCAGGAGCGCGCCGGCATCGCCCATGAACAGTTTCGCCGGGCGCCAGTTCAGCGGCAGGAAGCCGACGCAGGCGCCCACGAGGATGGCCGCGATCAGCGAGGCCAGGTTGAAGTAGTTGCTCGGGGAGGTGTCGCGCACGAGCAGGTAGCTGTAGAGGAAGAACACTCCGTTGGCGATGAGGGCGACCCCGGCGACCAGCCCGTCGAGGCCGTCGATGAAGTTGATCATGTTCATCACGACCACGATCGCGATCACCGTGATCAGGATCGACATCCAAGACGACCCGACCGTGAGCCCGCCGATCGGCAGCGACAGCACCTGCACGCCCTGCCAGGCCACCAGGCCGGCGGCGATGAACTGCCCGGCCAGTTTGGTCATCCAGTCCAGGTCCCAGATGTCGTCGGCCACGCCGAGCAGCACGATCAGGAGGGCCGCGCCGAGGATCGCGAGGATCTGCTCCGGGTCGGAGAAGATCAGCCGGAGTGGTGCGAACTGCCCGGCTATCAGGTAGGAGACGCCGAAGGCCGCGACCACGCCGAAGAAGATCGCGATCCCGCCCAGCCGGGGCGTCGGCCGGGTGTGCACGTCACGTTCCCGGATCTTCGGGTAGAGCCGGTAGCGGTGGCTGAGCCTGAGCACGACGAAGGAGCAGCCGAAGGTGACGATGGCGGAGACGAACGCGAGGATGACGAATATGGTCATGGTCGGCCGGCATCCGTCACGGTATCGGTCGTCTCGGGTTCTGTCGATTTCGATTCCGGCTCCGGCTCCGGTTTTGATTCCGGTTCCGGCTCCGGCGCCTCGGAGACGAAACCGACCGGCGCGAGGGCGTCGCCGATGACGCCGGCGATGTCATCCCGGGAGATCACGCCGCCCCGCACGATGACGAGCTTGCCGCCGTTCGTGGCGAACCGGGTGGCGTCGACGATCGTCGACGAGGTGTCGCCGGGGCGGTCGCCGATCGGCTCGTAGTCGGTGCCGGCCACTCCCCCGTCGAGGTAGACGGCAACGCTGGAACCGAGCATGTCCTCCGCGCCGACCGCGTCGATCGCCGAGGGAAGTCCGCTGGAGTTGGCGGAGGAAACGGCCAGCGGGCCGGTCTCGGACAGAAGGTCGAGCGCGATCTTGTTGCGCGGCATCCGCAGTGCCACGGTGCCCCTGGTGTCGCCGAGGTCCCAGACCAGAGAAGGCTGGGCGTTGAGTATCACGGTGAGGCCGCCCGGCCAGAAGGCGGCCACGAGGTCGCGCACCGGCGGGGGCACGTCCTGGGCCAGCGCGTCGAGGGTCGGGATGCCGGGGATGAGCACGGGCGGCGGCGACGTGCGGTCGCGGCCCTTGGCGTCGAGCAGGCGCTGCACCGCGTCGGGGTTGAAGGCGTCCGCGGCGACGCCGTAGACCGTGTCGGTGGGGATGACGACGAGCGCGCCGCGGCCGATGGCCGAGCGGGCGAGTCTCATGCCGGCCGCGTATTCAGTGTCGACCGAGCAGTCGTAGATGCGTGTCATTGGGGTCCGATTCTAGTGCAGGCGACTTGCCGGAGGCTGGGACGTCTTCCCGAGCCCTCCCGGCCGGCGGTCCTGCGCCCCGGCAGGGGCGACGGCGGTGGTCGCGCGGTCGCGCGACGTGTAATCGCGGTGGGTGGCCGGGGAACGCCAGCCGTCGGAGTTGAGGAGCGCACGGATCTCCGCCCCCTGCAGTTCGCCGTGCTCGATCACGAGCACCCCGCCGGAGCGGAGCAGCCGCAGCGCCGTGCGGGAGACGTGCCGCACCACGTCGAGGCCGTCCGGCCCCCCGAACAGGGCGTGGGCCGGGTCGAAGAGCCGCACCTCCGGGTCGCGCGGGATCGCGTCGGCGGGGATGTAGGGCGGGTTGGAGATGACCACGGCGACCGTGCCGTCGAGCTCGGTGAAGGCGTCGGCCAGGTCACCGAAGACGAGGGTGGCGTTGCCGGCGCCGACCTGGGCGAAGTTGCGGGTGGTCCACGGGAACGCCTCCGGCGAGTTCTCCACCGCGAAGACCCGCGCGTGCGGCACCTCGACGGCCATGGCCAGCGCAATGGCGCCGCTGCCGGTGCCGAGGTCCACCGCGATCGGCTCCGGGTCGGGCATCGCCCGCAGCGCGTCGATCGCGAACTGGGCCACCTGCTCGGTCTCCGGCCGGGGCACGAAAACCCCGGGGCCGACCAGCAGCTCGATCCCGCGGAACGGCGCCCGGCCGGTGATGTGCTGGAGCGGTTCGCGGAGCGCCCGGCGCCGCACGAGCTCGAGGATCGCGGCGGCATCCGTCTCGGCCAGGCCGGAGCGGAGGATGCCGGCGGCCTGCACCTGGCCGCGGCTCTGGCCGAGCACATGCCCGATCAGCAGGTCGGCGTCGACCTCCGGGTCGCCGATGCCGGCCCGGCCGAGCGTTTCGATCGCCCGATCGCGGATTTCGTCGACGGTGGATGGAATGGAATGGTCGCTCGGCGGTGTTGTCACTCTTTGGAATGTAATGCACTCGCACGCCCAATGCCGTGGCCGTAGGCTAGGCGAGGTCCCAGACCCCGATTGAAAGGCTCCCCGATGCCCGCACAGATCTACTCCGACATCACCGCTGCTGTTGGCGGGACTCCGCTGGTCAAACTGAACCGCCTCACCGCGGGCCTCGACGCGACCGTGCTGGTGAAGCTGGAGTTCTACAACCCGTCCGGCAGTGTGAAGGACCGGATCGGCATCGCGATCGTCGACGCCGCCGAAGCCTCGGGAGAGCTCACCCCCGGCGGGACCATCGTCGAAGGCACCAGCGGCAACACCGGCATCGCCCTCGCCATGGTCGGCGCGGCCCGCGGCTACAAGGTCATCCTGGCCATGCCGGACACCATGAGTAAGGAACGCCGCCTGCTGCTGCGGGCCTACGGCGCCGAGATCGTGCTGACCCCGGGCGCCGAGGGCATGCGCGGTGCGGTCACCAAGGCGGAGGAGATCGCCGCGAACACGCCCGGCGCCGTGCTCGCCCGCCAGTTCGACAACCCCGCCAACCCTGCCATCCACCGTGCGACCACCGGCGTGGAGATCTGGGACGACACCGACGGCGCCGTCGACATCCTCGTCGCGGGCATCGGCACCGGCGGAACCATCACGGGCGCCGGCCAGCTGCTCAAGGAGCGCAAGAGCTCGGTGCGGGTGATCGCCGTCGAACCGATCGACTCCCCCATCCTCACCGGCGGCAAGCCGGGCCCGCACAAGATCCAGGGCATCGGCCCGAACTTCGTGCCGGCGGTCCTGGACACCCACGTCTACGACGAGGTGACGGATGTTACCCTCGCCGATTCCCTCGCCACCGCGCGCAGCCTCGCCACCGACGAGGGCATCCTCTCCGGCATCTCCGGCGGATCGGCGGTCTGGGCCGCGATCGAGCAGGCGAAACGACCGGAGAACGCCGGCAAGGTTATCGTGGCGATCATGCCGAGCTTCGGCGAACGCTACCTCTCCACCGTGCTCTACGAAGACCTGCTGGACTAGGCCGGGGAACAGGGCAGGCCGAAGCCGACAATGGGCGTCTTTTCCACCATCCGCGAGGACATCGCGATGGCGCGCGCCCACGACCCGGCCGCGCGCAGCAACACCGAGGTCTTCCTCGCCTACAGCGGCCTGCACGCGGTCTGGTCGTACCGGCTCTCGCACCGCCTCTGGACGGCCGGCCTCCGGCTGCCGGCCCGGCTGGTGTCCCAGTTCACCCGGTTCCTGACGGGGATCGAGATCCACCCGGGTGCCACGATCGGGCGGCGCCTGTTCATCGACCACGGCATGGGCGTCGTGATCGGGGAGACGGCCGAGATCGGCGACGACGTCATGCTCTACCACGGCGTCACCCTCGGCGGGAAGACCCGCCACGGGGTCGTGCGCGGAGAGAAGCGGCATCCGACCCTGCGCGACGGGGTGACCGTCGGCGCCGGCGCGAAGATCCTCGGACCGGTCACGATCGGGGCCTGGAGCACGATCGGCGCCAACGCCGTCGTCACGAAGGACGCCCCGGCCAAGTCGCTGCTCCTCGGAATCCCCGCGGTGATCCAGCCCGTCACGTCGGAAACGATCGAAGCGGCCCGCGGGCTCAACCTCACCGACGACTGAGGTCACCGACGATCCACCTCTCCACCGCACCACCGCAGCACACGAAGGACGCTCAGCCCATGATCTCCGAATCCGCCACCGCCCCCGTCTCCCCCGGGCTGCCCGTGCTCGACCTGTCCCGCCTCGACCGGGGCGAGGCGGAAGCGGAGCGCTTCCGCACCGACCTGCGCGAGGCGACGCACGAGTACGGCTTCTTCTACCTCACCGGCCACGGCGTGCCGGCGGACCTCGTCGACCGGGTCATGCGCACGGCACGCGCGTTCTTCGACCTTCCCGAGGCCGACAAGATGGCGATCGAGAATCTGCAGAGCCCACAGTTCCGCGGCTACACCCGGGTGGGCGGCGAACTCACCCAGGGCGCGGTCGACTGGCGCGAACAGATCGACATCGGCCCGGAGCGCCCCCGGACCACGGGCGGGGCAGACTACCTCCGCCTCGAGGGACCCAACCAGTGGCCGGCCGCCCTGCCTGAGCTGCGCGAGGTGATGACCCTGTGGCGGGAGGAACTCAACACCGTCGCGCTGCGACTGATGCGCGCGTGGGCGCTCTCGCTCGGCGCCGACGAGCACGTTTTCGACGCGGCATTCGCGGAGAAGCCGTTCACGCTGATCAAGATCGTGCGCTACCCGGGCAAGTCCGACCCGACGCCGAGACAGGGGGTGGGCGCGCACAAGGATTCGGGTGTGCTGACCCTGCTGTTCGTCGAACCGGGCAAGGGCGGCCTGCAGGTCGAGAAGGACTCGGGCTGGATCGACGCTCCCCCGCTCGACGGTGCGTTCGTGGTGAACATCGGCGAGCTGCTCGAGGTGGCCACCGACGGTTACCTCAAGGCCACCGTGCACCGGGTGATCTCGCCGCTCATCGGCGACGACCGCATCTCGATCCCGTTCTTCTTCGGGCCTGCCCTCGACGCGACGATCCCCCTGCTGGCCCTGCCCGAGTCACTGCAGGCGCCAGGGATCACCGTCGACCCTGAGAACCCGATTTTCACGACCTACGGGGAGAACGCGTTGAAAAGCCGTCTCCGCGCGCATCCGGATGTCGCGGCGATCCACCACGCGGACCTGCTCGGCTGATCCAGGAGCGCGACCCGCCGTTTCCGCCGCCGAAATACACCGTTCCGGTCGAGGCCGACCCTCGCAACGCGCGACCTCGACCGGAAAGGTCGGTCTGGACGGATGGTTAGTCGTGGTCGCCGATCTCGGCCAGGCGAGTCGCCTCGTCGGCGGTGATGCACGAGTCGATCACGGCGTCGAGGGCGCCGTTCATGACGGTGTCCAGGTTGTACGCCTTGTAGCCGGTGCGGTGGTCCGCGATCCGGTTTTCCGGGAAGTTGTACGTACGGATGCGCTCCGACCGGTCCATGGTGCGGATCTGGCCCTTGCGCACGAGGGACGCCGCCGCGTCGATCTCTTCCTGCTGGCGCGCGAGCACCCGGGCGCGCAGCACTCGCATGCCCGCTTCCTTGTTCTGGAGCTGGCTTTTCTCGTTCTGCATGGCCACGACGATGCCGGTCGGGAGGTGGGTGATCCGCACGGCGGAGTCGGTCGTGTTGACCGACTGCCCGCCGGGCCCGCTGGACCGGTACACGTCGATCTTGAGGTCGTTGGCGTTGATCTCGACCTCTTCGGGCTCGTCCACCTCGGGGAAGACCAGCACGCCGGCCGCCGAGGTGTGGATGCGTCCCTGCGACTCGGTCGCGGGCACCCGCTGGACGCGGTGCACGCCGCCCTCGTACTTCAGGTGCGCCCAGACGCCCTCCGCGGGGTCGCTGGAGGAACCCTTGATCGCGAGCTGGATGTCCTTGATCCCGCCGAGGTCGCTCGTGGTCTGCTCGATGATCTCGGTTTTCCAGCGCTTCGACTCGGCGTAGTGCAGGTACATCCGGAGAAGGTCGGCGGCGAACAATGCGGACTCCGCGCCGCCCTCCCCCATCTTGATCTCCATGATCACGTCGCGCGCGTCGAGCGGGTCGCGCGGGATCAGCAGGCGCCGCAGCTTCTCGGCCGCGGCTTCCAGCTGTTCCGTCAACCCGGGGATCTCCGCGGCGAAGTCGGCGTCTTCAGCGGCAAGCTCGCGAGCGGCCTCGAGGTTGTCGCCGATCTCTTTCCACTCGTTCCAGGCCGCGATGATGCGGCTCAGTTCGGCGTAGCGCCGGTTGACCTTCTTCGAACGGGCCGGGTTGGAGTGCAACTCCGGGTCGGCCAGTTCGGACTGCAGCTCGTCGAATTCGGCCTGCAAAGTCAGAACAGACTCGAACATTACTTGTCCTTGTCTGACCCGTTCAGGGTCGGCATCGACTTCTGGACCTGCATCAGGAACTCGACGTTGGAGGACGTCTCCTTGAGGCGGCCGAGGATGACCTCAAGCGCCTGCTGCTGCTCGAGCCCGGCGAGGGCGCGGCGCAGCTTCCAGGTGATCTTGACCTCGTCCGCGCTCATCAGCATTTCTTCGCGGCGGGTACCGGATGCGTTCACGTCGACCGCGGGGAAGATGCGCTTGTCGGCCAGCTGGCGCGACAGGCGCAGTTCCATGTTGCCGGTGCCCTTGAACTCCTCGAAGATGACCTCGTCCATCTTGGAGCCGGTTTCGACGAGCGCCGACGCGAGGATGGTGAGCGAGCCACCGTTCTCGATGTTGCGGGCGGCACCGAAGAAGCGCTTCGGCGGGTAGAGCGCCGAGGCGTCGACACCACCGGAGAGGATCCGGCCCGACGGCGGCGCGGTCAGGTTGTAGGCGCGGCCGAGGCGGGTGATCGAGTCGAGCAGCACGACCACGTCGTGGCCGAGCTCGACGAGGCGCTTGGCCCGCTCGATGGCCAGTTCGGCGACCGTGGTGTGGTCTTCGGCCGGACGGTCGAAGGTGGAGGCGATGACCTCGCCCTTTACCGTGCGCTGCATATCGGTGACCTCTTCCGGACGCTCGTCGACCAGCACGACCATGAGGTGGACCTCAGGGTTGTTGGTGGCGATGGCGTTCGCGATCTGCTGCATGACGATGGTCTTGCCGGCCTTCGGCGGCGCGACGATCAGGCCGCGCTGGCCCTTGCCGATCGGGGCGACGAGGTCGATGATGCGCTGGGTCAGCTTGCCGGGCTCGGTCTCGAGGCGGAGGCGTTCCTGCGGGTAGAGCGGGGTCAGCTTCTGGAATTCGACCCGGTTGGCGGCTTCCTCGACGGTCAGGCCGTTGATCGAGTCGACCTTGACGATCGCGTTGTACTTCTGGCGGCCGTTCTGGTCGCCCTCGTGCGGCTGGCGGATCGACCCGACGACGGCGTCGCCCTTGCGCAGGTTGTACTTCTTGACCTGGCCGAGCGAGACATACACGTCGCTCGGGCCCGGCAGGTAGCCGGAGGTGCGAACGAAGGCGTAGTTGTCGAGGACATCGAGGATGCCGGCGACCGGGATCAGCACGTCGTCGTCGCCCAGCTCCGGCTCGAAGTCGTCGCCGGCGGTGACGCCGCGGCGCTTGCGGTCACGGAACCGGTTGCGGTTGCTGCGGCTGCCGAGGTCGTCGTCCGGCCCGTTGCGGTCCTGGCCGAGGTTGCGGTCCTGGTTCTGGCGGTCCTGGGCCTGCCGGTCCTGGTTGCGGTCCTGGCCCTGGTTGCGGTCCTGACGGTCCTGACGGTCCTGACCCTGGCTACGGTCCTGACCCTGGTTACGGTCCTGGGCCTGACGGTCCTGACCCTGGTTACGGTCCTGGGCCTGACGGTCCTGGTTACGGTCCTGGGCCTGACGGTCCTGGCCACGGTCGGCCTGGGAATCCTGGTTCTGGTTCTGGTTGCGACCGGCCTGGCGCTGGTTCTGCTGGCGCGAGGTGTCGTCACCGGTCTGGGTGCGGTCGCCGCCGCGGCTGCGGTTGCGGTTGCGGCCCTGGCGCGGCTGTTCGGTCTGTTCGGTCTGGTCGGCCTCGCCCTGCTCGGAGGGCCAGGCCGTCTGCTCGGCCTCGGCGGCCGGGGCTTCGGACGCCGGGGCCGTGGCCGTCACGGCATCCGCGTCGGCCTGGGTGTCGGCGTTGTTGCGGGCGTCGATGCTGCTGCGCGCGTCGATGCTGTTGCGGGCGGCGCCGTTGCGGGAGTTGCCGCGGGCACTGCCACGGCGCGAGCGGCCGGTGCTCGGTTCGACGATTGCGTCGGCCTCGGCGTCGGGGGTGGTGACCGGAGCGGCCGAGACGTCGGACACGTCGGTGTTGGGCAGTTCGGCGGTGGCCTCGGCCGCGGCGGCCTCGAGGGCTGCCGCCGCCTTCACGGTGACCGAGGTGGCGCGCTTGCGAGCCTGGCGGACCGGCTTCTCGACCGGCGCGACGGCTTCTGTGGTCGAACCGTCGGCGGATGCGCCGGCGTAGGTGGCCGGGGCGGTGGTCCTGCGGGTGGTCGTGGCGGCATCCGGAAGGATGATGCCCAGTCCGAGGTCGCCGTCAGCGTTGACGTGGGCAATCGCGGGAGCCGCGGTTGCGGTGGTGGCACGGCGCGGTGCGCGCTTGCGGGGCGCCGTGGCCGGGGCGACGACGGTGTCGGTGTCGGTGTGGGGAGCCTCGATGGTCGGAGCCTCGGGGGTCGCCGCGGCGGTTGGAGCGCTGTCCGCGGTGTCACCCGGGGAGTTGGTCCTGACCTGTTCTGCGGTGATTGCCTCCACGAGTTCCCCCTTGCGAAGTTTGGATGCGCCCGGGATGCCCAGTTCGAGCGCCAGAGCCTGAAGCTCGGCGACACGGAGGGTGGCCAGGTGCGATGAATCCGCAGCGATGGTGCGGAGGTTGACGTCAGTCACGAAAAATTGTCCTTTCCCCTGGCGTGAAAAAGGTGTGCCAGGGAAGCTGTGTGCAGCGTCTCACGCGCTGCGGGTGGTCCAATCCTGAGTTGATGTGGATTGGAGTGAACACACACAGCTACGCACAGATGAGGCGATAGCAGTGAGTTACAGGGAATGCACCGGAGAAGGGATCCGTTCGTTAGACGGTTCCATCGGGTACAGTCCAACCCTAGCAGAACGTCAGGCCGCTGAAGACGCCCCCACCCGGGGCACATCCTCGCGGCCGGCGTTTCCGGGGCCGGGCCGCCTCGAGGGCGGCCCGACTGCCCCGCTCAGGCGTCGGTGCGGGTGACCGTGGCTCCCTTGAAGTCGACGGCGAGCATGAGTGCCTGCCAGGGCGTTTCCGACGCGGCGGCGACGAGCTCGGCGGCGACGAGCCGCTGGCCGGGGTCGCTGGCGAGCACGAGGATCGAGGGCCCGGCGCCGGAGACGACGGCCGCGAAGCCGTGTTCCCGGAGCAGAGTGATCAACCGGTTGGTCTCCGGCATGGCCGCGGCGCGGTAGCTCTGGTGCAGCTTGTCCTCGGTGGCGGCCAGCAGCAGTTCGGGGCTTTGGATCAGCGCGGCGATGAGCAGGGCGGAGCGGGACACGTTGAAGACGGCGTCCTCGTGCGGCACCGACTCCGGCTGCAGGCTGCGGGCGAGCGCGGTCGACATGGCGTGCTCCGGCACGAAGACGAGCGGCTTCACGCCGCGGTGCACCATCAGCTTCTTGTGCCGGGGACCCTCCGGCGTCATCCAGGCGATCGTGAGGCCGCCGAACAGGGCGGGCGCCACGTTGTCCGGGTGCCCCTCCATCTCCGTGGCGAGGGCGAGGAGCGCCTCGGCGTCGATGTCGACGATGCCCTCGAGCAGGCCCTTGGCGGCCATGATGCCGGAGACGATGGCGGCGCCGGAGGAGCCCATGCCGCGGCCGTGCGGGATGACGTTGTGCGCGACGAGCCCCAGGCCGGGAAGCGGCTGGCCGTAGGCGGCAAAGGTGTGGATGATGGCGCGCACGACGAGGTTGGACTCGTCGGTCGGCACCTCTCCTTCGCCCACGCCGTGCACCTCGACCGTGACCCCGGGTCCGTCGCGCACGGCGACGTCGAGGTGGTCGTAGTGGGCGAGGGCGAGGCCGAGAGTGTCGAAGCCGGGGCCGAGGTTGGCCGTCGTCGCGGGGACCTGCACCGTGACGGAACGCCCGGAGAGCACTGAACGGCCGGACACGGCCTCGGCGATGGTCACTTGTGGACCAGCCCCAGCACGCTGGCGATCTCGGCGGTGTCGACGGGCACGATGGTCGGCTTCACGTCGGAGCCGTCCGCGCTGCGGAGGGCCCACTGCGGGTCCTTCAGGCCGTGGCCGGTGACGGTGAGCACAACGGTCGCGCCGGCGGGGATGAGCCCGGCTTCGGCGCGCTCGAGCAGGCCGGCGACGCTGATCGCGGAGGCCGGCTCGACGAAGATGCCCACCTCGGCGGAGAGGATGCGGTAGGCCTCGAGGATCTTCTCGTCGGTGATGGCACCGAAGTAGCCGTTCGTGAGCTTCTGCGCCGCGAGGGCGAGGTCCCAGGAGGCCGGGTTGCCGATCCGGATCGCGCTGGCGATGGTCTCGGGGTGGTCGACCCGGTGGCCGAGCACGATCGGCGCACTGCCGGCGGCCTGGAAGCCGAACATCCGCGGCATCCGCGTGGTGGCGCCGCGCTCGAGTTCTTCCGTGTAGCCGCGGGTGTACGCGGTGTAGTTGCCGGCGTTGCCGACCGGGACGATGTGGATGTCGGGGGCGTCACCGAGCACCTCGACGACCTCGAACGCCGCCGTCTTCTGGCCCTCGATGCGGTCGGGGTTGACCGAGTTCACCAGGTGCACCGGGTAGTTCGACGACAGGTCACGGGCGATGTCGAGGCAGTCGTCAAAGTTGCCCTGCACCTGCAGCAGCTGCGCGTTGTGCGCGATGGCCTGGCTGAGCTTGCCCATGGCGATCTTGCCTTCCGGCACGAGCACGACGGCCTGGATGCCGGCGTGCGTCGCGTAGGCGGCAGCCGAGGCGGAGGTGTTGCCGGTGGACGCGCAGATGACGGCCTTGGCGCCGTCCTCCATGGCCTTCGAGATGGCCATGGTCATGCCGCGGTCCTTGAAGGAGCCGGTCGGGTTCATGCCTTCGTACTTCACCCAGACCTGCGCGCCGGTGCGGGCGGACAGTGCGGGGGCGGGAATGAGCGGGGTGCCACCCTCGCCGAGCGTGATGATGGGCGTGGCTTCCGTGATGTTCAGGCGGTCCGCGTATTCACGCAGTACTCCGCGCCACTGCCGGGACTGCGTCTTCACGGCCGGCTGCGTCAGGGACTCTCGTTCGCTGGACATCAGACTCCTTCAACTCTCAAAACGGATGCGACATTGGTGACGAATTTGTTCTCGGCGAGATCTCTCACGGTGGCGGCGAGTGCCGCTTCCGTCGCCTCGTGCGTTCCGATGACAAGGGTAGCGGTGGACGACACGGGCGCGTGACTGGCCGTGCCCGGCTGGGCAGGCGTCATCGACTGCTCGACCAGGGCGAGCGAGACGCCGTGGTCGCTGAACACCCCGGCGAGCGTGGCGAGCACGCCGGGCTCGTCGGTGACCTCGAGGGTGACCGCATACCGGGTGGTGATGCTGTCGATCGGGAACACGGGCAGGTCGGCGTGACTGGACGCGGCGACCCCCGGCCCGCCGGCGATGTGGCGCCTGGCCAGCGAGACGAGGTCGCCGAGCACCGCGGAGGCCGTCTCCACTCCCCCGGCACCTGCCCCGTAGAACATCAGGCTTCCCGCCGCCTCCGCCTCGACGAAGACCGCGTTGTTGGCTCCGTGCACCGCGGCGAGCGGGTGGCTGCGGTGCACCATCGCCGGGTAGACCCGGGCGGAGACGCCTTCCTTGCCGGTCGCGGCGTCGACGAGCCGCTCGCAGATCGCGAGCAGTTTCACGACGTAGCCGGCCTTGCGGGCGGATTCGATCTGCGCGGGAGTGACCGCGGTGATCCCCTCGCGGTACACGGAGTCGAGCGGGACGTTGGTGTGGAACGCCAGACTGGCCAGGATCGCGGCCTTCTGCGCGGCGTCGTAGCCGCCGATGTCGGCGGTCGGGTCGGCCTCGGCGTAGCCGAGGTCGGTGGCGAGCCGGAGTGCTTCCTCCAGGGTGTCGCCCTCGGTGTCCATCCGGTCGAGGATGAAGTTGGTGGTGCCGTTCACGATGCCGAGGATGCGCTTGACCTGGTCGCCGCCGAGGCTGTCCCGGAGCGGGCGCACGATCGGGATGGCGCCGGCGACGGCGGCCTCATAGTTCAGCTGGGCGCCGACCTGGTCGGCGGCCGCGAACAGTTCGGGGCCGTGCGTGGCCAGCAGCGCCTTGTTGGCGGTGACGACATCCGCGCCGGAGTTGATCGCCATCAGGATGTAGCTGCGCGCCGGCTCGAGGCCGCCCATCAGTTCGATCACGACGTCGGCGCCGAGGATCAGCGATTCGGCGTCGGTGGTGAACAGTTCCCGCGGCAGGTCGACGGTGCGCTCCGCGTCGAGGTCGCGCACGAGGATGCCGACCAGTTCGAGGCTCGCGCCCACCCGGTTGGCGAGTTCCTCCTTCTGTTCGAGCAGGAGGCGGGCCACCTGGGCGCCGACGGAGCCGCCGCCCAGCAGTGCGACGCGCAGATTGCGGTATTCGATCATCGGACGGATTCCTTCGGTTGATCGGTGGTCGAGACCCCGGCATCGCGCGCCAGCAGGTCGGCGATGGTCTCGCCGCGCACCAGCAGCCGCGCCTGGCCGTCACGCACGGCGACCACTGCCGGGCGGCCGACGAAGTTGTAGTTGCTGGCCAGGGACCAGCAGTAGGCGCCGGTCGCGGCCACGGCGACGAGGTCGCCCGGTGCGACGTCGCCGGGGAGGTAGTCGGCGTCGACAACGATGTCGCCGCTCTCGCAGTGCTTGCCGGCGATGCGCACGAGCACGGGTTCCGCGGCGGAGACCCGGCCGGCCAGTCGCACGGAGTAGTCGGCGCCGTAGAGGGCGAAGCGGGCGTTGTCGCTCATCCCGCCGTCGACGCTGACGTAGAGGCGAGGGTTGCCCGCCACGTCCACCGCCTTGGTGGTGCCCACCTCGTAGAGGGTGATCCCGGCGGGACCGGCGATGTAGCGGCCGGGCTCGAACGCGATCACCGGCACGGGGATGCCGCGCTCGGCGCACTCCGCCGCCACGATGTCGGCCAGGCGGGCAGCGAGTTCGGCGACCGGGGTGGGCCGGTCGGCGGAGGTGTAGGCGATCCCGAAGCCGCCGCCGAGGTTGAGTTCGGGGACCGGGCCGTCGGCGAGCAGGGCGGCGTGCACGGCCAGCAGGCGGGACGCGGACTCGGCGAAACCGTCGGCGCCGAAGATCTGCGAGCCGATGTGGCAGTGCAGACCGACGAAGCGCAGGCTCGCCTCCGCGCGGATGCGGGCGACCAGCGCGGGGGCGTCCTCGAGCACGACGCCGAATTTCTGGTCCTCGTGGGAGGTGGCGAGGAACTCATGGGTGTGAGCGTGCACACCACTGTTGACCCGGAGTCGCACGGCCTGAACGACGCCGTGCCGGGCGGCGGCTTCGGCGACCCGGCCGATCTCGAGCGGCGAGTCGATCACGATGGTGCCGACGCCGAGCCGGCAGGCGTCGTCGATCTCGGCGAGGGACTTGTTGTTGCCGTGGAAGCCGAGCCTATGCGGCGGGGTGCCGGCCGCGAGGGCCACGGCGAGTTCGCCGCCGCTGCAGATGTCGATGTTCAGCCCCTCGCTCACCATCCAGCGGGCGAACTCGGTGGAGAGGAACGCCTTGCCCGCGTAGTAGATGCGCACGCTTGTGCCGATGCGGGCGAACTCAGCCTCGAAGGCGGTGCGGAGCTCGGCCGCGCGGGTGCGGGCCTCCGTTTCGTCGACGACGTAGAGCGGAGTGCCGAACCGTGCGGCCAGGGACCCGGCGCTGCAGCCGCCGATGGCGAGTTCTCCGGTGTCGTCGCGGATGGCCGAGGCGGGCCAGAGGCCGGCGGCGAGCGCATTGGCGTCGTCGGGCAGGGCGAGCCAGTCGGGGGCGAGCGGGTTGGTGGCCACGGGTGAAAACCTCACGGGAAAGTCGAGTGGGTGTCTCACTGAGTGGCGAGCGAACCCGGGTTGGTCCCTGAAGCCAGTGAAGATGCCGCCGCACGGAGGGCGGGGACCTGCGGCAATTCTAGCGACCGCGGCTGGATGCGCCGAATCGGTGTTACGCCGCGATTCACCGCTGCGAGCGGCTCAGCCGGCGCTGCAGGTGCCGAGCGTGGTAAGCGACTTGCGGGTGAGCAGCAGGCTGCTGGACTCGAGCGTGATCCGCGCCCGCTCAGGCGTGACGTTCACCCGGGCCAGGCTGACACCTTCCGGCAGGTACTTCGCCACGCAAACCCTGACCGGCTGCTGGCCGACGATCAGCGGCAGGAGCTCGCCCGCGTCGACGCTTCCGGAGCCGGTGGTGACCTTCGCGCTTGTCGGCGTGAAGAGCAGCGAGTCGGCGACGGCGGTCGGGGTGGCGGTGGCCTCGTAGCCGACGGGGAACCCGAGCACGGAAAGGCTGCCGGTGTAACGCACCTCCCCGTCACCCAGCATGAGTTTGGCGTCGGGCGCATCCGCGGCCAGCGAGCTGCGCAGCAGGGTGTTCAGCGAAGCCTGGTCCAGGTCGACGACGCCGCGAACGTCGCCGACGGGCTTGCCCTGGTCGACCGGCACCTGCGTGGCCACGACCCGAACGGATGCCGCCACGCCGTCGACGGAGAGGGTCGGCGCGGTCAGTGCGACCCGGTCGAAACTGCCGGAGAGGTACTGGGCGATCACAGAGATGCCGCCGATGGAGACGCTGACGTCACCGGTGACGGTGTCGGGGAGGTTGTCGGCGATCTCCTGCTTGACCCGCCCCTCGGCGTAGCTGCGGGCTCCCGCGTCGACGATGAAGAACGCGGCGATCAGCCCCAGCACCGTGAGGCTGCCGATGACGATCACGCTCATCCCGCGGCGACGGCGCGTTCGTGCCGCCCGGTCCGCCATCACATGCGCTCCGGGGCGGAGACGCCGAGCAGGCCGAGGCCGTTGCGGATGACCTGGCCGGTGGCGTCGTTCAGCCACAGCCGGGTGCGGTGCAGGTCGGTCACCGGTTCGTCGCCGAGCGGGATGACCCGGCAGTTGTCGTACCAGCGGTGGTAGTAGCCGGCGACCTCTTCGATGTAGCGGGCGATCCGGTGGGGCTCCCGCAGCTCGGCGGCCTGGGCGACGACCCGCGGGTACTCCTGGAGCACGCCGAGCAGGGCCGACTCGCTGTCATGCGTGAGCAGCTCCGGTGAGAATGCCGAGCGGTCGACGCCGGCGGCCACCGCGTTGCGGGCGACGGACCGGGTGCGGGCATGCGCGTACTGCACGTAGAAGACGGGGTTCTCGTTGGTGCGCTTGCCGAGCAGGTCGAGGTCGATGTCCAGCTGCGAGTCGCTCGAGGAGCGCACGAGGGAGTATCGGCCTGCGTCCACGCCGACGGCGTCGACGAGGTCGTCGAGGGTCACGATGGTGCCGGCGCGCTTGCTCATCCGCACCGGTTCGCCGCCCTTGAGCAGGTTGACCATCTGCCCGATCAGGATTTGCAGGTTGACGCCGGGCACGTCGCCGAACGCCTCGACCATGGCCATCATCCGGCCGACATAGCCGTGGTGGTCGGCGCCGAGCATGATCAGGTTCTGGTCGAAGCCGCGTTCACGCTTGTCGAGGTAATAGCCGAGGTCGCCGGAGATGTAGGCGGGTTCGCCGTTGGAGCGGATGATGACCCGGTCGCGGTCGTCGCCGAAAGTGGTCGTGCGCAGCCAGATGGCGCCGTCGGATTCGAAGATGTGGCCTTGCTCGCGGAGGCGGGCGATGGCGCGATTGACGGCACCGGACTCATGCAGGGAATCCTCGTGGAAGTACACGTCAAAGTCCACGCCGAAGCCGTGCAGCTTCTCCTTGATCTCGGTGAACATGAGGTCAACACCGATTCTCCGGAACACCTCCTGCTGCTCCTCCCTGGGCAGCACCGCGATGTCACCGTCGAATTCATCCACCACCTGGCCGGCGATGTCGCCGATGTAGGCGCCGCCGTAGCCGTCCTCAGGGGTGGACTCGCCGAGGTAGGCGGCGAGCACGCTGCGGGCGAACCGGTCGATCTGCGATCCGTGGTCATTGAAGTAGTACTCGCGCGTGACATCCGCACCCTGTGCCTTGAGCACCCGGGCCAGGCTGTCGCCGACGGCCGCCCAGCGCACCCCGCCCATGTGGATCGGGCCGGTGGGGTTGGCGGAGACGAACTCGAGGTTGATCTTGATGCCGTCGTAGAGGTGGCCGGTGCCGTAGACCGGTCCGGCGTCGACGATGGTCTTGGCGAGCGCGCCGGCGGCGGCGGCCTCGAGGCGGATGTTGATGAAGCCGGGGCCGGCGATCTCGACGGAGGCGACGTCGGGGAGGGCCTCGAGGCTCTCGGCGAGTTGCGCGGCGATCTCCCGGGGCGTGGAGCCGAGCGGTTTGGCGATCTTCATCGCAATGCTGGAGGACCAGTCGCCGTGGTCGCGATTGCGCGGACGCTCGAGGGTGACGTCGGCGGGGGCCAGATCGAGGGTGGTTTCGCTTCCCGACCGGCGTCGACGCTCGCCCAACTGCTGGATCAGGGCGAACAGGGATTCGGAAAGCTCGGCGGGGGTCACGAAAACCAAGCTTACCGGCCCGGTTATCGACCCCCTGCTTGGTAAGGTCAACCCGTGACTGACACCTTCTCGCCCTCTCTTCTCCGCAGCCGGCGCCTGCGCACCGGCCTTGTCCTCGCGACCGGCACCCTCGCCCTCGCGGCGTTGACCGGATGCTCCCCCGCGGCGACACCGTCGGCCTCGGGCAGCAGCACAGCGAGCGCTTCGGCGAGCGCGGCCCCCAGCGCCACGGCGACTCCGACACCGACGCCCACCCCGGCCGGCGCCTCGGTGCCGCTGACCTGCGATGAGTTGCTCACCCCGGACGACGTCTACGCGTTCAACCCGAACTACGGCACCGCGCCAGACTTCACGGCGACGTCGGCAACAGCCAAGACCACGCTCTCGTACCAGGGCCTCGCCTGCGGGCTGCTCAACCAGACCAGCGGCGAGATCATCGAGATCTCAGTGGCCCTGCCCAACCCGGTGCTGATGACGTCACTGACCGACAAGGCCATCGCCTCCAGCAACCCCGTCCCCACCTACGGCGCCGCGCCGGTGTCTGGTTTCTTCACCACGAAGGGCGGGATCGGCGAAGCGCAGGTCTTCACTGCCAAGTACTGGGTCACTTTCAGCTCCCCCGTCTTCGGCGAGCCGGGCGACGCCGAGCAACTCATGTCGGCCGCACTCTCGCACCTCCAGTAGCCGGAAAGTCACCGTCGTCGCTCGTTTTTCGCGACGTGCGACCGGCGGTTCGCGGTCGAGGCGAACCACCAGGCCTCAGGATGCTGATAACCTAGTGTCTTCCCTGGCCCCCATAGCTCAGGGGATAGAGCACTGCCCTCCGGAGGCAGGGGCGGCAGTTCGAATCTGCCTGGGGGCACACCTGTCGCGTGACAGTCCAGATCGGACTTTTGCCACCTAGTTCGGACAAAGCGGCCGCCAAGCCCGCTGAGAGCCATGCCACTGTCTTGCGCGGCCGTAACACGAATGCGGGCCTCAGCCTGTCGCAGTTGACGCACCTGAGCGCGACTTCTCTCCGGACAGGTCAAACGCGACTATTCTGCATGGGTAGGCGATGCTGGTCTAGTCTCCGCGGGACCGTTCCCGTTGGAGGTCCGGCCTACGGGCTAGCCCGCGTTGCGAGAGATAGTCTGGCGCTGGAGGAGGGGGACGGTGAATGTGATGAACAACTCAGATTTGCTCCCACGGTTGACAACCGAGCAATGGGCACGTCCTCTTCAGCCTCTCGGGAGACTTCCATGAGCGACGCTGAGACACCGGCCCTATCACTCGGCGTTGTGGTCGGTGGGACAGGTCGGGACGCGCGAAAGTGGGGCGACGCAGTGATGCAATTGGCGCGTCGCGTGAAATCGGAGCGGGCTGGCGTTGACTCGCCCCTTCGCGTCAACGTCGTCTATCAAGTTCCTGGCGAGGTTGTCCAAGTCAAGTTTTCAGGAGTGAGGACGGGACGGTACTCAGCCACCGAACGGCTGTTGCTCATCCAGGCAGCTCTACCCGTAGGGGCGGTGCCACCCAACGCGGAGGACATTCTGCTCCAATTGCTTGATGCCGCGATCGGGGAAGCTGACCTCTTCGCTCAGAAGAAGGGGCTGACCGACAACCCCCTTGAGGAGATTCGTGCCTTGGCCAGCCCTTTGAAGACACCTGAGGCATGAGCGTTGCGATGCGATGCGATGCGAAGCACAGCACGAATCAAGTCCGGGAAAATCCAATGACGCCCTCCGGATGTTAGGAAACGGCCACCTGGATCATGTTGAGGCTCTGAACGCCCGTTTCGTTCAGGCTCAGCCTGATGTTTTCGACCTGATGCGGCCCTCGACGATCTGACTGCAGGCGCTTCGCGTTCAATTGATCCGTCCGAAGCCTCGGCATTGGAACTTCGCCGCTCGATCCGGATCGAGAAACTGGTGCGTCAGGCAGGATTCCCGCTCCCGGAGGCCTACGTTGCTGAGCTCAACTAGGGGGAGGGGACCGGCTCTGCGATGGTTCTTGGCGTCGTGAGCCCACGCAGACGCTTCACTTCTTTGGGATCAAGATCAAGGAGATCGGCGACGCGGCCGGCGTTCTCACCGAGATCGAAAAGGCTTTGAACGGTGTGCCTAATCGTGTTCTCGACGAGGGCCAACTGGGCGATCAAGGTATCCCGTTCGTCACCGGCTGTGAAGAACTCTGCGAGGGTCGCTTCGATCTTGCTGTCGCGCTCCTGCCGTACCTGATCAACCCGGGTGCGAGCGAGCCGTTCCCGCTCGCGGGCATCCAGCTTCTTGCTGGTCTGTCTTGCCATCTTTAATTTCCCCCGTAAGTCGAAATTCAACTCGTACCGAATGACCATGGCACCACCAATTAATCACAGAACCAGCCAACCCCATCACCGACGTCGACGCGAGAATCGGCGACCGTTCAAGCACGGTGACGATCTCCACGAAGCTCAGGTCCGGCAAGCCCGCGTCCTGGCGGGTCTCGCGGCCATGGCCAACGACCAGAACCCGCGCACTTAGAAGCCAGACGATTTCACGCAAGGCGGTACGGACGAACGTCTACGGCGCAAAGCTCACCTACGACGCAGATGGGCGTGTCGCGACCGTCTGCGACTCGATTGCGTCCAGCTGTTCGAGTAGCCCCAAGCTCACCACCTACGGATACGACAACGCCGGGCGTCTGAGCTCCGCTGTCGTCACACAGAGCGGATCGACACTGTCATCGTCGGCGTACGGATGGGACGCCGACGGTAACCGGACCAGTTCCACGACCAGTCCTGCAGCGGCGATCACGGCCGGCTACGACCTCGCCGACCGGCTCACGGCCACCTCCGATGGCTCGGCATACGGATACGACGTCGACGGACAGCAAATCGCACGCGGCTCCGGAACCAGCTACAGCTACAACACCTTCGGCGAACTGACTGGTGCGGTCACGCCAGGCGGCACGGTGGGCTACGGCCGTGACGCCCTGGCCGTGTCGCCACCCGCACCGCAGGAACCACCGCCGAATCGTTCTCCTACGACGGCCAAACAAGCAACCTCGCGAACTGGCAGCGCAATGGCGGCACCCCAACGGCAATCGTTCGCACCCCGGACGGGACGCCCCTCGCCGAGGCTACCGGCACCGCCTTCGCACAACAGGTCGTCCAAAACTTCCACGGCGACCTCGTCGGCCTCAACGACGACAACAGCAGCAGCAGCAGCAGTGCCAATGTCCGCTACCGCGCCGGCTACGACCCGTTCGGCACGGTCACCTCCACAACCGGCACCCAGTCGCTTCCACTGGGGTACCAGTCCATGTACACCGACCAGACCACCGGCATGGTCGACATGGGCGCCCGACACTACGACCCCACGAGCGGACGATTCACCGCCCGCGACACCATCGTCGGTTCACTCTCCGCCCTGATCAGTCTCAACCGTTACCTCTATGCCAATGGCAACCCGATCAGCAACACCGACCCCACCGGCCATTGGCCTGACTGGGTCGACAGCCTCGGCAGAGCCGCCAGCGGAGCATGGGACTCCGCCGCCGCCACCGTCGCCGACGGCCTCGGCACCATCGGCAAGGCCATCTCCCACGCCACAAGCGCCGTCACCGCTGCCGCCTCAACGGCCTGGTCCGACGCCAAGGCGGGTGCATCCGCAGCCTCCGGCCATGTCGGCGACTTCTGGAACGAATACGGTGGCCAGGTCACCGCCACGGTCGCCAGCGTCGGCACGGGCGTGGGTGTCTTCGCTGGATGCGCGGCACTGACGGCGGGTGTGGGAAGTGTGCTCTGTGCCGGCGTGGCCGGCGCCGCGGCGGGTGCCGTATACAGCGGCATGACCTGCCCTACCGGCTCTGACACCGCCCGGTGCGTGGCAATCGGCGCTGTCACCGGCGCAGCCGCGGGACTCACCGGCGGTGCCATGATGTCCGCCGGACTGGGAATGACCCTCGCCGGCGCCGGGAGCAGCTTCGTCGGCGACGGCCTGAACCAACTCATGACCGTCGGCACAATCGACCCCGGCCGCCTCGCTTCCGCCACCGTCACCGGAGGCCTCGTCAGCGGCGTCTTCGGCGCCGCATTCCGCGGTCGCACCGGGCACCCCGCCGCCTGCCACAGCTTCGACCCCGCCACCCACGTGCTCATGGCCGACGGCACCACCAAACCCATCAAAGACGTCAAACTCGGGGACGAAGTCACCGCCACCGACCCCGAAACCGGGGAGACCACCTCGGAGACGATCACTCAGCTCCACGTCAACCAAGACACCGACCTCACAGACATCACCGTCCAGGACGAGACAACCGACACCCGCGCCGTCCTCCACACCACCGGCCAACACCAGTTCTGGAACGCCGACAACAGCGAATGGGTCGCCGCGGCCGAACTGCGCCCCGGCACGCACCTGCTCGACGCTGACGGGACACGGACCCAAACGGTCATCGCGGTGAACAGCACGACCGGGTCTCAAGAAATGCGCGACCTCACCGTCGACAACGTGCACACCTATTACGTTCTCGCCGGCGCCGACCCGGTCCTCGTGCACAACTGCGATCTCCCCGGCTACTCCACTTTCGACCGAGCCAAGACCGCCCTCGGCTCACCCGGCCCGGGCAACGTGTTCGACCACGTCGTCGAACAGTCCCAGATCAAACCCGGCCGGAGCGGATTCGCCCCCGAGGAGATCAACCATCCGTCCAACATGAACCCGGTCAGCGCCCGCACCAACCAGATCAAGGCCAACTTCTACTCAAGCAAACAGGATTTCAGCGAGGGGATGAGGGTCCGCGACTGGCTCAACGGACAGAGTTTCATCAAACAGTACAATTTCGGAATGAACATTCTGGCAAGAATCCAGTCCGGGAGAATCAAGTGAACCATTCAGGCGCGCCCGACCACATTGACGACGTGGCGCGCTTCGAACAACTCGCCCTCGGCTGGGACGACGCGCAAAGCAACGCAAAACGTGCAAACCGTTTCTTTGACCAACTCTGGGCCCTCGGCCTCTCCATGCGGGAGACGGAGGAAGGACGCCGGGGCATCGAATCACTCCTTACTCACCCGAACTTTGGCGTTCGACTATCTGCTGCCGCGAAATGCCTTGCGTGGGCACCCGAGAAAGCCATCCCCGTCCTAGAAGAACTTCGCGATTCTCCGGATTCTCCGGGACTCCACGGGCTCAGCGCTGAATACACGCTCATCGAGTATCGGGAAGGAAAGCTGTTTCGTGGGTGGACCCCGACCTGATTCTGTTGTATTCGGAGGGTATCCTGCATCGGACGCGTGCCCGAGGTTGAATCGCCCCGGCGTTTTCGGTCCACTACGTGTGTTACGGAGAACCGTAGAGCAGCACCCGGTGAAGGACATCGCCGGTAGCGTCGATTACGTCACGGCAGCGCTGCGGGCCGGCGGCGCGGACCCGATAAGCGGATCGCGCTCGAACATGCTCAACCTCAAACGATTCATCGTCGAGCGTGACCCAGGTCCAATGAATCTCGAGCGATGGGCCGGGGACTTCGCTGGAGACGTTCCATGAGCCACGCGGAGACACCAGCCCTGTCATTCGGCGATTTGGTAGGTGGGACAGGTCAGGATGCGCGGAAGTGGGGCGACGCAGTGATGCAATTGGCGCGTCGCGTGAAATCGGAGCGGGCTGGCGTTGACTCGCCCCTTCGCGTCAACGTCGTCTATCAAGTTCCTGGCGAGGTTGTCCAAGTCAAGTTTTCAGGAGTGAGGACGGGACGGTACTCAGCCACCGAACGGCTGTTGCTCATCCAGGCAGCTCGTCCTGTAGGTGCGGTGCCACCCAACGCGGAGGACATTCTGCTCGACTTACTTGATGCCGCGATCGGGCAAGCTAACCTCTTCGCTCAGAAGAAGGGGCTGACCGACAACCCCCTTGAGGAGATTCGCGCCGTGGCCAGCCGTTTGAAGTCATGAGCCGGGGAGGACTGCACTGCACCGCAAAGTGCGGCCAAGACATGACCGGCTGACAGTGTCGCATGGGGTTCCTCAAATGACCAGCCCTTGGAGTAACGACACCCCAAGAGACATTCCGCCGGATCCAACTCGGCCGTTACGCGTGTCCGAAGTAGGTTGGCAGAAGCGCGCTGGTCCTTCACCTCAGCTTCCGCGGGATTCCGTGTGTCCGATGTTGGCAACTTGTCCGAACTGGCCTGTCACGCGACAACACCAATAAATTCCTGATCAGAAGCTAGTTCTTCTCAGGAGATTTCAGCCCGAAATCGCCCGTGGCAACATTTTGGCAACACTTTTCTGAGCCATGAGCTGATCGAGTGCCGTCAAAACGGCGTCCAAGTGCCTTCGACAAAAAGGCAAGCACGCGTTGAGCAACAACGTAGCTGATGAGTGCGCGAGCATTTCGGAACGTTGACCTGCACCCCGACATCGATGGCCAGGCCATCAAGGGTCTGAATGGATTCGAAGTGCGCCATCGCCAGATCGTCTTTTCTAGCCACAACGCAAATATCCCAGTACTTGGCGACGCGGATCAGATCGTCGCCCTTGCTGCGGAGGACACCCCAAATGGAGTTGTGGGCTACAGCATTCAGGACGGTCTCGGATCAATTGACCACGCTCCAGTCCGACAGATGGTCGAGGAGATTCTAGAAGGAGGCCGCGACGCGTTCAACACTCGCCGCTACCTGTATGGATTCTGATGCCAAGAGCGTCATTGCTGCCGCAGTTGTCACCAGCGTCCACCTCAAGTCGGGATGGCGCCCGATCTAGAGAGCTCTACGTTGACGGAGCGACCCGCGTGCGTGCTCACTGGCTGACGTCGGCCTGCTCTTCTCGGCGCTTGCCTTCTGAACGATGAGCTGATCGAGCGCCGCTGAAACGGCATCCAGGTCGCTGTCGAATAGGTCCGAGTACACGTCGAGGGTCACCGCAGCGGATGCATGTCCGAGCATCCTCTGCACCGCCTTTACGTTTGCCCCAGCGCTGATCGCCAGGCTCGCTGCTGTGTGCTTAGTTCGTGGGGCGTCAATCTGGTGATGCCAACCTGCTCCGCGGCGGCGTCGAGCCAGCCACGGCGGAACACCCTCCCGCGCAGCCATCCGCCGCGGGCGGCCGCGAAGACCGGCTCGCCGCCCTGCCGACCGTCCACGAGCACGCGAAGGTCGGCAAGGATCGACGCGGGCACCGGGATCGACCGGGCCTCATAGTCCTTGGGTTGGCCTTCGCTCTGCAATCCGTCGATCTCGACTACGGTGTGCTGAACCTCAAGCCGGCCGCGCACGAAGTCGATGTCCTGCACCCGCAACCCGGAGGCCTCGCCCCAGCGCAGCCCGCAGTAGGCGAGCACCTTCACGAGCAGTCCCTAGCCGTTGAGGTGCCCGAGGTACATGCCTCTCCCGATCGCGTCGACCGCCGCGGACAGGTCCCGCACCTGCTCATGCGTCAGGTAGCGCTTGGATGCCTTGTGCACCCTGGCAGGTTGAGACCGTGCGCCGGATTGCTTGCGAGCCGGCCATCCTTGACGGCCATCTGCAGGCTCCCGGACAGCACGTTGACGATCTTGCGCACGCTCGCCGGTCCCTGTGTCCTGGACAGCGCACTCGCCCACGCCTGCACAGCCTGATGGTTGAGCGCGCCGAGCGGATAGTTGCCCAACTGCGGCCGGATGTGCCGAACGACGATGCCGCGCGCCCGCTCCCTCGACGTGGCGCGCCAGTCCGAGCGGCTGTCCATCCACAGGTCGAGCCACTCCCCCACGAGCACCCGCGCTTTCGACGGATCGATGTAGGCCCCGCGGCTCTTGTTGACCTCGATGTTCGCAAGAAAGAGTTCCGCATCACGCTTGGTGCGGAAGCCGCGCTTTTGCGTCTGGATATGGTCCGGCCGGCGATAGAGCACCCGATATCGTTTGCCCGAGGCCACTTGATAGGCGGTGATGCTTCCCACGATCCAGCTCCTGTCCGAGTCGATGTCGAGGACATCTTCCCCAGAACGGCCGACACCCGACGGAATCGATCAACCGCCGGAAGAAGGTCGAATTGTCAACCGGTGTGCGTCGACCAATTCGCATAGCGCGCTCGCTGCCGGGGACTGACGATGATGATGATGGAGCACTACTGACCAGTCGGACCTGACGGCTATCCCCTGATCTGTCGGATCGCTGCGAACAGTATCCACTCGCATCCTCAGCACTTCTGTTCCGTCTGCAGCCTCGACGAACTACCAACGCTCCTCTGCTCGCCTCAGCTCTCTTGTTTAGAGTTCTCCTTAGCCGTCTATCTCGCACACCGTTCCTCTCCACTCCTGCCTTCTCGTTTTCATTTTTTCTTTTTCGTTTCTTCCCACCTCCCCTATCCTCTTTTTCGTTTTCCTTTTCCATTTCCATTTCCATTTCCATTTCCCTGATCAGCCACCACACCTTTACTTCCCAACCCCCCACACAATGCCGTTGGGTGTGGGGGGTTGGGAAGAGAGCGCAGCGAGGGTTTGGTGGCTGATCAGGGAAATAACCTCTCAAACTATTCGTTTGCCTATTCGTTCCAAACGAATAGCCAAACGAATACCCAAAGGACCAGGTCTCTGGTCAACAACACGCCCGACCAGTTACACTGATATATCTACTTAGATATCACTTGAGAGGCCGGTGATCGAATGAGCGCGTCAGTTCTGCTCCGCGCTTCGCGCCAGAGTCGCGGCATCAGCCAGGCCGATCTCGCCGCCCGCGCCCTCACGAGCCAACCCGACGTGTCCTCGATCGAGAGCGGCCGCAGAGTCCCCACCGTCGACACCTTGGAACGCTTGCTGCACCAAACCGGCCATCGTCTCGTCGCCATTCCCGGCATCGGGCCGGATGCTGTCGACACCGCCGTCCGAATCGCGAGCGCTCTCCGCGGGCCGGGACGAGATGCCGCGCTGCGTGCCTTCCTTGACTACTCCGACCAGCTCGCACGCACGACCGGCGCCGACCGGGTGATCCTGACCTTCGCCGAGCCATCCTCAACCGGGTCCGCCTCGTGGGATGCCGCCCTCGCTGCCGTCGCCGAGCACTGGCTCAGCAAGGGCAAGCTACCCAAGGCACGCTGGATCAACGACCCGAAACGGTTCCTTCCGAGCCCGCAGTCACCACAGCTGGGCGAGTACGACCTTGAGCCCGACCCGACCAATGTGCCGCTTGCGTTCCTACGTCGCAACGTGCTCCTCGAACGAGAAACGCTGGCCAGCGTCTAATGGCCGGCCCACTCGATCTCAATGACCTCGTGTCGGGTCTACGCGAGGTCGTGCAGCGAGCGCATACGTCAGGCATCCATGACGTGTCGATCCGGATCGTCGGTGGAGCCGCGCTCCGGATCGCCCATTTCGAGCGTGCGACGACCGCCGATATTGACGCCCAGATCCAACCACTTGACCAACTCGAGCCCATCATCGGTCAGATCGCCAGTGAACGGGATTGGCCGGCCGACTGGCTCAACGATAAAGCAACCCTATTCATCCCACGCTGGGGACGCTCCGTTGAATGGGAATCGCTTTTCGACGACGAGAACGTGTCCATTTGGGTCGCACCCGTCGACGCGCTGCTGGCGATGAAGCTCAACGCAGCGCGGCCCGGTCGCGACACCGACGACATCGTTCACCTGCTCGTCCTGAACGACATCTTCACCGTTGCCTCCGCAGAACGGCTCTTTGAAGATTTCTATCCAGGAGACGCTCTCACCGAACGCGCCATCCTGCTCCTCGAACGCATCTTCGCCAGGGGCCTTCCCGGTCGACCCTCAGCTCCGCCACGCGCCGATTTTTCCTGATGAAGGCCCTCGTTTGTGGCAACAAAATGGCAACAGTTCAGGGAATATCAGCCTGATTTAAACCATCAAGGTGTGATCATGATGTGCCGTCCATCAGGACTTTCCCAAAATCGGCCAAGCGATAAAAAGGCCCAAATCGCCCTCCGGAGGCAGGGGCGGCAGTTCGAATCTGCCTGGGGGCACAGTCTGCTCCGGCGGTCGACGCAGACCAGCATTCAGCGGGCCATTCCCGCATGAGGTCCCTGATACGGACAAACCGGGGTTGCCCGGCCACGCTCAGGTTCGGCCAGCGTGTTGGCGAGATAGGTGAGCCGCCGCTGTACGCGCCGAGCAGGAAGCATGCGTCGATTCAGAGGGCTGTTGCCGCGTCGGTGGTGGCCGTGTTCGGTCGCTTACTCGTTGGGTTATTGGGTGCGATCTGCCGCGTGGAGTTCGCGAAGAGTTTCCGCGGGCGAGGTGCAGGGCACGTCAGGAAAGCGGACGCGCACGCCGTCGACGCCGGGTAAGAAAGTCATGTCGGATCGGTCCATCGCGAGCGCGGCTCGAGCTTGTCTGCCCAGTTCAGGGCGCAGCCGTCCGATCGTGGCGGCCATGACTTGTAGACCGATGCGCGGGATATGCCGGGGTGCGTCTGAGCCGCCGCGGTACGCGACCACCATGCGGGCAAGCTCGTCAAAGGTGAGGTTCTCCGGGCCGCCGATCTCCAGCACCTGGCCGCGGGTCGCCTCATCCAGGGTGACGTGCTCGACGAGCGCGGCGACGTCCCGCACCGAGACGAAGTTGATCGGGTTCTGTCCGCGACCGAATACCAGCGGGCGGTTCGACCGCCCAGCCGTATTGTTGAGAAGATCGATCCACAACTCCAGGAACGCCGTGCTTCGCACGACCGTTGAGGGAACTGTGCTGGCGGCCAGGACGGTCTCGGCGGCATGCTTCATCCGAAATATCTCGAAGGGGCTATCCGGTGCGGCACCAACGATCGACATGAGCACCATCTCGGCGCTTGCCGTTTGAGCGGCCTTGATCAGGAGCGTATTGCCGGCCCTGTCGACCGTCTCGGGTGAAACACCTCCCGGTCCGGCGAAGCCGTGCACTGCCGACACCACGACATCGACACCGGCCACGGCGGCCATCGTGCTGACCGGATCCCGAACATCACCCGTCACCATCTCGATTCGCTCACCGGCCAGATGCGCGACACGATGCGGATTACGCGTCATCACGCGCACGTCAATCCCGCGGGCAGCAAGGCCACCGACAACGAGCGTGCCCAGTCGTCCGGTGCCTCCCGCAACAAGAACCCGGGAGATCATGACGCTCTCCTCACGTCGACCTGGCCCCGTACCGCTGCATCGACATCTCCACCAGCCGCATCGACTGGCTCCAGGAAGAAACGGGCCGAAGCGATCAGCCCGGCAGTGACGGCGAAGACAACCACCCCCCGCATCAGATGCGCGGTGCCATCCCGCCTCGTGCCGCGGTGCTCCCACTCGGTCCACACCACGTTGCCCGACACGACCAACGCCACGATCACTGTCGAGACGTCGGGTATTGCAGCCAGGATCTGCATCCAATTACGGCGTACCTGCTCATCACCGACGAAGCTGCGTTCCGGATGCACCGGCGTCTCATTTCGATAGTCGGGCGTGAAACAGGCGACGATCGCGTCTATATCGTGCGCGTTCGTCGCGACCCGCAACCGTTGAACGACCGCGCTCGGATCTACTTCCACCACAGACATGCCGTCTCCATTCCCAAACCGGAACTGGCGCGGCCAGTCGCCTTGTGAAGCCGCTCTGGTTGACGATCAAATTCGTTCCAGTACACTGGAACCATTCTCTAATTGTGGAGCCGATATTGAACACTGTCAACCCTCGCCCCTATGATTCCAGCCGCCGGCGCGAACAGGCACGCCACAACCGCGAGGCAATCGTCGTCGCCGCGCGGCAACGATTCCTGAACGTCGGCTTCACCGCCACGACGATCGCATCGATCGCGGCCGACGCCGGCACATCCGCCGACACCATCTACAAGTCTTTCGGAGGAAAAGCAGGGCTCCTGCGCGCGATGTGCACGGACGCGCTCAAGGGCGAAGGCACGATCCCCGCCGAACAGCGCTCGGACGCGATGCAGGCGGCCGAAGCCGACCCCCGAAGGATGCTGCGCGGACTAGGCGCGTTCACCACAGAGGTCGCGCCCCGGATCGCTCCATTGCTCCTGCTGCTGTCAACAACGGCGGAGGTTGATCCGTCAATGGCTCAATTGCGTGCCGACTTCGACACCGCGCGCCTGACCCGAATGACCCATGTAGCCCAAGGCTTGGCCAGCAAGTTTCAGTTGCGTCTGGGCCTCTCCGTCGATGAGGCGGCAGAGATCATGTGGGTATACAGCTCGCCTGAGCTCTACAGCCTCCTGGTGCTCACCCGCGGTTGGCGCCCCGAGCGCTACGGCGAGTTCGTTGGCGAATCGCTCGTCGACGCCCTGCTCGGGGGGCGCGATGCCGACAAGGGCACCGAGCCCCTCGACCAGGTCTGACCGCGACCAGCACGGGGGCCTCATAGTCGCAGGAAGAATTGCCATCCGCCCGACCCGCGCATGTGCGAAGTACGAGCATCCCGTAGGCGGAATCCAGGTGAAAACTCTGCTCCGTTGACCGTTCCACGGCTGGCCTGGCGAGTAGCGCCGGCTCTCCCCCATTGTGATTTCATCCCGTGATTGCTCGGCCTCATGACATCAATTGCAATCCGTGCTGCGGGGATATGGTGGGGGCCACCGATGATCGCCTGGCTTCACGCCCGCGTGTGAACGGTCGAGGGCGTGGGAGGCAACCGATGGGAACCTTCCTCAGCACGTTTCTCGCCGATTCGGCGGAACTTCCGGAGCTAGCCGATCGTGTTCGTTCGTCCGGGCCGGTGCCTCTTTCGTCGCCACTGCCTGTCGGGGATCTTGCCGCGGACAGCGTCGCGGCGACCAAGCTCATGGCCTCGTTGCTGCACCTTGCCCGTAAGGGACTGCGGGATCCGAAGGCGAGCGAAGTTCCGCGGGTGAGCATTGCGCCGCAACTCGTCGCCGGCGCCTACCGGAGCGACCAACTTTTCCGGTGGAACGGGAACCCGGCGCCGGCGTGGGCGCCTCTGTCCGGTTTCTTTGCCTCGAGCGACGGCTGGGTTCGCACTCACGCCAACTACCCCCACCACGAAGCGGCTTTGCGCTCACTTCTGAGATTGGATGCCTTCGCCACCGCCGAGACTGTTGCTCACGCGATTTCGCGTCGCAGCGCCCTCGATTTGGAGGATGAAGCCGCAGCGTCGAATGCGGTCATCAGCGCGGTTCGCAGCCCGAGCAAGTGGCGAGGACATCCTCAGGCCCAAACCTTGGAAGCAGATCCCTTCGTCAGCCTGAAGCAGCAGGCAGGAGACGCGGGCCTCCATAGCCTGGGGTCGGCCGACGGTCACGCACCGCTGGAGGGGGTTCGGGTGCTCGATTTGACCCGGGTCATAGCCGGGCCGGTGGCCACGCGCAGCCTCGCGTTCTTCGGGGCAGATGTTTTGCGCATCGACAGCCCTGGCATGCCGGAACTCCCCTGGCAGTACCTCGATACCGGCCAAGGGAAGCGGTCCGCGCTCCTCGACCTCGGTCACAAACCAGATCGAGACTGCTTCGAACGGCTACTGACGGACGCCGACGTTGTCGTCACGGGATACAGGCCGAATAGCCTCGACCGGTTCGGCCTCTCGCCGGTGGAACTACATAACCGCCATCCAGGGCTCGTTATCGGCCGGGTGAGCGCGTGGGGGCTGAGCGGCCCTTGGGTCGAGCGCCGTGGTTTCGACAGTATCGTCCAAGCAGCTAGCGGCATCGCCCAGATCCACGCAGACGGCACCGGCAGACCAGGCGCCTTGCCCGCCCAAGCTCTGGATCACTCCGCCGGGTACCTGCTTGCCGCCGGGATCATGTCGGCACTTCGACGTCGACACCTCGACGGGCGCGGGTGGACCGTCGATATTTCACTGGCCCGGGTCGCACAAGAGCTACTCGCCCAACCTCATTCCCCGCCAACCGAAGGCGGCCCGTTGGAGATCCCAACCGTGAACGCGGAAACGCGAGAAGGAACCGTCACCTGTGCCGCGCCCGCGATCAGCATCAGCGGCGACACGAAACGCTACAGGTGGATCGGCTGCCCGTGGGGAGCAGACCGGCCAGAATGGGCCGAGCCACGATCCGCCAACGTCCAGCGATAAGACCCACCCGGAAGCTGCGCCATCGGCAGGTGCAACATGGCGAAAGCCGCCCGCTGAGGGTTCCCTTCTGAAACAGAATGCGCAGCGCCCGCCTACCGCGCTGTGGCGCAGGAATTCGTCTCGATAGGGGTCCGGCTTACGGGCTAATCAGGCGAGGTCCTCAAGCCCGTCGGATTGGCGCGAATCCATTGGTCCTGGGGGTGTCGTGGAAGTCGCGGATCAGCCACGCGATCAACGCCGGTTTCTCAACCACGAGTCCGTGAGTGGAACGGGGTGCGACCGCAAGCTCACCGTCCGGAAGCGCACGATACATCGCGACCGCATGCTCGAACCGCACCTCGTCATCGTCGCCCAGAATCACGAGTGTGGGCATGGTGACCGTCGCAAGGTCCTCGACGGTCAGCGCGGGTGATACCGCGTGAAGATGGTCGAGTTTCGCGACGACAACAGGCCAATGCTCTCTTCCATCGGGTGATACTTCTCCATAGGAATCTCCCATGGAATCTGGCGCCTCGCCGTCGAGCACGCCCGGCAACCAGCCCTCGCGATGAAAGACCGCGGCGATGAACACCAGGGTCCGGACCAGATCCGGCCGGGCCAGTGCAACGTAAAGTGCGACAATCGCCCCGTCGCTGTAGCCGAGAAGATGCACCGGCGTATCGACGGAGCGCTCCAGGAAAGCGATCGTGTCGGCCGCCATGGCCTCAAAGCTCAGCGGCCCGGCAACATCCCCCGTGCGCCCATGAGCGCGATGATCCGGAGTGAAGCAGACGTAGGTGTCGTCGAGCTCGGTTATCAGCGGGTCGAAGACGCGAGAATCAGCACCTCCCGGGTGCAGCAGCACAAGCGTTTCACCGGTTCCACGCCGCGCAAACCAAAGGTCAGTACGTTTCGGTTCGCCAGCCACCATGACAACACTGTACTCAACACCTCCAGCTCAACAGGTTTGTGCGGACATCAAGGTGGCGGTTCGGGCAGGGCCTGATCGAGTCGTCCGGTGTGACCGTGCACCAGCATCGTCAAGCTACCCCGCCCGCGGGTGGTTCGGCTTCCGTGGTTCCCGATTGGCGAAGCGGCTACTACGCCTCAGCGCTGCGGCGTAGCGCGGGAGTTCCTCGTGAAGGACACCGCTCAACCTTGGCTCGAGGCGCCGGGAGATGCGACCGAATCGGGCGTGGAAGTCAGGGCGGTCGCCCGGCTTTTCGACGAGATCTGCGGGCCGCCGCACTTGCATACGCAGGTATTTGCCTGCATGATGGTGGACGTGACTGACGAGGCGCTGGGTCCGGTGTTCAAAGCGTTGGCCGACCCGACCAGGCGCGCCCTGCTCGATCGTCTGCGGCTCCGGAACGGGCAGACCCTGTCTGAGCTCTGCGGAAGCCTCGAGATGGCCCGCCAGTCGGCAACGCAGCATCTCGACCTCCTCGCCGAGGCAAACCTCGTCTACGTGGTGCGGCAAGGGCGAGAGCGCCTGCACTACCTCAACCCCGCACCGATCCATGAGATCGGCGAGCGCTGGATCGCGGCATACGACGCACCCCGACTGGCCACGATCAGCGCCATCAAGCACCGAGCAGAGGAGTATGCAATGACAGACAGCAGGGCATCAGTGCCGACGTATGTCTACGTCACCTATATCCGTGCGAGCAGCGAAGATGTCTGGCGGGCCCTGACCGACGCCGACCTGACCGCCCGCTATTGGGGACACGCCAACGTGTCCGACTGGCAACCTGGCTCCGCCTGGGAACATCGACGAGTGGATGGCTCCGGCGTCATTGACGTGACCGGCACTGTGCTTGAGGCCGAGCCACCCACCCGGCTCGTGATCACCTTCGAAGACTCCGAAGACCAGCGGACGAACGGACCGTCCGTCGTCACCTTCCTCGTCGAACCCCACGACGCCATCGTCCGGCTGACCGTGACCCATGAGAACCTCCCGAACACAGACATGCTGCACGGGATCTCGCGCGGCTGGCCTGCCGTGCTTGCCAACCTCAAGTCCCTGCTGGAGACCGGCGATGTTCTGCCGACGGCGCCCTGGAGCATGCCGGAGGGGTCGCGCGCATGAACACCGAACTGTTCGGCCGGGCAACCGACTACGCGCGTGGCGTCCTCTCTGAGTTGACGTACGACGATCTCCAACGACCGACGCCGTGTGAAGGCTGGGATGCGGGAAGAGTCGTCCTGCATCTCGCCGACGTCATTGACATTCTCATCGGACTGCTCGACACTGGAACCCTCGTCCTTCCGCAGACGCCACGGGCCAACGATCAGGGCCCCCTCGCGCTGGTGGACGAGCGGCTAACAGTACTGTGGCACGCATTCTCGGTCGCGACCGATGTGACGGCGGTCGAGAATGCAGCCCTGGCCGGCGCGGTGGAGTTGACGACGCACGGCTGGGATATCGGACTGGCCAGCGACCGCGCCCACCGGATCCCGGAGTCACTGGCCGAGGACGTGCTCGCGCTGGTCTCAGCCGCCCTCGACGCCAGCGCGCGGGGAGAGAACTTCGCTTCACCGGTCGACGTTCCCAGCAACTCCTCCGCAAGCGATCGCCTGGTGGCCTTCCTCGGCCGGGTGCCGAGGCGCTGACGGTCCAACTTTCCGTCGAGCGGTCCTCGGCAATACCTTTACCGGTGCTGGTTCGTTTACGGGGGGCTGGATGGTGCGCGTGGGTGGGGCGCGGTTCAGGCGTGTTCGTACAGCCATGCCGGCGCAGAGGATGACGGCGATGCCGCCGATGATCGTTTGCCACGTCAGCACTTCGCGGAGGATCACGGCCGCCCAGAGGAGACTCAGGACGGGTTGGGTAAGTTGCACCTGGCTGACTTGGGTCATGGGCCCAATTGCCAGTCCGCGGTACCAGGCGAAGAAGCCCAGGAACATGCTCACGGCTCCGAGGTACGCAAAGGCCGCCCACTGGGTCGGCGTGCCGGTGGGGGGATGTTCGACGATGGCGATCGCGGTCAGTGTGACCATCAAGGGCGAGGCCAGCAGCAGCGCCCAGGACACGGTCTGCCAAGACCCGATCTCTCTCGCGAGCAGGCCTCCTTCGGCGTATCCGATGGCGGCGGCCGCCACGGCGCCAAAAAGGAGCAGATCCGACCAGTGAAATCCAACGATTCCGCCGCCTGGCGCGGACGCGAAAGCCACGGCCACCAGCGCGCCGACGGTGGCCATAATCCAGAAGGGCAGGGGCGGACGTTCCGTGCCACGAATGACGGCCATGACGGCGGTTGCGGCTGGGAGCAGGGCGATCACGACGGCACCGTGACTGGCCGAGGCAGTGGTGAGAGCGAACGATGTCAGGAGGGGGAAGCCGATGACCACGCCGCCCGCGACCACGGCCAGGCGAGACCACTGGATGCCGCGAGGAAGACGCTGTCGGGTGATGGCCAGGGCGGCCGCCGCGAGCACCGCGGCGATAACGGCGCGCCCGGACCCGATGAAAAGCGGAGACATGCCCTCGACAGCCACCCGGGTGAAGGGAACGGTGAAGGAGAACGCGGCAACGCCGAGCAGCCCCCACGCCAAGCCGGCCCGCGATGGTGATAGCGGTGCGGGCACATTCTTGATAGCGCTACTATGATCCAACATGGATAACGATAGCAGTTTTCGGATCGTGGCCGCACTGCGTGAGTGGATTGCGGGCAGCGCGCCCGGCGCGCGGCTACCGACCAGTCGGGCGCTCGTCGCGGAGTATGGGGCGAGCCCGGTGACGGTTCAGAAAGCCCTCCGCACTCTCGTGGCTCACGGCCTCATCGAGACGCGCCCCGGAGCGGGAACGTTTGTTCGCGCGGTGCGGACCGCGCGCCCGCTCGATTACGGCTGGCAGACTGCGGCGATGCGTTCCCCGGAGTACCGCCTCTCCGCGCTGAGTCCCGCACTTCGTGAAGCGCCGCAGGGCGCGATCGCGCTGCACGCCGGCTACCCCGACCGTGAACTCCAGCCGGAGCGGTTGATCCGATCCGCGCTGGCCCGCGCGGCCCGCAGCGATGCAGCGCTGACCCGTTCACCGGTGGCGGGACTTCTGGAGTTACAGTCCTGGTTCGCCCACGAGCTCGGCGCCGCGACGCCGGTCGGCGTGACGCCGCCGCTGCCGAGCGATGTCATTGTGCTCCCCGGAAGCCAGAGCGGTCTGGCCACGATCTTTCGCGCCCTCGTCACCGCCAGACAGCCGCTGCTGATGGAATCGCCGACCTACTCGGGTGCGATTCAGGCCGCAGCCCAGGCTCGCGTCGAGGTCGTCCCCGTCCCGTCGGGGCCCAATGGCCCCGATCCAGACGCACTCGCCCGCGCATTTCAGGAAACCGGCTCCCGCGTTTTCTACGCGCAACCCACTTACGCCAACCCCACCGGTGCGCAGTGGTCGGATGCCGCCACGACCCAGATCCTGGACGTTGTGCGAGCGCATGGCGCGTTCCTGGTCGAGGACGACTGGGCTCATGACTTCGGCATCGACACAGACCCGCGCCCTGTAGCCGCTCGCGATGACGCCGGACACGTCGTCTACGTGCGTTCGCTCACCAAGAGCGTCTCGCCCTCCGTGCGCATCGCGGCCATCGTCGCCCGAGGGCCCGCCCGCGAGCGCATCCTCGCCGACCGCGGGGCCGAATCGATGTACGTCAGCGGGATCCTCCAGGCCGCAGCACTCGACGTCGTCACCCAACCCGGCTGGCAGACCCACCTCCGCAACCTCCGCCCCCAGCTGCGGGCACGACGCGACCTCCTGCTCACGAGCCTGCGAGCACACGCACCCGACGCACACGTCGCCACCGTCCCCGCCGGCGGCCTCAATCTCTGGGCTCGACTGCCCGACGCAACCGACCTCGACCGCCTGGTCGCCGACTGCGAAGCCGCCGGAGTCATGATCGCCGCAGGCACAAGCTGGTTCCCCGCCGAACCCACCGGACCCTTCATCAGACTGAATTACTCAGGCCCCAACCCCGGCGCGTTCGCCGACGGAGCCCGCATCATCGGCCAGGCACTGACATCAAACCACTGACCAAGCCCACCGAGCCTCGCCACTTCGGTGGCTCCACACGGAGCGGGGCCCAACCCGGGCGCGCTGTCTTCGGCGCCCCGCAGAAGGTTGGTCCATGAAACAGTCCGTTTTGACGGCTGCGCTTCCCTTCCCGTGGACCAAGCGGAATCGGAGTTTCCCGCTAGTCGAGACCTAAGGAGGCGATTGACAGGTCGGTTCGGCGGGCGATGATCGCGGCGTGGGGTCGCTTGCCCGGATCGGTTCGAGTATGCACCTCGTGAACCTTGAATCCTGCGGTCTCGAGCTGTGCGCTCATCTCGCCGACGGGCCAGAAATACGCGGTGGTGACGGCGTGCGGAAACGGCACAACGGCGTCGCCCTCGAAGAAGCCGACGAGGAGACTGCCGCCAGGTGCAATGCATCGAGCGAACTCACGCAAGACCGATGTCAACTCATCGGGGGCAAGGTGGATGACGGAGTACCAAGCAAGAACTGCCACTGCGTACCCGTCTGGGACGTCGAGATCGCCAAGTGAGCCGATTCGGAACGAGACCGCCGGAAATCTTGCTTTCGCTCGTCCGATAAATTCTTGAACCTGATCGACGCCCTCCGCCTCGACACCGAGCTTCCTGAGGAAATCCGTCCAATGCCCAGGACCGCATCCCGCATCGATTACCGGCCCCCGCAGGTCGCTCGCCCACTTGGCGACCAGCCGCTGATCCGATTCGTGCGTATTCGCCATCGATCCGAGCAACGACGTGTACTCCTCGGCTCGATCGGCATACGCCTCTCGAACCACATTGCCAGTCACGGGATCGAGTCTAAGAGAATCCCCGTTGGGGTTCCGTTTAATACAGACGTCAAACGAGGGCGGTGAGATTTGCCGTTATGCGGACGGCAAAGGGTATCTCAATCACGGAGTATTCGACGTTGTCGAAAGGAGTCTTCAGCTGCACGTAACCGGTCGCTGAAAAATGACGGCCGGTGGCCAGACTCAGCCCAAGCTGGTGCCTATGGCGCCGGTGAAATATGGGACGAGCCAGATGGCCCAAACAAGGAGTGAAAACCTATGGAAGCGTTTCATTTCGACATCGCGGTTGCGCAGCAAAACAATTAGCGCCCAGCCCAGGTGGATCGCCATGAGGAGCAACGCAGCCGCCCCGGTGACGGCCATCACAGCATTGAGGCCCGCACCGATAACTGCCTGCGCTTCGCCGGATGCCCCGAGTTGGCTCATCAGGTATGTCAAAGACATCGTCCAAAAGTTTGATCTGGCACCGCCAGCCTACCCAGACCGACGAACACAACTACCGCAATAACGATCGTCCAACCACCTGGATAGCAACGCTCCCCGTTCCAGCTGACCGTTCCACACTTTCCGGTCATTTGATGCCCGTACATGGGCATGTCGCTCGTTCGCGGAGCCTTGCCCCGAGCAGAGTCGTCTAGTCGATGGGCTCCACCCAGTCGGCCCGCCATCCGGGTGCCTCCGACTTTTGCGTGTAATAGCGGGTATCGCGGATGATCGACCCGTCCGCTCCGAACTCCAGAATGACCACCACGTGCCACACGTCCCCGGCATAGTCATTCATCCCCTCGACGACCCAGATTTGCCCCGACCCCACGACTCGGCGCAGGGTGATCGAGGGGGGAACAGGAAAAGCCTCCTGCATTGCCCGCATGGCCTCACGTCCACGGATGCGCTCCCCCGACTGCGGCATCTCCATCACGTAGTCTTCGTCACGAAGCCGAAACTCAGCGTCCGGTGAGAGCCCCTCCCCGGTGAGACCGAACAAACGCTGGAGGCCTTCGCGCATGGCCTCCGGGTCGTTGTCCGTGATTGCCCGCAGAAATAATTCGCGCACATCGAGGTCGCTCATTTACCTTCCCGGTCGACGTTGAAACTCGATGACGAACATTCTGCTCCTCCGCCCGATGGGGCGCCAGCGGACTATTATCAACGCGCGTCGTCAGGGAAAACAGAAGGCCCCACGCCCGCCTACCGCGCTGTGGCAGGAAGTCGTCTCGATAGGGGTCCCCATTGTGCGCAGCCGCAGGCAGTTTCAAGCGAGGCCAGCCCCGCGCGCTGCTCGCGAATACTTGCCGGGATAGCGACCACCGTGTCCGCCGTGCTGGGACGGGACCCGATGAGTGGGTTCATCGGTCGAGTCGGAGCTCATTCACCACCTCGGCGATACGTGCCCGTCGCGCCTCGGTCAGCCCTAGGATCGGGAGCGGCAGGCTCTCGTGCGGGGCGAGGCCGAGGTGCTCCGCGATGGCAGCGACCACGCGCAGACTGCCTCCGAACTCGGCAAACAGACGCCACAGCGGGGCGAGCAGTTCTGATTCTGCCGCCGCGTCCGCCGCCCGGCCTTCTTGTGCGGCTCGCGTGATTGCGAGCGCAGCCGCAGGGACGATACCCCCGATGACCGAATACCAGGCATCACATCCCGCATTCAAACCCGTCGCGGCGAATGCGTCACCGGACACGCCGATCGTGACGTGCTTGGGCACCTCGGCTCGGACCGCCGAGACGTGGGCGCGGGCTGCGGCGGGGTCGGAAGGCACCCCGGGGATCTTGATCGACGCGATCCCCGGCAGGCGGGCGATGCGGGCGTAGAGGTCGATGCTGAAGGTGAAGTGGGTGGTGCCGGGGTTGTCGTAGACGATCACGGGAAGCTCGGTGTGCTCGGTGACGGTGCGAAACAGCTCGAATACGTCGTCGTCGGTGAGGGGCTGGTAGCTCATCGGAGCCAGCAGCACTCCTGCGGCTCCGGCTTGTTCGGCATGGTCGATGTTCGTGAGGATCTGGGAGGTTCGCAGCGCCCCAACCCCCGCGAAAACGGGCGTCTCGCCAGCATGCTCAACGGCAATACCTGCGACGCGGGCACGCTCGTTCGGGGTGAGATAGGCATAGGAGCCCGTCGAGCCCAGCGTTGTGATCGAGTCCACCTTCGCAACACTCAACCTTTGGATCAGGCCGATATACGCGTGCTCGTCGACCGCATCGTTCTGAAACGGGGTCAGGGGGAAGGCGCTCAGGCCAGTGAAGATGCTCATTGCTCCTCCTGGTGCGGGGTGTGTTCGAAGCCGAGAGCGGGGGTGGCTTGTGGACGCCCACTGAAGACAAGGGTATTTCTGCCAAGTGAAAACAGGGCCACTCTCGTGTGGTCCTAGTTTGCCGTAGTCGCGGCGGGGTGATGGCGCTTGGGCCGGTGACTATTCGACCACCGGACACGGGAATCGACCGCCGCTACTCCGTGATCGGACTCTAGCCGCTCGCCCGTCTCAACAGATACCCATCCGTGACACCCCAGGTGAGCAGCCTCCTGCCTCTGCAATTCACGCTCCGTGCGCGTCACTCAACGTTCGTTCACCGAGTTCAACCAATGGTCATCGGTGGCTGTATGGTCAGTTCATGCTGACGATTGCTTCGCGCCTCGATGTCATGATCCGGCTCGGCCGTGCAATGGCCGATCCGACCCGTTCACGGATCCTGCTCAGCCTCCTCGAGCAGCCCGGCTATCCCGCCCGGCTGGCGCGCGACCTCGACCTCACACGCTCGAACGTATCGAACCATTTGAGCTGCCTGCGCGGTTGCGGCATTGTTGCCGCCGTGACGGAGGGCCGACAAACACGGTACGAAATCGTCGACCAACACCTGACCCGAGCGCTGACGTTGCTCTTCGCCGTTGTGCTCGCGGTGGACGACGGCGTCGAATGCTGCGACGAAGACTGCGATCTGCCCCTCTGTTGCGGGACCAGAGCATGACCGCCACCACGAGCGGACCCGCCCCCGCCCTGGACCCGGTCCGGAAACTGATCCTTCAACGCCGAATCCGGCTCGTCGTCGCCGTCACGATCACCTACAACGTGATCGAGGCGGTCATCGCGCTCACCGCCGGCACCGTGGCATCCTCTGCCGCCCTGATCGGCTTCGGTCTCGACTCCATCGTCGAAGTTCTCTCTGCGGCCGCGATCGCCTGGCAATTCGCCGCCCCCGACCCGGAGAAGCGCGAGAAGGTCGCGCTGCGCGTCGTTGCATACTCCTTCTTCGGCCTGGCCGCCTACGTGATCGTCGATTCCTGCCTGTCGCTCTTCGGCCTTCGCGAAGCGGAGCACAGCCCCGTCGGGATCGCGCTTGCCGCCGTCAGCCTCGCCGTCATGCCTGTCCTGAGCTGGTTCGAACGTCGCACCGGCCGGGAGCTGGGATCCGCGTCGGCCGTGGCGGACTCGAAGCAGACCCTGATCTGCAGCTACCTGTCCGCCGCTCTCCTGGCCGGGCTGCTGCTCAATTCGTTCCTGGGGTGGGCGTGGGCGGATTCGATCGCCGCCCTCGTGATCGCAGGGTTTGCCATCCGGGAGGGTGCGGAAGCTTGGAAGGGCGACGCCTGCGCAGTGCCGATCATCGCCCTCACGGGCGAACGGACCGCCGATACGGGCGCCTGCTGCTGACATAGCTCTGATCAGACTGAACCCGGACGGCCCCGATCTGCATGCCGCTTCACCTCTGAGGGTTCGCTGACTGGCGAAGCGGTTTCTCTGCGACGTTGCCGGCCGGGAGCCAGACTCGCTGCGTGCAGTGATCGTCCCGAGGAGAATGGCGTGCCGCGCAAGTGGCGGCTATGTGGCGGTTCACTGGCGTCACCGTGGCGTGGTGCCAACGGGAGAGGTGGCGTCAATATTAAACCTGTGAACAAGACACGAATCGTCGAACTGCGTCAGGAGCAACGGGTGAGGTGTGGGCCTCGGCCGCGGCGCTACAAGACCGCCCGGATGGCCGCCGCGTACGCCCGATAGCCGGCGGGGGTCGGATGGAATGCATCCTGGCCGGCGAAGTTGACCCAGGAATCGGCGTCGCCGATGGCGTGACCTGCGAAAGCCGCGGACACATCGACGTAGCCGATGCTCGCGTTCGGACGGGCTGCCTGGGCTTGGACCACGACACCTTGGATGGTCTGGTTCAGGACCACCGTGGCGCCGTTGACTTGGCTGATCAGCGGGTTGGCCGAGGGAGCGAAGAGAAGCGGGTAGCCGGTTACGACCACGCGGGCGTTCGGGGCCGCGACCGCGACCTGCGCGTACGTCGCGGCCAGACGGACTATCAGCTCACCGGAGTAGAGCAAATCCCCGGCCGAGGAGATGGCAGCCCCGCACGCCGCCACGTCCGCCGAGGCACACGCCGCCGCGACGCCGGCGACGTTGAGGTCGTTACCCCCCACGGTCAGGGTGACCAGCGTGGTCCCCCGGTTCAGGGCCGACAACTGGGTGGAGGTGACGTCGACGGTCGTGGCCGAGCTGCAGCTTACGTTGCGCAGCAGGTTGGTCCCCTTGACCGCATCCAGCACCGCCGGGTAGCCGTTCGGACTTTGCAGGCAGCTGCCCGTGTAGCCACCACCGCCTTGCCCCGCCGCGTAGGAGTCACCCAGGGCGACGTATTTGTTGACCGGGGCCGCGGGCGCGGCGGAGGCCGGAAGGCCACCGGCAGCGACCACTGCCGAAACGGCGAAGACGACGGCGAGGGCGCTGGACAGGAATCGGGTTTGTGGTTTCATGGCCCGACCGTACTCCCACCTGGGCACCCAGCATAGGAGAATTCCGGGCGCCGCCTCAGCCTGTCCAGGGAAGCGGCCCGGCGCGCTCGATGAGTGTCGTGATGACTCATCAGACCGTTGGGCGGGGCAAGCGCCGAGCAACATGACCCTCCGATTCCGCGGCCGGGGCGGCGGCGAAGTCCGGCACAAGAGTGACTTGTTTGCGTCGCCCGTGCGGTCACCCCGACAGCTCCGGACGAGACCTTTGCACCCAAGACGACCGAGAGCCTGCTCAAACTCCGAGGCGAGATCGAGAAGGAGGGCTGGGTGGAGACCGACCGAGGACGCCGCCATGGGCTGGCTACTTGGCGCGGTCGGAAGAAATGACCACGGAGCAGTAACCGGTCTGGCATCGCTGCCCCTGTTTGCGAGCGCCGTGGACGTTCCGCGGGACCTTCCCAAGTGACACAGCATCGGCATTCTCGGCCGCTGGTGGTTTAGCCCCGACTCTGTCGTAGTGGCCGTCCGGCTTGCGGCCGCTTTAGGTGGGTTGAGCAAGGTGTGTTTTAGGACGTCCGCGCCGATCCGGAGAGTTCTCCCCGCGAAGACCGGCTTCAGCGCGCGGCCTCCATCTCATGATTGGTGCCAAGTGCTGACCTTCGGCTTCGAAACCGGGCGCTGACCCTGGTCTGAACGCTTGAGAAGCCAGCCGGCCGTTCCTGTGCCGCACCCGAACGAGCGCCCCCAAAACCTCACTCCTGGTGAGACTCGTGGCAGGCAAACGACTTGTCTTGGCGATGAAGCGTTTGCAACTCTCGCGCCCGCCAGGTGAGGTAGATCACTTGCCGAGGCGGTCAAGCGCTTCGGCGTAGCGCGGGAGCTCCTCGTCAAGGACACTGCCCAGCAGGTCCTGTCGGCTGTGGTTCTCGACGTATTCACGCACTGCCTGCTTGGCGACGTCCTGCATGGACCGCCTCTCGTACTCGGCACGGCGACGCAGGGCGTCGGCCTCATCATCGGTCAAGCGAAGGGTCATTGGCATGGACACGCGGTATCACCAGTGACACCAGTGTCGATAGGGTTCCGAAAGCGGTTCGACTTCAGGACGGTAGCGTGATGGCATGGGCGAGGACGAACTGGAACTCACTGGAGGCAACGCGTCAGGCGCTGTTGTGCGAGTGGGCGACACTGTCCGAAAGCCCTGGATCAGCAATACCTCGGTCATGCAGAGCTATCTTGCAGAGCTCCGTTCGCACGGTGTAGATGCTCCACGGCCGCTCGGCCGCGACGAGTCCGGCCGGCAATCTGTCGAATTTGTCGAAGGCGTGATGGCGTTGGATCAGATGCCGCTAGGCACCGACGATCTGCGACGCGTCGGGCAGATGATCCGCCGTATCCACGATGCGAGTGAATCTGTTCCAATTCCCGACCCTGATGGCTGGGAGATGCTGCTGCCAGTTGACGACCCGAACCTGATGTGTCACAACGACCTCGCGCCGTGGAACCTTGTCATCGGGGATCGCTGGGTTTTCATAGATTGGGATGGTGCAGGACCGAGCACTCGACTGTGGGACCTGGCGTACGCGGCCCAAGCCTTTGGCATGCTCGTTGCCGGTGAACCCGTCGAGTCCGCTGGACTCAGGCTGCGTGCTTTGGTCGAAGGGTACGAGGCCGACACCGCGCTCCGCGACGCGCTTCCAGCAACGATGGCGAAGCGGACCGCCGCTATGTTCGAACTACTGCGCACCTCACACGAGACCGGTCTCCAACCCTGGGCGGATATGTACGAGAGCGGACACGGCGATTTCTGGCGTGACGCGACCGAATACGTCAGCCAAAATCGAACTGCTTGGGAGCAAGCGCTCTCGCGACCGAGCTCGTGATTGATGAAGGGAGCCGCATTGACGGAGGCACTTCCGGTAGAAGTTCGTTGACGCCCAGACAGAACCCGAGGGTCGTGACTGGACGTCACGCGTAATGACTGCAACACTCGAGGCATGTTCCATCGCTAAGCGCGCAAACCACGTCGACAAGTCGACATAGCCACTTTTGGGAACTGAGGAACAGCGCCATGACAGTGCACATCCGCGATGCTGCCACTGAGGACATCGACTTTCTCGCCGCGATGCTGCTGGAAGCAGTCAACTGGCGCCAAGACCAGCCACCCGCAACTCTGCAATCGATCATGAAAAACCCCGATATTTGGCATTACCTCTCCGATTGGAAACGAAGCTCAGACTTCGGTTTCCTGGCACACGAGGCAGAGGGCAATCCGGTCGGCGCGACCTGGGCGAGGTTCATGACGGCCGACGATCCCGGATACGGATTCGTTGACGAAGGCATCCCTGAATTAGGCATGGGCGTGGCAAGTACTCATCGAGGGCAAGGCGTGGGCCGCGTTCTTCTGGAGCAGACCATCCGGGCCGCAGCGGATCGTGGCCTCCAGGGACTGAGTTTGAGTGTCGAAGACGAGAACGAACGAGCCCGCGCCCTGTACGTGAGTAACGGCTTCGTCATCGCGGGACGGGTCGGCAAGTCGGACACCATGATGCTCACGTTCTGAATCGACATCGTCAACATACCGACTCACGAGAGGGAGAACCATGACTGCAGTATTCGTCGGCCTGCCTGTGACCGACCTTGAGCGCTCGAAGGCGTTCTACGAGGCGATCGGTCTCACTTTCAACCCGCGGATGAGTGACCACAACGCCGCCTGCTTCATTGTTGAAGAGGGACACAGCTTCTTGATGCTGATGCTCCGCGAGTTCTTCCAAACCTTCACCGACCTCCCCATCGGCGATCCCGCGGTGAACCCGTCGGCGTCGACATCGATCTACCTCGACACGCGCGAAGCCGTCGACAAGGCGGCCACCGACGGTCTTGCGGCCGGTGCCGCTGAGCCCCGCCCCGCCGCCGACTACGGCTTCATGTACCAGCGAGGACTGACTGACCCGGACGGCAATGCCATCGAGTTCGGCTGGTTCGACCCGGCCGCGGCTGACATCCCTGCCGTCGAGAACCAGCAGGCCTGAGGTCGGTGGCTGCACGCGACTACGGCCAGTTCGATGGGATAACGCGGGCCGTCGAGCTGATCGGTGAGCGCTGGTCGCTGCTCATCGTTCGCGATCGCGACCGGTGTGGTCGAGGTTCTGCGCGGCCGCGACGACCTCCTCGACCGCTTCGCGAGCACGTTTCACTTGGCCGCCTGATCCGAGCGCACGGGCAGCAGCGAAGTACTGAGTGAATGCCCGAAACCACCCGACCCAGCCGGGGTCACCTCACCGAACTGCCTGGTCGCATTGCACGGATGCCAACCAAGCCGAGCAGGATCAAGGAAGCACGCCCATCTGGTTCCGCCTAGAGTTGCGGCGTAGACCCGACAGTTGAAAGGAACAGACCATGAGCACCGCCTTCAGTAAAGAGGAAAAGGCAGCAATGCGAGCAGCAGCGGCCGAAGCAAAGGCCGCACAGGAGGGCGCCGACCTGGAGGCAGCATGCCTTGCCGCGATCGCCGAGCTGACCGGCACGGATAAGGAGTTGGCCGAGACCCTGCACCAACTGGTCAAGGGCCACACCATTCTCGGGTCAAAGACGTGGTACGGCATGCCGGCCTACACCAACGCTGACGGCAAGGTCGTGGTGTTCTTCCAGAGCGCCGCCAAGTTCAAGGGGAGGTACGCCACCATCGGCTTTCAGCAGGACGCGAACCTCGACGAAGGCAATTTCTGGCCGAGCTCCTACGCCGTGACCAGGCTGACCGCCGCCGATCAGAAGCGACTGGTGGCGTTGCTGGAGAGAGCCGTCAGCTAGGTGTCGTTCCCTTAGACGTTAGGAAGCCGTACGGCGTTGGTCGCGTCATGCGACGTGAACACGGCGTCCTGCCGCGACGATAGGAGATCTCCATGACCGGTCGTATTCACATCGACCTCTTCACTACGCTCGACGGGGTCGCCCAGGCTCCCGGCGGCCCCGACGAAGACACCGACGGCGGATTCGCCTTCGGCGGCTGGCAGGCGCCCCTGATTGACGACACCGACGGCGCCCAGATAGCGGAGGGGATCCACGCGATGGACGCGCTGGTGCTCGGACGGCGCACCTACGACATTTTCGCCGGCTACTGGCCGCATCACCTCGAGGGACCCGACGCCGACATCGCTCGCAAGTTCGACGCGATCCCCAAGTACGTCGCCTCGCGGGGCGCGCCGGAGCTCGCCTGGCGCGACTCGCATCTGCTCGGCCGCGACCTCGCCGCGGAAATGGGTGTTCTGCGCGAGCGACACCGGGAGATCCACGTGATCGGCAGCATCGACTTCGCCCGCACTCTCGTCGCCGACGGCCTGTTCGACCAGTTGAATCTGTGGGTCTACCCGATCGTGCTCGGTCCCGGCAAACGCCTCTTCACCGCCGACGGACCACCCCTGTCCCTTGAACTGCTCAGCGCCGCGGCCCCGTCGAGGAAGGGCACTGTTCTCCTGCGGTACGGCCCGACGGGTTCTGCCCCGGCGACGGGCGACATGAGCCGAACGGATCAATCCGCTATCGGATGATCACGCCTGCAGCTGCCCACGCTCCGAGTGCTGCGCCGCACCGATTCCTGCACAGGTCGCGGCGAGGGGAAAGCCGAGGATGAACAGGGAGCCGAAGGCCCAATCTCCCGATTGTTCATCATCTGGCGGGGTCGATCGCATTCAGATTGCCGGTGTGGGATGATGCCGCCGTGACCGATCACCGCGAGCGCCTGATGCTCCTCGACACCGCCGCCCTGTACTTCCGTGCCTTCCACGGGGTGCCCGATTCCGTGCAGGCGCCGAACGGCGCGCCCGTGAACGCCGTCCGGGGGCTGCTCGACATCATCGCCCGGCTCGCCTCGGAGTTCCGGCCGACCGAAATCGTGGCCTGCTGGGACGACGACTGGCGCCCCGGTTGGCGGGTGGACCTGATTCCCACCTACAAGACCCACCGGGTCGCCGCTGCGCAGCCGGCGGATGCCGTCGGCCACCCGATCGAGGACGTTCCGGACTTGCTCGTTCCTCAGGTCCCGGTCATCCGTGAGGTGCTCGGCGCGCTCGGGGTGCCGGTGATCGGCGCCCCGGACCACGAGGCGGACGATGTCATCGGCACGCTGGCCTCGCATTCCCGGCTTCCGGTGGACGTCGTCACCGGGGATCGGGACCTTTTCCAACTGGTCGACGACTCCCGCAGCGTGCGGGTGATCTACACCGGGCGCGGCATGGCCCGGCTGGAGATCCTGACGGATGTCACGCTCCGGGCCAAGTACGGAGTCAGCCCGGCGCAGTACGCGGACTTCGCCGCGATGCGCGGCGACGCCTCCGATGGGCTGCCCGGCGTGCCCGGCGTCGGCGAGAAGACGGCGGCCGCGTTGCTGGCCAGCTTCGGCAGCCTCGACGGGATCGTCGCGGCAGCGGCAGACCCCGCGTCGGGGATGGCCGCGCCCGTGCGAGCCAGGATCGCCGCCGCCTCCGCCTACCTCAGGGTCGCCCCGGCCGTGGTGAGGGTCGTCCGCGACCTCGACCTGCCCGACTTCGACGCGCGCATCCGGGTCGGCCCCGGCGAACGGGCAGCCGAACTGGATCGGTTGGCCGTCGAATGGGGGCTCGGGTCGTCCCTGACCCGCGCCCGAGACACCCTGGCCGCACTGGCCGCACTGGCCGCAGTGGCGTAGAGCGGTCGCCGGGTGTTCACCCGATGGGACCAGCGGCGCGAAAGGGCCAGCCGAGAGGATCGAGGTAACCCGTTGAACCGCCATTCCCGGTTCACGGTCGAACCGAGGAGCCCTCATGAAACACCCATCCCCCGCCCTGATCCTGGTCGGCGCACTTGTCGTTGTGGCGACGCAGCTGACGGCCGCCCAGGCCTTCGCCTCTCCGCCTGACCCGCCGGCACTCGGCACGATCAACAGCGAGCTGGCTGCGATCCCGACCGAGGTCGAGACGAGTTCCGCCGGTTACTCCCGGGACCTCTTCCCGCACTGGTCCACGCAGTCGGGCAGCTGCGACACCCGGGAGACGGTGCTCAAGCGTGACGGCGTCGGTGTCGTGACCAGTTCGACCTGCTCGGCAACCTCGGGCAGCTGGTACTCGGTCTACGACGGCACCTGGAACTACGCGTCGTCGGACGTCGACATCGACCACGTGGTCGCCCTGTCCGAGGCGTGGGGGTCCGGGGCGGCAACCTGGACCACCAGCAAGCGCCAGCAGTTCGCCAACAGCCTTGGCGACGGCCAGCTGATCGCGGTGACCGACAACGTCAACGCCTCGAAATCCGACCGGGACGCGGCGGAATGGCAGCCGCCGCTGGCCTCGTACCGCTGCACCTACGCCAAGCACGTCGTGCACGTGAAATACGGCTGGGGCCTGTCCATGGACGCCGCCGAGAAGAACGCGATCACCTCCATGCTCGCAACCTGCTGACCGGGCTTCCGGGCGTCTCACCGCGCCTCCGCCGCGAGGCTGCTTTCGCACAAGCCCGCCGAGGCTGGCAGGCTTGACCGATGGACACCATGACCGCAGCCGTACTGACCAGATTCGGCGGCCCCGACGCACTCGAGCTGCACCACGATTGGCCCCGCCCCCGGCCGCAACACGGTCAGGTACTGGTGAAAGTCACTGCGGCTGCGGTCAACAACACCGATTTATGGACCCGTCAGGGCGCATACGGGCTGCCCGACGACCCGGCGGCGCAGGCCGGGTGGCTGGGCGCGTTCGATTTCCCGCGCATCCAGGGCGGCGACATCGCCGGCGTCGTCGTGGAGGTCGGTCCGGGCGTGACCGGTGACCCGGTGGGGCGCCGCGTGCTCGTCGACCCGGCTCTCTACGGCTCCGATGACGACGACGCGTCACCGGTGGGCTACCTCGGCAGCGAGGCCGACGGCGGGTTCGCACAGTACGTCGCCGTGGCTGCCTCGCATGCGCACGACGTGCAGGACTCGCCGCTGTCCGACGAGCAGTTGGCGTGCCTGCCGGTCGCGTTCGGCACCGCGATCGGGATGCTGGAGCGCGCGAGCGCGCGCTCGGGCGAGACGGTGCTCGTGACGGGCTCCTCCGGGGGCGTCGGACTCGCGCTGGTCCAGCTCGCGGCGGCTCGAGGAGCGCACGTACTGGCGCTCACCAGCGGGTCCAAAGGCGACGCCGTGCTCGCGAACGGGGCTGCCCAGGTCTTCAACCGGGATTCACCCGACGTCCTGGCCCGGATCCGTGCCGCGGCCCCCCTCGGTCTGGACGTGGTTGCCGACATCGCCGGCGGGCCAGGGCTCGCCGCGATGATGCCGCTGCTCCGCGACAACGGCCGCTGGGTGATCGCCGGCGCCGTGGCCGGGCCGGTCGTCGAGTTCGACCTGCGCCGCCTTTACCTCCATAATGTGCAGCTGATCGGTTCTTCCATGCACACACGGGTCCATTTCCGCCGGCTGGTCGGGCTCGCTCGCGACGGCCAGGTCCGGCCTCAGATCAGCAGCACATTCCCCCTGGCCGAGATCGCGGACGCCCAGAAGGAGTTCGCCGAACGCCGGCACATCGGCAAAATCGTTCTCCGGCCGCACTAGGGAAACCGCCGTGCGCGGGAGGGCTGCGACTTCGCGGCTCCACCCATCGGGACACCCAGGTTTCGTTGCTTTACGAAGCGAACGCGCCCCGGAGGACGAAATGGTCGATGATGGCATAGTCGGCGCCCCGCGCGCCGGCCAGCCGACCGTTTCCGCCTGACCAGGAAGACCCGACTTCATGCCGCACAACTCGATCGCCCGGCGGGGCGAACGGTGACCGCGGAGAACTCCCGGCTCTTCGGGTCGGGCCGGAGCATCCGGTTCACCCTGGCCTGGGCCGTGCCCGTCGCGGTCCTCTCCCTTGCCGCGGCCGTGCTCGCCGCGAAGGGCATTCGCGCCCTGCCCGCGGTCGAGTCCTTCCTGGTCGACTATCCCGGTGCCTCCGCGCTGCCGGCCGGGACACCCGTCGGTTTTCCTTCCTGGCTGGCCTGGCAGCACGGCCTGAACGTCTTCTTCATCCTGTTCATCGTGCGCTCGGGCTGGCAGGTGCGCACGGCCGGGCGTCCGACCGTGTTCTGGACCCGGCGGAACACCGGCGCCCTGCGCACCCGGCGGGCACCGACCCGGATGGGAATCAACGTCTGGCTGCACCTCACCGTCGACGCCCTCTGGGCGCTCAACGGGCTGCTCTTCTACGTGCTGCTCTTCGCCACCGGCCAGTGGCTGCGGATCGTGCCGGTCAGCTGGGACATCTTCCCGAACGCCGTCTCCGCGCTGATCCAGTACGCGTCACTCGGCTGGCCCGTCGGCGACGGCTGGGTCAACTACAACGCCCTGCAGACGCTGAGTTACTTCAGCATCGTGTTCGTGGCCGCGCCTCTCGCCCTCGCCACCGGCATCCGACTGTCACCGCTCTGGACGTCGCGCAGGCTCAGCAGACTGGTCCCGATCGCCGCGACCCGGGTCGTGCATGTCGGCGTGATGGTCTTCTTCCTGGTCTTCATCGCGGTGCACGTCACGCTGGTTCTCGCGACCGGCGCCCTCCGCAATCTGAACCACATGTACGCGGCGACGAGTGACGAAGGCTGGACCGGGTTCTGGATCTTCGCTGCGTCGCTGGCCGTGATGGTCGTGGCCTGGTTCGCTGCCGGCCCCCGAGCGCTGCGCGCCATCGCCTCACTCGGCGGCACCGTCACGACCCGTTAGGTCGCTTCACTCTCCTGGCGCCACGATCTCGTCGGCGTTGTCGGCGATCCAGTCCATCAGCGGCAGCAGGCGGCGGGTGACCTGCCGGCCCCGCTCGGTCAGTTCATAGTCGACGCGCGGCGGGATGGTTGCCTGCGCCTCCCGGTTGACGAAACCGTCCGCCTCGAGCGTGCGCAGGGTCGACGCGAGCATCTTCTCACTGATGCCCTCGATGGACCGCCGCAGTTCACCCCAGCGGAGGGAGTCCTGCTCGAGCGCCAGCAGCACCAGCACGCCCCATTTGCTGGTCACATGGTCGAGAACCGTGCGGGTGGCGCACTTCGCCGGATACAGGCCGCCGACCGCGCCGGGCCGGGCGCGGGAAACCTCAAAACTTACCTTCATGTGGGTAGCTTACAAAAAAGGGGGTACCCGCGTTGGGGAAGTAATGGAACCGGCCGTTCGTTGACACCGGCAAGCAACCGAAAGGGCATCCCATGTCATACATCGTCACGGCAACCTCCGGCCACCTCGGCCGTCTCATCATCGAGTCCCTGCTCGCCCGGGGCGCGGCTCCCGCCGACATCATCGCCACTGCCCGAAACGAGGGCAAGCTGGCGGCGCTGGCCGCCCTCGGCGTGAGGACGGCCGTGCTCGACTATGCGCGGCCCGAGACGGTGACGGCGGTCGTGGGGCCCGGCGACGTGCTCGCCCTGGTGTCCGGCTCCGAACTCGGCCGGCGCTTCCTCCAACACTCGACCGTGATCACGGCGGCCAGGAAGGCCGGCGTGGGCCGCATCGTGTACACGAGCGCACCCCAGGCCACCACCTCGGACCTGCTGCTGGCGCCCGAGCACAAGGCGACCGAGGAGTTCCTGGTCGCGTCCGGGGTTCCGTTCACGATCCTCCGCAACGGCTGGTACACCGAGAACTACGCCGGGGAGATCGAGAAGGCGCGCCAGTCAGGCGAGATCGTCGCGAGCGTCGGCTCAGGGCGGGTCGCCAGCGCCAGCCGGGCCGACTACGCGGATGCCGCGGCGGTCGCCCTCCTGGACGGCTCCCTCGCCGGTCGCACCCTCGAGCTCTCGGGCGACCATGCCTGGGACTTCGCCGAACTAGCGGCGACGATCGGAACACTGATCGGCACGGACGTGGCCTTCCGCAACCTCGCACCGGCGGAGCACGCGGAACTGCTCGCGGGCTTCGGGCTGGACGAGGGCACGGTGGGATTCGTCGTCGGGCTCGACGCCAACATCCGTGACGGCCTGCTCGGCGAGACCAGCGGGGACCTTGCTCGCCTCATCGGCAGGCCGACGACACCGCTCGCGGCAGGGCTTGCGGCCGCCGCCTAGCGGTGATGCGGTTCGTCATCGAGCGCAGGGGCTCCCCTGCCGCCGACGTCGCGGCATACGTCACGGCGGCGGACGCGAAGGCGACGTCGCCGCCGATGGAGGAGCGCACCTCGGTGAAGGCCACGTCGACCAGCTCGGCGCCCAGGGAGCCGAACCACTCGGTCGCCATCGCCCGCCAGGCGGCGATGCCGACGTGCTCCCACCGGCCCCACGCGTCGAAGACGTGCACGTCATCGGCATGGATGTCGACGAACGCGTCGACATCCTTCGCGCGGACGGCGGCTCCGTAGGCCTCAAGGGCCCGAGTGACCGGGGTGTGATCGGTGCTCATCGGTTTTCTCCGGTTCTCATGGAAGTCGCCGGCTCCGTGCACCGGGAGGTGGAGCGGATGATCACCTGCGGGACGCCGGTCTCGTCCGTGACGGTGACCCGGTAGGTCAGGAGGTGCTGGCCGACGAGTTTGAGTGCGATGTGGTCCCGGTTGTCCAGGGTCTTCGCGGTGACGCTCCAGCCCATTCCCTCATAGTGCCGGGCGACGCTGTCGACCCAGGCATAGCGGTCGAAGTCGGGCCCGACGGTCATCGTGCGGGACACGGCGACCTCTTCCCCGCCGCTGCCGTCCGGGCAGTCGGAGCCCGCGCTCGCGTCCGAGGTGGACACGACGGTGCCCGCGGGGAGCGTCGCCGCGATCGAATCGACGTCGACCAGCACTTCCTCGATCACGCCTGCGCGGGTGGTCGGCCTGTCCGTGCGCAGGTTAAGGCTGATGATCACGACCACGAACAGGATCACTGAAACCGACACGGCCAACGCAATTGTCGGGCCGACCTTCCAGAATTTTCCCCTGGTCCCCATTCCCGCAGCCTATCCGCCGAGCTGCGGGCGCGGGGGAATACTTCCCAGAGAACGCCGAATCTGCTGGGCTACGATCTTCTGGTGTCTCACCCGTTGCCTCCCCTCCACATCGCGCTCGTCTGCCTGCACACCTCGCCGGGCGCGGAACCCGGTTCGGGCGATGCCGGCGGCATGAACGTCGTGGTCCGCCACCAGGCGGAGGCCCTGGCCGCGGCCGGCCACACCGTGGACATCCTCACCCGGCGATCGTCATTCGAACTGGCCGGCAATGTGCAGCTCACCCCGGGGGTCACCCTGCGGTACCTCGACGCCGGCCCGGCGGAACCCGTGGCGAAGGGCGACCACGAGGCGTTCATCGACGAGTTCCGTGTGCGGATGAGCGCCCTCGGCCCCTACGACATCTACCACTCCCACCACTGGTTCTCCGGGATGGCTGCCCTGCCCCTCGCCCGCCTCCGCGGGGTGCCCCATGTGCAGAGCTTCCACAGCATCGCGGCCGACGAGTCCACCCCGCTGTCCGCCGGGGAACGCCCGGAATCCCCCGGGCGGATGGCCGGAGAGGCCTGGCTCGCCCGCGAATCCGACGCCGTCGTGGCGATCAGCGCTGCCGAGGCCGAGACCGTGGTGGAACGCCTCGGCGGCTCACCGGACCGTGTCGCCATCGTGCCGCCGGGCGTCGACGGGAGCCTCTTCCGTCCGACCGCGCCGGAACCCGCCACGGGCCGCGGCTATGCCGTCGTGGCCGCGCGTCTGCAACCGCTGAAGGGCCTTGACCTGGCGATCGAGGCGATCGCGGCGGTCCCGGAAGCAGTGCGCCCCGAGCTGGTCATCGCCGGGGACGCCTCGGCCGACTTCAACGGATACGTCGACGAGCTCACGGCGCTCGCGGCCAGGAACGGGATCGGAGCCGGAGTGCGGTTCGTCGGCCCGCAGTCCCGGATCGCGCTGGCCGCGCTGCTGCGCGATGCTCGCGTGGTGCTCATCCCCTCCCACTCCGAGACGTTCGGCCTGGTCGCCCTCGAAGGCGCGGCGAGCGGCGTGCCCGTGGTCGCCGCGGCATCCGGCGGCCTGCGCGAGGCCGTCCTCCACGGCGACACCGGTGTGGTGCTCGAGTCGCGCGACCCCGCCGCCTGGGCCGGCGCCATCAACACGATCCTGTCGAACCCCGGCCTGGCCAGGCGCCTGTCCGTCGCGGGGCGCGAGCACGCGGAAGACCTGGACTGGCCCCGCTCGGCCGCAGGCCTGCTGGTCGTCTACCGTGCTCTCACCGACCCCGGCGCCGACCACCACCAGCACCTCGCGATCGCGTGAGCCTGCTGGGCCTGGGCGCCTCCGTGCTCTTCGTGCACGCTCACCCCGACGATGAGACGATCTCCACCGGCGCCCTGATCGCGGAACTGGTCGCTCACGGCATCCGGGTGTCGCTACTCACCGCCTCCCGCGGCGAACGTGGTGAGGTCGTTCCGGGGCCGCTCTCGGGCCTCGAGGGCACGGCCGCGCTGACCACGGCACGCGAACAGGAGTTGCAGCGGGCCACGGCCGCGCTCGGGGTCGCCGACCGATTCTGGCTCGGTGAGCCGCCCGCCCGGGCAGCCGGCCTGGCCCCGCGCCGCTACCGAGACTCGGGCATGACCTGGATCCGCCCGGGATTGGCCGGCCCCGCGCGCGACGTCGACGGCGACGCCCTCGCGATCGCACCCCTGGCTGAGGTGGCGGCGGATGTCGCGGCCCTCATCCTGGCGCAGCGGCCGGCGCTCGTCGTCAGTTACGACAGTGGAGGGGGCTACGGGCACCCCGACCATGTGCGGATGCACGATGCCGCACTCGCCGCGTGCCGCGCGGTGGGTACGCCGTTCGCGGAGATCCTGCACGAGCCAGCCGCCGACGGCGAGTGGTTTGTGCTCGACCGGCACCTGTCCACGGTGACCGCCGCCCTCCGCTGTCACGCCAGCCAGCTCACCGTCGACGGTTCGCACATCGTGCACTCCGGCGGGCAGCGGGAGCCGATCACCACGTCGATCGGGTTGCGGATCCTTCCCGGATAGCCGGCATCGGCACGGTCGGGATCGTCGATGGGGATGTCGAAGGGAATCACTCTGCTCGTCTTGGGACGCAGCGTGGAACCGGCGCCGGACGGGGCAGGTGGTCCTGGTCCGAAACGGATGCCCGCCACGGTGCGCGAGACCGCCGAAAGGGGGTTTGATGGAGGAATGACCAGCATTGACACGAACGCGGCACTCGTCATCATCGATGTGCAGCAGGGATTCGACGAGTCCGAGTGGGGCTCCACCACCAATCTCGGCTGCGAGGCCAACATCGACGCCCTCGCAACAGCCTGGATCTCGACCGGCCGGCCGATCGTCGTCGTGCGCCACGACAGCAAGAGTGCGGGGTCGTCGCTCCATCCGGGGAAGCCGGGGAACGCGCTGAAACCGAGCATCGCCGCGCTCCCGGCCAGCCTGCTGGTGACCAAGAATGTGAACTCGGCCTTCATCGGCGACCCCGACCTGCACCAGTGGCTCGGTCGGCAGGGCATCCACCAGCTTGTGATCTGCGGCATCCAGACCAATATGTGTGTGGAGACCACCGCCCGGATGGGCGGCAACCTCGGCTACGACGTGATCGTTCCCCTGGACGCCACCCGCACCTTCGGCCTGGTCGAGCTGGGGCCGCGGAACGGGGCCCCTCTGTCGGCCACGGCGGACGAGGTCATGCGGATGACCGCCCTGAACCTGGCCGCCGGAGGCTTCGCCACGGTGACCAGCACCGCGGAGTTGCTCCCGTTGGTCTGACCGCCCGTCGGGTCTCGACCGGCTCCACCGGCTCGACCACCGACGGCGAGCGGGCCCGCCGAGACCTCTGTCGTTCGACCTCGATGACCGCCCGCACAGCGTTATCCGGCCATCACTCCCGACAACAGCAGCGAGGCCAGCCCGACGAAGGCGACGACGTTCAGCACAACGGTCCCCCAGAAGGCGGAACGGAAGCTCGCCTTCTTGGTCTTGTGGCGGAGGGTCTGCTGGGCGACGATGGCGCCGGGCCAGCCGCCCACGGCACCCCAGACGAGGAGGGTGCTCTCCGGCACTCGCCAGCGGCCTGCCGTCGCCGCTGATTTGTCCACCGCATAGGCCACGAAGCAGCACACGCTCGCCGCTAGGTAGCCACCCGCGACCCAGACCGACAGCGGCCAGATTGCGTTCAGCACCAGGCAGACCACGACGAACGCCGGAATGGCGAGGTATGCGCCCGCGCCTGACCCTGATCTGGGCGAGGCCGGCCGACGGCTCAGGGTCCGCCGCCGCGGCGTGCGGCGTCTTCTGTCCTGGGCCATGTAGACGAGCGTAACGTTCCGGCGCGCGGCAGCGTCCACCCGTAGGTTGGAACCATGACCTCGCCGCGCACCCAGGCCCGACCCGATAAGCACGACCCGCAGAGCCTCGGGTTCGCCACCCAGTCGGTGCACGCCGGCAACGAGATCGATGCCGGGTCCGGCGCGCTCCGCACGCCCATCGTGATGGCGAATTCCTATGCGCTCCCCGAGGACCCCGCGGCCCTGAGCTGGTCGGGCACCGACGTTCCCCTGTACACCCGCAACAGCGGCGCCAACCAGCTGGGACTGCAGCGCAAGCTCGCCGTGCTCGAGGGCGGCGAGGACGCCGTCGCCCTCGCGAGCGGCGTGGCTGCCCTGCACGCGATCTTCTTCACGCTGCTGAAGACCGGTGACCACGTCGTCGTCGCCGACGTGACCTACGAGGCCGTCTACCGGCTGTTCACCGAGCTGCTGCCGGAGAAGTACGGCATCCAGGCCAGCTTCGTCGACCCGACCGACCTGGCCGCCGTGCTGGCGGCCATTCGCCCGGAAACCCGGCTGGTGCACATCGAGTCGGTGGGCAACCCGACGACCAAGGTGACGGATGTCGCGGCCATCGCCGAGATCGCCCACGCGGCCGGGGCCCTGCTCTCGATCGACAACACCTTCACTCCCCCGCCGCTGTTCAGACCGCTCGCGCTGGGCGCCGACCTCGTCGTGCACTCGCTGACGAAGTACATCAACGGGCACGGCGACGCGATGGGCGGCGCAGTCATCGGCCGCGCCGACCTGATCCGCCGGATCAAGCTCGACGCCATGGTCGACGTAGGCGGCGTGATCAGCCCGTTCAACGCCTGGCTGATCATGCGCGGCTCGGTCACCCTGCCGCTTCGGCTGCGCCAGCACTGCGCGTCGGCGCAGCTGGTCGCCGAGTTCCTCGAGGCCGACCCGCGGGTGGCCTACGTCGCCTACCCGGGGCTGGCGTCGCATCCGCAGCACGCCGTCGCGGTGCGTCAGTTCGGCCGGGGGTTCGGCGGCATGATGGCGTTCGCGGTGACCGGCGACGCGGCGACCCAGAACCGGTTCGTGTCGAACCTGCGGGTGATCACCTCGGCCGTGTCGCTCGGGCACGACGAGACCCTGATCGTGCACGTCGACGCCTCCGGCCCGAGGGTGGCGGCCTACCCGCCGGAGTTCCGCGAGTTCGGGCACCTGCGCCTCTCGGTGGGGCTGGAAGACGCCGACGACCTCGTCGCCGACCTCTCCGCAGCCCTCGCCGCGACGTTCCTGTGAGCCCTCAGCCGTCAGCCGTTAGCCGTTAGCCGTTACGGGATGTAGTTGAACTCGTCCGGGTTCGGACCGGTGCGCTCGTCCCGGTTCAGCGCCGTGATGGCGGCGACGTCGTCAGCGGTGAGTTCGAAGTCGAAGAGGGCGAAGTTCTCCTCGACCCGGCCGCGGGTCACCGACTTCGGGAAGACGATGTCGCCGCGCTGCAGGTGCCAGCGCAGGGTGACCTGGGCGGCGGAGCGGCCGACCCGGTCGGCGATCGCCGTGATGACGGGATCGCCGAGCACCTTGCCCTGGGCGATCGGCGACCAGGCCTCGGTCGCGATGCCGTGCGCCGTGTTGAACGCGCGCAGGTCGTCCTGGGTGAGGTAGGGGTGCACCTCGATCTGGTTGACCGCGGGAACGGTGCCGGTCTCGTCGAAGAGGCGCTGCAGGTGGTGCTGCTGGAAGTTGGAGACGCCGATGGTCTTCACCCGTCCGGAGGCGTGCATCTCCTCCAGTGCCTTCCAGGTCTCGACGAAGTCGCCGACGGCCGGCAGCGGCCAGTGGATCAGGAACAGGTCGAGATAGTCGAGCCCGAGGGTGGACAGGCTCGTGTCGAACGCCGCGAGGGCGTCCTCCCGCTTGTGGAAGCCGTTGTTGAGCTTGCTGGTGACGAACACCTCGGAGCGGTCGAGCCCGGATTCACGCACGGCCTCGCCGACGCCCTGCTCGTTGCCGTACATCTCGGCGGTGTCGATGTGGCGGTAGCCGACCTCCAGCGCTGCCAGCGTGGCGCGCCTGGTGTCGGCCGGGTCGATCTGGAACACGCCGAAACCGAGCTGAGGGATCGCCTGCCCGTTGTTGAGCACGAGGGTGGGGACTGTTAAGACTGCTGCCGTCATTCCGGGTTCTCCTTCTGTCGGGGGCGGTGCGCGGATGATGGTGCGCACCTCACCCTGACCCCAACCCTCCGACCGGGGCCTCGAATTCCCGAACCCGGTGAATCGTCAGGTCGGAGGTCAGACCCCACGAAGTCAGACCGGTATTCGATCAGGCCGCAATTCGATCAGGCTGGGCAGTACAAGTAGATCAGGCCGCGACGAGATCGGCGAGGCGTGCGTCGGCAACCTGGCGCTGCAGGGCCGCGAGGAGGAGCGGCAGCTGCTCGGCCGGGGCATCCGGCGCCTCGGGGTGCCACTGCACTCCGGTGATCGGCGCCGACTCGTGTTCGACCGCCTCGACGAGGCCGTCCGGGGCGATCGCCGCGGGGACCAGTCCGGCGCCGAGCCGGCCGACGCTCTGGTGGTGGGCGCTCTGCACCGAGACGGCGACGGAGCCGAGGCTGTCGAGTAGTCCGCTGCCGCCGAGGAGCTCGACGGGGTGCTCGCGCAGGATCTGGTCGACCGGCACGTTCACGTTTCGGTGGATGCCGTCCTCGATGTGCTGCACGATGCCGCCGCCGAGGGCGACGTTGATGATCTGCAGCCCGCGGCAGATTCCGAGGAGCGGGGTGTCCCGCTCCACGGCACGGTGCACGAGGGCGATCTGGCCGTCGTCGGCCGCGTCGTAGTGCCGGGTCTCGCCCTCATAGCCGTCGGCGCCGCCGTAGAACCGGGGGGTGATGTCCTCGCCGCCCATGATCAGGATGGCGTCGCTGTCATCCGTCGCCGCGAGCAGTTCCGCCGGGGTCATGTCGGCGGCCGCGAGACGAGTGACTCGCCAACCGCCCTGCTCTCCGGCGGAGACCGCGGAGGCGTTGAGCACCTGGACCTTGGCGTGGTAGGCCGGCCGGTCCGGGCGGTGGCGGGTGACCTCGACGATGGCGAGGCGGGGAAGGTCCTCGGACGAGACCTGCCCGGACGAGACCTGCCCGGAGGAGCGCTGTGACGGCGAGGAGTGCCTGCTCATGTTCGCCTCCGCTGTCGGTCGTTGTGGTTCCACCAGTCTGGAGACTGGACCGGGATCCCGCCAGCCACCCCGTAACAGTGCGAAACAGTGCGGATCGGAGCGGCACCCGGCCGGCCGGCTGCTCGCTCCGCCCGGCGAAAGCACCCCGCAGGTTCCTGGACGCGAAACGCCAGACCGTTCTATGCTCGGCACGAGTAACACCAGCAAATCGACGGTTTGTGAGGATGTGGGCCCATGCGGTCACGGTGGTTGATCCCTGTCGCAGTGGCGGCCCTGTTCGCTTTCGCCGTCCCCGTCCTCTCCGCCCCCACCCTTGCCTGGGCCGAAGACCCCGTCACCTTCGGCGCGAGCCACATCGCGGACAAGGTCGGCGCCGTCACCGCGCGCAGCGCCGAGGTTACCGCCGCCCTCGACACGCTCTACGCCGATACCCGCACCGACCTCTTCGTGGTCTACGTCGACGCGTTCACCGGGGTGGCCGACCGCCAGCAGTGGGCGGACAAGACCGCCGATGACAACGGTCTCGGCACCAACGACGTGCTGCTGGCCATCGCCACCGGCGACCGGGAATACCAGTTGTCGGTCGCCCCCGACTTCGCCCTCACCGACGCCCAGCTCCGTGAGGTCGAGACCGTCGCGATCGAGCCGGCCCTTCGGGTCAACGACTGGGCCGGCGCGGCCATCGGGGCGGCGAACGGCCTCCGCGCCGGCATCAAGGGCACCGCCATCACCGCCCCGCAGATCACCCCGGGCGATGCCACCCCCGGCCAGGGAGGCGGCGGATCGATCGGCGTCATCCTGGTGATCCTGATCGTGATCGGTCTCCTCTTCGTGGGCGCCGTGGTCTTCTTCATCGTGCGCGGCAGAAGGAAGGCCCAGCTTCCGCCTGCCGGCGTGCCGCCGACGGGCCTGCCGGCCCTGCCGACCGCGGAGCTGAAGCGCCGCGCGGCGAGCGCGCTGGTGCAGACGGATGACGCGGTGAAGTCGAGCGAGCAGGAACTCGGCTTCGCCATCGCCCAGTACGGTTCCGCGGCGACCGGCGCGTTCCAGACCGCCCTGGCGGCCGCGAAGGCGCAACTCACCGAGGCGTTCACCCTGCAGCAGCGGCTCGACGACTCCGAGCCGGACTCGGAGGCCCAGCAGCGGGACTGGTATGCCGGGATCATCGACCTCTGCACCCGGGCAAACACGGCCCTCGACGAACAGACCGACGACTTCGACGAGCTCCGGCAACTGGAGAAGAAGGCTCCGGAGGCCGTCGCAGCGGCAACCCAGGAGGCCGCCGCGATCGAGGCGCGCGTCACCTCGGCCGACGCGGCCCTGGCCACCCTGACCGCCCGGTACACCGACAACGCGATCGCCACTGTCTCGGACAACCCGCGCCAGGCGCGCGAACGGATCGCGTTCGCCGGGGCAGCCCTGGCCGAGGCGAACACCCGCCTGAGCGCCGGGGAGACCGCCGCCGCCGCCGTGGGGGTGCGCGCGGCCGAGGAATCGGTCGATCAGGCCAGGCTGCTGCTCGACGCCGTCGACCGGCTCGGCACGGACCTGCAGACCGCCACCGCCAGCGTGGCTTCGACCCTCGCCGAGCTGCAGGCCGACCTGGTCACCGCCAGCGGGCTGCCTGCGGACACCTCCGCCTCCGGCGCCCTGCCCGGCGTGATCGCCGCGACCGAGCAGGCCATCGGCGAGGTGACCGGCCGGCTCTCGACCGCCCGGATCAACCCGCTCGAACTGATGCAGAGGCTCGAGGCCGCCAACACCCGGATGGATGCGGCCCTGCAGGGCGTGCGCGACGCCGTGGCGAGCGCCCAGCGCGCCCAGGCCGCCCTGAACCAGAACCTGCTGGCCGCCCGCGCCCAGGTCTCCGCCGCCGAGGACTTCATCACGGCCCGGCGGGGCGCGGTCGGTGCGGAGGCACGCACCCGCCTCGCCGAGGCCGGGCGCCTCCTGGTCGAGGCGGAGTCGGCGAGCGCCGTCAACCCGGATGCCGCCCTCGCCGCCGCCGCCCGGGCCAACTCCCTGGCCGCGAACGCCATCGCCCTCGCCCGGAACGACGTCAACGGGTTCTCGGGCGGCCAGGCGGCCGGCGGGCTCGGCGACGTCTTCGCGGGCGGAGGCGGCAACCGCGGTGGGGGCGGCAACGGCATGATGGGCGCCATTCTCGGGGGCATCATCATCAACTCGATCCTCGGCGGAGGCGGCGGCGGGGGCGGCGGCATCTTCGGAGGAGGCGGCGGGGGCGGACGCCGCGGCGGGGGCGGCGGCTTCGGCATCCCCGGCGGATTCGGCGGGGCGGCCACCCGTTCACGGCGGGGAGGCGGGGGCAGGTTCTAGGTTCAGCGCGGCATCCGTCATCGACGTTTTCACTCATAACCGGCACATTCGCCCAGCACACACCGACAGAATGGTCTCACCCCCGTCTGTTCCTCGAAAGGACATTGCAATGACAAAACAGTCCATCTTCGGCCGCATCGCCCAGCTCGCGAAGGCAAACATCAATGCGCTCCTGGATTCCGCCGAGGATCCGAAGCTCATGCTCGACCAGATGGTGCGCGACTACACCAACAGCATCGCCGACGCCGAGAGCGCCATCGCCGAAACCATCGGCAACCTGCGCCTGCTCGAGGACGACCACCGAGAAGACGTGGAAGCGGCCACCGAATGGGGCGGCAAGGCGCTGGCCGCTAGCCGCAAGGCGGACGAGCTGCGTGCCGCGGGCGCCGCCGCCGACGCCGACCGGTTCGACAACCTGGCAAAGGTGGCCCTCGGCCGCCAGCTGCAGTCCGAGAAGGAGGCGAAGATCGCCGAGCCCCAGATCGCGTCCCAGTCGGCCGTCGTCGCCCAGCTCAAGAACGGGCTCAATGCCATGAAGGAGAAGCTGAACCAGCTTGCCTCCAAGCGAAATGAACTGATCGCCCGGTCGAAGACCGCCGAGGCCCAGACCAAGGTGATGGATGCCGTCAAGAGCATCGACATCATGGACCCGACCAGCGAGGTCTCCCGGTTCGAGGACAAGATCCGCCGCGAGGAGGCCCGGGTTCGCGGCGCCAGCGAGCTGGCCGCATCCAGCCTCGACGCCCAGTTCGAGAGCCTCGAGGACCTCGGCGAGCTCACCGAGGTCGACGCCCGGCTGGCCGCGCTCAAGGCCGGGGGCGCGAGCGAGATCGAGAAGTAGCCGGCGCGGGAAGCCGGCCAGGCGATCGGGTGCCGCACACGCGGTCCACCCGCTCGCGCGCCGCAAGCGGAGGGGAGCATACTGAGGGTATGGCTCCCACCTTCGTTGTTGTACCGCAGTGGCAGGGTTCGGTTTCTCCTCGCGCGATGCGCCTGAGTGACGGGGCGGAGGCCATCCGAGGGGATCTTCCCTCGTCCGCGACGCGGGAGGTCCCCGTCCCGGTCGAGGCAGGCGATGCCCTCGACACCGGGATCGACCGGTTCTCCACCCTGGTCATGGTGCGCGAGCGCCTGGCGTCATTGCTGCGCACCACGACGACGCCGGTGCTGACGATCGGCGGTGACTGCGGGGTGTCCCTCGCCTCCGTCGAACACGCCGCCCGGCAGCATCCGGGCGAACTCGCCCTGGTCTGGCTCGACGCGCACCCTGACCTGCACACGGCGGAGACGTCTCCGTCCGGCGCGTTCAACGGCATGGTGCTGCGCGCCATCATCGGCGAGGGCACCGACGGCCTGGCGCTGACCGGCGACGACCGGGTGCCGCTGGAGCGGGTCATCCTCGGCGGGGCGCGTGACATCGACCCGGCCGAGGCCGAGCTCATCCAGGAACGCTCGGTGGCGACGCTGTCCATCGACGACCTCACCTCCCCCGATGTCCTTGTCGCCGCGGTGCGCGCCACCGGGGCGAGTTCGTTCTACCTGCACATCGACCTCGATGTGCTCGATCCGGCCACCCTGGCCGGGCTGGCCGACCTGATGCCGTTCGGCCTGAGCCTCGACGCGCTCAACCGCGCGATCACCGCGCTGCGTGGCGAGTTCACCCTCGCCGGGGCGACCATCGCCGGCTTCGCGCCTGCCTCACCCGAGGCGGCCGCCGACGACCTGCCGAGCATCCTCCGGATCATCGGAGCTCTCACCCGCTGACCGGGGAGTCCGCCGGCGCACCCGCACAGCGCGACCCGCGGCATCCGTCCCGCCGCATCCGCCCCGTAGCATGGGACCGACGCGCCGAGCGTCACGACGCCAAAGGAGGCATCCGTGAGTCTGCAGAACCCCGTTTCCGACCAGCCGAGGATCATCACCGAGCGGCGGGGACACGTGTTCCTGATCGGGTTCAACCGGCCGGAGAAGCGCAACGCCGCCGACCTCGCCCTGCTGCAGCAGCTCGCCCTCGCCTACGGGGAGCTCGAACGCGATCCTGAGCTGCGGGTCGGCCTGGTCTATGCGGTCGGGGACCACTTCACCGCCGGACTCGATCTGGCCGATATCGGGCCGCGTCTCGGCCCGGACGGCCTCGATATGGTGCCGGAGGGCGGAATCCATCCCTGGCAGGTCGATGGCCGGACGCTGTCCAAGCCCGTCGTGATGGCCGTGCAGGGCACCTGCCTCACCCTCGGCATCGAACTCATGCTGGCCAGCGACATCTCGATCGCGGCCGAGTCCAGCCGGTTCGGGCAGATCGAGGTGGCCCGGGGCATCCTCCCCTTCGGCGGCGCCACCATCCGGTTCCCGCGGACCGCGGGTTGGGGGAACGCGATGCGCTGGATCCTCACCGGCGACATGTTCGATGCGGCCGAGGCCCACCGGATCGGTCTGGTGCAGGAGGTCGTGCCGGACGGCACCCAATTCGAGCGCGCCCTCGAACTGGCCGAGCGCGTCGCCGGCCAGGCGCCGCTCGCGGTGCAGGCGACTCTCGCGAACGCCCGCACCGCGGTGCGGGACGGCGACGGCGCTGCCGAGGCGCAACTGCAGCCGGCCCTGGCCCGCCTCGCCGTGACCGAGGATTCCCGGATCGGCATGGAGTCGTTCCTCACCCGCACGCCGGCGGCCTTCGTCGGTCGCTGACCACCACCACCACCCCGCCCCGCAGTCAGGAGAACAGCCATGGCAGAACCGACCGACAGCAGCACGGACTACGACGTGATCGTGATCGGCGCCGGGGCGGTGGGCGAGAACGTCGCCGACCGCACGGTGCAGGGCGGCCTGCGCACGGTGATCGTCGAGAGCGAACTGGTCGGCGGCGAATGCTCCTACTGGGCGTGCATGCCGTCGAAGGCGCTGCTGCGCAGCGGGGCCGCCGTGACCGCCGCCCGGCGCGTCGGCGGCGCGGCCGAGGCCGTCACCGGCGAGCTGGATGTCGCGGCCGTGCTGCGCCGCCGGGACTCCTTCACGAGCAACTGGTCGGACGAGGGCCAGGTGAGGTGGCTGGCGAAGGCCGGAATCGACCTGGTGCGCGGCCACGCCCGGCTGACCGGGGTGCGCGAGGTGACCGTGACCCACCCGGACGGCAGCACGACCGTGCTGACGGCGGCGCACGCCGTGGTCGTGAGCACCGGTTCCGCCGCGCTGCTGCCCGACATCCCCGGCCTGGCCCACGTCGCACCGTGGACCAGCCGGGAGGCCACCAGCGCCCGGAGCATCCCGGCGGGCCTCGCCGTCATCGGCGGGGGCGTCGTCGCGGTCGAGATGGCCACCGCGTACGCCGCCCTCGGCGCCCACGTCACCCTGGTCGTGCGCCGCCGCCTGCTCGGCGGGATGGAACCGTTCGCCGGGGACCTCGTCACGACCTCGCTCCGGGAGAGCGGCGTCACCGTGCTCACCGGGGTGTCCACGACCAGCGCGGTGCGCACCGAGGACGGCCGGGTCGCGCTCACCCTCGACGACGGAACCACCGTCACCGCCGCCGAGGTGCTGGTCGCCACCGGCCGGGTGCCGCACACCGGTGACCTCGGCCTTGAGACGGTCGGCCTCACCCCGGGCGACTGGCTCACGGTCGACGACACCATGCTCGTGCGGGGAGCCGCGCCGGAGCTGGCCGGGCAGTGGCTGTACGCGACCGGGGACGTCAACCACCGCGCCCTGCTCACCCACCAGGGGAAGTACCAGGCCAGGGCGGCCGGCGATGTGATCGCGGCGCGGGCCGCCGGCCGGCCGGTCGATGACGCACCCTGGGGAACCCACGTCGCCACGGCCGACCACGCCGCGGTCCCCCAGGTGACCTTCGGCGACCCCGAGGTCGCGTCGGTCGGGCTGACCCAGGCGGCCGCGGAGAAGGCCGGACACCGCATCCGGGTGCTCGACTACAACCTGGGCTGGGTCGCCGGGTCGAGCGTGCACGCCGACGGCTACACCGGAACGGCCAGGGCGATCGTCGACCTCGACCGGGAGGTGCTGCTCGGGGTCACCTTCGTCGGCCAGGACGTCGCTGAGCTCCTGCACGCGGCCACCATCGCCGTGGTCGGCGAGGTTCCGATCGGCAGGCTCTGGCATGCCGTTCCGAGTTACCCGACGATGAGCGAGGTCTGGCTGCGCCTGCTCGAGGAGTACGGCCGGCCGTGACCCGGACCGCCGACCCGTAGTCCGAGCTCTTCGGCCCGCGGCCGTCCGGTCTGCCGAAGGCGGAACCAGCTCGCGGCTCAGGTTTGCGAAGCCGGCGCACGGTGTACCGCCCGCCCGCTTCTCAAACCTGCGCCACGAGGCGCAGGGAGCGTATCGGCACAGATCCGGACGGTGGACCCGAGAGCGCGTGGTTGCCGTCCCATCCCTATATTCTGGGTGAACGATTCCCGGTGGACGCCGGACTCGTCTCAATCAACGGGAAGGCCACCCATGCTCGAAGTGACCACGCTCCGCTGGGCGCTCACCATCGCCGTCATCCTGGGGCTGCTCGCCCTGGACCTGGGTCTCGCTGCTGCCCGGCCGCACGAGGTCAAGTTCCGCGAAGCAGTGATCTCGTCGATTCTCTACATTGCCGTGGCCATCGGCTTCGGCCTGGTCTTGGCCGCGCAGGTGGGGTGGGAATTCGGTGCGGAATACTTCGCCGGTTACATCGTGGAGAAAAGCCTCTCCATCGACAACCTTTTCGTCTTCGTAATCATCATGACGACCTTCGCCGTGCCCGCTAAGTACCAGCAGAAGGTACTCATCTTCGGCATCGCGCTGGCCCTGGTCATGCGAGCGATCTTCATCGCGCTCGGTGCCGCATTGCTCTCGCTCTTCTCCTTCATGTTCCTGATCTTCGGTCTGGTGCTGATCTTCACGGCCGTCCAGCTCTACCGGCACCGCGATGTGGACCCGGATGTGCAGGACAACGTACTGGTGCGCGTGGCCCGTCGCGGCCTGACGGTCACCGACGAGTACGACGGCGGCCGCTTGTTCTCACGCCTGGACGGCCGCCGAGCGGTGACGCCGCTCTTCATCGTGCTGCTGGCCATCGGCAGCACGGACCTCCTGTTTGCGCTTGACTCGATCCCGGCGATCTTCGGGATCACCGACGAACCGTACATCGTCTTCACCGCGAACGCCTTCGCCCTTCTCGGGCTCCGCGCACTCTACTTCCTCGTCAAGGGGCTCCTGGACCGCCTCGTCTACCTCTCCACCGGTCTGGCAATCATCCTGGCCTTCATCGGCGTCAAGCTCGTGCTGCACTGGGGGCATGGCCTCGACGACCGAGTACCGGAGGTCAGCACCAACCTCAGCCTCATCGTCATCGGCGTCGTCCTGACCGTGACGACCGTTGCCAGCCTGGTCAAGGTGCGCCGAGACCCAACCGCACGCGCCCACGCCGGTTCGCTCACGGCGGAGGAACCGAACGATTCCGGCCACTCGAGATGACCGTCTGATCAGCTGGGTCGGGCCGGGCCGCGGGTGATCCCGCGGGCCTCGGTCGCCGATAGCGCCTACGCTGGGGAGGTGCGCAGCATCCTCTTCGATTCCCCCGTCAGCCGGGCCGGCTACCTGTACGCCACCCTGGTCGGCCTGGTCTGGGGCTCCGTCTGGAGCACCGGCCGGGTCGAACGCCGCGGCGGCCTCGTGGTCTTCCGCGGGATGCCCGCCTGGGCCTTCGGTCGCGGCGGTTCCTGCGTGGGCGGCTGCTACCTGACCGACCAGAACGTCACCGACCGGATCCTGGAACACGAGGCCGTGCACAAACGCCAGTGGCAGCGGTACGGGATGGTCTTCCCGCTGCTCTACCTGGTGGCCGGCCGCAATCCGCTCCGGAACCGGTTCGAAATCGAAGCCGGACTCGACAGGGGCGGCTACCTCGCCCAGGGGGAACACAGATGAGTAAGCGAACGATCATCATCACCGGCGCCAGCGACGGCATCGGGGCCGCCGCCGCCCGCAAACTCAGCGCGGACGGCGAGCACGTCGTGATCGTGGGGCGCTCCCCCGCCAAGACGGCGTCGATCGCCGATGACCTCGACGTGGACTACTTCGTGGCCGACTTCGCCCGGCTGGACGAGGTGCGCACCCTCGCAGCCGAACTGCGGGAGCGCTACCCGCGGATCGATGTCCTGGCCAACAACGCCGGCGGCATCATGGGCACCCGCGAGCTCACCGTGGACGGCCATGAGAAGACCTTCCAGGTCAATCACCTCGCTCCGTTCCTGTTGACGACGCTCCTGATCGACCGGCTCAGCGAGAGTTCGGCCACCGTGGTCAACACCTCCAGCGCCGCGAACAGCGTCTTCGGCAAGTTCGACCTCGACGACCTCGACGCGGAGCGTTCCTACTCGCCGAACCGGGCCTACGGGAACGCCAAGCTGGCCAACATCCTCTTCACCCGGGAGCTGCACCACCGCTACCACGACCAGGGCATCTCCGCCGCCGCGTTCCACCCCGGCGTGGTCGCGACAGGTTTCGCCGCCGACTCGACGAGCGTCATGCGCCTGATCTACCGCACCCCGCTGAAGCGCTTCCTGATGCCGCCGGAGCAGGGCGCCGACACGCTGACCTGGCTGGCCACGGCGACGCCGGGCACCGACTGGATCTCGGGTGAGTACTACGAGAAGCGCGTGGTGCAGAAGGCGAACCCGCAGGCGTACGACCCGGCCCTGGCCGCCGCCCTCTGGGCTCGCAGCGAGGCCATGACCCACGAATCGGCCGCGCCGGTACCGGAGTAACCAACCAGCAGAGGAGAAGGACAATGAGCTACGCACACACCATCACCGTGGATGCTTCATTCGACGAGGCCGTTCGCCTGATCAGGGCCGCCCTGGCCGACCAGGGGTTCGGGGTGCTGTCCGAGATCGACGTGCACGCCACCTTCACCGCGAAACTCGGTGCGGAACAGGCGGATGCGGTGGGTGACTATCTCATCCTCGGCGCCTGCAACCCGCAGCTCGCCAGCCGGGCGATCGCCGCCGACCCGAGCATCGGGGCGCTGCTGCCCTGCAACGTGGTGGTGCGGCGCGCGCCCGGCGCCGCCCAGACCACGGTGCAGGCGATCAACCCGGCCATCATGGTGGAGCTGAGCCACGCGCCGGAGATCAAGGACGTCGCGGCCGAGGCCGACGCCCGCCTGCGGGCTGCGCTCACCACCCTGCTCCCGCCCGTGTGACGCTGGGGCCGCGGTCGTCGAGGCCCTTCGGCAGAACCGGGAACGCCCGGCCTCCGCGAGGAGGCCGGGCGTTCCCGTCAGTGCTACCCGGCGGCTTTGGACTACTCGGCGGCGTAGCCCGCTGATGCCTCGGCCAGCAGGTCTGCCTCGGCCCAGGCCGCGAGGTTCGCCCGGAGCTTCGCACCGAGGTCGGCGTCCACGCTGGTCCAGTAGCCGATGGCCCGCTCGGTGACCTCGGGGCGCTCGACGCCGCTGATGGCGCCGGTGATGGTGTCCAGGAACCGAGCCTTGGCCGCATCGTCGTAGACGTCGCGGTAGAGCGTGCCGGCCTGGCCGAAGTCGCTGTCCTCACTGCGCAGCCGCGCGGCGGCACGGAGCAGTTCGCCGTCGTTCTCCCAGCCGCCTTCCGCCGCGAGGAGCGGGTCGGCGACGGGGCCGCCGAGCGAGTTCGGGGCGTAGTTCGGCGCCTCCGGGGCGTTGTAGTGGTGGCGCGCCGCGCCATCCTGCGAGTAGCTATTCACCGGCGCCTTCGGCGCGTTCACCGGCAGCTCGGCGAAGTTGGTACCGACGCGGTAGCGCTGCGCGTCGGGGTAGGAGAAGATGCGCGCCATCAGCATCTTGTCGGGGCTCGCCGCGATGCCGGGCACGAAGTTGGCCGGCGAGAACGCGGCCTGCTCGATCTCGGCGAAGAAGTTCTGCGGGTTGCGGTTGAGGGTGTGCGTGCCGATCTTGACCAGCGGGTAGTCGGCGTGCGGCCACACCTTGGTGATGTCGAACGGGTTGAAGCGGTAGGTCTTGCCGTCTTCGTAGGGCATGATCTGCACCGAGACGTCCCAGGACGGGAAGTCGCCGGCCTCGATGGCGTCGTGCAGGTCGCGGCGGTAGTAGTCGGCGTCGGCGCCGGCGATGAGTTCGGCCTCCGAGCCCTCCATCTCGATGTTGCCCTGGTTGGAGGTGAAGTGGTACTTCACCCAGAAGCGCTCGCCCTCGGCGTTGATCCACTGGTAGGTGTGCGAGCCGAAGCCGGGCATCTCGCGCCAGGAACGCGGCAGGCCGCGGTCGCCCATCAGGTAGGTCACCTGGTGCGCGGACTCGGGAGAGAGGGTCCAGAAGTCCCACTGCATCGTGGCGTCGCGGAGACCGGAACCCGGCAGGCGCTTCTGGGAGTGGATGAAGTCGGGGAACTTGATGCCGTCGCGGATGAAGAAGACGGGGGTGTTGTTGCCGACGATGTCGTAGTTGCCCTCGGCCGTGTAGAACTTCACCGAGAAGCCGCGCACGTCGCGCCAGGTATCGGGGCTGCCCTGCTCGCCGGCGACGCTGGAGAAGCGCTGCAGCGTGTCGGTGGTGGTGCCGGGCTGGAAGACCGCGGCGCGGGTGTATGCGGAGACGTCACCGGTGACCTCGAACGTGCCGTGCGCCCCGCCGCCCTTGGCGTGGACGATGCGCTCCGGGATGCGCTCGCGGTTGAACTGGGCGAGCTTCTCGACCAGGTAGCGGTCGTGCAGGGCTGTGACTCCGTCGGTTCCAACGGTCAGGGAGTGCTCGTCGCTGGCGACGGGCGTTCCCGTCTGGGTGGTGGTGGGCTTGATAGTCATCGTGCTCCTTTGTTCGACAGCAGTGGTGGTCCGGTACGAGTGGTGGCCAGTTCGACCTGGCAGGCGGGGCACAGGCCCCAATAGGTCACCTCGGCGGCACGCACTGCGAAGCCGGCGGCGTCGTCGGGCGTCAGGCAGGGTGCCTCGCCGACGGCGCAGTCGACATCGCGCACGGTGCCGCAGCGGGTGCAGACGATGTGGTGGTGGTTGTCGCCGACCCGGCGTTCGAACAGGGCCGCGGAGCCTGACGGTTCGATCTTGCGGGCGAGCCCGGCGTCGGTGAACGCGGCGAGCACCCCGTAGACGGCCTGGAGCGAGGTGCCCGGGAGTTCGGCGCGCACGACGGTGAACAACCGGTCGGCGCTCGAATGCGGCGCGTCGGCCAGCGCGCGCAGCACGGCCAGGCGCGGCGCGGTGACTTTGAGTCCGGCGGCACGGATGCTCTCGACGAGCGCGTCCGCGGCGGGAACCGGCGCGGGGCCGGAGGCCTCGGCGCTCCGCTGCGTCACCTCGGTCTGCGTCACCTCGGTCGCCGTCATGTCCCCCACGCTAGCCGTTATTTTGAATTGCTCAAAATAAGGGCACCCTGCATGAACCCATGGCTGCATGAACCCACGGCTGCATGAACCCATGACAGGGCTCGGAACTCCGGCCTCCGGTTACTCGGCGGACGGCCCGCCGACATCGAGTGCCCGGTCGGGGGCGAGCGCGGACTCGTAGACACCCACCACCCGGGTGAGGAAGGCCTCGATGACGACCCGCTCCTCGGGCGAGAGCTCCTGGGTGAGCGAGGCGACTCCGCCGATGACGGGCATCAGCTCGTCCACGGCCTTCGCCACGGAGGCCGCGGCGGGCACGACGACGACCTTCCGCCGGTCGGAGGCGTGCGGATGCCGCTGGGCATGACCCAGCGTGACCAGGCGGTCCACGACCAGGGTCGTCGCCGCCGTGGAGATGTCCAGGCGCCGGGAGAGTTCGCTCGGGGTGAGTGACCCGGAGACCATCAGGTGCTCCATCGCGGACAGGTCGGTCGGGTTCACCGTGAGGGCGGCGCCGACGTGGCGCTCGAAGTCCCGGGAGAGCGTCACGATCTTGCGCAGTTGATTGCCGATCCCGCCGGAGCGGGGCAGGCCGATGTCATTGACGCCGATGTCATTGACGCCGATGTCATTGAAGCCGGAGTCGTTCACGCCGGTCTCGCCTGCGGCGTCTCCGACGCCGCGCGCGGCGTCGGGAACTGAGTTGCGGCGCTGATCCATAACGGTCATACTAGTGCAAACATAGCTAGGATGCTTAGCAATAAGGCTCATTGGAGGAAAATGTGATCGCAATCCTGCGGTTCATCACCGGTCGACGCACGGCCTGGCTCGTTCTCGCCGGGACCGCGGTCGCCGTCGGGCTGCTGTTCAGCCTGCTGCCGCAGGACAAGTCAGAGGACTTCCCGACCTCCGGGCTGCCGAGTTCGAGCCAGGCCGCCCAGGTCGACAAGCTCCTCGCGGACTTCCCCTCGGCCAAGCAGACCTCCGCGATCGTGGTGTGGAGCCGGACGGGCGCCGACCTCTCCGCCGCCGACGTCACGGCGATCACCGACCGGGCTGCCGCGCTCGGCGAGCAGTCCACCGCCCCCCGGGCGACGACGCCGCGGTTCAGCGATGACAAGCGGGCCGCCATCAGCGTGGTGCCGCTCGAGGCGAAGAAGGCGACCGCCGACATCGGGAAGACCGCGACGGACATCCGCTCGGCGGCCTCGTCCGACCTCCCGACCGGGCTCACCGCCTACGTCACCGGTCCGGTCGGCTTCCAGTCCGACATCACCAACGCGTTCGCCGGTGCCGACCTCCGGCTCCTCCTCGTCACCGTGATCGTCGTCGCGGTGCTCCTGATCGTCACCTACCGCAGCCCCGTGCTCTGGATCGTGCCCCTGGTCGTGGTCGGCCTGGCCGACGGCCTGTCCACGGTCGTGGTCGGCGCCCTCGCCGGACCGTTCGGCATCGTGCTCGACCCGTCGGTGTCCGGCATCCAGTCCGTCCTGGTCTTCGGGGCCGGCACGAACTATGCCCTGCTGCTCGTCGCCCGCTACCGGGAGGAACTGCTCCGGGCGGAAAACCGCAACGCGGCCATGCTCACCGCCGTGCGCAGCGCCGGACCGGCGATCGCCGCCAGCGGCGGCACGGTGGCGCTCAGCCTGCTCACCCTGCTCTTCGCCGAGCTCTCCGGCAACCGGGCGCTGGGCTTCGCCTGCGCCATCGGCGTCGTCGTGGCCATCCTCTTCGCCCTGATCGTGCTGCCCGCCGCGCTCGTGGTCTGCGGCCGCGGCCTGTTCTGGCCGTTCGTCCCCCGCTTCCAGGCCGGCCTCGAGCCGGCCCGCGAGGGCTTCTGGACCCGGCTCGGCCGCGGCGTCGCCCGCCGGCCCGCCCTGATCGTGGTCACCTCGATCGCCGGCATCGGGGCGCTCAGCCTCGGCCTGCTCGGGGCATCCGTCGGCCTCTCCCAGGCCGACCAGCTGCTCGGCAACCCGGAGTCGGTGCAGGCGCAGAAGATCGTCGACCGGTCCTTCTCGGCCGGCCTGACCAGCCAGACCGTCGTCCTGGCCCCGGATGCCGAGGCCGCCGAGGCCGCGGACCTCGCTTCCGCCACGACCGGGGTCGAGGCCGTGCAGCCGGGCGAGAGCGCGAACGGCCGCACCCGGCTGAACCTCTCGCTGGCGAGCGAGCCGGGCAGTGAAGCGACCTTCGGCACCCTCGCCGCGCTGCGCGCCGGCTACGCGGATGCCTCCGGTGCGGTCTCCGAGTCGCTGGTCGGCGGCAGCGATGCCACCGCGCTCGACAACCGCACGAGCGCGCAGGCCGACCAGGACCTGATCATCCCGATGATCCTCGCCATCGTCTTCGGCATCCTGGCCATCCTGCTCCGTTCGCTGGTCGCGCCGGTGCTCCTGATCGTGAGCGTGCTCGCGACGTTCTTCGCCAGCCTGGGCGCCTCCAACGCGATCTTCCAGAACCTGATGGGCTTCCCCGCCTTCAACACCAACGTCGTGCTGTTCGCGTTCCTGTTCCTGGTGGCGCTCGGGGTGGACTACAACATCTTCCTGACCACCCGGGCCAGGGAGGAGGCCCAGCATCACGGCACGAAGGAGGGAATGGTGCGCGCCCTCTCCTCCACCGGCGCCGTCATCACCAGCGCCGGCATCCTGATCGCCGCGGTGTTCGCCGTCCTCGGCGTCCTGCCCGTGGTCGCCCTCACCCAGATCGGCGTGATCGTCTGCATCGGCGTGCTGCTGGACACCCTCGTCGTGCGCACGCTGGTGGTGCCCGCTCTGGTCTTCCTCACCGGCGACCGCTTCTGGTTCCCGTCCCGCCCGGCAGCGCGAGCCCCGCGGAGCTGACCTGGTCGGCCGGAACGTTCGGGCGTCCGGCCGGCCGGCCCCCTGGCCGCACCATCCTCACCGCTCGGGCGGCACCCGGTGCTGCCAGCGCAGGCGCCGCTCGAGCTGGGCGCCGAGGGCCAGCAGGGTGGCCTCGCCGCCCGGCCGGCCGATCAGCTGCACGCCCATCGGCAGGCCGCCCTCGGTCTGCAGCACCGGCAGCACGATGGCCGGCAGCCCGGCCACGTTCACCATCGACGTGAACGGGGTGTACCGCACCTGCTGGGCGAAGTTCGCCTCGCCGTCCTCCCGGTCGTACCAGCCCACCGGGCGCGGTGTCATCGCCAGCGCCGGGGTGAGCACGGCGTCGAAGCGGGACAGCTGGCCGATGAACGACCGTTCGTAGGCGGCGAGCGCGGCGAGCGCCTCGGCCAGGGTGCGCGCCGAGAGGGCGCGGCCCCGGCCGACGAGCCACCGGGTGAGCGGCTCGAGCAGCAGCAGCTCCTCCTCGGTCTCGGCCGGGATGCTCGCGGCCCCGGCCTGCCAGATCGTGCGGAAGGCCGGCGCGTAGCTCTCGTCCGGGGTGAGCGCCGTCTCCTCCAGGCCGTGCCCGATGGCGGCGAACTCGGCGACGGCGAGGTCAAGGGCCGCCATCGCCTCGGGTGCGAGGTCGATCGGGTAGTCACCGTCCCAGGCCGAGGTGGTCATCACCCCGAGCTGGAACCGGCCGTCCCCGCGCACGGCCGCCGCCAGCAGCGGGGCCTCCTCGCCGGGGGCGCGGAGGGCGAACGGGTGCGACGGATGCCCGCCCCGGGGAGTGATCATCGCGTCCAGCAGCAGCGCGGCATCCGCCACGGTCCTCGCCAGCGGCCCGCCGACGCTGAGGCCGCCGAGCGTGTCGATCCCGGACGCGGCCGGCACCCGGCCGCGGGACGGCTTGAGTCCGACCAGGCCGCATGCCGCGGCCGGAATGCGAATCGATCCGCCGCCGTCGGAGCCGGGGGCGAACGGGAGCAGGCGCGCCGCGACGGCGACCGCCGCCCCGCCGCTCGATCCCCCGGCGCCGAGGTCGGGATTCCAGGGGTTGCGGGCAGGGGCGGCCGCCAGGCTCTCGGTGTAGGCGGGCAGGCCGAACTCCGGAGTGCTGGTCTTGCCGAGGCTCACCCCGCCGGCCGCGTCGAGCGCGGCCACGAGGTCGTCGGACTCCGCGGGAACGAAGTCCCGCATCAGCCGGGAGCCGAACCGGGCGGGCACCCCGGCGCGGAGCTGGAGGTCCTTGTCGGCGAACGGGAGTCCCCAGAGCGGCGCCGTCTGCGGCACGTGCTCTTCGAGGTGACGGGCCCGCGCCTGCGCGGCCTCCGCGGTGACGGTGACGAACGCGCCGAGGGCGGGGTTGGCCGCCTTGATCCGGGCCAGGAAGTGCCGGGTCAGCTCGGAGGGGCTGAACTCGCCGCGCTGGAGGGCCTGCCATTGCTCAAGGGCGGTCAGTTCGTGTGGCTCGGTCATGCCGGTCAGGCCCCGATTCCGGTCAGGAGGGCCTGGAACGCCCGGGGCGCCGCGGTGAGCACCGAACGCGCCGCCCAGGTGCCGGCCCAGTGTGCGACCTGGGCCACGTTGATGATCTCGTACTGCACGACGGAGCCGGAATCCTCCTCGAGCACCCGGTACTCGCCGCGGTACCACCAACCGCCCTGCACCACGATCAGTCGCTGCGCCGGGTCGGAGAGGAACCGGCCGCCGGCCCCGGCGCGGGGCTCGAGTGCCCGCAGCAGACGCGGGTAGACGACGGTCGGGGCGGCGTCGAGGTGGCCGGCGAAGGAACGCAGTACCGTGTGCCGTTCGGGCAGGTCGAGGGGGGCATCGGTCATCCCTCGACTGTACGCGGGCCGACTCGCTAGCCTGAAACCATGAGAAACAGAGTGTTCAACCCGATCGGAACCGTCGCCCTCGTCACGGGGGCCTCGAGCGGGCTAGGTGCCGGTTTCGCGCGCGAGCTCGCCGAGCGCGGGGCCGACCTCGTGCTCACCGCCCGGCGCCAGGACCGTCTCGAGGGCCTGGCCGTCGAACTGGCCGAGAAGTACGGCACGGTGTCGACGGTGATCCCGCTCGACCTCGCCGCGCCGGGCGCCGTCGCCGAGCTGGTCGCCGACCTGCACACCCGCGGCATCACCGTCGGCACGCTCGTCAACAACGCGGGTTTCGCCACCTACGGTACCCTGGCCGACACCGACCCGGTGCGGCTCTCCGAGGAGGTTTCGCTCAACGTCACGGCGCTCACCGCGCTCACCCGGGCGTTGCTGCCCGACCTGCTCCGGGCCAGCCGGGCCCACCCGGCCGGCGCCGCCCTGGTGAACCTGGCGAGCACCGCGGCGTTCCAGCCGGTGCCGAAGATGGCCGTCTACGCTGCGACGAAGGCCTATGTGCTCAGCTTCACGGAGGCGCTCTGGTACGAGACCAGGCAGTCGGGCCTCAAGGTCACGGCGATCTGCCCCGGCCCGGTGGACACCGAGTTCTTCGAGGTCGCCGGGCGCAGCGCCGACTCCTACCGGGACCTGCTCACGGTGGCCGACGTCATGCGCACCACGTTCACGGCCCTCGACCGGGCGTCCACCCCGCCGCACGCGGTGAGCGGCCTGCGCAACTCCGTGTTCGCCCAGGTTGCCGGCCGGCTCCCCCATCGCACGGTCGTCACCGTGGTGGGCCGGATGAACCGCTCGGGTCCGACCGCCTGACCCGCGCCGGTCCTACTTGAGGCTCTTCTGCATCAGCACGGTGCCGAGCCAGCGGTCGAACTTGTAGCCGACCTTGCCCATCCGGCCGATCTCCTCGAAGCCGTAGTCGCGGTGCAACGTGATCGAGGCGTCGGCGCCCTGATCGGCGATCACCGCGATGATCTCCTTGAGGCCGGCCGTCTTCGACCGGGTGATCAGTTCCCCCAGCAGCACCCGGCCGAGGCCCTTGCCGGTGGAGGCCGCGCCGAGGTAGATCGAGTTCTCGACCGTGAACCGGTAGGCCCGCTTCTCTTTCCAGGGGCTGACGAGCGCGTAGCCGAGGATCTGCCCGGCCGGCGACACGGCCACGATGAACGGCATCCCGAGTTTGCCGAGGTAGTAGAACTTGCTCCGCCACGCGGCGAGGGTCATCGGGTCGACGTCGAAGGTCACCGTGCTGTTGGCGACGTAGTAGTTGTAGATCTCGCGGATGTACGGCAGGTCCGTGATCTGGGCGTCGCGCATCGTGTATTCGAACGGGGCCTCGACCTCCGGCCGCGGCCGGAGGTGCCGGGGCAGCTGTCGGCGCGGCTGGTATTCCTCTTCAAGCACGTACTACTCCTCACCCCGGAAGATTCCAGATTACCCGAGCGACCAGTCCACCGGGGCCGCCCCGGCCGCCACGAGGCAGTCGTTCGCCCGGCTGAACGGCCGGGACCCGAAGAACCCGCGGCGCGCCGACAGCGGGCTCGGGTGCGCGGACTCGATCACGGGCGTGTCGCCGAGCAGCGGCCGGGCCTGGCCGGCATCCCTGCCCCAGAGGATCGCGACCAGGGGGCGCCTCCTCGCGACGAGCGCCCGGATGGCCTGCTCGGTGATCCTCTCCCAGCCGCGCCGCCGGTGCGACCCCGAGATCCCCGCCTGCACGGTGAGCACCCGGTTGAGCAGCAGCACGCCCTGGTCGGCCCAGGGCGAGAGGTCTCCGTTGGCGGCCGTGACGCCCACGTCGTCGCGCAGCTCCGCGGCGATGTTCCGGAGGCTCTGCGGCAGCGGGCGCACGTGTCGCTCCACCGCGAAGGCGAGGCCGATCGGATGCCCCGGTGTCGGATACGGGTCCTGGCCGAGGATGAGCACCGACACGGCGTCGAACGGGTCCCGGAACGCCCGGAAGACCGTGCCGGCCGGCGGAAGCCACGGGCGCCCGGCCGCGGTCTCGGCGCTGAGGAACCCGTCCATCGCCGCGACCTCGTCCGACACCGGCTCGAGCGCCCGCGCCCAGCCCGGATCGATCGCGCCGGAGCGGGCGAGCGTCTCCAGCGTTGTCGACGGCACCGGGGAGCGGCTCAGGCGCCGAAGGTGCTGACGAGCACGCCGCCGTCGGCCTGGCTGACCCGCCAGACGCTGCCGGCCCCGACGACGCTGAGGGCGCCGACGCCCACGATCAGGGCCGTGCTCTCGTCGATGGCCAGTCCCCCGTCGATCAGGCCGGCCTCGGTGGCCGCGACGAGCCGGGAGAGCGTTCCCCACTGCGCCGCGTGCACCTCGACCGTGACGTCGAGCAGCCCGATGCCGGGTTCGATGGTGACCTCGTCGAGGCCTTCGGCGGCATCCTGAGCGGTCACCTCGACCCCGCCCATCCGCCAGCCGCCGATCAGGGCACGCTCGGCCGCGATCATGGCGCCCGCGGAGAACCCGAGGTACGGGATGCCGGCGGCCACCTGGCGGCGGATCTCGCCCGCGATCGGGGCGACCGCCGCGAGATAGGCCGAGGTGAGCCCGCCGCCGATGACGATGCCGTCGACCTCGGAGACGGCGAGCAGGCCGGCGAGGGCGCCGTGGGCGAGGCTGGTGATCTTCGGTTCGAGCTCGCCCGCGGCGCCGACCGCGGCCACGAGGTTCGCCGCGTGTTCGGCGCCGTCGCCATCGCGCACGGCGATGATCGCGATCCGCGGCGCGGTGCGGCCCAGGGCGACTCCCCGCGCCGTGGCCTCGACCAGGAACGGCGCGTAGACGGCGGGGTCGTGTTCGGGCGTCCAGCCGCCACCGACCAGGTGCACGCTCACGCGAGGACTCCCTCGACTGCGACGAGGACGGCGGCGACGGGGACGGTCGCGGAGGCGTCCGGGGCCACCACGGGCAGCGACGACCACGGGAAGACGATCCAGCGGTCCGTCTCCCGCCAGGTGTAGTCGGGGACGAGCACCGTCCGCGGCTTCGTGTAGAGGGTGGCCGTGCGCACCTCGGCCGCGCATTCGCGCAGCAGATCCACGACGAGCGCGAGGGTGTGCCCGGAGTCGGACACGTCGTCGACCAGCAGCACGCGCAGCCCGGCGAGCGCCGGGGCGTCGAGCATCGGGCCGGACAGGACCGGCTCCGGCAGCCGCTCGTCCACGCCGGTGTAGAACTGCACGTTGATGCTGCCGCAGTTCTTGGTGCCGAGGGCGTAGGACATCGCGCCCGCGAGCAGCAGGCCGCCGCGGGCGATGGCGATCACGACATCCGTCTGGTAGCCGCTGGCCACAACCTCCGCGGCCAGCGTGCGGGCCGCGTCGGCGAAGACGTTCCAGTCGAGGACTTCTCGTTGAATCCCGGTCAGGTCTGTGCCTGCGTCATGCGCGTCGAATGCCATCTGCCAATGCTAGGTCACGAGCAGGTCACGAAAGGTGCCGCTCCTCATGGCCGTTGTAGAGCGACAGGGGCCGGATGAGCGCGTTCGCGGCGGTCTGCTCGATGATGTGGGCAGTCCAGCCGGTGAGCCTCGCCGCCACGAAGATCGGCGTGAAGGTGAGGGTGTCGAAGCCCATCAGGTGGTACGCCGGGCCCGACGGGTAGTCGAGGTTGGGCAGGATGCCCGTGCGGGCCTCCATCGCCGCGGCGAGGGATCCGTAGAGCTCGAGCAGGTCGGGCCGGCCGTAGTGCTCGATCAGCGTGAGCAGGGCCGTGTACATGGTCGGCACCCGGGAGTCGCCGTGCTTGTAGACCCGGTGCCCGAAGCCCATCACCTTGTGCTTGGCGTCGAGGGTTCGGTTCAGCCAGGCCTCGGCCCGCTCCCCCGCGCCGGGGCCGGCACCGATCTCGTCGAAGATGTGCATGACGGCCTCGTTCGCGCCGCCGTGCAAGGGGCCCTTGAGCGCGCCGATCGCGCCGGTGATCGCGGAGTGCAGGTCGGACATCGTCGAGGTGATCACGCGGGCGGTGAACGTGGACGCGTTGAACGAGTGCTCGGCGTACATGATCATCGACACGTCGAAGGCCTCGACGACGATGAGCTCCGGCACCTCGCCGAACGCCATGAACAGGAAGTTCGCCGAATAGCCGAGGTCGTCGCGCGGCTCGATCAGGTCCAGTCCGTGCCGGCGGCGCTGGTCGTAGGCGACGATCGACGGCATCTGCGCCCACAGGCGCAACCCCTTCGCCCGGTTGGCCTCCGGCGACGAGTCGTCGACCTGGGGGTCGCCCGCGCCGATCAGGCTCACCGCGGTGCGCACGACGTCCATCGGGTGCGCGGTCACCGGCAGTTCGTCGATGACCCGGCGCACGGCGGGCGCCAGGTGCCGCAGCGACCGCTCCTGCTCCTCGAAGTCGGCCAGTTCGTGCTCGGTGGGCAGTTCCCCGTTCCAGAGCAGGTAGGCAACCTCCTCGAAGCTGCGCTGTGCGGCCAGCTCCTGCACGGGGTAGCCGCGGTAGAGCAGTGAGTTGGAGTCCGGATTCACCTTGGACACGGCGGTCCTGTCGACGACAACCCCCGCGAGGCCCTTGAAAACCGTTGGTTCGTTCTGAGTCATGACGCTCCTTTGCGTTTCTACGAGGGAAGGTTCGGGTTGAGGGTGAAGTTGAACACCCCGGAGTCGAAGTGGTTGTAGGCCGGGTAGTCGAGCAGTTCGTAGAGTTCCGCCCGGTGCTGCATCTGCGGCAGCAGCGAGGTCAGCGACCCCTCCGCCTCGATGGTATCGAGACCGCGCTCCGCCGCGCCCATGGCCAGGCGCAGGAGCGAGACGGGGAAGATGACCATGTTCATCCCCACGTCGGCAAGCTGCTTCACGGTGAACAGTTCGCCTTTGCCGAACTCGGTCATGTTCGCCAGGATCGGCACGTCGACCGCGGCTCGGATCGCGGAGAACTCGGCCAGCGACGCCATCGCCTCGGGGAAGATCGCGTCCGCGCCGGCGTCGACGAGCTTCTTCGCCCGGTCGACGGCGGCGGCCAGGCCGTCGACGGCACGGATGTCGGTGCGCGCCATGACCAGGAAGTTCGGGTCCCGACGCGCGTCGACCGCCGCGCGGATGCGCTTGGCGGCCGTTGCGTCGTCGACGACCTGCTTGCCGTCGAGGTGCCCGCACCGCTTCGGGTTCACCTGGTCCTCGATGTGCATCCCGGCCAGTCCCGCGTCTTCGAGGGTCTGGATGGTGCGCGCCACGTTCATCGGCTCGCCGAAGCCGGTGTCGGCGTCGACGATGGTGGGAAGGTCGGTCATCCGGCTGATCTGCTGGCTGCGCCCGGCGACCTCGGTGAGGGTGGTCAGGCCGATGTCGGGCAGGCCGAGGTCGGCCGACAGCACCGCCCCGGAGATGTACACGCCCTCGAACCCCTTGGCCGCGATCAGCCGGGCCGAGAGCGGGTTGAACGCGCCGGGGAAACGGAGCAGCCGGTCGGAGGCGAGCGCCGCCCGGAAGTCGGCGCGCTTCTGGGTGGGGGTGACGGCGGAGTAGAGCATCAGAAGATTCCGTTCGGGGTGGGGAGGGAGGTGAGCAGGCCGTTGGCGGCCACGATGGTGAGCTCGCCGAGTTCGTCGGCGGTCAGGCTCGGCAGCCGTTCGGCGGCGCTGAGGAAGCGCACGATCTCGCCTTCCTCCAGCACGCCGGCGGCGAGCACACGGAACTTGTCGACGTACTCGGCGCGGCCGAAGGGCCGGGCGCCGAGCGGGTGCGCGTCGGCGACCGCGAGCTCGTCGACGATGCGGCTGCCGTCGGTGAGCCGGATCTCGACCCGGCCGCCGAAGGCCTTCTCGGCCGGGTCGAGGGAGTGGTACCGGCGGGTCCATTCCGCGTCTTCGGTGGTGGTGACCCGGTTCCAGAGGGCGACGGTGTCGGCGCGGCCGGCGCGCTCGGGCCGGTAGGAATCCCCGTGGTGCCAGCTGCCGTCCTGGAGGGCCACCGTGAAGATGTACGGGATCGAGTGGTCCAGGGTCTCCCGGCTGGCGGTCGGGTCGTATTTCTGGGGGTCGTTCGCCCCGGAGCCGATCACGTTGTGGGTGTGGTGGCTGGTGTGGATGACGATGGATTCCACATTGGCCGGGTCGGCCAGTTCGGGGTGCTCGCGGTGGAGCTTGCGGGCCAGGTCGATCAGGGCCTGGGCCTGGTATTCGGCCGAGTGCTCCTTGGTATAGCTGTCCAGGATCGCCCGCTTCGCCTCGCCCGCACCGGGCAGGGACACCTCATACGCGGCATCCGGCCCGTCGAGCAGCCAGGCGATCACGCCGTCCTCGCCCTCGTAGATCGGCGTCGGGCTGGTTTCGCCCCGCATCGCGCGGTCGACGGCTTCGACCGCCATCTTGCCGGCGAAGGCCGGCGCGTAGGCCTTCCAGCTGGAGATCTCCCCCTTGCGGGACTGCCTGGTGGCGGTCGTCGTGTGCAGGGCCTGGCCGACCGCCTGGAAGATCGTCGCCGGGTCGAGGCCGAGCAGCGTGCCGATTCCGGCCGCGGCCGACGGGCCGAGGTGGGCGACGTGGTCGATCTTGTGGGCGTGCAGGCTGATCGCCTTGACCAGGTCGATCTGCACCTCGTAGCCGGTCGCGATCCCGCGCACGAGGTCGCGCCCGGTCAGTCCGCGGGCGGTGGCGAGGTGCTGGGCCACGGCGACGACCGGCGGGATGTTGTCACCGGGGTGCGAGTACTCGGCGGCGAGGAACGTGTCGTGGTAGTCCAGTTCGCGCACGGCCACGCCGTTCGCCCAGGCCGCCCACTCCGGGGACACCCGGCGCGAGCGCTGTTCGCCGAACACGGTCGACCCCACCCCGTTGAACGACCGCGGATGGGCCAGCGCCTGCGAGCGGGCGGCGACCACGGGCCGCCGGGTCAGGGAGGCTGCGGCGACGGCGGCGTTATCGATGACCCGGTTGATGATCATCTCGGTCACCTCCTCGGAGACCGGCACCGGGTCGGCGGCGCATTCGGCGATCTTCCAGGCGAGCTGATCGGTGCGGGCCAGGTTCTCGTCGCTGCGGTGAACACGAACGTGGTGCTGCTGCACGGTGGTTCCTTTCGGTTAGGCGACCGGGCCGGTCGGCTGCCCCTGGATCGCCGCGAGGACGTTCGCGAGGCTCTGCTGGAGGTGGACGTGGGTGGCGTGGGCCGCCAGCGAGGTGTCGCCGGCGATGATCGCGTCGATGATGAGCAGGTGCTCGGCCGCCGCGGCGCGAAGCCGGGCCGGGTTTCCCCTGGCCAGGCGGCGGATGCGGGCCAGGTGGGTGCGCACGGTGGCGAGCGCGCCGACCAGGAACGGGTTGTCGACGGCCTCGTCGACGGCATCGTCGAACTCGTCGATCAGGTCGTAGTAGCGGTGCAGGCCGGTCTCGCCCTGGGCCAGCAGTTCGGGGGCGGCGAGGAACTGGTCCCGCAGCGCCAGGAAGACGGCAGGGTCGCGGCGGTCGGCGGCGATCCGGGCGGCGTGCTCCTCGAGGGCCCGGCGCACCTCGTACAGTTCGCGGATGCTGTCCATCGACATCTCGGTGACCATGAAGCCCCGACCGGGCCGGCCGGCGACGAGGCCGTCGGCGATCAGCCGGGCGATGGCGGCGCGCAACGGCGTGCGGGACACTCCGATCCGGGCCGATTGCTCGATCTCGAGCAGCCCGGTGCCCGCGGGCAGGATCCCGTCCAGGATCTCCCCCCGCAGCTGCCGGTAGGCGCGCTCGCTGGCGCGTACTGGTGCGGTGGTCCCCGACGTTGGGGTTTCTGTATACACAAACCACATGTTATTCCCTTTGAGGGGGTTCTATGCAAGACTTCGAGCATTCTATGTATACATAGGAGCTTCAATGGGGAGGTTCACAATGACACGCGACTCAACCGTCGGTTATCACGAGACGTGGCAGCGGAGCATCGACGCCGACACCCGCGCCGAATTCTGGCTCGAGGCCGCGCAGGCCGTCGACTGGATCACGCCGCCGCGGATCGCCCTCGAGGAGCGCTCCCCCGGAACCTGGCGCTGGTTCCCGGACGGCGAGCTGAACACGAGCTATAACGCCCTCGACCGCCATGTCCTCGCCGGGCGGGGCGCCCAGACCGCCGTGATCTACGACTCCGCGATGTCGGGCACCCGGATCCGGATCAGCTACCTCGACCTCCTCGGCCGGGTGTCCCGCTTCGCCGGCGTACTCAGGGAGAACGGCGTCGGCCGGGGCGACCGGGTGATCGTCTACCTGCCGATGATCCCGGAGGCCATCGTCGCGATGCTGGCCTGCGCGCGGATCGGCGCCGTGCACTCCGTCGTCTTCGGCGGCTTCGCCGCGAGCGAGCTGGCCGTGCGCATCGACGACGCCCGGCCGACCGTGATTGTGACGGCATCCGGGGGCCTGGAGCCCGGCCGCGCGGTCGAATACCTGCCCCTGGTGCAGCGGGCCCTGGCCCAGAGCGCCGGTTCGGTGCGCACGGTGATCGTGCGCGACCGGGAGATGATCCCCGGCAGTGCGGCCGACTACGCCGGCGCCGACGGCGTCGCCTGGCTGGACTGGGCGACCGAGGAGGCCAAGGCCACGCCGGCCGACCCGGTGGCCCTCCGCTCCGAGGACCCGCTGTACATCCTCTACACGTCCGGGACGACGGGCAACCCGAAGGGCATCGTGCGCGACAACGGCGGCCACGCCGTCGCGCTGGCCTGGTCGATGCGCAACATCTACGCGGCCGGGGCCGGCGACGTGTTCTGGGCCGCCTCCGACGTGGGCTGGGTGGTCGGCCACTCGTATATCGTCTACGCCCCGCTGCTGGTCGGGGCGACCACCGTGATCTACGAGGGCAAGCCGATCGGGACCCCGGATGCCGGCGCGTTCTGGCGCGTGGTCGAGGACTACAGGGTGAAGGTCCTGTTCACCGCGCCCACCGCGATCCGCGCCATCCGCCGGGTCGACCCGGAGCTGCGCGAACTCGAGAAGTACGACGTGTCCAGCCTGCACGGCCTGTTCCTGGCCGGTGAGCGCCTCGACCCGGAGACGTACCACTGGGCGAACGACGGCCTGCACTGTCCCGTCGTCGACCACTGGTGGCAGACCGAGACCGGCTGGGCGATCTGCGCGAACCCGCGCGGCATCGCCGAGCTGGAGACGAAGCCGGGTTCGGCCACCTTCCCGGTGCCCGGTTACGACGTCGTCATCCTCGATTCGAAGGGCAGACCGGTCAGCCGGGTCGGCAAGGACGGCAACATCGCCATCCGGCTGCCGCTGCCGCCGGGCAACCTGCTCGGCATCTGGGGCAGCGAGGAACGATTCGCCAGCGCCTACCTCTCCGCCTTCCCCGGTTTCTACGCCACCGGGGACTCCGGCCACTTCGACGACGACGGCTACCTCTACGTGATGGGCCGAACCGATGATGTGATCAACGTGGCCGGCCACCGGCTCTCCACCGGCTCGCTCGAGGAGGTGCTCACCCTGCATCCGGCGGTCGCCGAATGCGCGGTGCTCGGTGTGCACGACCCGCTCAAGGGCCAGCGCGCCGCCGGTTTCGTCACGCTGAAGGCCGGCGCGACGATCGACCACGACACCCTCGCCACGGAGCTCGTCGCCCTCGTGCGCGAGCATGTCGGCCCGGTAGCCGCGTTCCGGGACGTGACCATTCTCGACCGGCTGCCGAAGACCCGCTCGGGCAAGATCCTGCGCAAGACCATCCGGCAGATCGTCGACGGCGAGCCGTACACGGTGCCGCCCACCATCGAGGACCCGGCCACCCTCGACGCCCTCAAGCTGGCCGTGCACGGCGCGGCCGGCGCCCCCCAGGCCACCCCGTAGCATCCGTCGCCAGCCTCATTGGAGCAAAGGAGCCCCCTGCAGGAAACAACGAAAGACGCCCTCCCGGATGGTTCGTCGCCCCGCCCCACCCGCACCGCTGCTCCCCTCGACTGACCCCCAGTCGGGGGGAGTACTGTCGTCCTCGGGTTAGAGGGCCAGGTCATTCGCCTGCGCCGAGCCCACGATGAACACTGGAGAAGATCCCCATGAAAGCTGCGCGCTTCTACGGCCGGGAAGACGTCCGAATCGAGAACATCGAGGAACCGTCGACCCGCAGCGGGACGGTGAAGATCGCCGTCGCCTGGTGCGGCATCTGCGGCACCGACCTGCACGAGTACCTCGAAGGCCCGATCTTCATCTCCGCCCCGGGCCACCCGCATCCGCTCTCGCACGAATCCCTCCCGGTCACCATGGGCCACGAGTTCTCCGGCACCATCGAAGAGGTCGGCGAGGGTGTCACGGGACTCGCCGTCGGCGACAACGTCGTCGTGGAGCCGTACTTCGTCTGCGACGAATGTCCCCCCTGCACGGCCGGCAACTACCACCTGTGCGAGAAGATGGGCTTCATCGGCCTCGCCGGCGGCGGCGGCGGCCTGAGCGAGAAGGTCGTCGTCGACCAGCGCTGGGTGCACCCGATCGGCGACATCCCACTGGACGAGGCCGCCCTGATCGAGCCTCTCTCGGTCGCCCACCACGCCGTGATCCGCAGCGGCGCGAAGGCCGGAGACGTCGCCATCGTCGGCGGCGCCGGGCCGATCGGCCTGCTGACGGCCGCCATCCTCAAGGGCATCGGCGTGACCACGATCATCTCCGAGCTCAGTGCCGCCCGCAAGGCGAAGGCGCTCTCGAGCGGCGTCGCCGACTACGTGATCGACCCGACCGTCGAGGACCTCAAGGCTCGCGTGCTGGAGATCACCAGCGGCATCGGCACCGATGTGGCGTTCGAGTGTGCGGGCGTCAACGCCGTTCTCGACGCCATGCTCGACGCCCTGCGCCCGGCCGGAGTGCTCGTCAACGTCTCGATCTGGGGCCACCCCGCCACCGTGGACATGCAGAAGATCGTCCTGAAGGAGATCGACCTGCGCGGCACCATCGCCTACGTGCGCGACCACGAGGAGACCGTTGCCCTGGTGCAGTCGGGCACGATCGACCTGAAGCCGTTCATCACGGGCCGGATCGCCCTGGACGACCTGATTTCGCAGGGCTTCGACACCCTCGTCAACCACAACGACACCGCGGTGAAGATCATCGTCCACCCGTAGTCGCACACCGGTAGACGCGCACCGGCGGCCGGCCCCCTTCCGGAGGACTCAGCCCTTCGGCAGGAGCGGCCCCCGAGCGACCCGGGTCGGCGCAGCCTGGGCGACCGGCTTGATCGTGATCAGGTCCAGGTTCACGTGGGCCGGGCGTTCGACGCTCGACACGATCGTCTCCGCGATGTCCTCCGCGACGAGCGGATTCGGAACCCCGGCATACGCCGCAGCCGCCTTCTCGACGTCGCCGCCGAACCGCACGAGGCCGAATTCGTCGGTCTTGACCATCCCGGGGGCAACCTCGATCACCCTGATCGGTTCGCCGTTGAGTTCGAGTCGCAGCACCTCCATCAGCGCGTGCGCGGCGAATTTCGCCGCGTTGTAGCCGCCCCCGCCGAGGTAGGCGACGTGCCCGGCGATCGAGGTGACCGTGACGATGTCGGCCGAACCGGCATCCGCGCGGATCGCGTCCCGGAGCAGCGGCAACAGCGCGCTCGTGACCCGTTTGACCGCGAGCACGTTGATCTCGAACATCCAGGCCCAGTCGTCGATCGACGAGTTCTCGACGCTGTCCAGCCCGAGCGCGCCGCCCGCGTTGTTGACGAGCGCGTGCACCGGCCCGGATGCCGCGAGGAAGTCGCGCAGGGCGTCGACGTCCGCCTGGCTCGTCAGGTCGGCCGTGAACACCGCCGCCCCGGTCTCCGCGGCGAGCACGGCGAGGCGGTCGGCCCGGCGGGCGACACCGACGACATCCCAGCCTCGTTCACGGAACAGGCGCACCGTGGCGGCCCCGATTCCCGAGCTGGCACCGGTCACGACAACTCTTCTTGTACCCATTGCTCCATTCTGCTGGGAGAATGGCTCTGATGAGTGCACGAGTCGCCGGCAGGCCCCATGTCAAGAAGCGGCGGGTTCCCCTCTGGGACAACGCCCGCTGGATCGCCATCACCCTCATGGTGATGGGGCACGCGATCCTCAAACTCATCCACGGGTCGGACGTCGCCTACGAGGCGTACCTGTTCATCTACGCCTTCCACGTGCCGCTCTTCGTCGCCGTCAGCGGGTACTTCGCCCGCTCGGGTCCCCCGGGCACGCGGCAGCTGCACCGGCTGATCACCGACGTGGTCTTCCCGTACGTGGTGTTCGAGACGATCTGGACTCTCGTGCGGTGGCTGCTGGGCGGCGAGTTCAACCTTGACTACTCCAGCGCCTCGTGGACGCTGTGGTTCCTGATCGCCCTGCTGGTCTGGCGCCTCATGCTGCCGTTCATGGTGCTGCTGCGCTATCCGCTGCTGGTCGGCATCCTGATCTCGATCGGGGCCGGCTACATCACCTCGATCGACGGCACCTTCGCCCTCTCCCGCACCCTGGGCCTGCTGCCCTTCTTCGTCTTCGGCTGGAAGCTGCGCCAGTGGAAGCTCACCGCCCGCTGGCTCGAGCTCGGCGTCGGCGAGGTGTGGCGCTGGCGGGTCGCCGCCCTGACCTTGTTCTCGGCGTTGCTGGGCGTGATCGCCCTGAACATCGACGCCCTCCGCACCCTGCAGATCCGCCAGTTCCTGCTCTACAGCGAGGCCTACCCGACGTTCGGCTACGACCAGCTCTGGGCCGGCGGCATCCGCCTGGGCCTGATGCTCCTCGCCTTCGCCCTGATCATGGCGTTCCTCCTGCTCGTGCCGCGCAGCACCACCTGGTTCACCGCGCTGGGGTCGGCGACGATGTACATCTACCTGCTGCACAGCTTCCTGCTCTTCCCGCTGCGTGAATCGGGGGTGCTCGGCGGCGCGCAGCCGGCCTGGGTGCTGCCGGCGCTGCTGCTGCTCAGCGTGGGGATCAGCGTGCTGCTGTCCCTCCCGATCGTGAAGCGGCTCTTCCGGCCGATCATCGAGCCGCGGGCACGCTGGCTGTTCCGCAAGCACGAGTCGACGCACACCGGGACGATCGTGCTGCCGCCGATGGATCCGCCGCCCGCCGAACAGCCCTGATCCGGCCGGTTCGATGGGGGCACCCCGCGTGTGACGCCGTGTTTCACGGGTCGTTGCCACCCCTCCGGGCGGATGCCTAAACTCGCACCCAGAGCGATGGACGGTCCACGCTCGTCGAGGATTATCAGGGAGACCACCTCATGAGCGACAACGCACAGGCCTGGAAGTTCGAAACCAAGCAGGTTCACTCCGGCGCCCGGCCCGACCCCACCACGAACGCCCGCAACACCCCGATCTACCAGACCACGTCCTATGTGTTCAACAACGCGCAGCACGCGCAGAACCTGTTCGCGCTGGCCGAATTCGGCAACATCTACACCCGCATCATGAACCCGACCCAGGCCGTCGTCGAGGAGCGCGTCGCCGCCCTCGAACGCGGAACCGCGGCGCTGCTGCTCGCGTCCGGCCAGGCCGCGTCGACCTTCGCCGTGCTGAACATCGCCGAGGCCGGCGACCACATCGTCTCGTCCAGCTCGATCTACGGCGGCACCTACAACCTCTTCAAGTACACGCTCGCCAAGCTCGGCATCGAGACCACGTTCGTCGAGAACCAGGACGACGCGGCCGAGTGGGCCCGCGCCGTGCGCCCGAACACCAAGCTCTTCTTCGCGGAGACCATCGGCAACCCGAAGATCAACGTGCTCGACATCTCCCTCGTCGCCGGCGTCGCCCATGAGGCAGGCGTTCCGCTGATCGTCGACAACACGATCGCCACCCCCTACCTGATCCGTCCGTTCGAGCACGGCGCCGACATCGTCATCCACTCGGCCACCAAGTTCCTCGGCGGCCACGGCGCGGTCATCGGCGGCGTCATCGTCGACGGCGGCAGCTTCGAATGGTCCAAGAACGTCGCGAAGTTCCCCGGCCTGACCGAACCCGACCCGTCCTACCACGGGGTCAGCTACACCGGCGCCGTCGGCGACCCCATCGCGTACATCATCAAGGCCCGGGTGCAGCTGCTCCGCGACCTGGGTGCCGCGATCGCCCCGGCGAGCGCCTGGCAGCTCATCCAGGGCATCGAAACCCTGAGCCTGCGGATCGAACGTCACGTGCAGAACGCCCAGGAGATCGCCGAGTGGCTCGAGAACCACCCGGACATCGCCTCGGTCAACTACGCCGGCCTGCCGACGAGCCCCTGGTACGCCGCCGCCAACAAGTACGCCCCGCAGGGCGTCGGCGCGGTGCTCTCGTTCGAGCTCAAGGGCGGGGTGGATGCCGGCCGCGCCCTGGTCGACAACCTCGAGCTGTTCAGCCACCTGGCCAACATCGGCGACGTGCGCTCGCTCGTGATCCACCCGGCCTCGACCACCCACGCACAGCTCACGCCCGAGCAGCAGCTCACGGCCGGAGTCACACCCGGCCTCGTGCGCCTCTCCGTCGGCATCGAGAACATCGTCGACCTCAAGGCCGACCTCGAGCTCGGCCTGGCCGCGGCGCGCGCGGTCGTGGTGGCATCCCGCGCCAACGCCTAGCCTCTGGGTGTCGAATTCGACGGAGATTTTCCGTGATCCGAGGCTGAAACACGGTTTTCCGGGTCAATTCGGCAAAATCTCCGTCGAATTCGACGAGGCTCGGGCCAAGAAAGGTGCGGGACATCGGATGCTGCGCGCGAGTTCGCGCGTAACAATCAGACGGAGGTCCTCGAGGTTCGCCAGAATGGGGGCGTATGGAATGGCAATTCTCGGCAGACACGGTCCCGTCCAGCTTCGTCACTGAAGCCCAGGCGCGCTCGGTCCTCGGCAAGCCCCCGGCGACCGGCGCCTGGCGCGACGGTGACCCCGTCGGCTCCCGCCGCTTCCTCGACGTCGGCCCGCTCCGTTTCGAGGCCGGCGGCAGCCTGGGCGCCGTGCGCCTCGCCTTCGAGACCTGGGGCGAGCTCTCCCCCTCCGGCCACAACGCCGTGCTCGTGCTGCACGCGCTCACCGGCGACAGCCATCTGGTCGGCGCCGCCGGCGACGGCCACGTCACGGCAGGCTGGTGGGGCGGCATCGTCGGCCCGGGGCTCGCCATCGACACCGACCGCTGGTTCGTGGTGGCGCCGAACATGCTGGGCGGCTGCCAGGGCAGCACCGGCCCCGCGTCCCTGGCGCCCGACGGCAGCGAATGGGGCACCCGTTTCCCGTACCTCACCATCCGCGACCAGGTGGCCGCGCAGCGTGCCTTCAGCGACCGCCTCGGCATCGACCGCTGGGCCGCCGTCATCGGCGGTTCGATGGGCGGGATGCACGCCCTCGAGTGGGCGATCGGGGCCCCCGAGCGCGTGGCGCGCCTCGCCATCCTCGCCGCGCCGCCGGTGACGACGGCCGACCAGATCGCCTTGAACTCGGTGCAGATCGAGGCGATCCGCTCCGACCCCCTGTTCCGGTCGGGGGACTACTACGACGCCGACGACGGCGACGGACCCACCCGCGGCCTGGCCCTCGCCCGCCGGATGGCACTGCTCAACTACCGCAGCCCCGCCGAGCTCAACCTCAGGTTCGACCGCGGCTGGCAGAGTGAGATCAGCCCGCTGGGGGCCGGCGGCCGGTTCGCGGTCGAGTCCTACCTCGACTTCCACGGCAACAAGTTCACCCGCCGGTTCGACGCCAACAGCTACGTCACTCTCGTGCAGGCCATGGACTCGCACGACGTCGGCCGCGGTCGCGGCGGTGTCCCCGCAGCCCTCAGCCGGGTGACGGCCCGCACCGTGGTGGTCGGCATCGACAGCGACCGGCTGTTCCCCGTGGAGGGCCAGCGGCGGATCGCCGAGCACCTTCGGCACAACATCGACGGCGCCGACCCTGTCGTGCTCGAGTCGGGGTACGGCCACGACGGGTTCCTGATCGAGACCGCGGCGATCGGCGCCCAGCTGGGCCGGCTCCTCGACTGACCCCTCGGCCGCCGTGACGGCGGCCGAGGGGTTGACAGCCGCGGCGTTCAGGGAAAGGTTGAAAATCGGGTGATTCCCCCGAGAGGATGGCCGCCATGAAACCCGCCTACGTCGTCATGCTGGTGCTCGGAACGGTGTTCTCGCTGATCGGATTGGGCATGCTGACCGGGGGCGTTGCTGCCACGGTGGCGAGTTCACAGCAGGCGGACAACGGTTTCTTCAGCGCGCCGGCCGCCTCATTCTCCGCCGACTCCTACGCGCTCACCTCGCCGAGACTGGACGTCGCCGGCACGTCCGGGATCCCGGCCGGTGTCGCCAGCATCCGCCTGGAGGCCACGAGCACCGGCGGCGACGTGTTCATCGGCATCGCACCGCAGGCCGAGGTGGACCGCTACCTCACGGCGGTGCACCACACCGAACTCGTGGACGTGAGCTTCTCCCCGTTCCGCACGGAGTACCGCGATGTCCCCGGCACGGCACGGCCCGCCCTCCCCGGCGACCAGGGCTGGTGGACGGTGTCGGCCTCCGGGCCGGGAACGCAACAGGTGGTCTGGGACGTGCGGCCCGGCACCTGGGCCGTCGTCGTGATGAACACGGATGCGAGCCCCCGCGTGGCCGTGCAGCTGCGCGCCGGCGCCCGGTTGGGCCTGCTCGGGCCGCTCGCGATCGGGCTGGTGATCGCCGGCATCCTGCTGCTGCTGCTCGGGATCTCGCTGGTCGTGCTCGGGGCCATCGGGCTCGGCCGGGGTGCCCCGGTGCCGCCCGGTGCTGCGCCGGCCGGCACCCCATTGGCCACCCCGCCGCCCGCACCGCCGGCGTTCGCGTCTGGGCCCGCGCCGCCCGGCCCGATGCCGCCGGCCGTCCACCCGGTCGACGAATGGCGCACCTACCCGGCCCGGCTGACCGGGGAACCCGATCCGGTGCTGTCGCGGTGGCTGTGGCTGGTGAAGTGGTTCCTGGTCATTCCGCACGTGATCGTGCTGTTCTTCCTCTGGTGCGCCTTCTTCGTCACCACCGTCGTGGCCGGCTTCGCGATCCTGTTCACCGGACGGTACCCCGCGTCGCTGTTCACCTTCAACGTCGGGGTCCTGCGCTGGAGCTGGCGGGTGGCGTTCTACTCCTACTCGGCCCTCGGAACCGACCGGTACCCCCCGTTCACGCTCGCCGCGACGGACTACCCGGCCGATCTCCAGGTCGACTATCCCGTGCGGCTGTCCAACGGACTGGTCCTCGTCAAGTGGTGGCTGCTGGCGTTGCCGCACCTCCTGATCGTGGCGGTCATCACCGGCAGCGCCTGGTCCTGGCGCACCCAACCGGCGGACTGGCCTGCGGGCGCCGGAACCGCTGCCGTCACCGGGCCGTCCCTGATCGGGCTGCTCGTGCTGCTCTCCGGGCTGATCCTGCTCTTCACCGGTCGGCTGCGACGCACCCTGTTCGACCTGATCCTCGGCCTGGACCGCTGGGTCTTCCGGGTCATGGTGTACACGGCGCTCATGCGGGACGACTACCCGCCCTTCCGACTCGAGCAGGGCCCCGACGACCCGCCGCTCCCCGCGGCCCGCCGACTCGAGCAGGGCCCCGACGACCCGCCGCTCCCCGCGGCCCGGCCCTGATGAACGGCCATCGGCACCCGGCCCTCACCCGCCCACCGTTGTTCCGTCGTTGGCTGCTCTGGGTCGGCCTGGGCGAGAGCGTTGGATTCCTGGCCCCGACGCTGGCCGAGTTCGTCACGAGCGACCTGCCCGCGGCCAATGTCCCGGCCCTGGTCGCCGCCGGCGCCGTCGAGGGCGCCGTGCTCGGCTGGGCGCAGGCGCACGTGCTCCGCGACGCGATCCCGGCCCTGTCCCGCGCCGCCTGGGTCGGCGGAACGGCCGTCGCCGCCGCGTTCGCCTGGTTCATCGGTCTGTTGCCGAGCACGTGGGCCGCCGTCTGGTCGGCCTGGCCGACCGGGCTGGTCGTCGGCGCCGCGGCCGTCGCCGGGACGCTCCTGTTGGCGTCGATCGGCTTCGCGCAGTGGCTCGAACTGCGCCGCCACCTCGCGCGCAGCGGCTGGTGGATCCTCGGCAGCGCCGCGGCCTGGTGCGTGGGCCTCGGCGTCTTCTTCGCGGTCGCGACGCCGTTGTGGCAGCCGGGCCAGCCCCTGCCGCTGATCGTGGCGATCGGCGTGCTCGCCGGGATCCTGATGGCGGCGAGCATGGCCGCGGTGTCCGGGCTCGTGCTGGTGTGGCTGCTCGGTTCCCAGCCCGCGGACCGCACCAGGACCGACCCGGAGCAGGTCGAGTCGGCCCGATGACCCACAATCGCAGGAACCAGTGTCTCCCGGATCGCGAGAAAACGGGTTCGAGCCGGATATGGTGCTTCATAGGGCATTACGAGGAGTAATCCAGGCGACATGCAACGAATCTTCAAAGAGCGCGACCGCCTCCTGCGGAGAGCCGCCCGGCTGACCGGCCTGGCCGGTTCGGTGGCGGTGCTGGTCGTGATGCTCGTCCCGGGCGGCCTCAGCCTGGACCTGCTCGGCCGCTGCCTGCCGGTGCTCCTCCTCATGGTCGCCGGCCAGTACCTGCTCGGCCGGTCCGGCCGGATACGCTGGGTCATCCTGATCGTGCTCTCCGGAATCGGAGTCATCCTCCTGATCGGCTTCTCCGGCCAGGGGCCGCCCGGCTTGAACCTGGTCGAGGAGACCGTCATCGGCACCGTCGCGGCGACCGCGACGAGCGCCGTCGCGCTCGTGCTGGTCGTCAGCACCCGCCGGCTGATCCTGCTGTTCGCGTCGTTCGCGGCCATCCTGGCCAGCGTCCTCGCCACCACGATCACCTCCGCCGGGGCGATCGTGCCGCTGGCCATCACGATCTGCGGCTGGTTCGCGATTGCCCTCGCGGGCTGGTGGGTTGCCCAAAGCGTGCCCCGGGTGATGCAGCGCATCGCAGCGATCGGCCGGGCCCACCTGGCCGAACGGCACGCCAGCGAACTGGAGGCCCAGCGCCGCCAGGACGCCAGGCTCCTGCACGACACCGTGCTGGCCACCCTCACCCTGCTCGCCCACTCCGGTGTCGGCGTCAGCCCCGCCGCGCTCCGCCAGCAGGCCGGGGACGATGCCCGGCTGTTGCGGCAGTTGCGCCTGGGCGGCCTGCCGACGCCGCGTCGCTCCGGCGTGTACACCCTCGAGCCGGCCACGGAGTCGACCCTGGGCAGCACCCTGGAATCGGTGAAGCAGCGCTTCGGCCGAATGGGACTGGAGGTGGACTGGCACGGCAGCGGGCAGGTGCTGCTGCCCAGCGATGTCCTCGACTCGTTCCTGCTCGCGCTGGGCGAGTGCCTGGAGAACGTGCGCCGCCATGCCGGGGTCGACCGGGCCGACGTCACGATCTCGGATGACGACACCACCGTGCGCGCCATGGTCACCGACGCCGGGGTCGGCTTCGATCTGCTCGGAGTGAGCGCCGAACGACTCGGCTTCGCCGAATCCGTCGTGGCCCGGCTGCGAGATGTCGGCGGCAACGCCAGGCTGTTCTCCTCCCCCGGTTCCGGCACGACCGTGGTGTTGGAGGTGCCGAAGTGATCGGTCCCGACCTCGTCGACGTCCCGCTGGGCGACCTCCGGGCCGCCGGGGCGAGCCGGAAGGACCTCCGCCTCAAGGAGGTCCAGGAACGCCAGGATCGCCGGCGCACCTTCCGCCGGCCGGAGCGCACCGTTAAGACGACCCGCGCGAACCAGAGCGGCCTGGGTGGCCGCCACCTGGGCATCGGGCTGTCCTTCAGCGGCGGGTTCATCGCACTGTTCCTGTTCTGGCGCTTCATGATCCAATGGTTCGACTACCCGAACCCCCTGCCGAGCCTGGCGGCCTGGACACTGCTGATGGCGACGACGGCGCTCGCGCTGGTCACCGTGCAACAACTGTCGGCGCGGATGCCCGACTGGCTGTTCGCCGCGGCCCTGGCCAGCGGCAGCGTCGTGGTCGTGCTCGATCTGGCCGGTTCTCGAGGACCGGGCGGGTCCGAGGTGTACCCGACGGCAGCCGCGGCGGTCGGTTCGCTGCTGATCGCCCTCGTCACGGTGCGTCGCGGCCGCGACGTCGTCACCTCGGCCGTCGTGCTGGCCGGTGTCCTGTTCGTCGGCGCCGTCACCGAGTCCCGCCCCGACCCGTTCACCCTCGCACCGGAACTGCTGGCGATAGTCCTGGCCATCATGCCTCCGCTGCTCGGAGTCGCGATCGTGCGCTCATTCCGCCGGATGGCCCAGCGTGAACTCGACCTGGTGCTCGTGCAGAGCACGGTCTCCCAACCGCAATTCGCGGTGGGCATGCTCGCCTCCGAGGAACTCGCGCGGATCGACCTCGACGCGGAAACCCTGCTCGACGACGTCGCCCAGGGCCGGACCACTCTTCCGCTCGGCGCCGACAAGTCGACGACGGCCTCCACCCTCGCCACCCAGCTGCGCCTGCACCTGATCCAGGGCCGGCGTGAGACCTGGCTCCACCATGCGATCACCGAGTCGGAGTTCCTCGGCCCCTCCGTGAACCTGCACGATCCCGCGGGCCTGGCCGGGCTGCTCGACCCGGCCCAGCGCGACGCGTTGCTCCGCACGATTTGGCTCCTGATCAGCGACACGACTCGCGCCGAGGCCGCAGTGTCGCTCTCACTGGGCCCGATCAGGCCCACCCACGGCGTGCGAGCCCGCCAGAAGTTACGATTTCCAATCGAATTGACCACCACGGGTGTTCCCCGGCGGCGTGTGGACCCCGAGACGTGGCAAGCTATCCGAGTAGTCGGTCCTCACATCGATTCGACCCGGGACGGAAGTCTCCGGGTGGAGATCGAGTGCAGTATCGACAATCCCGCGGATGCTTGAGGTCTGCGACGGAGAGCCGTCGGGCTTTTTGGTCGGGTGCAAAGGCAGTAGGAGGCAGCAATGACGAACATGACAATGACGAATATCGCAGTGCCGAGCAGGGAGCATCCCATTCGGTTGGCCCTGGTCGACGATCATCGGATGCTCCTCGGTGCCCTGACCGAGTGGATCAGGGGGGCTGCGGACGACATCAACATGGTCGCCGCCGTCACGACCTGGCCGGAGCTGCTGACCCACCCCGAGTTCCCCGTCGACGTCGTGCTCCTCGACCTCGACCTCAAGGACAACATCCCCGTCTCCCTGAAGATCTCCACCCTCAAGACCGCCGGCGTCAAGACGGTGCTGATGAGCACCTATTCCGAGCCCGGCCTCGTGCGCGAGGCGCTGGCGGCCGGCGCGCTCGGCTACCTCGTCAAGAGCGAGGAAGCGAACATGATCGTCGAGGCGATCCGCGCGGCCTACGACGGTGAGTCCTACATCTCGGCCGAGCTGGACGAGGCGCTGAGCGCCGGCACCAGCGGCGGCTCCCCTCGGCTGAGCGCCCAGGAGCGCCGGGTGATGGCCCTGTACGGCGCGGGCGAGCCGGTCAAGGCCGTGGCCCACCAGCTCGGTATCTCCGAGGAGACCGCGAAGTCCTACCTCAAGCGGATCCGCGAGAAGTACCGCCTCGCGGGGTTCGACGTCGGCACGAAGGTGGCCCTGCGCAAGCGCGCCATCCACGACGGCATCCTCCTGCAGACCGACTAGACCTGCCTGCGGTCACTGGCCCTGCCTGCGGTCACTGGCCGGCCGGGCCGATCACGGCGTCCGGCCATCCGGCCATCCGGCCATCCGACGACGGTGATCGCCTCGGTGCCGGAGGGCACGTGCAGCCCGCCGAACCAGGCTACCGGCCGGTCGCGCCGTCGGGCGGCGCGGCGGCCGCTTCCAGTGCCGCCTCGAGCCGCTCGACCTTGCTCGTCAGCTCGCCGGTCCGGCCCGGCCGGATGTCCGCCTTCAGCACCAGGGACACCCGCGGCCCCCAGGCGCCGACGGCCTCGGTCGCCGCCTTGACCACGGCGAACACCTCGTCCCAGTCGCCCTCGATGGTCGTGAACATCGAGTCGGTGTGGTTGGGCAGGCCGGAGTCGCGCACGACCCGCACCGCTGCGGCGACGGCGTTGTGCACCGAGCCGTCCGGGTCGTGGCCGCCGGATGGTGCGACCGAGAATGCGACGAGCATGGGATCTCCTTGTGATTGTGGAGCGGGTCAGTGCGGGGCGGCCGAGCGCCGCACCTGCCTCAGCGCCCAGCCGAGCAGCACGACCTCGAGCAGGTTGCGCGCCGTCAGCACCAGCACCATGACCGGATCGGCGACGAGCAGCCCCCCGTACAGATAAGGGTAGACGAGCTGGGTGAGCCCGGCGATGCCCAGGACGAGCACGGCCGGCAGCCGCCACGCGCGTCCCCGCACGAGCAGCCCGAGGATGACCGGCGCGGCGAGCCAGCAGACGAACTGCGGCGACCCGACCTTGTTCGCCAGGATCAGGGTCAGCACCAGCGCCAGCACCAACGAAGGGTACAGCCGGTCCCAGGCCGCTCCTCGGCGAGCGGCCTGCCAGCCGAGTAGGAGCACGCCGGCCACCGCGATCACGAGCAGGGGGTTCATCAGGGCGATCGCGACGTCGGTGCCCGGGCCGATGACCTGGTAGGTCAGGATCTGCCGGTCGTAGTAGACGAAGGTTCCCGGCAGGCGCAGGGCCGCCTGCCACATCCAGATCCCGCCGACCGGGGATTCGATCTGGATTCCCCGGTTGGTCTGCTCGGTCACGAAGCTGAACACGTTCGAGCCGCTGCCGAGGCTCAGCGCGGCGCCGACGATGACCGCGCTGGTGCCGGCCATCGCCAGGGCCACCTGCCGACGCCGTCTCGACACCACCACGAGCGCCGCGATCAGGGCAATCGGCCAGATCTTCACCCAGGTGGAAACGGTGAGCAGAACCGTGGCCGCGAGCGGGCGCGCGCGCACCCAGAGCACAGCGACGATCACCAGCGAGGCGGTGACGGCGTCGATCCGGGCCAGGGCGATCGGGCCGAGCAGCACCAGGAACGCCAGCCACCAGCCGGCGGCCCGGAGCGCGCGCCGGTCCCGGCCGCGCCCGAGCAGGAACGCGAACGCGACCCCGTCGAGCAGGGTCACGACGCCCAGCCAGGTTGCCACGTAGAGCGCCGGACCGAATGCGAGGGAGGCGAAGATCGGCACGACCGCGAGGATCGGATAGACGAAGCCGGTGTCGATGCCGACGACCGAGGTGCCGGCCGCGGCGTCGGTGGCCCAACCGAAGTAGACCTTCTGCACGTCACCGAGCGGCCAGCCCGGAGCGAGAACGCAGAGCAGCGCCAGCGCGAGGTGCACGAGGACGAAACCGGCCCAGAGCATCGCCCGCGGCGCGGCCCCGAGCCGGGCGGCGAGCGTCACCCCTCGCCGTTCCGCCGTCGGCGCAGGCATCGGCTCGGGCATCGGCTCGCGGGCGGCGGGATCAGGCACGGTCAACTTTCCCACAACGGAGTACCCCGACGGGTGATGTTCGCTCCCCGGTCAGGCGGGCGCGGCCGCGCGCCGGCCGCCGGAGGTCGGCGCCAGGAGGGCCGCGATCGTGGCGGGGACGGCCTCGGCCACGTCGAGGGCGGTGATCGGACCACCCTCCGACGCTCGACCGGCGGCGAGCGCGTGCACCAGGGCCGCGGTCGCGGCGAGGGCGACGAGGGCGTCGGCATCCGTGTCGATGGCGGCGGAGTGCGTGGCCAGCAGTGCGCCGAGGATGCCGGCCAGCACGTCCCCTGAACCGGCCGTCGCCAGCCAGGCCGGCGCCCCGGTGACGCGGAGGCGGGCACCGGCCGGCGAGGCGACGAAGGTGACGGCGCCCTTGAGCAGCACCGTGACGCCGAGGTCGGTCGCGGCACGGCCGGCCCACTCCCCCGGTGCGGCGGCGATCTCCGCCGCGGTCACCGGCTTTCCGCGCCGGCTGAGCAGCCCCGCCAGTTCCCGGAAGTGCGGGGTGACCACGGTGGGGCCGGTGGTGTGCGCGACCAGGTCGAGCACGCCGGCGTCGCACACCGTCGGCAGCCCGGCCGCGAGGGCCTCGACCAGGGCGGTGGCGGTCGTGTCGTCGCGGGCGGCGGCATCCATGCCGGAACCGAGCAGCCACGCCTGCACCCGGCCGGGAACGGTGACGACCTCCGGCCGGCGCTGGAGCACGAGGTTCGTCGCCCGGCGCGGCCCCAGGTAGCGCACCATGCCCACGCCGGTGCGCGCGGCAGCCTCGACCCCGAGCACCGCGGCGCCCGGGTACTGCTTCGACCCGGTGCGCACGCCGAGGACGCCGCGGCTGTACTTGTCGTCGACCGGCTGGGGAACATCGATCCAGGCCCGCGCGTGCCGCTCGTCCCATTCCAGCCAGTCCAGCGGTTCGCCCATGCACTCACGATAGGTTGTTTCGGACAGATCCGGGCCGTCAGATCGGGCGGCCGCACCGATACTGGGGGACCCCGTGGCCACTGCCGCACTGTTCGAACCGCTCACTCTGCGCGGCGTCACGTTTCGCAATCGGGTCTGGGCGGCCCCGATGTGCCAGTACTCGATCCTCGCGAAGGACGGGGTTCCCCGGGACTGGCACCTCATGCACCTGGGCCAGCTGGCGGCGGGCGGCGCGGGCCTCGTCGTCGCCGAGGCGAGCGCGGTCAGCCCCGACGGCCGGATCACCGACGCGGACACCGGGATCTGGAACGACGCCCAGGCCGCGGCGTGGGCGCGGATCGTGGACTTCATCCATTCGCAGGGCGCCGCGGCCGGCATCCAGCTCGCGCACGCGGGACGCAAGGCCTCGACCTGGCCGGCCTGGGGACATGACGAGCACGGCACCGTGCCCGCGGATGCCGGCGGCTGGCCGACCGTGTCGGCGTCGGCGGTCCCGTTCCCCGGCTATGACCCTCCCGTCGCGCTCGACGCCGCCGGCATCCGGGACATCGTCGACGACTTCGCTGCGGCCGCCGCTCGCGCGATCGGCGCGGGCTTCGACCTGGTCGAAATCCATGCGGCCCACGGCTACCTTCTGCACCAGTTCCTCTCCCCGCTGAGCAACCGGCGCACCGACGAGTACGGCGGCTCGCTGGAGAACCGCGCCCGGTTGCTGCTCGCCGTGGTGAGGGCCGTCCGCGACGCGATCGGCCCCGGTCATCCCTTGTTCGTGCGCTTCTCCGCCACCGACTACGCGCCGGGCGGCTGGAATGAGGACGACACCGCCACGGTCGCCGGCTGGGCGGCCGCGGCCGGGGCGGACCTCTTCGACATCTCCTCCGGCGGCAACGTCACCGGGGTGAGCATCCCGCTCGGGCCCGGCTACCAGGTTCCGCTGGCCCAGCACGTGAAGACCGAGGCGGATGTCCCGGTCAGCGCGGTCGGACTGATCACCACCCCGGCGCAGGCCGAGCAGATCGTCGCGTCCGGCCAGGCCGACGCGATCATGCTGGGCCGGGAGCTGCTGCGAGATCCGCACTTCCCGCTTCGCGCCGCGCACGAGCTCGGGGTCAGCCTGGACTACTGGCCGCCGCAGTACCTGCGAGCCCGGTGGCCGGAGGACTGATTCAGTCAGAGCCGCCGGGTCGCGTCCTGCACTTCGCCGACGAGCTCCTCGATGATGTCCTCGAGGAACAGGACGCCCGCGGTCGCGCCGACCGCGGTGAACGACCGGGCCAGGTGCGCGCCGGAGCGGCGCATCGTGGCCAGGGCGTCCTCGAGGTCGGTGTCCTCGAAGATCGAGACGAGCCGGCGGATGCGCTTGGCCGGGATCGGCTCGGCGTAGCTGCCCGCCGCGTGACCGCCCGCACCGGCGCGGTCGTCGCCGTCCAGGTCCAGGACATCCTTCAGGTGGACGTAGCCGGTCGGTTCGCCCCCATCGGTGACGAGCACATAGCGGGAGAACCCGTGCTTGGTCACCGCCTTCTCGACGTCGGCCGGGGTGGCCGATTCGGGCAGGCTGATCAGGTCGGCGAGGTTCACCGCGACATCCTTCACCTTGCGGGTGGTGAACTCGAAGGTGGCGCTGAGCGCGCCGGTGCCGTCGCGCAGCACGCCCTCCCTGGTCGACTGGGACACGATCGTGGCGACCTCGTCCAGCGTGTAGGTGCTGTTCGCCTCGTCCTTGGGCTGAACCCGGAACAGCCGCAGGACCAGGTTGGCCGTGGCGTTGAGCACCACGATCACGGGCCTGACCGTTCGGCCGAAGAAGACCAGCGGCGGGGCGAGGATGAGCACGGCCCGGTCGGGGATGGAGAACGACAGGTTCTTCGGCACCATCTCACCGAACACGACGTGCAGGTACGAGACGAGGAGCAGGGTGATCACGAAGGCGATCGCGGTGATCGCCTCGCCGGGCAGGCCGGTCAGTCCGAGCGGGTACTCGAGCAGGTGGTGGATCGCCGGCTCCGACACGTTCAGGATGAGCAGCGAACAGACGGTGATACCCAGCTGGGTGGTCGCCAGCATCAGGGTGGCGTGCTCCATCGCCCAGAGCGCGGTCCGGGCGCTCCCCTTCCCGGCCTCGGCCAGAGGCTCGATCTGCGACCGGCGGGCCGAGATGACCGCGAACTCGGCCGCGACGAAGAATGCGTTGGCCGCGAGCAGCACGACCAGCCAGACGATCCCGGCCCAGTCACTCATTCGGGCTCCCTTCGCCACTGCCCGTTTCGCCGCTGCCGGGTTCGACGCTGCCCGGTTCGCCGCTGCCCGGTTCGACGGCCGGCGTGAACCGCAACCGGTCGATCCGCCGGCCGTCGAGGCGTTCCACCGTGAACAAGCCCTCATCGATGCTCACGGTGTCGCCGACAACGGGGAGGCGTCCGAGTTCGCTCATCACGAACCCGGCGACGGTCTCGTACGGTCCGTCGTCCGGCACGGAGATGCCCGTGCGTTCGAGGAGCTCGTCGGGCCGGAGCATGCCGGGGAAGGTGAGGGAGTCCGTCGAGAGCACGACGCCCGCGCGGGCGCGGTCGTGTTCGTCGGCCACCTCGCCGACGAGCTCCTCGACGAGGTCTTCGAGGGTCGCCACGCCGGCCGTCCCGCCGTACTCATCGACGACGACGGCCATCTGGTAGCCGCGGCCGCGCAGTTCGACCAGCAGCCCGTCGAGCTTCATGGTCTCCGGCACGCGCACGGCCTCCGATTGCAGGGCCGACACGGGGACATCCGCGCGGCGTTGCCGGGGCACGGCCACGGCCTGCTTGACGTGCACGATCCCGACGATGTCGTCGACGCCCTCGTCGACGACGGGGAAGCGGGAGTAGCCGGTCTGCCGGGCAAGGTCGATGACGGCCTGGGCGGAGTCGGTGCGCTGGATGCTCGCCACCCGCGGCCGCGGCGTCATCACGTCGGAGGCGGTGTGGCCGGAGAAGAGCAGGGTGCGGTGCAGCAGGGTCGCGGTGTCCTTCTCGAGCAGGCCGGCGCTGGCCGAGCGGCGTACCAGCGACGACAGCTCCTCGGCCGTTCGCGCCCCGGAGAGTTCCTCCTTGGGCTCGATCCCGATCGAGCGGAGCACCCCGTTGGCGCTGCCGTTGAGCACCAGCACGGCCGGCTTGAACACGGTCGTGAACAGGGTCTGGAACGGGATGACGAGCTTCGCCGTCTGGATCGGCAGGGCAAGGGCGAAGTTCTTGGGCACAAGTTCACCGATGATCATCGACGCCAGCGTGGCGATGACCACGGCGAGCGTCGTCGCCACGACGGGCACGACACCCGCCGGAAGCCCCAGCCCCGTCAGCGGGCCGGTGAGCAGGGAGCTGAGCGCCGGCTCCATCGCGTACCCGGTGAGGAGGGTGGTCAGGGTGATCCCGAGCTGCGCGCTGGAGAGGTGCGTCGAGGTGATCCGGAGCGCGGCGATGGTCAGGGCGAGGCGGGTCTCACCGCGGTCGCGGCGTGCCTCGAGGTCGGAGCGGTCGAGGTTGACCAGGGCGAACTCGCTGGCCACGAACAGGCCGGTGCCGACGGTCAGGGTCAACCCGACGCCGAGCATCAGCCACTCAAACACGCGGTTCACCGCCCCTGTTCACGGACGAGTGTCCGGTGGGGCGGCGGGAATGGTGGCCGGGCGATTTCGCAGAAGGGGGGTCGTCCATTATTCCCTCAACTATACCGGCACGCCCGGTTTCACCGGCGCCCGGCTACCAGGAGACGGGCAGCGCCTTGCCCTCCTCGTAGCCGGCGGCGGATTGGATCCCGACCAGCGAGCGGGTGTGGAACTCCGCCACGCTCGTCGCGCCGGCGTAGGTGAACGAGCTGCGCACCCCGGAGGTGATCATGTCCAGCAGGTCCTCGAGCGAGGGGCGCAGCGGGTCCAGGTAGATCTTCGAGCTCGAGATGCCCTCGGCGAAGAGTGTCTTGCGGGCCAGCTCGTACGGGTCGAGCCGATCGAAGCGCTCCTGGACGGCCTTAGTGGAGGCCATCCCCCAGCTCTCCTTGTAGAGGGCGCCCGCGGCATCCGTTGCCAGCGTGCCCGGCGCCTCGATCGTGCCGGCGAACCAGGAGCCGATCATGACGGATGCCGCGCCCGCGGCGAGCGCGAGGGCCACGTCCCTCGGGTAGCGCACCCCGCCATCGGCCCAGACGTGCGCGCCGAGCTCCCGCGCGGCGGCGGCGGTCTCCAGCACCGCGGAGAACTGCGGACGCCCGACCGCCGTCATCATCCGGGTCGTGCACATGGCGCCGGGACCCACGCCGACCTTCACGATGGTGGCGCCGGCTCCGACGAGGTCGCCGACGGCGTCTGCGGTGACGACGTTGCCGGCCACGATCGGGATGCCGAGGTCGAGGTCTGCGACGGTCTTCAGGGCGCGCAGCATGCCGTCCTGGTGCCCGTGGGCGGTGTCCAGGACGAGCACGTCGACCCCGGCGGCCGCGAGGGCGCGCGCCTTGGCGGCCACATCGCCGTTGATCCCGATCGCGGCGGCCACGCTGAGCCGCCCCTGCGCGTCGAGGGCCGGCTGGTACAGGGTGGAGCGCAGGGCGCTCTTGCGGCTGAGCGTGCCCACGATATTGCCGTGGTGCAGGACCGGCGCGAAGTCGAGCTCGGCCGCGGTCATCAGGTCGAAGGCGCGGCGCGGACCCTCGATGTCGTCGGCGTCGAGGGAGGTGAGCGGGCCGTGCAGCAGGTCCCCGAGCCGGGCGTCGGACAGCGTCGTGGCCAGGCGGGCGGCGTCGATGCAGCCCAGGTAGGTGCCGTGCTCGTCGTTGATCACAAGCCCCTGGCCGGCCACCGGCGGAACCTGCCGCAGGGCCAGTGCCACGGTGTCCGCCGGGCCGAACACGAACGGGGTGTCGAATCTGGTCGACTGGTCCTTCACCCAGCGGATCGCGGCATCCAGCTCCTGCAGGTGCATGTCCTGCGGCAGCACGCCGAGGCCGCCGCGCCGGGCGAGCGCCGCGGCCAGGCGCGGACCGGTCACGGAGTTCATGTTCGCCGAGACCACGGGGATGGTGGCGCCGGTTCCGTCACCGGGCGCGAGCGAGACGTCGAGACGGCTCCGGATGCCTGATTGGCTGGGCACCAGGAAGACATCCGAGTAGGTGAGATCGTGGCTGGGTACCGCTCCATAGAACTGCATGGAAATAACGCTAGCCCCCCGCGCGGATACCCGCAGCCATGCCCGAGGGGATTAGGCTGGACGGGCAGACCGAACCGGCGATTTTTCATCGTCTGGACATTCAGAATCAACGCAGAGAGTGGGAACCGGCTGTGTCAAGCCAGTTGACCGGTAGTGGATCCGATGAGACCACGTCGGGTGAATTCGGAGCGAACGAGTGGCTCGTCGACGAGCTGTACGAACGGTACCTCGTCGACAAGAACCAGGTAGACGAGTCCTGGTGGCCCGTCCTCGAGAGCTACCACCAGACGGCGAGCGGCCAGGCGGCCGCCGGGGCGACGGATGCCGCGGCGCCGGCCACCGAGGCCGCCCCCGCTGACGCGGCAGCAGCCGCTGCAGCCCCCGCCGCCGCAGCCCCGCCC
>NZ_SOFH01000027.1 GCF_004402495.1 Cryobacterium sp. HLT2-28 | reverse complement strand
CTGCCTGGTCGGCCGCGGCGCGAGCCGCAGCCGCCGCCTGGGCCCTGGCCAGGGCCGCTGCCGCGGCGGCGGCATCCTGTCCGGCCTGGTAGGACCGTTCGGTCTCCGCGGTGGTGTCCTTGAGCAGGGCAAGCTGTTCGAACAAGTCGTTCGACTTCTTCTGTTCGGCTTCGAGGGCTGCCTCGGCGGCCCGGGCGGCGGCGTTGGCCTCGTCGAACCTGGCCATCGCCGCGGCGCTGAGCCTGGTGCGTTCGGTCGTCGCCGCCGCGGCCTGGTCGCCGAGCGACTCGGCGGTGTTCTTGTCCTGCAGGGCCTGGCGATAGATGGTCTCCGACGCCTCGCCCAGCTTGCTGGCGGTGCCGAGCTGCGCGAGCAGGTCATCCGCCTTGCGGCCGTTGAGGAACAGGTTCAGCGACAGGTCCTGGGCGCCGGCCTTGGCCAGGTGCGCGGCGATCAACCCGGCGCGCATCTTCGAGGTGGCGGCGCGGGCCTTGGCGGCCTCGGCCTGCTTCGTCAGGCTTGCCTCTCGAGCCGTGGCGGCCTCGAGGTCGTCCTGGGACACCCGGTAGGCCTCGGCCGCGATCTGGGACGCCTTCGACGAATCGGCCGCGGCGGTCTGCAGCCCGACGAGCAGGGCGGTGATCTTCACGATCTCGGCCTGCTTCGTGGCCTCGCTCTGCTTGGCCTTCTGCACGTCGTCCCAGCTGGGATAGCCTGCCTCGGCGAACGCGGCGGGCGCGACCAGCCCGGCGGATGCCGCGACCGCGCCGATCGCCCCGATCGCGATGAGGCGGCCGGGATTGAACCTCGGCCTGGTGGTCGCGTCAGCCAAGTGGCACTCCCCTGTCGGCCATGAACGGCTGCGGATTGATCTGGGTGCCGTTGGTGCGCACCTCGAAGTGGAGGTGGCAGCCCGTGGAAGCGCCGGTGCTGCCGACGCTCGCGATGTTCTGGCCGGCCGAGACGCGCTGCCCGTTGGAGACGAAGATCCCACCCGAGCGGATGTGCGCGTAGCCGGTCGAGACGCCACCACCGTTGTCGATCTGAATGTAGTTGCCGTAGTTCCCGCTGGAGCCGGCGTAGGTGACCGTGCCGTCGCTGGCCGCGTAGATCGGGGCACTGCAGCCGGCACCGATGTCGGTTCCGCTGTGGAAGCCCTTGCTGCAGCTGCCGCCGCCGCAGATCACGGGGCGCGGACCGAAGCCGTCGGTGATACGCCCGCTGGCCGGAACCGCCCAGCCGTTGTTGATGTAACCCCCGCCGAGACCCGCGCCGGCACTGCCGGTCGCTCCCCCGCCGCCGCCCCGGTTGGCGGCTGCCGCAGCCGCGGCCGCGGCGCGGGCGCGCTCTGCTTCGATGGCCGCGAGGCGCGCGCGTTCGGCCACCCCGGCCTCGTAGCCGGCCGTCGTGGTGGCCTGGGCGTCCTGCATGAACTTGAGCTGGGCGTCGAGCTCGACGCTCTTGGCCTGGGATTCGGTCAGCGCGTTCGCTGCCGCCTCGGCCGCGGCCTGGGCCGCGACGAGGGCAGCCTCGGCCTCGACCCGCAGCGCCTCACGCTCGGTCTGGGCGATCTTGGCCTGGTCGCCGAGCGCCTGGGCGGTGTTGCGCGCCGTCTGCGCCTGGTCGTACACGTCGGAGCTGCGCTCGACGAGCTTGCTCATGCTGCCGAGCTTGGACAGCAGCGCATCGGCGCCCTTGCCGGCGGCCTGGCCGTCGAGGAACAGGTTGACGCTGAGGTCGGTGCCGCCGGTGCGGTAGAGCTGGGCGGCCAGCTGGCCTGCCTGCCTGGTCGCGGCGTCGGCGGTGGCCTTGCCGGCATCCGCCTGAGCCTGCAGGTCGCTGGCGCGACGGGTGGCATCGTCGAGCTTGTCCTGGGCGACCTGGAGTTCGGCCCCGCGCTTCTCGGATTCTGCCTGGGTCTCTGCCACCTGCACCGTGAGGTTGGCGATCATCTCCTGGATCTGCGCTACCTGGGTTGCGGCCGCTGCCGTGTTGGACTTGGCGTTCTGGAGGTCCTGCCAGGTCGGGTAGTCGACGGCGAGGGCCGGACCGGCCGGGCCGGCGAGAGTCACGAAGAGGGTGAGCGCCGCCAGGAAGCCGGTCGCCGCGATGGACCGCCGCCGGATGCCTGTGCCTGTGCCGGAAGAGCGTGCGCCGAACGAGGGCCGGAGACCCCCCAGCCGCTTCAGGACAGTGCGGCCGCGTGCGGATGCCATGCGCTTCATTACTCCCCGATCGAGCTCGTTGAACACATGCGTCACAGTGTTAACTCTTTTCACAATAACAACTTCGGGCAGACTCGCCCAGCGTTCTGCCGAATCTAACCCGGGAACCGGCCCGCAGCCCGGCCATTCTTGGGCGAGCCGGGTCTGCCTCCCTCGCCGGGAAGAGGCCGGGACCCGGGCCGCAAAACGCCGTTTCCGACTCGATTTGGGATTTGCCGGGTGCAGACCGTATGCTTATGCGTCGGAAGCCATGAAGTCTATGGCGTCTCGGCCCCATCGTTTAGAGGCCTAGGACGGCGCCCTTTCACGGCGTTAACACGGGTTCGAATCCCGTTGGGGCTACGCAGTTCGGTTCAAAAAATGTGCAAGACTTATGTGCACGTTGCAAGCTGTAAACACGCAATAGAATAAAGAATGTGTCTCATCACGAGGCCCTGTAGCGCAGTTGGTTAGCGCGCCGCCCTGTCACGGCGGAGGTCGCCGGTTCAAGTCCGGTCAGGGTCGCAAAGGCAACAAGCCCTTTCGAAAGAGAGGGTTTTTTTCCTTGGAAAGCGACTTCTCGAGGTTTCTTTCTGGCCCTGTAGCTCAGTTGGTAGAGCGTTCGACTGAAAATCGAAAGGTCACCGGATCGACGCCGGTCGGGGCCACTGAAGACCATTCCCAGGCTTCTACTGGGGTGGTCTTCTTTACGTTAACCGGGCGCAGTACCGTGCGGCTTCCTCCGCCGACGCAACCCCCCGATCTGGTTACAGCGCTCGGTCCCCGAATGGGGGTATGTTCGCCCTGTGAGTAGTTGAGGATCGATCAGCTACCTGCCGTATCAGGTGTTTGGCTCCCTAGACCGATCGCCCGATGCGACCCGAGAAGTACCTGTAACCCGAAATGCAGGGAATGCCCGTGATCACGTCCTTGACGTGTCGACTCATTTGTCGACCCAGAAAAATGTCCGGCTCCACCCAAGTCGGCACCCAACACCCGAAATGTCGCTCGTCGCGAGCCCTCCCGCCGGAGGTGAATGCGCGATGACCAATGCCAAAGCACATCTGCCGTCCACCGGTTTGTCAGCCATCGGTCAACGCGCCCGGCTGAGGCTCATCGACACGGTGGACACTCCCGTGCGGGAGGTCTTCGCGGATTCGCAGTCCTCCGGGCAGGTCTGGGCCAGGAGATACCGGTCCAAATTGAGGATCAGCGACGTCAGCATCATCGTGGTTGCGGTGGGCGTCGCCTTTGTCGCGCGATTCGGCACCGACGCGGCCGCTGTCGCGGCGGGCCCCTTCCGGGTCGACTACTGGGTCGTCGCATTGATGGTCGTCTCGATCTGGATCATCACGCTCGGCGCGTTCCACACCCGCGATTCCCGGGTGATCGGAGTGGGAGCAAACGAGTACCGCCAGGTGGTCAATGCGAGCGCCCTGGCATTCGGCCTGCTCGCCATCGCGTTCCTTGTCTTCCAAATCGACATCGCCCGGAGCTTCTTCATCTTCGCCCTGCCCCTCGGCATGATCGGGCTCACCCTGGAGCGATGGCTGTGGCGGAAATGGCTCCTCCACCAGCGTCACTTCGGGCACTATCTCTCCCGCGTCATCGTGGTCGGCATCCGCGAAGACGTGGAGTACGTCGTACGCCAGATCGCCGAGAAATCCGGCGCCGCCTACCACGTGGTCGGGGTCGCCCTCGAAGACGGCGACACGACGGGCGTCCTCTCCCGGGGCAAACGGATTCCCGTGGTCGCCGACTCCGCCCATGTGGCGGGTGCGGTGACGTCGATGGGAGTCGACGCGGTCGTGGTGGCCGGTCAGCCCCGGGGCGGCAGCACGTTCATCCGCAACCTCGGCTGGGACCTCGAGGGGACCTCGGCCGAGCTTGTCCTCTCCAGCCGGCTGACGGATGTCGCCGGGCCCCGCATCCACTTCCGCCCGGTCGAAGGCCTGCCGCTGATCCATGTGGAGATCCCCCACTTCGAGGGCACGAGGCATGTGCTCAAGCGAACCCTCGACGTCGTCGCCGCCGGGTGCGGCCTGCTCCTGATCGCGCCCCTGCTGGCGGTGATCGCGATCGTCGTGAAGGCCGACACTCCCGGTCCGGCGCTCTTCCGGCAGGAACGTTGCGGGCGGAACGAGCAGACATTCCAGATGCTCAAATTCCGTTCCATGGTCCAGACAGCGGAGAAGGACCTCGCCGGCCTGCTCGACAAGAACGAGGGGTCCGGGGTGCTGTTCAAGATCCGCAACGATCCCCGCGTGACCCGGGTAGGCCGGATCCTCCGCAAGTATTCGCTCGATGAGCTGCCTCAGCTCTGGAACGTCCTCGTCGGCGAGATGAGCCTGGTCGGTCCTCGGCCCCCGCTGCCCACCGAGGTGGATGGATACGAAGAGCATGTGCACCGGCGCCTCTACATCAAGCCGGGACTCACCGGCATGTGGCAGGTCAACGGACGGTCGGATCTCGACTGGGACGAAAGCGTGCGCCTCGATCTCTACTATGTCGAGAACTGGTCGCTGGCCGGCGATCTGATGATCCTATGGCGAACCCTGCGAGTGCTCACCCACCCGTCCGGCGCGTATTGATGGCAAGGCGGTGGGGTGGAATGTCTGATCAACGCGTAGGGGGATCCCGGATGGTTCAGGAGAGTCGCATCGCCGCCACGGCGGACGTTGACCCGCTCGCCACGATCGGCGACGGCACGACCATCTGGCACCTGGCCCAGGTCAGGGAGTATGCCCGCGTCGGCTCAGGATGCACCCTGGGCCGCGGCGCGTATATCGGTCCCGGCGTGATCCTCGGCTCCAACTGCAAGGTGCAGAACTACGCGCTCCTCTATGAGCCGGCCGTGCTCGAAGACGGGGTCTTCATCGGCCCGGCGGTTGTCTTCACCAATGACGAGTACCCCCGCGCCATCAATCCCGACGGCACGCTCAAGAGCGCCGACGACTGGCATGCGGTCGGCGTGCAGGTCGGCACCGGCGCATCCGTCGGCGCCCGCGCGGTCTGCATCGCACCGATCCGGATCGGACGGTGGGCGCTGGTCGCGGCCGGCGCCGTCGTGACAAAGGACGTGCCCGATTACGCCATTGTGGCCGGCGTCCCGGCACGTCAGGTCGGCTGGGTGGGGCCCGCGGGCATCCCGCTGGTCCGGGACGGGGACCTCTACAGATGCCCCACCACCGGCGCCGCGTTTCGCGAGGTGGACGGTCGCCTCTCCCCCGTCTCGGAGAACTGACCATGCGCCGCAGACTCCTCACCGGCATCGCCGTCACCGCCCTCCTCGTCGCGGCGGGCGGCGCGCTCGTCCTCCAGCAGTCCGGCGCACGGACCGCCCCGGTGGCCGGGTCGAGTTCGGCCGACGGCGGTCCGCCCCCGTCCACATCGGGTCCGCGATCCCCGGCGACGACAACGCCGGGCACCGAGCCTGCCCCGAAGCAGGCACCCCCTTCCTCGGCCGTGCCCTCACCGACGAAGTCCGCCGAGCCGCGTGAGGCCGATCCGGTTGCACCGGACCCCGTGGCGGCCACCCTGCCGACCTCGAAGCCCCTGGCGGACCTGGTGACGCTGCCCCTGCCGGACACCTCCAGCGCGGTCGGGTCGATAGTGGCAGGGTTCCCGACTCGGGTGCTACCCCAGGCGCCGCATTCCACGGTCGCGACCACCTCCGTCGCGGCCGAAGGCTCCCACCTGCAGGCCGCCCTGACGGCGCAGACGACCCTCACCGTCGCCGAGGTGATGGATTTCTACCGCACCGCCCTGGCGAAACTCAGCCTGTTCGACACCCCGGCACCAGCGATCGACGGGTCCACGGCGCTCACGTTCACCCGGGGAAACAACACGGTGACGATCAGCGCCACAACGATCGACGGTGGATGCCGCTACGTGGTGTTCGGGGCATTCTCGGCATCGACCTGAGCCTCGTCTGCGCCCGGCAGGCGCGGTTCGAGCCGGTTCCGACAGGCGACTCAGTGGGCGACGTCGAGGACGAGGGCAGCGATGTGACGGGCGATCTCGAGTGAACTCGTCGCCGCCGGCGACGGCGCGTTGAGCACATGGACCTGCCTCGGCGCACGCTGGATGACGAAGTCATCGGCGAGCGCGCCGTCGGGGCGCACGGCCTGCGCCCTCACCCCCGCTCCCGCGCGCACAATATCGTCGCGCCCGATCTCGGGCACCAGTCGGGCCAGGCTGCGGGCGAACAGTCGCTGCGAGAATGAGCGGGCCACCTCACCCACCCCCGTCCCGATATTGCGCCTCGCCATCCGGAGGAACCCCGGATAGGTGATCGATTCGATCGAATCGCGCAGGTTGACCGTGCGCCAGTCGTAGCCTTCCCGCGAGAGCGCCAGAACGGCGTTCGGACCGGCGTGGACAGTGCCGTCGATCATCCGCGTGAGGTGCACCCCGAGGAAGGGCAATGCCGGGTCGGGGACCGGATAGATGAGGCCTCTGACCAGGGCGCGGCGTTCCGGGATGAGTTCGTAGTACTCCCCGCGGAAGGGCACGATGCGCACCTCCGGGGTGACTCCGGCGAGGGCCGCGATTCGGTCCGCGTGCAGGCCGGCGCAATTGATGAGGAGCTCGGACCTCACACTGCCGCCGGCGTGGCCGACGCTCACCCCGCCCCCGTCCACCCGGATGCTTTCCACGCGTGCGCCGAGCAGGAGCCTGGCCCCATTCTCCGCCGCCTTCCGGGCGAGCACGCGGCTCACTCCGCCGTAATCGATGATTCCGGTGGCCTCGACCCGGAGCGCCTTCACGGCCCTGACGTTCGGCTCGAAGTCGAGCGTCTCCTCGGCCGACAGCACCCTCGTCACCACCCCGTTCGCCAGAGCCCTGTCATGGAGGGCGTCCAGACGCGGGATTTCCTCCGGGGTTACGGCGACGATCAGCTTCCCGCATCGCAGATAGGGGATCTCGTTCTCGAGCGCGAACTCAGCCATCGACCGGTTGCCCGCCGTGCACAGTCGCGCCTTGAGCGATCCGGCCGCGTAGTACGGTCCGGCGTGGACGACACCGGAATTGTGGCCGGTCTGGTGGGCCGCCCAGCCGGCTTCCTTCTCCAGCAGCGTCACGGCGGTTCCGCTGCGCGAGAGTCGTTCCGCGACCGCCAGCCCCAGGATTCCCCCGCCGATCACGGTGACGGATGCTCGTGCCATGGGTCTTCCTCACGGGTTGGCTGGCGGCGCTTCGGGTGTCGCCTGTGGACAGCCATCATGCCACCAGCTGGGCAGGGACGCCCGGGCTGTCGGCACCAATAAACACCCCCTATCTGGGGTCAAACGCCGCAGACCGCCCGCGCTACAGTCAGGTCACGGATGCTGAGCAAGGCTCAGAACCCGCCGGTGTTCCCTGGGGCGCGCCGTCACAACTCCGTCACCCGCGGAGCTACCGTCCGATGCAACACCTGTAACCCGAAATGCAGGCGATGACAACGTGAACAACCCGAAATCCTTTCGTCGACGACCCGGCCGACCTCTCATCGGCCGGTCTGAGCAACAGCTTGGCAGCCCGAGCGACACCGCGGTGGAAACGTGAGCGAGCCGCTCCCGGCGGGTGGGCCGGCGTCCTACGGCCGTACCGGGGCCACGCCGGCGCCACCGGATGACAGGAACCTCGACACCGCCCCTCGGCGTTCAACGATCGACTCGCGGGTCGACAACCTCGTCACACTCGCGATTCGCGGGCTGCCCGCTTCCTACCTCCCCGGTACCGTCGAGTTCGCGCAAACGGTTCGCGCCGTTCGCGGCGCCCGGCAGATCGAGCTTCTGCCGGAGGGCACGAACCTCCGGTACGCCGCGATCGTGGCCCTCGGACTTGCGACGCTTTCCCGCCAGGCCCAGGCCGGAGTCCTCGGTGCCGGCACACCCGGCGAACTCGTGTCCGCCATCCGGGATCACGCAAGGGACTCGACCGACCTCGGCGCCGTCGCCCTCGCAGCGTGGTCATCCGCGGAGGTCTCTGCGTCACCCGATCTCGCACTCCTCTCCCGGCTCGCTGCGGAACTCGCCTCCAACCGCCCACTGCACACGGTGGTGGCCAGTTGGATCCTGGCAGCGGCCGTGGCCTCCCTCCGAGTGACGAACGAAATGGTCGGCCCGGCCGTCGCTATCGCGCAACAGTCGCGAAACCGCCTACTTGCGGCCCAAGGCCCGGACGGCATCTTCCCGCATGCGCTCCCGGCCTCGTCGTCGGGACGCTGGCGGGCACACGTCGGCAGTTTCGCCGACCAGATCTATTCGATTCAGTCCCTGGCCCGGTTCGCGGCCCTGACGGGCGACGACGAGGCACTCGCCGGTGCGAACCGAACCGCACAGAGGATTTGCGCGCTCCAAGGCGATGCAGGCCAATGGTGGTGGCACTATGACACGCGGGACGGCTCGGTCGTGGAGCGTTACCCGGTCTACAGCGTCCACCAGCACGGCATGGCCCCGATGGCCCTCTTCGACCTGGTCGAGGCCGGCGGCGACGACCACACCGACGAGATCGTCCTGGGCCTTGACTGGCTCGACACACACCCCGAGGTGCTCGACGAACTCATCTCCGACCGCCACGCTCAGGTCTGGCGCAAGGTCGGTCGGCGGGAACCGGCGAAGGCCGCCCGCAAGATCGGCGCCCTGACCACCGCGTTGCGTGCCGGCTGGCACCTGCGCGGCCTGGACTCGATCCTGCCACCGGACAAGATCGACCACGAATGCCGCCCGTACGAGCTCGGCTGGCTTCTGTACGCATGGCATTTCGGCGACACCCGTCACACGGAGGAGACATCATGACAACGGTCGGCAGCCGCCAGGGCGACTTTGATTCACGGCAATCGCTCTTCGGGCTCGAGATCGACGCGATGACCATGGCAGAGGTGCTCGAGCGTGCACACCTCGCCGTCCAGGAACGCCGTCGCCTGCTCATCGGGGTCGTCAATGCCGCAAAGGTCGTCAAGATGCGCAAGGACGAGCTCCTGCGGAATTCGCTGCTCGCGGCGGACGTCCTTCTCGCCGACGGGCAGTCGATCGTGTGGGCAAGTCGGATCCTCGGTCGTCCGCTCCCGGAACGCGTCGCCGGAATCGACCTCTTCGAACGCCTCCTCGAATCCGCGAACCTGAACTCCGCGTCGGTGTATTTTCTGGGTGCCCGAGCGGATGTCCTCGACGCCCTTCTGGAGCAGGTCGGCGCACGGTTTCCCGACCTGCGTGTTGCCGGCAGCCGCGACGGCTACTTCAGCGCCGAGCAATCGAGTGAGGTAGCCGAGGCGATCGCCGCGAGCAACGCGGACATGCTCTTCCTCGGAATGACATCCCCGAAGAAGGAGATCTTCCTGGCCAGCTTCGGCGACACTCTCAACGTTCCGCTCCTGCACGGCGTCGGCGGTTCCTTCGACATCCTGGCCGGGGTCACCCGCCGAGCTCCGCGAACATGGCAGCGCCTGGGCATCGAATGGGCCTTCCGGCTGCTCCAGGAGCCGCGACGCCTCCTCAGCCGTTACCTGTCCACCAACACCGCATTCATCGCCCTCACCCTCAGAGAGCGAATCCATCCCACGGCCAGCTATGCCGGCGTATCCGCGACGCGGAGGACGCACCGGGCCCCCGAGCAGCCTTCCTCACCAGAGCACGGCGAACGTCAAGGGACACAGTGATGGATGAAGTCTTCTCCGGCCGGGTCGCGATCCTGGGCCTCGGCTATATCGGCCTGCCGACGGCTGTGGCCCTGGCCACTCGAGGGATCGAGGTGATAGGCGTTGACGTCAACCAGTCCATAGTCGACGCCGTCTCCCTGGGGCGGGTTCCCTTCGTCGAACCGGACCTGGCGATCGCCGTCAGCGGCGCCGTCAGCATCGGCCGCCTGACGGCCACCACGGTCGTGCCGGAGGCGGACGCGTTCATCATCGCGGTACCCACTCCCTTTCAAGAGAACCGAGCGGCGGATCTCTCCTATGTGAAGAGCGCTGTCTCGCAGATCGCGCCTCGGCTGAAAGGCGGCGAACTCGTGGTGCTGGAGTCCACCTCACCTCCGGGGACGACGGAGCAGGTGAGTCGGTGGCTGGCCGAGCTGCGCCCGGATCTGCACCTTCCGCACGAGACTGACGGCCTGCCCGACATCTTCGTCGCGCACTGCCCCGAGCGGGTGCTGCCTGGCCGGATCATGATCGAGATGATCACCAACGACCGGGTGATCGGGGGTATCTCCACGCGGTGTGCCAACAAGGCGGCGTCGCTCTACCGGGTATTCACCCAGGGCGAGATCATCACGACAGATGCGTCGAGCGCGGAGATGGCGAAACTGGTCGAGAACGCATACCGCGACGTGAATATTGCGTTCGCGAACGAACTGTCACTGATCAGCGAACGGTTGCGCCTGGACGTGTGGGAGATCATCCGGCTGGCCAATCACCATCCCCGAGTGAACATCCTCACGCCCGGCCCCGGCGTCGGCGGACATTGCATCGCGGTCGACCCCTGGTTCATCGTCGGCGCCGCACCGGACCTGGCCCGATTGATCAGGACGGCACGGGAGGTGAACGACTCCAAGCCGCTGCACGTGGCGCAGCACGTTGTCGAGAAGGCCTCGCGGTTCCGTGAACCCACCGTCGTCTGCCTGGGGCTGACGTTCAAGGCGAACGTGGACGACATGCGCGAAAGCCCGGCCGTGGACGTGGTCGTCGCAATCGCCGATGCGGCTCCGGAGCTGGACATCCGGGTGGTTGAACCGTACACGCAGAAGCTTCCGCCCGAGCTCGACGGCCGGCCGAACGTGCGAATGCAGTCGGCCTCCGAAGCGATCGAAGAAGCCGACATCGTGGTGCTCCTGGTCGATCATGACCAGTTCAAGTCGATTCCGAAGTCGCGCCTCGAAGGCCGAGTGGTCTTCGATACCCGGGGCACCTGGCGGTAGGCCTGCGACCAGACCCGTGGGACTCGCCGGAGCCTTTCGGGAACGCCACCGCAGGAATCGGATGGATCAGGGAGCGGCCGGGGAGAAAACCTCCGGCCGCGGGCCTTCGCCGAAGAAGTTCTCAATCGCGGCGACTATCCGGTCCGCCGCCCGGCCGTCGCCGTAGGGATTCACCGCCCGCGCCATGGCGTCGTAGGCTGCGGGGTCGAGGAGGAGCCGAGTCGCGGAATCGACGATGCGGTTCTCGTCGGTGCCGACGAGCTGAACGGTTTTCGCCGTCACCGCCTCCGGCCGTTCGGTCGTATCGCGAAGCACAAGCACAGGCTTCCCGAGGCTCGGCGCCTCCTCCTGCACACCCCCGCTATCCGTGATCACCAGATACGACGACGCCAGGGCATGCGCCATGTCGACGTAGTCCAGCGGCTCGGTCACCACGACATTGGGCAATCCCGACAGGGCAGGCAGCAACGAGTCCCGCACAATCGGGTTGAGGTGGGCCGGCAATACGAAGTCCACGTCAGGGAATGCCCGGGCAAGTCGTGCGATGGCATGAGAGATGCGCACCATCGGTTCCCCCCAGTTCTCGCGTCGATGACTTGTCACGAGGACGAGACGGCGGGTCGGATCCAGACCGACAAGGGCCGGGTCGGTCGGGGGGAGTCGCCGCCCCGTGATGTCGAGCAGGGCATCAATCACCGTGTTCCCGGTTACGTGGATGCCGTCGGAATGGATCCCTTCCGCCACCAGATTCGCGCGTGACGTATCGGTCGGCGCCAGGTGGAGGGTGGTGAGCGCGGTCGTCAGCCGCCGGTTGATCTCCTCCGGGAAGGGATCGTAGCGGTCGCCGGTGCGCAACCCTGCCTCAACGTGCGCCACGGGGATCTGGGCATAGAACGCTGCCAACGCCGCAGAGAACACGGTCGTCGTGTCGCCTTGGACAATGACAAGGTCCGGTTGCTCCTCCTCAAGGATCTTGCCCACGCCGTGGAGGACTCCGGCCGTGATGCCCGCGAGATTGGGACGCTTCCGGATAAGGTCCAGGTCATGCGCCGGAACAATACCGAAGAGAGTATTGACCTGGTCGAGCATCGACCGGTGCTGGCCGGTCACGACAACGACGGGCTCAAGGTGACGGGACAGTTCCAGTGCGCGGATGACCGGAGCGAGTTTGATCGCCTCCGGCCTGGTGCCGTAAACAACGAGTATCCGGTGCATCCTGACCAGCCAACCCTTCCCCCAAAGGCCGAGAACAGCCGACCCGCCCACCGCGATTGTCAGACTCGACAACACCCAATTTGTTGGATGGCACGGAAAAAACTTTTGGCTCTCCGATCGAGACGATTCCCGCCTTCGGAGTGCGTCATCACTCACCTGTCGCCAGCGAGGCAATCCGCTGGTCACAACAACGATAATTCTTCAGTTGGCACTCCGCACGCCCCCTGTTCTGGGGGTTGCACACCCCTCACAGTGGGGTCTCGAGAATGGTTCAGGTTTCGGGATAGGTTTGGTTTTGGCAACGGCGCGATGTAAAGATGGGATCTCCGGCAGGGCATTTGGGGGGCTCTTCTGCCATTGTCCTTGGACCAGTGCCACGTCACACTTTTCTGGGTCCAGACTCAATCCTGCTTGGAGTTTTCAGATGAAACACCGCACTACGCCAGCACGCCTACGCTCGGGCTTTCCGACCGCAGCCGTGATCTTCGGCGCCGTCATCGCCGTTGCAATCGGCGGGGCCAGCCTGCCCGTCAACGCATTGACGCCAGCGCCGGCCCCCACCACGACGTCCGCAGAACTCGCCGCCAGTTCCGAAACCCTCTGGGGCACTTCTGCCCCTCGGGGCGGCGCCATCGACAGCGACACCTCCAGCGTCGAGCTTGGCACCGACTTCTCGCCGTCGGTGACCGGCACGGTCATCGGCGTGCGGTTCTGGAAGACCGCGGAAAACGCCGGTGCTCACGTCGGGAACCTGTGGACCAGCGGAGGGACCCGTCTCGCCACTGCGAAATTCACGTCCGAGACAGCCAGCGGATGGCAGACGGTGCTGTTCGCCAAGCCCGTTGCCCTCGCCGCCGGTCAGCACTATGTGGCCTCCTACCTCGCACCGCGAGGCCGTTATACAACCACTGTCGACCAGACGGCTCCGCCGGTTTCGTCGAAGCTGCTCTCCGTCGCCTCGACGAACAGCGGTAAGTACGCCTACGGCACGTCCAGCGCCTTCCCGACCAAGACCTGGCACTCGTCGGGTTACTGGGTAGACCCCCTGTTCGTCCCGACCGCGGGTTCAACCCCGAGGCCGGCACCTGCGACGCCCCCGGCCCCGGCCCCGGCCCCGGCACCCGCACCCGCACCCGCACCGGCTCCGGCCCCGGCACCCGCTCCGGCACCCGCTCCGGCCCCGGCACCGGCCCCGGCTCCCACACCCACCCAAACCACCAGCACCTCCTTCGCGGGTATGAGCAATACCGGCCCGGTCGCAGCGGGCTTCAACCCGACTCAGAAGTACACCGGCCCCCTCACGATCACCACCGCCGGCACGGTCATCAAGAACCAGATCATTCCCGCCGGCTTGCGCATTGAAGCAAGTGATGTGACCATCCAGGGCAACATCATCGAAGGCCCCACTGATGTCTCCTGGGACCAGGCAGCCGTGCACGTCAACGGCGACCGGGTGAAGATCCTCGACAACACCATCCGTGGATCCTCCGCCACCAACTGGTCACAGGACCCGATCAACGGCATCAAGCTTGTCGGGCAGTACGTGGACTTCAGCCGCAACAACGTCTACAACATTGCCGGCGACGGTGTGAGCATCTACGGCGACAACGCGAACGTCGTCGGCAACTGGGTGCACGACTTCGTCTTCCGCGACGGAGGGGTTCACTACGACGGTCTCCACTACCCAGGACAGGCGGGCGATGACACGCTCGCCCCTGCGCTGATCAAGGACAACACGGTGGAACTCTGGGTCTCCGGCGGCAGCAGCGGCATGACCGCCGCCATGGGCTTCCCCGACGTCGCTCCCAAGGTTGTCGTCGAGCACAACCTGCTGGCCGGCGGCAACTACTCCATGTGGGGCGGTGGATCGGGGATCACCTACAAGGACAACTGGTTCTGGACCAAGTTCTCCGCAAAGGTCGGCTACTACGGTCCGTCGGCGTACATCGGCCAGGTCGGCACAGCGACCTGGACGGGGAACGTCTTCACCGCCGACGGAAAGACCGCGGGTTCGACCCTGGGGAAGTAGCACCGCAGCACGAGTCGATCACCACCGCGATTTCGCGGCAGTGGTTCGAACACCCGAGGGCCTCCGCAATCTCGCGCGCACAACGCACGCACGATTGCCGGAGGTCCTCGCGCATGGCGTCCGGCCAGCGTCGCAGTGAATCTCGGCGCTGGCCGGCAACCCGGCATCACGATAGCTTCGACCTATCACTGGGTGAATCGAGCAGTTCTGGAAACGGTGGCGCTGATGCAGGTCGAGTTTGGCTTCCGATCGGAAACGGACCTTGACGAGTGGCGTCGATCCCACGCGGCCGGGCAGCGACCTGATGCCGTGCCCTACGGGCTCGACAGGCTCATATCGCCCGAAATCGAGTTAGCGACGACGCCGCTCCAACCTCTGCCCACGGGACAGGCTGTTCCGCTCCTTTTCGGGCGGCCCACCCGCACACCGACACCGGATTGGTTGATCGCCTGGGACGAGCATGCCGCCCTGCGCCTGTTGGCGCGCGGTTCAGGCGCCAGGTTCGGGTGCGGAGTGATCTGGGCAACCGACCAGTTGTCCGGGCGGGTGGGCGAGCGCACCCGGGCCCGCGTCATGCTGAGGATGCTCAGACCGATGGACCTGATCTGGTGTCTCAGCCGAGCTCAACTGGCACCCCTGCGCGCAGCGTTGGGCGGGCGGAGAACCCGGGTCGAGTTTCTCAAGTTCGGAGTGGACACGGACTTTTTCACCCCACGGCCCCTCCCCGCGCGGCCTTCGGTGCTGTCAATCGGGAACGACGTGGACCGGGATGCCCGGACCCTGCTTGCAGCCCTCGAAGTGGTCCACCGTGCTCGCCCGGACGCCAGACTGCGCGTTCAATACTCCGGCGACCTTGCCGTCCCGCTCGGTGTGGAACGCTTGCCCCGCATGACGCACGCCGAGCTGCGGGAGGAATACGCCGCGACCACCGTGCTCGCGATCGCGACGCGCCAGAATCTGCACGTTTCTGGGATGACGGCCGTTCTGGAGGCAATGGCCACCGGCCGTCCCGTCGTCCTCACCAGGACGCCCGGCGCCGAGGACTATGTCAGGCACGGGGAATGGGGACTTCTCACCCAGCTTGGCAGCGTCGATGACCTGGCCCGGGGCATCCTGTACTCGCTCGACTCCGCGAATGCCGCACGAATGGGCGCTGCTGCCTCTCAGGCAGCGTCCACCGAGTTCAGTTCGGCCCGGCTGGCAGACAGACTAGCCGGACTGCTGACTAGGTGACCGAGTCCCCAGTCCCGAGTCCCCGATCATCGGCTCGGCTCGGCTGGGCCATCCCTTTTGTGCGGCCCAGTAGCGCCCACGCCGCGGCGCGTCGGGTCGGGCGTCGAGCGCGGAGCACTTCGCCGACGAATACTCCCATCCAGAACGCAGCCGTGTGCGCGACTCCGTGACGTGAGCGGAAGAGCTTCACCCGGTTGCGCGCCAGTAGGGCGAAGAGCGCAGGCGAATCGTGGGACTCGCCCTCGAAATGCACGGCAACGGCCGTCGGAACATAGCGGAGGGCAAGACCCGCATCGCGGGCACGAAGTGCGAAATCGGTTTCCTCCGAGTAGAGGAAGTACGTCTCATCCCACCGGCCGACGCGCTCGATACAGTCCCGGGAAATGAGCATGGCCGCGCCGGTCGCCCAGTCCGCCGTGCCGGCGGAACGATAGGCACGCTCCCGGATTTCGACTTCGCCCAGGCGCGGAAACCGTCCGGCCCTGTCTCCGCCGAGCAAAGCTTCTCCCCATGCCCTGAGCGCCGTGGGCTCGCGTCGGAGAGACGAGCGAAGCGCTCCCGATTCGTCCACCAAACGCGGAACGACGATCCCTGCCCTGGTCGACCGCATTTCCCGGAGCAGCGCCTCGATGGTGGTCGGCTCGAGCCGAATGTCAGGATTGAGCAAGAGAACCGCGTCGCAATCATCGGCCCTGTCGATTCCCGCGTTCGCTCCTGCCGCGTAGCCGGCGTTGCGTCCCATCTGCACGATCTCGGCTTCGGGCATCACCGCGCGGACGAGGTCGGTCGACGCGTCGGAGGACGCGTTGTCGACCACGATCACCTTGACCGAGCCTGAGAGCTCCGATCGGCGAATCGACCCCAGCACACCCGCCAGCACTGCTGCGCTGTTCCAGGTGACGATAATGACACCGACACGGGGCTCAAATCCGAGCGACATCTCCACTGCCCCCTCCGCGCGCCAGGCGTAAGGTCGCCTTGCCGCACCCAATTCCCACGCCAGCGAAAAACCCGCAGGTCAGACTACGCTTCGAGTAACCTGATCCCGAACTCTCAGGAGGGTCCCATGATGCCACACAAGCGACCACTGATGACCGTTGTGGTACCGGCCCACAATGAGGAACTCGGGCTCGCGCGCCTTCTGCCGCGATTGCTCACCGGCGCGGACCAGGGCGAATTCAGGGTAGTCGTCGTCTGCAACGGATGTACCGACGGAAGCGTGGCCGAGGCCAGGAGCCACGGACCGGACGTCGAGGTCGTCGAACTGCCCGTGCCGTCCAAGGCCGCTGCGCTGGCTGCCGGCGGCGCGATGGTCCGGGATTTCCCTGTGGCCTTCGTCGACGCCGACGTTTGTCTCGACCCCTCCGGGCTTCGCGCCCTGGCCCGCCTCGTCACGCTGGATGGGTACCTCGCCGCGGCGCCGGAACGCAACCTGGTCAGGGACCAGGTCTCACTGGCGGCGCGCTGGTACTACGACATCTGGGAGCGCCTGCCCCAGGTGCGTTCCGGACTCTTCGGCCGAGGGATCATCGTGCTGTCCCAGGCCGGCTATCAACGCGTGTCGGCATTGCCCAGCTTCATCTCCGACGATCTGGCCTACTCCGAGGAGTTCAACGCGCGGGAGCGCACAATCGCGGTCGACTCGACGGTGTCGGTCTGGCCGGCCCGGACCTGGCGGTCACTGCTCAAACGACGCATCCGGGTGGTGCAGGGAGTCCAGGAACTGGGCAAGACCGGACGCGTCTCTCCCTCGGCGTCGACTCGCCCGATGGACCTGCTGCGGATCGTGGCCGCCGACCCGGCAATGGCACTCCGGCTCCCCCTCTTTCTCTTCACGACTGTTCTGGTCCGGATGAGGGTGCGCTTCGGCGCGACGGGCAACGGCGTCTGGATGAGGGACGAAACGAGCAGGATCGCATGAGTGCGCGCAACCGGGCCCCACAGCCGTCCGACAGATTCGGAAACCAGGCGTGGGACGGCCTCGTGGTGATCGTGGCTGGTGTGTCCTGGGATGATACCCGACTGTCGGAGAAGCATCTGGCCATCCACCTCTCCCGGCTCGTTCCCGTGCTTTACGTCGACCCCGCGATTTCCGTCCTCACTCCGCTGAAGAAGCCGGCGCTTCGCTCGTCGACCAGCGGCCCACGGCTCCGGATGGTCGGGGACAACCTTGCCCGGCTCACTCCGCTGACCGTTCCGGGCATCAGCCGGCCCGGTCTGCGGATCATCGCAGCCTGGGCAACCCGGCGCGCCATCGCCCGCGCCGTGCGTCGACTCGGCGGGAACGTCCGGGCGCTGGTGGTCGCGTCCCTTGACGACGTCTTCGGCTCCTGTCCCGGGTTACAGGTCATGTACGGCACCGACGATTGGATCACCGGCGGCGGCCTGATGGGATTGTCATCGACGTGGCTCCGTAAGCGCGAGGCCGCCCAGCTCCGGCGCGCGGACGTCGTCGTCGCCGTGTCGGACCAGTTAGCGGCCCGGTGGGCTCCGGACGCACGCTCGGTCGTCGTCATCCCCAATGGCTGCGACACCGACCACTTCGCCGCGGTGGAGTCTGCACTGCCCGCGGGCGAGGTGACCCTCCCCGACCCGATTGCCGGCTTCATCGGACATCTCTCGGAGCGGATCGATCTCGACGCGCTCGAGATGATAGCCGAGACGGGTGCGTCATTGCTCTTGATCGGCCCTCGCCAGACTACGTTCAACATCGAGAAGATGGAGGCGCTGCTCGCTCATCCCAACGTGCAGTGGGTCGGGCCTCAGCCCTTCAACCGGCTGCCGGCCTTCATGGCCCGGATCGCGGTCGGGTTGACTCCCTACACCGACAGCGACTTCAATCGCGGCAGCGATCCGCTGAAGACCCTCGAGTACCTCTCAGCGGGAAAACCTGCCGTGGTGAGCGATCTCCCCAGCGTGAGGAGAATCCCACAGGATCTCGTCCACGTCTGCTCCACACCGGAGGCGTTCGCCGAGCGCACGCTTGAGGTTCTCGGCCGCCCGCCCGACCCCGCGCTGGCGCAGCGCCGCAGGCACTACGCCGCAAGCCAGAACTGGGATGCCCGCGCCAGGGACTTCGTCGCGCTCTTCTCGAACGGGCACCCGGTCCCAACCGACGACCTAAGCGCTCGACACTCCGACGGCTGATGCGTCCCCACGAGCACCGGAACGCTTCGACCGTCGGCGCGAAGACCCACCGCGTCCGACGCCGAGCCCGCCGACCACCGCCAGCGTGCTCACCAGACCGGTCAGGACAATCGATCCGATCGCGCGAACACGGCTCCCCTTCTCCTCGATGAGTTGAGGCTGCAGCGGATTTAGAGTGATCCGCACACGATTCGCCGCAATGACGCCTTGCTCGTCCTGGATTTCGGCCAGGGTTGACTCCACCTGGCGAAGTGCCGTGCTGATCTGGGCCCTCACCTCCGACGGGGTCGCGCCGACGGCCTGCACCTCGACCACCGGCTCATCGAATCGGTACTGCCATTGCCCACCGGAATTCTGCTGTGTGACCGAGAACCCCGTCCGGATTCCTTCACCGACCAGAGTGACGTCACCCGATACGGATTGCGCGTCCTGAGTCGGCGGCCGCAACTCCCTGGCGACCACTCCAGCCAAGTCGATCAGCGATTCCGATGTGTAGCCGTAGGCGTTCGGCTGCGCGGCAGCCGGGGGCAGGAGGACCACTCGCACCTGCGCGAAGTAGAGCGGCGGAACGTTGACCACCCACAACACGCCAAGTCCCATCAGGAGGGCTCCGCACAGAGTCAGTACCCAACGTCGGCCGGCGTTCGCTATCAGGTCCCAGACAGTCATTCGCACCAATCTCCCAGCGTCCCACGAACACAGGATGACTGCGTATCCTATACTCAAGCGTACATTCAGGTGATTCATGGGAGGTGCGCCGGTGAAGCTTTCCGAACTCATCCGTGCTATGGGTCGCCGCTGGTACGTCGTCCTGGCCGGATTGCTCGTCGTCACCGGTTTGGCCTACCTGACACTCCGATTCATCCCGCTGACCTACGACGTCAAATCATCGGTACTGCTCCTTCCCCCGACGAGCACCCTCGAAGAGGGTAGCAATCCATTCCTCAACCTGGGTGGACTCGACGTCGCGGCCGGGGTCCTCGCCAAGTCCCTCACCGACTCGGAAACGACGGACACCGTCGTGCCCACCGGGTCGAAAGCGAAGTACACAGTGGAAAAGGACGCCAGCGTGTCCGGTTCCGTGCTCGAGGTGGCCGTGTCAGACACCTCGGCAAGCGGAGCGTTTCGAACGCTGAACGCCATACTCACCCTCGCCGACACGAGAATGGCCGACCTTCAGGTCTCCGCCAAAGCGCTGCCCAAATCCGAAATCCGGTTGATGGTCATCACGAACAACACGGTCGCCGAACCCAATTACTCCGCCCTCGCGCGCACCCTGATCGTGGTGATCGCTGTCGGACTCGTGTTCACCCTGCTGCTGGCCATTTCGGTGGACGCGCTCGTCCGCCGCCGAGCCATCAGGAAACAACGAGCGACCCCCCGGACCACCCGCCGGTCTCGACGAACGAGTGCGGCGACGCCCGATCCAGCCGACGTCGGAACGACCGTCCCTGAGGACGATTCAGTCGACGCCGGCACGATCGTCGCTGAGCACGATTCTGTCGAGGGGGGCGCGAAGGTCCCCGAGTACGCTTCCCTTGAGGATTCCACCGATCTCGACGATCCGGGTCCGCGCCATCCGACTCGTGACGAGCCGGACCCGACGGGTGCCGATGCCGACTACATAGTTCTTGCCGCACTGGGCCCGGACGACACCCCCGGCGGGCCGGGCGCGGACACCCAGCCGATACCGTCGACGCTGGTGAGCGAAAACACGTGACCTCGACGTGATCCGAGAAGATCCGACGGAGCGTCCCAGCGGACAGCCCGGCGGAATCCTGTCCCCAGGGCTCGTGCCTGAACGCGGTACGTCTCCGCCCGCGTTCTTCATCGAGGCGAAGTGGCTTGTCTCGACGTACATTCTTGCGCTGATGTTCGTCCCGGCCAACCTGACCATCTCCGCCCTGGGCTCCATCGGCACGCCGGCCGTCATCGTCGGCCTCCTCGGACTCCTCCTCTGGATCGGCGCCCAGATGAACCGCACCTACTCGACGCTCACCCCCAGGCAACCCATCCGCAGCGCCATGCTGATCTTCTTCATCTTCATCCTCGTCAGCTATGTCGTCGCAACCGTGCGACCGATCGAGAGCCTGGAGCTGAATGGCGCGGACCGTGGCCTGCTCCTCATCGCCTCATGGCTGGGCCTGGTCCTCTTGTCGGGAGACGGGCTCCCCGGTGTCGACCGGATCGAGTCGACACTTCGACTGCTGGTGATGACCGGTGCGGTTGTTGCGGTGATCGGCATCGTCCAGTTCGGCACCGGCAATCCACTCGTCGACGTGATCCAGCTTCCTGGTCTCAGTGCCAACAACGATCTCACCAGCATTTACAACCGGGAGGGTTTCACCAGGGCCGCCGGAACGTCAACCCACCCGATTGAGTTCGGGGTCATCCTGTCAATGATCCTGCCGGTCGCCCTGCACTTCGCCTTGTCCGACCTCCACCGGAATCGCATCGTTCGCTGGTTTCCCGTGGCCGTGATCGCGTTTGCGGTGCCCATCACCATTTCTCGGTCTGCAATCGTCGGCGTGGTCGTTGCCCTGGTCATTCTCTTGCCGACCTGGCCGGCCGGCCGGCGGCGGATTTCCTACCTCACCATCGCAGCGCTCCTGGTCGTGATCTATGTCGCCATTCCGGGGATGATCGGCACTCTGACCAAGTTGTTCACCGGAATCTCTGAAGACAGCAGTGCGCGCTCCCGCACGGACAGTTATGCGCTCGCCTTCGATTTCATCCAGCGGTCACCCCTCTTCGGGCGTGGCTTCTCCACATTCCTGCCGCAGTATCGCATTCTCGACAACCAGTACCTCGGCCTCTTGATCGAAGTGGGCGTGGTCGGGACCGTGGCGCTCCTGGCCGTCTTCTCGGTGGCGATCGTCACCGGGTTTCGCGCTCGCCGGTTGGCCTCCGACCCGAAAGCTCGGAGCCTGGCCCAGGCTCTCGTGGCCATGGCAGCCGCCGGTGCCTGCAGTTTCGCGACATTCGACGCTTTCGGGTTTCCTCAGGCTTCCGGCCTGATGTTTCTCAGTGTTGGAATGATCGGCGCGCTGTCGAACGCTGTGAAACTTCAGGCTCGACCGGGGACATCCCTCACGATGACGACGCCCCTGTAAGCCAGGCCGGAATCCGCTTCCGCTTTCCAGCCCTGGGCTCCCCGAGGTCGAGGAGACGCCTCAGTATGCGGACGAACCTGGGGCCGACGATCAGGGCATAGACCGCCAGCCCGGCGAGACCCCCGACGGCGAGCATCAGGAATCCGGATGGGATGACGCTCGTGATGAACCAGGCGGATAACAGGACCCCCGCGGAACCCGCGGCAGGGAGGACGAAATCGGCCAGCAATCGCCAGACGGGGATTCCCGCCCGGTGGAGCAGGATGCCGACTCCCGGTACGACGACGAGCGCGACAATGGCCGCGTGGCCCCAGGAGACCCCGCGGATGCCGAACATTGTCGCTCCCACGACCAGGGTCGGCACGAGTGCCACCAACCAGAGCGCGTGCAACCAGGCATTGCCCATTGTCCGTCCCACCGCGACCAGGTAGTCGTAGGTCAATTCGACCAACATCCGCCCGATGCTGAGCATCGCCAGGGCCGGAACCGCCAGCGCCGCGGCCGCCCAACGGTCACCGTAGAGGAAAGTGACGATCCCTGACGCATAGGCCGCGAGGAGCGTACCCAACAGCATGCCGAGGGACATCACCAGGAACAGTGAATCACGGAAGCCTTCCCGGCCATCGCCGCGCTCGCTGAGCTGCGCGAACATTGCAGTCGTGACCCGCCGCGCGGCCGTCGACACAAGCGTCATCGGCCACGTGCTGAGATTGAAGGCGAGCAGATACAGGCCAAGGTCGGCCTTGCCCAGTATCCGACCCACCACTACGAAGTCGACGTTGAGCAATGCCAGCAGCAGGAGGCTTGCGCCGGCCAGCGGCAGGCCGAATTTCAGCAGTCCGAGTGCGGCCTTGCGGTCGAAGCCCGGCGCATACCGAGTCGGAGCGTAGACGAGCGAGAGGACCGCCGTGACCAGATTGCCGATCACCACACCCCAGGCCAGACTCCAGGCGCCATAACCCGCCATCGCCAGCAGGATCGTCGCCGGTGTTCCCACCGCGAACGCGATCAGGTCGATCTGGGTTCGGCGCCCCTGCATGAAGGCCCGGGTCAACAGGGCGACCGGCACCGCCGCCAGGCCGTCGATCAGCACGGCCGCGCTCATCAGGCGCACGACACCGGTTGCCTCCGGAACGCCCATGGCGTCGGAGAACGGTGCCGCCGCGAACCAACTCGCGGCGAACAGGACCGCACTCATGCCGATTGCCACGGTCGTCACTGTCGGGGCGAGGGCCGCAACCGAGCCTGGGTGCCGGACGAGGGCAACGCTGACGCCGAGCTCGTTCATGCTCAGCAGGAGGTTCAAGGCGACCAAGGCGACCGCGTAGATGCCGAAGTCCTCTGGCGCAACGATGCGCGCGATGACGATGCCGGTCAGGAAGGAGCCCAGGCGTCCGACCAGGGTGTTCACCAGGCTCCAGCGCAGCCCATTTCGCACTTTCCGCTCAAGGAAGCCGGCGGTCTCGCCCGGGCGGTCGTCAGCGGGGTCCTCCACGACTCAGACCAGACGCTTCAGCACGTCGACGACCCGGATCTGCTGGGCCTCGGTCAGGTGGGGGAACATCGGCAGCGAGAGGAGCTGCGCAGCCGCCCGCTCGGCCACGGGGAAATCGCCCCTGGCCAATCCGAGGTGCCGGAAGGCGCCGGTCAGGTGAATCGGGGTCGGGTAGTGCAGCGCCGCGCCGATTCCTTCCGCATGGAGTCCGGCGAGGATGCGGTCGCGGTCCTCGACCCGGACGGAGTAGATATGCCAGTTGTGCACGTTCCCCGCGAGGGTGACCGGCGTTCGCACTCCGTCGACGTCGGCCAGCAGCTCGTCATACCGTCGTGCAGCCACCCGACGAGCCTCGTTCCAGGCGTCAAGCCTCGCCAGCTTGGACCGAAGGACAATCGCTTGGATCGAATCCAGCCGGGAATTGAACCCGAACTCGTCGTGCACGTACTTCTCGGTGCTGCCATGACTTGCGATGCGTCGCACCCGGGCGGCGAGATGGTCATCGCTGGTCAACACCGCACCACCGTCGCCGGCGGCGCCCAGGTTCTTGCCCGGATAGAAGCTCGTGCCCGCAATGCGGGACAGAGAGCCTGCGGGCCTTCCGTATCGAGTCGCGCCCTGCGACTGGGCGGCATCCTCGATCACGACGGCACCGTGCCTGCCCGCTACCGGCAGGATCTGGTCGACCGGTGCAGTCTGCCCATACAGGTGGACGGCCATGACGGCCGCGGTCTCATCCGTGATCGCGCGCTCCACCGTGGCCCGGTCGAGGAGGAGGGAATCGTCATCGACGTCGGAAAATCTGACCGTGGCTCCCGCACGAAGCACCGCCTCCGCCGATGCGATGAACGAGTTCACGGGCACCAGGACTTCACGTCCATCGACGATGTCGAGCGCCCGGAGCGCGAGCTCGAGCGCATCCGTCCCGTTCCCGACACCGATGCAGTGGGTCACCGCGCAGTAGGCCGCGAATTCGGCCTCGAAGGCGTCGACATGCTTGCCTCCGATGAAGGTCGCGCGCCTGAGAGTGTCGACGATCGCGGTGCTGATTTCGTCAAGGATCTCCCCCTGTTGCGCGACGAGATCGATGAACGGTACAGGGGCCGTCAGCGTTTCCACCGGAACTGCACTGGTGAGGACAGAATTCGTCATCGGGAGACGCTCCTTTCTGATTGAAGCTGAATGGATGCCAGGGAGTTGAAGTCGTCGCTCACGACCCCGCCGAGCCGGCGCCTGACCTTGCGCCGCATTTCGTAGCCGGTCACTGACAGATAGGGCGCCAACAGCCGGGATGGCGCACGGGGACTGGCCTTGCTGCGTGCTACCGCTCGAAGATAGAAATCCTCCAGGAGTTCGGCTGCGGCCGGGAGCCCGTAGCGGGACTCGACCGTGGCGCGCGAAAACGACCCCAGTTCAGCCCGGTGGTCTGCGTCTTCGAGCAGGGGGCGGAGCAGCCGGCCGAGCCTCGCGGCACCATCGCGCTCCTCGCCGGGGGCGCCGATGCCGAACCAGCCGTTCTCGGTGAAGCCGCTCAGCGAATCGGGCTCGAGTACCCGCCAGAATCCCTGTTCGCCCTGGACGATGAGGGGTTTCGTGAAGGCCATCGACCTGAGCGCTGAGCCCCCCATCCCAAGCGCAATGTCGGCCGCGTCGTAGACCGGGCGCGGATCGACGAGGGTACCCGTGAGCAGCACGGCCTGTGTTCCCGCTGCCGTGTTGGCGCGGAGCGCGGCGGCCTCGACCTCCGCACGGATCGGCCCGTCCCCGGCGATCACGAGCGTGACCGGGAACTCACGGGCGAGCGCACCGGCCGCCTCGATGGCAGTGAGGATGCCTTCCCGCTTGAGCTCCTTGGCCAGCCTGGTGACCAGGGAGACGACCAGGGTCTCGGGGGCGATCCCCAGTCGACGCTTCGCGGCAATCTGGTCTACCGGCCGATCATGCTCGGTATCCACCGGCGGCTCGAGCAGGATGACATCGGCCCGGTGGGCGCGTTCCGTCCGCAGGATCCTCTCCGTGCCGACGGTGAGCGGCAGCCAACTCGGCAGGAATGGCGCCACCGACATCGACATCACTGTGCACACGGCCGGCACGCCCAGCTTCCGGTCGGGCCCGAAGAGGGCTTCCAGAGCCGTCGGCCACTCGAATCCATGCACGACGTCGGCGTCCGCCGCCTCGACGACGGCACACAGCCGCTTCATCACGGCGAACGACGGGCGGATCCGAGGCAACGGCGCAAGCTCGTAGCGCAGTCCGCGCTCGGTGACCAACTCCACGAGCGGGCCTGGTGGACAGAAAACCGTCAGCTCATGGCCGCGCTCGCGCAACGCGGTCGCGATGTCGATCGCGTTGCGCTGGCTACCTCCGAATTCCATCGAATGCGGATAGATCACTATCCTCATGACCACGCCCCAGATCCGACAGCCCTGGGCGAATCGACCGGGCTGTCCGGCGTGGGCCGGCGGGATATTGGTCGAGCCGGCACGTTGAGCCAGGTTTCACCGGCCGGGACGTTCTGGAGAACGACCGCGCCCATACCGACCGTGGCCCCCCGGCCGACTTCGACGCCCTGCCGGACGGACGCGTTCATTCCGATGTAGCTTGCCTCGCGGAGCACGACGGCCCCCCCTAGGGATACTCCCGCGGCGATGGTGACAAAGTCGTCGACCACGTTGTCGTGCGTGAGCGTGACATTTGGCATGACGACGACATGGCGCCCTACGCTGACGTTGGCGGTCAGGACGACGCCGGCCAGCACGATGCTTCCCACGCCGACACGATTGCCGGTCGGAACGTGAGCGGCGGACGAGACGAAGGTGGCATACCGGTCGTCACCGACCCCCAGCCCGGCGAGGCGCTCGACCAGCCTCCGACGCCCCTGACCGGAGCCGACGCACACCAGCAGATCCGCTCCGTGCAGCACCGCGCGGTCGATCCCGCCGAGGATGGGGATGCCGGCCAACCGTCCCCCGTGGCGGGTGGAATCATCGTCCAGGATGCCGACAGGCCGGTACGCGTCTCCGAGGTCGGCCAATATTTCACGCGCCAGACCGCTCGCCGCCAGCAGCAGAAGGTCCTTCATTTCAGACCGTGCTTGGGGCAAGCGAACGCACGGCGGCGCGCACGGCGGCGATCACCCGGTCCTGGTCCGCGATCGTCAGCTGATGATAGAGCGGGAGGATGAGGGTGTTGTCCGTGAGGTGTTCCGTGACCGGAAGTGCGAGTCCTCCTGTGTCCCGGTCCCGGTAGGCGGGCTGGCGGTGGGCCGCCATGATCCCGCGCCGACCGGAGATATCCGCCGCCGCCAAAGCCTCGAGGACGCCATCACGCCCACCGGCCGGGCCTGGCTCTACCTCGATCCAGAACGACTGAAAGTTGCCCTGACCCCAGTCGGGGTCGCCCACACAGCGCACACCAGGGATGTCGGCGAACTCCAACGTGTACCGTGCGGCCAGTTCCCGGCGTCGTCGCACGATCTCGGCGAGCCGGCCGAGCTGTACGAGACCGATGGCCGCCTGCAGGTCCGTCATCCGGTAGTTGAACCCGATCTCGTCGTATTCCTCGGCGGGCGCCAGCACGCTTCCCTGTCGATCGCTCGCCGACACGCTCATGGAGTGTTCCCTCAGCCGCCGCGCTCGCGCCGCCCACTCACCGTTCGAGGTGGTCAGCATCCCCCCTTCCCCCGTGGTGAGCAGCTTGCGCGGGTGGAAGGACCACGCTGCGAGAACGGCCCCGGAGCCGACCGGCCGGCCACGGTAGCGTGATCCGGCACCGCAGGCGGCGTCTTCGATCACCACGATCCCGCGGGGGTCGCACAACTCGCGAATCGGGTCGAGGTCGACGGGCACCCCGCCCTGGTCGACGACGATCACGGCCTTCGTCCTGGAGGTGAGGGCGGCCGAGAGCGTTTCCGCAGTGACGTTGCCGGTCACCGGGTCCACATCGGCGAAGACCGGCCGGGCGCCCAGGTAGGTGGGGGCGTTCGCGGTGGCGATGAAGGAGAACGACGGCACAACGACGTCGTCGTCGGCCTCCACTCCGGCGACGATCAGGGCGAGATGCAGCGCCGTGGTGCAACTGGATGTGGCCACCGCGAAGTCGGCCGCCATGACCTCGGCGAAGGCCGCTTCGAACCGCGTGACGCGCGGCCCCTGAGCCACCCAGCCGGACTCGATCACCTCGGTCACCGCGAGGATCTCTTCCTCCCCTAGCCATGGTTTCATCACGTTTATTCTGCTCATGATGCGACCAGTGTGCGTCCGGCGGCGATCTCCGCACGGAGCGGTCGCCACCACCTGACGAGTTCGCGGAGCCCGTCGGCGAGGGACACTGTCGCGTCGAAACCGAGGTCATGGCGTGCCGCCCGCACGTCGGCGAGTCGCCGAGTGACGCCGTTGACCGCACGGTCCGGCCCGTGTTCAACGGGCAGGTCCGAATCCATCGCTTCCAGGAGCGCCTCGGCCAGGCCGAGCAAGCTCGTTTCCGTACCACTGGCGACGTTGTAGACGCCGTCCGTGACGGTGCTCGTCGCTGCGAGCAGATTGGCCCGAGCGATGTCCGTGGTGTACACGAAGTCCATGGTCTGCAGCCCGTCGCCGAAGATCAACGGCGGCTTCCCGTCCGCGATACGTTCCATCCAACGCACGAGCACCTCGGTGTACAAGCCGTGCACATCCATTCGCGGTCCGTAGACGTTGAAGTAGCGCAGGGCAACGTAGTCGAGCCCGTTCATGGCGCGGAAACTGCGAAGCATCCCCTCGTTGAAGGACTTGGCGGCGCCGTAGAAAGTGTCGTTGTTGTGGTGGTGGTGACGTTCGGAGGTGGGGAAGGTTTCGGCCAGGCCGTAGACGGATGCACTCGACGCGGCGACTAACTTGCCCACTTTGTTCGCCACGGCGGCCTCGATCACGTTGAAGGTCCCGTCGACGAGCACCTCGAGTGCAAGCCGAGGTTCCTCGGCGCATTGGGTGATCCTGATCGCTGCCTGATGGAAGACGACGTCCATCCCCCGGGTGACCCTGCCCACGACCTCCCGATCTCGGATGTCGCCCCTGACGAGCTGCACCCGTCCGGTCTCGAAGGCATCGGCGAGATTCGCCTCCCGCCCCCGGACGAGATTGTCCAGGACGGTCACGTGCGCGACGCCGGCATCGAGAAGTTGGTCGACGATGGTCGATCCGATCGTTCCCGCGCCGCCGGTCACCAGGACCCGTGCCCCATTGAGTGTTGTCATCAGAACTTCCCGACCGGCACGCGGTCTTCATTCAGTGCTATCGCGGCCCCGTTGGCCGCCAGACTCCCACTTGCCGCTTCCAGGACGGACAGTACACGCAGCCCCGCCTCGCCGTCGGTGCGAGGTGGACGCCCCTCTCGGATGCTCTCCGCAAACTCCGTCGCCATTGCCCCGAGAGCCTCACGCTCGGGCAACGCGGGCGACCAGGTGTCGCCAAGCCGATAGGAGATCGTCGCGGCCTGACGCTCGGCGCCGTCCAGTGCCTGCAGTTCCAGGTCGACGCCGCGGTCATAGACGCTGAGTCGTTGCTGCGGGTTGAGGTCGTCCCAGACCAGGGTCCGTTTGGTCCCCCCGACGATCATCTGGCGGATCTTCGTCGGACTCAGCCAGTTGACGTGCACATGGGCCATTGCGCCGTTGGGAAGCGGCAGAACGAGGTAGCCGATGCAGGACTTTCCGGACCCCAGAGGATCCGCACCGTTGGCCGAGACGCTGAGCGGTCGCAGCCCCCCGGGCAGGATGAAGTCGATGATGGAGAGGTCGTGGGGTGCGAGATCCCAGAACACGTCGACATCGGGTTGGATGAGGCCGAGGTTGATGCGCACCGAGTCGATGAACAGAATGTCGCCGAGGGCACCCTGCGCGATCAACTCTTGAATCTTCAGGACGGCCGGCGTGTAGCAGTAGGTGTGATCTGTCATCAGGACCAGGCCGCGCTCCGCGGCGGCGCGAACCATGTCACGCCCACGAGCACCGGTGTCCGCGAGTGGCTTCTCGACCATCACGTGCTTGCCCGCGCTGAGGGCGGCGCGGGTGATGCCGTGGTGGGTGCGCGCCGGAGTCGCGATGGCGACCGCGTCGACGTCATCGGAGGCGAGCAATTCGCTGAGTGAAGTCACCGCGCGAACCCCGCCGACCGTGTCGGCCAGTTTCTCGGCTCGATCGTGGTCGAGGTCGCAGACCGCCACCAGGTCCCAGTCCGGGCTGTTGCGGAAGTTCCGGGCCAAGTTTGGCCCCCAGTAGCCCGCTCCGATGACGGCGATTCTCAGCTTGGTATTCATCCTTGCCCCCAATCGGATTGTGTGCTGCCGGTGGTTGTGGAGTCTCGTTCGTGCCTGACTGGTTCGCTACGGCGTGGGGACGAAGTGCACGTCGACCCAGTAGTTGTGGCTGGCGACCCGATCCGGGAAGCCGGTCGAGTAGCTGTAGGCGCCCCCAGACGCGACGGTGGAGAGCGACCCGTTCGCGACCGACGCCGCAAGCCCATTCAGGTCGATAGCGTAGGAACCCGAGTTGGCGTAGTAGCTTGCGCGGTACTCGACGCCGGCCTGGATGGCGACGGGAGTCGCAAAGTAGAGGTCCTGCCATCCGCTCGCCGTCGCCGGGGCGAAGGTGCCCGTTGCCAGAACGGCACCGGTCGGGGACCACAGAGCACCCTGGTGGGCGCCCGTGTCGGTCGGACCTCGGTAGTAGCGGATGCCGGTGATGGTTCCGGTGGTCGACGCCATGAACCGCACTCCCAGCTGAACCGACCCCGGGTCTGCCCAGGAAAGGTTCGTCGGCGTGCTCGTCGACGAGAAGATCGACACGCCGGGGACGGGTGTCGGCGGCGGGGGCGGCGGGGTCACCGCGAACACCAGATCGACGAAGTAGTTGGTGGCGTTCCAGGAATAGGTGGGGAACCCTCCGGCGGCGCCGTACAGGTAGCGCCCATTGCCGCTCACCGGCGCCGTGAGCGGACCGCTGGTCTTGGCCTGGCTGAAGTACGCCGGAGTGGAGGAGTATCGTCCCTGCGGAGCCAGATAGGACACGATGTAGCTCTGTCCGGCTGACAGGGCGAGCGGGGTGCTGAGCTGCGCGGTCTGCCATCCGCTGGCTGTTTCATTGGCGAAGGTCACCGACGCCAGTCGCACGCCCGCCGAGGACCAGATGGACCCGGTGTGAGTGCCGTCGTTGCCGGCCCCCTTGAAGAACCGGATCGCGGACACTGTGCCGTCCTGCGACGGAGTGATGGAGACACCCAGTTCCACCGCGGAGGTGTCGCCGGAGGCCGAGAGAGAGGTGGGGACATCACTGCCGAACAGACTGTATGTGGTCGCTTGCCCACCGGCCGCAGCAACGGTGAACGACCAGGTCTGAGTGGCGAGCGCGATCCCCTGGGTCGAGGTCACGTTGCTCAGGCTCACGTTCACGGTGGCACCGTCGGGCAGGGGCTGCGCCGGCGTGAGGGTGATCGTCATGCCGTCGCCGGATAGCGCGGTCGTCCCGGCGATGGGCGTGCCCGCTCTGTTCGCGGTCAGAGAGAACCCGGTCTTGACGGCCGTGGAGAGTCGGGCGGCGATGGCAGACGCGGGGGCGACGCCCGTCGCACCGTTCGCGGGAGTCAGGCTGACGACCGTGATCGGGTCGGGGGCACGATTGAAGATGACGTCGACGAGGTAGCTGGTCGATGACCGCGAGGATGGGAAGGCATCCGCGTAGACGTACGAACCGGCGTTGGGGCCGGCGACGAGCGGGCCCTTGGTGATGCCCGACCCGCTGAAGACCCCCGGCGATGCCGAATACGTTCCGAGGGGTGCACGGTAGGACGCGATGTACTCGGTGTTCGGGGTGATCGTCACCGGGGTGCCGAAGTTCACGGTCTGCCAGCCGGAGGTACTCTCGCCGGTGAACGTGGCCGTAGCCAGCTGGGTGCCCGTGGACGTCCAAAGCGTCCCGATGTGGGTGCCGGTGTTGCCGGCGCTCTTGTAGAACCGAACGCCTGAGATGGTTCCAGCGGCGGTGCTCGAGAAACGAACGCCCAACGTCAGCATCGCGTTGTCAGAAACCTGCAGAATGGTCGGCACCGTGGCGTCGGTGAAGATACTGCACGGGCAGAGTCCGTCGGCCGCAGGTGGTCGCACGGTCGTGAATGTCCAGGTTCCGCCGGATGACAATGACAGCCCCGCGGTGTCCTTGGCGGTCAGGGTGACGGAATACGTGACGAATCCGTTCAGGGCAGTCGACGGCGTGAACGTGGCCGTTCTGGTGGCGGCGGTGTAGCCGCTGCTGCCGGCCACGGTTGCACCCAGCTGATCGACGAGCTTGAAGCTGATCGAAGCCGGGTCGGACTCCTTGGACAACACGGCGCTGATGGTCGTGCCCATCGGCACACTCGATGAGCCGGGCAAGGGCGACTGTCCGGTGGCCACCAGCGGTGAATTGTCGGTGGCGTCGAAGATGGCATCGACGAAGTAATTGCCCTGCCGGTAACTGTCGACGGGGAATGACCCGTTCGTGCTGTACACGCCCGCGGGCGCGGCGCCGAAACCGCCGGCGACGCCGAGGGGCGCACTGGTGACTCCGCGGTAGGACCAGTAGTACGACGCTGCCGCATAACGGCCCTTCGGCGCCGAGTAGGACACCGTATAGCTGGTTCCGGTCGTCACCTGCACCGCGGACGTGAAGGTCGCGCTCTGCCACCCGGAGGCACTCTCGTTCCCGAACGTCACCGTTGCCAGGCGCACGCCGGTCGAACTCCACAGGGACCCCGTGTGGGTTCCGGTGTTCGCCAGGCTCTTGTAGAAGCGCACCCCGGTGATGTAGCCGTTCTGGGTCGGCGTGAAGCGCAGCCCCAGCTCAACGGCCGACGTGTCGCCGGAATCCGGCAGGGAGGGAACCTGGGCTCCGAAGACGGAGTACGGTCCGGTGCTCGTGATCGCGACGAGCGTCGGAGTGGCCGGTCGGTTCAGGCTGTCGTCAATCGCGCGCACCTGGATGCTCTGCGCACCGACCCCGCGCTGGAGGTAGCTGTAGGACCACGTGGTGCTGCCGGTCGCCGGGTGCCAACTGGCACCTGCGTCGGTGGAGACCTCGACGCCGGCGACGACGCCGCCGGCATCGGCGGCCGTGCCGTTGAGGGTGACGGATGTCCCGTTGGCCACCGATGATCCCGACGCCGGCGAGGTCACGGTGACCGTGGGTGCTGTCGTGTCCGTGGTTGCGGTTGCCGCGATGAGTGCGTTGGAGAGCGTGGTGGGCTGGGCGCCCATGTCCGCGAGGAGGTTGACCTGTGCCTGTTGCATCCGTAGATCCGCGGCCGCGCCTGCACCGTCGTGGGTCTGGTCGAGGCCCCAGGACCACTGGATGCTCCCGGCCGAGAACACGAGTGCACCGCTGGCCGCGCGGTACATCGTCAGGTGGTGCGTGGTCGTTCCTGCGGCGACGGTGTTACCGAAGTCCTGCAAATATTCGGGTACGGCACCGGTGGTGGTCGACAGCCGGATCTGGCCGGCGGGCCGGAATCCGTTGTCGAGGTCTTCGTTGGATTCGTAGCCGATGGTGTGCGGGGCGAGCGCCGCGGTTGTCCCAGGGGCGAGACTGGTCAGACTGGTGTTCCGCCACAGTCGATTCTTGCCCTCTGCCGCCGACACCGTCACCGGAAGGTCGGAGAAGTTCGACTGGTACAACGTGCCGGACACCGCGTTTTCGGGCAGGCCGGCCCCGTTCGCCTGCGACGCGAAGCGAGGGTCCCGCCAGGTTCCCGTCCATTGAGGCGACGGGTCGATCTTGGCGCTGTCCTTGGTCTCCTTGTAGGTGACGAGGGTGCGGTACGGCGTGGCGCCCGCAACCGAGGGCTCAAAGCGCGTGCGCCAATAGGCCTCGTTGCCGGAGAGGAACTGCAGGTTCACCCCCGCGTCTCGCGCGGCCTCGATGTTGGCCCGCTGAGCACCGGACCAGTACTCATCGTGCCCGACCGAGAGGAATACCTTGTGGTTCAGCAGGGCAGAGCCGAGTCGGTCCGTGTCCACGTTGCTGAAGTACGAGACGTCGTAGCCGTTCTTCTCCAGAAACCGCACCAGAGGGTATTCACCGCTGAAGTAGAAGTCCCGGCCACCGCTCACACCACGGGTGGTGAAGGGGCGGTTGTAGCTGACCTTGTAGGCGCGACCGACCGGCCCACCCTGGTACAGGCTGGAGCCGCCGTAGTTGTTGTAGGCCTGCCAGGTCGAATCAGAGGTCTGGAAGAGCACCGCCGAACGGCTGGCCTCGTTGCGCACGACGAAGGTGATGTGACTCTGACCGCCGGTGTCGGTGCGGGTGAGCAGCGCGAAGTAGACTCCGGAGACGGCGTCGGCCGGTACCGGCCAGGAGGCTGAGACCGCCCAGTTGCCGCAATCGTACAGGCCCGTCGACGCGTCACTCAGGCACGCCGGTTGCGTCTGGGGCAGAGCAGCCGACGGGGTGACGCTGGCAACCTTGCGCGCACCGAGACCCTGGTACCAGCCGGTCCGATAGATGTCGACCGTGTAGGCCCGCGCACCGGTGAGCACCTTGAAACCGACCGTCGTGCCGACGTTGACGCTGATGTCGGTTGAGAATCCCTGGATCGTGGCATCGCCCGAATCGTTGATGTCCCAGACGGTGGGGCTGGTCCCCGGGAGCGCATTCTCGCAGACGATCGGATTGGCGGCGACGCCGCATCCGGTTGCGGCCGTCGCCGGGGCGGAACCCGTGAAGACGGCGACGACGAGCACCACAGCCATCAGGAATGCACTCGCGGTGAAAGATGTCAGTCGTTTCACCGGCGTTCGGGGCGCCAGCGTTTCGTGGAAGAATCCACTTTTCAAGGTCGACACACGTACTCCCAGGCATCCCGGGTGGCTGTGGCCGTTCGGGTAACGACCGCCGTTGCTGGACTCCGTCGGGGTAGCTAGGCGAAGTGGATGCCGATCCAGCAGGTGTTCGCGGAGACCGACGGAGGGTAAGTGCCGACGGTAAGTTGAGTTCCGCTCACAACACAGACAATGCCATAGGTCCGGGATACCCACACACCCCCATTCGGGGGCTAAATGGGGGGCCTAGAGTTCGGCGTCGCCGGCAGCAAAGGTATCGCAGGCGCCGGCGCCCTGTTCCAGGCCGGTGCTGAACCAGCGCTGGCGCTGTTCGCTTGAGCCGTGGGTCCAGCCCTCGGGGTTCACCTGGCCCTGGGTCGCGGCCTGGATCCGGTCGTCGCCGACCGCAGAGGCCGCGCTCAGGGCATCCCTCAGCTGCGCCTGGGTGATCGGCTTGAGGAAGGTCACCCCGTTGTCGTCCGTGTTCGTCGTGGCCGCGCCGGTCCAGGCGCCGGCGAAGCAGTCCGCCTGCAACTCGACCCGCACCGAATTGGAGGCAGCGCCGGTCTGGCCGTCCTGCGACTGGGCCAGCACGCCGGTCAGGTTCTGCACGTGGTGGCCCCACTCGTGGGCGACCACGTACATCTCGGCGAGCGGCCCGCCGGAGGAACCGAACCGGGTGCGCAGGTCGTCGAAGAATGCGGTGTCGAGGTAGATGGTCGCATCCGGCGGACAGTAGAACGGGCCGGTCGCGGCGGATGCTGCGCCACAGCCGGTGCCGGTGCTGCCGGTGAACAGCGCGACCGGCTGCGGCTGCTGATAGGCGACGCCGAGCCGGGGCAGCTCCTGCGCCCAGTAGGTGTCGAGCGAGGCCGCGGCACCCTTCATCCGGCATTCCACGTCGGCGTTCGCCTGCGCGCCGGTCGTGCACTCGGCGAGGTTGGAGACGCTTCCCGGCTCGGCGGCCGGCTGACCACCGGCGAGGCCGGTCAGGTCGGCGCCGAGGAACTGGGACAGCAGGAACAGGGCGATCACGCCCAGCCCGCCGCCGCCCACGGCGATCCCCGTGTTCCGGCCCCGTTTGCTGACCCGGCCGCCGCCGATGTTCGCGTTGTCGTTGAACGTCATGAGTAAAAAGTTACAGCGCGAAGCGGTCCGTCGCCTCAATGATCGCGTCCAGGTTTCCGGGCTCGTCGAACGTGTGGCCGGCGTCGGGGATCAGGCGGAAGTCCGCCTCCGGCCAGGCCTGGTGCAGCTCCCAGGCGGTGAAGGCCGGGGTGCACATGTCGTAGCGGCCCTGCACGATCACGCCGGGGATGTCTTTGAGCCGGTCGGCGTCGCGAATCAGCTGGTTCGGCTCGAACCAGCCCCGGTTGGTGAAGTAGTGGTTCTCGATCCGGGCGAAAGCGACGGCGAAGGACGGTTCGGTGAACCGGGCGATCGTCTCGGGCTGCTGGAGCAGGGTGATCGTCGACGACTCCCAGGTCGACCAGGCGACTCCGGCCCGTTCCCGCACGGCCTGGTCGGGGTCGTGCAGCAGCCGGCCGTAGGCCTCGATCAGGCGGCCGCGCTCGTCGACCGGCACCGGCGCGATGAACTCTTCCCAGAGGTCGGGGTAGATCGCGGCGGCGCCGCCCTCGTAGAACCAGTCGAGTTCGACCGGCCGCAGGGTGAAGATCCCGCGCAGCACGAGTTCGGTGACCCGGTCGGGGTGGGTCTCGGCGTAGGCGAGGGCGAGCGAGCTGCCCCAGGACCCGCCGCAGACCAGCCACCGGTCGATGCCGAGGTGCTCACGCAGTTTCTCGATGTCGGCGACGAGGTGCCAGGTCGTGTTCGTGGCGAGGTCGGCATCCGCTTCGCTCGCGTGCGGGGTGCTCCGGCCGCAGCCGCGCTGGTCGAACAGCACGATGCGGTACTTCTCAGGGTCGAACACCCGCCGCTGCTTCGGGCTCGAGCCGCCGCCGGGTCCCCCGTGCAGGTAGACCGCCGGCTTGCCGTCGGGGTTGCCGGATGCCTCCCAGTAGATGGACTGTCCGTCACCGACCTCGAGCATTCCGGTTTCGTAGGGTTCGATCTCTGGATAGAAGGTGCGCATTCCCTGAGCCTATTGGCCGCACCGGGCCGGAGCGAAACCGCGGATGCCGCCGGCTACTCCGTCGCAGCATCCGCCCGTCGCCGCATCCGCCCGTCGCGGCATCCGTCGCCGCGCCCGGTTCGGCAGCCCGCGCCCGCCGGCGCGGGCTGCCGGCGCGGCCTCGCCGTGCGCAACCGGGCGCGGCGTCAGCGGCCGACGAGACCGAGCCGGTAGGCGAGGATGACGACGTGCACCCGATCGCGCAACCCCAGTTTCGCCAGGATGCGCCCGACATGGGTCTTCACGGTGGATTCGGAGAGGAAGAACCGTTCGCCCAGCTCGGGGTTCGACAGGCCCTCCGCGATCGCGAGGAACACCTCCCGTTCCCGCTCGGTCAGCGCGCCGAGTCGGGAGGCGTCGTCGTCGTCCACGGCCGGCAGCTTCGACCCGAACAGCTCGAGCATGCGCCGGGTCACCCGGGAGGAGACCGACGCGTCGCCGGAGGCGACCGCGCGGATCGCCGCCGTCAGCTCGCTCGGCTGCGCGTCCTTGAGGAGGAACCCCCGGGCCCCGGCGCGCAGCCCGCCGAAGGCGTACTCGTCGAGGTCGAAGGTGGTGAGGATGATGATCCTGCTGTCGGGGTGGGCCGCGCTGATCTGCCGGGTGGCCTCGATGCCGTCGATCCCGGGCATCCGCACGTCCATCAGGATGACGTCGGGCAGCACGCTCGCGGCGAGCGTGATCGCCTCCGCGCCGCTGCCTGCCTCGGCCACGACGGTGAAGTCGTCCTCGGCCTCGAGCACCATTCGGAAGCCGGTGCGGAGCAGGGCCTGGTCGTCGACCAGCATGATCCGGGTCTGCGTCATTCCGGTCGGCGTCATTCCGGTCGGGGTCGTTCGGGCCTGGGTCATTCGGCTGCCTCCGGTTCGTCCACGTCCATCACGGCCCGCACCTGCCACCCGCCGCCGCCGGGGATCGCCCCGGCCTCCACCGTGCCGCCGTAGAGCGCGGCGCGTTCGCGCAGCCCGATGAGGCCGCGCCCGGGCGGCTGGGCCGGGCCCTCGACCCGGCGCCGGCCGTTGTCGGCGACGACGACCTCGACCCGGCCGGGCGTCGACGCCACGCGCACCGAGACGAGCGTGGCCGCGGCCGCGTAGCGCAGCGCGTTCGTCAGGGACTCCTGCACGATCCGGTAGATCGTGAGCTGCAGGCCCGGGTTCGCCGGGATCCGGCCGGTGAGTTCGAGCCGGGCCGGGAGCCCCGCAGGACGGAAGGAGTCGACCAGGTCGACCAGCTGGTCGGCTCCCGGCTGGGGGTTCAGGGGCGCATCCACTGACGCCGGGTCGGCCGGGTCTGGAGCGTCACGGCCGTCGTGATCCGCCGTGTCGGCCCGGTCGGCCCGGTCTGCCGGGTCGGCCCGGCCTGCCGGACCGGGCGGGTCGGCCCGGTCGGCCCGGCCTGCCGGACCGGGCGGGTCTTCGGCCAGCACCCCGAGCAGCCGGCGCATCTCGGTCATCGAACTCCGGCCGGTGGCGGCGACCTCGCGCAGCGCGGTCCTGGACCGTTCCGGGTCCTTGTCCAGCAGCGCGTCGGCGCCGTCGGCGAGCGCCACCATGACCGAGAGGCTGTGCGCGACGATGTCGTGCATCTCCCTGGCGATCCGCCCCCGTTCGGTGACCCGGGCGAGCTGGGCCTGCTGGTCGCGCTCCCTGGCCAGCTGGGCGGCCAGGTCGACCAGGGCGGCGACGTAGCGTTTGCGATCGCCGATCGTGACGCCGAGGAGAGTGGCCGCGAGCATGAGGATGGCGTACTGGCCGGCCACGCTGGGCCAGGCCGCGTAGGTCGCGCCATCGGCCAGGTACGCGCCGAGCGCCGCGACACCGACGCCGGCGATCAGCCCGAGCCAGGCGCTCCGCACGCCGCGGTAGACCGCGACCGCGTAGAGCGCGATCAGAACGGGCACCGTGTCGCCCTGCCCCTGGCTCGGGAAGGAGGCGAGCAGCCCGGCGCAGGTGACCCCGAGCACGAGCAGCGGGGCGTGCCGGCGGAAGAGCAGCGCGGCGGTGAGCAGGGCGGTCACGACGGCGGTCACGACGACCGCGGACAACCGGGCCGGGCCGCCGGGCGCCGCCAGGTCGATCAGCACGGTGATCGTCATCGGCACGAAATACCCGGCGGCGACGAGCGAATCGGTCAGCCACGGATGCCGCGCCCAGAACCGCCGGGCGACACCGGGCGGTGTGGGCAGGCGCAGATCACCCCCGGGTGGCCGGGAAGGCCGCCCGGGGGTGAGCTGCGCGTTTGTCATTCTGTGGACTCTACGCGTCCCGCCGCTTCAGCAGCACCGCTGCGCCGACCAGGCCGGCCGCGAGCCAGCCGAGAACGACGAGCAGGTCGACCCACCATTCGATCGGCACCTGGCTGAACGACATCAGCCCGAACATGTTGATGCCGGCGTTGGAGACCAGGTAGGGCAGCAGCGAGGTCGCCCACGCGGCGGGGATCATCTGCAGCACGATCGGCACAAGCAGCACAATGCCGAGGACGACGGCGATGCCGCCGGCGCCGCTGCGCACGATCGTTCCGATTCCGAGGGCGAAGACCGCGATCAGGCCCAGGTAGAGGGCCCCGCCGAGCACCGGGAAGAGCACGGCCGGATCGAACAGGCCGGCGTGCAACCCCTTGCCGGAGAGCACGGCCGAGGAGACCAGGTAGGACCCGACGGTGCTGACCAGGCCGACCAGGAAGGTCGTCACGAACAGCACGGCGGCCTTCGCCCAGAGGGCAGGCAGCCGGTTCGGCACGGCGGCCAGGGTGGACCGGATCATGCCGGTAGAGTATTCGCCGCTGATGGTCAGCACGCCGAGGACGGCGACGATCAGCTGCCCGAAGAACACCCCGAAGGTCGAGGCCTGGGCCACGAAGGTGGCCTGGTTCGCGGCCGGCACCATCGAGACGTCGGCGCCCTGCAGGTCCAGCGAGGCGGACATGATCGCGGCCAGTCCGAGGGAGAACACCACGAGCAGCGCGTACGACCAGACGGTCGAACGCACGCTGCGCAGTTTGATCCACTCCGAACGGATGAGGCCTGCCGCGCTCAGCCGGATGGCCGCCGCGTCCTTCCCCGGGCCGGACGGTGTCGCGTTCGGAGCGGCCTCGGGGGCGGTGGGCAGTGTGGTCGTGGTCATCGTGCTGCCTCCTGCAGTTCCGCGGAGCCTCCCGTGCGGTACTCCACCTCGTTGTGGGTGAGGGCCATGTAGGCGTCCTCGAGCGACGCGCCGATGCTGGTGAGCTCGTGCAGCACGATCCCCGCGGCGGCGGCCTGTTCGCCGATCTCCACGGCGGAGATGCCGGTCACGTCGAGCGTGTCCTGCTCGCCGGCCGTGACGGTCACGTCGGGCTGGGCGAGCAGGGTGGCCAGGCGGGTGGCCTGCGGGCTGCGCACCCGCACCGTGTTGCTCCCGGAGCCGCCGATGATGTCGGCGACCGGGGCATCCGCTATCACGCGTCCCCGGCCGAGCATGATCAGGTGGTCGGCGGTGAGCGCCATTTCGCTCATCAGGTGGGAGGAGAGGAGCACGGTGCGCCCCTCGGCGGCGAGGTGGCGCATCAGGCGACGCACCCACTGGACGCCCTCCGGGTCGAGGCCGTTGACCGGCTCGTCGAGGATGAGCACGGCGGGGTCGCCGAGCAGGGCCGCGGCGATGCCGAGGCGCTGCCCCATGCCGAGGGAGAAGCCGCCGACCCGCTTGCGGGCGACGGAGCCGAGCCCGGTGAGTTCGATCACCTCGTCCACCCGGCCGGCGGGGATGCCGTGGGTGGCGGCCAGGGCCAGAAGGTGGTTGCGGGCCGAACGGCCGGTGTGCACGGCCTTCGCGTCGAGCAGCACGCCCACCTCGCGGAGCGGCGCCGCGTGTTCGCGGTAGTGCTTGCCGTTCACGGTGACCGAACCGGCGCTCGGCCGGTCCAGCCCCACGATCATGCGCATGGTGGTGCTTTTGCCGGCTCCGTTCGGGCCCAGCAGGCCGGTCACCTTGCCGGGCTGCACGGTGAAGTCGACCGCGTCGACCGCCGTCTTGCTTCCGTAGCGTTTGGTCAGGGACTGTGCCTGGATCATCCGTCTCCTCGTTTTCGTCGCGGGGCCGTTGTCGCGTATCTGACAACGGCTACCAACGACGCTACGGGCGACGGATGCGGCGCGCATCGGCCGGGCGGCCCCACCTGGGCCGCCCAGCCTCGTACCTGGGTACGACCTGCTACTTCTTCTTCGCCGCCTTCTCGGGGGCGGGGGCCTGCCCGGACGCCCGCAGGGTGCGGTAGTAGTCGCGGGCCTCGTCCTGCCGGTCCTTCTCGGCGCCGCTGGCGATGCTCGATCGGAGGTGGTCCTGGCTGTAGCCGAACGCGTCGACGAGGTCGATCGCGTGCGGACGCAGCCGCGCGATGATCCGGTCGATGTAGGCCGTCACCGACTGGGCGCGCTGCGCCGAGAGCCTGCCGTTGATCAGGTACCAGGCCAGGTGCTTCTCGACCAGGCCGAGCCCGAAGAGGTCGCGCAGCCAGGTGAGCACCTGCCGGTTGCCCTCGTCTTCGGTGGCCTCCACGGCCTGGGTGAACGCCTCCCACTGCAGCAGCTCGCCGTGCGAACGGGCGGCCTCGATCAGGGCGTCCTGGTACGAGTTGAAGAGAGCGGCGGCTTCCTTCGCCGGGAGCTTCGCGGCCGGGCGCAACTTGCCGGCGATCTCGCCGATCATGGTCTCGACCCGGTCGGTGAGCAGCTCCCGCTGCACATTGGTCTCCCGGAGGGCGCCGACCGAGCGGGCGGTCGAACCGAAGTCGGACACGGCCTGCGCCAGCGTGCGGAGTCCGGTGCCGTGGTAGGCGCGGTCCGCGGCCTGGGCCACGACGTAGCGGGCGAGCACACCGGTGCCGGCATGGGCGAACTTGCGGCTGTAGTCGGTGAGCAGGCGCTTGGCGACGAGCTGCAGCAGCACGTTGTTGTCGCCCTCGAAGGTGGCGTAGACGTCGAGGTCGGCCCGCAACCCGACGAGGCGGTTCTCGGCCAGGAAACCGGCCCCGCCGCAGGCCTCGCGGGCCTCCTGGAGGGTGTCGAGGGCATGCCAGGTCGACAACGGCTTGAGAGCGGCTGCCAGGGTTTCCAGGTCCTGGCGGTCGGAGTCGGTGTCGGCCGTGCCGCTGAAGACCTGGTCGAACTTGACCAGGAACTGGTCGTGCGCGAAGGTCTGCGCATAGGTCGTGGCCAGGCGGGGCAGCAGGCGGCGCTGGTGGCGCTGGTAGTCGAGGATGACCTCTTCGTCGGTGTCGCTGCCGGCGGTGAACTGGCGTCGCTGGCTGCCGTAGGTGATCGCGATGGTCAGGGCCATCGCCGAGGCCTGGGTGGCGGCGCCGTCGAGCGAGACGCGCCCCTGCACGAGGGTGCCGAGCATGGTGAAGAAGCGACGCCCCGGGCTCGCGATCGCGCTGCTGTACTTGCCGTCCACGGCGACGTCGCCGTAGCGGTTGAGCAGGTTCTCCCGGGGGATGCGCACCTGGTCGAAGTGCAGCCGGCCGTTGTCGATGCCGTTGAGCCCGCCCTTGAGGCCGTCGTCCTCGCCCCCGATTCCGGGCAGGAACGCCCCGGTCTCGTCGCGGAGCGGCAGCCAGAACGCGTGCACGCCGTGGTTCACCCCCTGGGTGATCAGCTGCGCGAACAGCACGGCGGCGACGCCGTCCCTGGCGGCGTTGCCGAGGTAGTCCTTCCACGCCGCGCGGAACGGGGTGTGGATGACGAATTCCCGGGTTGAGGGGTCATACGTCGCGGTCGTGCCGATGCTGGCGACATCCGACCCGTGGCCGGTCTCGGTCATCGCGAAGACGCCGGGGGTCTCGAGCGTCATGATGCCGGGGAGATAGGCGTCGTGGTGCTTCTTGGTGCCGAGGTGCAGCACCGCCGCACCGAACAGGCCCCATTGCACGCCGGCCTTGATCTGCAGGCTCGGGTCGGCGGTGACGAGTTCCTCGAAGCCGGCGATGTTTCCGCCGTGGTCGTCCGAGCCGCCCAGGTCCTTCGGGAATGCGCGGTGCACGTGACCGTTGGCGGCGAGGATCTTCAACTGGGCGAGCACGCGGTCACGGTGCTCGGTCATCGACTGGCCCTCGATCCGGTGCAGGTCGGGGCGGGCGGTGAGTTCGCGGGCGAGCACCCGCACATCGGCCCAGGTGCCGAGCAGCTGGCGGTTCAGTGCGGCGATGTTCACGGTCGGGGCGCCGGGGTGACCGGCCACCGTGACCGGGCCGGTGTCGACGGCCGGAGTGGCCGGGGTTCCGGTCGTGTTGAGGGCGGTGTAGCGCTGGGCAGTGTCAACCATCATTGGTCCTTCGTCTTCGCGCGGAATTTTATTACACGCTAGGTCGAGGACCGGGCACACGGAAATGGTGCGTGACGGGGCTACAACAAAGCGTGCTGGCCCCGGCATACGTCTTGTAGGAATCCACAGCCGTATCACGCTTGGAGTCGGGCTAATCCACAAACGACCGTGCTCGGCTGTGACCGCCAGGGCCCTCTTCCCCGTCGAATTCGACGGAGATATTCCCGAAAATGCGGCTGCAGACCCCAAGAAACCGCCGAATCCTCAAAATCTCCGTCGAATTTGACGGGGGGCGAGGGGCGAGGCGGCGGGGATGTTCGCGGCGGACGGGTTACGACGGGTTACGGGCGATGATGTGGAAGACGTGCCAGTGCCTGGGACCTATCGCCGACTGGCCCGGGCGGTCGTCCTCGACGAGGCTGTGGATCTCCAGGCCGGCGAGCAGCGACTCGACCTCGGCCCGGTCGTGGAAGTTCATTTCGGCCCGGCCGGCCCAGTCGTCGTGCGGCCCGAACAGCTCACCGGCGAACCAGGCCCCCGGTTTTAACGCGGCACGGATGTCCGCCCAGAGCCCGGGGAACGCGGCCGGGTCGCAGAACGGCAGGGCGAAGCCCGCGTAGACGAGGTCGGCGGGAGGGAGCTCGGGCAGGTCCTCGAACCGGGCCTGGCCGAAGGCCAGCCGGCCCAGCTCCGCGGGGTGCAGGCCCCGCTGCACGAGGTCCTTCGCGCCGGGGTCGGCGTCGAACGCCAGGACGCGCCAGCCGGCCCGGAGCAGGTGCCGGGTCTCCGTGCCCTCGCCGCAACCCAGGTCGATCGCGGCACCGGCCGGGGTGTCCCCCCGACGCCGAAGGGCCTCGACCAGCACCGACCGGGCGGACCGGCCGGCCTGGGCGTCGTAGTAGGCAGGCCAGTCCATCGGCCCGGTCCCCGTCGGCTCGGCACCCATCGGCCCAGCACCCATCGGCTCGGCGCCCATCGGCCCAGCACCCATCGGCCCGGCACCCATCGGCCCGGCGCCCATCGGCCCGGCGCCCATCGGCTCGCTGCCCGTCGGCTCGGCGCCCATCGGCTAGGCGCCGGCCGTGACGACCTCGAGGATCGCTGCCCCGTAGGAGTCGAGCTTCTTGGCGCCGACTCCGGAGATGCCGTCGAGGTCGGCCAGGCTGGTCGGCCGGGTCGCGGCGATGGCGAGCAGGGTCGCATCGCCGAAGATGATGTACGCGGGCACCCCCTGCTCCTTGGATTGCACGGAGCGCCAGGTGCGGAGCGCCTCGAACAGGGTTTCCTGCTCGGGGCTGAGGTCCGCGGCGGCGGCCTTCGCCGCGCTCTTCCGCGCGCCGGCCGCCGGGCGGGCGGCCCGTTCGGGTTCGGTGCGCAGTTCGACGGTGCGGCGCCCGGCGAGCACCTCGGCGGCGGCATCCGTGAGCACGAGCGTGCCGTATTCTCCGGAGGTGGCGAGGAATCCCTGGGCCAGGAGTTGGCGCACGACCCCGCGCCACTGCTGGTCGCTGAGGTCGGCGCCGATGCCCCAGGTGGCCAGCTGGTCGTGGCCGTGCTGGGTGGTGCGCGGGGTCACCTTGCCGCGCAGGATGTCGATCAGCTGGCCGGCGCCGAAGCGCTGGTTGCGCTCGCGCAGGAGGCGCACGACGGTGGAGAGCAGCTTCTGCGCGGCCACGGTGCCGTCCCAGCCGACGGGGGGCTCGAGGCAGGTGTCGCAGTTGCCGCAGGGTTCGCTCGGCTGGCCGAAGTAGCGCAGCAGGTTCACCCGGCGGCAGCTCACGGTCTCGCAGAGTGCGAGCATGGCGTCGAGGTGCGCGGACAACTTGCGCCGGTGCGCGAGGTCGCCGGGCGACTCGTCGATCATGCGGCGCTGCTGCACGACGTCTTGCAGTCCGTAGGCAAGCCAGCCGGTCGACGGCAGGCCGTCGCGGCCGGCGCGGCCGGTCTCCTGGTAGTAGCCCTCGACCGACTTCGGCAGGTCGATGTGGGCGACGAAGCGAACGTCGGGCTTGTCGATGCCCATCCCGAACGCGATCGTGGCGACGATGACGACGCCGTCTTCGCGGAGGAACCGGGACTGGGTGCGGGCGCGGAGGCCCTGGTCGAGGCCCGCGTGGTAGGGCAGCGCGTTGACGCCGTTCTGGCGCAGGAACTCGGCGGTCTGCTCCACGGTCTTGCGGCTGAGCGCGTAGACGATCCCGGCGTCGCCCTGGTGCTCGGCGCGGATGAAGGCGAGCAGCTGCTTGCGCGGTTCGGCCTTGCCGACGATGCGGTACTGGATGTTCGGCCGGTCGAAGCTCGCGACGAAGTGGCGGGCCTGGCCCAGCTGCAGACGGGTGGTGAGTTCCTTGTGGGTGGCATCCGTTGCCGTGGCGGTGAGCGCGATCCGCGGCACGTCGGGCCAGCGGTCGGCCAGTTCGGACAGGGCGAGGTAGTCGGGCCGGAAGTCGTGCCCCCATTGCGACACGCAGTGCGCCTCGTCGATGGCGAAGAGCGCGATGGTGCCGCGGTCGAGGAAGCGTTTGGTGGCCTCGGAGGAGAGCCGCTCGGGGGCGACGTAGAGCAGGTCGAGGTCGCCGGCAAGATAGTCGCGTTCGACCTGGCCGCGGGCAGCGGAATCCTGGCTCGAGTTGAGGAACGCGGCGCGCACGCCGACCGCGGTCAGGGCGTCGACCTGGTCCTGCATCAGGGCGATCAGCGGCGAGATGACGATGCCGGTGCCCTCCCGCACGAGCGACGGGATCTGGTAGCAGAGGCTCTTGCCGCCGCCGGTGGGCATCAGCACGACCGCGTCGCCGCCCCCGATGACCTGGTCGATGATCTGCGCCTGTTCGCCGCGGAACGAGTCGTAGCCGAAGACCGTGCTCAGCGCTTCCGCGGCCGTGGCGAACTTCGCGGTGGCCCGACGGGGCGCGGCTACCGGGGGGCGCCCGCCGGAGGCATTTTCGGCCGAGCCGGATGCCCCGGTGAACGCGGCATCGGCGTCGCCCTCCGGCGGGGGCGGGGCGTCGAAATCGTCGGGTGGTTCGAACTCGTCAGGATCCCACGGTATTTCGGCGTTCCAACTCACCCGGCAACTCTACCTGCGACCTCCGACGGACTCCTCCTCCTCCTCTTCCGCTTCCGGGCCGGCGGCCGACGTCCGGCCGCGCCGGTTGACCACGAGCAGGGTGGCGCCGATGGCCAGGACGACGGCGCCCAGGGCGCCGCCGATCCAGGCCAGGTCGCCGAGGCCCGGGCCGGCCGGCGCGGAAGCGGGTGCGGTGGCATCCGCCCCGGTCTGCGCCGTGCCGCCGCAGCGGGGCAGCGCCGGTGACCCCTCGGCCAGTTTCTGGCCGGCGGCCGGCTGCCAGCTGAAGGTGTAGTCCTTCGACACCGCGTGCCCGTCGGTGGAGACGACCTGCCAGATCACGGTGTACTCCCCCGGCTGGCCGAGCTGGGCCGTGGTTTCGATGCTCGGCCCGAACAGGGTGACGCAGCCGTCGCCGTAGTAGAGCGGGGTGGCCGCGCCGGCAGGGCCCCGGATCGCCATGGCGTTCCCGGAGCCCTCGCTGTGCAGGTCGAGCAGCTGGTCGTTCGTCGTCACCGTGAAGGTGCCCGGCTGCTCGGTCACGATGGCGCCCTCGGCCGGCGACGAGCCGACCGGATAGTTGTGCGCGAAGGCGGGCGCGGCGGACCCCCCGACCAGTGCCGCGACGACGGCGGCGGCGCCGAGCACCCTGACCGACCAGCGGCGGTTCCCCGCGCCGTGCGTCTCCCTGTTGCGTCGCATGGGTCGAGCCTAGACCGACCGCTTGGTGCGTCGCCCGGTCACGGCCAGCACGATGCCGATCGCCCCGACGACGAGCCCGCCGACTCCGAGCACCCGGGCGAGCACGTCGTCGCCGGCGGCACCGGCCGACGTCGCCTCGGCATCCGTGGCACCGGCCGCATGGCCCTGCTCACCGCCTGCGACGGCGGCCGTCACCGCGACGGACGGCGCCGGATGCTCCGGCTCGGCCTCGCCCTCCACGGCGTGCTGGTCCCAGGCCGTCGACCCGGTGACACAGGTCTGCTGCACCGGGAACTCCAGGGTCTGCCCGGCCGCGTCGGCCGGGAGCGGCACGCTGAGGTCGAAGGTGGTGCGCCGTCCGTCTTCCATCGGGGTGATGGCCGTGTAGACGACCCGGCCGATCCGGGTGCTGATCGTGTTTCCCTCCGCGTCGGTGATCGGCTTGGCCAGGTCGACCGAGGTCTTCGCCACGGTCCAGTCGGGGTTGACCGTGGGGGTGACGCTGACGACGCTCTCCGGAATGCTGATGCTGATGCTCGTTGTCGGCGAGCCGTCGCAGCCGTGCGGCAGCGCGAAGCTGAGCACGGCGTGGGAGCCGGCCGCGGTGGACGACGGGTCGATGTCGAGGTGCGCGCTGGCCGCGAGCGGGGCGGCGAGAGCGAGGAAGGTGCCGGCGGCGAGGGCCGACGCGGCGAGGGCTGTTTTCTGGAACTTCATGGGGTGTCCTTGCTGTGGGGCGCGCCGGCGGGAACGCAGGACGAGGCCTGCAGAGGGTTCGGCGCGGTGGCGCAATCGGTCTGGTCTTGACGATGTCCGACGCGCGGGGCCGACTAGACGGGAGCGTCAGGCAGGCAGCGTCAGGCGGTCAGCGTCAGGCGGGCAGGGAGACCGGCGGGCCACGATGGCGCATGACCGAGAGGAGCACTCTCAGGTCCCGGGGCGTGAAGACCCGGGCGGTGGTCACCATGCGGCGCGGCGACCGCGGCGGCAGCACGAGGGGGTGCTGCGCGAAGAGCGCACGGATGATCGGGCACGCGTTCTCGAGGAGACCCCAGAACGCGCGTTCACCGAAACGGAGGGCGAGGATCGTCACGGCGGCGGCGGCGAGGTGGGCCAGCCGCATGGCGATGCCGTCGGCGGGGCCACCGGCCATTGCGCCGGTCATGGCGCCGGAGCCGAGGCGTCCGGAACCGGGCGCGGCGAGCAGCGCCGGGTCGGCCAGGACGGCGATCCAGCGGTGGTCGTGCGGCGCGGCGGAGGGCGTCGCCATCGCACCGCCCGAGCCGCCGAGCGAGAACAGGCCGTGGAAGATCAGCTGGCTGGCGAGCACGGACAGGCTCACCCGCCAGAGCGAGAGGGTGCGGCCGGCCAGTCCGACGCAGACGATGCCGGCGAAGGCGAGGGACAGCGCTACGGGCACGAGGCCGGGGCCGGATCCGCCGCCGAGGGTGTGTGAGAGCGCGGCGACGAAGGTCGAGAACAGGGCGGCGATCCAGCCGCGGGCGAACCGTGCCCACCGTGTGGTCATCGTCGCCCCCTCGGCCCGTTCGCTCCCACCCTACCCGGCGCCGGACGGCGGGCAGGCGGGACGGCGGGCAGGCGGGACGGCGGGCAGCCGGGCAGGCATCCGCCCCGGCTCCGCCGCCGCTCGCTAGGCTGGGCTTCTCATGCTCACCGCGGGACTCGGCCTCATCGGGGCGCTCATCTTCGGCAGCGCCGACTTCCTCGGCGGCCTGGCCGCGAGGCGGATGAGTTCCATGCTCGTGACCGCGGTCGCCGCGGCATCCGGTCTGGCCGCGCTGCTCCTCGCGCTGCCGTTCGTCGGCGGCGTCTGGTCGCCGCAGGCCGTGTTCTGGGGCGCTCTGTCCGGGGTCAGCGGCGCCATCGCCATCTCGCTCCTGTACGCCTGCCTCGCGATCGGGCCGATGAGCATCCTGTCCCCGCTCACCGCGGTGGTGTCCGCGGTGGTGCCGATGGCGGCCGGACTGGCCGGAGGCGACCGGCTCGCCCCGATCGGCTACTGGGCCCTGGGGCTGGCCCTGGTGGCGGTCGTGCTGGTCGGCTTCGTCCCGGAGAAGGGTGCGGTGCGGCCGAGCACGGTCGGGGTGCTGATGGCGCTCGGCTCCGGTGCCATGATCGGCGGGTTCATGATCATGATCGACCTGACCCCCGACGACAGCGGGCTGGTTCCGCTGGTGCTGAACCGCGCCGTGAACGGCACGATCATGTTCGTCCTGGTCGGCGTGCTGGCCCTGACCGGCCTGCGCCGACGACGGATGCCGGCCGTGCCGGCGACGGGCCGGTCACGGGCGGCGGGCACCCCGGGCCCTCGGGCCGCGCTGCCGCTTCGGCGCCCGACCCTGCTGGTGGGTCTCCGGCTGGCGGCGGCCTGCGGCGTGGTCGACGTCACGGCCAACTTCCTGCTGCTCCTCGGGATGCGGGCAGGGGACCTGAGCGTGATGAGCGTGCTCACCGCGATGTACCCGGCCGGCACGATCCTGCTCGCGGCCGTGGTGTTGCGGGAACGCATCGCGCCCGTGCAGTGGCTCGGCCTTGCCCTCGCGCTGGCCGCCGCCGGGATGCTCGCCGCCGCCTGATCCCTGCCGGCGGCGCGTGGCCGGGCGAATGTCGCTGTGGGGCGGCCACCCGAGGCAGCCCCACAGCAACTCATCGAGCGGGTCGTCGGCCACAAACCCGAATTGTGACGGAGAATCCGAACGGATGCCACGACTCGCGTGCGAGCCGCAGATACGAGCAGCATATTGCGCCGCGCCCGGCACCAGCGGCAGCAACACGCCGGTGAGCCGCGTCGAACTTGTCGGACGGGATCGTGATGGCGAAGTGATGAGACCCGGCCGGAGGCCTCCGCATCGTCCGACCAATCGACCGCCTCAGCCTGCGTAGGGGACGGCGGCGAGGATCTCGATCCGAACGCTCGGGTTGGAAGGGGTGGCGTACGTGACGGTGTCCCCTACAAAGGAGCCGATGATGGCCCGGCCCACCGGTGACGACGGGGAATACACATCGATGTCCACGCCGGGATCGAGCGAAGCGAGCTCTCGTTCCCCGAGCAGGAACACGGTCGCCCGGGTGTCGCCGGATAGCATCGCGGTGACCCGCATCCCGGGTTCGACCAGCCCGTCGTCCGGTTTGATCTCGGATTCGGAATGACGAAGGGTCTTTCGCAGCGCGCGGATGCGGTCGACCGTGGTGGCGTCGGGACTGGGGTGCGTGGCCAGTTGCGCGAGTTCCTCGATCATCGAGGCGAGCGCGCTGGGCGGGACCCAGACTGTTCCTGCGGTCATGGGATCTCTCCGTAACGTACGCGAAACGCTCGTGCGTTCCGCAGTGGTCAATCCACCATGCTACCGGCGAACCTCGCCGGGGGGTCGGGCGCGCACGTGGATGCGCTCTCCCTGCTTGCCGAACATGCTCAGGATCTCGACAGCCCCCGCGCCGGTCGACCCGAACCAGTGCGGGTTCCGGGTGTCGAATTCCGCGGCTTCGCCGGTTCCCATGATGATGTCGTGCTCCCCGAGGACCAGCCGCAGCCGGCCGGAGAGCACGTAGATCCACTCGTAGCCGGAGTGGGTTCGCGGCTCAGGGTCGCGATCCGTCGCGGGAATGGACATCTTGAACGCCTGCGGCTCGCCCTGGTGTACCGACAGCGGGGTGAGGGTGCGCCCGTCGGTGCGGGTGGAGTTCTGGAGCACTCGGGGGTCTTCGATCCTCGGCGGCGTCACGACCTCGTCGAAGGGCACCCCGAGGGCGGCCACGATCGGCAACAGGAGTTCGAGGCTGGGCTTCCGCTGCCCCGATTCGAGGCGGGACAGTGTGCTCGTGGAGATCCCGGTGGCCTTCGACAGCTCGGCCAGGGTCAGGTCCTTCTTCTGGCGGATTCTACGCAGCCGGGGCGCGATCTGGCTGAGCGCGGTCTCGATGCGTTGCGCAGTGCTCATGCGCCCATCGAATCAGCTTCTCCCTGTTTCGGCAACAAAACTTCCACTCGGCGCCACGGCGGTGGGACTCTACTTGCGGAGGTGGTGACAATGACCGAGAAGACACACCACGATGTGATTATCATCGGCGCGGGCGCCGCAGGCCTGAGCGCCGGACTGGTGCTGGCGAGGGCCCGCGCGAGCGTCCTGCTGCTCGATGCCGGCGAGCCGCGCAACGCACCGGCGGCACACATGCACGGTTTCCTCTCCCGCGACGGGATGCCGCCGGCCGAGTTCCTGGCCGCCGGCCGCCGCGAGGCGACTGCCGCCGGCGCCACGATCGAACCCGCGACGGTGAGAGGGATCGAGCGCCGCGACGACGGCGGATTCGACGTGACCCTGGCCGGCGGCACTGTCGAGGTCGCCCGGACCCTGCTGGTGGCGACCGGACTGAAAGACGAGCTCCCCGGCATCCCCGGAGTGAGCGAACGATGGGGCGCGCTGGTGCACCACTGCCCGTACTGCCATGGCTACGAGGTGCGGGACCGTTCGATCGGCGTGATCGGCGGGGCCGCCCGCGAGATGTCACTCAAGCAGGCCGGGCTCCTACGCCGGTACAGCGACCGGGTGACCCTCCTGACCAACAGCATCGAGCTGACTCCGGCCGAGCGGCACTACCTGGGGGCCTTCGGCATCCGGATCGTCGACGGCACGGTCTCCCGGCTCAGCGGAGAGGTTGACGGCCCCGTCGCGGTCAGCCTCGATGACGGACACTCCCTCGAGTGCGAGGCCGTGTTCATCGCTCCCGTCCCCCGCCCCACCGATGATCTCCTGCGCTCCTTGGGCTGCGAGGCCGACCCCCGCACCGGGCTCGTCGCCGTCGACGCGGCCGGCCAGACCAGCGTTCCCGGCGTCTGGGCCGCGGGCAATGTCGTCACGCCCAGCGCCCAGGTCATCACCGCTGCCGGCGCCGGAAGCGCCAGCGCCATCGCGATCAACGGATGGCTGCTCCAGCAGGACATCGTCGCCGCATCCGCCGGCCGGCAATCCGCCTGACCGAGCTCGATTCACGACCACTCTCAACTCACAACCACTGCATGACCCAGCGAAAGGCACAACCATGTCCATGTCCCAGCCGAACCAGAGCAGCCCCGCGTCAGCACCCCCGTCCGTGCACGTCAGGGCGATGATCACCTGGATCGCCATCTTCCCGCTCGTGACCCTGGGCTTCTTCGCGATCGCCCCGTTCGCGACCGGCTGGAACCCGGTTCTCCGGGCGTTCGTGCTGTCGATCGTCGTGGTGCCCGTCGCCGTCTACCTCGTGGTGCCCCAGCTGATGCGTGCCTACCGGGCGCTCCAGGGCCGCCGCCGCTGACCCGGCCTGCGGTTCTCAGTGACGGACGGCGGCGTTTCCTGCCGCTGGTCCCAGACGCGTGGCGCATGGAGACGTGCACGTGTTCGCGCGTGTTCGCCCGCCTCCATCGCACTGCTCCCGGGGTGTCTCACGACCAATGGTGAGCAGCCAGGGGATGCCAGATACTCCGGCCGCTCTGAAGTCCGGCGGTAGTGCCGCAGAGCCTGGGCAGGGTGCGGTCTCGACAGGCTCGACCACCGGGCGGCGCTGGTCGAGACTCGTGGCTCAGGTTGGAGAAGCTGGCGCACACTAGAACATCCGCCCGCTTCTCCAACCTGCGCCGCGACGCTCGACCACCGGGGCTCGATCACCCGACGGGTGACTTCGGGGGTGGGGAAGCGGTCAGTCCCGTCCGGTGAACACCGGCCGGCGTTTCTCCTGGAACGCGGCGAAGCCCTCCCGGTAGTCGTTCGTGGCGCAGAGCGCGGCCTGGGCGCGGTTCTCCGCCGCGACGCTCTCCCACAGCCCGAGCCGGTCGTCGCGGAGCGCCCGCACGAGCTCCTTGCTGGCCAGGAACGCCTGGGTGGCACCGGTCGCTGCACGCGCCGCGGCCTCCTCGGTCGCCGCCCGCACCGCGTCGGCCGGGAAGACCTGGCTGAACAGCCCGGCGGCCACCGCCTCGGCGCCCGACATCAGCCGGCCGGAGTAGATCAGGTCGAGGGTGCGGTGCGCGCCGAGCCGCTCCACGAACAGGGCGTGCCCGCCCGAATCGAGCGTGGCGCCGAGGTTGGCGAACGGGGAACCGATCTTCGCCGTGTCGGCGACGTAGACGACATCCGTCGCGATCAGCAGGCCGAGGCCCACGCCGAGGCAGGCGCCGTGGGCGACCGCGAAGGTGGGGGCCGGGAAGGCGCTCATCCGTCTGAGCAGGGGGGTGACGAGGCCGCCGAGGAACCCCATCACGTCGTCGCGGCGCGGGTCGACGCCGGCGATGTCGCGCCCGGCGCAGAACGCCCGGCCCTCGCCGCGCAGCACGAGTGCGCGCACCCCGGCCGTCTCCGCCGCCTCGTAGGCGGCGTCGAGTTCGGCGAGCGCGGCCGGGTCCAGCGCGTTGAGCTTATCGGGGGCGTTCAGGACGACGTGTGCGACGTCGTCGCGGATGGTCAGTTCGATCACGGCTGGTGGCCTCTCAACGATGGTCGGTCAGACGTCGTAGTCGACGACGACTTTGTCGGTCGTGGGGTGCGACTGGCAGGTGAGCACGTAGCCGCGGGCGATCTCGTCCGGCTCGAGCGCGTAGTTCTCGGTCATCATCACGTCGCCGCTGACCAGCTTGGCGCGGCAGGTGCCGCACACTCCCCCGGCGCAGGCGAACGGCACGTCCGGCCGCACCCGGAGGGCGGCGTTCAGGATGCTCTCCTTGGCGTTGACGGGTGTCGTCACCGTGGCGCTCTCCCCGTCAAGGGTGAACTCGATCTCGAAGGTCTTGTCCCCGGCCGCGACGATCACCGGGCGACCGGTGTCACCGCCGGCGTGGGACGGCTCGCCGGTGGTGAACAGTTCGAAGCGGATGTGCTCCGGCGCGACGCCGACGCTCTCCAGGGTGTCGCGGCACAGCTGCACGAGTTCGAACGGTCCGCAGAGGAACCACTCGTCGACCGCGGCCGGCCGGATGATGCTCGCGAGCATGAGCCGCAGCTTCTCCTCGTCGATCCGGCCCGAGAGCAGGGTCGAGGAGCGGGTCTGGCGGGACAGGACGTGGTGCAGCGCCAGCCTGGCCGGGTACTTGTCCTTGAGGTCGGCGAGTTCGTCGAGGAACATCACGTCGAGCGCGGTGCGGTTCGTGTAGACGAGGGTGAACCGGGAGGTCGCGGAGCGCTCGAGCACGGTGTGCGCGAGCGACATCAGCGGGGTGATCCCGCTTCCGGCCGCGATGCCGACGATGTGGGTGTCGTCGAGGGTATCCAGGGCGGTCGTGAAGGTGCCCTGGGGGCTCATCACGTCGAGCCGGTCGCCGGCGTGCAGCTCGGTGTTCGCCCAGCTGGAGAAGACGCCGCCGAGGTCGCGCTTGATCGCGACGCTCACCGAGCCGACGGTGCGCGGGCGGCAGATGGAGTAGCTGCGCCGCAACTCCCGCCCGTCGATGGTGGCGCGCAGGGCGAGGTGCTGGCCGGGGTCGTAGTCGTATTCCCCGTGCAGCTCGGGCGGCACGGCGAAGGTGACCTCGACACTGTCCTGGGTGAGCGGGCGCACCTCCGCCACGGTGAGGGTGTGGAACCGGCCGCGGCGTTTGCCGGCCGGCGCGCCGGGCGCGCCCTCGAGGGGTGCGTCATCTTGCGCCGGGTCGAGCCGGGCCGGGTCGAGAACGGTCGTGGCTGAATCGGAACTGCCGAGATTTCGTGCGGCCATGGTCACAACACCTTGAAGTAGTCGAACGGTTCGAGGCAGTCCCGGCACTCATAGAGCGCCTTGCACGACGTCGAGCCGAAGCGGGCGAGTTCCCGCGTGTTCAGAGAGGAGCAGCGCGGGCATTTGACTGCGAGCTGCAGGCGCACGGCGCCGGCCGGGCGAACACCGGAACGCCCGGTGGGGGCGGCGATGCCGTAGGTCACCAGCTTCGCCTTCCCCTCCTCGCTCATCCAGTCGGTGGTCCAGGCGGGGGCGAGCACGAGTTCGACGGTGACGTCGTCGTAGCCGGCGCCGCGCAGCACGGTGAGCACGTCGTCCCGCATGGCCTCCATCGCGGGGCATCCGCTGTAGGTCGGGGTCAGTGTGACGGTCGTTCGCGTGCCGTCGACCGTGACCGAGCGCAGCACGCCGAGGTCTTCGATCGTGAGCACCGGGATCTCGGGGTCGCAGACCCGCGCGGCCAGGTCCCAGGCCCGCTGGGAGGCCAGGTCGGCCGGCCGCGGGCGGGCGACGGATGCGCCGGGCGCCACCCTCGACTCGGTCACCAGGACGCCCCGGGGTGGGACCTCGCCAGCACCTGCATCTCGGCGAGCAGCGGGCCGAGGTTCTCGGAGTGGTCCCCGCGGCGGCCGCCGCCGGAGGAGATGAAGCCGCGCGGCTCGTCGAGCTCAGCCTCCCGCAGCACGGGGGCCATCGCCTCCCAGGCCGGGCCGCGCAGGGTGGACGGTCGCACGGCCACACCCTCCAGCCGGTCGATCAGCGGCTCGTCGACGAAGAGTTCGTCGACGAACGGCCACAGGTCGCCCAGCCCGGTGATCATCCGGGCCCGGGATTCGTCGGTGCCGAGGGCCAGGCGCAGCACCCACTGGGCGGCGTGGTCGCGGTGGTAGTCGACCTCCTTGACCGCCTTCGCGGCGATCGCGGCCAGGGTCGCGTCGGCCGAGCCGGCCAGCCGGCTGTAGAGCTCGAACAGGTAGTTCGCGGCGATGAACTGCCGGGCGATGGTGTGCGCGAAGTCGCCGTTCGGCTGTTCGAACAGGTGCGCCGAGCGGAACTCTGGTTCGGTGCGCCAGTAGGCGAGGTCGTCTTCGGTGCGGTTCGATTCGGCGCCGGCGTAGTGCAGCAGCGAGCGGGCGTGGCCGATCAGGTCGAGGGCGATGTTGCCCAGGGCGATGTCCTCCTCGAGCTCGGGGGCGCGGGAGATCCACCAGCCCAGCTGCTGGGCGAGGACGAGGGAGTCGTCGCCGAGCCAGAGCGCGTATTCGGCGACGTCGTGCGAGGCGACCGAGGGACCCTCGACCAGTTCGGCGGAGAGTTCGACGCCGTCGACCTCGACGTGGCCGTGGCCCTCGTTCTCGCCGTGGTCGTGGCCCCGGTCGGGGGCAAACGCGCCGGCGCTGGGGCCGGCATCCGTGCGGCTGGGGGTGCTCACAGGTGTTTCACCCCTTCGCTCTTGGAGTAGTAGCTGGCGTGGCGGTAGTTCTTGCCGGCGGGCGATTCGAAGAAGGCGCCCTTCGCATCCGGATCGCTGGTGGTGATCGCCTCGGCGGGCACGACCCAGATCGAGACGCCCTCGTTGCGGCGGGTGTAGAGGTCGCGGGCGTTGCGCACGGCGAGGGTGGCGTCGGGGGCGTGCAGCGAGCCGACGTGGGTGTGGCTGATGCCACGGCTGGAGCGCACGAAGACCTCCCAGAGGGGCCAGACCTCTTTCTCGGACGCACCGGGTGCGCTCATCAGGCGACCGCCGTCTCGGTCAGCGCGGTTCCGGTCGAAGCGTGGGCCTGCTTGCGGGCGTACGCGGCCGCGGCCTCGCGCACCCAGCGGCCGTTCTCGTGGGCGTCGCGGCGGCGCTGGAGGCGCCGGGCGTTCGCCGGCCCCCTGCCCTGGAGCACCTCGTGGAATTCGGTCCAGTCGATCTCGCCCATGTCGTACACACCCTTCTCTTCGTTCCAGCGCAGGTCGGGATCCGGCAGCGTCACGCCGAGGACCTCGGCCTGCGGCACCAGCATCCCGACGAAACGCTGGCGCAGTTCGTCGTTGGAGAACCGTTTGATGTTCCACTTCATCGACTGCGCCGAGTTGGGCGAGTCGTCGTCGGGCGGGCCGAACATCTGCAGGGCCGGCCAGTACCAGCGGTTCACCGATTCCTGGGCCATCGCCCGCTGGTCGTCGGTGCCGTTCATCAGCTCGAGCAGGATCTCGAAGCCCTGGCGCTGGTGGAACGACTCCTCCTTGCAGATGCGCACCATGGCGCGCCCGTATGGTCCGTAGGAGGCCCGGCAGAGCGGCACCTGATTGCAGATGGCGGCGCCGTCGACGAGCCAGCCGATCGACCCCATGTCGGCCCAGGTCGGGCTCGGGTAGTTGAAGATCGAGGAGTAGCGGGCCTTGCCGGCGATGAGGGCATCCGTCATCTCGTCGCGGGTGATCCCGAGGGTCTGCGCCGCGGAGTAGAGGTAGAGGCCGTGGCCGGCCTCGTCCTGCACCTTGGCCAGCAGGATGGCCTTGCGCTTGAGGCTGGGCGCCCGGGTGATCCAGTTGCCCTCCGGTTGCATGCCGATGATCTCGGAGTGCGCGTGCTGGGAGATCTGGCGAATGAGCGTCTTGCGGTACGCCTCCGGCATCCAGTCACGCGGCTCGATCCGGGAATCGGCCGCGATCAGGTCGTTGAACTGCTGCTCTTCCGGTGACAGGCCGGCGGCAGGGCTCGGGGCAATGTCGTAGGGAACTGGCGGGATTGTCATCATTGACTCCTGGTTTCGCGAACTTTTACCAACCGATCGTTCAGTTAGTATATGGTTTCCCTACTACCCCCACAACCATGCGTTGCGGCCAGCGGAACTCAATGAGGAGAACCAGATGACGGATGCTTCACCGCCCTCCAACGGCGCCATGATGCAGAATGACCGGGCATCGGCAGCACTCGGCATGGTCGTTCGCGCGGTGGAACCGGGCCGCGCGGTGGTGTCCATGGTCCTCCGGGACGACATGATGAACGGGTTCGACGTGACCCACGGCGGCATCGTCTTCGCCCTGGCCGACACGGCGTTCGCGATCGCCTGCAACGACGACCACCACGTCACGCTCGCGGCGGGCGCCGACATCACGTTTCTCAAGCCGACCGCCGTGGGGCAGACCCTCACGGCGACCGCAGTGCTTCGCACAAAAAACGGGCGTTCCGGACTGTACGACGTGCGCGTCACCAACGATCACAACGTGCCGGTCGCGGAGTTCCGCGGTCGAAGCCGCACCACCAACCTGCCCCTGCCCGGTACCGCCGCACCCTCTCGCTAGTTCACATTCAACCTGGAGGCCCCATGTCAACGATGACCAAGACCCGCTTGCACGCCCCCGCCCTCGATGAGCTCGACCCGGAGGAGCGCATGTCCCGCGACGAGCTGCAGGCCCTGCAGCTGCGTCGCCTGCAGAAGACCGTGCGCCTCGCCTACCAGAACGTGCCGTTGTACACCCGCAAGTTCGACGCCGCCGGAGTGCACCCCGACGACATCCGCACCCTCGAAGACGTGAACCTGCTGCCGTTCACCACCAAGGACGACCTGCGGGTCTCCTACCCGTTCGGCATGTTCGCCGTGCCGATGGACCAGGTCGCCCGCATCCACACCTCGTCCGGCACCACCGGCCTGCCCACCGTGGTCGGGTACACCAGGAACGACCTCGCCATGTGGGCCGGCCTCGTCGCCCGCAGCCTCCGCGCCTCCGGGGTTCGGCCGGGCATGCGCGTGCACAACGCCTACGGCTACGGACTCTTCACCGGCGGCCTCGGCGCGCACGCCGGCATCGAGGCGCTCGGCGCCACGGCGATCCCGATGTCCGGCGGCCAGACCAACAAGCAGGTCAAGATGATCCAGGACTTCGAGCCCGACGTCATCATGTCCACCCCCAGCTACCTTTTGACGATCACGGATGCCATGGTCGCCGCCGGCATGGACCCGCGCTCGTCGAGCCTCAAGGCAGGCGTGCTCGGCGCGGAGCCGTGGACCAACCAGATGCGGCGGGAGCTCGAGGACCGCCTCGACTTCGACGCCCTCGACATCTACGGTCTGAGCGAGGTGATGGGCCCGGGCGTCGGCAACGAGTGCATCGAGACGAAGGACGGCCCGCACCTCTGGGAAGACAACTTCCTGCCCGAGGTCATCGACGGCGACACCGGGCTCGTGCTCCCCGACGGAACCCAGGGCGAGCTCGTCTTCACCTCCCTGACCAAGGAGGCGTTCCCGGTCATCCGCTACCGCACCCGCGACCTCACCCGGCTGCTGCCCGGCTCTGCCCGGCCGGGCATGCGCCGGATGGAGAAGATCACCGGTCGCAACGACGACATGATCATCCTGCGCGGGGTGAACCTGTTCCCGACCCAGATCGAGGAGATCGTGCTCGGCATCCCGAGCCTGTCGCCGCACTTCGTGATCGAGCTGACCCGCCCGAACCGGATGGACGAGCTGACCGTGCGGATCGAACGGCACGAGCACGCCAGCGACGAGGCATCCGACATCGCCAGCGCGCTGCTGATCCACCGGATCAAGGACCTGATCGGTTCGAGCGTGAACGTGCTGATCGTGGAGCCGGGCACGCTCGAGCGCAGCACGGGCAAGCACAAGCGTGTCTACGACCTGCGGTAACAGCCGCCTGCCCGTCGAATTCGACGGAGATTTTGGCCGAATCACCCCAAAACGGGGCTTCCGGGCTCCAAAAAACGAAAATCTCCGTCGAATTCGACGGTAACGCCCATGAGAGACTTCTCCGTGATGTCTGAACAAGCTCTGACCCGGCGGGGCCGTCCCGGCTACGATCAGCGCGCCATCCTCGAGGTGGCGGTGGCGGCGTTCATCGAGTTCGGCTACGACGCCACCTCGATGGGCGTGCTCGCGACCCGTCTCGCCCTGTCCAAGTCGGCGATCTACCACCACTTCACGTCGAAGGACGAGCTGCTCGAGCTCGCTCTCGCCGAGGCCCTGGACGGCCTCGAGGGCGTGCTCACCGAGGAGAGCGCCCAGGTCGGCCCGGCGATCGACCGGCTCGCCCGGGTGTTGCGCGGGGCCGTGCGGGTGCTCACCGACCGGCTGCCGTACGTGACCCTGCTGCTTCGGGTGCGCGGCAACACGGATGTCGAGCGCTCGGCCCTGTCCCGCCGGCGCGCCTTCGACAGGGCCGTCACCACCCTCGTCACCAAGGCGCGCGACGAGGGTTCGCTCCGCGGCGACATCGACCCGCGCGTTGTCACCCGGCTGCTGTTCGGCATGGTCAACTCGATCGCCGAGTGGTACCGCCCGGAGGGCCCGGAGGATGCCGCCCAGCTCGCCGACGACGTGCTCGCCGTGGCGCTCGACGGCCTCCGCGTCAACCCGCGCGGCGGTCCGCCCGCGTCCGCCGACCTCGCGGCACCAAGCGCGGGCTGACTTGCGGACAGAACACCTTCGCGCGCGCGTCGAGGGTGCTTTTTCCGCAACTGAGCGTTCGCTCGCCCGGCTCGAGCACCGTCACCAGGAAAAGAGAAACGTGAACGACAGCTGGAAGATCACCCTCGGCGAGCTCGACCTGAAGATGGGCGTGACCATCCTCGAGCAGTCCGCCGAACGTGTCGTCGCGACGATGCCCGTGGAGGGAAACCGGCAGTCGTTCGGGCTGCTGCACGGCGGGGCATCCGTCGCCTTCGCCGAGGCGCTCGGCTCGTGGGCGGCCGTGATCCACGCCGGGCCGGGCCGGAGCGCCGTCGGCCTCGACATCAACGCGACCCACCACCTCGCGGCGCGGGAGGGCGTCGTGACCGGGGTCGCCACGGCCATCCGGCTGGGCCGCACCATCGCCTCCCATGAGATCGTGATCAGCGACGACCAGGGCCGCAGACTCTGCACCGCCCGAATCACCAACCTGATCATCGACGCGCCGCTACCTGACCCCACACCGGTGGACTAGTCTCCCCTACATGACCGCTGCGGACCCCGACCTGGAAAACCGGCCCACCCTCGGCAGCGACGCCCGGTGGACGTTCCTGACCAACCACGGGCACGTTCTCGTCACGATCGCGCGGGATCCGCAATGCCGGATGCGCGAGGTGGCGTCCCGGGTGGGAGTCACCGAGCGCGGCGCCCAGAAGATCGTCGCCGACCTCGTGGCGGACGGCTACATCACGAGAACCAGGGTCGGGCGTCGGAACAGCTATCAGATCGCCACCGGGAGACCGTTCCGGCATCCGGTGACCGACGGCCACGAACTTGACGAATTGCTCGCCGTGCTGGTGCCGATCCCACCCCGAACACTGGACGCATGAACTGGAGTTCACTAATCTGGGAGTGTCCTGATCGTTCTGCCATACTCGTCATCCAGTTCGGAGAGTCAGTAAGCCGTGAGCACCGAAGGCATCATCCCAGCAGGCACCCCGGAAGCCCCACCGTCCCCAGCGCCGGCAGGCAGCATCGTGGTCGGGCACGACGGTTCGACCGATGCGGATTACGCGCTCACCACCGCGCTCGGGCTCGCCGATCAGCTGCACGCCCCGGTCGTGATCGTGCGCGCGTGGTCGATCGACACCGCCCCCAAGCCCGCGAACTGGGAGTTCGGCTACGTCTCGTCGTTCGCCGAATACTCGGAGGCGGTTCGGGCCGCTGTGATCGAGGACACCGCAGCGTCGGTGCACGCATTCCCCGGCGTGAGCGTCGACTACCGGGCTGTGCACTCCGGGGCGGCGAAGAGTCTGATCGAGGCCTCGCGGGAGGCGCGCATGCTCGTGGTGGGCTCCCGCGGCCGCGGCAACCTGGCCGGCCTCCTGCTCGGCTCGGTCAGCGACCAGTGCGCCCGGCTCGCGGTCTGCCCGGTGCTGGTGACACGCAAGCGCCCGGGACGCTGACCCGACCGGATGCCCGCCCACCCACAGGCGGCGGCAGCCGCCGAGCACGCCGCCTGGCACACACTGTCGGCCGCTGAAACCACCGCGGCTCTCGGAGTCGACTCCGGGACCGGGCTCGCGGCATCCGTCGTCGATGACCGACGGCGGCTCCACGGACCGAATCTGCTGGTCGAGCCGAACCGAGTGCCGACCTGGCGCAAGATCGCGCACCTTCTCGCCGAGAAGATGACGATCGTGCTGCTGGTGGCCGCGGTCGTGAGCGCCCTCGTCTCCCGGGAGCTGGAGACGCCGATCGTGATCCTGGCCGTGATCATCCTGAACACGGCCTTGAACTACGTGCAGGAGCGACGGGCCGAGAGCAGCCTCCAGGCGCTCCAGAAGCTGTCGGAAGGCAAGGCCGTCGTTCGCCGGGACGACACCGATCTCGAGGTCCTGCGTTCCGACCTGGTGCCGGGCGACATCGTGCTTCTCGACGCCGGGGACTCCGTTCCGGCAGACGGCCGCCTCATCGTCAATGCAGGCCTGCAGGTGGCGGAGGCGACCCTGACCGGCGAATCCGAGCCGGTCGGCAAGACGATCCCGTCGCTGAGTGATTCCGGCTTGCCGCTCGCCGACCGCACCAACATGCTCTTCATGAACACTTTGGTCACCCGTGGCCGGGCCACCATGGTGGTCACCGACACCGGCATGGGCACGGCGGTCGGCGGCATCGCGGCACTCCTGAGCGAGGTGAAGAACGACAAGACGCCGTTGCAGCGGAGGATCAACCAGCTGGCCCAACTACTCACCGTTGCGGCACTGGTAGTGGTGGCGATCGTCTTCGTGCTGGGTCTCGTGCGCGGCGAATCCTGGTCCGAGCTCCTGATCACCGCCGTGTCGCTGGCCGTGGCGACCATACCGGAGGGCCTCACCGCGGTGGTCGCGTTCACCCTGGCGATGGGTGCCTCCCGGCTGGCCGCCCAGGGTGCCATCATCAAGCAGCTCTCGGCGGTGGAAACCCTCGGCAGCGTCAGCCACATCGCCACAGACAAGACCGGCACGCTGACCATGAACGAGATGACCGCCCGCCGGCTGCACACCCACGGCCGCGATTTCCGCATCACCGGCGAGGGCTACGCCACCGACGGCAGGATCCTCACCGGCGACGACCGGCCGATGCCCGACCTCACAGAGGCGTTCCTCACCATGGCCCTCTGCAACGACGCCGTGCTGAACGACGGCGTGCTGGTCGGCGACCCCACCGAAGGGGCTCTGGCCGTGCTGGCCGAGAAGGGTGGCGTAGACGTCGCCGGCGCGCGGCGGGCCCACCCGCGGGTGGCCGAGGTCCCCTTCGACTCCGACTACAAGTTCATGGCCACGTTCCACCGGATGGCGGAGCCGGCGGCAGGTCCCCCGCGACCGCCCGAGCTCCGCTGCTTCGCCAAGGGCGCACCGGGCGCTCTGCTGCCCCTGACCGACTCGGTGCTGACCGACGACGGCATCCGTCCACTCGACGACACGCTGCGGCAACGGATCCACGACGCCGTCCAGGAGCTGGCCGGAGAGGGCCTCCGCACGATCATGATCGCCGGACGCACGCTTGACACCGGAACCGTTCCGGGAGACGACTCAGGTCGGTCACTGGTCACCGGACTGACCCTCTACGCCGTCGTCGGAATCGTCGACCCCCCGCGGGTCGAGGCGGCCGAGGCCATCGCGGTGGCGCTCGGCGCCGGCATCCGGGTTCACATGATCACGGGCGACCATCTCGTCACGGCCTCGGCGATCGCCCGCAACCTGGGCCTGCCGGGCGAAGCCGCGGCCGGTCCCACGCTCGACGACCTCGACGACCTCGAGCTCGCGGCCCGCGCCGCCGACTATGGTGTGCTCGCCCGGGTCACCCCGGCCCACAAGATCCGGGTGGTCAGGGCGTTGCAGGCCGGTGGCAACGTCGTCGCCATGACCGGCGACGGCGTCAACGACGCACCGGCCCTGAAGCAGGCCGACATCGGCATCGCCATGGGCATCACCGGCACGGATGTCTCAAAGGGCGCCGCCAACATGATCCTCACCGACGACAACTTCTCCACGATCGTCGCCGCGGTGCGGGAGGGTCGCGGCATCTATGCCAACATTCTGAAGTTCGTCCGGTTCCAGCTCACCACGGCGTGGGGCTTCGTGCTCATCTTCCTGATCGCGGGCGTCACGGGGTGGGCCGCCGGTGCACCGTTCACCGCGCTCCAGATTCTCTGGGTCAACATCATCATGGACGGGCCTCCCGCGCTCGCGCTCGGCGTTGACCCGGCCGAACCCGGAACGATGAACCGGCCGCCTCGCCCGTCTGACGAACGGCTGCTCACCCGGGAGCGGCTGCTCCGGATTCTCGGGCTCGGCCTCGTCATGGCCGCGGGAACCCTCACCGTTCTCACCCAGGCGCCGGCGCTCTTCCCGGACAGCGCGGGGAACCCTGCCTTCGCCAGCACCCTCGCGTTCACCACCTTCGTCTTCTACCAGGTGTTCAACCTGCTCAATGTGCGCTCGGACACCCACTCCGTCTTCTCGCTCCAGACCTTCACCAACCGCAGCATCTGGGTGGCTCTCGTCGCCGTGATCATCCTGCAGATCCTCGTGGTGCAGGTCGACGTGCTGCAGGCACTTTTCGACACCACGTCGCTCACGGCGACCCAGTGGGGCCTGGCCGTGCTGGTCGGCTCCTCGGTGCTCTGGATCGAGGAAACAGGGAAGGCCATCGCGCGCGCGGCCGGCCGCCGCGCGGCCCGCCGCTGACGCCGCCTGCCGGGAACGAGGGAGGGGCACCCACCGGTAACGGTGGATGCCCCTCCCAGGTCGTGCTGCGGCTACCGCTGCCTAGCTGTCCGCGAGGTCGCGAACGGCCGCATCGCCGGGGGCGGCGCTGGTGAAGCTGGCCTCGATCTCGGCGCGGCCGAGCAGCTCGTCCATGCGGCGGCGACGCTGCTTCGGGATGAGCGTCACGACGGTGCCGGACTTGCCGGCGCGGCCGGTGCGGCCCGAGCGGTGCAGGTATGTCTTGTACTCGTCGGGGGCGTCGGCCTGGATGACCAGGTCGATGTCGTCGACGTGGATGCCGCGGGCGGCGACATCCGTGGCGACCAGCACGTTGACGCGTCCGCTGGTCAGCATCTGCAGGTTGCGGGTGCGGCGGGCCTGGTTCAGGTCGCCGTGCAGGCTGGTCGCCTTCACGCCGGCGTCTTCGAGCTGCTCGGCGAGCTGCTCGGCGTAGGCACGGGTGCGGGAGAAGATCAGCGTCTTGCCCTGGCGGTCGACGAGCTGGCCGATGATGGCGCTCTTGTCACGGTGTTCGATCATGAGCACGCGGTGGTCGATGGTGGAGGAGGCCTGGTCTTCACCGGCAACCTCGTGCACGGCCGGGTTGGTCAGGAATTCCTTGACCAGCTGGGCGACGCCCTTGTCCAGGGTGGCCGAGAAGAGGAGCTTCTGGCCGCCCTTCTTGGTCAGGCGCAGGATGCGCTGAACCGGCTCGAGGAAGCCCAGGTCGCACATGTAGTCGGCCTCGTCGAGGACGGTGACGACAACCTCGGACAGGTCGAGGCGACCCTGCTCGATGAGGTCTTCGATGCGGCCGGCGGTGCCGATGATGATGTCCACGCCGCGCTGCAGGGCGCTGACCTGGCGGTACTGCGGAACGCCGCCGTAGATCTGGGTGGTGAAGAGGCCGACGCTGCGGGCGATGGGCTGGATGGTTCGGTCGATCTGCAGGGCCAGCTCACGGGTCGGAGCCAGGATGAGCGCGCGGGGCTTGCGAGCCATCTTGCGGTCCTTGGCGCCGTTGTTCTCGAGCAGCTTCTCCACGAGCGGAGCACCGAAGGCAATGGTCTTGCCGGAACCGGTCTTGCCGCGGCCGAGCACGTCGCGGCCGGCGAGGACATCCGGGATGGTCGCGGCCTGGATCGGGAACGGGGTAGCGGCGCCGAGGGTGGCCAGCTCGCGAACGATGTTCTCGCCGAGGCCCAGATCGCCGAAGGTCACCCCGACGACTTCAGCCGCCGTGGTCGCGATGGCTTCGAGGCGCTCCAGAACCACGTCGTCACCGGCGGCGAAGTGCGCCTTGGTGTCGCGGCTCGGGTAGAAGTTGCTGGAGTGGCCACCGTCGTCGTGCGAACGGTTCGGGCGGTCGGAGTGCGAGCGCTCGGGGCGGTCCCCGTAGGAGGGACGCTCGGTGCGGGCCGGACGGTCGCCGTAGGACGGACGATCGGAGTTGGAACGTGCCGGACGGTCACCGTAGGACGGACGATCGGAGTTCGAGCGGGCCGGACGGTCACCGTAGGACGGACGATCGGAGTTCGAGCGGGCCGGACGGTCGCCATAGGAGGGACGGTCGCTGTTGTACGCGGGGCGGTCCGTGCGGGGAGCGCGGTCGCCGTAGGACGGGCGGTCGTTGTTGTAGGCGGGGCGGTCGGTGCGCGGAGCACGGTCGCCGTAGGCCGGACGGTCCGTGCGGGGACGGTCGTTGTTGTAGGCGGGCCGGTCCGTGCGCGGAGCACGGTCGCCGTAGGCCGGACGGTCCGTGCGGGGACGGTCATTGTTGTAGGCGGGGCGGTCCGTGCGCGGAGCACGGTCGCCGTAAGCCGGACGGTCCGTGCGGGGACGGTCGCTGTTGTAGGCGGGCCGATCGGTGCGCGGAGCACGGTCGTTGTAGGACGGACGCTCGGTGTTGCTGTGCGTCGGGCGATCCGTGCGCGGGGCGCCGTTGTACGACGGGCGGTCGTTGTTGTAGGCGGGACGGTCCGTGCGGGGACGGTCGTTGTTGTACGCCGGACGGTCGGTGCGGTTCGGGCGGTCACCGTAGGCGGGACGTTCCGAGCGCTGGCCGTAGGCCGGGCGGTCGTTGCCGTAGGCGGGACGGTCGTTGGCCGGGCGGCCGGCGGCGCGGTCCGCGCGCTCTCCGGCATTCCAGCGGGCCTTCTTCGGCGCCGCGGCGTCGTCGTGGTGGCCGCGGTGTCCGGGGCTCTTGCTGCCCGGGGCGCTGCCGCCGCGTGCGGGTCCGCCCTTGGCGGAGTACTTGGGATCGTAATTCTTATTCGAACGGCCGACGGCCGGATTCTTGCTATTAGGCATAGAAAAGTTCCTGGGTTGTGTTGAGTACATGGCAGAACGACGACGCACATGCGCGACGCAACCTGAGAACCCGGGCAGTCTATGGCCGGGGCCGTTCACATACAGTGATTTTTCACCAGCGGATTACTGGGAAACCGGCCCATCCTGACTTACAAACCCATCCGCGCACACGTAAAAATTGCGCGGTGTCAAGAGCCGACTTACCTACGTTACCCGATCGATGCTCTTAAGTCACGGAGTGCTTTCTCCGTCTAGTCTGATTCCATGCTGACGACCATCGCGATCGAGTCGCCGAGGCAGCCCGGGATCGCCGCCCTGCTCCGCCAGAGCGCCGAGTACGCGCAGTCCCTCTACCCGCCCGAAAGCAACTTCCTGCTCGGCGTCGACGAGCTCGAACTGCCCGGCGTGACCTTCTACGCGGCGCGGGACGCATCCGGCCTGGCGCTGGGCATCGCCGCGCTCGTGAGCCAGGGCGACGGCACTGCCGAGCTGAAACGGATGTTCGTGCTCCCTGACGCGCGCGGCCGCGGCGTCGCCGGCCGCCTGCTCGCCCGGGCCGAAGCGGATGCCCTGGCCGCCGGCATCCGTCAGGTCGTGCTGGAGACCGGACCGCAGAGCGACGCCGCCCTGGCGTTCTACCGACAGTGCGGCTACCGGGAGATCGCCCCGTTCGGACAGTACGTGGGTGAGGAGTTCAGCGTCTGCTTCGCGAAAGACCTCACCGGCCCCGGAACCTCGGCGGCCGGCCCGAGCCGCGGGGCGGACTCCCCGTGACACGGTCGGTCGCACGTCCGGCGCGCACCGCCATTTCCTGGCTGGGCACGAGCGCCACCAGCCCCAAGCTTGTGCAGGCGCTGAAGGCCGCGGTCGCCGTGGCGATCGCCTGGTCGGTGGCGCCGCTCCTGCCGGGCGTCGCCGAGGGGTACCCCTACTACGCACCGCTGGGCGCGCTCGTGAGCATGTACCCCACGCTGATGAGCTCGGTGAGGAACGCCCTGCAGACCCTGGGCGGGCTGGTGGTCGGCATCCTCCTGGCGGCCGCGGTGCTCATCTTCAGCGAACCCAACGTGTTCACGATCTCGCTCGCGGTCGGCATCGGCGCCGTGATCGCGGCCACCGGCTGGTTCGGCGCGAACCGGGAGTACATCCCGGTGACGGCCCTGTTCGTGCTCATCATCGGCGGCCCGAACGCCGACGGTTACTCGATCGGGTACCTCGAGCAGATGAGTCTCGGGATCGTGATCGGGCTCGCCGTCAACCTCCTGGTGCTGCCGCCGCTGGCCTTCGACGCGGTCGGCCTGCAGCTGAAGCGATTCCGCACGAGCCTGGCCGACCATCTCACCGAGATCTCCCAGGCGCTGACCGAGGCCTGGCCTCCCGAGCGCGACGGCTGGGCCACCCGCAACCGGGCGCTCGTGGAGCTCGGCCGCGAGGTCAGGACCGCGCTGCAGCACGCCGACGACAGTCGGAAGGGCAATCCGCGGGCGCGCTTCCACCGCCGCGACCTTTCCGCGGACTACGACGACCTGTCCGCCTTCGAGACGGTCACCTTCCACGTGCGCGACCTGACGGATGTCCTGGCCGGCGCCGTCTGGGGAACACCCGTCCCCCTCGAACTCCGCCCGGAGCTCCGGCCCGCCGTGAGCGCCACCCTGGCCGCGGTCGCCGCAGCGCTGACGGAGTGGGACCCGGACGCCCCCGAACAGGCGGCGATCACCGAGGCGGATGCCGCAGTCAAGGCGCTGATGGCCGAGCTCGACGAGCGCAGGGACACCGCCCCGATCACGTCGATGGCGGTGGCCTCCTCCATCGCGATGGACGTCAAGCGCATCCTGGCCGCCCTCCGCCCGCGCCTCGAAGGCCCCGAAGAACCCGAAGAACCTTTCGATGCCCCGGCAGAACCACCGGTGCGCCCGCCGTCCTCATCCTGAACGGCGGGCGCGCGGGGGCGCCGCTCGTCACCCCCGAACGGGATTCGCCGCCCGGTGGAAGACGACCTATTCTCAAAGGCATACCCCCGCACTTCGGAGCACTCGTGAAAACCCGCCTTCCCCACACCCGATTCGCCACCCGGCGCGCCCGCCTGCTCACGGTCCTGACCGTCTTCGCCGTCGCCCTCGTCGGCACCGCCGGCCTGGCCGGGTTGCAGTCGGGCACGACAGTCCCCGACGCGACCATCGCCGCGTCGAAGGGCACCGCCGTCGGAGCGCCCAGCGCGTCGATGCTCGGCATCCGCACGTTCGCCAAGCCGGAGGGCGTGACGGTCACGGCCGACGTCGTCTACACGACCGAGGCCGACGGCACCCCGCTCGCCCTCGACGTGTGCTCCCCTGCAGGATCGACCCCCGGCACCCCCGGCGCCGCGGCGCTGCCCGCAGTCGTGTCCATCCACGGCGGCAGCTGGACTCGCGGCGACAAGGCCAACGACGACTGGCGCGGGGTCTGCGAATGGCTCGCCTCGGAGGGGTTCGTCGCGTACTCGGTCGACTACCGGCTCGCGCCCGCCTCGGTGTTCCCCGCCGCGATCGACGACCTCGCCACGGCCGTGGAATGGATCCGTCGGCCCGACAACGCGGCCCGGTTCGGCATCGACCCGGCCCGGATCGGCGCATTCGGCGGTTCGGCCGGCGCGAACCTCGCCCTGCTCCTCGGCACCCGAGGCTCGGGCCCGCTCACCGAGGGGTCACGCGTCGCCGCGGTCGCCGAACTCTCCGGTCCGACGGACCTGACCGGCCAGGCCCTCGCCACCGACGGAGCCTCGGAGCGGCTGCAGGACCTCGTGCTCCGGTACCTCGGCTGTTCGTCGCTCGCCGACTGCCCCCAGGCCGTCGCCGCATCGCCGGCCCGGCGACTCGACCGCACCGACCCGCCCGTCTTCATCGCCCAGTCCGACCACGAGTTCATCCCCCTCGCCCAGGCCACCCGGTTCAGCACGAACCTCGAACGCCTCGGCATCGACCACGAGCTGGTCGCGGTGCCCGGCGCGGTGCATTCGATCGGCATCCTCGACGAGGGCATCCGCGCACGGGTCGCCGCGTTCCTGCATGGGGCGCTCGGACACTGAGCCTCGATGCACCGGATGGGCGTAAGAATGGAGCATGTCGTCCGTCCGCGGCGATCGAAGTGGAGCCCCGCATGACTGAATCCGAGCTCATCAACCTGTGGGTCAAGACCCGCTGGCACATCATCGTGTCCCAGGTCGCCCCCACCTTCCTGCTCACGGCGCTGGTGGGCTTCCTGGTCCTGGGCCTGGCCACAGCCGACCCGAGCGTGCGGGTCGCGGCCGCCGGGGTGCTGCTGGCCTCCGGCATCCTCGGCGCGCTGGTGCAGATCAACGCCGCCAACGAGGCCCTGGCCGTCATCGCCGACCTGCGCGCCGTGGGCGGCATGTCGGCCGTCACCCGGCGCATCCTGTCGGCGGCACCCTGGGTGAACGTGGTGCGGTTCGTGACGCCGGCCGTGTTCGTCGTCGTCTACGTTGCCCTGCTGATCGCCCTGTTCGCCGGCTGAGGCAGCTTCGGGGGCGGATCGAGGCTCCGGGAGCGAGCACTCAGCCGGACGGACGCCCGCGGATGCGGCGGGAGAGTTCCGCGGCGGTGCCGGCCAGTTCCGCGGCGAGGGCCGGCCACTCCGCCGGCGCGATCCGTTCTCGGGGGAAGGTGACCGCGATCCCCGCGGCCGGCCAGCCGGCGTGGTCCCGCACCGCCACGGCCACGGATGCCATCCCCGCCGTGATCTCGCCGTCCTCCTGGGCGAACCCGTCGGCCCGCACCCGCTCCAGCAGCCGGCGCAGCTCACCGGAGGTGCGGGGACCCTGCCCGTCGCGGGCGGCGAACGCCGCCGCGTTGGGATACAGCGCGCGCAGCTGGGCATTCGGCAGCGCCGCGAGAAGGGCGCGCCCGCTCGCGGTGAGGTGGCTGGGCAGGCGCACGCCGACATCCGTCACGAGCGAGGGCCGGCGCGGCGCCCGCTCCTCGATCAGGTAGACCACGTCCCGGCCGTGCAGCACGACGAGGTGCGCGCTCTCGCCGATCCGGTCCACGAGCGCGGCGATCAGCGGGCGGCCGAGGTGGGAGAGCGGCTGCTGCCGGGAGAAGCCGGAACTCAGCTCGAAGGCGGCGACGCCCAGCCCGTAGCGGCGCTCCTCCGGCAGGTGGAGCACGAAGCCCCGGTCGGCGAGCACGGCCAGGAGGTCGTAGACGGTCGACCGCGGCAGGCCGAGCGCCGTGGCGATCGCCGAAGCCGGCACCGGACCGCGCTGCCCCGCCAGATGGGAGAGGATGCGCAGCGTGGCCTCCGCCGCCGGAACCTTCGAGCCGGCCATGCGACAACTTCCTCTCCATGTCCGGGATCCCGGACAGCAGCCAGTCTAAACGAGTGGTGGCATGGCCCGCACTGGTGTCCAATCGGAGTATGTCCCTCAGCCACGCAGCCCCCGCAGTCGTCAGCCCCGCATCCGACGGCCACGCAGCCCCCGCAGTCGTCAGCCCTGCGGTCGTCACCGTGGGCGCCGGCCCGGTGTCCTTCACCGACCTGGTCGCGGTCGCCCGACTGGACGCCCCGATCGTGCTCGACCCGGCCGCGCTGGACGGAGTCGCCGCGACCCGGCGGATCATCGACGGCCTGGCCGTCGACGTCAACCCGCACTACGGCATCTCCACCGGCTTCGGCGCCCTGGCGACCACCTTCATCACGAGCGATCGCCGCGCCCAGTTGCAGGCCAGCCTGGTGCGCTCGCACGCCGCCGGCAGCGGCCCCGAGGTGGAGCGCGAGGTGGTGCGCGCGCTCATGCTGCTGCGACTGTCCACCCTGATGACCGGCCGCACGGGCGTGCGCCCGGTCACCGCCGAGACCTACGCCGCCGTGCTCAATGCCGGGATCACGCCCGTCGTGCACGAATACGGGTCGCTCGGCTGCTCGGGCGACCTGGCCCCGCTCGCCCACTGCGCCCTCGCGGTGATGGGCGAGGGCCGGGTGCGTGACGCCTCCGGCACGCCGATGAGCGGCCAGGCTGCCCTCGCCGCGGCCGGCATCGCGCCCGTCGTTCTCGCCGAGAAGGAGGGCCTCGCCCTGATCAACGGCACCGACGGCATGCTCGGCATGCTGGTGCTCGCCCTGGCCGACCTGACTCGGTTGCTCACGACGGCCGACATCGCCGCCGCGATGAGCGTCGAGGCTCTGCTCGGCACGGATGCGACCTTCGCCGCCGACCTGCAGGCCCTCCGCCCCCAGCTCGGGCAGGCGGCGAGCGCGGGGAACCTGCGCGCGCTGCTGCACGGCTCCCCACTGCTCGCCAGCCACGCCGGCCCGGACGACCCCACCGTTCAGGACGCCTACTCGCTGCGCTGCTCCCCGCAGGTGCACGGCGCCGCCCGCGACACGGCCGACCACGCCGCGCTGATCGCCGGGCGCGAGCTGGCCAGCGCGGTCGACAACCCCGTCGTCACCCTCGACGGCCGGGTAGCGTCCAACGGCAACTTCCACGGCGCCCCGGTCGGTTACGTGCTCGACTTCCTCGCAATCGCCGCTGCCGACGTCGCCAGCATGAGCGAACGCCGCACCGACCGGCACCTCGACGCGAACCGCAACAAGGGGCTGCCGCCGTTCCTGGCGCACGAGGTCGGCGTCGACTCCGGCCTGATGATCGCGCAGTACACCGCCGCCGGGATCGTCTCCGAGCTCAAACGGCTGGCGGTGCCGGCATCCGTCGACTCGATCCCGTCGTCGGCGATGCAGGAGGACCACGTGTCGATGGGCTGGGCCGCGGCCCGCAAGCTGCGCCACTCGATCGATGGCCTGCAGCGGGTGCTCGCGATCGAGATCATGACCGCCGCGCGCTCCCTCGACCTGCGCGCCCCGGTGCGGCCGGGCGCCGCGACCGGAGCCGTGCGCGACCTGGTGCGCACCGTGGCAGAGGGCCCCGGCCACGACCGCTTTCTCTCCCCCGAGATCGAGGCGGTCGTGGCCCTGGTGGCATCCGGCGCGGTGATGGATGCCGCGGCCTCCGTCGCCGGGCCCCTCCGCTGAGTCCAGCGGGCGGAAATAGGCACGACTGCACCAGAACGGACCCTCCGCTAGTCCCTGAACGGGGGCGGGCGGGCGCGTGGACCGCACCGCGAACCGGGCGCATAATGAAGCTCACCACCGGCCGCCCGGCCCCGAATCCGGGCGCGCCGGAGAAACCCAGTGACGTGAACCGCGCCACCGACTCCCCGCCCAAGGAGTGACATGATCCGGATCCTCATCGTCGACGATCACAATACTTTCGCAGAGCTCCTGGCCGAGGCTCTCGATCGCGAAGCGGACCTGTGCACGGTCGGTTTGGCGAACAACGGCCGCCGGGCGATCGAGCTGTGCGACACGCTGCGGCCGGACCTCGTCGTGTTGGACTACCACCTGCCGGACGAAAGCGGCCTGAGCGTCGCCGCCCTGATCCTGGCCCAGGCTCCCGCCACCCGGATCGTGATGCTCACGGGTGATCCCACCCCGGAAGTCCTCGAACGGGCGGCCTCGATCGGGGTGTGCGCGTTCCTGCCGAAGGACGGGTCACTGATCGGAATGCTGGACACCTTGCGCCACGCCAGGGTCGGCGGATTCATGGTGCACCCGTCGCTGGTCGCGCAACTGAGTGCGCAGTGGCGTCTGCACGAGTACAACCCCGCCGTGCAAGCCCTCACCCGGCGCGAGCTCGAGGTGCTGCACCTGATGGCCCGGGGAAACGACGTGCGGGCCAATGCCCTGACCCTCGGGATCTCCGAGAACACCTGCCGTGGCTACGTGAAGTCCATCCTCGCGAAGCTCGAGGTGCATTCCCAACTCGAGGCGGTCGTGAGCGCCACTCGGCTCGGCCTGGTCGGGGTGAACGAACGTGTCTGAGCCGACGGCGCCGGGGAATGTCTAGGCCGACGACCCTGGCTGCCGACCCATCGCTCCTGGGCGACGGGAGGTCAACCGAGCGCTCCGAGGTGCGCGCGGAGGTCACCCGCTTCCTGCTACTCGGACTCCTCACCCTGGTGGCGATCTCCGTGCCGGTGGCGCTCTGGATCCGTGGCCAGGCGGAGCGCCACATCCTCGCGTCCGCCACCGAGCACACCCAGGAGCTCGCCGACCGCACGGTCGCCCCTCTCATCACGGAGCAGCTCCGCGCCGGCGAACCCGCCGCCCTGCGCATTCTCACCCGCACGCTCGCACCCTGGCTGGCCGAGGGCTACATCGTGCGGGTGAAGGTGTGGGACCCGAACGGGCGGATCATCTACTCCGACCTGCCGTCGCTGATCGGACGCAGCTTCCCGCTTCCCCGCTGGAGCACCGACCTGCTGGCCGGGGGTGCGGAGCGAGCGTCGTTCGGCACCCAGCGCGAGGCCGACAACGAGCAGGACTACGCCCTGGGCGAGTTGGTGGAGATCAATGTACGCTCGGCGGATGCCGCAGGCCGGCCGATCATGTTCGAGGCCTACTTCGATGATGAGGCAGTGCGGGAGGAGCAACTGGCTCTGACCGAGGAGATCACCCCGGTCTTCGCAGTGTCGCTGCTCGCGCTACAGCTCGCACAGCTCCTGCCCGCGACCAGGCTGGCCCGACGCATCCAGGCCGACCAGGCATCCCGTCGGCGGCTGCTGCAGCACGCCATCGCGGCCTCGGATTACGAACGAAGGCGGATCGCCCGCGAACTGCACGATGAGGTCATCCAGGACCTGGCCGGTCTCTCCTACGCCTTCGCGGCGGAAGAAACGCACGGGCCGCCGGGAGAACGCCCACTCTTCGGCCGCGCCCGCTCGATCCTGCAGCGCAACCTCGGCACCCTCCGCGGAATGACGACCGAGCTGTATCCGCCCGACTTCGCGCTGCTGGGCCTGACCAAGGCCCTGCTCGGACTCACCGCGCCTCTCGCCGGCCAGGAAATCGAGGCCATCGTCTCGCTGCCCGAACGGATCGAACTCGACCGGGACCGGGCCGCGATGCTGTACCGCGTGGCCAGGGAGGCCCTCGCCAACACGGTCAAGCACGCCGGCGCCTGCGTGGTCGAGCTCGCGCTCGTGCAGAACAAGGATCGCACCACGCTGACGGTGCGCGACAACGGGCGCGGCTTCGATCCGGACAGCCCATCGCCCGACGGTCATCTGGGCCTCCGGATCATGCGGGACACCGTGCGGGTGGTCGGTGGTGACCTTGTCATCACCTCTCGGATGGGCGAGGGCACCACCGTCGTGGCCACCCTCCCGCGGGTCTAGCCGTGCCGGCCCTGACGATGCCGCAGATCGGCCGAATCCGCGACCCCCGAATTTTGGGGAGCCGGGCATCCCTCACCTGCGGCTTACTCACGATCGACATGGTCGGCAGTCTGGAAGCCAATCCGCTATTGGAGGCCGTCATGGAAAGAACACATGGCTCATCCGGGCCAACATTCGAAACACCTCCCGGCCGCGTCACCATCCAGATCCTCGGCAACCTGCGAGTCTGCCGGGGCGGCGCCGTCCTCGGCGCCCATCACCTTGGCGGACCCAAGCCCCGGCAGATCCTCGAAATCCTGCTGCTCCAGTTGGGGACCCCGGTATCCAAGGAGCACCTGATCGATCTCCTCTGGGGCGGCAACCCGCCCGTTGAAGCGCAGCCCACCCTGGAAAGCTACGTCTGCGTGTTGCGCCGGAACCTGCAGCCGGGCGCCGGCAAGCGCGGTCCACTGCAGACGGTCAACGGCGGCTACGTCATGGACAAGGCCCTGGTCGACCTTGACCTTGATCGGTTCGACACGCTGCTCCGCCTCGCCCAGCATTCCGGAGCCGCGGATGCCCTTCCGTTGCTGAGCGAGGCCCTCGGCCTGGCGGTCGGGCCGCTGCTCGGCAGCGAACTGCTGCCCGCCTGGGCTGCCGATGAACGTTCCCGCCACGCTGCCCGGGTCACCGAAGCGAGGATCCTCGCCGCGGAGTCCGCCTCTGCCCTCTTCCGGCCGGGGGAAGCGGTGGGCTGGGCCGGCCAGGCCGCCGACGGCGACCCGCTGAACGAGCGCGCCTGGACCGCCCTGATCCTGGGAATGGAGCTGGCCGGCCGGCCGGCCGACGGCCTGGCGGCATTCGACCGATTCCGCCGGATTTTGGACCGAGAATTGGGCTGCGCGCCCGGTCCCGACCTCCGCCATGCCCAGGTCAGGATGCTGCACGCCACCGCCGACGGTGAGCTTTCCGACGTCCTCTCCGCGCTGATCCTGCTGCACGATCGGCTCCACCGCGCCGGAGCGCCGAATGGGACTGTGGCGTCGCCGGCGTCGCTCGCCCCCGAATCACTCCGGGAGGCCGGCCTGGTGATCGATTCGTTCCTGCGTCGCGCCCTCGTGGCGGTCTGAGATGGCCTCCCCGGCGCCCCAGCCCGCACCTCCCGGCCCGCGCAACCGGATGCTTGTGCCCCCCGCCCGCGCGTGTAATGATGGCCGGACGCTGACCCGTTCCATCTGGCTGTCCATTACCCGAACATGGATTGCATAGGCTCATGAGCTCACTACGAAGTGTTCGTCGAACCAGTCGCCCCGGAAACCCGCATCGGTCCCGGCGATTGGCGCTCCCGCTTGCGTCGATCGTGATCGTCGCGCTGGCGATCGTGGGCGTACCGACGTCGGCGCACGCCGATGATGGGCAAACCGTGGTCGCGGTGGAGGTCCCCGCCCCCCTTCCGGCCTCGGATCCCGCACCGGCACCCGCACCAGCACCCGCGCCCGAGCCCGCCCCGGCACCGGCACCCGCCCCCGCACCCGCCCCCGCACCGGCGCCAGCGCCAGCGCCAGCGCCCGAACCTGCGCCCGCGCCAATTCCCGCACCCGCCCCTGCGCCCGCCCCCACGCCGACTCCCGTCGTGACGACTCCGGATCCTGCGCCCGACCCCACCCCCACGCCCGACCCCACCCCGTCACCGACACCGACACCGGACCCCACGCCCGACCCCGACCCCACACCGACACCGGCGCCCACCCCCACACCCGACCCCACACCGACACCGGACCCCACCCCCACTGCCACGCCCACCCCGACGCCGGCGCCGACGCCGACGCCGACGGTCGCGGCTCCGGAGCCTCCACAGGTCTTCGGCCCAACGGCACCGAAGGTGTCCACCGCCGCACGGCAAGCCGCCGCCGCCGCGGCCGCTAACGCAGCCCGCGCCGCCCGGGCCGGGACTGAACGAGCCTCCGCGGCAGCCTTCGCCGCCGCCTCCGCACGCCACGCCGCCTCCGCACGCCACGCCGCCGCCGTCGCAACGGCCCAGGCCCAGCTGGGCGCTGCACGGACCATCCTGGGTAAGGCGAATCTCGCCTACGCCTCAGCCAAGGCCGACTACGAGGCCGCCGCCAGCCGGGCCGACCTCGTGCACGCGCTGAGGGAGAAGGCGGTCACCACGGCCGACGCGTCCCGCCGGGTGCTGGCGATGCTCGTCCGGGGGCTGATGCAGCAATCCGGCACGGCCACCGTCGACGTGCTGTTCGACGACACGACCGGACGCGATCTGCTCTTCCAGCTCGGCACGCTCGACGCCCTGTCCAGGCTCACCGCGAACCTGGACGAGGTGCGCGCGCGGGTCGCCGCCGACACCGAGCGCGAGCAATCGCTCGAGAAACAGGATGACGCGGCCCAGGCCGTGATGGCTGCGGTCCCGGTCGCCGACACCCTCGCTGTCGTCCAGGTCGCGCAGGCCGACGTCGACGCGGCATCCGCCGACCTCGCCGCCCTCGCCCTGACCACCCCGGCCGCCGCCGTGGTGAGCGAGCTGAGACCGCTCCCGGCGATTCCGCCGGTTGCCGACACCGGGCGTCTCAGCGACCAAGGGTGGGCCAGGCCGGCCGCCGGGCGCATCACCGACTCATTCGGACCGCGTCTCGTGCACCCGGTGCCCGGGGTGAGCGACTTCCACCGCGGCACCGACATCGGCGCCGGCTGCGACGCGGCCATCTACGCGGCGACCGACGGCATCGTCGAGTCCGCCGGCGCGCTGGGCACCTACGGCAACTGGATCCTGCTCGACCACGGCAACGGCATCGAGACCGGCTACGCACACATCGCCGCCGGGGAGATCCTGGTCGGTGTCGGCGATCGGGTGAGTGCCGGCCAGGTGATCGCCGGGGTGGGCAGCACCGGCGCCTCGACCGGCTGCCACCTGCACTTCGAGGTCAGGATCGACGGGACCGCCGTCGACGCCGTGCCGTTCATGGCCCAGCGCGGCGTGAACGTCGGCAACTGACCGACCGACCGCAGCCGGCGCCGGTCAGGCGGGCGTGATCACGATGGCCACCGACTCCGTCGCGGAACCGCTCAGCCTCCGAGCACTGCGGATCGCCCGGTAGGCCAGACCGTACTTGCCCAGCAACGCCGCCTCGAGCGCGGCGATCGTGGCCTCATCGGCGCGAACCTCCGCCTGCGCAGTGACGGTCACCGCGGCGTCCGTCACGACCCCGCGCGCATTGCACGCCGCGAGCTCGATCCGGGCGGTATGCCGCAGCCGCTTGACCTTGGCCGAGGAGGATGCCGTCGTCACCAGCAACCGGTCGGCATCGACAGCCACCCAGACCGGCGTCTTCACAGGGTCTCCGGTCTTGCGGAATGTGGTCAGGAGCACGAACTTCTCGGCCCCGAGGGCGAGCAGAGCCTCAGTCGTCATGACTGATTATCCCGCCCACGGCTGGGACCGCGATCGGAACGCAGCCATTCTCCGGCCACCCTCCGGTCGATGAGTATTGCCAGCCAGTGGCATTCGTGTTTTACTGAATGGAATAATTAAGGCAAGGGAGCAACATGGCCGAGTCGTCCACCCGCACCGTGGAGCGCGCGCTCGACCTGCTCGCCGTGATCTGCGACGGAGACGGGCTGACCCTCTCGGAGAGCTCGCGCGCCGTCGACCTCTCCCCCAGCACCGCCCTTCGTCTGCTGCGCACCCTCGAGACGCGCGGCTTCGTGCGCCGCGGCGACGACGGAAGCTACGGGCCGGGCAGCCGGATCATCCAACTCGGGGCACAGTCGCTGAGCAGCGAGTCGCTGGTGACCCTGTCCAGGCAGGCGATGGAAGACCTCGTCGCCCTGACCGGCGAGTCCGCGTATCTCAGCGTGGAGGGCCACGACCGTTCGAGCCTCTACATCGCCATCGCCCCGGGCACCCACTCTGTGCGGCACGCCAACTGGGTCGGCCGCACCGTGCCGCTCGAACGGTCCGCGGTCGGCCAGGTGCTCACCGGCCACACCCCGGCGGTCGGGTACGTCGTCGTCGAGCGCGGCGTCGAAACGGATGTCACGGCCATCGCCGCCCCGATCCGCTCCGAGCAGCGGGTCGTGGCCGCCCTCAGCCTCGTCATCCCGAGCTACCGGGTCACCCCGGCCGACCTCGACCGATACGGTCCCCTGCTCGTGCGCGCCGCAGGCACCGTGTCGGCCGGGCTCGGCAAGACCGCCCCGGCCCCGCCTGAACCCCGCGAGCACGCCTGAGCCCGACCACGACTGGCCGGCCCGGTCCGCCGAGTCGCCGACCGTCACCCATCCAGAACAGCCACGAGCCAGAGGAACCAGTCATGAACGAATCCCGTCCCGTCCGCGCCGCGCGCGGCACCACCCTCACCGCCAAGAGCTGGCAGACCGAGGGCCCGCTCCGGATGCTCATGAACAACCTCGACCCCGAGGTCGCCGAGCATCCCGAGAACCTCGTCGTCTACGGCGGCACGGGCAAGGCCGCCCGCAACTGGGAGGCCTACGACGCGATCGTGCGCACCCTGACGACCCTGGAGAAGGACGAGACCCTGCTGGTGCAGTCCGGCAAGCCGGTCGGCGTGTTCCGCACCAACGAGTGGGCGCCGCGGGTGCTGATCGCCAACTCCAACCTCGTCGGCGACTGGGCCACCTGGCCGGAGTTCCGCCGCCTCGAGGCGCTCGGCCTGACCATGTACGGCCAGATGACGGCCGGCTCGTGGATCTACATCGGCACCCAGGGCATCCTGCAGGGCACCTATGAGACCTTCGCCGCGGTCGCCGCCAAGCTCGCCGCCCGTCGGGGCGGGCTTGACGAGCACGGTGGCGGCACCCTGGCCGGCACCCTCACCCTCACCGGCGGGGCCGGTGGCATGGGCGGCGCGCAGCCGCTCGCCGTCACCATGAACGACGGCGTCGTGCTGATCGTCGACGTCGACGAGACCCGGCTGCGGCGCCGGGTCGACCACGGCTACCTCGACTGCCTCACGACCGACCTCGACGATGCCGTCGAACGCGTGCTCGCGGCGAAGGCCGAGAAGCGCGCCCTCTCGGTGGGCCTGGTCGGCAACGCCGCGACCGTGTTCGCCGAGCTGCTCGCCCGCAGGGTGCCGATCGACATCGTCACCGACCAGACCAGCGCGCACGACCCGCTGTCCTACCTGCCGGAGGGCGTGACCGTGGCCGAATGGCACGCCTACGCCGCGGCGAAGCCGGAGGAGTTCACCCTGCGCGCCCGCGCCGCGATGAGCAAGCAGGTCACGGCGATGGCCCGATTCCAGGATGCCGGCGCCGAGGTCTTCGACTACGGCAACTCCATCCGCGCCGAGGCGCAGCTGGGCGGCTGCGAGCGCGCGTTCGAGTTCCCCGGGTTCGTGCCCGCCTACATCCGCCCGCTCTTCGCCGAGGGCAAGGGACCGTTCCGCTGGGTGGCGCTCTCCGGCGACCCGGCGGACATCGCGGCCACCGACAAGGCCATCCTCGAGCTGTTCCCGGAGGACGAGCACCTCCGCCGGTGGATCACCAAGGCCCAGGACCTGGTGCACTTCGAGGGCCTGCCGGCCCGGATCTGCTGGCTCGGCTACAAGGAACGCCACCTGGCCGGCCTGAAGTTCAACGAGATGGTCGCCTCCGGCGAACTCTCCGCGCCGATCGTGATCGGCCGCGACCACCTCGACTCCGGCTCGGTCGCCTCGCCCTACCGGGAGACGGAGGCGATGTTGGACGGCTCGGACGCGATCGCGGACTGGCCGCTGCTGAACGCCCTGCTGAACACCGCGTCGGGCGCCACCTGGGTCTCGATCCACCACGGCGGCGGCGTCGGGATCGGCCGCAGCATCCACGCCGGCCAGGTCATCGTCGCCGACGGCACCCCGCTCGCCGCCGAGAAGATCGAGCGGGTGCTCACCAACGACCCGGGCACCGGTGTGATGCGACACGTCGACGCCGGCTACGAGCGCGCCGAAGAGGTGGCCCGCGAGCGCGGCCTGCGCGTGCCGATGTGGGAGTCCGAGTGAGCGAATTCCTCGCGCATGGGATGCTCGCCGGGCTCGACGAGATCGCTGGAACCGGCCGGGACGCCCAGCGTGGCGGCTACTCCCGGCACGTCTGGCAGGCCGCCGACCTCGAGCTGCGCGCCTGGTTCATCGAACGCGCTGAGCGCATCGGGCTCGCGGTCGAGACCGACCGCAACGGCAACATCTGGGCTTGGTGGGGCGAGCCCGGGCCGGATGCCGTCGTCACCGGCAGCCACCTCGACTCCGTGCCCGGCGGCGGCGCCTTCGACGGCCCGCTCGGCGTCGTGTCGTCGCTCGACGCCATCGCCCGACTGCAGGCGAGCGGCTTCGTGCCGTCGCGGGCCTGCGCCATCCTCGTCTTCGCGGAGGAGGAGGGGTCCCGCTTCGGCATCGCCTGCCTCGGCTCGAGGTTGATGACCGGTGCGCTGCACGCGGACCGGGCCAGGGCCCTCGTCGACCCCGACGGCATCACGCTGGCCGACGCCGCGGCCCGCGCCGGACTCGATCCCGCCCGTCTCGGCACCGACCGGGAATCGCTGGAGCGAATCGGACTGTTCGTCGAGCTGCACGTCGAGCAGGGCCGCGGCCTGATCGACCTCGGCGGGCCGGTGGCTGTGGCTTCCTCGATCCTCGCCCACGGGCGCTGGCGCCTCACCGTGACCGGCCAGGGCAACCACGCCGGCGCCACCCTGATGGCCGACCGCCGTGACCCGATGGTGGCCGCAGCCCGCGCCGTGCTCGCCGTGCAGGACACGGCCGCGGCCCGCCCGGGCACCCGGGCCACCGTCGGCCGGATGAACATCGTGCCCGGCGGCACGAACGTGATCCCGTCGAGCGTGCAGGCCTGGCTCGACGCCAGGGCGGAGACCGACGAGGAGACCCGCGCCCTGCTGGGAGAGATCACCGCGGCGGTCGAGGCCGTCGTGGCCGAGAACGGATGCTCCGTCTCGGTCGTGGAGGAATCCTGGGCCGATGCGGTGCACTTCGACCCGGAACTCCGGGACCGGTTCAGCGCCGTTCTCGGTGACGTGCCGGCGCTTGCGACCGGAGCCGGTCATGACTCCGGGGTGCTCACGGCCAGCGTGCCCAGCGCCATGCTCTTCGTGCGCAATCCCACCGGAATCTCGCACTCTCCCGAGGAATTCGCCTCGGCCGACGACTGCGTGGCCGGGGTCGAGGCTTTGGAGAAGCTGCTGAGGACCCTGCTGTGAGCGCCGCCGAGACGCCCGACCCGACGGCGACAACCCCGTCGAGCTCAGTGGCCGAATGCGCCTACTGGTGCGAGACCCTGCTCATCGACGGCGAGTCGATCGCCGGCGTTCGCGTCGAGGTGGGCGAGGACGGACGCATCGCCGGCCTCACGCCCGGCTGCGCACCGAGGCCGCGGGACGTGCGCCTCGGCACCGTGCTGCCCGGAATGGCCAACGCGCACTCCCACGCTTTCCATCGCGCATTGCGCGGCCGCACCCACGGCGCCGGCGGCGACTTCTGGCAGTGGCGCGAGGCGATGTACCTCGCGGCCGGTCGGCTCAACCCCGACCGGTACTACGCCCTCGCCCGTGCCGTGTTCGCGGAGATGCTGGTCAGCGGGTGGACGGCCGTCGGTGAGTTCCACTACGTGCACCACCGCCCGGACGGCTCGCGGTACCCGCGCGAACACGCGATGGAACTCGCGCTGGCCGCAGCGGCCCGCGATGTGGGCATCCGTCTCGTGCTCCTCGACACGCTCTACCTGACCGGCGGCATCGGGTGGCCGCTCGCTCCGGAGCAGCGAGCCTTCGATGACCGTTCGGCGGCGGGCTGGCTGGAACGCTGGCGCTCCCTGCAGGACGCCCTCGGCACGGATCCGGATTGCCGGGTCAGCCTCGGCGCCGCGATTCACTCCGTGCGCGCCGTGCCCACGGCCGCCATGCGGGAGGTGCTCGCGGGGCTGCCTTCCACCGCGCCCCTGCACATCCACCTCTCCGAGCAGCCGCAGGAGAATGCGGACTGCCTGGCGGAATACGGCCTGACGCCGACCGGCGTGCTCGCCGACCTCGGAGCGCTCTCGCCGCGCCTGAGCGTCGTGCACGCCACCCACCTCACCAACGCCGACATCGCGCTGATCGGAAGCGCCGGCGCGACCGTCGTCATGTGCCCGACGACGGAGGCCGACCTCGGCGACGGGATCGGCCCGGCCAGGCGGCTCGCCGACGCCGGCGCGAGCATCGCCCTCGGCTCCGACCAGAACGCCGTCGTCGACCCCCTGCTCGAGATGCGCGGGCTCGAGGCCGGCGAACGACTGGCCTCCGGGGAACGCGGACGCTTCGCCCCGTCCGCTCTGCTGCGCGCCGCCTCGGCCAACGGCTATGCCTCGCTCGGTCTCGGCGACGACGGACTCCGCCCCGGCGCCCTTTGCGACCTCGTCGAGGTGTCGATGGAGAGCGTGCGCACCGTCGGGTCGGTGCCCGCCCAGGTGCCACTCACCGCCACCGCATCCGACGTGCTCCGGGTCATCGTGCACGGCGTGATCGTCGCCGATTCCGGTCGTCTGGTCTGCGCGAACGGCGGCGCGGCCGACCGACTGCCCCAGACGTTGCTGCGCGACGCCCTGGCCGTGCTCGACAAGACCCCGCCTACCCGCCACGACCCGTCGGGAGACCGCGCATGACAGGCCAGCAGACCAGCCCGCAGACCACTGAACTGATCATCGGCATCGCCGAGCTGACCAGCCAGGCCGACGACGGAGAACGCCTGCGGGGTGCCGCCCTGGTGATCGAGAACGGCCGCATCGCCTGGCTCGGACCGGCCTCCAAGGCTCCCGCCGCCGACACCCGCACGGATGTCGCCGGTCGCGCCGTGCTTCCCGGCTGGGTCGACACGCACACCCACCTCATCTTCGCCGGCGACCGGGCCGCGGAGTTCGAGGCCCGGATGGCCGGGCAGCGCTACGCGGCCGGCGGCATCAATACCACCGTTGCCGCGACCCGGGCGGCCACCGAGGAGCAGCTCGTCGCGGGTGCCGCCCGGCTGCGGCGGGAGGCCGAGGCCCAGGGCACCACGTTCCTCGAGACCAAGACCGGCTACGGCCTCGATCTGGCGAGCGAGGCGCGGTCGGCGCGCGCCGCGTCGTCCGTGGCCGACGTGGTCACCTTCCTCGGCGCCCACCTCGTGCCGGCGGGGATGGACCGGCGCGACTACCTCGACCTTGTCACCGGGCCGATGCTCGCCGCGGTGGCCCCGCACGCCGACTACATCGACGCGTTCTGCGAGGTCGGCGCGTTCGACGTGGAGGAGAGCCGCGAGGTGCTGCTCGCCGGCCGCGCGGCCGGGCTCGGCGTGCGCGTGCATGGAAACCAGCTCGGCTTCAGCGGCGGGGTGCGGCTCGCGGTCGAACTCGGCGCGGCCAGCGTCGACCACTGCAATCACCTGGAGGAGCGCGACATCGAGGCCCTCGCGGGGTCGGCGACCGTGGCGACGCTGCTGCCGGCCTGCGACCTGTCGACCCGGGAGCCGTTCCCGCCGGCCCGGCGGCTGGTCGACGCGGGGGCGCGGATCGCCCTGGCCACGAACTGCAATCCGGGCACCTCGTACACGACGTCGATGCCGTTCTGCGTGGCGACGGCCGTGCTGCAGATGGGGCTGACCATCGAGGAGGCCGTCTGGGCGGCGACCCGCGGCGCCGCAACGGCGGTCGGCCGCGAGCACGGACCCGACGCGGTCGGGTCGCTTCGGGTGGGCGGGTGGGCCGACCTGCAGGTGCTCGACGCGCCATCCGTCGCCCATCTGGCCTATCGGCCGGGGGTGCCCCTCACCGCCGCGGTCTGGCGCCGGGGCGTGCGGAGCCGGCGCGGCGGCGGTCTCGATGCCTGATATGGGCAGGATGCCTCGGGCGGTCCCGATGCCTCAGGTGGGCAGGATGCCTCAGGCGGGCTGGATGCCTGAGGTGGGCCGGATGCCTGACGGCGGCCCGGTCCTGCTGCCGGCCGCCGGCCGGGTGCGCACCGCGTGGCGGAATGGCGGGGGCACGACCGCCGAGGTTATCGTTCGGGGCGACAGCCGGAATCCGGGCGCGGAAACCGGTTTCGACTGGCGGGTCAGCATCGCGACGGTCGAGTGCGACGGGGACTTCTCTCCCTATCCGGGCGTGGACCGGTGGCTGATGCCGCTGTCCGCCGGCGGGCTGCGGCTCGTCGAGGAAGGGGAGCTCGTGCCGGTCGGGCTGCACGAGGTGCGCGCCTTCCCCGGCGAACGGGCCGTTTCGGCGGTCGGCGTCACCGAACCGACCCTCGACCTGAACCTGATGGTGCGCCGGGGCGAAACGACCGGAGCGCTGTGCGCAGCGGAGGTGGCCGGGCGCGCCGAGCTGGCGACCGCCGCCGGCGAGCAACTCGTGATCCTCGTTCTCAGCGGTGTTATCGACGCCGCCCTCGACACCGCTCCCGAGGGCACTCCCCCGGGCGCCCGGTCCAGCCGCACGCTCGCCCGTCACGACGCCGTGTTCCTCGGTGCCGGCAGGCAGCTCACCCTGCACGGGGTCGGGCGGATCGCGGTGGCCCGGATCGCGACGGTGCCCGGCGACGACCCGGTGCCCGCCTGACCGATCTGAGTTGTCACTCCGCTGTGTGGTCACGCCACTGTGTCGTCAAAGCAGGCAGACCCCGGCAACCGCGCTGCCGTCGACGAGCTGGAGCCGAAGGTACGCCGGGAGCGGCGATTGCGCGAGCCGAGTCGGCCCGGTAGATGATCAGCCGGCGACGTTCGATGGTCGCGGCCAGGGTGGGCAGCGAGATCCCCACGGCGTGACCTCGGCCGCGGCTGGCCGGACCGACGTCTCTGCGCCCGGGCGCAGGCCGCGCAGCAGCATCTGCTCTGGGCAGACGGTGGAGAGGAAATCCCCGACCGACAGGGCGAGCCTGTCCCCGACGAAGGAGTACAGGATGCGGTTCGAATCGCGGCGCTCGGTGACGAGCCCGGTGGCACGGAGCACGGAGCACGCAGCACGCAGCACGGAGCGACCCTCTCCGATCGCACCCGATCGCCCCTAGTCTGGGCGGATGCCTTCCGAACTCCGTACCGACCGGCTCCTGCTCCGCCGGTGGCGTGAGTCCGATCGGGAACCCTTCGCCGCCATGGGGGCCGATCCGGCCGTGATGCGTTACTTCCCCGCGACGCTGACCCGGGCCGAAAGCGACCCTCTTGCGGCCCGCGCCGATGCCCTCTTCGATCAACACGGCTACGGGCTGTGGGCCCTCGAAAATGCCTCCTCGGGAACGTTCCTCGGTTTCACCGGACTGGCGCCGATGCCCGTCGGCATCCCGGGTTCCGGCGGGGTCGAGGTCGGCTGGCGCCTGGCCCGGGACTTCTGGGGCCAGGGTTACGCGACCGAGGCTGCCCGCGCGGCGCTGGGGTTCGCCTTCGGGGAGCTGGCGCTTTCCGAGGTCCACTCCATCACCGCCGTGATCAACCTCCCGTCCCGTGCCGTGATGGAACGACTGGGGATGACCTTCGTCGACGAGTTCGAGCATCCGCGCGTCGCCCTCAGCTCCCCACTTCGCCCCCACGTGCGGTATCGAATCATGCCTGCCGCCGGTGTTTGAGCCTGTCGAAATCGCCGTCGGCTCGACCTCCGTCCCGGTGATTGAGCCTGTCGAAATCACTGCAGGTTGTCCTCCGCAAAGCGGGGTTGATCAGGTTATCCACACCCCATCGTGAGGGCGGGTTTGGGTCGGGGAATGTCGGTGGTTGGTCGTAGTGTGCTCGTATGGCCACCCCGGTGAGCATCACCCAACAGCAGCTCGGAGTGCTCTTCGACGCGGTCGCGGCAGCCGACAAGGCGATCGCCCGGTGCTTCGCCGTGCGGGCCGAGGCGGTCGACCGGGCCCGCCGGTTCAGCGCCGCGCAGGCCGGGTCGATTCCGCTCAGCCTGCAGTCCCGGTGGAGTCGCGAGGAGATCGCGCAGCGGGAACTCTCCAGCGAACTCGCCGCCACGCTGCGGATCCCGGAACGCACGGCGGAGACCCTCCTTGCCGAGAGCCAGGCGTTGGCCGAGCACCTCCCCGCCACCCGGGCCGCGTTGGCGGAGGGGCGGATCAGTTACCGGCATGCGCAGGCGATCGTCCAGCAGTCCTGGTCGATCCCGGTCGAGGGTGTGGCCGCGTTCGAACAAGCCCTGCTGCCCTCGGCGGAGCATCTGACGGTGGCCAAGCTCAAGCACAAGGCCCGGCTGCTGCGGGAACGGTTGCACCCGGAGACGATCACGGCGCGGCGGGCGAGGTCGATCACGGACCGCACCAGCGGGGTGACCCCCGAGTACGACGGGATGGCCACCCTGTATCTGACGACAGGGGCCGAGCTGGTGCAGGCGATCTTCCACCGGGCCACCGACCTCGCCGCCAGCCTCCAAAGCCCGGACGAGACGCGCACGCTGACGCAGCTGCGCGCGGATGTGCTCAGTGACCTGTTGATCCACGGGGTCACCCCGACCGGCGTCGGCACCGGCGTCAAGGCGACCGTGCAGGTGACGGTGCCGGTGCTGACACTCCTCGGGCACAGTGAGGAACCCGGGTATTTGGAAGGGTATGGGCCGATCGATCCCGCGACGGCGCGGGATCTGGCGTCGAAGGCGCCGAGTTTCACCCGGTTGCTCACCCACCCCGAGACCGGGGTGATCCTCTCTGTGGGGAGGGACCGGTACAAAACGCCCAAGGCGATGCGCCGGTTCCTGCGCCTGCGCGATGAGACCTGCCGCTTCCCCGGCTGCAACAAACCGGCCCGGGGTGCGGAGCTTGACCACTCGCATGATTGGGGGTTGCTCGGCGAGACCGCGCACGACAACCTCGCCCACCTCTGCAGACCCAACCACGCGCTGAAAACCCAGACCCGGTGGACCGTCGCCCAGCAACCGGGCGGCATCCTCACCTGGACCTCCCCGACCGGGCGGGACTTCGTCACCGAACCCGCCACGGTACTGCCCACCGGACCACCGTCGACGGCATCGGACCTCCCCGACGACCCGCCGTTCTGAGGCAGAGGGCAGCGTCTGCCGGTACCGCAGGCGCTGCCGACCTCAGGCCTTGCCGACCGGCCTGGTCGGAGCCTTGGCCGTGGGTCCCCGGGGGGTGCGGTTCTCGGCGCTGACCATCCAGGCGTACTGCTCCAGCTTCTCGATGAAACCGTGCAGGATGTCGGCGCTCGTCGGGTCTTCCTCGTCGACCGCGTCATGCACGGCCCGGATGTTGTCGACCGTCGCGCCCAGGCGGTCGGTGACCAGGCCGACGGTCTCCGCGGTGTCCACCTCCCCGGCCGGGAACTTCGGCAGGTGGGTGGTCGCGGTGACCGTCTCGCTGCGGCCGTCGGGCAGGGCGTCGAGGGCGCGCATCCGTTCGGCGAGTTCGTCAGAGAACAGCCGGGCGTCGTCGATGATCTCGTCGAGCTGCAGGTGCAGGTCGCGGAAGTTCTTGCCGACGACGCTCCAGTGCGCCTGCTTGCCCTGCACGTGCAACTCGATCAGATCGACGAGGACGGACTGCAGGTTGGAGCCGAGTTCTGCTGATGCCTTCACGGTCTTGCCTCTCTCTCGCACGAGGGAAACACGTCTCGGCCGCCGGCCGGCCGGTGCCCCCCCGCTTGGTTTCAGACAGCACTGTAGCAGGTGCGAATGCGGGGGTGTCGAGCCGGGATTCAGCGAACGGCCCGACGCGTCTCCAGGCGCAGTTCGAGCTCGTTCATGACCACGGATGCGAGGTCCTCCAGGGTCGTGATCTCCTCCGGGGTGACCGTGCGGGGTTCGAAGTCGAGCACGCACAGGGTGCCCAGGTTGTGCCCGTCGCGGGTCTTCAGCGGCACGCCCGCGTAGAACTGCAGTCCGAATTCGCCCGCCACGAGCGGGTTGGCGAGGGCGCGCGGGTCGGAGCGGGCATCCTCGACCACCCAGGGAACGTCGCTCATGATCGCGGATGCGCACAGGCCCGGGTCGCGGGGAATCTCGGCGAGGTCGAGCCCGTGATGCGACTTGAACCAGATCCGGTCGTCGTCGACGATGCTGACGATGGCGATCGGCACCCCGAAGATGCGGGCGGCGAGCGCCGCGATCCGGTCGAAGGCGCCGTCGGCGGGGGTGTCGAGGATGTCCAGGCGTTGAACCTCGGTCATCCTGGCCACCTCGTCGGTCGAGAACGGCCCGGATTCGTCGGCGCGGTGCCTGCCCGTCTCGGCGATGACCGCCTGCCGGAGTGCGAGCACCAGTTCCCCGATCGGCGGCCGAAGCTCGGGGTCCCTGGTGAGCATCGACGAGAGCAGGTCCCGCCAGGCCGGCGGGAGGGTCTCGGGGATGACCGGGTCGCGCAGCAACCTCGCCAGGGCCGCCGGCACCGGCTGGCCCTCGAATTCGACCTCGCGGGTGAAGCACTCCAGCAGCACGAGCCCGAGGGAGTACACGTCGCTCGACGGCCCGACCTCTTCGCCCTTCGCCTGCTCCGGGCTGAGATAGGCGGCGGTGCCCGAGGTCATCCCGTCGTTGGTCAGCCGTTCGCTGGACGGGTAGAGTGCGATGCCGAAGTCGGTGAGCTTTGCCCTGGCCCGCAACCGGCTGCTGTACTGGGCGAGCAGGATGTTGGCCGGCTTGATGTCGCGGTGCACGACACCCCGGCTGTGGATGTATTCGAGCCCCTCGGCCAGGTCATACCCGATCTGGGCGATGTGACGGGTCGAGATCGCGCCCTGCAGCAGTCGCTCCCGCAGGTCGACCCCGTCGACGAGTTCCATCACGAGGTAGATCTGGCGTCGATCCGGGGATGCGCGGTGAACCCCCACGTCGAGCAGGGTGACCAGGCTGTGGTGGTTGAGGCTCGCCAGCACGTTCGTCTCGGCCTGCTGCCTGGCGATATCGCCCTGGTCGACGGCGCTCGTGCGGAAGACCTTGATCGCCACGTCGCGACCCAGCCGCTCGTCGGCGGCACGGTACACCGAGGCCATGCCTCCACTGCCGATGAGCTCTTTCAATCGATAGCGCTCACCGAGGAGACCGGTGGGTTTCGCGGTCATTCGGCCTCCTGTCGAAATCGAGTATATGACAGCGCGAACCCCGTGATTCCACCGCCCCGGTGGCGGTCCGGTCGGGCGTCCACGGCACACCGACCGCCCGGGATGCGCACCCGGGTCTCGAGGTCCGGAGGCCGCGCGGCCGAGGCGTGTCCGGGGGTGCGAGATCGGCCCAGGAGTGTGACACTGGCCCTATGACCAGCAGAGGAGTTCGGGGGCGGAACCGCAGGGTCGGGGTGGCCTGCCTGGCCGCCGGGATCGTGCTTCTCGCGGGATGCGCCGCCCCGACAGCATCGACCAGCGATTCCCCGACGCCGACACCGACACCGACACCGACACCGACGGCCACGGTGACCGCCTCGCCAACTCCCTCACCGACCCCCACCGCCTCTGCCGGCGTCGCCGCGTGCGGACCCAACCAGCTCGCACTGTCGCTGCAGTCGCGGCCCTACGACAGCGGCGCCGGCAACTTCTTCTGGGACCTGCAGCTGACCAACAACAGCTCGGTCGAATGCGCGGTCGAGGGGTACCCAGCAATATCCCTGGTCAGCGCCAATTCCGGGGACACGATCGGCACCGTGAGCCCCGAGGAACCCGGCCGCTTCTTCCCGGTCGCCCTCGTGTCGCTGGCACCGGGGGCATCCGCTTTCAGCCTGCTTCACCTCGGCCAGGCCGGCGCCTACAGCTGCACGACCGTTCCGGTCACCGAACTCGCCGTCACACTGCCGGACTGGGCCGACCCGCGCCGGGTGGCCACACCCAACCAGATCGACGGCTGCGACGACACCAGCACCGCCATCGTGCGTTCCGGGCCCCTGGCACCGGACCGGGTCGTCTTCTAACCTGGATCAACCCATGGATGCCGAATCAGCCTTCAACTCCCTCGCCGCCGAGCTCTCCCCGGCCGGCGCCGTCACCGCGAAGATGTTCGGCGCCCGGGCGATCACGCTGCGGAAGAAGGCGTTCGCCTGCCTCCAGGGCGACGCGATCGCCTTCAAGCTCGGCGCCGGCAGCCCGGAACACACTCGCGCCCTCACGATCCCCGGAGCCGGACTCTGGGACCCGTCGGGCCTGGGCCGCCCGTTCACGGACTGGGTGCTGGTGCCCGCGATCGACGGCCCGGAACTCTCCGGCCTCGCCGAGGCAGCCCTGACCGGCCTCGCGGCTGCCCTCAGCTAATTCCTCGCCCTCGGCAGGGCGTCCCGGGCAGCGACGGCCCGCAGCTCCCGGCGTTCCGCCCGGCGCTCCCGGCCGCCCTCGACGAGGAAGTACAGCACGGGCAGCACGACGAGGGTGAGCAGGGTCGAGGAGACGAGCCCGCCGATCACCACGAGGGCGAGCGGCTGGGAGATGAACCCTCCCTTGCCGGTGAGTCCGGTGGCCATCGGCAGCAGCGCGAAGATCGTGGCGAGCGCGGTCATCAGGATCGGGCGGAGCCTCCGGGATGCCCCGTTCACCAGCGCCTCGCGCACCGACAGGCCCCGGCGCCGGTACTGGTTGACCAGGTCGATCAGCACGATCGCATTGGTCACCACGATGCCGATCAGCATCAGCACCCCGATCAGCGACGGCACCCCGAGCGGGATGCCCGTGACCACCTGCAGGGCGATCGCACCCGTGGCGGCGAACGGCACGGAGACGAGCAGGAGCAGCGGCTGTAGCAGGGACCGGAAGGTGGCCACCATCACGATGTAGACGATCAGGATCGCCACCAGCAGCGCGATACCGAGCTGCTGGAACGCCTCCGTCTGGTCGGCCGTGACACCGCCGAGAGTCGCCGTCGCCCCCACGGGCAAGGTGGCGTCGGCGAGCGCGGCGGCCATCTGGGTGTTCGCCGTGCCCAGGTCGTTGCTGTTCGGCGTGGCCGACACCGTGGCCGTGCGGAGCCCCTTCGTGGTCGTCAGGGTCGACGGCCCGTCGACCTGCGCGACCGTGGCCAGGGTGTCGAGGGCGACCGGGCCGGCCGGCGTCGGGATCTGCAGGGCCGCGAGCTCTGCGGTGGTGGCCGGCGTGACCGCCGATTGCAGGTAGACCGACAGGGTGGTCTCGTTGATCACGATCGAGCCGGCGATGCTGGGCTGCATGGCCTGCGACACGAGCGTTCCGAGGGCGAGCTCGCTGAGTCCGGCCTGCGCCGCGGCATCCCGGTTCACCGTGATCGCCAGGTAGGGGCGGGACGCGGCGAGGTTGCTCGAGCTCTCCTTGATGGCGCCGAGCGTCTTCACGGCCGCGAGGATCGTGTCGGTGGCCTTCTGCAGGTCCGCGCCGGTGGCCGCGGTGATGTCGACGGCGATGTCGGATGACCCGCCGAACCCGCCGCCGCTCGTCACCGAGAACTCCCCGCTGTCCTTCAGTGCGGCAAGCGTGCCGCGCACGGCATCCTGCACGGCGTCGGGCTTGACCGTGCCGTCGGTGGTGATCGAATAGGCCACCGCGCTCGTCGAGGGTGCTCCGCCGCTGAAGGCGGCCAGGGCGCTGCCCCCGCCGATCGACACCTGCACGATCTTGACGCCGTCGGTGCCGCGCAGGGTCTTCTCGACCGCGGTGGACGCCGCGTCCTGGGCGGCCAGGCTGGTGCCCACCGGCAGCGTCTGGGTGACCCGGAAGGTGGTCTGCCCGGTCGAGCCGAGGAAGTTGATCTTCATGAACGGCACGATCGCCACCGTGCCGCCGAGCACCAGCACCGCGAGCAGCATCGTCGTCACGGCGTGGGTGAGGGTCCAGCGGATGACCGGAAGGTAGCCCTGCTGCAGGCGGCTGGGGTGCTCGGTGACCGCGTTCGCGGAGGCTTCGGCGGCCGCGTGCCGCCGGCGGCGTGCCCGTTCCTCGATGGTCGAGCCTGCCTCTCCACCCTCGGTGATCGAGCCACCCTCGGTGAGCGAACTTGTCGAGATCCCCGGCTCAATCCCTGCCGGCTCGACCGCCGCCGCCGTACCCGCCGTCGCACCCGCCGCCGGCCGTACCCGCGCCGGCCGGAGGAACCAGTACGCGAGCACCGGAACGATGGTCAGCGACACCAGCAGAGACGCGAGCAGCGCGATCGTCACGGTGAGCGCGAACGGGCGGAACAGCTCCCCGGTCGCCCCGCCCACGAACGCGATCGGCAGGAACACCGTGACCGTCGTGATGGTCGAGGCGGTGATCGCCCCGGCCACCTCCCGCACCGCCCGCACGATGGTGTCGGCACGGTCGATTCCGGCGACCAGGTTGCGCTTGATGTTCTCGATCACGACGATCGAGTCGTCGACGACCCGGCCGATCGCGATCGTGAGCGCGCCGAGGGTGAGGATGTTCAGCGAATAGCCGACACTCTGCAGCCCGATGAAGGTGATCAGCACCGAGGTCGGGATCGAGATCGCGGTGACCAGGGTCGCCCGCACCGAGAGCAGGAAGACCAGGATCACCAGCACCGCGAAGATGAGGCCGAGGAAGCCCTCCTGGGTGAGCGAGTCGATCGACTCCTGGATGAACGGCGCCTGGTCGAAGACCACGGTGAAGGTGGTTCCGGCGACGGCGCCCTCGAGCCTCGGCAGGATCGCTCGCACGGCCTTCGACACGTCGACGGTGTTGGCGGCCGGCACCTTCGTGACCGCGATCGTCAGCGCCGGCTTGCCGTCGACCCTCGAGATGCTCGTCACCGGGTTCGGGCCGAGCGCCACCGTGGCCACATCATCGATCCGGACCGGTCCGGCGCCCGGCACCCGGGAGATGAGCGGCAGTGCCGCGATGTCCTCCGCGGAGCCCAGCTTCGTGCCGGCCTGCACGGAGAGCGTCTTGCCGTCCTGGCTAAGGGCACCGGCCGGGACCAGCGACCCGTTCTGTTGGAGGGCGTCGCGGATGGCCTGCGTGGAGAACCCGCGCGCGGCGAGGGCGGCGACATCCGGCGTGATCGTCACCCGGCGGCCGACGTCGCCGACCAGGGCCGCCTCGCGCACGCCGACGACGTCACGGATGTCGCCGAGCACGCTGCGTTTGAGGTCGTCGGCCAGGGTCGCCCGGTCGCCGCCGGAGACGGCGAGGGAGATCACCGGGAAGTCGTCAATGCTACCGCTGATCACTTGCGGGTCGAGGTTCTCGGGGAGCCGGGTCTTGATCCGGTTGATCGCCTGGCTGATCCGCGACTCCGCCTTGACCAGGTCGGTGCCGTAGGTGAAGGTGGCGCTCACCAAGGATGAGTTCGTGCTGCTCGTCGTCGAGGTGGATTCCAGCCCGGCGATGCCCTGGATCGCGGTCTCGATCGGCGTCGACACGTCGTCGTTGACGACCTCGGGCGAAGCGCCCGGGAAGCTGGTCGACACCAGCAGCTGGGGCAGCTGGAGCGAGGGAATCAGCTCCTGCTTCAGGCTGGTCAGCGCGAGGCTGCCGAAAATGGCGGCGACGATGGTGATGAGCGCGATCAGGGCCCGGTTCTTCATGCTCACAACGGCGAGGAAATGCACCTGCACAGTATCTCATTGCACGGTGTGCAGAATCCGTGTCGCACCGGGGCCCGGGGGTGTCGGCGGAAGCGGGCAGCGCGTATTCTCGGCGACAACGAGCCCCCCAACACCACCGGCTCACCGACAACATCCACCGAGGAGAAACCATGTCCGTTGCACGCGTAACCACCCTGAGCATCCGGTCGGACACGTCGTTCGAAGACGCGATCGCCTCCGGCATCGCCCGTGCGAACAAGACCCTGCGCGGCGTCTCCGGCGCCTGGGTGAAGGAACAGAAGGTTGAGGTGTCCGACGGCACGATCACGTCGTGGGAGGTCGTGATCGAGGTGACCTTCGTGCTCGACGACTGACCGGCTGCCCTGGCTCGTCAGACGACGTCGGCGAGGTACCCGGTGTCCGGCACCGGATGCCGCAGCAGCGAATCCCAGGCCAGGCCGAGCGCGTGGACGGCCAGGTCCATCTCGTCCGTGCCGTAACAGAACGGAATCCGCAGGAACCGTTCGAAGGCTCCGTCGAGCCCGAACCGCGGCCCGGCCGGCACGAGCAGGCCGTGGTTGCGCGCGGCGAGCGCGAGCTGGGAGCTCACCGGCAGCCCGAGGTTGACCCAGGCGGTGATGCCGCCGTCGACGTGCGGCACCTGCCAGTCGGGGAACCGCGCGGCGAGCAGCCGTTCCAGGTGGTCGCGGCCGACCCGGAGTTCGCTCCGGCGGCCCTCGAGGATCGCGGGCATCTCGGCCAGGAGGCGCACCACGATCAGCTGCTCGAGGATGGGCGTGCCCAGGTCGTTCGCCGACCTCGCGGCAACGAGCCGGCGGATCAGCGGCCGTTCGGCGCGAATCCAGCCCACCCGCAGCCCACCCCAGACGGTCTTGCCGACCGACCCGATGGCCACGACGTCGACCGGCTGCCCCGGCTCGGCGTAGGCCGGGAATGGCAGGAACTCGCCGGCCCGGTCGATGTCGAGCTCGGCGATCGTCTCGTCGACGACGAGCACCGTGCCCTGACGGGCCGCGGCGGACAGCACCCGCTCCCGCTGTTCGGTCGGCATGGTGCGGCCGGTCGGGTTGTGGAAGTCCGGCATCAGGTAGCCGAGCACGGGGTTGCTGCGGCGGAGGGTCTGCAGGAGAGCGGTCTCGTCCCAGCCGGCGGTCGCGGCATCCTCGCCGGGCACGGCGGTCGACACGGTGACCGGCACGAGCCGGGCACCGGCGGCGGTCAGCGCCTCGTAGGCGTGCGGGTAGGTGGGCATCTCGATCAGCACCCGGTCGCCGCGGCCGACCAGCACCCGGGCGAGCAGCGCGATCGCATGCTGGGCGCCGATCGTGACCATGATCTGCTCCGGGTCGGTGGGCAGCCCGCGGACCCGGTACCGGTCGGCGATCGCGGCGCGCAGTTCCGGGATCCCGACCGGGTCGAAGCCCGAACCGCCGAGCTGGCCGGGCAGGTCGCCCACGGCGGCCCGGGCGGCATCCGCGAGGCCGGCGAACGCGGGCATGGTGGCCTTGCTGAAGTCGAGGATGCCGCCGGCGGCCGATCCGGTGTGCGCCGCCGGCACTCCGGGCAGCCGGGCCACGCTCCCTGAGCCGCGCACGCTGACCAGGAAGCCCGTGTCGCGGAGCCGGCGGTAGGCGGCGGTGACGGTCGTGCGGCTGACGCCGAGCCGCGCACTGAGGTCGCGTTCGGCGGGCAGCCGGCTGTCGGTGGGGATGCGCCCGTCGAGGGTGAGCAGGCGGATGCGGTCGGACAGCGCCCGGTACGCGCTCCCGCCGTCGCGCCACTCCCCCAGCCTCGCCTCGAGGGCCCGCGCGCTCATCTGGTTCTCGACCATGAGGCCACTATAGGGAGATTGGCTACTTGATAACAGGCCAATAGTGCAATTGGATTGACGACTATGACCCGTCGCCTCTCCCAACTGCTCATTGGTCTCTTTCTCTATGGCCTGGGGATCGCGCTGATCGTGCGGGGCGAGATCGGCGTCGCCCCGTGGGACGTTCTCACCCAGGGCATCGACAGCCACACCCACCTCGGCTTCGGCCTGATCACGGTGCTGATGAGCGGCGTCGTGCTCCTGCTCTGGATCCCGATCCGGCAGAAGCCCGGCATCGGCACGGTGCTGAACGCCCTGCTGGTCGGACCGTCCGCGGACGTGGGCCTCTGGCTGATCCCGCCGGGCCAGGACCTCTGGCTGCGCGTCATCTTCTTCGCGGCCGGGCTGCTCGTGCTGGCGGTCGCGACCGGCCTCTATATCGGCGCGCACTTCGGCCCCGGCCCCCGCGACGGACTGATGACCGGCCTGCACAAGCGCACCGGCTGGCGGATCTGGGTGGTGCGCACCGGCGTCGAGGTGGTCGTGCTGGGCGCCGGCTGGTTGCTCGGCGGAAACGTCGGCGTGGGCACGGTGCTCTTCGCCGTGCTCGTCGGCCCGCTCTGCAACTGGACGATCCCGTTCTTCGCGATCAAGCGCCCCGCCGAGGCGGAGGCCGCGCCCGCGCATCCCGGCCTCGAAGAGGCGCTCGAGGGCTCCGCCGTCCCGTCCGAACCCTCGATCGACAGCCCCGCCAACTGAGGTCTCCGCACGGAAGCCGATGCTGAAAGGTCGGTGACGATTGTTGAACAATCGCCGGAAGTAAGGCATCCTTAGTCAAAACTTCCCGCAAGGGACGGAGGGATAAGGATGTCCACCATCGACCTGAACGGTATCGACCCGAGCGGTATCGACCTGAACAGTGACGTCGGAGAGTCCTTCGGCAATTGGAGCCTCGGCGACGACGCCGCCATCATCTCGTCGGTGTCGAGCGTGAACGTCGCCTGCGCGTTCCACGCCGGCGACCCGAGCACGATCAGGGCCACCTGCGCCGCGGCGGCCGCGGCCCAGGTCACGGTCGGCGCGCATCCGGGCTACCGCGACCTCGCCGGTTTCGGCCGGCGTTTCATCGATATGGCCCCTGGCCACCTCACCGACGAGGTCATCTACCAGATCGGCGCGCTCCAGGCCCTGGCCGCGGTCGCCGGCACCCGCGTCAGCTACGTGAAACCGCACGGCGCGCTCTACAACGCGATCGCGCACCACACCGTGCAGGCGCAGGCCGTGGTGGACGCCATCATGGCGGTCGACGCCGGCCTCCCCGTGATGGTGCTGCCGAATTCGGAGATCCAGCGGCTCGCCGACGCGGCCGGGCTCCGCACGGTCGTCGAGGCGTTCGCCGACCGCGCCTACAACCCCGACGGGTCCCTGGCCTCCCGCAGCCTGCCCGGCGCCGTGATCGTCGACCCGGCCAGGGTCACCGAGCAGGCCCTCCGGCTGGCGGCCGATCGCCGGGTGCAGGCGGTCGACGGCACGTTCCTCGACGTGCCCGTCGAGAGCATCTGCCTGCACGGGGACACTCCCGGCGCGGTCGCCCTGGCCGCCCAGGTGCGCACGGCGCTGCAGGATGCCGGCATCCCGATCCGAAGCTTCGTCTAGCCCGTGACGGGGTCGATTCGCGGCATCCGCGGCATCCGTGCCGTCGGCGACCGCGCCGTGCTGGTCGAACTGGACAGCCTCGCCGATGTGCTCGGGCTGCAGGCCCGGCTGCAGGAGGATCCGATCGACGGCCAGCTCGACGTGCTGGCGGCCGCCACGACCGTGCTCGTCACCGCCGTCTCCGCCGCCGCCGCCCGCGGGTTCGCCGCCGAGTTGAGGGGCCGTGACGTGACCCGGGCGCCGCATCCGGACACGACCCTCGTGCTGATCGACACCATCTATGACGGCGAGGACCTCGCCCTGGTCGCCGCCGAGACCGGCCTCAGCCAGGACGGGGTCATCGTCGCGCACACGGGCCAGACCTGGACCGCCGCGTTCGGCGGCTTCGCCCCCGGGTTCGTCTACCTGACCGGCGAGACCCCGGCGCTCGTCGTGCCCCGGCGCGCCGAGCCGCGCAGCGCGGTGCCCGCCGGGTCGGTCGCCCTCGCCGGCGACTACTCCGCCGTCTACCCGCGGGCCTCCCCCGGCGGCTGGCAGCTGATCGGCCGCACGGATGCCCGGATGTGGGACCTCGACCGAGCCCGGCCTGCCCTCGTGCGGCCCGGCAACCGGGTGCGATTCCGTGCGGTGCGCGAGTTCGTCGTCGCGGCCGCGGACGTGACGAACACACCAGTCGAGGCCGCGGAAGGCGGGCCGGGCCACGGAGTCCTCGTGGTCTCCCCCGGCCCGCAGACCACCGTGCAGGACCTCGGCCGCCCCGGCTTCGCGGACCTCGGCGTGGCAAGCTCCGGCGCGCTCGACCGCGGCGCCCTCCGCCGGGCCAACCACATCGTCGGCAATCCGGCCACGGCCGCCGTGCTCGAGAACGCCCTCGGCGGGCTCGTGCTCACGGCGGAGACCGACCAGGTGCTGGCCGTCACCGGCGCCCCGGTGAGCCTCACCGTCACGGCGCCCAGCGGCACACCCGGCGCCACTCAAGGCGGCACACCCGGCGCCACGCCCGGCGCTACACAAAGCGTCACGCCCGGCGTCACGCAAAGCGGCACGCCCGGCGCCACACCAGGCGCCATACAAGGCGGCACACCCGGCGGCACACCCGGCGGCACACCCGGCGTCACGCCCGGCGTCACGCCCGGGGTCACACAAGGCAGCACACCCGGAGCTGCTCCCGTGCGCCGCGAGCCGCCGATGGACGCCCCCATCTCCCTGCTCGCCGGCGAGACGCTCACCCTCGGCCCGCCCCGCGCCGGGGTGCGCAGCTACCTGGCCTTCCGCGGCGGGATCGACGTTCCCCTGGTGCTCGGCAGCCGCTCCGCCGACACCATGTCCGGGATCGGCCCGGCCCCGCTCGTCGCCGGCGACCGCCTCCGGATGCTTCCGGCCGCCCCCGGCAGCGCCGTGCACGGCCCCGAGACCCCGCCGGCCCCGCCGGCCGAGGTCACCGTGCTGCGCTTCGTGCCCGGGCCGCGCGCGGACTGGTTCGACGCGGCATCCGTCGCCCGGCTCGCCGGCGACGAGTGGGCGGTGACCGCGAAATCGAACCGGATCGGCCTCCGCCTCGACGGCGAACCGCTCGTGCGGTCCACGCCGGGCGAGCTCGCCAGCGAGGGCACGGTGAAGGGCGCCATGCAGGTGCCGCCGTCGGGCCTGCCCGTTCTGTTCCTCGCCGACCACCCCGTCACGGGCGGCTATCCGGTGATCGGGGTCGTGCTGGCCGAGGACCTCGACCTGGCCGCCCAACTGCCCACCGGCGCCCGGATCCGGTTCGCCCCGACACCCGGCGCCGCACCCTCGATCGTCCCCATCCCCGCAACGGAGAGCTGAGAGCATGCAGAAAGTCCTGATTGCCAACCGCGGCGAGATCGCGGTGCGCATCATCCGCGCCTGCGACGATGCCGGCCTCGAATCCGTCGCCGTGTATGCGGGGGTCGACGCCGACGCCCTGCACGTGAACGCCGCCACGGAAGCCTGGACCCTGGGCGGGGACAGCCCGGCCGACAGCTACCTCAACGTGGCGAAGCTGCTCGACATCGCCCGCCGGTCCGGCGCCGACGCGGTGCACCCCGGCTACGGCTTCCTCTCCGAGAACGCCGACTTCGCCCAGGCCGTGCAGGACGCCGGCCTGGTCTGGATCGGCCCGACGCCGGAGGCCATCCGGGTGCTCGGCAACAAGGTGTCGGCCCGGGAACTCGCGATCCGGGTCGGCGCTCCCCTCGTGGCCGGGTCGGAGGGCACCGTCGCAACGGCGGCCGAAGTGCGCGCGTTCGCGATGGCGCACGGCCTCCCTGTCGCGATCAAGGCGGCCTTCGGCGGCGGCGGGCGCGGACTCAAGGTGGTCTGGGACATGGATGCGATCGAGGAGTCCTTCGACTCGGCCGTGCGCGAGTCGACGGCCGCGTTCGGCCGCGGCGAATGCTTTGTCGAACGGTTCCTGCACAAGCCCCGGCACGTCGAGGCGCAGATCCTCGCCGACACCCGCGGCAACGTCATCGTCGTCGGCACTCGGGACTGCTCGCTGCAGCGCCGCAACCAGAAGCTCGTCGAGGAGGCGCCGGCGCCGTTCCTCACGCCCGCCCAACGCGCGCAGATCTACACCTCGGCCAAGGCCATCTGCCGGGCCGCCGGCTACACCGGCGCGGGGACCGTCGAGTACCTGCTCGCCCAGGACGGCACCATCTCGTTCCTCGAGGTGAACACCCGGCTGCAGGTGGAGCATCCGATCACCGAGGAGACCAGCGGGATCGACCTCGTGCTCGCCCAGCTGACCATCGCCGCCGGCGGTCCGCTGCCCGTCGCGGCGGACCCCGAACCGCGCGGTCACTCCTTCGAGTTCCGGATCAACGCCGAGGATGTCGGGCGCGGGTTCCTGCCCTGCCCCGGCACCGTGACGACCTTCACCGTGCCGACCGGGCCGGGCATCCGCGTCGACACGGGAGTGAGGGCCGGCGACCTCGTCCCGGCGCAGTTCGATTCCCTGCTGGCCAAGCTCATCGTCACCGGCGCCGACCGGCAGCAGGCGCTCCGCCGCGCCCGGCGCGCCCTGGCCGAGTTCGAGATCACCGGCCTGCCGACCGTGCTGCCGTTCCACCGGGCCGTGGTGCGGGCGCCGGCGTTCACCGGCGCCGACCGGCTCGGTGTGCACACCGGCTGGATCCAGGCCGACTTCGCCGAGCAGCTGCCGAACGACCCCCAGTACAACCCGGCGGCCCCCGAGGCGCCCCGCCACACCATCAGCATCGAGGTCGACGGCCGGCGGATGGCTCTCGGCCTGCCGGCCAGCCTGCTCGACGCGCTCGGGCGCGGCGCGGGGCCGGCGAACAGCCCGGCGGCCGGTTCGGCGGCCGGCTCGTTCTCGGCCGTCGGCACGGCCGGCACCGTCAGCCCGGCGCCGGAGGCCGACCCGAGCATCCTCAGCGCCACCATGGGCGGATCGGTCGTGAAATGGATGGTGGAACCCGGTGCCGCGGTGACCGAGGGCGACCCGGTGCTCGTGCTCGAGGCCATGAAGATGGAGTCGATCGTGACGGCGCATCGCACCGGGATCCTGCGGAACCCGACCGTGCACCCCGGCGACGCCGTGGCCGCGAACTCCGCCGTCGCCTCCATCGGCGACTGAGCCGGGCCCGCCCGCATCATGACGGCACGCACCATCATGACGGCACGCACGGCACGCACCATCATGACGGCACGCACGGCACGCACCCGGACGGCCCGCAACGGGACCGTCCGGGACGCGCCAGCCCGTATCGTGGCAGCATGACCCTCGCCGAGATCCTGGACGACCTCCGCCGCACGAAGGCGTCCGGCCTGCACGCCGAGACCGGCCTGTGGGTGGCCGGGGTGCTGCGCGAGCAGATCGCCGCCGGGCGCCTCGCGCCGGGCACCAAGCTGTCGGAGGAAACCCTGGGCGACGCGCTCGGCGTGTCCCGGAACACCCTGCGGGAGGCGTTCTCCACCCTGAGCGCCGAGCGCGTGGTCACCAGGTTCCCCAACCGCGGAGTCTTCGTGTCCCGGCCGACGACCGACGACATCCGGGAGATCTACCGGGTGCGGCGCTACCTCGAACCGGCCGCCGTGACCTGGACCCCCGCGACCGAACTCGGCCCCGTCCGACTTGCGCCGCTGAGCCTGGCGGTCGAGCGGGCCCGCGCCGCCAGGGACGCCGGGTCGATCCCCGGCATGGCAGGGGCCAACCAGGACTTCCATGCCACCATCGTGGCGCTGGCCGGCAGCGAGCGCCTCGACCAGCTGATGAGCCAGGTGCTCGCCGAGATGCGCCTGGTCTTCCACTCCATGGCCGAGAACGCGCTGTTCCACGCGCCCTACGTCGACGAGAACGACCGGATCGTGTCACTGCTCGCGGAGGGACGCCAGTCCGACGCCGCCACCGTGCTGGCCGACTACCTCGTCCGAGCCGAGGCCCAGCTGCTCGCCGCCGTGGCCGCCCGCGCCGGAGGCTGATTCAGGAGATCCGGCCCCGGGCCTGCGCCGGGTCCCCGGACCAGTGCGGTCGTCCCGGCCGCGTGCGGAGAATCTCCTGAGTTAGCCACGACGCGAAACGTCTGCGGCGGGATGACGCACGGTTAGGGCACGAGGTAGTCGGAATCGCGGGCGTCCGTGATCAGCATGTGCCCCGGGGCGTGGCCGATCGCGAGCGGCGGCCGCGACTCCATCACCGCGGCCTGCGGGGTCACCCCGCAGGCCCAGAAGACGGGGATGTCCCCTGGCCGGAGCGAGACCGCCTCGCCGAAGTCGGGTGCGGCAAGCTCGGCGATGCCCAGGCGCGCGGGGTCTCCGACGTGCACCGGGGCGCCGTGCACCGCCGGGTAGCGCGCGCTGATCCGCACCGCGTCGGCCACCTGCTCGGGCGGGATCGGCCGCATCGAGACCACGAGCGGGCCGCCGAGCGAGCCCGCCGCGGTGGATCGCACGTTCGTGCGGTACATCGGCACGTGCCGGCCCAGGTCGATGTGGGCCACCGGGATGCCGCCGTCCTGCAGCGCGGCCTCGAAGGTGAAGCTGCAACCGAGGATGAAGGTCACCAGGTCCGACCGCCACCACTCCCGCAGGTCCGTCGGCTCGGCGACGAGCTCGCCGTGCTCGTAGACCGTGTAGCGAGGCAGGTCGGTGCGGATGTCCCCGCCGGCCAGCAGCGCACCGCTGGTCTCGCCCTCGTCCAGCACCCCGAGCACGGGACACGACTTCGGGTTCCGCTGGGCGAAGAGCAGCACGTCGAAGGCCTGCGCGCGGGGGACGATCAGGAGGTTGGCCTGGGTGAATCCCCTGGCCCAGCCGGCGGTCGGGGCGACGAGGCCGCCCCGGAAGTGCGCGCGGGCCGCCGCGCCGGTCAGGGTGGCCCGGTCGAGCGGGAGGGCTGGCATCCGCCTACACCCAGAGCTTGGCGAGGCCGCCGAGCGACTGGTAGCCGAGGAAGAGCGTGAGCAGCCAGGCGAGCACGCCGATGGCCAGCAGCCACTTCGGGTAGACGTAGCCGCCGAGCAGGTCGCGGCGGCGCCAGGCCACCCAGAGGATGACGGCGAAGCCGACGGGCAGGATCAGGCCGTTGATGGCCCCGGCCATGATCAGCAGTGTCGCGGGCGCCTGCCCGAGGAGCGTGTAGACCAGGGTCGACACGGCGATGAACGCGCAGGTGGCGATGCTGCGGGTGCGCGGGGAGGTCCTGGGGGTGGTCACGAAGGAGATCGACGTGTACGCGGCGCCGATCACGGAGGTGATCGACGCGGCCCAGAGCACGATGCCGAAGAGTCGCGGCCCGATCTCACCGGCCGCCGCCTGGAACGCCTCGGCCGGCTGGTTGTCACTGGTCAGCGCGACCCCGCCGGCGACGACGCCGAGGATGGCGAGGAACAAAAGCACCCGGATCACGCCGGTGATGACGATGCCCAGGACCGAACTGCGGGTGATCGCGCTGACGTTGCCACGACCGGAGACACCGGCGTCGATCATCCGGTGCGCCCCGGCGTAGGTGATGTAGCCGCCGATGGTGCCGCCGATCAGGGTGGTGATGATGAGGAAGTCGACGCCGTCGGGGATGACCGCGTTCTTGAGGGCCAGGCCGAGGGGCGGATGCGACACGATCGCCACGTAGGCGATCAGCAGGATCATCACCGCGCCGAGCACGACGACGATCTTGTCGAGCGCGAGCCCCGCCTTCTTGCTCAGGAAGATCGCGATGGCGATCACGGCGGAGATGACCCCGCCGAGCTTCGCGTCGACGCCGAAGAGCACGTTGGCGCCCAGGCCGGTTCCCGCGATGTTGCCGATGTTGAAGACCAGCCCGCCGAGGCAGATCAGTGCGGCGAGGAACCAGCCTGAGCCGGGAAGGACGGTGTTGGCGAGTTCCTGGGCCCGCTTGCCACTGACGCCGATGACCCGCCAGACGTTGAGCTGCACGGCGATGTCGACGAGGATCGAGACGAGGATCGCGAAGGCGAAGGCGGCGCCGAGCTGCACCGTGAAGCTGGTGGTCTGCACGATGAAGCCGGGTCCGACGGCGCTCGTCGCCATCAGGAACATCGCCCCGAGGAGGGCGCTCCGCCGGGTATTCCGCCGCCTGACCGGCTTCTTCGGGCGGGGGCCGGAGGTGCGTTTGGTACGTGCGGGGCTCACGGTGGTAACCATCGGGCGCTCACTTCTCTGTGGGGGGAATGCTGTCAGCACCGGCGGCCACTGAGTTCGTGACAGCCTATAGATTGTTCAACAATCGACGCAACCCCATGGCGCAGGTGAACCGACCACGCCCCCCGAAAGAGGGCAAATGGTCGGTCCGGGGGCGCCAGACCGCCCATTTGCCCTCCCTGTTCTAGGTCTCCTGCGACGGCCGCAGCTGGCGGTCGGCGTAGACGACCATCGCGTCGCGCAAGAATTCGGCGCCACGAACCCCTCCGAAGTTGGCCGCGAAGCGTTCGTCGGCGACGTACATCTCACCGAGCCCGGCGAAGTACTCCCGGGTCGGCCCGGTCGTGCCGGAACCGGGCGTGCCCGGGATGCCGGCCAGCCAGTCGAACTGACGCCGGGCCAGCCGCTGGGCCTCCTCACCCTCGGGGGCGAGGCCCCGCTCGGCGGCGGCCTGCCAATCGGCCGCGAGCTGCCGCCGCTCGTTCTGCCAGGCCGCCTTCTCGGCCGGACTCTTCCTCGTCCACCAGGCGTCGCCGTCGGCGTAGGCGGCCTTCCCCCAGCGTTCCTCGACCTCGTCCCGGTAGGCCGTGTGATCGAAGCCGTCGAACATCTGCTCAGCCATGAGCTGTTCCTTCCTGTCCAGTGTGTCGATCGTGTTTTCGACGGAGCGGATCTGCCGGGCGAGCCTCTCGCGCTCCTCGCGCAGCCAGGCGAGGTGTGCGGCCAGGGCGCGCGTCTCATCCGTCTGCTCGTCGATCACCTCGCGGATGGCGGGGAGGCCGAGGCCGAGGTCCCGGAGCATGAGGATGCGCTGCAGCCGCACGAGTGAGCGCTCGTCGTAGTAGCGGTAGCCGTTGGCGCCGATGCGGCTGGGCTCGAGCAGCCCGACCGTGCCGTAATGGCGCAGGGTGCGGCTGGTGGTGTTCGCCAGTCGCGCGACGTCCTGAATCGACCAGTCCATGGTGACTCCCGTCGTGTCGAGTGTCTCGAGTGCGTCGAATTCCAGCCTAGAACTTGACGCGACGTCAATGTCAAGGCGGGCCGCCGCCGGGCGTCGAGGCCCCCGGGCGTCGACCGGGTCAGGCGCAGAAACCGGCGATGGTCCCGGCCAGGATCTCGGTCAGCTGGAGCACGGATGCCTCCTCCGCCCACTCGACGTCGGCGTGGGCCCCGCCGCCGGCGACGCCGATCACCAGGCAGGGGATGCCCGCCTCGTGGAGCAGCCCGGCATCCGTCCAGAACGGTTCGCCCCGCGTTGCCGGAGGATGCCCGAGCACGCGGCCGGCCTCGGCGCGGACGAGCCGCACGATCGGCCAGCCGGGATCGGCCTCGAACGCCGCACGCGCCACCAGCCGGGTCAGGCGAAAACGGAAGTCCGCGGTGCGCTGGGCGATTACCGTGAGTAGCCCCTGCAACTCTGCCTCGACGTCGTCGGGTGTCTCGCCGGGCAGCGTGCGCCGCTCGATCGTGAGCGTGCAGGCCGCGGCGACGGTGGCGGCATCCGTGCCCCCGCGGATCTTGGAGACCCGCACGGTGCCGTGCCCGAGGAGCGGATGGCCCGGACCTGCCTCGATCTGCTCGCGCAGACCGTCGAGGGCCCGGAGCACGAGACCGGCGTGAGCGATCGCGTCGATGCCCCGCTCCGGCTGGGAGCCGTGCGCGGCCAGCCCGGTGAGCTCGAGCTCGAACCAGGCGAAGCCGCGGTGGGCGAGGGTCAGGCAGAGCTCGCTCGGTTCTGCCACGATCGCCGCGTCGGCCCGGAAGTCGCGCAGCACCTCCATGGTGCCGAGGCTGCCGAACTCCTCGTCGGCGACGAGGGTGACGAGCACGTCACCGGAGAGCCCGGCGGCGGATGCCCGCGCCGCCGCCACGAGGATCGCCGCCACGCCACCCTTCATGTCGAAGGCGCCGCGGCCGAGCACCCGGCCGCCGCTCCGCTCCCCGGAAAACGGGTCGCCGCTGTAGCCCGCAACGCCCACGGTGTCGAGGTGGCCGTTGAGCATGAGGGAACGGCCGCCGCCGCTCCCGCGGAAGATGGCGACGATCGAGGGTCGCCCCGGGCGTTCCTCGAGGCGGTGCACCTCGAAGCCGTGGCCCGAGAGCCAGCGCGCGCACCGGTCCGCGATCTCCGCCTCCCCGGCCGCGCCGGGCACGAGATCGGGATTGACCGAGTCGATGCCGATCAGTCGCCGCATCAGGTCGATCGGGTCGTCGACTACGCCAATCCAGGCCCCACTCTGCTCGTCGGTCACGGGTCGAATCTACCGGCGGCCGACGCGATCACGGAGGATGCATCGGTACCATGTGGCATGAGAAGTGAGACGGATGGCACCACGAATGGCACGGTGACGGAGGCCCCGCCGCTGATCTCCTGGGGACTCCTGCCTGCCGGGCTGCTGTCCGCGTCGGCGGTCGTGCTTTTCGGGGTGCGTGCGGCCGTCCCCGGTTACACGCTGTTGATCGCCGCCCTGGCACTGGCCTTCGTCGTGAACCGGGCGCTGTTCAAGGACCTGCTCCTGCTCGCGCTCGGCCTGGTGATCATCAGCACGATCTCGGTCGAGGCCAACATCGACTACCCGAACATGGCGTTGATGGGCACCGTGCTCACCCTCGCGGTGCTCGTGCCCTATCTCATCTCGCGCTTCGGCTTCCGCGACCACGCGATCCGCTTCCCGATTCGCACCGGTCAGCGCTGGAGCACCCTCGAACGCTGGTATCTCGTGATCGTCGTCGGCCTCGGCTACGCCATCCTGCCGACCTATTTCATCCGATCCGGCGCCTACCAGAACTGGCCCGCCGTCACGGTCCCCGATGAGATCGCACGCCTCTTCGTGGGCGTCGGCTTCGTCGGCATCTGGGACGAGCTGTTCTTCATCTGCGTCGCCTTCACCCTGCTCCGGCGCCATTTCCCGGACTGGCAGGCGAACCTGTTGCAGGCGGTGATCTTCTGTTCCTTCCTCTGGGAACTCGGCTACCAGAGCTGGGGGCCCCTGATGACCTTCCCCTTCGCCCTGCTGCAGGGTTACACGTTCAAACTCACCAGGTCACTCACTTACGTCGTCTGCGTGCACCTGCTCTTCGACGTGGTCGTATTCCTCGTGATCGTGCACGCCCACACCCGGGAGTGGCTGCCGATCTTCCTCTACTGAACGTCCACCGGGAGCCCGCGCCTGCCGAGACCCCGCCCCGCCGCCCGTCGGGCCCCCGGACCTCGCAGTTGTCGAGCTCGTCGACGCCCCGCGGCCAAGATTTCGATGACCTCAGTCTCGCGGGCAGTCCAGGCTGAGCCGGCCAGCCCGTCAGTCCGTGTCCTGGTCCCGTGTCGGCGTGCCCGGGTCGAGTTGCCGTGGGGTCTTGCTGGGGAGAGGGATGAGGCTCTGTGCCGGGTCGACCGAGACCGGTGGCTTCAGCCAGTACTGATCGCCGCCCCGGAGGATGACCCAGCCCGTGTTGTGGAGGAGCAGGTGGTGGGGGTGGCAGAGGCAGACTCCGTCGGCGAGGTCGGTGTAGCCGTGTTCCAGGAGCCACTCCTTGAGGTGGTGAGCTTCGGTCCAGGACGGTGGCCGGTCGCACTCGGGCCAGACGCAGCCGCCGTCGCGGGCGCCCATGGCGGTGCGTTGGGCCGGGGTGAAGAGGCGTTGTTCTCTGCCGACGTCGATGGGTTGGCCCGTGTTGTCGAAGAGGATTCCGAGGTAGCCGGTGTCGCAGAGTTGTCGTTGGACGGTGGCGAGGGAGACCGGGGCGGGACTGCCCTCGATGGACCCGTGCCCTGCCGCGAGGACCAGGGCCGTCCCCGGTTGTCCCGGCTGACCGGGCTGGCCGGGCTGGCCGGGCTGGTCGGGCTGGCCGGGTTGGCCGGGTTGATTAGAGGGAGCGGCTTCGGCAGGTCTGACCGTCGGCATGAGCCGGGCATCTGATGTCTCCGGTGTTTCAGCTACTCCCGCGGCGTGGGGTGTCGATCTTGAGTAGTTGCACGAACGAGTCCGCGGGGATCTGCGCGGTGCTGCGGGGGTCGTCCTGGACGGCCTTGGCCCAGGCTTTGCGTTTCTTGTCCACGAAGCGCACCCCGCCGCGTCTGGGGCTGGTGATCGAGTCGTAGGTGGAGAGCACGAACTCGCCATCCTCGGGGGCGAAGAGCCCGTGCAGGCGGACCTTGCCGTCGGCGAGGCGGTAAACCTTGAGGAACCGGTCGTCGTAGGCCTGCTTCTCCCTCGCGGCGATGCCGGCCTGATCGAGGTCGTCGCGCATCCTTCGGGCGCGGGTGAAGCATTGGTCCGCGTTCAACTGACCGGCTTCGGCGAGCAGCCGGCTGAGGGCGGTGGCGAGTGTGTCGGCGGTGACGGCGGTATCGATATCGCCCAGGCCTTTCCGGATGGATTCGGCGGCGTCGACGGAGAGGGTCCCGGCGGTCACTGCGCGAGCGATCGGCGCCTGCCACGACACCGGGCTGCACGGATCGGGCGGGAAACTACCCGTGCCGTCGGAGTCGTCGCCCGCACCACCATCGACACCGGTCCCGTCAGCGCCAGCCCCGTCCACGCCGGTCCCGTCAGCGCCGGGCGACCCGAGGCCGTCTGCGGCCTGCCGGTCGGCGGCCTCGGCCCGGGCGAGCATCGTGCCGACGGCAACGAGCTTGAATGCTTCGTTCTTGCTTGCGCCGGTGACCTTCTGGATCATCGCCTCCGGGGAGAGGAACCCCTGCTGCGCGGCCAGGCCGGAATGGCCCAGCTCCGGGCGGGAGCGATCGGCGATGGTCGCAGCCATCCACGCGGCGTACATCTCAAGCAGCCGGCGGGCCTTGGCGATCTCCCGCTGACCGGTCAGCACGACCGCGTCGGGAAGGGCCTCGTAGTCGGCGCTGGAGCAGCCCAGGCGGGCGACGGCATCCGCTGCCTGTCTGAGCTGCTCTGCCGGTGAGTCCATGCCACGAAGATACCAAAACACGAACACAAATGTGAGCGTTTGTCACTACTTGTGGATAACTTATTCGAAGATTCATTCACAGGACTCGACAGGCGCGACCACCGGGGCCGGCAGGCGCGCCTCAGCGCAGGAATGCCCTCCTGCGGCGGTCGCTGCCACCGTGCAGCTCGCGGTTGAGCCTGCGGTCGCCGTGGCAGAGAACCGAACCCAGTCGATTTCTTCCCGAGTCTTCGGGACGATCTCCGGCGGTGCACCCTTCTTCTTCCCGGCGACCGGCCCGTTCGCCCGATCGTGGTCAGCAGGGGACGTACCCGGCGTGGTCTCCCACGACGATCTACGAAAAGGGCGACCGCGTGCTCTTCGACGGCCGGATCCTGGAGAACACGTGATGGGACCAGGGCGAGAGCCCCCAGGCCGCCCTGGACGGCTCGAGCAGCGCTCCGTGGAGCCCGCTCAAGAACGAGGAAATACAGAAGATCCTGTCGGGAAAATGACCGGGCGAGCGACCAGGCCGGTGACCGGGCTGCAGCCGTAACTCAGCGCCGCACCATCGCCGAGACGCGACCAGATGATCACCTGGTCCCGCCCTCTCCTGGTTTCTCCGCGGAATGACTGACGGGGGGTTGCGCGCCTGACGAACGCGATATATCGTGAGTTTCAAGAGACGCGATATATCGCGATTCAGGATTTCGGCATCCGCCCGGCGGATGCCTCACAGACAGGAGTACGCAATGGCACAGGAGAAATGGCTGGTCGCCCCCGGGCAGACCAAGGTGATCGATATCGAGCTCGTCCGCAACCTCAAGGTGGGCCTGATCGGGGGAAAGGTCGACGTGATCGGCCACGACGAGGCCGACACCCGGGTCGAAGTGCACAGCGTGAGCGGCAAGGACCTCAAAATCTCGCTCGACGGCGACACCCTCGAGATCGACCACCCCCAGTTGCGCTGGGACAACTTCATCGAGGTGTTCGCCTCCTTCCGCGGCACCGCGAAGGCCGATGTGAGCATCATGGTTCCCCGCGACGTAACCCTGAAACTGGGCGTGGTCAGCGCCGAAGCCCTCGTATCCGGGCTGAGCGCCGGCGCCCGGCTGAGCACCGTCTCCGGCGACATCGTCGTCGACGGCGTCACCGGCTCCCTCGAGCTCAACGGAGTGAACGGCGAGATGTCCGTCAGCAACCACACCGGCCGCATCTCCGCGCACACCGTCACCGGCGACATCACCGCGAGCGGCAGGATCCCGCGTTTCAGTGCCGACGGGGTCAGCGGAAACGTGTTCCTCGACATCGACGGAGTCCCCGACGCGATCGACACCAATGCGGTCAGCGGCAACCTGACCGCGCGGCTCGACGCCGCGGTGGCCACGAGCTACCACCTCAACACCGTCTCCGGCACGCTCCAGCTCGACGACCAGACCATGAAGGGCGTCTTCGGCAAGGGCTACGAGGGCAGCAGCGGCGACCTTTCCGGCACCTGGCTCGAGTTGCACGCAAATTCGGTGTCCGGGGACGTCTCGATCGTGCGGCGCGCGCCGGCCACGGCAGCTCCGGCTGCAGCGGATGCCGCGACGAGCGCCACCGACCCCACCGGCTCGGCGGCGGAGGCCTCGGAATGACTCCCGTCTTCGCGCACGGCAGCCTGCGCCTCTACCTGCTCAGCCTGCTCGCCGAGCAGCCGCGCCACGGCTACGAGTTGATCCAGGCCCTCAGCGACCGATTCGGCGGCACCTACATTCCCAGCGCCGGAACGATCTACCCGCGCCTGGCCAAGCTCGAGGAGGAGGGCCTGGTCACCAAGTCCACGGACGGGCGCAAGACCGTTTACGAGATCACCGCCGCAGGCCGCGAGGAACTCCTGGCCCGCGAGGGCGACCTGGACGCCATCGAAACCGAGGTGACCGACTCGGTGCGGCGCCTGGCCGATGAGGTGCGTTTCAGCGTCACCGCGGCGATGAAGAGCCTGCGCGCCGATCTTGCCTCGGCGAAACGACAGGCTGGAAAGGAGAACCCGGCCCCGCCCTCGAGTGGCGCCCCCGATTCGAGCAGCTCCATCCGCCTCGAGTCGAACCGAGCCCTGCATGAGGCCGACCTCGTGCTCAACGAATTCCGTCAGCAACTCCGCGCCGACCTTCGCAACCGAGCCGCCGTGGCCCGCGTACCGGCCGCCACGGTGCCGGAGTTGCGCCGACAGCTCGCCGAGGTGCGCGCGGGCATCCTCGCCTCACTCGGCCACTGACGGGCCGGCGGACCGCTCGGGTCGAGCCGCTCTCGATGGTCGAGCCCGTCGAGACCATCCCACCCGATCAGGCGGATCGCTCGACGACCTGCTCCGGGGTGGGGTGGTAGACCTGCGTGCGTTCCCCCGAGCGGTCGATCTCGTGCAGGCTCATCAGCTCGGAGCAGATCGGGCAGCGGGCCTCCGACTTCGCCGCTGCCTCATCGGTCGCCGTCACCGTCGTGTACGGGCCGAGGGGCGGCGGGCCGATCCAGGGCAGGAGGGTGCGATTGAGCCAGCCGACGACGCCGACCAGGCCGCCGTCTCGTTCCCCTTTACTAGTGCGTGTCATAATCATTAGTGTACTAATCAAATCCGAAAAGACGAGGCACGCACCGATGATCGAGGACACCCCCGACCTGCTCCGACTGGAAGACCAGGTCTGCTTCGCGCTCGCGATCGCCTCCCGCAGTGTCATCGGCATCTACCGGCCCATCCTCGAGCCCTACGGCCTCACTCACCCGCAGTACCTGGTGATGCTGGCCCTCTGGGGACGCAGCCCCCGTTCGGTCAAGGACCTCGCCACCGAGCTACGCCTCGAACCGGCCACCCTCTCCCCCCTGCTGAAGCGGCTCGAGGCCACCGGGCTGGTCACCCGCACCCGGAACGACCGTGACGAGCGGATGCTCGACGTGGCCCTGACCGCGGACGGAATGCGGCTCCGCGAGGAGGCCCGGACCATCCCGCCGCGCATCATCGACAGGCTGGGAATGAGCATCGACGAGCTCGAGGCCCTGCGACGCTCGCTCTGGCGGGTGATCGACGCCACCCACACCGGGTAGGGACGCCCCCGGGACTCGCCCGGACCCACTCGTGACACGCGGACGCCACGCCGCATCCGGGGCAACCTCCCACAGATTTGACAGCGGTGTGCAAGGGAGTAGTGTCGTCCCTCGTGACACCAGAGGGAACCGGCCCCGCGCCAGAAACACGATCGCCCAAGCGATGGATCATCGGCGACCCGCTCTCGACCGAGCACCTCGAGGGTCAGCTGCTGCCCAAGCACCTTGCCCTGCCGATCTTCGCCAGCGACCCGCTGTCGAGCGTGGCCTACGCGCCGCAAGAGCTCCTGATGATCCTCACCCTCGGCGGGCTCGCGTTCCTGAGCTTCGCCCCGTGGGTCGCGGCCGTCGTCGTTCTCCTCCTCGTCGTCGTGGTCGCGTCCTACCGCCAGCTGATCAAGGCCTACCCCTCCGGCGGCGGTGACTACGAGGTCGCCTCGAAGAACCTCGGTGAGAAGGCCGGACTGCTCGTGGCCTCCGCCCTGCTCGTCGACTACGTGATGACCGTGGTCGTCTCGGTGGCCAGCGGCGTGGACAACATCATCTCGGCGCTGCCGATGCTGGCGGGTTTCCGGGTCGAGATCGCCGTCGTCTTCGTCATCCTGCTCGCGGCGGTCAACCTCCGCGGCGTCGCCGAGTCGAGCAAGGCGTTCGCGATCCCGACCTATCTGTTCATCGCGAGCGTGTTCGTGCTCGTGGTCGTCGGCCTCGCCCGGGTCGCCCTCGGCGACGCCCCCGTCGCCGAGTCGGCGGGGTTCGACGTGCAGGCCCAGAACCTGGCCCAGTCCGCCTTCATCCTGCTGCTGCTGCGCTCTTTCGCCAGTGGGTGCAGCGCGCTCACCGGCGTCGAGGCGATCGCCAACGGAGTGCCCGCGTTCAAGCATCCGAAGGTCAAGAACGCGCAGCGCACCCTCGTGCTGATGGGCGGGATCGCGATCACCCTGTTCGTCGGCCTGACCGCGCTCGCCCTGATCACCAAGGTGCACTACGCCGAGAACCCCTGCGACCTGATCGGCTGGGACGAGTGCGCGACCTCGCCGCAGCGGAGCCTGATCGCCCAGATCGCGGCCGCCACCTTCGGCAACAACTCGATCATGTTCTTCGTGCTGCAGGCCGCGACCGCCGCGGTGCTGCTGCTGGCGGCCAACACGGCCTTCAACGGCTTCCCGCTGCTCGGCTCGGTGCTGGCGAAGGACTCCTACGCCCCCAAGTCCCTGAGCACCCGCGGCGACCGCTTGATCTACTCCAACGGCGTGCTGCTCCTGGCCCTGTTCGCCTGCCTGATCATCATCGTCTACCAGGCGAACCTCACGGTCCTGATCCAGCTGTACATCATCGGCGTCTTCGTCTCGTTCACGCTCGGCCAGACCGGCATGGTGAAGCACTGGCTCACGCTCCTCAAGACGAACCCGCCGAACCGCGGATCGATCATCGCGAGCCTGTCCATCAACGGTTTCGGCGCACTGCTCACCGGCGTCGTGCTGATCGTCGTCACCATCACCAAGTTCACCCACGGCGCCTGGCTCGTCTTCGTGATGATGCCGGTGCTCTTCACGTTGATGCTCGGCGTCAACCGGTACTACCGGGACGTCGCGAAGGAGATCGAGGTCGACCCGGAGACCACCTTCGGCTCCCAGGGCGACCACGCGATCGTGCTCGTCGGCAAGATGCAGAAGCCCGTGCTCAAGGCGCTCGACTACGCGATCGCCGCCCGCCACGAGGGCATCGAGGCCGTGCACATCTCGATCGACGAGGAAGAGACCAAACAGCTCAAACGCGACTGGGTCAGGCAGAACATCCAGGTGCCGCTGCGGATCGTGCAGTCGCCCTACCGGGACATCAGCTGGCCCCTGATCAGCTACATCAAGGACCGCCGCGTGGACCACGGCTCCGAAGTCATCACCGTCTACACGCCGATCTACATCGTCGGACACTGGTGGGAGGGCCTGCTCCACAACCACAAGGCCCGGCGCCTGCGCCAGAAGCTCATGCTCGTGCACGGCGTCACCATTGCGCTCGTGCCGTGGCTGCTCGACTCCTCCGAGCTCATCTACGGCCGCCGGTCCCGGCCGATTCCCGGCCAGGACCGTCGCGGCGAGCCCGTGCGTCCCCGTCCGATCCCACGCAAGCCGCTCGCGCCCGCGACCAAGGAGATCCCCGTGCGGCCCACGCCGGTGGTCGGTGTGACCCCGCCGCAGTCCCGGCCGTCCGCTGCACGACGCCGCAAACGCAAGTAGCCGGTCGCGTCCACTCGCTCTGGACATTCCAGTCGCTCAGGTCGACACTCGCAAGAGAGGGATCTGGGGAGAGCGGAAGTAGGGCGACATGCGCGACCGGCATTCGAAACGCGGTATGACCGATAACGGCAGCGGACAACAACCGGCCGCCGTCGACAAACCCAAAGCCTGGGCTGCCGGGATTCCCGGCGTCACCCACGCACTCGGACCGGCCTTAACGCAGATGGGCGTGGGCCGGAGCCTGAAGATGCTCACGTCGATGAATCAGAAGGACGGATTCGACTGCATGAGCTGCGCGTGGCCGGACCCGGAGCACCGGAAAACGCTCGAATTCTGCGAAAACGGCGCGAAGGCGGTCAGCTGGGAGGCGACGCGACTTACTGTGCCGACGCGATTCTGGGCCGAGAACTCGATCACCGACCTGCTCGAGAAGTCCGAATACTGGCTCGGCATGCAGGGTCGGCTCGTCGAGCCGGTCTACAAGCCGGCCGGGAGCGACCACTACGAACCGATCAGCTGGGAGGAAGCGTTCCAGGTGACTGCCACGAAGCTCAGAGGTCTGGAGTCGCCAAACCAGGCGGCGTTCTACACGAGTGGCCGCACCTCAAACGAGGCCGCATTCGCCTACCAGCTCTTCGTGCGCGCGTTCGGGACCAACAATCTTCCTGACTGCTCGAACATGTGTCATGAGTCGACCAGTCTGGCCATGGCCCAGACCATCGGCATCGGCAAGAGCACCGTCGGCTATGACGACTTCGCTCAGGCCGACCTGATCATCATCATGGGCCAGAACCCGGGCAGCAACCATCCGCGGATGCTCACCGCACTGGAGGAGGCCAAGGAGGCTGGCGCACAGATCGTCGCAGTCAACCCCCTCATCGAAGCCGGACTCCGGCGCTATAAGAACCCCCAGCGGGTGAAGGGCTTGATCGGCCACGGAACGTCGATCGCGGACCAGTACCTGCAGATCCGGCTCGGCGGTGACATGGCGTTGCTTCAAGCCATCTCCAAACGCGTCCTCGACGCCGACGACGCCAACCCCGGCACCGTGCTCGACCACGATTTCCTGAACGACCATTGCTCGGGTCTCGCCGAACTCAGGGCCCATCTGGCGCTTCTCGACGAACGCGCCGTACTCGCCGCGACCGGTCTGGACGCCTCGGCAATCAACGAGCTCGCGGATCGATACCTCGCCGCTGACAAGGTCATCATTACCTGGGCGATGGGGCTCACCCAGCACAAGAAGGCCGTGCCGACGATCCGGGAGATCATCAATCTGTTGCTGCTGCGGGGCAACATCGGCAAGCCCGGGGCGGGGGCATCGCCCATCCGCGGGCACAGCAATGTGCAGGGCGACCGCACGATGGGCATTTGGGAGAAGATGCCGCCGCAATTCCTCGACGCCCTGCAGAGGGAGTTCGGGTTCGATCCACCGCGGGAGCACGGGATCGACAGCGTCGGCGCGATCCGTGGAATGCGTGATGGGAAGATCAAGGTGTGGATTGCCCTGGGGGGTAACCTTGTGGCCGCGATCTCCGACACGGCCGTCGCGGAGGCGGCACTTCGCCGCACTGCGCTGACAGTGCAGATCTCCACCAAGCTCAACCGCTCCCACCTGGTGGTCGGCGAGGAAGCGCTGATCCTGCCGACCTTGGGGCGAACCGAGATCGACGTTCAGGCCACCGGCCCCCAATTCGTGACAGTCGAAGACACGGTCTGCGCGGTCCATGCCTCCGGCGGCCGAGTCGCTCCTGCCTCTCCGACTCTGCTGTCCGAGGTCGCCATCGTCAGCAGGCTGGCCAGGGCGGCGCTGCCCGCGGACGGGCCTGGGTCCATCGACTGGGCCGGTTTCGAGCGAGACTACGCGCTGATCCGGGACCACATCGCCCACGTACTTCCGCAGTTCGCGGACTTCAACCGGCGCGTCAGGGAACCGGGCGGATTCGTGCTCGCGCACGGACCGCGTGACTCCCGCACGTTCCCCACGCCGACCGGAAAGGCTCTCCTGACGATCAACGAGCTTGAACACCTCGAATGCCCGCCAGGGCGCCTGCTCTTGCAGACCGTGCGCTCTCACGATCAGTTCAACACCACGATCTACAGTCCCAACGATCGGTACCGTGGTATCACGGGCGGCCGCATGGTGATCTTTGTGAACTCGGACGACCTCGCCGACCTGGGCATCGCCGACGGCGATCTGGTGGATGTGCACAGCGAGTTCGCGGACGGTGTTGACCGGGTCGTGCGGGGATTCCGGGCGGTCGACTTCCCGACCGCCCGGGGCTGCGCCGCAGCCTACTTCCCGGAGGCGAATCCGCTTGTGCCGTTGGATTCCGTGGCGGAGGGCAGCAACACGCCGGCCTCCAAGTCCATCCTGATCCGGCTGGAACGCTCGGCCCGGACCAGGTAGCGCAATCGGATTCGTCCGACGACGCCAGCGGAGCGCCCGGTCTCTGTGAAGATCGGACGCCCCCTGCGCTCGTGAAACGTCGAGCTATCCCCGTCTCACCGGTTTGCGGCTTTGGGTGCTCCGATTCCCGGCTTGATTTGGAACGGGCCGGCCGCCGACGGTCGCACGTCGAAGTCGAAGATCGCCGTGGGGATGTAGACGGTGGAGCACGAGTTCGGGATGTCCACTACGCCGGACAACCGCCCCTCGATCGGCGCGGCGCCGAGGATGATGTACGCCTGCTCCGGGCTGTAACCGAACTTGACCAGGTAGTCGATTGCGTGCAGGCATGCCCGTTGGTAGGAAAGGTGCGAGTCCAAGTAGCGCTGTTCTCCGTCCAGCGTGACTGACGTGCCGGAGAATGCCAGCCACTCGCTGTACCGCGGGTCCACGTTGCCGGGCATGAAGATGGCGTTCTCGCTCACGCCGTAGGTTTCCATTCCGCCCTTGATCAGATCCACCCGGAGGTCGATGAAACCACCCATCTCGATTGCGCCGCAGAAGGTGATCTCACCGTCGCCCTGTGAGAAGTGCAGGTCTCCGAGGGACAGATTGGCCCCGTCAATGAATACCGGATAGAAGATCCGAGTGCCCTTGGACATGTTTTTGATGTCCTGATTGCCACCGTTCTCTCGGGGCGGAGCGGTGCGGGCGGCTTCTCCGGCCACGCGGTCGAACTCGGACTCCGGGAGGCTGCCGAGCACCGCGAACCGGGGCTCCGGCGGCAGGGCCAGCGGGGGTACGCGGTCCGGATTCGTGGCGATCAGATCTCCCTCACGCTTGTTCCATTTCGCCAGGAGTGCGGCTGACGGTGCAGTGCCCATCAAGCCGGGGTGGATCAAGCCCGTAAACGACACGCTCGGTACGTGGCGCGAGGTGGCGATCTGTCCGGTGAAGTCCCAAATGGCCTTGTAGGCATCCGGGAACTGGTCGACCAGGAAGCCGCCACCGTTGTTCTTGGCGAAGATCCCGGTGTATCCCCAGCCCTGACCGGCCAGCGGACCCGAGTCTTCCTGGGGGATGGGGCCGACATCGAGGATGTCCACGACTAGCAGGTCCCCCGGCTGGGCGCCCTCGACGGCGAAGGGGCCGCTGAGCTTGTGCACGGTCAGTAGGGGCGCGTTGAGCACATCGTCGGCGGAATCGTCGTTGACTATGGCGCCGTCGAACCATTCCCGGCAATCGACGCGGAACGACTCGCCGGGTTTGACCGTGTCGACCGGGGGGATCTCAGGGTGCCATCGGTTGTGTCCGACTTTCTCCTGCTCTTCGAACTTCTTGCTCGAGTCCAATGGGAAGATCTTTCTGGGCATGTCATCTCCTATACCTGTTGCGCCGATCAGCGAGCTATGGCCGCGGCAGTTTCCGATGGAGCGGATTGGTGGTGATTAGCTGGGGTGTACCGGCGCGGACTCCTGGGATTCGGGAGTCGACGACTGTGGGTTCGTGGGCGCTGCGGTTGGCCGAGTCGATGAGTTTGTAGGCCGAGGTGCCGGCCAGGGAGAGCGTCGGTGCGCTCATCCGCCGTTTTGCCGTCCCCTGACAGGTCGGGCAGCTGAGGAGGTCGGGCGCGAGGCCCATCGGGAGGATGACTTCGAACTCCTGGCCTTCGGCGCAGCGATACTCGTAGATGGGCATCCGGGTCTCCCTACACCGCGCCAACCGCGGCGACGGGCTCTGAGTGCTGACTCTCCCGAGTGGGGCGGCCCAGCATCCAGGCCACCAGCAAAGCCCCGACGCCGGCCGCGGCCACGATCAGGGCGTACCCGGCGTTCGTTTCGTAGCGGTCCAGCAGGAGAAGGAAAGCTGGAATCGTTCCCGTCATATGGCTGATGAACACGGTGAACCAGCCGGTCGTTCGGGTCAGTGAAGTCTTCCCCAATCCAAGCACCAGGAAGAAGAGGAACCAGAGCACGGCCCAGATGAGCCAGATGACGCCGAAAACGGGGTCGTTGCCCACCGGGGTGAACGAGAGAAATCCGATGACGACGGCGCAGGCCGCCACGAACAGGGAGAACCAGCCGAGGCCCTCACCGCTGATACCGGTGAATTGCAGGATGCCGACGTAGAGGTAGGTGAACCCGAACAGATAGAGGCCTGCCGCGCCGTAGATGGTGGCCTGATCTCCGTCGGCCCCCAGAATGATGAGGGTTGGGAAGATCACCTGCATTCCGCCGACGAAAAAATTCAGGATCCCGGCTGACTTGCCGGGTATCGCGCCTAACAGCATCAGTCCGTTGATGAACAGGACTGCGCCGACGTAAAGTAAACCCACACTGCCCATGAGAGCTCCGTTGCGCTCGGTCTAACCGTGAAACGATGAGGCTCCAAGTTGTAGCGAGCGCCCCACCGTCGTTGGGTACACGCACCGTAGCCCCACCCTCCTAGACTGTCAACGGAACTAGCAGTGGGAGCACAGTGGACATGAGCGAACCCGCCCGCCCGAACCGGGCCCGCCCCGTGCACACCGATTGGCGGTATCTCGGACTCGTAGTCGTCGGAGGAGCGGTCGGGACGGCCCTGCGCGAGATTGTCACTCTCTCGAGCCCGTCGAGCGGCCTGTTCCCCGCGGCGACCTTCGGCATCAATCTCCTCGGTTCCTTCCTCCTCGGCGTTCTGCTGGAAAGTCTGTTCCGGCGAGGACCCGATCAGGGGGTTCGACGCATCGGACGACTCGTCCTCGGCGCGGGCGTGCTCGGCGGCTTCACCACCTACAGCACTCTGGCCACGGACACCGTCACCCTTCTCGCGGGGGGACAGTCGGGGACAGCCGTGCTCTACGCCCTCGGGACTGTTGTGCTCGGTGTCGTTGCGGCCGGGGTCGGCCTCGTCGCCGCGGCTGCAGGCCATCGGCATTTCCTCCTGGACGCATCGGCGGCGGGTGACGAATGAACATCCTCACGGTGCTCGCCGCTGCACTCGCCGGGGGGATCGGCGCGGCCGCCCGAGTGTTCGTCGACGGCACGGTGCGGACCCGTTGGCCGGCACCCACCTTCCCGGCAGGACTCGTGCTGATCAACGTCACCGGCTCGCTGGGCCTCGGCCTGGTCACCGGCTTGGCACTGGAGGGCCTCGTCTCGCCGGAATGGCAGGTGATCCTCGGCGGCGGATTGCTCGGCGGATACACCACCTTCAGCACCGCCAGCGTCGACACCGCCATGTTGCTCCGGAAAGGTCGTCCCGTCGCCGCGGTCGCCACCGGCCTGGGGATGCTGCTCGGTTCGGTGGCGGCCGCGGGCCTGGGACTGTGGGTCGGCCTGCAACTCTGAGCGCCCGTCGACTCTAGAGCAGTGCGACGATCTGGCGGGCGATCGTGCGGCCGGCCCGGTGCGCGCCGACCGTGCTCGCCTGGGGTCCATAGCCGGCCAGGAAGATGCGCGGGTCCGTCCAGGATGCCCCGCCGCCGACGGAGAGCCCGCCGGCCTTCTCCCGCAGCTTGAGCGGGGAGAGGTGGCGCAGTTCGGGCCGGAACCCGGATGCCCAGATGATCGCGTCGGCCTCGGTGAACGTGCCGTCGGGCCAGCGCACCCCGGTCGGCTCGATGGCCGCGAACATCGGCCGGGCCACGAGCAGCCCGCGGTCGATCCCCGCGGCGATCCGGCGGCTCACCGGAACGCCGGTGCCGCTGACGATGCTCGGCAGGGCGCGCCCGGCCCGGGCTGCCTCGTCCTGAGCGGCGACCGCGGCGGAGGCCCCCTCGAGTTCGAGCAGCTCGGTGTGGATCCAGTCGATCGGGCGCCTGGCCGCCCAGCTGAGCTCGGCCCCGACGCCCTCGAGCTCGAGGAGGAATCCGATCGCGCTGGTGCCGCCTCCGACGACCACCACGCGCTGGCCGGCGAATTCTTCGGCGGACACGTAGCCCGCGGTGTGCAGCTGCCGCCCGGCGAAGCGATCGGCGCCGGGGTAGTGCGGCACGAACGGAGAGCCCCAGGTGCCCGTGGCGTTGACGAGGAGCCGGGCCGTGGTGTCCCGGTCGCCGTAACCCGGCGAGGTCGTCGACACCACGAGGTCCGCCCGGTGATTGGCCACGGATCGCACGGTGACCGGCCGCACGACCTTCAGCCCGAAGTGCTCCTCATACCGGCGGTAGTAGTCCGCCACGATCTCCCGGGCGGGAAGTGAGCGGTCGGCGGTGTCGAAACTGATGCCGAGTTCAGCCATCCCGGGCAGATCATTGACCCGGTGTGCCGCACCGAGGCGCAGGGACCGCCAGCGATGTTGCCAGGCTCCGCCCGCATCCGGACCGCGGTCGAAGATCACAAAGTCGCGACCAGGGCTAAGCTCGAACTTGCGCAGGTAGTAGGCCACCGAAAGGCCGGCCTGACCGGCGCCGACGATGACAACGGGTACCGTCGCCTCGTTCGCCATCACACCTCATTCCAGCAGGGTGGCCTGTGAACCTCGTCAGCGGGGGTTCAGGCCCATCATGCTAAACTAGCGGCTAGTTTTCACCATTCCGTTCGGCAACTCCCCGGGTGACTCATTCCTCACTCGGCCTGGCATCGTTAGGGGGTCTCGCATGGGGCGCGGCCGTCAAAAAGCAAAGCACACCAAGGTTGCCCGCGAGCTGAAGTATTTCAGCCCGGACACCAACTACAACGCGCTCGAACGCGAGCTCACGGGGCATCCGGTCGAAGACCCGCGCCTCGACGAGGACCTCGCGAAGTGGCCGGAATACGAGGCGTCGAAGCCCGGCAAGGGTGACGAAGACGACGAGCAATACGTCGATACCTACGCGACGGAAGACGAGCAGCGCACGGCGTGATGGCGCGCGATGCGCGCGATGCGAAGCATCGCGAAAGGCGGCAGCCCTAAACCCGGCAGCCTCCAGGAGTGCCACTGCGACCGGCAACCGGTGACCGGTGACCGGTGACCGGTGACCGGTGACCGTGAAGTATCCCCGCGACTGCCGACCCCCGTCGCCCCCTCGCCCGCGTTACCCCGCGCGCGCCGCGCGCACCGCGCGCCAACGCAAGTCGCCGAGATCCACCTATTCGGTCGAGACCGACTAGCGCGCAGGGCGGTCTCGACCGGAAGGGCAGATCTCGGCGAGGGCAAGAGGGGTCGGCCCCCGCAACTGCCCCCGCCCCGCCGACCGGATCAGCCCGCGTAGCCGCCGACCAGGCGCACGGCGCCGCCGTTGACGCCCTTGGCGCCCTGTTCGAAGCCCGACAGGTCGTGCGCCGCGGTCGAGACGCGTCCGGCAACCCAGGCGGGGATGCCGTCGGCGGCCAGGCGCGCGATCACGGATGACGCGGAGCCGGCCGCGACGACCGCGAACATGCCGATCCCCAGGTTCCAGGTGCCCTCGGAACTCTCGAGGGAGGAGCCGGCCATCTCGCTGAGCACCCGGAAGACGGGCGACGGCGACCAGGTGGACCGGTCCACCTCGACCCAGGAGCCGAGCGGCAGCACACGGGCGAGGTTGGCCGCGATCCCGCCGCCGGTGACGTGGCTGAGCGAGTGCACCGCCCCGGCGAGCTCGGGGTCGGCCAGCACGCTGAGCAGCGGGCCGGTGTAGAGCCGGGTCGGGGTGAGCAGCACCTCGCCGACGACCCCGCCGAGATCGGCGGACGTGTCGGTGTAGCCGATGCCGCGCTGGGCGAGGATGTGACGCACGAGCGAGTAGCCGTTGGAGTGCAGCCCGGATGACGCGAGTGCGATGACCACGTCGCCCGGCGTGACCCGCTCGGCACCGAGGACCTGGTCGGCCTCGACCACGCCGGTGGCCGCGCCGGCGACGTCATAGTCGTCGGGGCCGAGCAGGCCGGGGTGCTCCGCGGTCTCTCCGCCGACGAGGGCGGTTCCGGTTTCGGAGCAGGCCCGGGCGATGCCGGCGACGATGTCCGCGATGCGTTCGGGGACCACCTTCCCGCAGGCGATGTAGTCGGTCATGAACAGCGGGCGGGCGCCCACCACGACGATGTCGTCGACGACCATGCCGACCAGGTCCTGGCCGATGGTGTCGTGCTTGTCGATGGCCTGGGCGATCGCGACCTTGGTGCCCACGCCATCCGTCGACGTCGCCAGCAGCGGGCGACGGTAGGAGGTGAGGAACGACACGTCGTAGAGTCCGGCGAAGCCGCCGAACCCGCCGAGCACCTCGGGGCCGTGGGTGCGGGAGACGGCGGCCTTCATCAGGGAGACGGCGAGGTCGCCGGCCTGGGTGTCGACTCCGGCCGCGGCGTATGAAGCGTTGCTCATTCTTGTCTTCCTGGGTCGCCGATCGGGAACGCTCCCGGCTTTGCGGGGATGCGGCCCTGGGTCGTTGGTTCTCCGGCCGGGGCGCCGGGGCGGCGCGCAGCGGCCTCGAGCAGGGGCTCGTACTCCGCGTCGGGTCCCGGGTCGCAGCCGTCGGACCCGGCGGGGCGTTCGAGCAGGTTCTTGCCCAGGTGGAGCGCGTCGGGCAGCGGGATCGGGTAGACCCCGGTGAAGCACGCGGTGCAGAGCTTCTCCCGCGGCTGCTCGGTGGCGGCGATCATGCCTTCCGGGGAGAGGTAGCCGAGCGAGTCGGCGCCGATGGCCTGGCGCACCTCGTCGACGCCGAGCCCGGTCGCGATGAGTTCGGCCCGGGAGGCGAAGTCGATGCCGTAGAAGCAGGGCCAGGTGATCGGCGGGCTCGAGATGCGCACGTGCACCTCGGCGGCGCCGGCCTCCCGGAGCATGCTGACGAGGGCGCGCTGGGTGTTGCCGCGCACGATCGAATCGTCGACGACGATGAGTCGCTTGCCCTTGATCACGGCCTTGAGCGGGTTGAGCTTGAGCTTGATCCCGCGCTGGCGGATGGTCTCGGACGGCTGGATGAAGGTGCGGCCGACATACGAGTTCTTGACCAGACCCTGGCCGAACGGGATGCCGGACGCCTGCGCGTAGCCGATCGCGGCCGGCGTGCCCGACTCGGGGGTCGGGATGACGAGGTCGGCCTCGACCGGGTACTCCGCGGCGAGGCGGCGGCCCATTTCCACCCGCGCCTCGTGCACCCCGCGGCCGGCGATGGTGGTGTCCGGCCGGGCCAGGTAGACGTATTCGAACACGCAGCCGGCGGGCTTGGACTCGGCGAACCGCTGCGAGCGCAGGCCGTCTTCGTCGATGATGAGCAGTTCGCCCGGCTCGACCTCGCGCACGAAGCTGGCGCCGACGATGTCGAGGGCAGCGGTCTCGGATGCGACCACCCAGCCGCGTTCGAGGCGGCCCAGCACCAGCGGGCGCACGCCCTGCGGGTCGCGGGCCGCGTACAACGTGGTCTCGTCCATGAAGACGAGGCAATAGGCCCCCCGCAGCCGCGGCAGCACCTCGAGCGCCGTGGCCTCGAGGGTGTGGTCGAGGTCGCCGGTGAACAGCGCCGTGATCACGGCGGTGTCGGTGGTGTTTCCGCGGGCGAGTTCGCCCTCCACCTTCGGGTAGCGTTCGTGCACGAGCTGCAGGAGCTCGGCGGTATTGGTGAGGTTGCCGTTGTGGCCGAGCGCCACGGTGCCGCCGGAGGTGCGCCCGAGGGTGGGCTGGGCGTTCTGCCAGCTCGAGGACCCGGTGGTGGAGTAGCGGGTGTGGCCGACCGCGATGTGGCCGAGGAGAGTGCTCAGTGCGGCCTCGTTGAAGACCTGCGCGACGAGGCCCATGTCCTTGTAGATGAGGATCTTGGAGCCGTCGCTGGTGGCGATGCCGGCCGATTCCTGCCCGCGGTGCTGCAGGGCGTAGAGGCCGAAGTAGCTGAGTTTGGCCACCTCCTCGCCGGGGGCCCAGACGCCGAAGACGCCACAGGCATCCTGCGGCCCCTTCTCGCCCGGGAGAAGGTCATGACCTAGAAGTCCGTCGCCACCAGCCAAATCGAAGCCTCTTAACTATCTTTACTCTGAGTTGTCGCTGGAAGTCGGGGAGTCGGACGGAGCATCCGGAGCCTCCTGGCCGCTCGGCCCATAGGCGCCCAGTCTATCGACGACGACCGTGGTGGCCGAGCGGCCGGCGACCCGGTCGATGACCATGGCGGCCACGGCGCCGACGGTGACGCCGGCCACGACCCCCGCGAGCAGTAGGAATCCGAAGACCTGGCTGGGCGCGAACTCCGCATTCGCCGGGAAGGAGACGGTGAGCACGAGGGCGAGGATGGCGCCGACGACGGCGCCGAGGATCATGAAGTTGAGGTAGCGCGGCGAGCGCCGCACGGTGACCCGGGCCTGGTCGACGAGGATCTCGCCTTCGCCGGACTCCGGGACCTGCTGTTCGGGTTGCTCGGCTGAACTCACCCGTCTATTGTCGCACGCGCGCCGGGGCCATCGGCTGGCTTTTCGCGGTCGCTGGCAGACTGGGCGGATGAACAGGATTGCGGTGCTCGGAAGCGCGAACATGGACCTCGTCGTGCGGCAGCCCCGCCCCGCGAACCCCGGGGAGACGATCATCGGCTCCGCCTTCATGACCGTGCCGGGCGGCAAAGGTCTGAACCAGGCGGTCGCCGCTGCCCGGCTGGGTGCCTCGGTCGACTTCCTCGGCGCGGTCGGAACGGATGCCTACGGCTCGGAACTGCGCGCGCTGCTGGGCTCGGAGGGCATCCGTTCGTCGGGTCTCGCCACGATGCCGGGGGCGACGGGGACTGCCCATATCGCCGTCGTGGACTCCGGCGAGAACTCGATCGTCGTCGTACCGGGTGCCAACGCGACGGTGACGGGACTGTCGGAGGCGCAGCGGGAGACGATCGGCGGCGCCTCCCATCTCCTGTTGCAGTGCGAGCTGCCCGTTTCCGCGCTCGTAGCGGGCGTCGCCGCCGCGCGGGCGGCCGGAGTGTTCACCGTGTTCACGCCGGCGCCGGTCGTGCCGCTGCCGGACGGGTTCCTCGCCGGGGTGGACCTGGTCGTGCCCAATCGGCTGGAATCCGCGGCGCTCACCGGCGAGAGTGACCCGGTGCGCGCGGCCGAGGCACTCAGCGCCGGCGGCACCTGGGCCATCGTCACCCTCGGTGCGGAGGGCTGCGTCGTGGCCTTCGACGGCAGCGTGCTCGGGCTCGCCCCCGCGCGCCCGGTGCGTGCGGTCGACACGACCGCCGCCGGGGATACGTTCGTCGGCGCACTCGTCGCGCGACTGTCGGCCGGTTCGGGCCGCACGAGTGGTGCCGGTGCCGCCGCCGCGGGCGCCGGTGCGGGTACTGGTGCCGATGCCGGCACGGTTGCAGGGCCCGCGACCGTCAGCGAGGCAGAGATGATCGACGCGGTGCGCTGGGCGACCGTTGCGTCGTCCCTGTCGGTCACCCGTCCCGGTGCGACGAGTTCGATGCCGACCCTGGCCGAGGTCAGCGCGATCCTCCGCTGAGTGCGCCGGATCCCCGCGTCGGCCGCTGCAATCGGGTTGCGCCGCCGGGCTGCTCCTAGCCCAGCGGGAGCGGGAGGTGCGCGGCGAGGTCGGCCCGCTGGCCGGAGGCGTGGATGCGCCCGGTCGCGAGACCGTCGACCCAGGAGAGCGCCCCGGTGGCCAGGGCGAGCCAGGTGGCGGCATCCGTCTCGACCACGTTGGGCGGGGTGCCGCGGGTGTGCCGGGGACCGGCGATGCACTGCACGGCCCCGAACGGCGGCACGCGCACCTCGAGGGTGTTGCCGTTGGCCTCCTCGGAGAGCAGCTGCAGGGTGTAGCGCACGGCGAGGGCACGGATGTCCCGGCTCGCCCCGGCCGCATCCGCCAGGTAGCGGCGCACCGCCGCGCGTCCCACCCCGTCGTCGATTCTCGCCTTGGCCATCTACCCATTCTGCCGCCCTCGCCCGCACCCCGCCCCCACCCCATTCCGCACCCCACCCGTACCGGGAAACGAGAGGGGAACCAAGGGCCGGAAAACGAGGGGAACCGAGGAGGGACCGCGGGCGCGGCATCCGATAGCCTGAACCGGTGAGAATTCTGGTCCTCGGTTCCGGTGCCCGCGAGCACGCCATCATCACCGCCCTGCTCCGAGAGGAGCCGGCCCACGAGGTCGTGGCCGCACCCGGCAACGCCGGGATCGCCCGGGACGTTCCGGTCGTTCCGCTCGATCCGACCGACCCGGAGCAGGTCACCAACTACGCCAACCTGAACGGTGTCGACCTCGTCGTGATCGGCCCGGAAGCTCCCCTCGTCGCCGGCGTCGCCGACGCGTTGCGCGCCCACGGAATCCCCGTGTTCGGCCCGGGCAAGGCCGCCGCGGCCCTCGAAGGCAGCAAGACCTTCGCCAAACGCATCATGGAAGCGGCCGGGGTGCCGACCGGCCGCGCGGTGCGGGCCGGCACGCTCGCCGAGGCGACGGCGGCGCTCGACGAGTTCGGCTCGCCCTACGTCGTCAAGGCCGACGGCCTCGCCGCCGGAAAGGGTGTGCTCGTCACCGAGGACCGCCCCGCGGCCCTCGCCCATGCCACCCACTGGCTGCAGCACGGCAGCGTGCTGATCGAGGAGTTCCTCGACGGGGCGGAGGTCTCGCTCTTCCTGCTCAGCGACGGCCACACCGTGCTCCCCCTCTCCCCCGCCCAGGACTACAAGCGCCTCGCCGACGGCGACGCCGGCCCGAACACCGGCGGGATGGGCGCCTACTCCCCGCTGCCCTGGCTCGACGCCCGGTTCGGCAGCGAACAGGCCTTCGTCGACGAGGTCATCGAGACCATCGCCCTGCCCACCGTGCGCCGCCTCGCCGCCGAGGACACCCCGTTCATCGGGCTGCTCTACTGCGGCCTCATTCTGACGGATGCCGGCATCCGCGTGATCGAATTCAACGCCCGCTTCGGCGACCCCGAGACCCAGGTCGTGCTGCCCCGGCTCGTCACCCCGCTGTCCGGCCTGCTGCTGGCCGCGTCCACCGGTGCGCTCGGCGGCCTGGCCCGCCCGGTGTTCTCGGCCGACGCCTGCGTCACGGTCGTGCTCGCGAGCGAGAACTACCCGGATGCCCCCGTCACCGGGCGTCCGCTGGCCGGCCTCGACGCGGCATCCGTCCTGCCCGGCGTCACGATCGCGCACGCGGCGACCGCTGCGATCGACGGCGTGCTCGTCTCCACCGGCGGGCGCGTGCTCAGTGTCGTCGCGGTCGGCGACGGCTTCGCCGAGGCCAGAGCCCGCGCCTACGAGGCCCTCGCCCTGATCACCCTCGAGGGCGCCCAGTACCGCACCGACATCGCCGCCCGCGTCGCCGGCTGACACCGTGCGAGAGAATGAAGCCGTGACCTCACTCGACCAGCCATCGACATCCGCCCCCCTCGACCTGCCGGGCTGGCGCCACGCCTACTCGGGCAAGGTGCGCGACCTGTACGTTCCCGCCGGGGCGAACCCGGATGCCCCCGTCGACCTGGCCACCGCCAGCCGGGTGCTCGTCGTCGCCAGCGACCGTGTCAGCGCCTTCGACCACGTGCTCGAGCCCGGCATCCCCGGCAAGGGCGAACTGCTCACCACGCTCAGCCTGTGGTGGTTCGACCAGCTCGCGGGCATCCCCAACCACCTCGTTCCCGACCACACCGTGAACGGAGTCGTGTCGAGCCTGATCCCCGCCGCGGTCGCCGGCCGGGCGATGCTCTGCAAGACCCTGGACATGTTCCCGATCGAGTGCGTCGTGCGCGGCTACCTGACCGGCTCCGGCTGGAAGGAATACCAGGCCAGCCGGACCGTGTGCGGCATCCCGCTCCCCGCCGGGCGGCAGAACGGCGACCGGCTGCCCGAACCGATCTACACCCCCGCCTGGAAGGCGCCGATGGGCGAGCACGATGAGAACATCTCGTTCGAGCGCACCGTCGAACTGGTCGGCGAGCCGGTCGCGACCGAGCTGCGCCGGCTCTCGCTCGAGATCTTCGGTCAAGCCTCCGTCATTGCCGAGAAGGCCGGCGTCATCCTCGCCGACACGAAGTTCGAGTTCGGCGCCGACCGCGTCACCGGCGTGATCACGCTCGCCGACGAGGTGCTCACCAGCGACTCCAGCCGCTACTGGGACGCCGCCTTGTGGCGCTCCGGCAGCACGCCCGAGCAGCGGATGGCCAGCTTCGACAAGCAGATCGTGCGCGACTGGCTCTCCGCCCACTGGGACCAGACCGGCACCCCGCCCGCCCTGCCGGAGGACATCATCGCGCGCACCTCCGCCCGCTACCTGGAGCTGCTCGAGCGACTCACCCACGCCGGGCTCGCCGCGAAGGGCTGATACCCACCCGGGCAGCGCGGGCGCCCGCGTCGCGGGGAGTCACGCCCGCCCGCCCGGCGCCCCGAAAATGTTACGCTCCCGGCATGCGAATCAAGATGTGCAGTGTCCACGTGAACGATCCCTCGGCCGCGTTCGACTTCTACACATCCGTCCTCGGTTTCGAGGAACTGCTGACCATGCCCGAACACCAGCTCTACGTCGTCAAGTCCCGTGAAGACCCCGACGGCGTCGGACTTCTGCTCGAGCCGAGCGACAACAAGATCTCCACGAAGTACGCCCAGGGGCTGCGCGCCCTCGGCCTGCCCGTGATCGTGCTCGGCTCGGCCGATGTGCGCGCGGATTACGACCGGCTCACCGCGCTCGGGGTGCGCTTCACCAGCGAGCCGATCACGGATGCCTCCGGCACCTCGGTGCTCTTCGACGACACCTGCGGAAACCTGGTCCAGCTCCACCAGGACTGAGCAGTTCCACCAGGACTGAGCAGCTCCACCACGGCCGAGCAGCTCCACCACGGCCGAGCGCCTGCGGTTGCGCCCCCGAACGGGGCATTCCGGAATACCGGCGGGCCGGCATCCGTTTATGCCGCTGTGAGCCACTCTGCGAACGACCTCCTTCCCGCCTCCACCGGAATGGGCGCGGTGACCCTCCGGGTGGGCAACCTCGACGCCATGATCGCGTACTACCGGGATGCGGTCACCCTCACGCTGCTCAGCCAGCACGGCGCTGTCGCCGTGCTCGGCCGCGGCAGCACGCCGATCGTCATCCTGCAGCACGCCCCGGAACTCGCCGCGGCCGAGCCGCGCTCGAGCGGGCTGTTCCACACCGCAATCCTCTTCGACACCCAGGCGCAGCTCGCCGCGGCCGTCTACTCGGTCGGCACGAAGCATCCGGGTACGTTCACTGGCAGCGCCGACCACCTGGTCAGCCAGGCGTTCTACTTCACCGACCCGGAGGGAAACGGGATCGAACTGTACTGGGACCGCGACCGCACGGCGTGGAGCTGGTCGCACGGCCAGGTCGAGATGGCCACCCTCTACCTGGACCCGAACGAGTTCATCGGCGAGCACCTCACCGAGGCCGGCCAGGCCGATCCCTCCGCGGGCAACGCCATCGTCGGGCACGTGCACCTCTCCGTCGGCGACGTGGCCACGGCCCGCCGGTTCTACGTCGACCGGCTCGGCTTCGAAGCGACGGCGTCGCTCGGCGGCGCGGCCCTGTTCGTGTCCGCGGGCGGCTACCACCACCACATGGCGATGAACACCTGGAACAGCGCCGGCGCAGGCAAGCGCCGGCTCGCGCTCGGGCTGGGCGAGGTGGACATCATCCTGCCGACGGTCGACGACATCGGCGCGCTGGGCGAACGGATGAGCCACTTCGGCGTGGAGACCCGCCACGACGGGCAGACCCTCGGCTTCGACGACCCGTGGGGCAACCAGATCGTCGTCCGCAACGCGTAGCGTTGCGAAAGGCGGCAGCCCCTACCCCGGCACCCGCCGCCCGGGGAAGAAGAGGCCGAGCACAAACGTGCGGGCGGCCACGTTCTAGACGGTCGCGGCCTTCATCAGGCTCCCGGGGCCGAGGCCGGCCCTGCCGGCGGTCGGGTGGCGGCCCGCTTGCCGCGGCGGGACAGCCCGTGCACCGCGGCCTGGAACTCGCGCGCGCCGAGCGGGCGCCCCGGCAGTTTCGGGCGGTCCAGGTCTTTCGAGCGCAGCCCATCGAGCACGATCGAGAGTTGCCGGCGCCACTGGCCGGTGTAGCCGCCGCCGAGGGTGCCGAGGGAGCCGACCATGGTGACCAGCACGGCCAGGTCGACCGCGTCGACGTCCGGGCGCAACGCACCGTCTCGCTTGGCCTGGGCCACGAGCGCCGCGATCACGGTCTGGAAGTCCTTGCCCTTGCCGAGCGTCGGGTCGATGGTCTCCATCCGCTTGAGGATGAAGGGGAGAGCCGGGTCGGCGACGAGCCATTCGGCCACCCGCTCGGTGTAGACGACGATGCCGTCCCACGCGGTGGGGGCCGCGGCGATCTCATCCTTGACCGTGGCGAGTTCGGCGAGCGCGATCTCGTGCAGCGCGCGGATGAGGTCGTCCCTGGTCGGGAAGTTGCGGTACAGGGTGGCCACACCCACGTCGGCGCGGCGAGCGATCTCCTCGAGCGACGCGTCGACACCGTGCACGGCGATCAGGGCACGGGCCTCCAGGAGGAGACGTTCGCGGTTCTGCCGGGCGTCACGCCGTCTCGGCTGCACCCCGTCCTGCTGGGTCGGTTCGGGCGAAGTCATGGGCTTGATTCTAGGACCCTTACCTCCGACTTCGCGGAGGGGATCCTCCACGACCCGGGTTCGCGGTCGGTCATGTTGCGTCCACCGGCGTGTCCCACCAGAATGCAATCAACGAAACCTGGCACCGCGGCCCGATGCCGGCCGTGCGGAACGGAGCTGGAATGCCGGTCGAGAACAACACCCGGGAGTTCGATCCGGAGATCGTGACCGACTTCCGGGAGCGGATGAGCTACGGCGCTTACCTCGACCTGGACACCCTGCTCGGCGCCCAGAAACCGGTGAGCAGGCCGGAGCACCACGACGAACTCCTCTTCATCATCCAGCACCAGACGACTGAACTCTGGCTCAAGCTCGTGCTGCACGAACTGCGGGCCGCCACGGAGCACCTGCGCCTGGACCGGATCTCCCCGGCCCTCAAATGCATCGCCAGGGTCAAGCACATCCAGCGCACACTCACCGAGCAGTGGTCCGTGCTCGCGACCCTCACCCCGAGCGAATACGCCGAGTTCCGGGGGGTTCTGGGCAACTCCTCCGGGTTCCAGTCCTATCAATACCGGGCAGTGGAGTTCGCACTCGGCAACAAGAACCGGCGGATGCTCACCGTGTTCGAGAGCGACGAGATGGCGCATGCGCTGCTCACCGAGATGCTCGAGGCGCCGAGCATCTACGACGAGTTCCTGCGCTACCTGCACCGGCAGGGATTCTCCGTTCCCGCCGCCGTGCTCGACCGGGACGTCACCGAGGCCTGGGTGCTGCACCCGGAGCTGGTGGCGGTCTTCCGCGGAATCTACGAGAACGCCACCCTGCACTGGGGTGCCTACGAGGCCTGCGAGGAGCTCGTCGACCTCGAGGACAACTTCCAGCTCTGGCGGTTCCGGCACCTCAAGACGGTGCAGCGCATCATCGGCATGAAGCACGGCACCGGCGGCTCGAGCGGCGCCGCCTTCCTGCAGAAGGCGCTCGAGCTCACCTTCTTTCCCGAGCTGTTCGCGGTGCGCACGGAGCTCGGCACGTGAGCCGCGGGCGTCGACCTCCCTCATGAGCGGCACCGTCTTCCCCGGCTTTCTCGACGCGCACGTGCACCTGGCCCTGATCGACCCTGCCGGCCTGGCCTCAAACGGCATCGCCAGGGTGCTCGACCTCGGCGGGCCGCACCGGGCACCGGAGACGGATACGGACGGCTCCGGCCCACAGACGGCCTTCGCCGGCCAGTTCCTCACCACGCCGGGCGGCTACCCCGCCCGGCAGGGGTGGACCCCGGCCGGCAGCGTCTGCGAGGTGGCGCGCGCCACGGACGCCGCCGCGGCCGTGGACCGGCAGCTCGCGGCCGGCGCATCCGTGATCAAGGTCACCCTGAACACCGCGGCCGGCCCGGTGCTGCCCGGCGACGTGCTCGCGGCGATCGTCGCCAGGGCGCACGAGCGCGGCGTGCCCGTCGTCGCCCACGCGGAGGGTGCCGGCCAGGCCGGGGACGCGTACGCCGCGGGCGTCGGCGTGCTCGCGCACACCCCGTTCGACGAGCGCCTGGACGACGACCTCATCGCTGCGATGGCCGGCCGGATGACCTGGATCAGCACCCTCGACATCCACGGCTGGGGCCGGCCCACCGACGACTTCGCCCGGGCGAGCGACAACCTGCGCCGGTTCCACGCCGCCGGCGGCCAGGTGCTCTACGGCACGGACCTCGGCAACGGCCCGCTCCCGGTCGGACTCAACCGGCGCGAGCTCGACGCCCTGCTGGCCTGCGGCCTCTCCCCCGGCGAACTCCTCCGCGCCCTGACCCGCGACTCCATCGGCCGGTTCCCCGGCGCCCTCCCGCGCACCGGCGCGGGCCTCCCCGCCACGGTCATCCCGGGCGAGCGCCCCGGCGACCCGGGCGATTTCACCCGCTGGCTGTGCACGGCACGGGTGGTCCCGGCTGCGGCCGCCGGGGAAGTCGGTCATCATGGGAGCCTGCCGCATCAGCCGTTCGAGACCGAGGAAACCAGATGACCCCCAGCACCGAAAGCAGCCACGCCGGCCTCGGCGGCCAGGACGCCCAGCTCGCCTTCGCCCGCCGGATGGACCGCATCGACGGCCTTGCGCACTACCGCCGCCAGTTCGTCGGCACCGACGGCGTCGGCGACGCCACCCCGAACCCGTTCGCCTACCTCGACGGCAATTCCCTCGGGCGGCCGAGCCTGGCCAGCGTGGCCCGGATCACCGAGTTCCTCACCCACGACTGGGGCACCCGACTGATCCGCGGCTGGGACGAGCAGTGGATGGGCCTGCCGCTGAAGATCGGCGACGACCTCGGCCGCGCCGCGCTCGGCGCCGGGCCCGGCCAGGTGTTCGTCGGCGATTCCACCACCGTGCTGCTCTACAAGCTGGCCCGCGCGGCGGTCGACTACCGCCGGATCGACACCGAGCCGGTGCGCACCGAGATCGTGCTCGACACCGACAACTTCCCCACCGACCGGTACCTGCTCGAGGGCATCGCCGCCGAGCGCGGGCTCACCCTGCGCTGGATCCACGCCGACCCCGCCTCCGGCGTCACCGTCGACCAGGTGCGGCAGGCGGTCGGCCCGCAGACCGCCCTCGTGCTGCTCAGCCACGTCGCGTACCGCTCCGGCTTCCTCGCCGACATGCGCACCATCACCGAGCTGGTGCACACCGCCGGCGGGCTCGTGCTCTGGGATCTCAGCCACTCGGTCGGGTCGGTGCCGGTCGAACTCGACCTCTGCGACGTCGACCTGGCCGTGGGCTGCAGCTACAAGTACTTGAACGGCGGCCCGGGTGCCCCCGCGTTCGGCTATGTGCGGCGGGACCTGCAGGACGTGCTCACCCAGCCGATCCAGGGCTGGATGGGAACGAAGGATGTCTTCACGATGGGCCCGGGGTATGTGCCGGCCGACGGCATCCGCCGCTTCATGAGCGGCACTCCCGCCATCGTCGGAATGCTCGCCATGCAGGACACCATCGCCATGATCGAGGAGGCCGGCATCGGGCAGGTGCGGGCCAAATCGGTGGCGCTGACCGAGTTCGCGCTCAGCCTGGTCGACACCTGGCTGGTGCCGCTGGGGGTGCGGGTGACCTCCCCGCGGGAGCACACGCACCGGGGCGGGCACGTGACGATCAACCACCCGGCCATGCGGCAGGTCACGAAGACGCTCTGGGAGCACGACGTGATCCCCGATTTCCGGGGCCCCGACGCCCTGCGGATCGGGCTCTCGCCGCTCAGCACCAGCTTCGTCGAGACCTTCGAGGGCGTCGCCGCGATCCGTGACGTGCTCCGCGGGGTGCTGCTCGGACAGAGCGGACTCGCGGACGGCGCCGAGGCCGGTCGCAGCACCCCTGCCGGCCTGTAGAATCGTGGAATCCACCCCCCGACGTCTCCGGAGTGAACCATGCCAACAATCGTCGTAGAAGTTATGCCCAAGGCCGAGCTGCTTGACCCGCAGGGCAAGGCCGTCGCCGGCGCTCTCGGCCGCCTCGGCAAGAGCCGGTTCACCGGCGTGCGCCTGGGCAAGCGGTTCGAGATCACCGTCGCCGGGCACATCGACGACGCCGTGCTGGCCGAGATCCAGGAACTCGCCGACACCGTGCTCTCCAACTCCGTCATCGAAGACGTCGTCGGCATCCATGTGCTGGAGGCACCCGCCGGAGAGACCCACTGATGCGCGTCGGAGTCGTCACCTTCCCCGGCTCGCTCGACGATCGTGACGCGCAGCGTGCGATCCGCCTGGCCGGCGCGGATCCCGTCGCTCTCTGGCACGGCGAGCACGACCTGCACGGCGTCGACGCCCTGGTGCTGCCCGGCGGTTTCAGCTACGGCGACTACCTGCGCGCCGGCGCCATCGCCAGCCTCTCCCCGATCATGGCCGAGGTCATCGACGCCGCGAACAAGGGGATGCCGGTGCTCGGCATCTGCAACGGCTTCCAGATGCTGACCGAGGCGCACCTGCTGGGCGGTGGCCTGATCCGCAACGACCACGGTTCCTTCATCTGCCGGGACCAGCAGCTGCGCGTGGAGAACACGGCCACCGACTGGACGAGCGGCTTCACGGCCGGCCAGGAGATCACCGTCCCGCTCAAGAACGGCGAGGGCGGCTTCATCGCCTCCGCCGACACGCTCGCGCGCCTCGAGGGTGAGGGACACGTCGTCGTGCGCTACCTCGGCCTCAACCCGAACGGTTCCCTGAACGACATCGCGGGCATCACGAACGCCCGCGGCAACGTCGTCGGGCTGATGCCGCACCCCGAGCACGCCGTCGAACCCGGCTTCGGCCCCGACACCGCCGACGCGATGCGCAGCGGCGTCGACGGTCTCACCTTCTTCAGCTCGGTGATCCAGCGGGTGCTCGCAGCCGCGTAGGGCTTCCCGGCGGCGACCCGGTGGTCGGGCCCGTCGAGACCCGAGAAAAATCGAATATACTATCTATTTCTTTAGGAATACAGTGACAAAGTCTCGACTTTGTGTTCGATTCGGCGTACACTGGTGACATGGCAGGAGCCTCGGATCCGCAGTCACAGGCCGCCCCGGCAGGGGCGGCGAATCGGTCAGCGTTCGGCCTGACCGGCTCGGAGTCGACTGGCGCCCCGGCCGGGTCTGTTCCGGCCGGGCCTGTTCCGGCCGGGCCTGATCCGGACGGCGCCGGGCCGGCGCAACGGATCGGGCGGGCGCGGGAGGCCGTAGCCGCGGCCCTGGACGGGATCGCGTTCGGGCTGCTCAG
>NZ_SOFH01000006.1 GCF_004402495.1 Cryobacterium sp. HLT2-28 | reverse complement strand
TTCAGCTGTGGATAGGCCAACCCTCCAAGGTCGGTAACCCACGTATATCTGAACGGAGGCCCCAGCCTCAAGAGCCGGACACCCTCATATCGTCTAGCGCGCGGCGCGCGCGTCTCGCCCGTCGAATTCGACGGAGATTTTTCGGAATATCGATGTTCCGGCTCTGAAAACGACTGTTCAGAGCAAAATGTCCGTCGAATTCGACAGGACGAGCGTGCGTGTCCACAAGCGACGGATGCCGTCGGCCGGCTCGGGGGAGCAACCCGAGTCACCCGGTCACACTGAGCAGGCGAGCTTACTGGCCTGAGGCAGGGGTGCGCGTCAGGTCGTTACCCGAACGGGTTGGTCGGCTTGAGGGCGATCGTGCTGCCCTTGGGGGCGGACGTGCCAGCGGCGGGATCGGTGGATGCGACCCGGATCAGGGATGAGTAGACCGGGGAGTCCGCGCCGGGGTTGTAGCTGAGCTTAAAGCCGAGGTCCGTGAGGGCCTTCTTGCCTTCGTTCCAAGGCATGTCGATGACATTCGGAACCACGACGGGCTCCGGCCCGCGGGATGTCGTGAGGCTGAAGGTGTCGCCGACGCGCACGGGGCCGTCGCCCGCGGCGGAGGCCTTGATCACGTTGCCCTCCGGCACCGTGTCGCTGTAGGTCTGTTCGCCGGGCGTGGTCACCAGGCCCTTTTCCTTGAGGATGGCGGTGGCGTCGTCGACCGATTTGCCCGCGACGTCCGGGATCCCGCCGAGCGAGACGACCAGGTTCACCTTCATGCCCTCGAAGTAGCCGCCGCCCTGGGACACGTCGCCCGCGTCGCTCTCCCGGCTGGCGGAGATGACGGTGCCGGCGGCAACGTCGCCGTCGAAGACCGAGTCGGTGGCGCCGACGGATGCCTTCAGATCGGTGATCGCGGTGGTGGCGGCCTCCGTGGACAGGCCGGCCAGCACCGGCAACGTGATCGGCTGGGGTCCCTGGGACACCCGGAGCGTGACCGTGCTGCCCTTGGCGACCCGCGCTGAGGCGCCGGGGTCGGTGCTCGCGACGAGCCCGGCCGCGATCGTGCCGCTGTACTGGGTGCCGAGTTTGGCCTCGAGGCCCAGTTCGGTGAGCTGGCCGGCCGCGTCTTCCGGCGACGCCGAGACGAGCTGCGGAACGGCGATGAGCGAGCCGGGCCCCGAACCGAAGTACCAGCCGGTGCCGCCGGCCAGAGCGGCGAGCAGCATGACCAGCGCGAACAGCCAGTAACCCTTGCGTTTGCGCTTGCGCGCCTTGTCGGTGAGCCGCGCCGCGTTGTCGGGCTTCGCGGGCGGCGTCGGCGTCCGGGGCTTGGTCGCCGTGGCGAGGGGCCTCGCGCCGAGGATCTGGGTCTCCGCGTCGGCGGCGGCGCTCGGCAGCCCGGTGGCGAGGATCATCGTGGGCTGGAGCGCGGTCTCGTCGGCGGAGGACGCACGCACGGTCTTGTCGACGTCCTGCAGCTGGTCGAGCATCACCCTGGCATCCCGCGGGCGGTTCTCCGGGTCGCGGGCCGTGGCCCAGCTGACGAGCTCGTCGAGCTCGGGCGGGATCGTCGCCACCCGGGTGCTCGGCATCGGCACCGTGTCATTCGCATGCTGGTACGCGATCTGCATGGGAGCCTCGCCGACGTAGGGCTGCTCGCCGGTGAGCATCTCGTAGGTCATGATGCCGAGCGCGTAGATGTCGCTGCGCGCGTCGGCGATCCCGCGGGTCACGAGCTCGGGGGAGAGGTAGGCGATCGTGCCGAGCAGGGCCTGGCCGGTGGCGGTGTTGTTGTTGACCGCGCGGGCGAGGCCGAAGTCGCCGATCTTGATCCGGCCGTCGTCGGCGAGCAGCACGTTCTCCGGCTTCAGGTCGCGGTGCACGATCCCGGCCTTGTGCGCCGCGGCGAGCCCGGACAGCACGGCCTCGAGGATGTCCATGGTCTGCTCGCTCGTGAGCCTGCCGTAGTCCTTGAGCAGGTCGCGCAGCGTGATGCCCGGCAGGTACTCCATCACCAGGTAGGCCATGTCGGCATCCTGCCCCTGGTCGTACACGTTGACGACGTTCGGGTGGGCCAACCGGGCGGCGGAGCGGGCCTCCTGCACGAACCGCGCCTTGAAGGCGTTGTCGTCGGCAAGGTGGCCGTGCATGATCTTGATCGCGACCCGGCGTTCGAGGCGCAGGTCAGTGGCGAGGTAGACGGTGGCCATGCCGCCGCGGGCGATCCGCGAGCGCACCTGATAGCGGCCGTCAATCAAACGGCCGATCATCGGATCGGCAGGGGTATCGCTCACCAGTCGAGTCTAGGGAAGGATGCGGCGTTCACCGGTGCAGGACACCCGCAACTCGGGGGATTGGCGGGGAAGTCGGGTGCAGGTCAGCCCAGTTCAGGCAGCCACGCCCTGGCGGATGTCTCCCACTTGGCGTAGTAGTCGGGGAACGCGGAGATCTGCACGGCCTGCGCCGCCTGGGTCACCGTCATCGCCTCCCAGCCGGGAATGTCGAGCAGACCTCGGGTGACCCCGCGGTTGGGGTTGCCGGTTCCGCCGAAGAAGGCCTGGCTGGCGCGCAGCGGATCCATGACCTGCTCGTCCGATCCCCAGCCCGCGCTCGGCCGCTGCTGGAACAGGCCGAGCGAGTCCCGGTCGCCGTGTCGCACGTTGCGCAACCCGGATTCCTGGGCGGCGGCGGCCAGCGCGATGACGAGGCCGGCGTCGCCGACGCCGGCGGCACGCCCGGCGGAGACGATGATTCGCGCGTTCTGGCGCATCTCATCGGTCAGCGGCGTGACGACGCCGACGGTGGCGGTCGGCTCGGGGCGGACGGGATCCGCGGCCGGAGCGGCCGGCGCGGACGCGACCGACGACACCTGCTCGATGGCGAGTGACGGCACCGCCAGCACCTGGCCCGGGTAGATGATGCTGGACCAGCCGAGCCCGTTGGCGTCGAGCACCGCCTGCACGGAGACCCCGGCCGCTGCCGCGATGGCCCCGATGGTGTCCCCGGCGACGATGGTGTGCGTGCCGGCCGGGGGAGCCAGGGCAGGCTGAGGCGCCGGTGCGGCGGCGGGTGCCGCTGCCGGCGCGGCCGCGCCGGGCAGCACGATGGCCTGGCCGGGAAAGATGATGCTGCCACGGTCGAGGCCGTTCGCGCTGAGGATGTCGCCCGCCGACAGGCCGTGGGCGGCCGCGATGCCGCTGATGGTGTCACCGGCCACGATCGTGTAGCGGGCGATCTCGGCGGCGACCGGGGTGGGCGCGGCGGCGACCGGTGCGGCCTGCCCGGCCAGGGTGAGGGTCTGGCCGGGGAAGATCACGGCGGACCAGCCGAGGCCGTTCAAGGCGAGCACGGATGCCGTCGACAGGCCGAACCGGCCGGCCACCGCGCTGACGGTGTCACCCTCGACCACCGTGTACTGGGTGGGCGGCGCCTCGCCGGATGCGCGGGTGACCTGGCCGCGGACGGCGGTCGCCGGGACCGCGCCCGGCAGGTTGCTCCGGCTCTTCAGCGGCTTCTTCGCAATCGTCGCGGCATCCGCCGGTGAGGCCAGGTTCAGGGTGATCGCGATGGTGCTGATGATCACCAGGGGGATCGTGGCCAGGCGTCCGAACGAACGGCGTTCCCCGGACCGGCCGGTGCTGTGCCGACCACCATCCGCCGGCGGCCCTGTCTGTGTCCCGATTTTGCTGGCTTTTGCCGACATGGCGTTCCCCGTTCCGATTGCATACAACGACCAACGCTGACACAGATGATTAAGAGAGTCAACCAGCGTGCCCCCTGTTATAGGCGTCAACACGCGGGAAAGCGGACGGGGGGTTTGTCGAGGTCCGGGAATCATGGAATGCTGGTGAAGTGACCGAATCGTCTTCAGATCCGCAGTGGCTGTCCATCCCCGATCTCGTCCAACTCCTCGGCGTCAGCCAGAGCAGGGTTCGCCAGCTGATCGACGACAAGCAGCTGCTGGCCGTGCGTCGCGCCGGCGGCCCGCTGCAGGTCCCGGTCCAGTTCATCAGAGACGGCGCCCCCGTTCCGGAGCTGCGCGGCACCCTGATCGTGCTCGCGGACGACGGCTTCACCGACGAGCAGGCGATGGACTGGCTGCTCGAGGTCGACAACAGTCTGGGCGTTCCGCCTATCGTCGCGCTGCTGGCCGGCCGCAAGGCCGAAGTGCGTCGCGTGGCCCAGGCCCTCGCCTAGGCACCACGCTCTTCCGGCAGACCGCCGGCTTCCGGCAGACCGCCGGTCCTGGACCCTAGAAGACCCTCCGGGTCACGGTTTCGGCGAGGATGCCGAGCTGCGCGGTGATCTCGGCACCGATCGGCGACCCGGCCAGCGCGGCCAGCGCCTCGGCCACGTGTGACTGGATCAGGTCCTCGACGCGGAGCACGGCCCCGCTGTCGAGGATCAGCCCCTGCAGGCCGGTGATCTGCTCCGCCGTCAGCGCGGGGTCGCCGAGCAGCGTGTCGAGCAGGTTCCGGTCGTCCTCGGCCAGTGCCTGCCGAGCCAGGGCCACCAGCACGGTGCGCTTGCCCTCGCGCAGGTCGTCGCCACTGGGCTTGCCCGTCACCGACGCGTCGCCGTAGACGCCCAGGAGGTCGTCCCGCAACTGGTAGGCGATGCCGAGCGGCAGCCCGAAGGCCCGGAGCGCGTCGAGGTGCTCCACGCCGGCGCCGCCCACGGCGGCACCGATCACGAGCGGCGCCTGCACGCTGTACTTCGCCGACTTGAAGACGATCACCCGCATCGCCCGGTCGAGCAACTCAGACTCCGGCTGGGTGAGCCAGGCCCGCTCCTCCAGGATGTCCAGGTACTGCCCCGCCGTCACCTCGGTGCGCATCCGGTTGAATTCCGCCCTCGCGGCCTGGGCCGAGGCCCGCGCCACGCCGGCCAGCCCCTCGTCGAGGAGCTCGTCGCTCCAGCCGAGCAGGAGGTCTCCGAGCAGGATCGCCGCGGCCTGGCCGAAGTCCTCGCGGCTGCCGGCCCAGCCGCTCGACGCATGCATCGCCTCGAAGAGCCGGTGGGCGGATGCCTTGCCTCGCCGCGTGTCCGACTTGTCGATGATGTCGTCGTGAACGAGCGCCGCCGCATGGAAGATCTCGAGCGCTGCGGCGACGGCGACCACCGGGAACAACCGCGCCAGGGGGTCCTCGGCGGCCGCCGGTTCGGCGGAGGACCGGGCACCCTCGACGCTCTTCCAGCCCCAGTAACAGAAGAGGGCCCGGAAGCGCTTGCCACCGCTGAGAAATTGCCGTGAGAAGTCCACCAGCGGCGTAAGATCCGGGCTGATAGTAGTCACAATTGGTTGACGGGTTTCGATGAATTCGTCGATCCGAGAATGAACCAGTTCGACCAGTTGATTGCTTTCAGCCACGTGCCTAGCCTAGCCATCACAGCGGGGTTAGAATTGGGAGCCAGGCGCCGGTCCAAGTAGGAGGAATGAGATGCCGCTTTCGGAACAAGAGCAGCGACTCCTCGAAGAAATGGAGCGCGGTCTGTACCACAATGACGCCGACTTCGTGTCGACCGTCGGCGGTTCACCGCTCCGACCCAATTACCGCTCCATCGCCATCGGCGTCCTTGCCGCAGTCGCCGGCATCGGCGGGTTGATCGCCGGTGTGGCCGTTCAGCAACTCTGGATCGGCATCCTCGGATTCATCGTCATGTTCGCCGGTGTGCTCATCGCGACCACGCCCGGCAAGTCCGCTCGCCGGATGGGTGCCCCGCCCCTTCGTCGCCCCGCCCAGCAGCGGGCCGCCGACAAGGGCTTCATGGACCGGCTCAACGAACGCTGGGATCGTCGCCAGGACGGCCAGCAGTAAAGCAGTGAGACTTCCGTAGCACCACCCGCACGCGCGTTTTTCCCGAGAATGTGGGCCGATCATCCGATCGGCCCTTTTTTTGTGCCCGGAATCGCGGGTTTCGGCCACTTGCATGGATTTTCCCTCCACTGGCGGTTCCCAGTCATAGTGGGGGTCGTGCGGCAAAAAACCCCGAAAGGGGGTGTATTTTTATTGTTTGGTGGAGCGAAGTGGAGTAAAGTGGAGTAACACCTGAACCTGGCCGGAAGGGGTGATGAATGTTCCTCGGGACCTATGCCCCCAAGCTCGACGAAAAAGGACGCGTCATCCTTCCCGCGAAGTTTCGCGACGAGTTGTCGCCGGGGATCGTCATGACCCGTGGCCAGGAGAACTGCCTCTACGTCTTCACGACCCGCGAGTTCGAGGCGTTCGCCGAGAAGATCGGCCAGGCCCCGCTCACCGACAAGGCAGCCCGCAGCTATGCGCGGATGACCCTGTCCGGTGCCAGCGCCGAGATGCCGGACAAGCAGAACCGGGTGACCATCCCGGCCAACCTGCGCAGCTACGCAGGCCTGGACCGTGACCTCACCGTCATAGGCGCCGGCACCCGGGTCGAGATCTGGGACAGCGCGGCGTGGGACAGCTACCTCGCCGAACAGGAAACCTCATTCGCAAACACTTCGGAGGAGGTGATTCCGGGACTCATCTAGTACCTGGCGCCTGACTCCCAGCCGTTCTCCCTGACACACTTCCCCGGTGCCAGGAAGGAATGGATGGGGATCAGGAACCAGGAACTACTCCCGGGACTATATGGCCATCAACGACATCCACACCCCCGTCATGCTCGACCGTTGCGTCGAACTGCTCGCACCCGCGCTGGAACAGCCCGGCGCGGTTCTCGTCGATGCCACCCTCGGCATGGCAGGGCACGCGGAGGCCATCCTCCAGCGTTTCCCGAACCTCGTCCTGGTCGGCCTCGACCGGGACCTCGAGGCCCTCGCGATCGCCGAGGAGCGGCTCAAGCCGTTCCGCGACCGCGTTCACCTGGTGCACACCGTCTACGACGGCATCCGCGAGGCGCTCGACGGCCTCGGCATCCGCGAGGTGAACGGTATCCTCTTCGACCTCGGCGTCTCGTCACTGCAGCTCGACCGGGTGGAGCGCGGGTTCTCCTACTCGAAGGACGCGCCGCTGGACATGCGGATGGACAACACCAGCGAGCTCACCGCCGAACGCATCCTCGCCAGCTACAGCGAAGCCGACCTGCGGCGCATCTTCCACGACTACGGCGAAGAGAAGCTCGCCGCCCGCTACGCGAAGGCCATCGTCGAGGCTCGAGCCACAACGCCGTTCACCCGGTCGGCCCAGCTGGTCCAGGTGATCACCGCGGTCACCCCCGTGGCGGTGCAGCGCACCGGGCACCCGGCGAAGCGGGTCTTCCAGGCGCTCCGGATCGAGGTCAACCAGGAACTGGCCGTTCTCGAACGGGCCATCCCGGCCGCCCTCGAAGCGGTCGCCGTCGGCGGCCGGATCGTCGTCATGGCCTACCAGTCGCTCGAGGACCGCATCGTCAAGAAGCTGCTTGCCGGCGCGTCAGGCTCAACGGCCCCCGCCGGGCTGCCGATCGAGCTGCCCGAACACAAACCCCTGTTCAAATTGCTCATCAGAGGCGCGGAACTGGCCTCCGAAGAGGAAAAAGCGAGTAATCCGCGCGCGACGTCAGTCCGACTTCGCGCCGCCGAGCGACTGAGGAGAGCCGCATGAGTGACAATCTCGCACGCGTCCTGCGACCGAACTGGGACAACACGCCCGACCAGGTCCAGGCGCCCGACACCCCCGACCAGGTCCAGGCGCCCGACACCCGCCACATCGAAATCGTCTCCACCCGCAGCCAGCGCCGGGCCAGGCCCCGGATTGTCTACGCGCTCTCCGCCGTGGCAGGGATGGCGACCATCGTCATCGTCCAGCTGCTGCTCAGCGTGGGGATCTCCCAGGGTGCCTACGAGGTGTCCCGGCTGCAGGCCAGCCAGGTCGAGCTGGGCCGCACCGCCGAGAGCGTGACCGAGGACCTCGTGCGGATCTCCTCTCCGCAGAGCCTCGCCGCCAACGCCGAGGCGCTGGGCATGGTCAGCAACTCGAACCCCGTCTACCTCCGCCTGTCCGACGGCGCCGTGCTCGGGGCGCCGGCTTCGGCCACCGGAAGTCAGGGCGGCTCGGCGAGTCTCGTGCCGAATGCGCTGCTCGCCGGCGTACCTTTGGTCACGCAGCTGCCGCAGGGCACCGGCCAGGGCGCCAGCGTCGGCGGTGTCGCGGCAGAGCCCTCGGCGAAGGTCGCGGACGTCGCGCCGAAGACGGCGCCGAACGGCATCCCGACCCCCGCAACCCGTTAGTCCGGCACCAGCAAGCACAGCACCCGCAAGCACAGCACCCGCCAACCCCGTGGCCCGGCCACAGTAAGGATCAGACGGTGGCGACTAACACCCGGTCAAGCAGGCGCCGCATCGCGGGAACGATCGTGCTCCTGTTCGCGATCATCGCCCTGTTCGTGGTCAAGCTCGTCGACATCCAGATCGTGCAGGCCGACACCCTGAACGCGGAATCGCTGGGCAACCGGTCGGTCGAACAACCCGTCTACGGTTCGCGCGGGGACATCCTCGACGCCAACGGCGTCGTGCTGGCCGGAACGGTGATGCGGTACAACATCACCCTGTCGCCGCGCAACGCCGCCGAGTTCACCCGCACGACCGAAGCCGGCGAGGTCACCGTGACTGTGGCGCAGGCGTCGGCAGAGGTCGGTGCGCTCACGGGCAAGACCGGGGACTCCATCCTCCAGATCATCTCCGGCGCCCTCGCCAAGGACAAGAGCTCGGACTACGCGTTCGTGGCCAAGGCCGTGGCCGTGGACGTCTTCCGGGCGGTCGACAAGCTCGAGATCCCGTGGATCTACTTTGAGAAGAACCCGAGCCGGGTCTACCCGGACGGCGCCGTCGCCGGCAACCTGGTCGGCTTCGTCTCGTCGGGGGGAGAGGCGCAGGCGGGCCTCGAACTCGGCCAGGATTCCTGCCTGGCCAGCACGAACGGCACGGAAACCTATGAGAAGGGCGCGGACGGGGTGCGCCTGCCGCAGAGCACCGTCACCACCAGCCAGGCCCGGAACGGCGGCGACGTCGTCACCACCATCGACTCCGACCTGCAGTGGTACGTGCAGCAGGTCCTCGCCAAGCAGGCGCAGGCCACCGGCGCGGCCTGGGGAACCGTCGTCGTGCAGGAGGTGAAGACCGGCAAGCTCGTCGCCGTCGCCGACTACCCGTCGGTCGACCCCAACAACGTGAACGGCACCGAGAATCCGAAGGACCGCGGCTCCCGGGCGTTCGCCGAATCGTTCGAACCCGGCTCGACCTTCAAAGCGCTCACCGCGGCATCCGTGCTCGACGCCGGCCTCGCCACCCCCGGCAGCAAGATCGTGGCGCCCTACCGCTACCTCCCGCCGAACGGGGCCAACGTCAACGACAGCTCCGGCCACGCCGACCTCAACCTGACCCTGACCGGTGTGCTGATCGAATCCTCCAACACCGGGATGTCGAAGTTCGGCGAGCTGCTCAGCGACCAGCAGCGCTACGACTACATGACCAGGTTCGGCCTGGGAAAGGCCACCGAGGCGCAGTTTCCCGCCGAAGACAGCGGCATCCTGCACGCCTTCGAGAACTGGGACAACCAGACCAAGTACGCCACCATGTTCGGCCAGGGCCTGACCACCACCGCGCTGCAGGTTTCCAGCATCTACCAGGCCATCGGCAACAACGGCGTGCGGCTTCCCGTTCAGCTCGTCGAGGGGTGCCGGCACGCCGACGGCACCATGACCGAGGTGCCGGCCACGGCAGGCAGCCAGGTCGTTTCGGCCTCGGCCGCCCGCGACACGGCCGACATGCTCGAAATGGTCTACCAGAAGGGCTGGCTGGCCGCGAAGTGGAACATCCCCGGCTACCGGGTAGCCGCCAAGACCGGCACCGCGCAGATGCCGGACGGCCACGGAGGCTACACCCACGGCTACCTGGTTTCCGTTTCCGGCTTCGCGCCGGCCGACGATCCTGAGTACGTCGTTTCGGTCAGTCTCGCGGATCCTGTTAAACTGAACTCTTCTGCAGCATCTGCTCCGGTCTTCCAAGAGGTCATGAGCCAGGTGCTGAAGAAGTACCGGGCAGTCCCATCGGGCGCCGCCGCGCCTGCGCTTCCCGGTACCTGGTAAGAAAGCGAGCCCCGTGACCGAATTGGCACCCTCGGCTCTCCGTCCTCAGCATCCGGTCCCGCGATCGTTGTCGGGCCTGGTCGATGAATTTGAACTGTTCCTGCGCGGAGACATCGATGGCTTAGAGGTGACCGGTGTGAGCCTGAGCTCACGCACGGTCCAACCCGGAGACCTGTACGTCGGAGTACCCGGACGCGCCAGCCATGGCGCAGCCTTCGCGGCAGCGGCCAGGGAGGCGGGCGCCGTGGCCATCCTGACCGACGAGGCCGGGGCGCTCCTCGCCGCCGGCAGCGGCCTGCCCATCCTGGTGACCCCGGATGCCCGCGCCGCCCTCGGCGCCGTCGCCGCCTGGATCTACCGCACCGACGAGAACCCGGCCACCCTGTTCGCCGTCACCGGCACCAACGGAAAGACCAGCGTCGTCTACCTGCTCTTCGCGATCCTCACCCAGTTGGGCGTCGTCTCCGGGCTCACCTCGACCGCGGAGCGCCGGATCGGCGATCTGGCCGTCGTCAGCGCCCTGACCACCCCGGAGGCCACCGAGCTGCACGCCCTGCTGGCGCGCATGCGCGAGGCCGAGGTGCGGGCCGTCGCCATCGAGGTGTCCGCCCAGGCGCTGACCCGTCACCGGGTCGACGGCCTCGTCTTCGACGTCGCCGGCTTCACGAACCTCAGCCACGACCACCTCGACGACTACGCCGGCCTGGACGAGTACTTCCAGGCCAAGCTCGAGCTGTTCCAGCCCGACCGTTCCCGCCGCGGCGTGGTCACGGTCGACTCGGATTGGGGCCGCCGCATCGTCGACGAATGCCGCATCCCGGTCACCACCCTGAGCAGCCGGCCCGACGTCGAAGCCGACTGGCACATGACCATCGTGTCCGAGAGCGCCCTCTACACGGAGTTCGTGCTCGAAGGTCCGGAGGGCCGTCGCCTGCAGACGAGGGTGCCCCTGCTCGGCTGGTTCATGGCCGCCAACGCGGCCCTGGCCATCCTGCTGCTGGTGGAATCCGGCTACGACCTCGAGGCGATCGCGCACACCCTGGAACGTGACGGCGGAATCGACGTGTACATCCCGGGCCGTGCCGAACGGATCTCCGGCGACCGCGGCCCGCTCGTCTACATCGACTACGGCCACAGCCCCGACGCCTTCCTCAACACCCTCGCCGCGATCCGCAAGTTCACTCCCGGCCGCGTGATCATGGTCTTCGGCGCCGACGGCGACCGCGACACCACGAAACGGGCCGACATGGGCGCCATCGCGGCCCGGGGCGCCGACGTCGTCGTCGTCACCGACTTCCACCCCCGGTTCGAGGACCCGGCCGCGATCCGCGCCACTCTGCTCGCCGCAGCCAGGGAAGCCGTGCCGACCGGCGAGTTCTATGAGGTCGCCGATCCGCACACTGCCTTCCGGAAGGCGCTCTCCCTCGCCGAAGAGGGCGACGCGATCCTCTACGCGGGACCGGGCCACGAGAACTACCACGAGGTCGCCGGCGTCAAGATCCCGTATTCCGCCCGGGACGACTCCCGGCTGGCCCTCCGCGAAGCGGGGTGGTTGTAAGTGATCGCGCTCAGCCTTCGCGAAATCGCCCAGGCGGTCGGCGGCGAACTGCACCTCGACGGCAGCACGCTCACTCCCGAATCGCGCATCGACGGCGCCGTCAACACCGACTCCCGCGAGATCGGACCTGGCGCCGTCTTCGTGGCGAAGCCCGGTGACGTCACCGACGGGCATCTGTTCGCGCCGACCGCCCTCGAGCGCGGCGCCGTGCTCCTGATCGTCGAGCGCCGGCTCGACCTGCCCGTCGCCCAGATCGTGGTCCCGGATGCGGTCACCGCCCTCGGCGACCTTGCCACCGAGGTCGTGTCCCGGGTCAGGGCCGCCGGTCCACTGAAGATCATCGGCATCACCGGTTCCAACGGCAAGACCACGACCAAGAACCTGCTCAAGGCCGTGCTCGAACGGGTGGGCCCCACCGTCGCCGCCCGGGAATCCTTCAACAACGAGGTCGGCGCGCCGCTGACCATGCTCGGACTGACCCTGGAGACCCGCTTCCTGGTCGCCGAAATGGGCGCCAGTGCCGTCGGGGAAATCGCCCGGCTCATCCGGATGGCCCGGCCCGACATCGGGATCGTGCTCAAGGTGGGCCTCGCCCACGCCGGCGAGTTCGGCGGCATCGACGCGACCGTCCGGGCCAAGACCGAGATGGTCACCGACCTGCTCGAGACGGACGTCGCCGTGCTCAACGCCGACGACCCTCGGGTGGCTGGGATGGCCGGGGCGACCCGGGCCCGGATCGCCTGGTTCGGGCAGAACGGAACCGAGGGTGTGCGGGCGACCGACGTCGTCGCCTCCGCCACCGGCACGACCTTCCAGCTGCACCTGGCCTCGGGGGAGACCCGCCCGGTGGCGTTCCGGGTGCTCGGCGAGCACCACGTGATGAACGCGCTGGCCGCCGCGACCGCCGCCGAGCTGCTCGGCGTGGACATCGACGTGATCGTGTCCGCCCTCGAATCCGTGCACACCGCCGAGCGCTGGCGGATGGAGGTGATGGGAGGCCGCGACGGCGTGACCGTCATCAACGACGCCTACAACGCGAGCCCGGACTCGATGACCGCCGCGCTGAAGACGCTCGCTCAGATCCGCCGGCCGGGCCAGCGAACCATCGCCGTCCTCGGCGAGATGAGCGAGCTCGGCGACCTGGCGGGGGAGGAGCACGACCGGGTGGGACTCCTCGCCGTGCGCCTGAACATCTCGCAGCTCATCGTGGTCGGGCGGGCCGCCCGCCGCATGCACATCAGTACGATCAATGAAGGATCCTGGGACGGTGAATCGGCTTTCGTCGAGACACCCGACGAAGCCTTCGACCTGCTCCGATCAACGGTGCGGCCAGGGGACACGGTGCTGGTCAAGTCCTCGAATTCGGCCGGCCTGCGATTCCTCGGCGACCGACTAGGAGAGTACTTCTCGTGATTGCACTACTGAGCGCCGGGGCCTTGTCGCTCGTCTTCACCCTGGCCTTCACCCCGCTGTTCATCCGGCTGTTCAAGAAGCTCGGCTGGGGCCAGTTCATCCGCGACGACGGTCCGCAGAGCCACCACGCCAAGCGGGGCACCGCCACCATGGGTGGCATCATCATCATCATCGGCACGCTGGTCAGCTACTTCCTGGCCATGTTCATCGCCCAGCGGGCGATCCCGGCTTCCCCCCTGCTCGTGCTGTTCATGATGGTCGGCCTCGGACTGGTCGGCTTCGTCGATGACTTCCTCAAGACTCGCAACCAGCGCAGCCTCGGGCTCGGCGGCTGGGCGAAGGTGGTCGGGCAGGTCCTGGTCGCCGGCACCTTCGGCTACCTCTCCCTGCAGTTCCCCAACCGGCACGGCCTGACTCCGGCCTCGACCCAGATCTCCTTCATCCGGGACCTGCCGCTGGACTTCATGAAGCTCGGCACCGTGATCGGGATCGCCGTCTTCATCGTCTGGATCTGCCTGATCGTCGCCGCCACCTCGAACGGGGTCAACGTGACCGACGGCCTCGACGGCCTCGCTACCGGCTCCTCGATCCTCGCGATCGGCGCCTTCATCGTCATCGGGTTCTGGCAGTCCAACCAGGCAAGGTTCGGTGGGGCGGATATCGGCGACCTCTACCGGTCCTACGACACTCGCGACCCGCTCGACCTGGCCATCGTCGCGGCAGCCATCGCCGGCGGCCTGATCGGCTTCCTCTGGTGGAACACCTCCCCGGCGAAGATCTTCCTCGGCGACACCGGGTCGCTCGCGATCGGCGGCGCCCTGGCCGCCCTCGCGATCCTCAGCCGCACCGAACTCCTGCTCGTGCTGCTCGGCGGCATCTTCGTGATCGAAACCGGTTCCGTGATCGTGCAGCGCGCCTACTTCAAGGTGACCCGCGGCAAACGGATCTTCCTGATGAGCCCGATCCACCACCACTTCGAACTCAAGGGCTGGGCCGAGGTCACCGTCGTCGTGCGGTTCTGGATCATCGGCGGGCTCCTCGTCGCGGCCGGCGTCGGAACGTTCTACCTCGAGTGGCTGTCGGCGGTGCCCAATTGAGCCGTCTTGACGACCTGAGCAGCTGGCACGCCGACTGGCGCGGGCTGAGGGTCGCCGTGCTCGGGCTCGGGGTCACCGGCTTCGCCGCCGCTGACACCCTCGCCGAACTGGGCGCCGACGTTCTCGTCGTGGCCGGCCCGGTCCCCGCGAGCGGAACCCCCGCCGACCGCGCCAGGCTGATCGGCGTGATCGGCGTCCGCCTCGTGCAGGCCGACCTGTTCGCCGACCCCGACGCCGACCCCGCCGTTCTCCCCGACCTGGTTCGGCACCGACCGGAACTCCTGATCGTGTCGCCCGGGTTCCACCCCGACCACCCGCTGCTCCTCTGGGCCGCCCGGAACGGCATCCCCGTCTGGGGAGACATCGAACTGGCCTGGCGCCTGCGCGACAAGGTCGGCCCTCCGGCAGAGTGGATCCTGGTCACCGGCACGAACGGCAAGACCACGACCGTGCAGCTGACCGCCACCATGCTCGCGGCGGCGGGCCTGCGCGTCGCCCCGTGCGGCAACATCGGCGTGCCCGTGCTCGACGCCGTGCGCGACCCGCAGGGCTGGGACGTGCTCGTCGTCGAACTGTCCAGCTACCAACTGCACCATCTCCCGCACAGCGGGCCCGGCGCCCTGGTCCCGTGGGCCAGTGTCTGCCTCAACGTCGCCGACGACCACCTCGACTGGCACGGTTCGGCGGAGGCCTACCGCGCCGCCAAGGCCACCGTCTACGCGAACACCCGCGTCGCCTGCGTCTACAACAAGGCCGACGCCGCCACGATGCGGATGGTCGAAGACGCGGAGGTCCGGGAGGGCGCACGGGCGATCGGGTTCGGCCTCGGCGTGCCCGGCCCCAGCGAGGTCGGCATCGTCGACGGCATCCTCTGCGACCGCGCCTTCCACGAGGACCGTTTCGAGACCGCCCTCGAGATCACCACGGTGCCCGAGCTCCGGGCACGCGGACTGGCCGCCCACCATCTGCTCGCCGACATCCTCGCCGCGGCCGCGCTCGCCCGCTCCTTCGGCGTGCTGCCCGAGGTCATCCACGACGCCCTCGAGATATTCCACCTCGACGCGCACCGGATCGAGGTCGTCGCCGAGTCCGCCGGCATCCGCTGGATCGACGATTCGAAGGCCACCAACCCGCACGCCGCCGACGCCTCCCTCGCCGCGTTCGAATCCGTGGTCTGGCTCGTCGGCGGGCTGCTCAAGGGCGTCGACATCGACCAGCTGGTCGCCAGCCACGTGGGTCACCTTCGCGGGGCCATCATCATCGGAACCGACCGGGAGGCGCTGCGGGACGCATTCCGGCGACACGCGCCCCGGCTGCGTGTTTTCGAGATCAACGCACAGGACACTGGACAGGTGATGCCGGACGCCGTTCGACTGGCCGCCGACCTCGCCGAACTCGGCGACGTCGTGCTGCTCGCGCCTGCGGCCGCATCCATGGACCAGTTCACCGACTACGCGCAGCGCGGCCGGTTGTTCGCAGAAGCCGTACGGGAATACTTGGGAGGTGAGGCGGGTGACGAATCCGCCTCGACTCCGCCCGCTTAGGCCGGTCGCACCCCCGGCAGCGAGCGACCCGGCCGACGGTTCGTCGGCCCGAATCCACCTCGGCCGGGTGTTCAAGGCCGAGTCCGCGAGCTATTTCCTGCTGCTGGGCACGACCCTGTTCCTGGTCGTCTTCGGGCTCGTCATGGTGCTCTCCTCGTCGTCGGTCGACTCCTACCTCGAGAACAGCGGCTTCTTCGGGACGGTACTGCGCCAGGGTGGGTTCGCCCTGATCGGGGTTCCGCTCCTGCTCGTCGTCAGCCGGCTGCCGTTGAAGTTCTGGCGGCGGATCGCCTGGCCGATGCTCATGGTCTCCTGCCTGATGCAGTGCCTGGTCGTCTTCACCCCGCTCGGCATCACCGTGGCCGGGAACACCAACTGGCTCTCCCTCGGAGGAATCCAGTTCCAGCCGTCCGAGGCGATCAAACTGGCGCTCGTGATCTGGCTGGGCATGATCCTGTCCCAGAAGAAGGACAAGCTCGACGACTGGCGGCACGTGTACATCCCGGTCTTCGGCGTGGGCGGCGGCGCCGTGCTTCTCGTCATGATCGGTGGTGACCTCGGCACCGTGATGATCATGGCCGGGATCCTCTTCGGGACGCTCTTCTTCGCCGGGGTCCGGCTGCGGCTGCTGGCCGTACCGCTCGTGGTCGGGACCGTGCTGGCCCTCCTCGTCGCGGTCTCGAGCTCCAACCGGATGACCCGGATCCTCAGCTTCCTCGGCACCGGCTGCGACGCTGCCGACGGCACCATCTCCGCGGCGTGCTGGCAGCCGCTGCACGGCACCTGGGCCCTCGCCAACGGCGGCATCTTCGGCGTCGGCCTCGGCAATTCCAAGGCAAAATGGTCGTGGCTGCCCGCCGCCGACAACGACTACATCTTCGCGATCATCGGCGAGGAGCTCGGCCTGATCGGCGCCGTCGTCGTGCTGTGCATGTTCATCCTGCTCGCCTTCGCGTTCATCCGGATCATGCGCACCAGCCCCAGCCTGCAGGCCAAGGTTTCCACCGCGGCCGTCCTGGTCTGGGTGATCGGCCAGGCCATGGTCAACATCGGCGTCGTGCTGGGGGTGTTCCCCGTGCTCGGCGTGCCACTGCCGCTGGTCTCGGCCGGTGGCACCGCGCTCCTGTCGACACTGGTCGCGATCGGAATCGTGCTCTCCTTCGCCCGTGGCGACCACGAGGACGCCGGCGCCGCACCTGAAGAGAACGAGTGAGCCCCGCGTGACCACCTACCTGCTCGCCGGCGGCGGCACCGCCGGCCACGTCAACCCCCTGCTCGCGGTCGCCGACACGATCCGGAGCCGGGAACCCGACGCCACCGTGATCGTGCTGGGGACGCGCGAAGGCCTCGAATCCCGGCTCGTTCCGGCCCGCGGCTACGAACTCGTGATCGTGCCCCGGCTGCCATTCCCGCGACGCCCGAACCGGCAGGCGCTCACCTTCCTCAGCCGGCTGAACCACGCGGTCGCCAACCTCACCGCCCTGATCCGAGACCGCAAGGTCGACGTGGTCGTCGGTTTCGGCGGCTACGTCTCCACCCCCGCCTACCTCGCCGCCCGGCGTGCGGGCGTGCCGATCGTCATCCACGAGGCGAACTTCCGGGCCGGCCTGGCCAACCGGCTCGGCGCCTGGTTCACCGGTTTCGTCGGGGTGGCCTTCCCCGGCACCCGGATCCGCCACGCGCGGGTCGTGGGGATGCCGCTCCGCCCCGAAATCGAACGGCTCGACCGTGCGGCGGCACGCCCGGAGGCGCTGTCGGCCTTCGGCCTGGACCCCGACCGACCCACCCTGCTCGTCACCGGCGGTTCGCTCGGCGCCCGCCGGCTCAACAACACGGTCCTGCAGTCCGCCCCCGACCTGATCACGGCCGGCTGGCAGGTGCTGCACATCACCGGGGAGAAGTCCGAGGTGGCCGACCCCGGGCTGGACCACTACCGGATGATCGCCTACTGCGACCGGATGGACCTCGCCCTGTCGGTGGCCGACTTCGCCGTCTCCCGGGCCGGGGCCGGCACGGTCTGCGAACTGAGCGCCCTGGGGATCCCGGCCGTCTACGTGCCGTACCCGGTCGGCAACGGCGAGCAGCGCTTCAACGCCGCCGACGTCGTCAGGGCCGGGGGAGGGATCCTCGTCGACGACGCGGACTTCGTCCCCGAGTGGGTGCGGGCCGAGCTCCTGACGGTGCTCACCGACCGAGCCCGGGTCGCGCGGATGGGCGCCGCCGCGGCATCCGTCGGCGGACGGGACGGGTCGGCCCGGATGGCCGACTTCATCCGGAGTGCCCTCGCCTGAGCCGGCCGCCGACCCCGGCCGTCGTCAATCCGGCATTCGGCGGCGACGGCGCGTAACGTAGTTCCCGCACACCCAGCATTTGTCTCCAACCGAGAAGAGCGCAGCAACCGTGATCAAGCCCGACCTGAACCTCATCATTCCGCGCGACCTCGGAACGGTGCACTTCGTGGGCATCGGCGGGTCGGGGATGAGCGGGATCGCGCGCCTGTTCATCGACGCCGGCCACACCGTCACCGGATCCGACGTGCGCGAGTCCGACAACGTCCTCGCCCTGCGGAAGCTCGGCGCGCGCATCGCGATCGGGCACGCCGCCGAGAACGTCGGCGCCGCGGACACCCTCGTCGTCACCGGGGCGCTCTGGCAGGACAACCCCGAATACGTCCTGGCCAAGGAACGCGGGCTGCCGGTGCTGCACCGGTCGCAGGCCCTCGCCTGGTTGATCCAGAAGCACCGCCTCGTCGCCGTCGCCGGCGCACACGGCAAGACCACCTCCACCGGCATGATCGTGACCGGCCTGCTCGGCATCGGCCAGCACCCCAGCTTCGTGAACGGCGGCGTGATCGAATCGCTCGGCGTGTCGGCGGCCAGCGGCACCGATGACCTCTTCGTCGTCGAGGCCGACGAATCGGACGGGTCGTTCCTGCTCTACAACACCGCAGTCGCCCTCGTCACCAACGTCGACCCCGACCACCTCGACCACTACGGGTCGCTCGAGGCGTTCGAGGCTGCCTTCGTGGAATTCGCCCAGAAGGCCACGGAGTTCGTCGTCATCTCCTCCGACGACGACGGGGCCGTCAGCGTCACCGGCAAGCTCGAGGGCAAACGGGTCATCACGTTCGGCGAGGCCGCGGACGCAGATGTGCGGGTGCACTCCGTGGTCACCGAGGGGCCGGTGGGCTTCGGCGTCGCCTGGGCCGGGCAGGACTACTTCGCCACGCTCCGGATCCCCGGCCGGCACAACGCCATCAACGCGGCCGGCGCGTTCGCGGTGCTCGTCGGGCTCGGCTTCGAGCCGGCCGCCTCCCTCGCCGCGATCTCCGAGTTCGGCGGCACGGAACGCCGGTTCGAACTGCACGGCACCGTCAACGGGGTCAGCGTCTACGATGACTACGCGCACCACCCGACCGAGGTGGCCGCGGCCCTCGCCGCCGCGCGCACCGTGGTCGGCGCGGGGCGCATCATCGCCGTGCACCAGCCGCACCTCTACAGCCGCACCCGGCTGTTCGCGCGCGAATTCGCCGACACCCTCGAGAAATTCGCGGACCAGACCGTCGTCCTCGGCGTCTACGGCGCCCGCGAGGACCCGGAGCCCGGAGTGACCGGGGCGCTCGTCTCCGAAAAGTTCCACGACCCGTCCCACGTCGCCTATGTGCCGGACTGGCAGGAAGCGGCCGACTACGTCGCCAGCATCGCCCGCGACGGCGACTTCGTCGTCACCCTCGGCTGCGGCGACGTGTACCGCATCGTTCCCCAGCTCCTCGGCTCGCTCGAAACGGCCCGCGGATGACCCGCACCTCGGCATGAAGCGGCCCCAGGGCTTCGACCAACCGGCCGCGCCCGAACCCGCCCGCCCGGCCGCCGTCCGCACCCGCGGCCCCCGGCGGACGACGAAACCCGGGTCCAGCACCGCCGGCCGTGCAACGGACGCCCGTCCCGCACCCGGCCGTACGCCCGGCTCCCCGGCCGCCTCCGATCAGACCTCGACCGAACCGATCGTGCTGCCCGCGCCGGGCGCCCGGCGCGTCGCCCCCGTCTGGCCGCTCCGACGCCCGACGGAGACGGTCGACTCGCCGGCGATCCAGGGAATCACCCGACCGGATGCCGCGCCCGGCCTGCCCGCGACGCCGGCTGCGACGCCGCCCGCCGATGCGCCGCTCACCCCGGCCGGCGCCCGCCGGAAGTTCCGTGCCGCGCGCCGGGCCCGCAAGCTGTATGAGCGTGAGGAGGTGCGCCGCTTCACCTGGCGGTCACGCCGCCGGCGCACCATCTGGCTCGTCTCGCTCGGCATCATCGCGGCGCTGGGCGGATTCGTCCTGATCGGCGCGTACTCGCCGCTGATGGCCCTCAAGACCATCGAGGTCGTCGGGGCCGACCGCGTCCCGTCGGCCGAGGTGCAGGCGGCGCTCGGCGAACAACTGGGCACCCCGCTGCCGCTGGTCGATTTCAGCAAGGTGAAGAAGGAACTGTCCAGGTTCACCCTGATCCGCAGCTACGTCACCGAGAGCCGCCCGCCCGGGACCCTCGTCGTGCGGATCGTCGAACGTGAGCCGATCGGTGCCGTCGTCACCCCGGCGGGCTTCGACCTCGTCGATGCCGCGGGCGTCGTCATCCAGAGCGGGACCGAACGGCCGGCCGGCTATGCGACGATCACCGCGCGCTCCGGCGCCGGCAGCACCGGCTTCCAGGCGGCCGCGGCCGTGATCATGGCGCTGCCGGACGGCATCCGCGGCCAGCTGGACACGGTCACCGCGGCGACGAAGGACGACGTCACCCTCACTCTCGTCGGCGGCGCGCGCGTCGTCTGGGGGAGCGCGGAGAAGTCCGAGTACAAGGCCGTGGTGCTCGCCGCCCTGGTCGTGAGCCACCCGGTCGGCAGCGTCGGCGAATACGACGTGTCCTCGCCCGACAGCGCCGTTCTGCGCTGACTTTTCGCGACACGCGGGCGCGCCTCCCCGAGCCGTGCGAACTGGCGCATAACTTCGAGATCAGGAATTGCATACTCAGCATAACTTTAAACTTCGAGTAAAGGTTTAGAGTTCCACCGGAGGCCGGACGTGTCAACAACAAATCAGAACTACCTCGCAGTCATCAAGGTTGTTGGAATCGGTGGCGGCGGTGTCAACGCCGTCAACCGCATGATCGAGCTTGGCCTCCGCGGGGTCGAGTTCATCGCCATTAATACGGATGCCCAGGCCTTGCTGATGAGCGACGCCGACGTCAAGCTCGACGTCGGCCGCGACCTCACCCGCGGCCTCGGCGCGGGAGCGGACCCCGAGGTCGGCCGTCGCGCCGCCGAGGACCACGCCGAAGAGATCGAAGAGGCGCTGGCCGGCGCCGACATGGTCTTCGTCACGGCCGGTGAGGGCGGTGGAACCGGAACCGGCGGCGCCCCCGTCGTCGCGCGGATCGCCAAGTCCATCGGCGCGCTCACCATCGGTGTCGTCACCAAGCCGTTCGGCTTCGAGGGCAAGCGCCGCCAGGCCCAGGCCGAGGCCGGCGTCGCCTCGCTCAAGAACGAGGTCGACACCCTCATCGTCGTGCCGAACGACAGGCTGCTGGAAATCAGCGACCGTGGGATCAGCATGCTGGAGGCGTTCGCCACGGCCGACCAGGTTCTCCTCGCCGGCGTGCAGGGCATCACCGACCTGATCACCACCCCCGGTCTGATCAACCTCGACTTCGCCGACGTCAAGTCGGTCATGCAGGGCGCCGGTTCGGCGCTGATGGGCATCGGTTCCTCCCGCGGCGCCGACCGCGCGATCAAGGCTGCCGAACTCGCGGTCGCCTCCCCGCTCCTCGAGGCCTCGATCGACGGCGCGCACGGCGTGCTCCTCTCGATCCAGGGTGGCTCCAACCTCGGAATCTTCGAGATCAACGACGCCGCCCGGCTCGTGCAGGAGGCCGTCCACCCCGAGGCCAACATCATCTTCGGTGCGGTCATCGACGACACTCTTGGCGACGAGGTGCGGGTCACCGTCATCGCCGCGGGCTTCGACGGCGGCGAGCCCGGCGCGAAGGCGGTCGAGGTCCGCCGCGCCGACCTGGTCGCGGCAGGCGTGGCAGCCGGCGTGAGCTCGTCGGCCGGCGGGGCATCCGCCGGCTCCGGCAGTGACTCGGCGCAGTACGAGGTCGACGAGGCGGCCGGTTCCTCGGTCTGGTCCGGCGTCGAGCCCGGTGCGGCCGTGGCCGACCCGGCCTTCGAGGAAGACCCGGACGACCTGGACATCCCCGACTTTCTCAAGTAAGCAGACGGCGACCAGATGAACGACCCGGACGTGGTTCCCGGGGGGCCGGCCGAGCCGGACCTCCGGGAGCGCCTCACCCTCGTGCGAGGGAGGATCGCCCAGGCGGCTGCCTTCGCCGATCGTGACCCCGGTGAGATCACCACCATCGTCGTCACCAAGTTCCACCCCGTCTCGCTGATCGAGGAGCTGCACGCCCTGGGCGTGAACGACGTCGGCGAGAACCGGCACCAGGAGGCCCAGGCCAAGGCCGAGGCGCTGTCCGCACTCGGCCTGACCTGGCACTTCGTGGGCCAGGTCCAGGGCAAGAAGGCCAGGCAGGTGCGGGCCTACGCGCAGGTCATCCACTCCGTCGACCGCCCGTCGCTGGTCGACGCCCTCGCCTCCGACGAGTCCACGGTCGACTGCTTCGTGCAGGTGAACCTCACGGACGACCCGGCCCGCGGCGGCGTGGCACCCCCTGACCTGGACTCCCTCCTCGAGCGCGTGCAGGCCACCGCGGGGCTGCGACTCCTCGGCCTGATGGCCGTGGCTCCGCTCGGCGCCGAACCGCGCCGGGCGTTCGCCCGCGTGCGTGAGCTCGGCGAGCAGGCCAGACGCGTCGCACCCGAGGCGAAGTTCCTCTCGATGGGGATGTCGCAGGACTACCCCGACGCGATCAGCGAAGGGGCGACACACCTTCGAATTGGCACGGCAATCACCGGGAATCGCCCGGTACTCGGTTAATCTGAGAACGTAAGAATCATCAACCCGGAGGTCGAGATGTCCAACCCGCTCAAGAAAACCATGGTTTACCTGGGTCTGGCAGACGAAGAGCTGGAATACGAGGCGCCTGCGGCTGCCCCGGCCGGCAATTCGAACTCCGCCGTGGCACACTCGGCCAATGCGCACTCCGCCGCTCCGAAATCCGCCGCGCCCCACTCGGCCGCCGGGGGGTCGTCGCACTCCGGCGCCACCCACGGTTCGGCCGGCCGTGCACCGGTGACGCCGCTGCGCAAGACCTCCACCCCCAAGAATGTGGCTGCCTCAGAAATGAATGAAATCCTCACCGTCCACCCGCGCCAGTACAAAGACGCCCAGGCGATCGCCGAGTCCTTCCGAGACGGGATCCCGGTCATCATCAACCTGTCGCAGATGAGCGATGCGGATGCCCGGCGCCTGATCGACTTCGCCAGCGGCCTCTCGCAAGGCCTGTACGGCAAGATCGAGCGCGTCACGGCCAAGGTCTTCCTGCTTTCCCCGTCACACGTCGTCGTCTCCGGGGACAATGCGGGTGAAGAGCCCGACGCCGAGGCGTCGTTCTTCGCGCAGTCGTAAACCTCCCCGTGTTCGTCGTTTCACTGCTCGGCACGGTCGCGTACTACGCCCTGCTGCTCTACTTCTTCATCATGTGGGGTCGGTTCATCGTCGACCTGGTCCGCAGCGTCAATCGGGCCTGGAGGCCGACGGGGTTCGTCCTCGTGCTCGTCGAGCTCGTCTACTCGGTCACCGACCCGCCGGTTCGCTTCTTCCGCCGGATCATGCCCCCGCTCCGACTCGGCCCGATCGCGTTCGATTTCGGCTGGAGCCTGACCATGCTCTGCGTCATCGTGGGAATGTGGATCGCCGGGGCCCTCGTTCGGGTCTGAATACCGCCCAGCACCGTCGAGGCATGTATTCTTGATCGGTGGCGTACCGGGCCGACGCGGAGCGACATGGGTCGGTCCTTGGTACGTTGGTAGAACTCAATCAGAAATGTTCGCAAACTCAAGTTTAAAGGGTGGAAAGCCATGGCGCTAACTCCGGAAGATGTAGTCAACAAGCGGTTCCAGTCGACGAAGTTCCGTGAAGGATACGATCAGGACGAAGTAGACGACTTCCTCGACGAGGTCGTTGTCGAGCTGCGTCGCCTCACCGCGGAAAACGAGGAGCTCCGAGCTCGCGTCTCCGGTGGCGGAACGGCCGAGCCCGTTGTCCTGGCCGAGGCCGTCAAGGCTCCTGAGGTCGTTGCAGAGCCCACCCCGGCTCCCGTCGTCGCTCCGGTCGTCCCGGTTGCCGCCGCGGTCGCCGAGCCGGTCGATGAGACCGCAGGCACCACCAACCTGCTCCAGCTGGCTCGCCGTCTGCACGAGGAGCACGTCAAGGAGGGTGCCGAGAAGCGTGACGCGCTCATCGCCGAAGGCCACGCCACTGCCGCCCGTCTGGTCGCCGAGGCCGAGGCCAAGCAGCGCGCCCAGATCAACGCCCTCGACAAGGAGCGTTCGGTCCTCGAGAACAAGATCGAAGACCTGCGCACGTTCGAGCGCGAGTACCGCCAGAAGCTGAAGAGCTACATCGAGAGCCAGCTCCGCGACCTCGACGCCACCTCCCCGGTCGGCGCGAACGCCGGCAGCGACTCGGGCAACGCTCCGAAGCCGAGCTTCCAGGGCTTTGGCGCCTAAGGACGGAGCGAAGAAGCGCTCCAGCGCGCTTGTCGTTCTGGTCCTTGTCGCGCTGGGCATCTACGCGCTGGACCAAATCAGCAAGTACCTTGTCGTCACCGGCCTCGCCGAGGGTGACACCGTCCGGGTTCTGAACGATGTGCTGCAACTGCACTTCGTCCGGAACCCGGGCGCTGCGTTTTCCCTGGCAACCGGGATGACCTGGATCTTCTCGATCATCGCGGTCGCCGTGGTGGTGTTCATCGTCTGGTTCGCCGGTCGCATCCGTTCCCTTGCCTGGGGACTGGTCTTCGGACTCCTGCTGGGCGGCGTGCTCGGAAACCTGACGGACCGGCTGCTGCGGGAACCGTCCTTCGGCCTCGGACACGTGGTGGACTTCATCTCGACCCCCTGGCTCATCCCGGCCATCTACAACGTCGCGGACATGTCGATCGTGACGAGCATGATCATCTTCATGTGGCTCACCATCCGTGGCGTCGGCCTGGACGGCCGCCGGGGAGCTGCCACGGAAGGCGGCGCCCCGGCATCCGGAACCCCCGATTCCGCTGCTCCGACCCCCACCCAGTTAGCACCCTGACTCACCCATGGAAACACGCTCTCTTCCCCTTCCCGACGGCCTCGACGGCGTTCGCGTCGACGCCGGCATCGCCAAGCTGTTCGGGTTCTCCCGGAGCTTCGCGGCCGAGGTCGCCGAGGCCGGCGGGGTGGAACTGAACGGCGCCGTCGTCGGCAAGTCCGACCGGCTGCACGGCGGAGCGTGGCTGGAGGTCAACTGGCAGCCGCGTGAGGCCCTCACCATCGTGCCGATCCCGGTGCCTGACCTGTCGATCGTGCACGACGACGAGAGCATCGTCGTCGTCAACAAGCCCTCCGGTGTCGCCGCGCACCCCAGCGTCGGCTGGACCGGGCCGACCGTGCTCGGGGCGCTCTCGGCGGCCGGGTACCGGATCGCGACCTCCGGCGCCGCCGAACGCGCGGGCATCGTGCACCGCCTGGACGTGGGCACCAGCGGGCTGATGGTCGTCGCCAAGTCGGAGGCGGCCTACACGGCCCTCAAGCGGGCCTTCCACGACCGGGAGGTCGAGAAGATCTACCACGCGGTCGTCCAGGGACACCCTGACCCGCTCGCCGGCACCATCGACGCCCCTCTCGGGCGCCACCCTCGCTCGGACTGGAAATTCGCCGTCGTCGCCGGCGGCAAGGATTCGATCACCCACTACGAGACCCTCGAGGCGTTCCGCTCGGCGTCACTGCTGGAGGTGCACCTGGAGACCGGGCGCACCCACCAGATCCGGGTGCACATGGCCGCCCAGCGGCATCCGTGCGTCGGCGACGCCATGTATGGGGCCGACCCGTCGATCACCGCCCGGCTGGGCCTGACCCGGCAGTGGCTGCACGCGAAACAACTCGCCTTCCACCACCCCGACTCACGCGAGTGGGTCACCTTCAACGCCGACTACCCGGACGACCTCGCTCACGCGCTCGACGTGCTGCGTGACGCCTAGCCCGCAGCGACCACTCTCAACACCTCGGAGCCGTCTTGTCCCCTCAGAATAAGTCGGGTGGATCGAAGGATTCGTTCGTCCACCTGCACGTGCACAGTGAGTACTCGATGCTGGACGGTGCGGCGCGGGTCAAGCCGCTGATCAACGCGGCAGTCGAGCAGGGCATGCCCGCCGTCGCGATCACCGACCACGGCAACGTGTTCGGTGCGTTCGATTTCTGGCGCACCGCCACCGAGGCCGGCATCAAGCCGATCATCGGCACCGAGGCGTACATCACCCCCGGCACCGACCGCCGGGACAAGACCCGGGTGCGGTGGGGCACCAACGGGCAGAACCGGGACGACGTCGGTGGGGCCGGTTCGTACACGCATATGACGCTGTTGTCCGAGACCACCGCGGGCATGCACAATCTGTTCCGGCTGTCGTCGAAGGCCAGTCTGGAGGGCTACTACTTCAAGCCCCGGATGGACCGCGAGCTGCTCTCCGAGTTCTCCGCCGGGTTGATCGGAACGACGGGCTGCGTCGGTGGCGAGGTGCAGACCCGCCTGCGCCTCGGCCAGTACGAGGAGGCCAAGAAGGCCGCCGGCGACTTCCAGGACATCTTCGGCAAGGAGAACTTCTTCTGCGAGATCATGGACCACGGCATCGACATCGAGCGCCGCACCATGACCGACCTTCTCAAACTCGCCGGCGAACTGAAGCTCCCGCTCGTGGCCAGCAACGACCTGCACTACACCCACGCGCATGATGCGACCGCCCACGCGGCCCTGCTCTGCGTGCAGTCGGCTTCGACCCTCGACGACCCGAACCGGTTCAAGTTCGACTCGGACGAGTTCTACCTCAAGACCGCCGCGCAGATGCGGCACATCTTCCGCGACCACCCGGAATCCTGCGACAACACCCTGCTGATCGCCGAGCGCTGCCAGGTGGAGTTCAACACCCAGGCCAACTACATGCCCCGGTTCCCGTGCCCGGAGGGCGAGAACGAGGAGAGCTGGTTCGTCAAGGAGAACGAGATCGGGCTGGCCAAGCGCTACCCGAACGGCATCCCGGCGGACGTGCGCAAACGCGCCGATTACGAGATCGGCATCATCATCCAGATGGGCTTCCCGGGCTACTTCCTGGTCGTGGCCGACTTCATCATGTGGGCCAAGCAGCAGGGCATCCGGGTGGGGCCCGGCCGTGGCTCGGGCGCCGGTTCCATGGTGGCGTACGCGATGGGCATCACGGACCTCGACCCGCTCGTGCACGGGCTGATCTTCGAGCGGTTCCTGAACCCCGACCGCGTCTCCATGCCCGACTTCGACGTGGACTTCGACGAGCGCCGCCGCGGCGAGGTCATTCACTACGTCACCGAGAAATACGGTGAGGAACGCGTCGCCCAGATCGTCACCTACGGCACGATCAAGGCCAAGCAGGCCCTGAAGGACGCGTCCCGGGTGCTGGGATTCCCCTTCGGCATGGGCGACAAGCTCACCAAGGCCATGCCGCCGGCGATCATGGGCAAGGACGTGCCGCTCACCGGCATGTTCGACAAGGACCACCCGCGGTATCGTGAGGCGGCCGACTTCCGCGCCGTGATCGAGTCCGACCCGGAGGCCCGCACCGTCTTCGACACGGCCCTCGGGCTGGAGAACCTCAAGCGCCAGTGGGGAGTGCACGCCGCCGGCGTGATCATGAGTTCCGACCCGCTGATCGACATCATCCCGATCATGAAGCGGGAAGCGGACGGCCAGGTCGTCACACAGTTCGACTACCCGGCCTCCGAGGCCCTCGGCCTGATCAAGATGGACTTCCTCGGGCTGCGCAACCTCACCATCATCGACGACACCCTCGACAACATCGCGGTGAACCGCGGCCATCGGCCCGTGCTCGAGGAGCTCGGGCTCGACGACCCGGCCGCCTACGAACTGCTCGCCCGCGGCGACACCCTGGGCGTGTTCCAGCTCGACGGCGGCCCCATGAGATCGCTGCTGCGGCTCATGAAGCCTGACAACTTCGAAGACATCTCCGCCGTGATCGCGCTGTACCGGCCGGGTCCTATGGGCGCCAACTCACACACCAACTACGCGCTCCGCAAGACCGGACAGCAGGAGATCATCCCGATCCACCCTGAGCTCGAGGAAGCGCTCCGGGACGTCATCGGCACCACCTACGGCCTGATCGTGTACCAGGAGCAGGTCATGTCGATCGCGCAGAAGCTGGCCGGGTTCTCCCTCGGCCAGGCCGACCTCCTGCGCCGCGCCATGGGCAAGAAGAAGAAGTCCGAGCTGGACAAGCAGTTCGAAGGCTTCTCCGGCGGGATGAAGGCCAACGGCTACTCGATGGACGCCGTGAAGACGGTCTGGGACATCCTGCTGCCGTTCTCCGACTACGCCTTCAACAAGGCCCACTCGGCCGCCTACGGGGTGCTCTCCTACTGGACCGCGTACCTCAAGGCCAAGTACCCGGCCGAGTACATGGCGGCCCTGCTCACCAGCGTCGGCGACTCCCGCGACAAGCTGGCTCTCTACCTGAACGAGTGCCGGAGGATGGGCATCCAGGTTCTGCCGCCCGACGTGAACGAGTCGATCGGCTACTTCGCGGCCGTCGGCACCGACATCCGGTTCGGGATGGGAGCGGTGCGCAACGTCGGCTTCAACGTCGTCGACGCCATCCGGCTCACCCGCACGGAGAAGGGCGCGTTCGAGTCGTTCCACGATTTCCTGCGCAAGGTGCCGATCCAGGTGGCCAACAAGCGCACGGTCGAGTCGCTGATCAAGGCCGGCGCCTTCGACTCGCTCGGCGCGACCCGGCGCGGCATGGTCGAGATCCACGAGGCCGCGGTCGAATCCGCCGTCAAGATCAAGCGGGACGAAGAGCACGGAATGGTCGGCTTCGACTTCGACAGCCTGTTCGACGACCCTCAGGAGACCGAACAGGTGCCCGACCGCCCGGAGTGGAGCAAGAAGGAGAAGCTCGCCTTCGAGCGCGACATGCTCGGCCTCTACGTCTCCGATCACCCGCTCGCAGGGCTCGAAATCCCGCTGGCCAAGCACGCCAGCACCACCATCGTCGACCTGATGGCCTCTGACCAGACCCAGGATGCCGACACCGTCACGATCGCCGGCCTGATCACCAGCGTGCAGCACCGGATCGCGAAGAAGTCGGGCAACCAGTACGGCATCATCCAGGTCGAGGACTTCGGCGGGGAGATCGCCGTGATGTTCATGGGCAAGGCGTACCAGGAGTTCGCCCAGGACCTGATCAGCGACTCGATCGTGGTCGTGCGCGGCCGGGTGAGCATGCGGGACGACGGAATGAACCTGCACGCGTACAGCATTTTCGCGCCCGAGCTGGGCCAGGCCTCCGACTCCGGCCCGCTGGCCATCACCGTGGCCGAGGCCCGGGCGACGACCGACACGGTCACCGCGCTCGGCGAGGTGCTCGGGCGCCACGGCGGCAGCTCGGAGGTGAGGCTCAAACTCGTCAAGGGTACGACCGCCCGGGTGTTCGAGCTGCCGTTCCGGATCACGATCAGCGCCGACCTCTTCGGGGAGCTGAAGAGCCTGCTCGGGCCCTACTGCCTCACCTGACGCAGGGTTGTAGCCTTGGACCATGACAAGGCGCGCCAGGGAACCGATCTACAGCACGGCCATCGGGGCAGGGCGGGCCGTGTTCGGTCTGTTGCGCCTCAGGCCGTCGGTCACCGGGCTCGCCAACCTTCCGGACACCGGGGGAGCGGTCCTGGCCGTCACCCACTTCGGCTATGCGGACTTCGCACTCGTCGAGTGGATGACCTGGCACCGGAACCGGCGGCACATCCGTTTCCTGGCCAAGAAGGGCGCGTTCGACCAGCCGCTCGTCGGCCCGCTGCTGCGGGGTATGCGCCACATCTCCGTCGACATGAAGGCCGGGGCGGCAGCCTACGTCCAGGCGGTCGAGGCACTTCGCGCCGGTGAACTTCTCGGCGTGTTCCCGGAGGGCGGTGTGAACGCATCCTTCACCGTGCGGTCACTCAAATCGGGTGCCATCCGGATGGCGGCGGAGGCAGGGGTACCCGTCGTGCCGATCGCGGTCTGGGGCGGGCACCGCCTGCTGACCAAGAACCACAAGCCGTCGCTGCGGGACGCCTTCCGGGCGCCGATCGGATTCGCGATCGGGGAGCCGATCCAGATGCCGGCCGACGCGGATGCGCATCAGCTCACCCTGCTCCTGCATGAGAACCTGCAGTCCCTCGTCGACGGCCTGCAGGAAAGCTACCCGGAGGAGGGCGCCGGCGCCTGGTGGCAGCCCAAGCACCTGGGCGGCAGCGCGCCGACCCCGGAGGAGGCCGCGATCGTCGAAGCGGAGCGTCGCCGGCTGCGTGACCTGCCGCCGGTCTGAGTCGCCGGGTCGGTTCGCCATGGTCAGATCGGCAGGGTCAGACCTCGGCTCCCGGCACCCGGTAGGCGCGTTCGTGGTAAAGCAGGGCATCGTCGTTCTCGCCCATGCCGCCCTCTTCGATCTGCACGATCACGACCGCGCTGTTGTGCACGAGTACCCGGTCGACGATCCGGCCGACCATCCACGACGTCACCCCGGTGAGCACGGGCAGCCCGTGCGGGCCCGGCGTCCAATGGTCGCCGACGAAACGCTGTTCCTGAGGCCCTGACAGCTTCTGGGCGAGGGCGCGGTTGCGTGCCCCGAGGATATGGATGACCACCCGGTCGTTCGCCGCGATGGCCGGCCAGGTGCTGGCCGAACGCGCCATGTTGAACGTGGCCAGCGGCGGCACGGACGAGAGGGACGCCAGGGACGTGGCGGTGAACCCGAGCGGTGTGCCGTCTTCGCTGCGCGAGGTGATGACCGCGACCCCCGCGGCATGGCGGCGGAACGCGTGTTTGAAGGCCGCGAGGTCCTGGGGCGCGTTCGGGTCGCCCTCCAGCGGAGGTGCGGCTGTGGCGGGCGTGGTGGCGGGCGATGTCTCTGGTGCCTCGGTGTCGTTCATGGTTCTTGAATCAAGCTCCTCGCCAGCCAGCCTATTCCCGTACACCGGGAGGTTCGTCGCTAGGCTGGTCAAAGATGATCCAGACTATTGACCTTCGGGGCACCAGGCCCACTCCCGCCGACCTGCTGGCCGCCGTGCCGCGCGCGGCCACCAGCGTGACCGTCGCCAGCGACGTCGCCGCTGCCTTGATCGACGACGTGCGCGCCAGGGGAGAGGCGGCGCTGCTCGACCAGGCCGAGCGCCTGGACCGGGTGCGTCCCGCCCACGTCCGGGTTCCGGCGAGCGAGATCGCGGAAGCCGTGGCCGGGCTCGATCCCGACGTGCGCACCGCCATCGAAGAGACGATCCGCCGGGTGCGGATCGCGAGCGCCGCGCAGGTGCCCCCGCGCGTCACCACCACGATCGCCGACGGCGCCGTCATCACCCAGCGCTGGCAGCCGGTCAACCGGGTGGGGCTCTATGTTCCCGGCGGCAAGGCCGTCTACCCGTCCAGCGTCGTGATGAACGTCGTGCCGGCCCAGGTCGCCGGCGTCTCGTCGCTCGCACTGGCCTCGCCGCCGCAGAGCGACCACGCCGGCCGGGTGCACCCCACGATCCTCGCCGTCGCCGGGCTGCTCGGCGTGCACGAGATCTACGCCATGGGCGGCGCGGGCGCCGTCGGCGCCTTCGCCTACGGCGTCCCCGGGCTCGGCCTCGACCCGGTCCAGCTCGTCACCGGCCCCGGAAACGTCTATGTCGCCGCCGCGAAACGCCTCGTGCGAGGGGTCACCGGGATCGACTCCGAAGCCGGGCCGACCGACATCCTGGTGATCGCGGATGCCGCCGCCGACCCACGGCTGGTGGCGGCGGACCTGGTCAGCCAGGCCGAACACGACGAGCTGGCGGCGGCCGTGCTCGTCACCGATTCCGCCGCGCTTGCGGATGCCGTCTCCGCCGGCCTCGACGACCTGGCCAGGACGACCACCCACAGCGTACGGGTCACCGCGGCGCTCTCCGGACGCCAGTCCGCGATCGTGCTCGTCGACGACCTGGCCGCGGCCGCCGCATTCAGCAATGCGTTCGGACCCGAGCACCTGGAGATCCAGACCGAGGACCCGCAGGCCGTGCTCGAGCTGATCGACAACGCGGGGGCCATCTTCCTCGGCCCGTATTCCCCCGTCAGCCTGGGCGACTATGTCGCGGGCTCGAACCACGTGCTGCCGACCGGCGGCCAGGCCAGGTTCTCCTCCGGACTGGGGGCGTACACCTTCCTCCGGCCGCAACAGGTCGTCGACTACAGCAGGGAGGCACTGCTCGCGGTCGCCGGCCACATCGCGGCCCTCTCCGATGCCGAGGCGCTGCCCGCCCACGGCGACGCCGTCACGGCACGGTTCAGCGCCGGCGCGGAACGGTAGGCTGGGCCAAATGTTCTGCCCCTTCTGCCGCCACCCGGACTCCAGGGTCATCGACTCGCGCACGAGCGACGACGGACTGTCGATCCGTCGCCGCCGCCAGTGCCCCGAGTGCGGGCGCCGGTTCAGCACCACCGAGACCGCCAGCCTGAACATCATCAAGCGCAGCGGGGTCGTCGAACCGTTCAGCCGGGACAAGATCGTGTCCGGGGTGCGCAAGGCCTGCCAGGGGCGACCGGTCACGGATTCCGACCTGGCCATGCTCGCCCAGAAGGTGGAGGAGACCATCCGTCAGACCGGCGCCTCCCAGGTGGACGCGAACGACATCGGCCTGGCCATCCTCCCGCCGCTGCGCGACCTGGACGAGGTCGCCTACCTGCGCTTCGCCAGCGTGTACCAGGGCTTCGACTCGCTCGAGGATTTCGAATCCGCGATCGCCCAGCTGCGCACCGGGCACGTCGATGGGCTCGGCACCGACCCTGTGGACTCCTCCGCCCAGGCGCCGACCGGCACGGCGGAGTTCTAGGCCGTGTACCCGTTCTTCTTCACGGCCGTGCTCTCCCGGCTCGACCCGGAACGCGCGCACCATCTCGCCTTCAGCGTGATCCGGGCACTCCCCGCCCTCGGAATCGGGCGTCTGGTGCGCCGGTTCACCGCGCCGGCGCCCGGTCACGGCGTCGACGCGCTCGGGTTGCACTTCGACTCGCCGTTCGGCCTGGCCGCCGGGTTCGACAAGGACGGCAAGGCCGTGATCGGCCTCGGCCAGCTTGGTTTCGGCCATGTCGAGGTCGGCACGATCACGGCCGTCGCCCAGCCCGGAAACCCGAAGCCGCGCCTCTTCCGACTGATCACCGACCGTGCCGTGATCAACCGGATGGGCTTCAACAACGACGGAGCAGCGGCGGCGCGGCAGCGCCTCGCCCGGGTTCTGGCCGTTCCCGGCCGCCCCGTGCTCGGCATCAACATCGGCAAGAGCCGCGTCACCGCGGTCGAGGACGCCACCGCCGACTATCTGGCCGGCGCCGCGCTCCTCGCGCCCCTGGCCGACTACCTGGTCGTGAACGTGAGTTCACCCAACACACCGGGGCTGCGCGGACTCCAGGAGCTCGACCAGCTGGCGCCGCTCCTGCGCGCGGTGCAGGCGGAGGCCGCCGGAACGCCGCTGCTGGTCAAGATCGCCCCCGACCTCAGCGACGAGGAGGTCACCCGGATCGCCGAACTCGTGGTCGGCCTCGGCCTCGACGGCATCATCGCGACGAACACGACCATTTCGCGGGAGGGCCTGATCACGGATGCCGCCACGGTCGCCGCCGCCGGGGCAGGCGGCCTCTCCGGGGCCCCGCTCCACGCCCGGTCCCTGGCCGTGCTGCGCCTGATCCGTGCCTCCGTGCCCCCAGAGCTGTGCGTCATCTCGGTCGGCGGCGTCGAGACGGCGGAGCAGGTCGCCGAGCGACTCTCGGCCGGAGCGACCCTGGTGCAGGGCTACACGGCGTTCCTCTATCGTGGCCCGCTCTGGGCGCGCCAGATCAACCGTGGGCTGGACCGCATCCGCGCCGCGGAAGCAGGCTGGACGAAAGCAGGCCAGACGGAAGAAGGCTAGAGCAGGCCCTGTTCGGCCAGCCGGGCGGCCAGGCTGGACCCGTCGGGTCCGTAGACCCACCGAGGATCGTGCTTCTCGTCGACGGCGTCCTTGGCCCGGCGTCCGGCCAGGACGGCCTCACTCGGGGACAGCTGCCGGATCAGGACGGCCTCGACGCTGCCGGGGAAGTCACGCTGGAACTCGCTGTAGATGGCCTCGTCGTGCTGGCCGTCGTCCCCGATCAGGATCCAGCGGATCTCCGGGAACTCCTGGGCGAGCCGGCGCAGATTGGCGCGCTTGTGCTCCTGCCCGCTCCGGAACCAGCGGTCGTGGGTGGGACCCCAGTCCGTGAGCAGGAGCGCCCCGGCCGGGTAGAGGTTGCGGGAGAGGAAACGGGTCAGCGTGGGGGCGACATTCCACGCCCCGGTCGAGAGGTAGACCATCGGGGCACCCTCGGCCGTGGCCGCCAGCCGGTCGAGCAGCACCGCCATCCCGGGGGTGGGCACGCGGGCATGCTCGTCGAGCACGAACGTGTTCCAGGCCGCCAGCAGAGGGCGGGGGAGCGTCGTGACCATGACGGTGTCGTCGACATCGGAGATGATCCCGTGGTGAACGGTCGGGGCGACGATGAAGAGAGGCGCTTCGACCGGGGTGGACGCATCCGCGTGCACCTCCGTGTGCAGCCGGGCCACATGCCAGCCGGGGGCCAGGCTCACCCGCACCACGGTGTCCACGACGCCACCGCGGTCCGCCTGCACCCGATGCACCTGGCCGTTGATCTCAATGGTCACGGTCACGTCGTTGACCGGCACACTGGTGAAACTGCGCCAGCCGCGGATGCCGGCGTCACGCCGGTCGGAACGCCAGCGGAGCCGGGTGCTCGCCGGCTTGCGCGGCCTGGCCGGCTTGGCCAGGAGCACACGGCAGAGGATCCGCACCCACCCGGTCGACCCGTAACCGGTGTACGGAATGACCGTGGGCAGGTAGCCGCGCTTGCGGGCGAATCCTTCGCGGGTCCCGTGCAGCCAGTCCTCGATGCGCGCCGCGCGGTGCATCATCATCGCAGGGGTGACCGTGGTCGGTACTCGGGATGACTTCGGCACAGTCCCTAGTCTGGCATGCGCAGCGACCGCGCGGCGCGGCGCGGCCCCCAATCCGGGGCAGATGCCTGTCGCTGGCAAACGAGCGGGACTCAGCAACATAGGATTGGGGCCTACTTCAAGGAGGACAAGTGTCACTCAGTGACCTTTTCGGTGGGGATCCTGTCGTGTCGGGCCAGCAGGTGCGGATCGAACCCACCCAGCAGCGCAGCACCGCCCGTTTGTCAGGGCTGCTCGATGCAGCCGCCGTCGTCGTGGACGAGGTGGGGTTCGACCGCATCACGACCGCGATGGTCGCTGAACGCGCGGGGGCGTCGATCGGCACTGTGTACCGGTACTACCCCGACCGGGTGGCGGTCTTGCAGGCGCTGCGCGAACGCGCGGTGCTGCGGTTCCGGCAGCGCGTGGTCGAGCAACTCCGCAGCAGCGGGCCGGAGAACTGGTGGGATGCCGTCGACTGCGCCGTCACGGCGTTCGTCGACCTGTACCGCTCGGAGCCCGGTTTTCGGATCGTGCACTTCGCGGACCGGGAACGCACCCCGATCAGCGGCAGCGAGGATCTCGAATCGGGCTACTTCGCCCGTCAGCTGGCGGGCGTGCTCGCCGAGGAGTTCGGCCTGCACGGTGGCCCTGAACTGATTTTCCGGCTCGAGGTGACAGTCGAGATGGCGGACTCGATCCTCTCCCGCGCCTTCCACAGCGACCCGAACGGCGACGAACGCTTCATCGCGGAGTGCCGCCGGGTCATGCGCGACTACCTGGTCGGCTACTACGGGCCGGTCGCGGCCAGCGTCTGACGAGTCGGCGCTGACGAGTCGGCGCCGCCCAATCGGCGCTACCCGTTTCGCCGTCAGCGGATAACATTCTGCAATCCATTGTGCCGTTCCGCGTCGAAGGATGGTTGTGTTAACCCTCTGGCACGTGTTGATGCGACTTCAGGCGAGGAATGAGCCACTTCTATGATCGAGTTCCGCTCGGTGAGCAAACAGTTCCCGGACGGCACCCTGGCCGTCGATGACTTCAGCCTCACCCTCCCATCGCACCGGACCACGGTCCTGGTCGGATCGTCCGGGTCGGGGAAGACGACCCTGCTGCGGATGATCAACCGGATGGTCGACCCCACGGCCGGCTCGATCGAGATCGACGGGGTCGACATCGCCTCCCTCGAACCGGTGAAGCTCCGCCGCAGCATCGGCTATGTGATGCAGAACTCGGGCCTGCTCCCGCACCGCAAGGTGGTCGACAACGTTGCGACGGTGCCGTTGCTGCGTGGCGTGCCGAGGAAGAAGGCCAGGGCCGACGCCCTGGCCATGCTCGACACGGTCGGTCTCGACCGGGCCCTGGCCGATCGGTACCCGAGCCAGCTGTCCGGCGGGCAGCAGCAGCGCGTCGGCGTGGCCAGGGGGCTCGCGGTCAATCCCAACATCCTGCTGATGGACGAGCCGTTCGGCGCCGTGGACCCGATCGTGCGGGCCGAACTGCAGCAGGAGCTCATCCGGCTGCAGACCGAGCTCGGTAAGACCGTGGTCTTCGTCACCCACGACGTCGACGAGGCGTTCCTGCTGGGCGATCAGGTCGTCATCCTCCAGGAGGGCGGCCGGATCGCCCAGATCGGCTCGCCCGCCGACATCCTGGCCCACCCGGCGAACGACTTCGTCGCCAGTTTCATCGGCGCCGACCGCGGCAAGCGCGTGCTGCATGTCGAACGACATGACGGTCGTGATGTGCTCGTCGACAGCGACGGCCGCCTGGCCGGCGTGCTCGTCGGCGACTCCGCCCCGGGGCAGGTCGGGGTCTCCCGGTGACCTGGGTCTGGGCGAACCTTGACCTCATCTGGGATCGCACCCTCGATCACCTCATTCTCAGCGTGCCCCCGATCATCCTCAGCTTCGTGATCGCACTGCCGCTGGGTTGGCTGGCCAATCGCTTCCGGTTCAGCCGGGGTGCGATCCTGACGGCGAGCGGGCTCCTCTACGCCATCCCCTCGTTCCCGATGTTCATCGTGCTGCCTGCGCTCGTCGGCACGACGCTCCGGTCCCCGCTCAACCTGGTCATCGCCCTCACCATCTACGGCGTGGCCCTGATGGTGCGCGTGGTCGCGGACGGACTCGCCTCCGTCGACGCCGACGTGCAGCGCTCGGCCGTGGCGATCGGGTTCTCGGCCTGGACCAATTTCTGGCAGGTGGAGCTCCCGCTGTCCGGCCCGGTGTTGCTGGCCGGGCTCAGGGTCGTGGCGGTCAGTACCGTGAGCCTGGCCACGGTGGGTGCGGTGATCGGGGCGCAGAGCCTTGGCTCCCTCTTCACCGACGGCTTCCAGCGCGGCATCCAGGCCGAGATCATCACCGGCATCGTCGCGACCGTACTGCTCGCCCTGCTGCTTGACGGGGCGCTGGTCGCCGCCGGACGGCTGGCACTGCCCTGGACCCGGGTGCGGAAGGCCGTCAAGGCGGATGCGCGGCTCCGGCTGCCCGTCGAGGTGACCCCGTGAACATCTTCGCCGACGCCCTCGGCTGGATCCTCGACCCGGCCAACTACGCCGGACCGGGCGCGATTCCCGTGCGCGTGCTCGAGCATCTCGGCTTCACCTTCCTGACCCTGGTCGTCGCCTCGGCCATCGCCATCCCGTTCGGCTTCGCGATCGGGCACACCGGCCGGGGACGCGGCCTGGCCGTGGCGACGAGCGGCGGGCTGCGCGCCATTCCGACCCTCGGGCTGCTGACCCTCGTGGCGCTCTGGGTCGGAATCGGCCTGGGTGCCCCCTACGTCGCCCTGACCGTGCTCGCGATTCCCCCGATCCTCGCCGGTGCGTACGCCGGATTCGAGGCTATCGACCGGGGTGCGATCGACGCGGCCCGAGCCGTCGGCATGTCGGAGGCGCAGGTCCTGACCCAGGTCGAGATTCCGCTGGGCCTGCCCCTGCTGATCGGTGGTCTCCGCTCCGCCGCGCTCCAGGTCGTGGCCACCGCCACCCTCGCCGCCTACGTCGCGGACTTCGGCCTCGGCCGGTACCTGTTCTCCGGGCTGAAGACCCGCGACTATGCCGAGATGCTCGGCGGCTCCATCCTCGTCATCCTGCTCGCCCTCGCACTCGAGGCCGTCTTCGCCACGATCCAGCGGGTCGTGGTCCCACGCGGTGTCGCCACGACCCGCCTCCCAGTCGACCGGGCCAGGTCAGCCAGACCGCGCCCGGGGATGGAACCCGCCATCACGAAAGGAAACCCCTAATGTTCACAGTGAAAAGAGGCCGGCTCGCGGCGATCGCCGCGGTCGCGGTTGGGGCCGTCGTAGCCCTTGCAGGGTGTGCGTCCGGCGATCCGCTGGGCGCCGGAAGTACCGCGTCGGGCGACTCGAAGACCCTCGTGGTCGGGTCGCAGGACTACTACTCCAACGAGATCATCGCCGAGATCTACGCCCAGGCGCTCGAGGCCAACGGCGTCACCGTCGACCGGCAGTTCCGGATCGGCCAGCGCGAGGTCTACCTGCCCGACATCACCGGCGGCAAGATCGACGTCTTCCCCGAATACACCGGCAGCCTGCTGCAGGCTCTCGACAAGAAGGCGGCCGGCGGCACGGCAGACGAGACCTATGCCGAACTCGAGAAGGCCCTGCCGTCCGGCCTGAGCGTGCTCGACCAGGCTGCCGCGACCGACCAGAACTCGTGGACCGTCACGCAGGCCTTCGCCGCGAAGTACAAGCTCACCGACATCGCGTCGCTGAAGAACGTGACCGAGCCGATCACGGTCGGCGGCAACTCCGAGCTGGAGACCCGCCCGTACGGACCGACCGCGCTCAAGGAGAAGTACGGCATCGTGACCGCCGGGTTCAAGCCGGTCGAGGACAGCGGCGGACCGCTCACGGTCAAGGCCCTCGTCGACGGCGACATCCAGCTGGCGAACATCTACACCGCCGACCCGAACATCAAGTCGAACAAGCTCGTCGCCCTGACCGACCCCGACGGGTTGTTCTTCCCGGACAACGTCGTACCTGTCGTGTCGAAGAAGGTCGACGACAAGGCCGCCGCGGTGCTCAACAAGGTCAGCGCCGCGTTGAGCGCCGAAGACCTGGTGAGCATGAACTCGGAGAGCAAGAACGACCAGAAGTCCGCGAAGGCGATCGCGGCCGACTGGCTCACGCAGGCGAACCTCTTCTAGTCCCTGCGGGTGACCAATTCGACGGACATTTTCGGTTTGCGTGCCTGATTTGGGGCAAAACCGCCCCAAAATGCGAAAATGTCCGTCGAATTCGACGGGGCGCGCGGAGCCGGGCAGCCGGGATCAGGTGAGCAGCAGCAACGTCGGCAGGGCGAGCAGCCCTGCCGACGCTGCGAGAACACCGAAGCCCTGGTGCCGGCGCAGCCTCGGCGTGTCCACCACGAGCCGGCGCAGGCGAGGGGTCAGCAGGTCGAACGGATGATCCGGCCGGGCGAAGGCCGCGGCATCCGTGTCCCGCGGCCCGGTTCCGGTTCTCGTCGCGCCTGCCCCCGTGTCGCCTGCCCCGGCGTCGCCTGGCCGCGTGTCGCCTGCCCCGGTGTCGCCTGCCCCGGTGTCGCCTGCCCCGGTGTCGCCTGCCCCGGTGTCGCCTGCCCCGGTGACCGGCCCGTGCGCCGAACCCACGAGGGCGATCGCCATCGCGAGCGTGCGGTCGTCCACCTGCCGGCGGGCTTCGTCGTCGGCCAGCATCTCCACCAGCAGACCCACGGCGGTCTCCGCCCGGGTGGCGATCGGGAACCACGGCAGTGCGCTGCGCCAGGACCGGAAAGCGAGCAGCACGAGATGGTGGCGCTGCAGCAGGTGCGCGCGCTCGTGGGCCACCACCGCGCGGAGCTGGTCGGCCTCGAGCAGGCTGATCAGTCCCCGCGACAACACGGTCGCCGACGTCGTCCCGCCCGGCAGGCAGTATGCGACCGGGGCCTCATGGTCGATGACTCGGGTGCCCGGACGGTCGGCGGACGGCTCGCTGAGCAGCGCGACCAGGTGGCGGTGCCGGCGCAGCTGCACCCGGGCGCGGAGGAACGTCGCCGCCAGATTGAGCAGCAGGTGGCCGGTGAGCAGGAACGCGGCGGCGAGTGCGAGCACCTGGCTGAACGTCATCCCGGCGGGGACCGCCCCGGAGCCGGCGTGCACCGACAGGGAGCGGATGCCCGCCAGCGCATTGGTTCCGAACCCGAGTAGTCCGTAGGCGAACAGGGCTCCGATCATCGACAGGCCGCCGGTGAGGGCGATCGACTGCCAGAGGACCAGCGCGAGGCCGGGGGAGCGGGCCGGCCACCGGGCCCGGGAGAGCAAGATCGGCAGTGGCCACGCCAGGGCGAGGGCGAGCGCACCGAGGGCTAGCGCGGTCGCTGGCACGGTGCCGGGTCTCGCGTCGCTCTATTCGTCACTCGCGCCGCGTCACTCGCCGGACGCGGGGCTGAGCAGGAGCCGGAGGCTTTCGGCCTCCTGCGGGGTGACGTTGCCGATGAACCTGGCCAGCGCCGCCTGGCGGTCGGGCGCCGAACCGAGCACCTCGTGCATCAGCTCGGCCGTGTGTTCGGCCCGGGTCCGCACGGCCCGGTACAGGTGCGGGCGGTTGTCGCGGTCCCGGGTGACGAAGCCCTTGGTCTCGAGCCTGGACAGCACCGTGAGCACCGTGGTCGTCGCCAGCGGCTTGCGGCTCGCGGCCACGGCGGCCGGGGTGAGCAGGCGGTCGCGCAGCTCGTTCGCGGGCAGCGCCTGGCCGGAGTCCCAGAGGACATCCATCAGCAACCGCTCCAGCACACCCAGATTCCCCATGCGGCCAGTTTACCGCAGCCCACCGCCGTCTTCTACGGGGCGTAGAAGTGTAGTCTTCTACGTATCGTAGAAGAGTGGCCCTGTTGGAGGACGCATGAACGAGTGGCTGGATCCGTTACTCCTGTCGAGGTGGCAATTCGGTCTGACGACCGTGTACCACTTCCTCTTCGTTCCGCTCACGATCGGGCTGGCCCTCACGGTCGCGATCTTCCAGTCCGCCTGGGTGCGCACCGACAAGGCGAAGTACCTCCAGCTGACCCACTTCTTCGGAAAGATCTTCCTGATCAACTTCGCCATGGGCGTCGTGACCGGGATCGTGCAGGAGTTCCAGTTCGGCATGAACTGGTCCACCTACTCCCGCTTCGTCGGCGACGTCTTCGGCGCGCCCCTGGCGTTCGAGGGCATCGTCGCCTTCTTCCTCGAGGCCACCTTCGTCGGGCTGTGGATCTTCGGCTGGGACAGGCTTCCCCGGGGCCTGCACCTCGCCACGATCTGGCTGACCACGGTGGGATCGATCGCCTCCGCCTACTTCATCCTCGCCGCGAACGCGTTCATGCAGAACCCGATCGCGTTCCGGATCAACGAGGCCAGGGGCCGGGCCGAGCTCACCGACATCGGCGAACTGCTCACCAACCCGATCGCCCTCGCGTCCTTCCCGCACACGATCTTCGCCTGCTTCATGGTGTCGTCCGGGTTGATCATCTCCGTCGCGGCCTGGCACCTCTACCGCAAGCAGCACGCCGACACCATGCGCCCCGCCCTCAAGTTCGGCATGTGGATGATGGTCATCTCCGGCGCGCTCACCACCTTCTTCGGCGACTCACTGAGCCTGGCCATGACCGCCGCCCAGCCGATGAAGATGGCCGCGGCCGAGGCGATGTACAAGACGGCCACCGGCGCCGACGCATCCTTCTCGATCTTCACCCTCGGCACCCCCGACGGCGTGAGCGAGCTGTTCTCGGTCCGGATCCCGTACCTGCTTTCGTTCCTGTCGACCCACACCCTCGACGGCACCGTCGAGGGCATCAACAACCTGCAGGCCCAATACGTGGGGCTCTACGGACCCGGCGACTACACGCCGACCATCTGGATCACCTACTGGGCGTTCCGCTGGATGATCGGCCTCGGCATCGCGCACATCCTCGTCGCCGTCGTCGGCCTATGGCTCACCCGCGGCGGGCGCACCCCGGCCGCCGCCTGGGTCTGGAAGGTCGCCATCTGGTCGTTCCCGTTCTCGCTCGCGTCGATGAGCGTCGGCTGGATTTTCACCGAGATGGGACGGCAACCCTGGCTCGTCTTCGGGTTGCTGAAGACGGAGTCCGGCGTCTCACCCAACGTCTCCGGGCTGGAGATCCTGATCTCCCTGATCGCGTTCACCCTGATCTACGGCGTGCTGGCCGTGGTGGAGTTCCGGCTGATCCTGCGCGCGGTCCGGCAGGGCCCGGAGGATGCCCCGGTGCCGGATCCGCTGACCGGTGAAACCCCCCAACGTGTCACGGTCTACTAGGAGCGTCTGATGGAACTCAACATCCTCTGGTTCTGGATCATCGCCGCGATGTTCATCGGCTACTTCGTGCTCGACGGTTTCGACTTCGGCGTCGGGATGTCCCTGCCGTTCCTGGGCCGGGACGACACCGACCGCCGGGTGCTGATCAACACGATCGGCCCGGTCTGGGATCTCAACGAGACCTGGGTGATCGTGGCCGGCGCGTCCCTCTTCGCCGCGTTCCCCGAGTGGTACGCGACCATGTTCAGCGGGTTCTACCTCGCCCTGCTGCTCATCCTGCTCGCCCTGATCGTGCGCGGGGTGTCGTTCGAGTACCGGCACCAGCGGCCGGAATCGGAGTGGAAGAAGTGGTTCGACGGCATGATCGTCGTGGGCAGCGCCGTGCCTGCCCTCCTCTGGGGCGTCGCCTTCGCGAACGTCGTGCAGGGGGTGCAGCTCGACGCCGGCCACAACTACACGGGCAGCTTCTTCGACCTGCTCAACCCCTATGCGCTGGTCGGCGGCCTGACCACGCTGCTGCTCTTCTTCACCCACGGGATCGTCTTCGTCTCCCTCAAGACCGAGGGCGACATCCGCGAGCGGGCCAGGAAACTCGCCGTGCGATCCGGGCTCGTGACCATCGTCGTCGCGGCGTCGTTCCTGCTCTGGACTGTGCTGGCCTTCGGGAGCCTGTTCACCGCTGTGTTCGCCGCTCTGGCCGCCGTTGCCCTGATCGGGTCGTTCCTGCTCAACCTGAAGGGTTCGGAGGGCTGGGCGTTCACGCTGATGGCAGCGACCATCGGGCTGGCCGTGCTGACCCTGTTCGCGTCCCTGTTCCCCGACGTGATGCCGGCGAGCAACGATACCGCGAACAGCCTGACCATCGCGAACGCGTCGTCGACGCCGTACACCCTGCAGGTGATGAGCTGGACCGCCCTAATCGCCGCCCCGGTGATCTTCCTCTACCAGGGCTGGACCTACTGGGTGCTGCGCAAAAGGGTCAGCCGCGGCACCATCGAAGCCGCCGCGCACTAGCCTCCCGAATCGTCCATGCGCCCCCTCGACCCTCGGCTCCTCCGCTACGCGTCCGCTGCCCGGTGGTTCCTGCTGGTCGGGGCCGCGCTCGGCCTGGCCCAGACGCTGGTCGTGGTCGCATTCGCCTGGTTCCTGAGCCGGGCGATCAGCCTCGCCGTCGCCGGGTACGGCCCGGCCGAGCTGGCGCCGACGCTGGGCGCCCTCGTCGTCGTCGTCGTGGCCAGGGCCGCCCTGGTCTGGCTGCTCGAGGTGGCCGCGAGCCGAGGGGCTGCGTCGGTCAAGAGCCAGCTGCGCGCACGCGTGCTCGGGCGCCTCGCCGAGCGCGGCCCCGACTGGCTGGCGGGCACGCAGAGCGCCGGCGTGGCCACCCTGGTCGGGCAGGGCCTCGACGCCCTCGACAACTACTTCGCGAGGTACCTGCCGCAGCTGCTCCTGGCCGGCATCGCGACCCCGATCCTCGTGCTCGTGATGCTCTGGCAAGACCTGCCGAGCGGCATCACCGTGATCGTGGTGCTGCCGTTCATCCCGCTGTTCATGGTGCTGATCGGCCAGGCGACCCAGGCCGTGCAGCGCGCGCAGTGGGACGCGCTGCAGCGGCTCGGCGCAGGCTTCCTCGACCTGGTCGGCGGGCTCGCCACGCTCAAGATCTTCGGCCGGGAGGCGCGCCAGGCCGACCGGGTGCGCACCATCACCGAGGCTTACCGCGGCCGCACGATGAAGGTGCTGCGGGTGTCCTTCCTCAGCGGTTTCGTGCTCGAGCTGGGCTCCAGCCTGTCGGTCGCGCTCGTCGCCGTGTCGATCGGCCTCCGCCTGGTCGACGGTTCCCTCCAGCTCGGCGTCGGCCTGTTCGTGCTGCTCCTCGCCCCCGAGGCGTTCCTCCCCGTGCGGCAGGTCGGGGCCCAGTTCCACGCGGCGGCCGACGGCCTCGCCGCGGCCGAGGACGTCTTCGCGATCCTCGACGACGCGCCGGCCCCCGCCGCGCCCCTGGCCGCCGTCTGGACCGGGCCGACGGATGCCGCCCGGCCCGCCAATGCCGCCCGGCCCGCCCCGGACGCCCTGCGCTTCGACCGGGTCAGGGTGCGCCGTTCCGCGGACCGGGCCGGCCGGGCCGCCCCGGAGTTCACCGCCGTCTTCCTCCCGGGCCGGCTCTCCGTCATCCGCGGCGCGAGCGGCGCCGGCAAGTCGACCCTGGTCGCCGCCCTGCAGGGGTTCGTGCCCTTCGACGGGCAGATCAGCCTCGGCGACGCCGTCGTCGTCCCCGGCACGCCGCGGCCCTGGCTGGCCTGGGCCGGACAGCGCCCCGGCCTGCTGGCCGGAACGATCGCCGACAACGTCGCGCTGGGGGAGTCATCCGCCGACCCGGCGCTGGTGCACTGGGCCCTCCGCGAGGCCGGGGCAGGCGAACTGGACCCGGCGACCCGACTCGGCGTCAACGGCGACGGGCTCTCCGGCGGGCAGGCCCAGCGGGTCGCGGCCGCGCGTGCCGTCTACCGAGCCCGGCTGCACGGCTGCCGCGTGCTCGTGCTCGACGAGCCCAGCTCCGCCCTCGACCCCGTAGCCGAGCAGCGGCTGGTCTCCGGGCTCCGCCGCCTCGCCGCCGAGGGGCTCATCGTGATCGTCGTGAGCCACCGGCCGCTGCTCCGCGACGCCGCGGACCAGGTCGTCGAACTGGACGGGGCCGCGCATGTCTGAACCGACGCTCGACGCCGCTGCCGCTGCCGCTGCCGCTGCCGGTGCCGTTGCCGCCGAGCCTGCCGTCTCCGCGCCGGCGCGCACCCGGCGGCTCAGCACCGCCACCCGGGCTATTCTCCGGCTGGCCCAGCCGCGCGCGCGCTGGTTCCTGCCCGGCCTGGCGGCGGGGGTGGCCTCCATGCTCTGCGCCGTGGCCCTGCTCGCCACCTCCGCCTGGCTGATCACCCGGGCCGCCGAGCAGCCGCCCATCCTCTATCTCTCGATGGCGGTGGTCGGCGTGCGGGCCTTCGCCCTGGGCCGGTCGGCCTTCCGCTACCTCGATCGGTTGAGCAGCCACGACGCGGCCTTCCGCCAGCTCTCCCTGCTGCGGGTCGGCGTGTTCTCCCGGATCATCCCGTTGGCGCCGGCCGGGCTCGCCGACACCGGCAGGGGCGAGCTTCTCACCCGGCTCGTGCGCGACGTGGACGCACTGCAGGATCTCCCGCTGCGGGTCGTCCAGCCGCTCGCGACCGCGGGCATCGTCGCCGCTCTCTCGGTCGCCGGGGTGTGGAGCGTGCTGCCTGCCGCCGGGCTCACCCTGCTGCTCAGCCTCGTCGTCGCGGGGGTGCTGGGCGCGCTCGGCTCCGGTGTGCTCGCCGCCCGCGCCGAGCGCGAACTGGCGCCGCTGCGCGGCAACCTCACCGGGCAGGTGCTCGAGGTCGTTGAGAACCTCGACGTGCTGACCGCCTTCGGCGCCCTGACCGGGCGACTCGACGCCCTTCGGCGGGCCGACGAGCTCCTCAGACGGGCGACCCTCCGCCGGTCGCTGGGTGTCGGCGTGCAGGGAGCCGTGCTGTCGCTGTTCGCGGGCGCCGCCACGGTCGCCGCGCTGGCCGTCGGTATCCCCGCCCTGGCGGCGGGCGGGTCCGGCGGCGCGGCGGGCGGCCTGGCCGGCCCGGCCTTCGCCGTGATCGTGCTCGTGCCGATGGCCGTCTTCGAGGTGTTCGGCACCGTCCCGGCCGCCCTGGGAGCGTGGCGCGAGGTGCGCTCCAGCGCCGAGCGTGTCGCCACCGCCGTGCCGACGGAGATCCCCGCCGAGATTCCGGTCGAGGTCCCGGTCGGGGTCCCGGTCGAGATCCCGTCCGGGGGCGCCACCGGTCCGACCAGGGGGGAGCGGGCTCGCATCGTCGAACTGACCGACCTCGGTGCGCGCTGGCCGGGTGCGGCGTCCCCGGCCGTGACCGGGGTCTTCCTGCGGCTGGCACCCGGCGACCGGGTGCACCTGGCCGGGCCGAGCGGAGCGGGCAAGACCTCGCTGGCGCAGGCTCTGGTGCGTTTCCTCGACTACACCGGGTCGTACACTCTCGGCGGCGTCGAGGCCCGGCTGCTGCCCCAATCCGAGGTGCGCGCGGTGGTCGGGCTCTGCGAGCAGCGACCCTGGCTGTTCGACGACAGCATCCGTCAGAACCTTTTGTTCGCCCGGGACACCGCGACCGACGAGGAACTGCTGGCCGTGGTCGACCGGGTGGGCCTGGCCGAGTGGGCGGCGGAGCGCGGCGGACTGGACGCCAGGGTCGGCGAACGCGGCGCGCTGGTTTCCGGCGGGCAGGCCCAGCGGATCGCCCTCGCCCGGGCGCTGCTGGCCGACTTCCCGGTGCTCGTAGTCGACGAACCCACCGCCAACGTGGACGAGGAACAGGGTGACCGGCTCGTGCGGGACATCCTGGTCACAGCCGCCGAGGACGGCCGGGCCGTGCTGCTCATCTCCCACACGCCGGTGCCCGACGAACTCATCACGGCCCGGGTGACCCTTCCCGGTCGGGACCCCGGATTGCGGCGCGCCGCCGGAGTCCTTCCGGCCTAGGCTGGGGGCGTGCCAGCTCCGATCCGACGATTCCCCCTGCCCGGCTGGTGGGACCCGGAGTTCGTCTACCTCACCCTCTACCGGTCCTGCTCCCACTCCTTCTGGCTCGACGCGGGCGTCGCCGCCGGGGACGGTTTCAGCTACCTCGGAGCCGCGGATGCCGCGTCCCGCTTCGTGACCGCGTCGGTGCCGGAGGGCACCGTGACGGTGACGTTCCCGGAGACCGACCCGGACTCCGGCGCGGGCGTCGGCGGCGGAGCCGTGACCCTGCCGGAGACCATCTTCGAGTTCCTGCGGGAAGATCTGGCCGCGGCCGAGTCCGAGCCCGACGACGCTGCTGGGACGGATGCCGCCGGTGGCCGCGGGAGCGAGAGCGGGTTCCGGCTCGGCTGGGTCGGCTGGCTCGGTTACGAACTCGGGTCCCAGACCGTGGGCGCCAGCGTGCACGACTCCCGCTACCCCGATGCGGCGCTCCTGCAGGTCGACCGCGCGATCGAATTCGACCACGCCGGACTGACCGTCACCCTGCTCGCCCGCACCGGGCCCGGCGGGGCGACGGCCGGCACCCTCGAACAGTGGGCGGCGGAGGTGCTCGCTGCCCTTCGGGCCGCGGCCGGGACATCCGTCTCTCGGATGCCGGCCCAGGCCCGGGCGGACGTCCGGATCGACGCTCCCGTTGCGGCACACTGGCGGCACGACCCGGAACGCTACGACGCCCTGATCCGGCACTGTCAGGCGTCGATCACCGCGGGCGACGCCTACCAGCTCTGCCTGACCAACGAGATCCTGGTCGACGCGCACCCCGACCCGGTCGACGCCTACCTCCGCCTCCGCGCCGGCAGCCCCAGCCACCACGGCGGCCTGCTCCGGTTCGGCGAGACCGCCCTGCTCAGCGCGTCGCCCGAACAATTCCTCGCCGTCTCCCGCGCCGGCCGGGTCAGCACCCGGCCGATCAAGGGCACCCGGCGCCGCTCCACCGGGGTCATTCGCGACCTGGCTCTCCGCACCGAACTGGAGACCAGCGAGAAGGAACGCGCCGAGAACCTGATGATCGTCGACCTCATGCGCAACGACCTGGGCCGGATCGCCGAACTCGGCTCGGTCGCGGTCACCCAACTGCTCGACGTGGAAAGCTACGCGCACGTGCACCAGCTGGTCAGCACGGTGGAGGCCCGGCTGGCGGCCGGCCTCACCGGCGTGGACGCCGTGGAATTCTGCTTCCCGGCTGGCTCCATGACCGGCGTGCCCAAGCCCAGCGCCATGGGCATCCTCGACCGGCTCGAAGCCGGACCTCGCGGCATCTACTCCGGCGCGTTCGGCTACTTCGGCTTCGACGGCGCCGTCGACCTGGCCATGGTCATCCGCAGCATCGTCATCGACCGCGACGGCGCGTCCATCGGCACCGGCGGCGGAATCACGGCACTGTCCGACCCTGCCGAGGAGATCGAGGAGACCCGGATCAAGGCCGCCGCCCTGCTCGACGTTCTCGGCGCCCCGAAAACCCACCCCGCACGACCGCCCGGAACCCCGTCCGCAACGCCGTCCGCAACGCCGGCCGGCCAGGGTTTAGTAACCTAGAAACCTGGACGACGCCTGCGGGCGCCCTTTTGCCTGAGATGGCGCAATCCCACCGCAACGAAGAGAGTCACGTGGCACACGAGCACGACCACACGCCCACCGGCGCCCACCGCGACGAAGAAATCTACGATTTCGCCGCAATCCAGGCCAAATGGCAGCCGATCTGGGAAGAACTCGAGCCGTTCCGCACGGACGACCCCGACGACACCCGCCCGCGCAAGTACGTGCTCGACATGTTCCCGTACCCGTCCGGCGACCTGCACATGGGCCACGCCGAGGTCTACGCGCTCGGCGACATCGTCGCCCGGTACTGGCGCCAGCAGGGCTTCAACGTGCTGCACCCGATCGGCTGGGACTCCTTCGGCCTCCCCGCGGAGAACGCGGCGATCAAACGCGGCATCGACCCGCGCGGTTGGACCTACGACAACATCGCGCAGCAGAAGAAGAGCATGAAGCTCTACGCGGCGTCCTTCGACTGGTCCCGCGAACTGCACACGAGCGACCCCGAGTACTACAAGTGGAACCAGTGGCTCTTCCTCCAGCTCTACAAGAAGGGCCTCGCCTACCGCAAGGACAGCTGGGTCAACTGGGACCCGGTGGACCAGACCGTGCTCGCCAACGAGCAGGTGCTCGCCGACGGGACCTCGGAGCGCAGCGGCGCCGTGGTGGTCAAGAAGAAGCTCACCCAGTGGTACTTCAAGATCACCGACTACGCCGACCGCCTGCTCGACGACCTCAACCAGCTCGAGGGCACCTGGCCGGCCAAGGTGCTGAACATGCAGCGCAACTGGATCGGCCGTTCGATCGGTGCCGACGTCGACTTCGTGATCGAGGGCCGCGAGGAGCGGATCAGCGTGTTCACGACCCGGCCGGACACTCTCCACGGCGCGACCTTCATGGTCGTCGCCCCCGACGCCGACCTCGCCGCCGAGCTCGTCGCCGACTCCTCACCCGCAGTCAAGGCGCGGTTCCAGGAATACCTGGTGAAGGTGCAGAACAGCACCGAGATCGAACGCCAGTCCACCGACCGGGAGAAGACCGGCGTCTTCCTCGAGCGCTACGCGATCAACCCCGTCAACGGCGAACGGATGCCGATCTGGGCCGCCGACTACGTCCTCGCCGACTACGGCCACGGCGCCGTGATGGCCGTGCCTGCGCACGACCAGCGCGACCTCGACTTCGCCCGCCGCTTCGACCTTCCCGTGATCGTCGTCGTCGACACGACCGCGCCGGTCACCGGCATGATCCCCGTGATCACGCCGGAGATGCTCGACGGCTCCGAGGAGATCCCAACCCTCGACCCGGCCGCGACCGGCATCGCCCTGGCCGGCGAGGGCCGCCTGATCAACTCGGGGACCCTGAACGGGCTGAGCAAGAACACCGCGATCAAGCGCATCATCGACCAGCTCACCCTCGACGGGACCGGCCGCGCGGCCAAGAACTACCGGCTGCGCGACTGGCTGATCTCAAGGCAGCGCTACTGGGGCACCCCGATCCCGATCATCCACGGCCAGGACGGCGCGGAGATCCCCGTGCCGGAAGACCAGCTGCCCGTGCTGCTGCCGCCCACTGACGGCCTCGACCTCAAGCCCAAGGGAACCTCGCCGCTCGGTGGCGCGACCGACTGGGTCAACGTGCCCAACCCGATCGACGGCACCCCCGCGCGCCGGGACGCGGACACCATGGACACCTTCGTCGACAGCTCCTGGTACTTCCTCCGCTTCCTCAACCCGAACGACGACACCCGCGCGTTCGACCCGAAGGAAGCCGAGAAGTGGGCGCCCGTCGACCAGTATGTCGGCGGCGTCGAACACGCCATCCTGCACCTGCTCTACGCCCGGTTCATGACCAAGGTGCTCTTCGACCTCGGCTATGTCTCCTTCACAGAGCCCTTCACCGCACTGCTCAACCAGGGCATGGTCATCCTCGACGGCGCGAAGATGTCCAAGAGTAAGGGCAACCTCGTCTACTTCACCGAGGAGGTCGACCGTTTCGGAGTCGACGCCGTGCGCCTCACGATGGCATTCGCCGGGCCGCCCGAAGACGACATCGACTGGGCGGATGTCTCGCCCGTCGGCTCCGCGAAGTTCCTCGCCCGCGCCTGGCGCATGGCCAGGGACGTCACGAGTGAGCCGGACATCCGTTGGAAGACCGGGGACGCGGGCCTGCGCCGGGTCACCCACCGGTTCCTCGCGGACGCGCCGGGCCTGATCGAGGCGTTCAAGTTCAATGTGGTCGTCGCCCGGCTGATGGAGCTCGTCAACGCCACCCGCAAGGTCATCGACACGGGTGCCGGCCCGGCCGACGCCGCCGTGCGTGAGGCGGCGGAGGCCACGGCGATGGCTCTGAACCTGTTCGCGCCGTACACCGCCGAGGACATGTGGCAGCGGCTCGGCTACGAGCCCTGTGTCGCGCTCGCCCAGTGGCGCAAGGCCGATCCGACCCTGCTCGTGGAGGAATCGGTGACCGCCGTCGTGCAGGTCGACGGCAAGGTGCGGGAACGCCTGGACATCTCGCCGAAGATCCCCGGCGATGAACTGGAACGCCTCGCGCGCGCGTCGGCACCGGTGATCAAGGCGATCGGCGACCGTGAGATCGTGCACGTGATCGTGCGGGCACCCCGCCTGGTCAGCATCGTGACCCGCGCGGTCTGATTCGTGGTTTGACCCGCACGGTTTGACCCGCACGGTCTGACCCCCACGGTCTGACCCCCACGGTCAGACCCCCACGTCTGGCCTCGCGGGCTGGCCTCGTGGTCTGGCCTCGCCTCCACAGGGCCGGGATCCGGCGGTCTCGCACCGTCCGATCCCGGCCGCCCGGCCCGCCGAGCCGGACGGTCTAGCCTGCCCGGATGGAGCCTGACCCGGCCACAGCGGCGCTCTCGCGCCTGGCCCGCCCGGCGCGCCCCGCACGGGGTGCCCGGATGCGGATCGGGGTCGGCGCCGCAGTCGTGCTGCTCATCGCGGCCCTGGCCACCGCCGTGGTCGTCTCGGCGATCGGCGGGCAGGCCACCCACCAGGTGATCACGCCGGGCGGAGGACCCTCGCCGGGCGGAGCCGCGGGCGGCGGGGCCGCGGGCGTTGCGGCAACACCCGGTGCCGCCGCGACCGGCGGCAACCCGACCGACCCGGCGTCGGCGCCCGGGGCGATCATCTTCGTTCACGTGCTCGGGGCGGTGCGCCGGCCCGGGCTGTTCCAGCTCGGCGTCGGCGCCCGGGTGATGGACGCCGTGGCGGCCGCCGGGGGTCTGACCGAGACCGCCGACCCGGCCGGGACCAACCTGGCCAGGCGGCTCAGCGACGGAGAGCAGCTCTACCTGCCCCAGGTCGGCGAGGTTCCGGCCGGACTGCCGCCGGCATCCGGGGGAGCGGGAGCGGCCGGGGGTGCCGCGTCCGGCCAGAAGGTGAACCTGAACACGGCCACCGTGGCTGAACTCGACACCCTCCCGCGGATCGGGCCGCTGATGGCCCAGCGCATCATCGACTACCGCGAGGCGAACGGGCCCTTCGCGGGCGTCGACGACCTCCGCAGCGTCACCGGGATCGGCGACAAGACCTTCGAGGGACTGAAAGACCTGGTCACGGTGTGACCGTCGACCTGCGCCTCGCCGGCGCTGCTGCTGCGGCCTGGCTGGCGGGCTGGTGGCTCACCGGGACGCCTGACTGGGCGGCGGGAAGCCTGCTCGCACTGTGGGCGGCCGCTGCGGCGGCCCTGGTCCTGGTTGCCACCATCCGCGGATCGCGGGCGCGGTCGGCGGCGGCACACGTCGTTTCGGCGCGCCGGGTTTCGGCACGCCGGGTTTCGGCACGCCGGGTTTCAGCACGCCGGGTTTCGGTGCGCGCGGTCCTCGCCCAGCTGACCGTCTGCTGCGCGGGCGCCGCGCTCGTGGCATCCGCCGTCGCCGTGGCCGCCCCCGCACGTCTTCCTGCCGAGGTGCGGGACGCGGCGGCCAGGCACGCCGTGGTCACCGCGACGCTCACGGTGTGGTCCAGGCCGGTGGAGACCGCCTCGTTCGGAGGATTCGGCGGTGCCGGTGGCGGCTCGAGCCGGGTGCGGTTCACCGGCACCATCGGCTCGCTCGGCCAGGGCGGGCGCACGGCCTGGGTGTCGGTGCCGGTTATGGTTTTCGCCGAGGCCCCGGCAGGCCCCGCGCTCCAGATCGGCACCGTCATCCGCCTGTCCGCCCGGCTGCGGCCGGCCGAACCGGGTGCCGCGTCGGCGGCGCTCGTCTTCGGCCGGGATCCGCCGGCCGTGATCGCGGCGCCACCCGGGTGGCTGGCCTGGGCGAACGATCTTCGGACCCGGTTCGCGGATGCCGCGGGGAGGCTGCCCGGGGAGGGCGGCGATCTGCTGCCCGGACTGGCGATCGGTGACACCAGCGCCGTGGGGCCGGCCCTGGACGGCGCGATGAAAACAAGTTCGCTGAGTCATCTCACTGCGGTGTCCGGGGCGAACTGCGCCGTCGTCACGGCCGGGATGCTGCTGCTCGGCGGCTATCTGAGGCTGCGCCGCCTGGCTCGCCTGGCGCTGGCCCTCGTCACCCTGGCCGGGTTCGTGGTGCTGGTGACCCCGGAACCGAGCGTGCTGCGTGCCGCCTTGATGGCCGCCGTGCTCCTGTTCTCGATCGCGACGGGCAGGCCGGGTCGCGGGCTGCCGTTGCTCGCCCTCGTGGTGATCGGGTTGCTCGTCTTCGATCCGTGGCTGGCCCGCAGCTACGGCTTCGCACTCTCGGTGCTGGCGACGGGCGGACTGCTGGTGCTGGCCGGGCCACTGGGCCGGGTTCTCGGCCGCTGGATGCCGTCCTGGCTCGCCGGGGTGATCGCGATCCCACTGGCCGCGCAGCTGGCCTGCCAGCCGGTGCTCGTGCTGCTCAGCCCGACCCTCCCGCTCTACGGGGTGCCGGCGAACCTGCTGGCGGGGCCGGCCGCCCCCGTGGCCACCGTGATCGGCCTGGTCGCGTGCCTCCTGCTCCCGTGGCTGCCCGGTGTGGCGTGGGGCATCCTGCAGCTGGCCTGGCTGCCCTCGGCGTGGATCGCCGCGGTCGCCGGGACGAGCGCTGCGCTGCCCGGCAGTCGCCTCCCGTGGGTGGGAGGAGCCCTCGGGGTCGCGGCCACCGGGCTGCTCACGCTGCTGGCACTGGCCCTCCTGCTCGGTTCCCGTGCGCCGGGAAGGCCCGGTGCCACAGGTCGTCCCGGCCCGTTCGGACGGCCTGGACGCGGGGCCGGATCGACGCGGATGCCCGGATCGACAGGGATGCCCGGCTGGCGGATCGCCGCGGCGGCCGTGCTGATCGTCGCCGGAGGCGGCTACGCGGGAAGCCTGATCGGCGCGGGCCTCGGCCGGGCGGTGGCGTTCCCGGCGGACTGGCAGATCGCGGCCTGCGACATCGGCCAGGGCGATGCGGTCGTCGTGCGCGACCGGGAACGCTACGCCCTGGTCGACGTCGGGCCCGACCCTGCGCCGTTGACCGCGTGCCTGCACACCCTCGGGATCGAGCGGATCGACCTGCTCGTGCTCACCCACTACGACATGGACCACATCGGCGGGATCGAGGCCGTGATCGGCCGGGTCGGCACGGTCCTGGTCGGAACTCCGGAGAACGCCCAGGATGAGAACCTGCACGCGCGGCTCGCCCAAGGCGGGGCGGACGTGCGCATCGCGGCCCGCGGCGACCGGGGCACGCTGGGCGGGCTGCGCTGGGAGATCTTCTGGCCCGTGCGCGGCTCGCCGGTGATGCAGACCGGAAACCCGGGGAGTGTGACGATCGGCTTCGACGGGCGGGGCATCCGCTCGATCTTCCTCGGCGACCTCGGCGAGGAGGCTCAGGACGCGTTGCGCCGTGCCTCAGCGCCCGGCCAGGTGGACGTCGTCAAGGTTGCCCACCACGGTTCGAGGGACCAGAGCCCCGACCTCTATGCCGATCTCCGGGCGACGGTGGGGCTGATCTCGGTCGGCGCCGACAACGGCTACGGCCATCCAACCGACCGTCTGCTCGACATTCTCGCCTCGGAGGGCACCGTCGCCGTGCGCACCGACCGGCAGAGTCTGGCCGTGGTGGCCCTCGACCCGGGCGGGCACGGCGCGCTGACCGTCTGGACCGAGAAGCCGGCGTCCGGACCGGCGCGCACGGGTCACTCGCCTGCTGCCCCCGTCGGCGGCCCGGGCTAGGCTTGACCCACGCAATCGAAGGGAACCGAGTGGCCGCACGAACCGCATCCTCTGGTCGGGCCGCAACGGGCCGATCAACTCCGAGCAAGGCCGGATCGAGCAAGGCCGGATCGAGCAAGTCGGTCGCCATCCCGCAACTGTCGTGGCACCAGGTGCGCCCTGCCCCGGTCGTGCTGGTCTCCGGCACCGAGGTGTTCCTCGCGGAACGGGCCATCCGTCAGCTGAGGGACTTCCTCAAGCTCGAAGACCCGAGCCTCGAGATCAGCGACATCCAGGCCGACAGCTATGCACCGGGGGAGTTGCTCACCATGGCCAGCCCCTCGTTGTTCGGTGAGCCCCGGCTGATCCGGGTGAGCTCGGTCGAGAAATGCAGCGACACCTTTATCATCGAGGCGCTCGCCTACCTCGAGAATCCGGCGGAGGACACCTACGTCGTGTTGCGGCACGGTGGCGGGGTGCGCGGCAAGAAGCTGCTCGACACGATCCGGTCCGGAGTCGGCGGCGCCGTCGAGGTCGTCTGCGCCGAGCTCAAGAAGGACTCCGACCGGCACGACTTCGCATCGGCGGAATTCAAGGCTACCGGCAAGCGTGTCACGCCCAGTGCCCTTCGATCTCTCGTGGCGGCCTTCTCCGGCGACCTCGCCGAGCTGTCCGCGGCCTGCCAGCAGCTGATCGCCGATTCGGCGTCCGAGGTCACCGAGACCACGGTCGACCGGTACTACGGCGGACGCGTCGAAGCGAACGCGTTCAAGGTCGCCGACTCCGCGATCGCGGGGCGCCATGGTGAGGCCCTGGTCATCCTCCGGCACGCGTTGTCCTCGGGCGCCGACCCCGTTCCCGTCGTCGCCGCGTTCGCGATGAAGATCCGCACGATGGCGAAGCTCTACGGTGTGCGCGGTGGTTCCGGGCAGCTCGCCTCGCAATTCGGGCTCGCGCCGTGGCAGGTGGAGCGGGCCCAGCGTGACCTGAGCGGCTGGTCGGACGAGGGCCTGGCCCGGTGCATGGTGATGCTCGCCGAGACGGATGCCGCGGTCAAGGGGGCAGGGCGGGACCCGGTCTTCGCCCTCGAACGCCTCGTCGGCGTGATCGCCCGCCGCGGCGCAGTCTGACCCTTCCCCGGCGGGCAGCCAGCCGGCGGCCCCCTGCGCCGGCCGCCGCCGGCTCACACTGTCACGGCACAGAAAAAGAAAGCCCCCGCCATAAGGCGAGGGCTTTCCTTCACACCGGTTCAGTTCCGAACATCGGCCTCAAACCAGGTCTGGGTGGTGACTAGACGAGTGCGCCGACCGACTTCGCGATGGCCGACTTCTTGTTCGCCGCCTGGTTCTTGTGGATGACGCCCTTGCTGACGGCCTTGTCAAGCTTCTTCGAAGCAATGGCGAGACTGGCAACGGCCTTGTCCTTGTCACCGGCGGTGACGGCGAGGCGCGTCGCACGGATAGCGCGCTTGAACTCGCTCTTCACCGACTTGTTGCGCTCCTGGGCCTTCTTGTTGGTGCCAATTCGCTTGATCTGCGACTTGATATTTGCCACGTTTATACGCTTTCGTTAGGTTCTTGTTCGGATGGGCCGCTTGGCGGTAGAGGGCGCCGTGCGGCAATGATCGTGTGGGGTGGGACCCAACACGCAAGCCAACAGGAAACGATACCAGTTATTCGACCGGGTCGACAATCGGCCGCGGGCGGCCGGCGGCGACGTCATCGAGGATGCCGCGCAGCACCGTTGCGAACCGTTCCGGCTGGGCAAGGCTGACCAGATGCGAGGCCCGCGGCACGACCACGAGGCGACCGTTCCGGCACGCGCCGAGGAAGCGGCGCTCGTGCAGCCTGAACTGGTCGAAAGCGCCGTTGACCAGCCAGACCGGACCCGGATACCGGGACAGGCCCTTCAGCGGGCGGAGGGTGCCGGTGGCGGCCAGCCCGGCGTCCATCACGTGCAGGGGAACCCCGCCGGCGAGCGTGTCCGCGGCACCCTGGCGTGGCAGCAGCACCCGCACCAGGGTGGTGTGCAGCCAGAGTCCATGGTCGGGAAGTCTGCGGATCAGCCGGGCCAGGCGCCGGTAGGCGTCCAGTGGCCACCCGGACGGGATCGCGCAGCAGCCGGCGGCGACCAGCGTGGCCACCCGCTCGGGGTGCCGCGCGGCGTACTCGATGGCGTAGTAGCCGCCCAGCGAGAGACCGACCAGCACCACCGGGCCGCCCAGGGCTGCGACCCCGTCGTCGATGGCGGCGAGGGCACCCTCGACGGTGAATCGCTCGGCCAGGCGCGAACCGTGGCCGGGCAGATCGACCGCCAGCGCGGGATGCCCGGCCTCACCCAGGATCGTGAGCTGCCGCCGCCACATGGTGGCCGAGGTTCGGATCCCGTGCACGAAGAGGACTGGTGTGGCCGATGTCATGGCTACCCTCCTGCCTGGGCTCTGTTCGGGCTTGTGGCAGCTCGAAGCTGGTGGTGCGTCGGGGTTGACGGCGATTCGGTGCCGACCCGATACAGAGATTCTGCACGTCATCCGGCTGCTCGACCAGCGGCGTCTGGTCGGGCTCGAGGCTAGCGCAGGTCGCGGTCGGCACGAACGGGTTGTCGCCGCGCCCGTTTCCGCAGCGCGCTACCGCGCCCGCGGTCGCGGGCTGCCGAATCCGGCGCGGCCCCAGGGCCGGCATCGGCCGGGCGAAACCGGCGGGCAGCCAGCTATGGGAGAATTGCCAGACCATGTCACCGAGACCCCTCACCGCGCTTGAACCGGCCGCAACACCTCCCGAGTTCATCCGTAACTTCTGCATCATTGCCCACATCGACCACGGAAAGTCGACGCTGGCCGACCGGATGCTGCAGATCACCGGGGTCGTCGACGACCGGGCGATGCGCGCCCAGTACCTGGACCGGATGGATATCGAGCGCGAGCGCGGCATCACCATCAAGAGCCAGGCCGTGCGGATGCCGTGGGAACTCGACGGGCAGACCTACGCCCTGAACATGATCGACACCCCCGGCCACGTCGACTTCACCTACGAGGTCTCCCGTAGCCTGGCCGCCTGCGAGGGCGCCATCCTGCTCGTCGACGCCGCCCAGGGCATCGAAGCCCAGACCCTCGCCAACCTCTACCTGGCGCTCGAGAACGACCTCACGATAATCCCCGTGCTCAACAAGATCGACCTGCCGGCAGCCGACCCCGACAAGTACGCGAAGGAACTGGCCAGCCTCATCGGCGGCAGCCCCGACGACGTGCTGCGCGTCTCCGGCAAGACCGGCGTCGGCGTCGCCGAACTGCTCGACCGGGCGACCCGGTTGATCCCGGCGCCGGTCGGCGATCCGGCCGCACCCGCCCGCGCCATGATCTTCGACTCGGTCTACGACAGCTACCGCGGCGTCGTCACCTACGTGCGCATGATCGACGGCAAGCTGAACCCGCGCGAGAAGATCCAGATGATGTCCACCCGGGCAACCCACGAGATCCTCGAGATCGGCGTGACCAGCCCGGAACCCACCGTGAGCAAGGGACTCGGCGTCGGCGAGGTCGGCTACCTGATCACCGGGGTCAAGGACGTGCGCCAGTCGAAGGTGGGCGACACCGTCACCACCGCCCTGCGCCCCGCCACCGTGGCCCTGCCCGGCTACACCGAGCCCAAGCCGATGGTGTTCTCCGGCCTGTACCCGATCGACGGCAGCGACTACCCGGCCCTCCGCGAGGCCCTCGACAAGCTCAAGCTGTCGGATGCCTCCCTCGTCTACGAGCCGGAGACATCCGTCGCCCTCGGCTTCGGTTTCCGCTGCGGCTTCCTCGGCCTCCTGCACCTGGAGATCATCACCGAACGCCTCGACCGCGAGTTCGGGCTCGACCTGATCACCACCGCGCCCAGCGTGATCTACGAGGTCACCACCGACGACAAGAAGACCGTCACGGTCACCAACCCGAGCGAGTTCCCCAACGGCAAGATCGCGAAGGTCGAGGAACCGATCGTCAAGGCCGCGATCCTCGCGCCCAAGGACTACGTCGGCGTGATCATGGAACTCTGCCAGAGCCGCCGCGGCACCCTGCTCGGCATGGACTACCTCGGTGAGGACCGGGTCGAGATCCGCTACACGATGCCGCTCGGCGAGATCGTCTTCGACTTCTTCGACAACCTCAAGAGCCGCACCGCCGGCTACGGGTCGCTCGACTACGAGCCGATCGGCTCGCAGGAGGCCGACCTGGTCAAGGTCGACATCCTGCTCCAGGGCGAGCAGGTCGACGCGTTCAGCGCGATCGTGCACCGTGACAAGGCCTACGATTACGGCGTGCTGATGACGGGCAGGCTGCGCAAGCTCATCCCGCGCCAGCAGTTTGACGTGCCGATCCAGGCCGCGATCGGCGCCCGCATCATCGCCCGCGAGTCGATCAGCGCCATCCGCAAGGACGTCCTGGCCAAGTGCTACGGCGGCGACATCTCCCGCAAGCGCAAGCTGCTGGAGAAGCAGAAAGAGGGCAAGAAGCGCATGAAGATGGTCGGCCGGGTCGAGGTTCCCCAGGAGGCCTTCATCGCCGCGCTCTCCGGCGACGAGCCGCCCAAGAAAGAGAAGAAGTAACCGGATGCGACGCGCCACCTTCACCGACACGGCCGTGAGCTACGCGGCCATCGGAGGCACCCTCGCCCCCGACCTTCTCCGCTACCCGCCGAACGGCTACCGGCCGATCGAGCGCACGGTACGCCTCGGCAGCGGGGAGGAGCGCTTCCAGCTGGCCTCCAAGTCGCTGATGACCTGGGGTGTGCAGCGGGGGAGCGGGATGACCGTGACCGACCTGCTGAGCAGCACCGGAGAGCAGTACACCGGCCTCGTCTTCAACGCCGACGGCCAGGCCGCCAGGGACCAGAAGAGCGCGGCGAACGAGGCGACGTTCGGCGACGACGGCACCCCGTACATCGTCAACGGCATGTCAGCGCACCTGTCCGTCAAGGTCGGCCCGTTCACCATCGACGCCCCCGTGCGGGTCGTCTACGTGATCGACGAGCCCGACCGGGTCGGCTTCGCCTACGGCACCATGGTCGGGCACCCGGCCAGCGGCGAGGAATCCTTCATCGTCGACAAGCGGGACGACGACTCGGTCTGGCTGACCATCCGCGCCTTCTCCCGGCCGAGCACCTGGCGCTACCGGCTCGGCTGGCCCGTCGCTCGGTTGCAGCAGGCGAAGTTCACGAAACGCTACCTGCGCGCGCTGCACCCGATCGGCGCGGCCTAACCCGATGGGCAGCGCCCTTCCCCTCGGTGACCCTGCACCCCGCGACGGTCTGCTGCCTGAGTCGGCGGCGGCCGGCGCTGCCGGACGTGACTTCGGCGTCTACCTGCACGTGCCGTTCTGCCGGGTGCGCTGCGGTTACTGCGACTTCAACACGTACACGGCCACCGAACTGCGCGGGGCGTCCCAGCACGACTACGCCGGCCAGGCGATCACCGAGGTCGAGGCGGCCGGGCGCATCCTGGACGCGTCAGGGATGCCCGCCCGTGAGGCGGCCACCGTCTTCTTCGGCGGCGGCACGCCGACCCTGCTGCCGGCCGACGACCTGATCCGGATGCTGGACTCCGTGCGCAGCACCTGGGGTCTCGCAGCAGGCGCCGAGGTCACCACCGAGGCGAACCCCGACTCCGTCGACGCGGCCTACCTCGCCCGGCTGGCCGCCGCGGGATTCACCCGGGTCTCGTTCGGCATGCAGTCGGCCGTTCCGCGCGTGCTGGCCACCCTCGAGCGCACGCACGACCCGGAGAAGGTGCCGCTCGTCGTGCAGTGGGCCCGTGACGCCGGACTCGACGTGAGCGTCGACCTGATCTACGGCACGCCGGGGGAGACGCTCGCCGACTGGCGGGCGAGCCTCGAGCAGGCCATCGGCCTGGCGCCGACCCACATCAGCGCGTATTCGCTGATCGTCGAGGAGGGCACCAAGCTCGCCCGGCAGATCAAGCGCGGCGAGCTCGTTCCGGTCGACGAAGACCAGCAGGCCGAGTTCTACGAACTCGCCGACGAGCTGCTCGCCGACGCCGGTTACGGCTGGTACGAGGTCAGCAACTGGGCGACGGATGAGGCCCACCGGTCCCGGCACAACCTCGCCTATTGGACCAGCCAGGACTGGTGGGGCGTCGGACCCGGCGCGCACAGCCACGTCGGCGGGGTGCGCTGGTGGAACGTCAAGCATCCGTCGGCGTACGCCGACCGGATCCTCGCCGGGGACTCCCCGGCGGCCGGCCGGGAGACCCTCGACGCAGCCACCCGGGAGGTCGAGCGCGTGCTGCTGCTCACCCGGATCCGGGAAGGCATCCCGATCGCTTCGCTCTCCGTGCCGGGCCGCCACGAGGTCGCCGGGCTGATCGCGGATGGGCTCATCGACGCGAAAGCCGCCCTGTCCGGGTCGATTGAACTGACTCGGAGAGGACGGCTGCTCGCGGATGCGGTCGTGCGCCGGTTGCTGACCGACTGACCGGTGTTCGAGCCTGCTCCGACCTAGCTGATGAACTTGATGGTGAGCGGGTACGTGTAGTACTCGCCCTTGTTGGCGGCCAGGGCCGCCATGATCCCGAACACGATCGTGAGGATCCACGCGGCGAACAGCACAAGGAAGCCGACCAGGACCAGGGTCAGGATTCCACCGACGATATAAGCGATGAGAAGCGTGATCTGGAAGTTCAGCGCCGTCGCGGTGTGCGCACGGATGAACGGTCCGCGGTCCTTGAGTACCAGGTAGCCGATCAGCGCCGGCAGGAAGCCGAACAGGATTCCACCGATGTGGATCAGGGTGGCCCAGAGTTTCTCATCGGACGGATTCATGGGGGTCGGCGCCTGGTAAGGGCTGGCCGGTGGGGGCATGGCGGACATTCGAACTCCTTCTATCAGTGACGGTCGACGGGCGTCGGCTGGACTACTTGATCAGGCGGAGGGCGAACGGGTACTGGTAGTGCTGACCGTCCTTTGCCTTCAGGAAGCCCATGATCGAGAAGATCACTCCGACGACCCACAGCACCCACGCTAGTCCTGCGAGGACTCCGCCGATGCCGAACGTGACCATCGCGATGAAGGTCGCGAGGATGTTGACGGCGACATAACCGATCAACAGGGTGATCTGGAAGTTCAGTGCCTCCTTCGCCTCCACCGCCGTGAACCGGCCGCGGTCCTTGAACACGAGCCAGATGATCAGCGACGGCAGGAAACCGAGCACTCCGCCGAGGTGGGCGAAGGACGCCCACTGGCGGTCATCGACGTCGGAGAGCGGTGCCGCGGCCACCGGGGCGGAGGCTGCCGGCTGGTACGGAGCTTGCGGGGGCCGTTGGCCCAGGTTCGGGTCTTCGGGGGTGTGACCGGTGGAATCGCTCATGATCGTGCCTTTCAGCGCACAGGGAGAGGTGCATTACATGCCTAAGCTACTGCGCCTATTCCTCACGGGGCAATGGGACGCGCCCAGCGGCTGGCGGTATGATTGGCAGTCAAACACCCCGAGTGCCAGCCGAGACCGGCGCTCGCGACCGACTGAGGAGGCGATTCGCATGGTGTCAGATCGCAGTCTCGAAGTTCTGCGCGTGATCGTGCAGGACTATGTCGCGTCGAGGGAGCCCGTCGGGTCCAAGTCCATCGTCGACCGCCACTCCTTCGGGGTCTCCGCGGCCACCATCCGCAACGACATGGCCATCCTTGAGGAAGAGGAGCTGATCGCGGCCCCGCACACCTCCTCCGGCCGGATTCCCACCGACAAGGGCTACCGGGTGTTCGTCGACCATCTCGCCGACCTGCGTCCCCTCTCCGTCGCACAGCGCCAGGCCATTGAGACGTTCCTCGGCCAGTCCGCCGACCTCGACGAGGTGCTGTCCCGCAGCGTGCGGCTTCTGTCCCAGCTCACCCACCAGGTCGCGCTCGTGCAATACCCGTCGCTGTCCCGGGCCAGGGTGCGGCACATCGAACTCGTGCCTCTCTCCGACACCCGGCTCCTCTCCATCCTGATCACCGACGCGGGCCGGGTCGAGCAGCGCGTGATCGAGCTGCCTCGCCCGCTCGACGAACCCGTCCTGGTCGACCTCCGGGCCCGGCTCAACGCCGCGGTCATCGGCCTGAGCATGACCGAGGCCGCGGCGGCGCTGGTCGCGACCGACCTCGCGGGTGCCTCCGGCCCCGGCCCCGCGCCGCAACAGGAGGCCGTCGACCTGATCAGGGACACCCTGCGCAACCAGATCGGCGCCAATCGGCAGGACCGGCTCGTGATGGCCGGGGCGGCGAACCTGGTCAGGACAGAGGAAGACTTCACCGGGAGCATCTACCCGGTGCTCGAGGCCATCGAGGAGCAGGTCGTGCTGCTGCGCCTCTTCGGCGAGATGGCCACCGACCAGCACGGCGTATCGGTGAGCATCGGCCGCGAGAACGCGCCGTTCGGCCTGGCCGAGACCTCCGTGCTCACGAGCGGTTATTCCTCACAGGGCGGGGACCTCGCCCGGCTGGGCGTGCTCGGCCCGACCCGGATGGACTACTCGAACAACATGGCCGCCGTGCGCGCCGTCGCCCGCTACCTGTCCCGCATCCTCGAATAAGCCCCAGATCGAATAAGCCCAGACTCCACACCGAACACACCCACAGATCCAAACCCGAACAGACCTAGGAGAGCCAGCTTTGGCTGACCATTACGAAGTACTCGGTGTCGCCCGCGACGCCACGGCCGATGAAATCAAGAAGGCCTACCGGCGCCTCGCCCGGCAGCTGCACCCCGACGTGAACCCCGGTGCGGATGCGTCGGAACGGTTCAAGTCGGTCACCCACGCCTACGACGTGCTCAGCGACGCGAAACAGCGCGACAACTACGACCGCGGTGGCAACGGCCGCTCCGGCGGAGGGTTCGACGCGGGCAACTTCGGCAACTTCGGCGACATCTTCGAGACCTTCTTCGGCGGCGGCGGCACCAGCCGCGGCCCCAAGTCCCGCCGCGACCGCGGCCAGGACGCACTGATCCGGGTCGAGCTCGACCTCGACGAGATCATCTTCGGCACCCACCGCGACCTCGAGGTCGACACGGCGGTCCTCTGCGCGAGCTGCAGCGGCACCTGCTGCCAGCCGGGAACCGCGCCGGTCACCTGCGACATCTGTCACGGCACCGGCAGCATCCAGCGGGCCGTGCGTTCGCTGCTCGGCAACGTGATGACCTCGAGCCCCTGCGGCTCCTGCCGCGGCTACGGCACCATCATCGCCACCCCGTGCGTCACCTGCCAGGGCCAGGGGCGCGTGCGCGCCCGTCGCACCGTCCCGGTCGACATCCCGGCCGGCGTCGACACCGGCCTGCGCCTGCAGATGCCCGGCAGCGGTGAGGCCGGTCCGGCCGGCGGGCCGAACGGTGACCTGTACCTCGAGATGAAGGTGCGCCACCACGACGTCTTCAGTCGCGACGGCGACGACCTGCTCGCCACCCTCGAGGTGCCGATGACGGACGCGATCCTCGGCACCACCGCCACCGTCAAGGCCCTCGACGGCGACATCGAGGTGGAGGTGCGGGCCGGCGTGCAGAGCGCGGAGGTCATCACCATCAAGGAACGCGGCGTCACCCGGCTGCGCGGCAACGGGCGCGGCGACCTCAAGATCGGCGTGCACGTCGCCACCCCCACCAGGCTCGACCACAAGGAGCGGGAGCTGATCGAAGCGTTCGCCGCCCGGCACAAGTCCCCGGCGCCCACGCTCAGCGCGGTGCAGCAGGGACTCTTCTCGAAGCTTCGCGACCGGTTCCGCGGCTAGAAGACCGTGGCGCATTTCTTCATCGACGATTCCCTGCGCGCCGGCTCCGCCGTGCCGGGCAGCGTCCTCAGCATCGACGGCGCCGAGGCGAGGCACGCCGTCACGGTGAGCCGGGTCAGGCCGGGCGAGCGGCTGCGGATCGGGAACGGCGCCGGCCTGATGCTCGACGTCACCGTGACGGGCGCCGACGGGGGCCGGCTCACCTTCCGGGTCGATGAGGCCGACGTCGTCGAACCAAGCACGCCGCGGATCCTGCTCGTGCAGGCCCTGGCCAAGGGCGACCGCGACGAGATGGCCGTGCAGGCCGCGACCGAACTCGGCATCGACGGCGTCATTCCGTGGGCCGCGTCCCGGTCGGTCACCCGCTGGGAAGGCCCCAAGGTCGCGAAGGGCCAGGCTCGCTGGGCGAGCATCGTCCGGGAAGCATCCAAACAGTCGATCAGGGCGTGGCTGCCGGAGGTGGCCGGGCTGACGAGCACCCGGCAACTGGCCGCCCTGGCAGGAAGCACCCGGATGCTCCTGCTCGAGCCGACCGCGGAGCTCCGGCTCACCGAAATCGGCGCCCCCACCGACGACCGGGACATCCTGCTCGTCGTCGGGCCCGAGGGCGGCATCTCGACGGCCGAACTGGACCAGCTCGAACAGGCCGGTGCCACCCGGGTCCGCCTGGGCGAGACCGTGCTGCGCACCTCGACCGCCGGACCGGCGGCCCTCGCCATCCTCAACGCAACCCTCGGCCGCTGGTAGCGCCGCTTAAGATAGAGCTATGACTTCCCCCGGCCAGGAACCGTCCCTCTTCAGCCGCATCGCCGCGCGCGAAATCCCGGCGACCATCGTCGCCGAAACCGACCGGATCATCGCCTTCGAGGACATCGCCCCGCAGGCGCCGGTGCACGTCGTGATCACCACCAGGACCCAGCAGTACCGCAACGTGGTCGAGCTCGCGGCCGAGGACCCAGGGCTGCTGGCGGAGCTCGTCGCGGTCGCGGCCGGGATCGCGGCCGAGCGCTCGAACGGCCAGTTCCGCCTGGTCTTCAACACCGGCCAGGCCGCCGGTCAAACCGTGTTCCACGTGCACGCCCACCTGCTCGCGCAGCCCGGACCCGGTTCGCCGGTCGGGGACGACTCGCTCGGGGAGGGCTCCCTTGCGTTCCGCTGACGCCGGCGACAACGCCGAGAACCGGGCCGAGAACCAGGTCGAGGAGCGGGTGTCGGTCGACGGCATCGCCATGGTCCGCCTCCTCGGCGCCCAGGACCGCCTCCTCAGCACCATCGAACGGGAGCACCCCGGCGTCTCGGTGCACGTGCGCGGCAACGAGATCACCCTCACCGGGCAGGCCGGCCAGGTCGAGGCCGCCCGCCGGCTGATCGATGAGCTGCTGCTGATGATCCGCGGCGGGCGCGACCTCGCCGAGGCCGAGGTGACCTCGTCGTCGCGAATGCTCGGCGCCGACAGTTCGACCAGCCCGTCCGAACGCCTCGGCCCGGCCATCCTCTCCTCCCGGGGAAAGAGCATCCGTGCCAAGACGCTCGGCCAGAAGGACTACGTCGACGCCATCGACACGGCGACGATCGTGTTCGGGATCGGCCCGGCCGGGACCGGCAAGACCTACCTGGCGATGGCCAAGGCGGTCCAGGCGTTGCAGCGCAAGGAGGTCGACCGGATCATCCTGACCAGGCCGGCCGTCGAGGCAGGGGAACGCCTCGGCTTCCTCCCCGGCAGCCTGACCGAGAAGATCGACCCGTACCTGCGGCCGCTCTACGACGCCCTGAACGAGATGATGGACCCGGAACTGGTGCCGAAACTCCTCGCCTCCGGCACCATCGAGGTGGCGCCGCTCGCCTACATGCGCGGGCGCACCCTCAACTCCTCATTCGTCGTGCTCGACGAGGCGCAGAACACCACTCCCGAACAGATGAAGATGTTCCTGACCCGCCTCGGGTTCGGCTCCAAGATGGTCGTCACCGGCGACATCACCCAGATCGACCTGCCCGTCGGGTCGAGCGGGCTCCGGCTCGTCACCCGCGTGCTCGACCAGGTCGACGACATCCGTTTCGTGCGGCTGACCAGCGCCGACGTCGTGCGCCACTCCCTTGTCGGCCGGATCGTCGACGCCTGGACCGAGTACGACGCCCAAAAACAGGCCCAGCGCTACGAGAGCGAGCAGGCCCACGAATTCGCCAAGCGCGGACCCCGCTCCGGCACCCCACGCGACCGCCTTCCGAAACGGAGCACCTCTTGAGCATCGAGATCAACAACGAATCCACCATCCCGGTCGACGAGGCCGTCATCCTCCGACTGGCCGCCTATGCCCTCGACTCGATGCACGTGCACCCGGATGCCGAGCTTGCGATCGTTCTCGTCGACGAGGGCGCCATGGAGCAGCTGCACGTGCAGTGGATGGACGAACCAGGTCCCACCGACGTGCTCAGCTTCCCGATGGACGAGCTCCGCCCGGGCACCGAAGACGAGGAGACCCCGCCCGGTCTGCTCGGCGACATCGTGCTCTGCCCGCAGGTGGCCCAGGCCCAGGCCGAGACGGCGGGGCACAGCACGCTCGAGGAACTCCTGCTCCTCACCACCCACGGTGTGCTGCACCTCCTCGGGTTCGACCACGCCGAACCGGCGGAGGAGAAGGAGATGTTCGGCATCCAGCGTGACATCCTGATCGGTTTCGCCCTGCAGGAACGCCTCCGCAACCGATGATCATCGGGTGGTTTCTCACCGCGGCCGTCTTCCTGGTGGCCTTCGGCGGCCTGATGGCCGCCGTGGACTCCGCCATCACCGCGCAGTCCCGGGCCGACATCGCCGACCTGGCCGACACATCACGGGCCAAACGATCCCTGGCCGCGATCGCCGCCGACACCGGGGCGCACCTGAACGCGATCAGTTTCATGCGGATCATCGCCGAGACCACCGCGGCGGTGCTCGTGACCCTGGTGTTCGCGACCACGATCGACCAGCTCTGGCTGGCACTCGTGCTGTCCGCCGCGCTGATGACGGCCGTCTCGTTCGTGCTGGTCGGCGCGAGCCCGCGCAGTGTCGGCCGTGCCCACCCGAAACAGCTCCTGGCCGGCACGGCGCCGCTGGTGCATTTCCTCCGGGTGCTCCTCGGCCCGATCGCCAACGCCCTGGTCGCGCTCGGCAATCGGGTCACGCCGGGCCGAACCCGGCTCGCCACGTTCACCTCGGAGGACCAGCTGCTCAGCATGGTCGACGAGGCAACCGAGCTGGATGTGCTGGAGGAGGACGACCGGGAGCTCATCCACTCCATCTTCGAGTTCAACCAGACCGTGGTGCGCGAGGTGATGATCCCGCGCACCGACATGGTCACCATCGAGGCCGACGCGTCGATCGGCGCCGCCATGGGCCTGTTCCTCAGCAAGGGCATCTCCCGGGTGCCGGTGATCGACGGCGAGGTCGACGACGTCACCGGCATCCTCTACCTGCGCGACGTCGCCCGGCTGGTCTATGAACGGCCGCCGAATGTGGAGGCCCTGACCGTCGCCGAGCTCGAACGCCCGGCCGTGTTCGTGCCGGAGTCCAAGAAGGCCGACGACCTGCTCCGCCAGATGCAGCTCGAGTCGAACCACCTCGCGATGGTGGTCGACGAGTATGGTGGAATCGCCGGGCTGGTCACGCTCGAGGACCTGATCGAGGAACTCGTCGGGGACATCTCGGACGAATACGACCGGGACGTCGTGGAGGTCGAAGACCTCGGCCACGGACGCTTCCGGGTCAGCGCCCGGCTACCGGTCGACGAACTCGGCGAGTTGTTCGACCTGGAGCTGGACGACGACGAGGTCGATTCGGTCGGCGGGCTGGTGGCCAAGGCACTCGGCCGGCTGCCGGTGGCCGGTTCGGTCGCCCGCACCAGCGGGCTGGTCCTCACCGCGGAACGCACCGAGGGCCGCCGCAAGCGAATCAGCACTGTGCTGGTTGAACGAGACGAAGCGCTGATTGACGCGCAGACCGCATTCCTCGGAGTGTCGGACGACGAGGGAGAGAACGGTCATGACGACAGAAAATGAATTCCGGGCGGGATTCGTGTCCTTCGTGGGGCGCCCGAACGTGGGCAAGTCCACCCTGACCAACGCGCTGGTGGGCGAGAAGGTCGCGATCACGTCTTCGAAGCCGCAGACGACCCGCCGTGCGATCCGCGGGATCGTGCACCAGAAGAACGGCCAGCTGATCCTGGTCGACACGCCGGGCATCCACAAGCCGCGCACCCTGCTCGGCGAGCGTCTGAACAGCCTGGTCCAGTCGACCCTGGCCGGCGTCGACGTGGTGGGCCTGTGCATCCCCGCGAACGAGCCGATCGGCCCGGGGGACCGGTTCATCAACGAGCAGCTCGACAACTTCCCGCGGGCACGCAAGGTCGCCATCGTGACCAAGATCGACGCGTCCTCGAAGACCAGCGTCGCCAACCAGTTGCTCGCCGTCTCCGAACTGCGTGACTGGGAGGCGATCGTGCCGATCTCGGCGACCAGCCGCATCCAGCTGGACATCCTCACCGCGGAACTGCTCCGGTTGCTGCCGGATTCGGACGCCCCGCTCTACCCGGCCGACGCGGTCACCGACGAGAGCCTCGAATCGCGCATCTCGGAGTTCATCCGCGAGGCCGCGCTCGAGGGCGTCACCGACGAACTCCCGCACTCGATCGCCGTGACCATCGACGACATCATCGAGCGTGACGACCAGGAACTGGTCGAGGTCTACGCCAACCTCTTCGTCGAACGCGACAGCCAGAAGGGCATCATCATCGGCAAGTCGGGCAGCCGGCTGAAGGATGTCGGCATCCGCGCCCGCAAGCAGATCGAACCGCTCGTGGGCAAACGGGTCTTCCTCTCGCTGCGGGTGAAGGTCGCCAAGGAATGGCAGCGCGACCCGAAGCAGCTCGGACGCCTCGGCTTCTAACCGAACCGCCCCACGATCCGGCCCTGAGCTGCGACCTGTGCGCCTGCAGTGAGTTTGCTGTGGCCTGGCCGACCCGAGTCTGAGGCCTCGCTCAGAACCGGGTATTTCGCGTGCGCCGGCACCGTCGCGGTGTGAGAGTGGGCACGGAGGAATCGAATGAATGCGCTGCTGGACACCAGCCTCGTCGGAGGTCCCTTCCTGATCGGACTGTATCTCCTGACCGGCCTGTTCGTCGCCGGGCTGCTGCTCCGGCGGCAGGGTGTGCGCGCCGCCGCCCTGACCCTGGCCCTCGTGCTGGCCGGCGCCGTCGCCGGCTGGGTGCTGGTCTGGCTGGTGAGCGACGTCTGGGACCTCTTCGGTGTCTCCATGTCCACGCCCACCCGGCTCTGGACGGCCGGCCTGGTCGGAGCCCTCGTGCTTGCCGTCACCAACCTGTTCGGTGCCCGGCCCCGGCGCCGGGTTCTCGCCGTCGTCGCGATTCCGCTCTGCCTGCTCACAGCCGCCGCCGGGATCAATGCCGAGTTCGGCCAGTTCAACACCGTGCGAGCCGCCCTCGGCATCCCGCTCTACGGGGCGCTCACGGATGCCCTCGCCGGCCCGGTCCCGCCCATCACCGATACCAGGGGCACCGTCGGCACCGTGACGATCCCCGCCACCGTGTCGGGTTTCGCCGCCAGGGAGGCCATGGTCTACCTCCCGGCGGCGGCCCGGACTGCCAAACCCCCGGTGCTGCCGGTCATCGAGATGCTCTCCGGGCAGCCGGGCAGCCCGAGCGACCTGTTCACAGCCGGCCGGCTGGCCGGCATCCTCGACGCGTGGGCGGCCACCCACCACGGCCTGGCACCGATCGTGGTCGTTCCCGACCAGCTCGGCGCCCCAGACCGGAATCCGATGTGCGTCGATTCGAAGCTGGGCAACTCGGCCGGCTACCTCACCGTGGACGTGCCGGCCTGGATCCGCGCCCACTACCGGGTCGCGGCCGCGCCGGGCGGCTGGGCCATCGCCGGGTTCTCCCAGGGCGGCACCTGCTCGATCCAGCTCGGCGCCGACCATCCGGAGCTCTACGGGACTGTTCTCGACATCTCCGGGGAACTGGCACCCAAGGCGGGCAACCCGCAGCAGACCGTGCAAGCAGGATTCGCGGGCAGCGCGGCCGCCTACGCCGCCGCCGCACCCAGCGCCATCCTGGCCGCGCACGCGCCCTACCGGGCCCTCCACATCATCTTCGCGGTCGGCGGCGACGACACCAGGTACATCGCCTGGACGAACACCCTCAGGGCGGCGGCTGAACGGGCCGGGGCGACCACCGACCTCCTCGTGTCCCCGGGCACGGCCCACGACTGGCACACGGTGGTCTACGCCCTGACCCGGGCGCTGCCCCTGCTGGCCGCGCACACCGGGTTGACGGTGAACCCGTGACCGCGCAGCAGCCCGTGACGGCACCGCGCCGGGCGGAACGGCGCCGGCCGGCACCGCGCTGGGCTGCACTGGGTCGGGTGGTCCGGCGTCAGGCGGCGCGTCAGCCGGTCGCCCTCGCCTACGCGCTCATCCTCCTGGTCCTGGCCACCGCCACCGGCCCGCTCCACGGCCCGTCCCGGCAGTTGCGGCTGCTGCTGGGAACCGGCTACGAATCCGTCGTCGAGGAGGGGCACTGGTGGACGCCGCTCACGTCCGTCTTCCTCGTCGACAACGGCGCCGAGCTGCTGCTCGCCCTGGCCGGCGCGGTCATCCTGCTCGGCTATGCCGAACGCCTGATGGGAAGCGGCCGCACGATCATCGTCTTCGCCGGCTCGGCCGTGCTCGGCGCCGCCGGCGGCATCCTGCTCCAGGACGCCGGGGTCGCCGGCGGCGAACTCTGGTCCCGCGGGGTGAGCGAGCTCTTCGCGCTCGACCCGTTCACGCCGATCTTCGGCACCATCATGGCCGCAAGCTGTTATGCCGGCCCCCTCTGGCGACGGCGCATCCGGGTGCTCACAATCTCCGCAGCCCTGGTCCTCCTGCTCTACTCCGGTCAGCCCTCCGACGTCTACCGGTTGATCGCCGCCCTCGTCGGCCTCGGCATCGGGGCACTGTTCCGGCCCAGCCCGATCGATTTCACCTGGCGGCGCAGTTCGCACCACGAGACCCGCACCTTGCTCGCAGCGGTCGCCGGCGTGCTCGCCGTCGGCCCGCTCATCACGATCTTCTCCGGCGCCCGGTTCGGCCTGCTCGCCCCGCTCGGCCTCCTGCTCACCCAGGACGTGCCCGCAGCCACCGACGTCGTCGACCGGTGCCTGCTCGGCAACATCACCCGGCAGTGCGTGCACGAGCTCACCCTCGAACGCGTCGGCGGCGCCGGCCCGGTGCTGGTCAGCCTGCTGCCGCTGCTCACCCTCCTCGTCGCCGCATTCGGCCTGGCGCGCGGCCGACGCTTCGCGGCGTGGCTCGCGATCCTCGTCAACGCCGGGATGGCGGTGCTCGGGGCCTGGTACTACGGTCTGCTGCCGGTCTCCGGCCAGCCGTACGTCTGGCGCTGGCATTCCGCCCACTATTGGGAGATCGCCCTGGTGCTGGTGGTGTCGGTGCTCGTCCCTCTGGTCACGGCGATCGTGCTCGCCGCCAATCTCCGCCGGTTCCCGGTACGGGGCAGACCTGGGCGCCGCCGCCGGTTCGCCCTCACGGTGGTGCTCAGCTTCGTCGGGCTGGCCTCGCTCTACGTCGGCGCCGGCTGGCTGCTCCGCGACAGCTTCCGACCCAGGGTCACCCTGATCGACCTGGTCACGGATGTCCCCGAGCGCTTCATCCCGGTCGGCTTCCTCCGGCTGGAGCGGCTGTCCTTTCTTCCGACCGACTGGATCTCGGCCACCTTATACCAGTGGGTCGGCCCCGTATTCTGGATCATCGTCATCGTCGGCGCCATCCTCGGCCTGCGCAGCGGCACCGCGGGCGTGGGCCGGGACGACCAGACGCGGTTGCGGGAGATCCTCACCCGCGGCGGTGGCGGCTCCCTCGCGTTCATGGCGACCTGGGAGGGCAATTCGATCTGGTTCACCCCAGCCGGCGACGTCGCCATCGCCTACCGGGTGGTCAACGGTGTCGCGATCACCACGACGGAGCCGATCGGCCGGGCGGAGCGGGGCGCGCAGGCGATCTCCGACTTCGCCACCATGTGTGACGACCACGGCTGGATCCCGGTCTTCTACAGCCTGCACGGCAGCTGGCAGGCGACGTTCAGCCGGATGGGCTGGCAGTCGATGGGCATCGGCGAGGAGACCGTGCTGCGCCCCCGCAGTTGGGACCCGACGGGCAAGAAGTGGCAGGACATCCGTTCGTCGATCAACCGGGCCGACCGGGCCGGAGTGCGAGCGGTCTGGACGGATCACAAGGCCCTCGGCGTGCTCCAGTCCCTGCAGATCACCGAGATCTCCGAGCTGTGGGTGCAGGAGAAGGAACTCCCCGAACTCGGCTTCACCCTCGGCGGTCTCGACGAACTGCGGGACCCGGCCGTGCGCCTCATGCTCGCCGTCGACGCGGACGAGCGGGTGCACGCCGTGACCAGCTGGATGCCCAGCTACCGGGACGGAATCGTCGTCGGCTGGACCCTCGACTTCATGCGCCGCCGGCCGGACAGCATGAACGGTGTGATGGAGTTCCTGATCGCCCGCACCATGGCGATGATGAGCGAACAGCCGGAGATCGAATTCCTCAGCCTGTCCGCCGCCCCGCTCGCCCAGACCGGGGTGCAGCCGGGCGCGGAGGCAGGCCAGGAGCGGGCCGGCAGCCTGGCGGCGCGGATGCTGGACTTCCTCGGCCGCAGCCTCGAACCCGTCTACGGCTTCCGATCCCTGCTGGCCTTCAAACGCAAATTCCAGCCCGAATTCCAGCCCCTGTTCATGGCCTACCCCGACCCGGTGGCGCTGCCGGCCATCGGGATCGCGCTCGCCCGCGCCTACCTGCCGACGCTGTCGATGCGGGAGGCGCTGGTCTTCGCCCGCGGCCTCGGCTAGGTGCCGGCGCCCCGGCATCCGGTGTCGAAACGCAATCGAAACTGGGACGAAACGATGCTAAGTTAAAAATGTGTTTGCCGGTGCGCTCCTCCTTAGCTGCCGCGACGAGTCCTACTGAGGCCTCCCTCGTCGCGGAGTTTGTCGTTGGCTGACCACCAATTCGCGAGGAGATGAAGGACCATGAAGAACAACCAGACCGCGTCGGCGATGCCGATCCACAAGTACCGTCCGTACCACGAGCAGTTCCGGGTTGACCTGCCCGACCGCACCTGGCCGACGAAGCAGATCAGCCAGGCACCGCGCTGGTGCGCCGTCGACCTGCGCGACGGCAACCAGGCCCTGATCGACCCGATGAGCCCCGAGCGCAAGCGCATCATGTTCGACATGCTCGTGCGCATGGGCTACAAGGAGATCGAGGTCGGCTTCCCGTCCGCGAGCCAGACCGACTTCGACTTCGTGCGCAGCCTGATCGAGCAGAACGCCATTCCCGACGACGTGACCATCCAGGTGCTCACCCAGGCCCGCGAACACCTGATCCGCCGCACTTACGAGTCGATTGCGGGCGCCAAGCAGGCGATCGTGCACCTGTACAACTCGACCAGTGTGCTGCAGCGCGAAGTGGTCTTCCGGGAAGACAAGCAGGGCATCATCGACATCGCCCTGTTCGGGGCGCGCACCTGCCGGGAGATGGAGAAGACCGTCCCCGGCACCATCGTCTACTACGAGTACTCCCCGGAGAGCTACACCGGCACCGAACTCGAGTTCGCCGTCGACGTGTGCAACCAGGTGATCGAGATCCTCGAACCGACGCCCGAGCGCAAGGTCATCATCAACCTGCCGGCCACGGTCGAAATGACCACCCCCAACGTCTACGCCGACTCGATCGAGTGGATGGGCCGTCACCTCGCCCACCGTGAGAACGTGCTCATTTCCCTGCACCCGCACAACGACAGGGGAACGGCCATCGCGGCCGCCGAACTCGGTTACCTGGCCGGCGCCGACCGCATCGAAGGCTGCCTCTTCGGCAACGGCGAGCGCACCGGCAACGTGGACCTGGTCGCCCTCGGGGTGAACCTGTTCACCCAGGGCATCGACCCGCAGATCGACTTCAGCAACATCGACGAGATCAAGCGCACCGCCGAGTACTGCAACCAGCTGCCCGTTCCCGAGCGCAGCCCCTGGGCGGGCGACCTCGTGTTCACCGCGTTCAGCGGGTCGCATCAGGACGCCATCAAGAAGGGCTTCGAGGCCATGGCGGCGGATGCCGCGGCGCGAGGCTGCTCGGTCGACGACCTGCCGTGGGCGGTTCCCTACCTGCCGATCGACCCGAAGGACCTCGGCCGCAGCTACGAGGCCGTGATCCGGGTCAACTCCCAGTCCGGCAAGGGCGGAGTCGCCTACCTGCTCAAGACCGACCACGCGCTCGACCTGCCGCGCAAGCTGCAGATCGAGTTCTCCGGGGTCGTGCAGTCCAAGACCGACGCGGAGGGCGGTGAGGTCACCAGCGAGCAGATCTGGGAGATCTTCAACGACGAGTACCTGCCGGCGAGCCACACCACGCCCGACGCCAAGTGGGGGCGCTTCGAACTGCACGCCACCCGCACGTCGAGCGACCTGTCCGGCACGGTCGAACTCTCGGTCGACCTGCGCGACGACAGCACGGTGGCCAGCGCCGTCGGCTCCGGCAACGGCCCGATCGCGGCGTTCCTCGGAGTGATGGCCGAGCGCGGAATCGCGATCACGCTGTACGACTACGTCGAGCACGCCATGTCGGCCGGCGGGGACGCCCTCGCGGCGGCCTACGTCGAACTGGACGTGAACGGCAAGCGGTTCTGGGGCGTCGGCATCGATGCCGACATCTCGACCGCCTCGCTGAAGTCCGTCGTCTCGGCGGTCAACCGCGGCATCCGCGCCGAGGCCGGCAAGCGCAGCCTCGCCGACGCATCCGTCTGACTGCATAACTGCGTGACCGCATGACTGACTGACTGCACAACTGATGCACAACGCATCCGCCGGGAGCCGCCCCTCGTGGGCGACTCCCGGCGGATGCTGTTGGCTGTCCGGACGGACTGTTCGCGGCCGCTCAGCCGCGGGCGTCGACCGACTCGCGGACCCGGGGCTGCGCCGCTTTCGTCGGAGCCGCTCCCGCCGCGGCCGGCTGTTCCGGCGCTTTCCTGGACGTCGCTGTCCGGCCGAGCACGCCGACGCAGTCGTCGATCGACCCGGCGAGCAGGTCGTACAACCGGTCGTCGGGGTTGGGCGTGCACGCCTCGGCGATGCCCTGAACGGCCACCCGGATGATGGTCTCGGCCGTGCGGTCGGTGAACTTCGAGCGGGACCAGGACCCCATCGAGGCAATGAAATCCCGTGCCCAGCGTTCGGCTTCGGGCGCTTCGTCGAATGCTTCCCGGATCCGCAGGGCAAGGCCCTCAGGCAGTTCCCCGGTGTCACCGGCCAGGTGCCGTTCGCAGTTCAGGATCCCGACCGCGAGCGCGTGCTGGTGTTCGGCGCTGGTCACCGACAGCGCCGACGTCGCGGCGCGGACGGCGATCAGCAGGCGCACCCGGGGATCGTCGCCACGGAGGCCGATCACCGACGGGATGAGCGGAACCAGTCGAGACCTGGCCGTGTCTGAGGTGCAGTCGTTCACCATCCTGGCCAGTGAGGCCAGCAGCGGGTGGGTGCAGGTGGGGTGGTCGGTCCAGGCTTCGCCGGCGAGGTAGGAGGCGAACTCCATGAAACATGCGCCCGACCGTGGGTTTCTATGCTTTCCCCTGGAAAGCACGGGCATGAGGTCTGGCACCGGCATCGGGCCGGGTGTGTTTCCTTTCAGTAGATTCATGAGCATCCTCCAAGCAGGGTGAATTCTTCTCACTAGTGTCACCCCGTGCGGCAGGAAAGGCGAGAGTGAATTCGCCCTGCTGTAGGGGATTTCACAGGATTCTGGTCGTCAGGTCCCGCGGTTGCGGCGGCGGAAGGCGACGATGTTCTCGTTGCGTCGCCAGCGCGGCCAGCTGCCGATCGCCCGCTGCTGGGGGAGGCTCCAGCCGTAACGGGCCGCGAGCACGCGGATGACGGTCGTCACCACGACGCAGCTGATCCCGGCGATCGTGATCGGCACCTGGAGCACGAACAGCACCACGAGCAGCCCGCTGCCCACCCCGGCGGCGACGGCGTAGAACGAACCGACGTGCATCACCGCGATCGGCACGTTCAGCATCATGTCCCGGAGCGCCGACCCGCCGACGGCCGTGATCACTCCCACGAACAGGGCGGGGATCTCCGGCAGCCCCTGGGCGAGCGCCTTGCTGGTGCCCAGGGCGCCGAACAGGCCGATCGTGACGGCATCGAGGGTGATGATGAGCGGGCCGAGCCGGTTGAACAGGCTCTGCAGGAGCATGCCGAGCAGGGCTGCCCCGGCCGACACCGGCAGGTACCAGTTGCTCTGCAGGGCGGCCGGCACGCCGTCGAGCATGATGTCGCGGAGCAGGCCGCCGCCGAGCCCGACGGTGATGCCGATGAACGCGATCCCGAGCAGGTCGAAGCGGCGGTCGGTGAAGCGCCCCGCGAACATGGCGCCCTGGATCGCGCCGATCGCGACGGCCGTGAGGTCGAGCCACAGCGGGATCGTGAAGGAGGTTGTGGGCACACTCAATGAAACCACCGAAACGCGCGCTGCGGCGTGCACGCAGGCATCCGTCGCCGCAAGTGGGACAATCGTGATGTGCCTGTCTACCGTGATGAAGCCGTCGTGCTGCGCACCCAGAAGCTGGGTGAAGCCGACCGCATCGTCACCATGCTCACCCGCAAGCACGGCAAGGTGCGCGCGGTGGCCAAGGGAGTGCGGCGCACCGCGTCGAAGTTCGGGGCGCGGCTTGAGCCGTTCATGGTCGCGGATGTGCAGCTCTACGAGGGCCGCAGCCTCGACATCATCACCCAGGCCGAGTCGATCGGGTCGTACGGTGCGCAGATCACCGCCGACTACCCCAGCTACACCGCGGCCAGCGCCATGGTCGAAACCGCCGACAAGCTGACCGAGGCCGAAGGCTCGCTGCAGCAGTACCTGCTGCTGGTCGGCGCGCTGAGGTCGCTGTCCCGCCAGGAGCACGGCGCCGGCCTCACCCTCGACTCCTACCTGTTGCGCGCCCTGTCGATGGCCGGCTGGGCGCCCAGCTTCCAGGACTGCGCCCGGTGCGGCGCCCAGGGCAGCCACTCCGCGATCGTCGTGCAGGTCGGCGGGATCGTCTGCGACGACTGCGCCGCCCCCGGCTCGCCGAGGCTCGACGCCCAGACGATCGCCCTGCTCAGCTCCCTGCTCACCGGTGACTGGGACCACGCCGAATCAACCCCTGAGAAGACCAGAGCCCAGGCCACCGGGGTGGTCGCCGCGTACACGCAGTGGCACCTCGGCCGAGGCCTCCGATCGTTGGAGCATGTCAGTCGATGACCCCGAATCCGTTCGCGCCCAAACCGTTCACCCATAGGGACGCGATGCCGTTCAAGCCCCTGGACTGGACCGGGCTCTACCCGCCGGCCCTTCCGCTGAAGGTCGTCCCCGAGCATGTCGCCGTGGTGATGGACGGCAACGGCCGGTGGGCGAATGCCCGGGGCCTGCCACGGGTGGAAGGCCACAAGGCGGGGGAGGCGGCGCTGCTCGACGTCGTCGCCGGCGCCATCCAGATCGGCGTCAAGCACCTCAGCGTCTACGCGTTCTCCACCGAGAACTGGAAGCGCTCGCCCGACGAGGTGCGCTTCCTGATGGGGTTCAACCGGGACGTGCTGCACCGCAGGCGTGACCAGCTCAACGAATGGGGGGTGCGCGTGCGGTGGGCCGGGCGGAAGCCCCGGCTCTGGGCATCCGTCATCAACGAGCTGCAGTTCGCCGAACGCCTGACCGCCGGCAACGACGTGCTCACCCTGACCATGTGCGTGAACTACGGCGGGCGCACCGAAATCGCGGATGCCGTGCGCGCGCTGGCCGAGGACGTCGCGGCCGGCCGGTTGAAGCCGTCCGGCATCACCGAGAAGTCGATCCAGCGGAACCTGTACACCGCCGACCTTCCCGACGTCGACCTGTTCGTGCGCAGTTCGGGGGAGCAGCGCACCAGCAACTTCCTGCTCTGGCAGAGCGCCTACGCGGAGATGGTCTTCCTCGACACCCTGTGGCCGGACTTCAGCCGGGTCGACCTGTGGCGGGCGATCGAGCTCTACGCGACCCGGAACCGCCGCTACGGCGGCGCCGTCGACGCTCCCTCCGCCTGAGTCCCGGGCCGGCCCCGCCCGTCGCGACCCGTCCAGCCCCAGCCCGAGCCCCTTTCCGCAGCCCGCGCCCGCCGTGGCTGCCGGGTCTCGACCGGCTCGAACAGCGGAGGGGCCGAGATCGGATCAATGCTAGGTTGGCCCCAATATCAGGCGAGGGAGGCCAATCATGGCGAAGAAGACATACACCTCTGACCAGCAGATCGACCGGCTGAGGGTTTACAACCTCGTCGCGGGGAGCCTGCACCTTCTCCAGGCCATCGGCTTCGCGATCGTGCTCCTAATGCTCAGTTCGCAGGTTCTCTTCGCCGTCACGGCCGACTACCTGGCCGGTCCTCCCGGAGTCCCCATACCGCCCGAGCGTGTCACGGTGTTCGAAGTGAACATCGGAATCGGCGTGGTGGCGTTCCTGGCGTTGAGCGCGTTCTTCCATTTCCTCGTCTCGAGCCCCTGGTTCTTCGGCCGGTACAAGGGCGGGCTGCTGCAGAGCCGCAACTACTTCCGCTGGACCGAATACTCGCTGAGCTCCTCAATCATGATCTGGCTGATTCTGGCCATCAACGGCGTGACCGACATCGCGGCGCTGTTCGCCGTCTTCGCGGTGAACGCCGCGATGATCCTGTTCGGTGCCCTGCAAGAGAAGTACGAGCAGCCGGGATCCGGCGGAATGCTGCCGTTCATCTTCGGGTCGATGGTGGGCATCGTGCCCTGGATCCTGATTCTGATCTACTTTCTCCGGCCGGGCAGCGCGAACGAGGTTGCGGCGCCCGGTTTCGTCGTCGGCATCGTCATCTCGCTCTTCGTCTTCTTCAACACCTTTGCCATCAACCAGTGGTTGCAGTACAAGCAGGTCGGAAAGTGGAAGAGCTATCTTCAGGGGGAGCGCACGTACATCACGCTGAGCCTGGTCGCCAAGACAGCCCTGGCCTGGCAGGTCTTCTCGGGGGCGATCATTCCCGCGATAACGGGCTGACCGCGCGGGGCCTGGTCTCGACAGGATCGACCGCCGGGACGGGAATACTGGGGCGCGCCGCCGGTTGGCCTCAGAGTGAGCGAAACCATCAAAGTAGACATCTGGTCCGACGTGCAGTGCCCCTGGTGCTACATCGGAAAGCGCAAATTCGAGGCCGGCGCGGCCCTCTTCGACGGTGACGTCGAGGTCGAATACCACAGCTTCGAACTGGCGCCCGATACCCCCGTCGACTTCGACGGCAGCCCGGTCGACTACCTCAGCCAGCGCAAGGGCCTGCCCGTGGCGCAGGTCGAGGAGATGCTCGAGCGGGTCACCGGGATCGCCGAAAGCGTCGGCCTGCACTACGACTACGACTCCGTGCACCAGACGAACACCGTCATCTCGCACGAGTTGCTCCACTACGCGAAGGCACACGGGCGCCAGCTCGAGATGAAGGAGCGACTGCTCAAGGCCTACTTCGTCGACGGCCTGCACGTGGGCCGGATCGAAGACCTCGCCGACCTGGCCGCCGAAATCGGCCTCGACCGGGCCGACGTGGTCAGGGCGCTCACCGCCCACGACTACCTGGCCGACGTCAAGGCCGACGTCGCCCAGGCCAACGCCTACGGCATCCAGGGCGTTCCCTTCTTCGTCATCGACGGGAAGTACGGGATCTCCGGAGCCCAGGACCCTGATACCTTTGCGCAGGCTCTCCGCCAGGCCGCCACCGAGAAATCCGAGGAGAAGAACAAATGACCGAACAGACCAGCACCGCCGAGGCGACCACCCCGGTCGGCACCCCGGCAGCGGCTCCCGTCCCCACCATCGAACTGCTCGGCAATGCCGGCGGCGGATGCTGCGGCGGCGGCTCCTGCGGAATCTGAACACCCCGCTCGACGACACCGCTTCACGCCGTTCACCGCGGGCGTCGAGCGGTGTCGCCCGGGTCTGGGAGAATTGAACGAAATGATTCCTGAAACTGCGACCAGCCGCGCCGCGCCGCTCTCGATCGGCCCCCTCACGCTGGATGTCCCCGTCGTGCTCGCGCCGATGGCCGGCATCACCAACACCGCCTTTCGCAGGCTCTGCCGTGAATTCGGCGCTGGGCTCTACGTCAGCGAGATGATCACCTCCCGGGCGCTCGTCGAGCGCACGCCCGAATCGATGCGTCTGATCAACCATCATGAGAGTGAAACCACCCGGTCGATCCAGCTGTACGGGGTCGACCCCAAGACCGTGTCCGATGCGGTCACCATGCTCGTCGCGGAAGACCGGGCCGACCACATCGACCTCAACTTCGGCTGCCCGGTGCCCAAGGTCACCCGCAAGGGCGGCGGAGCTGCCCTCCCGTGGAAGCTCGGCCTGTTCCGGCAGATCGTCGAAGCCGCCGTCACCGCGGCCGGCGCCGTCCCGGTCACGGTGAAGATGCGCAAGGGCATCGATTCCGACCACCTCACCTACCTGGAGGCAGGCAAGGCCGCTGAAGGGGCCGGCGTCTCAGCGATCGCGCTCCACGCGCGCACCGCGTCAGAGCACTACTCCGGCGTGGCCGACTGGTCGGCGATCACGACCCTCAAGAACACCATCACCAGCGTGCCCGTGCTCGGCAACGGTGACATCTGGTCCGCCGACGACGCCCTGCGCATGGTCGCTGAGACCGGCTGCGACGGCGTCGTCGTCGGCCGCGGCTGCCTGGGCCGGCCGTGGCTGTTCGGTGACCTCGCGGGGGCCTTCCGCGGCCAGTCGACCGGGGAGCAGACCGCGCTGATCCAGCCGAACCTCGGCCGCGTCGCCGAGACCTTCCGCCGGCACGCCGAACTGCTCACCGAATTCTTCGACAGCGAAGAGCGGGCCTGCCGCGACATCCGCAAGCACGTCGCCTGGTATTTCAAGGGCTACCCGGTCGGCGGCGACCTGCGCGCGAGCCTCGCCTCGGTCGTGTCGCTCGCGCAGCTCGACGACCTGCTCGGCACCCTGGACTGGCAGCAGGAATACCCCGGCGTCGGCGCCGAGGGTCCGCGCGGCCGAGCCGGGAGCCCGAAGAAGACGTCGCTGCCCGAACACTGGCTCGACTCCCGGGAGATCGCCGGCGCGGAACGGGCCAACCTGACCGAGGGCGAAGGGGATACCAGCGGTGGCTAACGAAACCGGGTACAGCAGCACAGACGAGGAACGCTGGCTGCCGGAGGTGCACGGCTCGCGCCGCAGCGACTTCGCGCGCGACCGGGCCCGGCTCCTGCACTCCAGCGCCCTGCGCCGCCTCGCAGCCAAGACCCAGGTGCTCAGTCCCACCGCCGGCCTCGACTTCGCCCGCAACCGGCTCACCCACTCGCTCGAGGTCGCCCAGATCGGCCGGGAGCTCGCGCTCCGGCTCGGCCTCGACCCCGACATCGTCGATACGGCCTGCCTCGCGCACGACATCGGGCATCCGCCGTTCGGTCACAACGGGGAGAAGGCGCTCAACGCGTGGTCCCTGGACATCGGCGGCTTCGAGGGCAACGCGCAGACCCTGCGGCTGCTCACCCGGCTCGAACCGAAGGTCTTCGGCGACGACGGCCGCAGCTACGGGCTGAACCTGACCCGGGCCAGCGTCGACGCCAGCTGCAAGTACCCCTGGCCGGAGGACTCCTCCGTCGCCGATCCCAGCGGCCGGGCCAAGTTCGGTTTCTACCACGACGACATCGCCGCCTTCGAATGGATGCGCGCGGGCGCGCCGGAGCGCCGCCTCTGCATCGAGGCCCAGGTGATGGACCTGTCCGACGACATCGCCTACTCCGTGCACGACTTCGAAGACGCCGTCGTCAACGGGTACCTGGACATCGCCGAACTCGGTGGGCGGGCCAGCACCGAACTCGTCTCCTCGATGCACTCCTGGATCGGCGGCGCCGTCTCGCACGCCGAACTGGCGCAGGCCTATGACCGGCTGGGCGCCCTCGACTACTGGTTGCACGGCTGGACCGCCGGGCGGCGCGACCAGGGGCGGCTGAAGAACCTCACCAGCCAGCTGATCGGCCGGTTCTCCGGCGCAGCGGTGCGGGCCACCCGTCAGGCGTACTCGGGGGAGCAACTCATCCGCTTCGGCGCCCACGTCGTCGTTCCCCGCGAGGTCCAGGCGGAGATCGCCGTGCTCAAGGGCATCGTCGCCGCCTTCGTGATGTCGAAGAACACCCGCCAGCCCATCTACCAGCAGCAGCGGCAGGTGCTCACCCTGCTGGCCGAGCGCCTGCACGCCACCGGCGACGAGCACCTCGACGCCGGCTTCCGCGAGGACTGGCACGCGGCCGTAGACGACGCGGCCCGCAAGCGCGTCGTCGTCGACCAGGTTGCCAGCCTCACCGACCAGTCCGCGCTGGCCTGGTATGAACGTCTCGTGCAGAACTGACAATGGGCAGGACTAGCATTCAGCTATGGCTGGCCTGATTCGACAAAACGACATCGAAGAGGTCAAGGCCCGCACGAACATCGCGGACATCGTCGGCGACTACGTCACCCTGAAGTCGGCCGGAGTCGGCTCGATGAAGGGCCTGTGCCCCTTCCACGACGAGCGCAGCCCGAGCTTCCACGTGCGCCCCCAGGTCGGTTTCTACCACTGCTTCGGCTGCGGCGAGAGCGGCGACGTGTACTCGTTCCTGCAGAAGATGGACCACGTCTCCTTCAGCGAGGCCGTCGAGCGACTCGCCGCCCGGGTCGGGATCGAACTGCACTACGAGGGCGGCGGCGACGCCCCCGACCACACCAACCGGTCTCGCCTCTACGCGGCCAACCAGGCGGCCGCCGAATTCTTCGTCGAACGCCTCGGCAGCGCCGGCGCCCTCGTCGGCCGCAACTTCCTCGGCGAACGCGGCTTCGACTCCCAGGCCGCGGCCCTCTTCGGCGTCGGATTCGCGCCCAAGAGCTGGGACGAACTGACCAACCATCTCCGCGGCAAGGGCTACACGACCGAGGAACTGACCCTGGCCGGACTGGTCTCCAGCCGTGAGGGGTCCACCGGGGTGTACGACCGTTTCCGCGGTCGGCTCGTCTGGCCGATCCGCGACATCACCGGGCAGACCATCGGCTTCGGCGCGCGCAAGCTGCTCGAGGACGACAAAGGCCCGAAGTACCTCAACACGCCGGAGACACCGATCTACCACAAGGCCCAGGTGCTCTACGGCCTCGACCTCGCCAAGCGCGACATCTCGCGCAACCACCAGGTCGTCGTGGTCGAGGGCTACACCGACGTGATGGCCTGCCATCTCGCCGGCGTGACCACCGCGGTCGCCACCTGCGGCACCTCCTTCGGGGTCGATCACATCAAGGTGCTGCGCCGCGTCCTCGGTGATGACAGCGGCGTCGGCGAGGTCGTCTTCACCTTCGACCCGGATGCCGCGGGCCAGAAGGCTGCGATGCGCGCCTTCAGCGAGGAGCAGCGCTTCTCCGCCCAGACGTTCGTCGCCGTCGCCCCCGAGGGCCTGGACCCGTGCGACCTGCGCCTGCACCGCGGCGACGACGCGGTGCGCCGACTCGTCGACTCGAAGAAGCCGATGTTCGAGTTCATGATCCGGCAGTTGCTCGGCCAGTACAACCTCGACACCGTCGAAGGGAGGGTCGGGGCGTTGCGCCAGGCCGCTCCGCTCGTCGCCGACATCCGCGACCCGGCCCTCCGCCCCGGCTACACGCACGAACTGGCTCGCATGCTCGGCATGGAGCTGGGCGAGGTTGCCAGGGCCGTCTCGACGTCGCTGTCGCGCACCCGCTCCGCCGGCGCCGGGAACTCGGCGGGGCAGAGCCACGACGGTGCACGCCGCGACGGCACGGACGAGGCGCCGCGCGAGCAACCGTTCTCGATGACCAACCTGTCCACGGACCCGGTCACCCGGCTGGAACGGGACGGGCTGATGGCCATGCTCCAGCGCCCCGTCCTGGTCGGCGCGGACCTGATCCAGCGCGCGGTGCTGACCAGTTTCGCCCAGCCCTCACTCGCGGTCGTGCGGGATGCGATCGCGGCCAACCTCGAACACCACGACGCCCCCGACTGGCTGGACCGGATCGTGGCGGACGTGCCGCCACCGCTGGAGAACCTGGTCAAGGAGCTGGCCATGGCCCCGCTGCCCGAGCGCAGCGAACGGGAGATCAGCCGCTACGTCCGAGACATCACGGTCGCCCTCGTCGACAAGGACTTGCTCCGCCAGAAGGCTGAACTTCTCGGTCGGCTGCAGCGAGCGGATGCCGCCAACCGCGAGGTCTACGTGGCGCTCCAGCGTGAACTGGTACGGGTCGAGGCCGAACGGCGCAACCTCCGCGAGGACTAGGCACCGGGGTTCGCCGGGGCCTCCCGAGGGCCTCAGCGCTACATTGCAGCTCGGTAAAGATGCCCCGTCCTTGCCGGACGAACCGCGCATTCTGTGCTATTTCTTTCCTTACAGCTATGCCGGGTGACGCGATTGTCGGCGCCCGTGCCTGGATTTTTCAGAGGAAGAGGCTCACGGATATGGCATTCTCATCCACTCCCCGCGCTCGAGGGCTCAGTGCCGCAGCAGTAGTCGCTGTCGCCGCGCTGGCCATGACGGGTTGCTCCGCAGGTGGAACCACCGGTGGGACGACCGGCGGCGCGATCACGATCGGCACGACCGACAAGATCACCACGCTTGACCCGGCCGGTTCGTACGACAACGGCTCGTTCGCCGTGCAGAACCAGGTCTTCCCGTTCCTGATGAACACCCCGTACGGCAGCCCGGATGTCCAGCCGGACATCGCGACCAAGGCCGAGTTCACCGCGCCGACCGAGTATACGGTCACCCTCAAGAAGGGCCTCAAGTTCGCCAACGGCAACGACCTGACGAGCTCGGACGTGAAGTTCAGCTTCGACCGCCAGCTCAAGATCGCCGACGACAACGGCCCCTCGTCGCTGTTGTACAACCTCGACAGCACCGAGGCCAAGGACCCGACCACCGTCGTCTTCCGCCTCAAGGCCGCTGACGACCAGATCTTCCCGCAGATCCTGACCAGCCCCGCCGGCCCGATCGTCGACGAGGAATCCTTCTCGGCCACCGCGATCACGCCGGACAACGACATCGTCAAGGCCAAGGCGTTCGCGGGCCAGTACGTGCTGACCAGCTACGACTTCAACAACCTGCTCTCCTACAAGGCGAACAAGGACTACCAGGGTCTCCTGGGCGCGGCCAAGACCGACGTCGTCAACGTCAAGTACTACTCCGACTCCTCGAACCTGAAGCTCGATGTGCAGGAAGGCAACATCGACGTCGCGTTCCGCAGCCTCTCGGCAACCGACATCGACGACCTCCGCGGCAATAAGAAGGTCAAGGTCGTCGACGGTCCCGGCGGCGAGATCCGCTACATCGTCTTCAACTTCGACACCCAGCCGTACGGGGCGAAGACCCCGGAGGCCGACCCGGCGAAGGCCCTCGCGGTTCGCGCCGCAGTGGCCGACGTCGTCGACCGCGCCGAGATCGCCGACCAGGTCTACAAGGGCACCTACACGCCCCTGTACTCCTACGTTCCGGACGGACTCACCGGCGCCACCGAGTCCCTCAAGGGGCTCTACGGAGACGGGTCGGGCAAACCGGATGTCGCCAAGGCGAAGGCGTCGCTCGCCGCCGCCGGCGTCACGACCCCGATCACCCTCAACCTGCAGTACAACACCGACCACTACGGCCCCGGTTCGAGCGACGAGTATGCGCTGATCAAGGACCAGCTGGACGCATCCGGCCTGTTCACGGTCAACCTGCAGTCGACCGAGTACGTGCAGTACGTCAAGGACCGCACCGCCGACGTCTACCCCGTCTACCAGCTCGGCTGGTTCCCGGACTACTCCGACGCGGACAACTACCTGACGCCGTTCTTCCTCACGGAGAACTTCATCAAGAACCACTACAGCGACCCTGAGGTCAACGACCTGATCCTCAAGCAGGCCGTCACCGTCGACCCGACTGCCCGAACCGCCGTGATCAAGGAGATCCAGGACAAGGTCGCGGCGCAGCTGCCGACCGTGCCGCTCCTCCAGGGTGCCCAGGTGGCTGTCACCGGAACGAACGTGACCGGAACCCAGACGACGCTGGACGCGTCGTTCAAGTTCCGTTACGCAGCACTGGCGAAAGGTTAGTCCGTCAAACGGCTAGAGTTTCTCTAATTTGAAATCCGGGGGCATCCAGCAGCTCGATCGCTGGGTGCCCCCGACCCTTTCCAAGCGTTAGGCAGGCATGACAACTGTGGCAGCGCGCCCACCGGCCCAAAAAGCCGCTCGGCGCAAACGGACTTCCTCGGGTGGGGGGATCGGGCGGTACATCCTCATCCGCTTCACCCTCATCTTCCCCACCATCTTCATCCTCGTGTCGATGGTGTTCTGGCTGATGCGAGCCACCGGCGACCCGATCACGGCCGCCCTCGGCGGTCGCCTCGGTCCGGAGCAGCTCGCCGAGCGCATCCAGGCGGCCGGCTACGACCGGCCCATCCTGGTGCAGTATTTCGAGTACCTCGGGAACATCTTCACCGGCAACTTCGGCACCACGATCAGCACCAACAAGCCCGTCACCGAGGTGCTCCTCACCTACGGCGTCGCCACCGCCGAACTGGTCTTCTACTCGCTCATCGTCGCGTTCATCGTCGGCATCCCGCTCGGCCTCGTCGCCGCGTACTGGCGGGACAAGGCGCCCGACGCGTTCCTGCGGATCTTTGCGATCCTCTGCTATGCCACCCCGGTGTTCTTTTCGGCGTTGCTCTTCAAGCTCGTCTTCTCGGTCTGGCTCAAGGTCCTCCCGGTCGCCGGGCGCGCGTCGACCGGCTCTGAGCTGCAGATGCAGTTCCTGCCCGGCAAGACGGGCATCTACACCATCGACGCCCTCCAGACCGGCGACCCCCAGATCCTCCTGGACGTGGTGTCGCATGCGGTCCTCCCCGCGCTCGCGCTCGGACTGCTCACCGCCGGCGTCTTCCTCCGCCTCGTCCGCACGAACGTCATCGGCACCCTCGGCGCCGACTACGTCGACTCCGGACGCTCGCGCGGCGTCAGCGAATACCGGCTGGTCACCAAGCACGCGTACCGGCCGGCCCTGATCCCGATCATCACCGTGATCGGACTCCAGATCGCGCTGCTGCTCAGCGGCGCGGTCCTGACCGAGACCGTCTTCGAGTGGAAGGGCTTGGGCTTCGAGCTCGCCCAATTCCTCACCGCCCGCGACTTCGTCGCCGTGCAGGGCATCGTCGCCCTGCTCGCCGTGATCGTGGCCCTGTCCAACTTCGTCGTCGACATCATCGCCGCGCTCATCGACCCGAGAGTGAGGTACTGACATGACTGGTAGTGGCATGACCGATACCGAAATGATCGCCACGTCCACCGCGACGGGCTCGAACAAACACGGCCTGTGGAGTCGGCTGCCCGTCGTGCACCAGCTCCGCCAAAGCGTCGGGCTGCAACGCGGGATGCTCGTCGTCGGCCTCGTCATCACCGGGATCTTCATCCTCACCGCCATCCTCGCGCCCCTGGTCTCGCCGTTCGGCTACAGCCAGCTCCGCGACGCGAGCGGCGCCTTCGGCGCCCAGAAGCCCCCGGGCGGTTCGCACCTGCTCGGAACCACTGTCGGCGGCTACGACGTGCTGTCCCGGGTCATCTGGGGTGCCCAGACGGCGCTGATCGTCATCGTCATCGCCGTGATCCTCTCCATCTTCGCCGGGGTCATGCTCGGCTTGGTCTCCGGGTACTTCGGCGGCTGGCTCGACCGCGTGTTCGTCGTCGTCTTCGACGCCGTCTACGCGTTCCCGTCGCTGCTGCTGGCCATCGTGATGTCGATCGTGATCTCCGGGGGCCGGTCGAACCTGATCGGCGGTGTCCTCGCCGCGGCCATCTCCATCACCACCGTGTTCATCCCGCAGTACTTCCGGGTGATCCGGGCGGAGACGGTGCGGATCAAGGCGGAGGCCTACGTCGAGTCGGCTCGCGTGCTCGGGGCCAGCAACGCCCGGATCATGTTCCGCCACGTGCTCCGCAACGCCACCCGCACGCTCCCGCTCATCTTCACGCTCAACGCCTCCGAGGCGATCCTGACCCTCGCCGGCCTGGGCTTCCTCGGCTTCGGCATCGAACCGTCCGCCGCCGCCGAGTGGGGCTACGACCTCAACAAGGCGGTGTCGGATGTCTCGAGCGGCATCTGGTGGACGGCACTCTTCCCCGGCCTCGCCATCGTGCTGGCCGTCCTCGGCATGACCCTCGTCGGTGAGAGCCTCAACGACCTGGCCGATCCCCGATTGCGCGGCCGTCGATCGGTGGCGAAGGCGTCCGGGCTGGTGGCCGAGACATCGGTCGTGCCCGGCGGCATCCTGAAAGACGAATTCGAGGTTCCCCAGTGAGCGACGTCCTGACCATCACCGACCTGGGCATCTCCTTCTCCACGGATGCGGGTGCCGTGCGGGCCGTCGACGGCGTAAGCCTGCGGGTGGCCCCCGGTGAGGTCCTCGCCATCGTCGGCGAGAGCGGCAGTGGCAAGACCGTGACCGCCAAAACCATCCTCGGCCTGCTCCCGGAGACTGCGACCGCCTCCGGCGTGGTGCTGCTCAGCAGCAAGGACGGCTCGAGCGAGCACGACATCCTCTCCATCGGCAAGCGCAAACTGCGCCAGGTGCGCGGCACCGACGTGTCGATGGTCTTCCAGGAACCGTCGACCGCGCTCAACCCGGTCTACACGGTCGGCTGGCAGATCGCCGAGGGTATCCGGGCGCACGGGCAGTTCAGCCGCAAGGAGGCCAAGGCCAAGGCGATCGAGATCCTCGGCCGGGTCGGGATCCCCGACCCGGAGACCCGGGTCAACTACTTCCCGCACCAGTTCTCCGGCGGCCAGAAGCAGCGCGTCGTGATCGCCATGGCCCTCGTGCTCGACCCCGGCCTGATCGTCGCCGACGAGCCGACCACCGCCCTGGACGTGACCGTGCAAGCCGAGATCCTCGACCTGCTCCGGCGCTGCCGCGACGAGTTCGGCACCGCCATCGTGCTGATCACCCACAACATGGGCGTCGTTGCCGACCTCGCCGACCGGGTGGCCGTGATGTACCAGGGCAAGGTGGTCGAGGAGGCCGACGCGCAAACGCTCTTCTCCTCGCCGCAGAACGACTACACCAAGCGCCTCCTCGCCGCAGTGCCGCACGTCGGCCAGGGAATCGCGCACGCCGCTGTGCGCGCGGAGGCCAGGGAGCCGGCCTGGCTGGAACTCCCGCCGGTCGTCGTGGCCGACAACCTCACCATCGAATACCCCGGCCGGTTCGGCCGGGCCGGCTTCACCGCCGTGGACGGCGTGAGCTTCGTCATCCGCCCGGGAGAGGTTCTCGGCCTCGTCGGCGAGAGCGGATCGGGCAAGACGACGACGGGCCGGGCCATCGCCGGCCTGACCCGGGTGACCGGCGGCTCGCTCACGGTGCTCGGGCACGAAATGCACGGGTTCAAGGAACGCGAGTTCAAGAAGCTCCGCAGCGACATCGGCTTCGTGTTCCAGGACCCGGCGTCGAGCTTCAACCCGTTGCTCACGATCGCCGAATGCGTGGCGGAGCCGCTGGTGGTGCACGGGCGGGCCCAGAACCCGGCCGGCGCGCGCACTCGCGTGAACGAGCTGCTCGAGGCCGTTCAGCTGCCCCGGGCCTACGGCGACCGCTACCCGCACGAGCTCAGCGGTGGGCAACGCCAGCGGGCCAGCCTGGCCAGGGCGCTGGCGCTCGAACCGAGCCTGCTCATCGCCGATGAGCCCACCTCGGCCCTCGACGTGTCGGTCCAGGCGAGGGTGCTCGAACTGTTCGCCGAGCTGCAGGAGGAATTCGGTTTCGCCGCCCTGTTCATCAGCCACGACCTTGCCGTCGTCGACATCCTCGCGGACCGGATCGCAGTGCTGTACAAGGGCAAGCTGGTCGAAGAGGGTACCGGTGCCGAGGTCCTGGGGGCGCCGAAGGACCCGTACACGCAGCGACTGCTTGCCTCGCTTCCGGTTCCCGACCCGGCAGAACAGGCCGACCGACGGGAGAAGCTTCGCCGGCTGCGTGCGGCAGGATAGAACGCATGACTCGCGGCGCCAAACCGATTTTCCCGATCTCGACCAGCGATCTCACGGTCGAGTATCCGCCGCACGGAGTGAGCCCGGCCCATGTCGCTGTGCACGGGCTCACCCTGCAGATCAAGCCGGGCGAGGTGCTCGGGCTGCTCGGGGAGAGCGGTTCGGGCAAGAGCACCCTCGCCAGCGTTTTGTCCGGTGCGGCGTTCGCTCCGGGGCTCGGCAGCGCCCGGCCGATCATCACGGGGGGAGAGGCAACGGTGCTCGGCTTCCGGATGCGCAGGATCGGCCGCCGCAAGCTCGCCCGCCTCACCTTCGGGGTCGGCCTGCTCGAACAGAACGCGGCCGACACGCTCCCGCCGACGATGACGGTGGCGGAGATCGTGGCGGAGCCCGTGCTGGAGCGCGACCGGCGCTACAACCGCAAGGCGCTCGACGCGCGCGTGGCGACGATGGTGGACGCCGTGCGGCTCCCGCTGGCGGTGCTGCCTCGCTACCCTTACGAACTGAGCAACGGGCAACGCCAGCGGGTCGCCCTCGCCCGTGCCCTCGTCTTCGGACCAGCCCTGCTGATAGCGGACGAGCCGACCGCCGGGGTCGACGTGACGGTGCGCGACGCGGTGGTCGACCTGATCGGCGAACTCCAGCGTGAACGGTCATTTTCTGCGCTCGTGATCAGCTCGGACCTCACCGTGCTGCGCCGGGTGGCGAACCGGATCGGCGTGCTGTACCAGGGGGTGCTCGTCGGCCTCGGAACCATCGACGAGGTGTTCAAGGACCCGTGGCATCCGTATGTGGCGGGGCTGGCCGCGGCGCTGACCGGGCCGGAGGCAGACGACGAACTGGACAATGAGGCGAGCGACGGTCCGGGCGAGGACGCGGACGCCGATCCGGACGCCGATCCGGACGACCACGACCGGGGCGACGACCGTGCCGACGAATCCTGACCGCCGCGTCGCGGACGACACCGGGCCTGCCGCGCAGCACCGGGCCGTGCTCGCCGACGAGGTGACGCCCATTCCCGAGGGGATGCGCCCGGCCCGCGGTCCGATCGCCGTGCTGCCACGGCCCGCAGAGGTCTTCACAGCGGCCGTCCGCGCCGCCGAGGGGGAGGTGGCGGAGTTGTCGCCCGCGACCCGGGGATTGATCTGGCTCTCCTACGCCCAGGCCGACCTGCTCGGGGCCACCCTGGCCGCCAACCCGCAAATCCAGTGGGTGCAGCTGCCCTGGGCCGGCGTCGACGCGTTCAGCGCCGTCCTGGCCGCGCAGGCCCGTCCGGACCTGCTCTGGACCAGCGCCAAGGGCGCCTACGCCCAGCCGGTGGCCGAACATGCGCTCGCCCTCGCACTGGCCCTGCTCCGCGTTCTGCCCACGCGGGCCAGGGCCTCAAGCTGGTCCACCGTGCCGGAGGGTCGCTCGCTGTACGGCCGTTCCGTGGTCATCATCGGCGCCGGGGGGATCGCCCTGGAACTCATCCGGCTGCTGGAGCCGTTCGGGGCCCGCATCACCGTGGTGCGCCGCAGCAGCCGGCCGGTACCCGGCGCGGACCGCACCGTGCCGACGGATGCCCTGTCCGAGGTTCTGCCCGAGGCCGATCTGGTCATCGTCGCCGCAGCGCTGACAGAGGCCACCCGGCACCTGATCGGGGCGGTAGAGCTCGCGCTGATGCGTCCGGAGGCGAACCTGGTCAACATCGCACGGGGGCCGCTGGTCGACACGGACGCGCTGGTGGCGGCCCTGGCCGCCGGCTCCATCGCCGGCGCGGCCCTGGACGTGACCGACCCGGAGCCGCTGCCCGACGGGCATCCGCTGTGGAGCGAACCGCGGTGCCTGATCACACCGCACTCGGCAGACACGCCCGAGATGACGGCGCCCCTCCTTGCTGAACGCATCCGGTTGAATGTGAGAGCGTTCCTTGGCGATGGGCGGTTCGTCGGCGTCGTCGACGCCCGGATCGGGTACTGAACCCAGGCCCCGATTTGGCAGATGCCGAACTTTTGATAAAGTAACAGAGTTGTTCAAGCATTCCTCGATAGCTCAATTGGCAGAGCAGCGCACTGTTAATGCGCAGGTTCTTGGTTCGAGTCCAAGTCGGGGAGCTAAAGGCCACCTAGGGCTCCACCCCGGGTGGCCTTTTTTGCACCCGGGGCACTAGCCGCCGCAGGAAAGGCGTAGTCCATGGATTTCTGGTTGATCGCGAGCATCGTGCTGGCAGTCCTCTCCGTGCTGTTGCTCGTGCTGTGGCTGCGAGCGCGGCGAGTCGCCGTCAACCAGTCCGCGGCCGAGCAGCTGCGGATCGACCTCGAGCTGAGCCTCGCTGAGCAGCAGGGCCGACTCGGCATCATCCGCGAGCTCCAGGACATCGCGGTGCTGGCCGTCTCCCGGTTGGTCACCGGGGCCGAGGCGGCCAGGTACACGGCCGAGACAGACCCGTCCAGCGCGGTGCGGGCCGCCACTGCCCTCGCCGAGGACGGGCGCGGCGCCCTCGCGGACATGCGCCGGGTGCTCACCATCGTGCGCGAGGGCGAATCCGTCGCCACCGCGCAGCCGGGCCTCCAGTCGGCCAGGGACCTCTTCCGGGTTATGCGCGATGCCGGCCTCGTCGTGGGTTTCACCGAGGCGGGCGAGCGGTTCCCGCTCAAGCCAGGCGCTGAGCTGGCCATCTTCCGGATTCTCCAGAGCGCGCTGGCCAACTCCCTCAAGCACGGCGGCCCGGGTACGGAGGCGAAGATCACCTTCACCTGGACCCGGGACGGCCTGCAGCTGCAGGTCGACGACGACGGCATTCGTGCCGGCGCCCGGCGTTCAAGCGCCGATGCGGGGGAGTTCGCCGCCCGCACCAGTTACACGATCGACGACGACCTCAAGGCGCTCAGTGAGAGCATCAGCGGTGCGGGGATCACCCAGATGCGGGAACGGGCCGAGTTGTTCGGCGGTGTCTTCAAAGCCGGCACCGTGCCCGGCGTCGGATTCTCCGTGTCCGCGATCTTCCCGTCGCTGCGTTTCCACAACGGTGTGCACGGCGTCGACCTCTCCCGCTGAGCGGGAGGTGGCCGTGTCCCGGTGGCTCAGTCCTCGAGGTTGTCGACCCCGGGGACCCAGCTGAGGTCGGGGATGCCCCAGCCGCGTTTGCGGGTGACCTTGTTGGCGATCTTCGCGTAGAAATGCTCGAGACGGTCCACGTAGAGCGTGCCGTCGAGGTGGTCGTATTCGTGCTGGAAGATCCGGGCCAGCCAGCCCTCGGCATGGATCTCGAACGGCTCCTGGTCCAGGTCGACCGCGCGCAGGATCGCCGACGGGGAGCGCAGGAGGGGGAAACGTTCGCCCGGGTAGGACAGGCAGCCTTCGACGTCCTCGTCCTCGTCCGCTTCACCGGCCGGGACCGGGGTGATCCACAGTTCAGGGTTGATAGCCACACCACGCCATGACCGGTCGTCATCGTCGAGGTAGCTGTAGGTGAAGAGGCGCAGCGGCACGCCGACCTGGGGCGCGGCGAGGCCGACGCCGGGGGCGGCATCCATTGTCTCGTACATGTCCTGTACCAGGACGCGCAGGTCATCGTCGAATTCCTCGACGGATGCTGCGGGGGAGTGGAGAACGGGATCTCCGGAAATAACAATTGCTCGCACGGCCATTCAGCAAGGATAACGGGCTGGTTCTCGATAGGGTCATTGAGTGACCCTCGACCTGACTGACTTGGCTGTGGACCTCACGATCGATCCCCGCCAGGCCATCGGAATCCCGCTCGCCCTGGTCGGCGCGGTCTTCCTCTCCCTCGGGGCGCAGTTTCAGCACCGCGGGGTGACCAAGGTCGAGGCCAGGACCGTGGAGGTCACCGGCGGGCTCAACCCGCGCCAGCTCGCCCTCCTGCTGGGCCGGCCCTCCTGGGTGTTCGGCACGCTGATGCTCGGCCTGGCCATCCTCTTCCAGTTGTCCAGCCTCAACTTCGCGCCGATCATCGTGGTCCAGCCTCTCGGCGCGGTGGCCCTCGTGATCACCTCGATCCTCAACGCGCGCGTCTCCGGCGTGAAGGTCAACCGGGCGTCCAAGATCGCCATCGGCATGTGCGTGGGCGGGGTCGGACTTTTCGTCACTGTCGCCGCGTTCACCGCCGTCGACAAGCCGGTCACGGATGCGAACCTCGTCACGATCCTGATCATGCTGGGCGGTGTCCTGCTCGTGTTCGGGGGCCTCTTCGGCTTTCTGCGCACCCGCTTCCCGGCGATCCTGTACATCATCGGCGCCGGAGTTCTCTATGGATTCGTCGCGACCCTCGCGAAGGTGATCATCAACCGCACCCAGAACGGCAACTTCGAGTGGCTGACGCTGACCTGCGTGGCCGGGCTGCTGCTCGGCGCGACCCTCGGGGCCTACTTCGTGCAGAACGCATACGCGTCCGGTCCGCCCGACCTGGTGATCGCCGGCCTGACCGTGATCGACCCGCTGATCGCGGTCGGCATCGGAATCGTCGTGCTCGGCGAGGTGGCGCAGGCGCCGGCCTGGGCGGCCGTGGCCTTCATCGTCGCCGGTGCCATCGCGATCTACGGCGTCTTCCTGCTCGCCCGCTACCACCCGCAGGCCGCGGGATAGCATCCGCCGGCACCCTCGTTCCGCTTGTGCGATGCCCCTCCGCGGCTCCGCGCAGTGACGCGCCGGTGCCGGGAATGGCTGTAGTCACGACGGTTTAGAATAGGGTGCTAGAAGACCTCGTCGGTGTGCGCGCCGATGAATCCTTGATTTCTTGCCGGATGACGACCTCCGGCTCACTTACGTTGGGACAATTCCACTTGTCAGATTCGACCGATTTGCCGAGCGACGCCTCCCGTGTCGAGCCGGCAACGAAGAAGCCGATTCGGGTTCTCATCGCCGCGGACACTTTTGCCCCTGACGTCAACGGTGCGGCACGCTTCGCCGAGCGGCTCGCCGCCGGCCTGGTCGCGCGCGGCCACGAGGTGCAGATCATGGCACCCGCGCCGTCCCGCAAGCACGGCACCTGGACCGAATTCCACGAAGGCCAGCCGATGGTCGTGCACCGCCTGAAGAGCTGGCGCTGGTACCCGCACGACTGGCTGCGCTTCGCCCTGCCGTGGCTGATCCACGCGGAAAGCCGCCGCATCCTCGACACGTTCAAACCGGATGTCGTGCACTTCCAGTCCCACATCAACGTGGGCCGCGGCGTCACCATCGAAGCCGCCAAGCGCGGGATCCGCATCATCGGCACGAATCACTTCATGCCGGAGAACATGCTCGAATTCACCCTGCTGCCCAAGTGGCTGCACGAGGGCATGGTCAGGGGCGCCTGGAAGGCCGCACGCCGCACCTTCGGCCGCGCCGAAGCCGTGACCACGCCGACCGTGCGTGCCGCCGAGTTCCTCGAGCGCTACACCGGGCTTGAGGGCGTCCACGCGATTTCGTGCGGCATCGACGCGCACAACTACGCGCCAAGCTTCGAACCGCGCACCGAGAACCGAATCCTCTTCGTCGGACGCGTCACCGGGGAGAAGCAGATCGATGTGCTCCTGCACGCCGTGACCCTGCTGTCACCCGACCTGGACGTCAAGGTCGAGATCGTCGGCGGCGGCGACCAGAAACGCAATCTCGAGCACCTGGCCCAGACGCTCGGCATCCGCAACCGGGTCACCTTCACCGGGTATGTGACCGACGAGGAGCTGCGCGCCGCGTATACGCGATCGACGGTCTTCGCGATGCCGTCCATTGCGGAGTTGCAGAGCATCGCCACGATGGAGGCCATGGCCTCCGGGCTTCCTGTGGTCGCCGCGAACGCGATGGCCCTGCCGCACCTCGTGCACGACGGTCAGAACGGGTACCTCTTCGAGCCGGGCAGCGCCAAGGACATGGCCGCCAAGCTCACCCAGGTGCTCACCGCGGCTCCCGACGAACTCGCCGCGCTCAAGCGCGAGTCGCTGAAACTGATCGGTGTGCACGACATCAACCGCACCCTGAACACTTTCGAGTGCCTGTATCGTGGGGAACCCGTGGTTGACACGATCACCTCCGAGGCTGCCGCACACTCCCCGGAGTAACCGCGGTTTTTGGGGCGGTAGCTCAGCTGGTTAGAGCAGCGGACTCATAATCCGTCGGTCCCGGGTTCAAGTCCCGGCCGCCCTACTTTAATTAATATCTGATCAGGGTTTCTTGTCCTCACTGAAAGGGCAAGACTTGATGCACTATCCGTTTATTCACCGTCTATTCCAAAGTTCCCGCCGTTTCGGGGTGCTTGTAGGGAAGCTGCACGATCCAGTTCGATTGGGTTGGGGTGACCTCGAACACCTACAGGATATGGACAGCGAACGACTCTTCGGGCTCGGCCTCGAGCCTGTACTGACTACAAGCGAGCTCGCCGAATATCTCGGCGTGCACGTGCAGGCCATCTACGACCTGCGCACCGACGGCCGCGGCCCGTCCGGCATTCGAGTCGGCCGGGAGATCCACTACCGCGTCTCTGACGTTCGCCAATGGCTGGACGGACTCCATGAACCCGAACGATCCCTCAGCGGCAGCGGGACTGAGTGCTAGTGGCCGGACGACCCCGACTACCGATCAGCACATTCGGCGAAATCACTACGCGACAGGTGAGTCCCGGGATCTTCCGAGCGACCACACGCTTCCGCGACTGGGATGGTCAGTCGCGGAAGGTCACAGCGACTCGTTCGAGTCGTAATGCGGCACAGGCAGCGCTCAAAGTCGAACTGGCCGGGCGCATGCGCACCGGCGGCATAGGTGACGCTGAATGCGGGCTCGCCATTCCCGATGCTCGCCGACGCCTGGCTGGAGGACGTGATGCTCGACGTCGACCGTGCCCAAGGAACAAAGGACACCTACAAGCGGGAGTTGCGCGTGCTCGTGCTGCCCTTCTTCGAGCACTTCACCATTCGCGAAGTGACCGTCGGCCGGATCGAGCTGTTCCTGAAGAAGCAGCGTGAAAAGTCCTACACGCGAGCGAAGCACTCCCGCACGATCCTCAGCATGATCTTGGCGTTCGCGGTGCGACGGGAGATCATCGCGCGCAATCCCGTGAAGGAGACCTCGCGGATGAAGAAGCCCCCTCATACCCCGAAGGCGCTCACGACGGAGCAGATAGCCGCCATCCGCCTCGTTACCCACGACTGGCGCACGGCGGCGGGCACGATGGGACCACGCTCCGACGGGCAGGTGCGAGACATCATCGAGGTGATGCTCGGCACGGCGACGCGGATCGGGGAGGCACTGGCACATCGGCAATGCGATGTAGACATGGATGCCGACCCGCCGCGAGTGAACATCAGCGGCACCCTCGTCGTGCACAACGGCGCCGGTACTCTCCGTCAGGCGCACCCGAAGACTCACGAGTCGAACCGCGTCATTGCCGCACCGCAATTCGCGGCCGACGTGATTCGCCAGCGCTTGGCGCTCATTGATCCGGCGGACGCTGAGCACTTGCTGTTCTTTTCACGGAAAGGCACTCCACTCACGCCGTACAACGTCAGACGCACGTTTCGGGGCATCCTCCGGAACGCCGGCCTCGAGGGCATGGAAATCACCCCGCACTCCTTTCGTCGTGCCGGGGCGACGTTGCTCGCCAACGAGTTGGGCATCCAGGCTGCGGCCGACACATGCTTGGACACACCTCGACGTCGACGACGAAGGCTCACTACGCCGAGCCGGACCGCACGGTGAAGTCGGAGCCGGCGACGGTGCTGCAGCGGCTGGCGCCGCCCTCCTAGGAGACCCCAGACTCTCAAGACGCCCAACTCGGAGGCCGGTGACCAATTGGTCGGCCCGGTGTCGGCCAGGGCCGGTCGGGTGCCAAACTTTGGCTCGGATTCGGCTACACGCCTGTGTCTCCATCTGCACCGTCGACCTTGGTCTGTCTCAGTAAGGGAACCCCTGGCGGGACTGCTGCAGCACCTCTAGGACTGCCGCTTGTTTGCCCCGCGGACGCCTCGAATGAAGTTCACGACCGACAGGATGCCAACGATGAGTAAGAAGGTCGGAATCAGCACGCTAGGAAGTAGATGGCTGGCATCAAGTACATTCTGGGACGACCATTCAACGTAGGCCGTGACCCAACCTAGAAGGCCCAGAAAGATGCAGGCGAAGGAACCAAGCGTTACTACCGCTGCCTTCACGATCCGTTTTCGGTTCGGGTGCATTTCTCTCCTGACTTCCCATGACCATGAACGTAGGGCACATCCGCTGATCTTGGACAGTGCCAAGTTTGGGCCTGCTGAGTGCGTCAGCTGCGCGGGTCGTCTACGGTCGATACTCTTTCGCCGGCGGCGATGTTGGCAGGTCGCCGGGGGCCGCTCGGCCTCCGAAAGTCATGGTGGCGATCGAGGACAGCCCGGCACCGATGCCCTTGGCGAGGAAGGACAGGAATGCCCCCAGTATTTGCCATAGCCCGGCATAGCCACGTGACTGAGTCATGCGGTGCCCCGATCTCTAGGTCGTATGCATCTCGGCGTCGAGGCCTGCACGATCGCGCGGGCACCGCACGGCGCGTATTTGTCACGACCAAGTGAGGTTTCAGATGGCGGCGCCCACGAAACTTGGAACCCATCATATTGCTCGGGGTGCGCACTAGCATTGGCGCAGGGGGAACAACTTATGACGCAACGTCACCACTCTCGGGCACTTATGGGACTTTCGGCGATAGCCATCCTGCTTCTGGCCGGCTGTTCGAACTCAGCCGCACCAGTCCCTTCGACGACGTCAGCTATCAGTACTCCACTCGCTTCGACCGAGCCTGAAGAAGATTTGTCGGCGTGGCAGGTGGAGATGATCGCTTGCCTCGCCGATCAGGGCTGGGAAGCTGCCGGAGATGGCCAACATGGTTCGGTGAGTCCACGAGCTGACTTGACCGGTGATGATTCCGTTCAAGACGGTATGGCAGCGGAAGAGTGCATTGAGCGCCTCGCTCCTCCCAACTAGGTAAGCCGCCAGCCACGTCCCCATCGGGAGAACTTCTACCCGACCGCGGGAAAGTGCTCTCCAAACGATGAGCGATGTCCCCGAAGGGGGAACGTCACGTCGCTTCTGTTCGCCAGACTGCGCGGAGGATTGCGATGGTGTCTTCGAGGGTGACGAGTGCGCCTTCGCTTGCTTCCGCGAGTGCGCGGGCGTGCTCGATGACCGCCTGTGGCGCCCGGGATGCGCCAGGGGCCACGCGGGTGCCGGCGGCGGTGCGGGTGACGATGAGTCCGTCGCGTTCCAAAGATTTGTAGGCCTTTGCGGCTGTGGCCTGTGCGACGCTGAAATCTCGTGCGGTTTGTCGGACGGTTGGCAGGCGTTCGCCGTCACCGAGTTGTCCGGAGCGGATCGCTCCGCGGAAGAGCGCATCGATTTCATCCGCAGAGCTTGGCGTGGTCCCGGTCATCGCCGTGGTCCGTTGGTCGAGACTTCATGCTCCGGTGTTGCGAGGCGTGAGCGTCGTGTCGCGAGTGCGGCTCGGGCGGTGTCGACTGCAAGTCGGAGGAGGAACGCGACTCCGCCAGCCTGGAATGCATAGCCCAGGAGGTTCATGGGGCGGGCGATCGCGTCGTAGCCACCGGCTACGAGAATGCGCGGGTAGGACTGATTGTCGGAGACCCATTGCTCGTCTAATCCGACCAGAGCTTGCCCGGAGGAACCGGTGTGCATCCACACGGCTCCGAGCGTGGTGATGAGTCCACCGAGCAGGATGTACGTGAACAGTCGAGCGGTTAGTTCTCGTTCCGAGCGCGCGCTGGAGGCGGTCGATCGGGCAAACACGGGCCGGTTGGCGTCCGTGTGCAGCACGGCGAAAAAGACGGCGCAGGCCAGTGCGAGCGCCACGAGAGTGGCGAGATGGTTCGGCCATCCTGCCCCGGATAGGTAGCCGTACCCGCTGTTGAAGCTCATGTAGATCGGCAGGTCGGTGTAGTCGGGAACGTTTCCGAAAAACGGTCCGTCTGCAGGCGCCGTCCTGGCGATCGCAATCTGCCACGCTGCCGTCAGTGCGAGCAACGTCGCGGTGATTCCGGAGATCCAGAGCAAGGTACGAGACGCAAACGCATGCCACGGGCGGCGGGGAACAATTGAACGCTCTCCCGGCGCGGGAAGTGGCATCCGTCGAAGCGCTACGGCCGCCGCAGCCACCACGAGTGTCGCCGCGAATAGCGGAGCCGGCCTACGCCACCAACCGTCATACCCGGATGCGTCATAGGTCGACACGGCGATCGCGCTGACTGCCGTCGCGACGACAACCACGAGCAAGGAACCCGCCACTCCCGCCCAGGTGAGAGTGGCCGTGCGCCGCCCGGTCTGGGGGAGTGAAACCATGCGCCGGGGTCGAACCCACGACAGAGCGAAGAGGACCAGGCCGAAGGTGATGGCCACTTCCAGAGGTAGTAGATCTTGAACGGCGTGCACGAAGAGAAAGAGGAAGTTCATCTAGGCCCCCAGAAGATCGAATCCCTCGCGAGCATCGCGAGCATTGTGCTGTAAAAGTAGCACAAGATTGTGCTATCGAAACAGTGCAAGTAAGCGCGGGGGAATTCGTCCCCGATCGGCGAACCGTGAACGGACTTCGACGACGCGTCGAAAATGCGGAGCGATAGGAGTGATGGCTCGACGCGGTGGCGGGAACGGTTAGCGGTTCTTGATGCTGCTCAATTTGAATTGAATGATCCGCTCGACGTCGTCATAATCCGCGAGTTTCAAGACTTTGATCTCCACGTCATACCCGTCAATGATCCCTGTTGCCGAGCAGGCCGTGTACGCCCCGGTGAGCCCGGCCGGAAGCGGCGAAGTCTCGCAGTCACCTTCAACTTTCGCACCGCCAAGCGCTTCATCGCTGATCCGTTGTACATCGGCGGGAGTCACGTGCTGTTCAGTCCGGTAGGCGCGCCACATGCTGTCGCAAGGCACCGTGTAGCGAATGCAGAAGGGTCCGCCAGCCACGTTGTGGCCATCCTCGCTCCAGCTCGGATCGGGACGCATTTTGTCCGCGATGGCCACCATCGGTGCCGTGGCGATGTTGAACGCGACTTCCATTACGACGAATGGGGATGCCAGCACGACCAACGCAATGAGGGCGCCCGTCAGCCATTTCCGAAGCCGACTCCTCTTGCTCGGCTGGGAGCTATCCACGGGGAAGCCCATGTTCTTCTCCGTCTCTGCGTGAAGTTGCCTCGCAAGTTGAATCGTCGAAGAGTGTTCAACGTGTCGGGTGCAAAGCTATCGGTGCTCCCGCACCTCCGGGCACTCCCTCGTTTGGGGATATCGTTCGGGAGGCCGAGTACAGGAACCCTCTACACGACGCCCTATCGGTTAGTTGGGCTGCAGAAGTAGAGAGCCTTAGGCTAGTCCTTCTCCTTCAGTTGGTGCAGGAAGCCGCGGAGGTCATTGATGAGAAGTTCGGGCTCTTCGAGGGCGGCGAAGTGGCCGCCGTGATCTTCGAAGTCGTTCCATCGAACGATCGTATTCGCTTGGATGGATTGTGAGCGGATGCCGACGTCGTGCGCGAACTGGATAGCTGCGGTCGGCACTCCAGAGTTTGCTGGCGTGGCGCCCCAGGAATTTTGGGCGTAGCCGACGTAAGCGGACGAGCCGCCGCTGGCGGTGAACCAGTACAGCGAGGCGTTCGCCAGGATCCACTCGCGCCCGAGGATCTCATCAGGCAGGGTCTCGAGTGGCCAGGTCCAGGAACGGAACTTGTCGAGCATCCAGGCCAACTGGGCAACAGGCGAGTCGGCAAGGGCGACGCCGACGAGGCCCGGCCGGGTGGACTGGATGGAAATGTAGCCATACTCCTCGTTCATGAACCTGCGAACGCGCGCCATTCGGTCCTGATCGAGGGGGCTCATCGCGGCACGGTCGTCCTCACTGATATCGCCGGAGAAGCCCAGCGCTCCGTTGATGTGCACGCCGATCACGCGTTTAGGGGCGACGCGGGCGATTTCCGGGGAGATGACGGCGCCGAGGTCGCCGCCCTGCACCAAGAAGCGCCCGTAGCCGAGGCGGTCCATCAGCTCGACCCATGCCGCAGCGATGTGCGCGGTGGTCCAGCCTGCGCTGTTGAGCGGAGTGGAGAAGCCGAAGCCGGGCAGCGAGGGGATGATCAGATGCACGGCATCTGCCCTGTCTCCGCCGTAGGCCTCCGGGTCAGTGAGCGGTCCGATGAGGTGCAGGAACTCAAGGAACGATCCGGGCCAGCCATGGGTGAGGAGCACCGGCGTCGCATCCGGCACGGCAGAGCGAACATGGGCGAAGTGGATCCGCTGACCGTCGATGACCGTCATGAACTGCGGGACCTCGTTCAGACGCGCCTCGAAGGCCCGCCAATCGAAATCCTCGGCCCAGTCGGTGACCAGATCCTGGAGGTAGCCGCTGGGGATTCCCGTGTCCCAATCGTTTCCAGGCAGCGGGGCAGGTATCCGAGTCGTACGAAGGCGGGAGGTGAGGTCGTCGATGTCTGCCTGCGGGATGTCGACGCGGAAGGAAGTGATCGTGCTGTCGTGTGTGGTGTCCATGAGCGCACTCTCGCAGGCAAGGCGGACAGGTCTTGTCCTGCTATTTACGGGATGATGGTTTCTATGTGGGATACGCCCGGGCGGCTGCTGCGACTACTGGCGCTCCTGCAGCGGCGGCGCGACTGGAACGCGGAGCAACTCGCCGAAGAGCTTGACGTGACGCCACGCACCGTGCGGCGGGACATCGGCAGGCTGCGGGAGCTCGGCTACCCTGTCACGACCGTGCTGGGTGCCGGCGGCGGCTATCAGCTCGAGGCCGGGGCAACACTGCCGCCCCTCATGTTCGACACCGACGAAGCCATCGCCGTGATGGTCTCCCTCCGGGACATGGTCGCCAACACCGCCGGTACCGCCGAGGGCGCCTTGAGCGCGTTCGACAAACTGCACCGGGTCATGCCACCCCGGTTGCAGCCCGTCGTCGAGGCGTTCCTGGCTCACACCAGCAGCCTCGACCTGGGGACAGCAATCGGTCCATCGGCTGGACCGGTCAACATCACCACGCTCGTGCTCCTCGCGCGCGCCTGCCGCGACCGCCGACAACTCCTGTGCCAATACCGCCGCTACTCGGGCGAGATCGGAAACCGGCAACTCGAACCGCTACACCTCGTGCATACGATGGGCCACTGGTACCTCCTCGCCTACAGTCTCGAGTCCTCTGGATGGCGCACATTCCGCGTCGACCGGCTCAGCGAAACGCAGATCACGAACAAGCCCAGCTACCCGCGGCAACCGCCAGCCGAGGACCTGCACGAGTATGTGACAGCGCAACTAGCGGCCGGATGGCGGCAGGTCACAGGAACCGTGCGCGTGCACGCTCCGTGCGCACAGGTTGACGCCTGGATCAGACCGGCCTGGGGAACGGTCACCGAGGAGACCGCTAATACGTGCATTGTGAACGCGGGTGCCGACAGCTACCAGGCAATGGCCAGATGGCTGCTACTCATCGGCGCCCGTCTCACCATCCTGGAGCCAGCCGAGCTCCGCACCGCATTCACGGACCTGGCAGCCGAAATCGCCCGCATCGCCGACGACAACCCCGACGAGGAACGTGCCATCTGACGAACCGTCAGCGCATTCAGGCCGATCCTTTGCATACGCTGTCACTCGGGACTGATGTTTGGGGAAGGACCGTCATGCCGGCCGAGGCCAGGGAAGGCGCAATCGATCTACGAGACCATTGGTGGTGGCGCTCCGGCTGGGAGAGAGGGACTCGCTACTACACCTGGCATCTCACCTTTGAACATGAGCCCGCGCTGCAGCGGCTCGTCCTCGACTATCAAGAAGTCCTGAGCGGCTTCTCGTTTCTGGACCCTGTACCGATCGAATGGCTGCATCTAACCCTCGTCGGGGTAGGGAATGCAACGACTGTCAATGATCTGCACGTGCGCACGGTCATTGATCAGGTTCGAGGCGAGATCGCTGGGGGGCCACCGATCTCACTCACCTTCCAGGAACCAGTTGTTCTGCGGGAGGCGGTCTCGCTCATCGTCGAACCGACCGAATCCCTTTCGAGGCTGAGGGCAACGCTCCGCCACGCAGTGACTGGCTCCTTGGGAGCAGCGGCTCCACCTGAGGATGCCCGCTTTCCATTTGTCCCACACGTGACGATGGCCTACGTCAACGCTGACGCGGACGGACGGGGAGTCATACGTGCTCTGGAGCACAAGCCGGAGCGGGTCGCGGCCCGGGTCTCGCCGGTTCTCGCACTCATTGAGCTCCACCGTGACAACCGGCAATACGAGTGGCGAACCTTGGAGGAGATCCCGCTAGCGGATTAGAGGACATTGAGCTTCTGGGGCCCCACAGCGTGCCGTCGCGCAGCCGAACGTTAACCGGGCACCATCAACCAGCCAAGTCCTTCGCTGGGCGTCAGGAATCGGACGTCAGGCCAGTTCCTTCCGGAACCAGTGGTTAGCGTATGGGTCGGTATTGTGCGCTTCCCCTTCGATGTAGCCAAGGGACGCGTACAGGCTTCGCGCTTCGACGAGGTCCGTTCGTGTGTCCAACCGCAACGCATGGAGTCCGAATTCGAAGGATTTGCGTTCTAGTTCCTTCATGAGAAGGCGTCCCACGCCCCTACCCCGTGCCGCAGGTTCCACGAAGACTCTGGTCACCTCGCCGATGTCGCCGGGCCGTACCCGCATTCCTGCACAGCCGAGAACGGTGGCTCCTTGGCGGGCCAGCAGAAGGATGCCCAGTGGTGCGACCAGGTCATCACTGGGGTATCCGGCCTGGGCGTCCAGGGTCTCCTGTCGAGAGGCGGGTCGCCCGTAGTAGCGACTCACAAGCTCCTCGTAGTACCGACGTGACACGTCCTGGGCTTCAGCAGACGTCGGTGATGTCGCGGAGACAAGGATCGGCATCGTTGGAGTCATGCGATCCACAGTAGTTCTCGAGACACCCGACCAAGCGTGAGCTTGCTCCTACAGAGCGGCGTCAGGCTGCAGGGTTAAAGGGTGCCGGCCCCGGTAGGCCTGCGGCCCAGAGATGCTTGGAATCGGATCAAGTATCCATCCGGGTCCTGAACCAGGAACTGGGCTACGCCGGCCTCGGTCGTGCCAGTCCGGTACCACTTCGTCTCCGGTTCCATGAAGAGGGTCCAGCTCGCGGCGTCGAGAGCACTCAGCAGCGGTTGTATCGACGCCACAGTGATCTGGAAGTTGATCCCGCGGCCGAGAGGCGGTTCCAGAGGGGCAGGTATCCAGTTCCGTCCCGATCCTCTTTGTTCGAGCATGATGTGCGCCGTGCCGCTGGTGATGTAGGCAAACCCCTCGTCGGGGCGGTCGTAGAGCACCTCGAATCCGCACAGACGGCACCAGAAATCCAGGCTCGCCTCGAGAGAGGTGATCAGTAGCTCCGGGACCAGGCCGGGACCCGGCGTGCTGTCCGCGTCTGGCACGACTTCGGTTTGAAGCGAGACCTCTACCTCAGCGGACGTGGTCGATGCCGCAGGGACAAGGATCGGCGTTGGCATCATTCGGTCCACCTTACGCTCCGACCCACTGAGCGGATGTGTCGCGGCTTGATCCTCAAAACCGCCCGTGATCAGCGCCTCATTCAAGCTCAAAGAGTTTCCGAGGTGCCATAGCGTCAAAACATGGATCTCTCAGTATCGTGCACGCTCACAGGTCCGCTCGTGACCCTTGAACCGCTCTCGCTGGATCATGTGGGTGATTTGTGTGTGGCCGCGGACGAGGGTGAACTCTGGCGCGCTTGGTACACCGCGGTACCGCACCCCGAGTCGATGGCGGGAGAGATTGCCCGCCGGCTCCGTCTTCACGCACAGGGACTTGTCCTGCCCTGGGCCACCCGGCTTACATCAACAGGACGGATAGTCGGCATGACGACCTTCATGAATCCGAACGTCGATGCCCCGCGAGTGGAGATTGGATCGACCTGGCTGGCCAGAAGCGCTCAGGGCACCGGGGCGAATCGCGAGGCCAAGCTTTTGCAGCTGGGCTACGCCTTCGACGACTTGCACTGCATCGCGGTGGAATTTCGCACTCACTGGCACAACCGCATATCGAGAAAGGCGATAGCAGCATTGGGCGCGAAACAGGACGGAGTGCTACGCAGCCACTCCGTCGGACCAGACGGCGCGCTTCGGGACACCGTCGTATTCTCAAATATTCAGAGTGAGTGGCCGGCCGTTCGGGTTGGTCTCCGACACTCCCTGGCAACGGGCGGATTCTCCGCAGAATAGTTGCGCGATGGCAGAGACAGCCTCATGGGCTCAGATTCGTCTCCATCCCCGGACGATCCCCGGCACTCATTCTGCGAGAAGGGGGGAGCGGCTGCTGATGGCGTCCAGGGTTCGCAAGGGAACGCTAAGAGTGACAGATCTAGGCCAGGGCCTCATCCAATAGTTCATGCCCTCCGGCCCGTCCCCGCTCTGCTCTCGGAATCCGTCGGTGCAACTCGACGGCTCGGCCTGGAAGAATTGAGAGGTGACCGTAACCCTTCAGCGAATCTTGGCCAGCGAGTTCCCGACATGGATTGAGCAAAGCTGCGCGGAGTATGTCGGCGATTTACTTGCCCAGGGTCGATCACACGAGGAAGCTCGGCGCATAGCGGTCGAGAGCATGGCTCGTTCATTCCCGAAGAGTACTCAGAGCCCCGGCAATGAGGTCTTTCACGTTATGAACGAGGTTGGCACGGCAGTGGGATATCTGTGGATCGGGCAGGATGTCACCACCGATCCGGGGGCGTGGTGGGTCTGGGACGTTTTCATCAACGCTGACCAGCGTGGCCAGGGTCATGGGAGAACAACGATGCTGCTCGGCGAGGAATATGCACGCTCACACGGTGCGCGCTCTCTCGGCCTCAGCGTCTTCGGATTCAACACCGGTGCCAGGGGACTTTACGATTCCCTCGGCTACGAGACAACCTCGGTGAAGATGCTCAAGAAGCTCGAATGAGCCTTGTCTTCGCTATCGCTGGTTGGCGTCACCGCAGGGCGGCGCCGAGATGGATGCCCGTAGGTGGAACCCTCAGCGGGCACGCCAAAGTCCGGTAGCGGATCCCGCCGCGGAGCGGTGGGGTCGCTACAGCTGCAGGTGAAGACGTAATGCGTCGTCAAGTTGTTCCATGACATCCGCAGGGGCACGCCCGAGGATCGCGCCCAGCCGCTCGACGGCGATCGAGCGCACCTGCTCGGCCTGGGCCTTGGAGTCCTGAGGTAGCCCGGTCGCGCCGGCGGGCAACAGCGCCTGAAAAGGGAAGATCCGGTCAGTGTTGCTGGTGACGGGCACGACGGTGACCACTCCGCGGCCCAGCCGCGCCGCGATCGAATTCGCGCGATCGTTGCTGACGATTACGGCCGGACGTCGTTTGTCGGCCTCGCTCCCTCGCACCGGATCGAGATCCACGAGCCGGATCTCACCGCGCAGCATCGGCAATCCCGTCAGCCGCGGTCACGCTCCACACCGCGAGGTCACCCGAGGCTTCCCACTCGCTCCAGGCCGCCTCGTAATTCTGCTCCAGAGCGGGAAGCCGCAGCATGCGCACGGCGTGGTGCACTGCGGCCGACCTAGACGAGAGGCCGGCAGCGCGAGCATATTCATCGAGGACAGCAACATCCTCGTCTGGCAGACTAACACTGATTTTCATACCATAATACTACCGCGGTACTACCAAAACGGCGATAGGTGTTCCAGGTTGCTGTCGTCATCGCGCCACACGGCTATCAAGCCAAGTTCTTGCTATCCCAGAGCGGGCACAGGGCCTGCTGCCGATGCGTCGCAGGGGGAACCCCCTGTGCTTCTGCAGGGCGGGCGTACACTCGGCGGCAGGGCTGAACGGCGCCGTTCCGCGGCCGGCCGGCCATCCGCCGCGTTGGGCGGGTGGTTGTTCAGGCGGAAAGTTGTGCAGTCACCTGGATGGATCACCCAGTTGGACGCTGCGGGCTGACAGGAGGAAGGTGCACACCATGGACGCGGACGAGATCGTTCAGGAGGAGGAGCCTGGTCCAGTTGCCGCGGTCACGCGGTACCGCTGGCGAGCCTTGCCGGCACCCGCCTGGTCATGTCTCTAGTCGACGAGGTGCACGTCCCGGTTGGGATGGTCTGGGAAGACCTCCAGCGCCCTCGACCTTGTTGCAGTACAATGCAACACAGGAGGAATGAGATGTCGACAACGATTGCAGACACGCGCCGGTCAGTCGGGTGGACGGTTCGTGATCTCGCTGAGAATCTGGGTGTTGCTCCCAGTACGGTCACGCGGATGGAACAGTCCGAGCGGGACGACCGGATTCAGCTCGGAACGCTCAAGCGTGCCCTGGCTGTGATGGGGCGACGTCCCCGCGTGGAGGTCGTCAACACTCGTCGTGAAGAGAGGGTGACGATGGAACTGCATCGCACTCTCGCGAACAGGCTCAGGACCGATCCGCAGGCTGTGCTTGATGTGGTGCCGGACAACCTCGTTCGCCTTCGGGCTCGGCTCCGTTCCCCGATCGGGCAGAAGTGGGTTGATCGTTGGGCCGAGCTTGTGGATAGTCCCGTGGACCTACTCATCCTGGGCATGCTCGCGGACACTCCGGAGGGTCGGGAACTCCGACAGAACTCGCCGTTCGCTGGTGCCCTCACTCAAGGCGAGCGGGTCGCAGCAATCGAGCGGGCTAACCAAGAATGAAACGCAGGGAGCTCGAGGAGGCGATCCGGCACGCCACCAGGGTCACTGAGCAACGCGAGGTACTCGTCATTGGCAGCCAGGCCATCCTCGGTTCCTATGATGAGACGCAGCTGCCCGAACGGGCCACGCTCTCTGAAGAGGTCGACATTGCACCGATCACGGACGATGCGGACTACACCCTGGCTACGCTCATCGACGTCAACCTGGGGGAGTGGTCCCAGTTTCACATGGACCACGGCTTCTACGTGCAGGGTGTCAACGCTACGACCGCGGTGCTCCCGAATGGCTGGGAGACCCGCACCGTTCAGCTGGCACCAGACAGTCCCAACGGCGCACTGGCCCGATGCCTCGATCCACACGATCTGTGTGCCGCAAAGTTGGTTCGTGGTGATGAAAAGGACCTGGAGTTTGTGGACGCGCTAGTCGAAGCCGGGCTCATCGATCCCGTCTCCCTCGTTCGAATATGCAGCGAGTTCCCCGTCACCGATACCCGACGCAACATTACGATCCAGCGCGCGCAGGCCTTCCTCCGTGGATAGTTCGTCGTCGACCATGGTGCCGGGGAATTCGAGCCGGCGCCACACTCCGAAGCTGGGCAGCCGCAGCCGCATTCCGACCACCGTCCGCGTCAGTTCGGGGCATCGTCCGGGCAGGCGCTTTGGCTGCGGCGTTCCCGCCTTCCGCTTAGGGAATCAGTCGCTGGTCTCGGAGGCTCTGGAAGATTCTCAGGAACATTGCTTCGCTATCAACATAGGTGTGGAAGCCAGCACGTCTCGATTTTGAGGTGTCGGCAATGACGTCGTAATCCCACGCAAAGACGAAGTCGCCAAACTGCCAGGAGGACACATCAGAGTAGGGAGTCTTTGCCAGATCGTGCTTCGCAACCATTGCGTCCCAGAGGTCAGACTTGCCTGCCATCACGTCGCTCAGGCTCATCGGCAGCGGTGGCGCTACCTCGAGGTCGAAGAACGCTGCAATTTTCGGCCACATCGACGACCAGCGGAACATGTCCCCGTTAGTGATGTTGAAAGCTTGGTTCCTGCTACCGGGGCTCGTTGCCGCCCAGACCGTGGCTTCCGCCAGCAGCCCCGAGTCCGTCATCTCGATCAAGCTTGAGTAGGCCCCGGGCTTGCCCGGGAACCGAAACGGGACGCCGAGCTCTTTGCTGATCGAGGCGTACACCGCAAGCACCATGGCGAGGTTCATGGGGTTACCGAGCCCAATGCCGGCCACAACCGAGGGGCGCAATGCCGACCACGACCAAGCGGCGTCGGCCTGACGGCGCTCAAGGAACTGCTGCTGGTCAACGTTGAATTCCGGCGGCATGTGCGGCGGATCGTCCTCACGGGCCGGCGTCGAGAAGGGCCCCAGGTGAGCGCCATAGACCTTGTACCCCTGCATCAAACTGATGTGCTCCAGCTTCGGCGCCACGGGTTCGATCGCATCGACAACATTTGTGAGCATCGCCAAGTTCGGCGGCACCAGTTCCGCCCAACTCGCGCGATCCTGATAGGCGGCATAGAAGACATGGGTGACCTCAGTCAGGCTGGCGAGCTTCCCAGCGGTGTCGTCCTTGTCCAAAAGGTCAACGGCGATATGCCGAATCGATCCCTGACAAACCCCTCCCCGCCGAGAGAGTCCGATGATCGTCCAGCCTCCCACGCGATCGAGGTGCTCGATCAAGTTCCCGCCGATCACACCACGTGCTCCGACGACCAATGCAGTTCTCAGTGCCATGGTTCCTCTTTCATCGCAATAACGCAATTTACCGATATCAGGTCTACCACAGCATCGTGACATCGCGATATCACGATTTGACACTATGCTGGAGTCATGGAAGACCTCAGCGACGATCAACTGGTGAGCGCCTTCAAAGCGCTCGGCCACCCAACTCGCTTGGCAATCTTGGGCTGGCTCAAGGACGGCAACTCATTTCCGCCGCAGGATCGGCCAGCGGACGAGGTCGGAGTGTGCCTCAAGCACATTCAAGCGCGTGCAAACGTGTCACAGTCCACCGCTTCACAGTTCATGGCGACGCTGCAACGCGCAGATCTTGTGATCTGTACTCGTATCGGCCAGTTCTCGCACTACCGTCGTAACGAGCGGACCATTGCCAAACTCGGCGAGGCCATCGGCGGCGATATCTAGCCACATTGCCGCCCCGTTCACCGCAAGCCCCGAGCGAACCGGAACCACTATGGCGCTCTGATGTACGTCACCATGGCGGACGTCTACGGACGCAGATTTGGCCCCAATTCGCAGAGGGGACTCCGACGCCTCGGGGGAGTGGCGGTTGGGAAGGCTCGTCGGGCACTCGTACTTCCCCTGGTGCACCGAGAGCGACAGCTGACTGAGTGCATCAACCCGAAGCGCCCGCCCAACCACAAGGGGGCGGGCGCTTCACCTTGACACGCGACGGACATCACTCCGATTCAGGAGATGAGGCCGTACTCTGTGAGCATCTCGCTGATCTGGGTGTCGGCAATCCGCTTCATCACTTGCTGCTGGACCGGGCCCGGGATCTCGAGCTCCTTGCCGTCGCGAAGACGGCTGGTGGCGGCCAGTAGCTTGCGCACGTCGTAGGTGGAATTGACGACTTCTGGCACGCCGCGGTCGATGCCGAGGAGCTGGTAGGCCGCCTCCATTCCGGTGCGCACCGAATACTCGACAGTGAAGATTGTGTCGCGGGTTCCGGCTTCGGCGAACTGGCCGAGAAACGCGAAATTGACCGCGTCGGCCGGGACCACAGCGGGTCGGTCGCCTGCTTGTCGGGGCATAAAGAACGCCGTGATGTAGGGCATCATCACGGGCACGCATGTGGCGGCCTGCGCCGCGAGCTCGTCGATCTCGGCCACGGGAACGCCCATGTGGTAGAGCCACTCCTGGGTGATCTCCTCACCGGTGCACTCCTGCATGGTCTTCTTCACGTAGTCGCCAGGCTTGTCGACGAACAGCGAGTACACCCAGACGACGATCTGGTCCGGGGGCTGCTGCTTGAAGTGCGGCTGGCGGTTGACGGTCCAGCTCAGCAGCCAGGAGGAGTCCGTGGCGGTGACGATGCCGCCGGTGACCACCCTTCCGCTGAATGGATCGCGTTTGGCGATCTTCTCGATGTACGCAGGGATGCGCCGGTCCAACGTGGTGACCGTTGCCGACTCCCATTTGGTCTGCGGGATGTTCGAGCCGAAGACGTCCGGGTGCCCGAACGACGGGTCCTGTGCGGCTATGCGCCGCCACAGGTCCCAGGCCGGGGCCGGGCCCTGGTCAAGCTTTGCCGGTGTGTGCTGGTCCCCGTTGTCGGAGTTCTCGGTCAGTGAGCCGATAGTGGTGAGTACGAGGTCATCGTCGCCGAGATCGATGCCGCCGCTGACGCCCTCAGCGATCCAGTGGATGGCCGTGGCCGTCTTGCGGTCGGCCGTGATCGCGAAGTCGACGTCGGTGACCTCCGTGCCGAACCTGAACGTCACGCCCTGGTCGAGCAACCAACGGTACAAGGGCAGCACCAGTGACTCGTACTGGTTGTATTTCGTGAACTTCAGGGCCGTGAAGTCGGGCAGTCCGCCGATGAGGTGGATGAATCGGTGCAGGTACAGCTTCATCTCGAGGGCGGAGTGCCACTCCTCGAAGGCGAACATGGTTCGCCAATACATCCAGAAGGTCGTGGTGAGGAACTCCTCGCTGAAGACTTCGTTGATCCGCTTACCCTCCATCGACTCACGGGTGGCCAAGAAGACCTCGGTGAGTTCCTTTTGGGAGCTTTCGGAGAGATCGAAGCGGCCGCCGGTCCCGGCGTCCTGGCCCCGCTCGATCGTGGCCCGCTGGAGGGAGTAGTTCGGGTCGTCTTTGTTCAACCGGTAGAACTCATCGAGCACGGACAGGCCCTCGGTCTCGATCGAGGGGATCGAACGATACAGATCCCACAGGCACTCGAAGTGTTCTTCCATCTCCCGCCCGCCGCGGATGACGAAGCCCTTCTTCGGCTCTCGGATTCCGTCCAGGGCCCCGCCGGGGAGCGGGAGCCGCTCGAGGATGGTGATCTTTGACCCGTCCATCTGGCCGTCGCGAATCATGAAGGCCGCTGAGGCCATTGACGCCACGCCGGCTCCGATGAACCATGCGGTCTTGCGTTCGACGCCGTCGGGTTTGCGCGGGTGGACGAACGCTTCGTAATTGCTGCTGGAGTAGTACACGGTCCGGCTTCTCTCTCTGTGATTTCTGGATTACTGCTGTACGGTCGCGAGGAAGCCGCGCACGATCTGCGCGACCTGTCCCCGAAGTTCGTCGCTGGGATCTGCTGTGGGCTGCGCGCCCGTGGACGGCGCGGCGAGTATGAGTGAGAGCGCCGCGAAGATGGTGCGGGCGGCCCACCGCGCCTCTTGCGCAAGGACGTCCTCTTCGATGCCGCAGGCAGGAGTGCTCTCAACCAGCCGCGCAGCAATCGCTCGCTCGAGACGGGCGACCAGTTCCAGGCCCTCGGCCCGATACACCTCGGCTGCGGCGCCGAAAAGCAGCTCCCGCTGGTAGGCGACCATCGTGAACGGGTTTTGAAGGGAAATCATCAGGATGGGCCGGACCAGCGCGACGAGTGCCTCGACCGCGTCGAGGACGCCTGCCGATGCCCGATCACCGTCATCGATGGCCGCATTCATGTCTTGGTTGTAGACCATGAGCAGGAGCTCGTTCTTGGACGACGCGTACCGGAACACGGTGCCGGCGGCGACGTCGGCACGGTCGGCGATCTCCTGCGTACTCACGCCGTCGAAGCCGTGTTCAGCGAACAGGTTTGCTGCCGCCGCAAAGATCCGGCGACGCTTGTCGTCCATGTTGCGCTCGCGCCGACCCCCTGCGGTGCGGGTCGTTCCGCGCAAGCGATCGATTTGATCTGGCATGCCGCCTCCAATGAGTGGACTCATTAATGTATACGCTCATTTTTTTGGGAGTGCAAACGGTTCAACTCGATGCGGCGGCCGCGCCGAACCTGATCGCGTCAGGACAGGGGCCCAGGAGCCACCGCTGACCCGCCCGACGATGATCGCCACCAACAATGATGTCGACGAGAACACCAGCTTGCACAGAGCGGGCCTCGCCCGGGGTGAACTCGCCTGGTGGGCCGGCGGAAGACCATCGCCGACGCTCCGGATGACTGGCACGAACCTGCCCGCCGCGGGCCCAGACTTCCGGACTCGTACGCCAGGACACCCCTGAACCCGTCTCGCCCAACCCCTGGCTCTGGGCGGTTCCCCTCTGCCACCTCGACATCGACCCCGACGGGCGCCCGCCTCGGATTCGCCGTAGCACCCCAGTTCGAGGCAAATCGGGGTGCTACTGCCATCCGGGTCTAGGGTTTCATAAGCGGTCCACGCGTTCTCGCGGATGAGGGTCTGCGAGTGTGTCCGGGCTGACTTCCAGGTGTCTGCGTATGACATTGCGTTGCCGGGCGGGCGGGTGGGGAGGGAACGACTTCGGTTCGACGCCCCGGCGCCCTTTCGTCCAAATCGGGAGATAGTCGGAGGCGATCGAGGGACCGAGCCGCGAGGTCCGCCGTGAGCTCATGAACGGACGGTGTCCTTATCGGACCGACCACGACTCGAGTTCGTGCTGGCGTTTGCGGCTGACTGAGGAGGCAGAATGAGAGCGCACGATGTGGTTGTCGTTGGAGCCGGTCTTGCTGGGTTGAGCACTGCCCGGGACCTGATGAACGCCGGGTCCGATGTTGTTGTGTTGGAGGCTCGTGCGCGGCCCGGCGGGCGGGTCGAGCAAACCAGGACTGCCGATGGTCGCCTCGTTCAACTCGGCGGAGAGGTCGTGGGCGACTCGCACACGGCGTATCGAGGTCTGGTCGATGAGCTGGGGTTGCACCTCGGTCCGAGCTTCACCGATATCCCGGGCGAGTCGACCTGGCTGATGAACGACGGCCTGTCAGTGGGCAACACGGTGCCATGGCTATCGGCCGCCGAGCGGGGCAAGCACGACCGGATCGAGCAGCAGTTCACAGAGTTAGCGGCAACCGTGGATCCAGACAATCCCTGGGAGCATCCCGACGCTGTGGCCCTGGACCGCCTGTCAGTTGGCGATTGGTTGCGCTCTGAAGGTGCCACCCCCAACATCGTCCGCGCCATGGAAGTTCGCGCGATGGCCTTGGCGGACGACTCCGTCGAACGGCGGTCACTGCTCGGCGACCTTCGCAAGGAGGCAACGGCGGGCGCCCTCGGGTTCTACAACTACGACGCGTGGGAGAGCTTGAAAGTCGTCGAGGGCTCCGCCACCGTCGCACTTCTCATGGCCGCGCAACTGGCGCACCGCATTCACTACTCCAGTCCCGTAGCCGCCATCGACATCACCACGAACAGTGTCTCCGTGACCCTTCACACCGGTGAGCGCTTCACCGGGACCGATGTCGTCTGCTCCCTGCCGGCAGGGCCGCTTCGGGACGTTCGCATAACCGGTCTCAGCGCCCAACGCCTCGCATCGCTACACCGCCAACAACACGCCCCCGCCGCGAAGTTCGTGTCCGTATACGATTCCTCCTTCTGGGAGGAGAGCAACCAGAACGGCACCGGCTACTTTGAACACACCATCCTCGGCGGGACGTGGGTACAGAACAGGGGTATTCTCTCTGCACTCGTACCGGTCGGCAAGCTGGGCCCCTACTATGCCACGCCGCCAACGCTCCGTGAGAAGGCCCTAACCGCGGAACTGGGACTAGCCTACGGGCCGAGGGCGACAACCCCGACGGCCGTCTTCATGCGCAACTGGGGTGCGGATCCGTGGACGCAGGGTTACATCACAGCCTGGCGTCCCGGAGAAGTCACCGCCGTCGGTCCCCTTCATGGCACGCACGAACCTCCCTTCTGGGTGGTGGGCTCCGACCAATGGGTGTGCGGTTACATGGAAGGCGCCGTGCGCACCGGACGCGCAGCCGCCCGAGAGCTCATCGAAAGATGAAGTTTCGGTTCCAGGCTTGAGCGTCCCGTCTCGCCCTCAGCTCGAGACGGAGCATAACGTGTGGGTCGAAGTGCCCGTTGGTCGGACCCTGTGCGGACGGGATCGCACACAGGTCATGGCCGCTAGTGATCGCGCACCGAGGGGCATTGGGGAATCGCTGGTAGACCTTCCGTCTTTTCCCGTCATCCGTTTCAGTCGTCTAGTGCGGCTGGGACGAGATTCAAGAGAGGACTCTCAGGTTGTGATGCGTCCTCTCGACAACTTGGGTGATTGGCTCTTTCCGGCCGTGGAGACGTACTGCCCCTCGGCCCTGCTCGACTGGACGTCGCTAACGTAACCATCCGGGATGAGGGCGTGGGGGTTTGCGGTGGTTACACACGAACCGACGAGACGTGCCTGGCTGTTGGGAGTCGTGATGTACGCGTTCATGGTGTTCCTCAGATTCTTCGCCGGCGTCCAGGGCGCGAGAGTTCGGGGGTCAGTCGGGACGCAAGAGGTCCAGGGATTGCCCCTGTCAGTCCCAGCGCAATTGGCGGGGCATTGATGGGGCGTCGCGCGACTCTGGCGTGAACGTCATGTTGGGTTGATGCGCTGGTCCAAGGTGTGGCCGGTGCGGCAATCAGGCCACTAAATCGATCGGAGTCGATATATCGAGTCTGGTCGTTATATCGATGAATGTCAATCTATGGCGTTGGTCCCCAGCGCGGCGGGGTGGTTCAGCTAACGCCAACCATGCAGGAGCGAGCTTCCTGATCGGGGGACGGCTGTGCCCAGGTGCCGGTGTCGAGGGTTCGGGCGATGGCGTGGATGGCCTCCGGGACGACGCGGTAGTGCACGCTCATCCCGTGACGTTCCTTGGTCAGAATCCCGCTGGTCTGCAGCTTCTTGAGGTGGTGGCTGACAGTGGGCTCGGACAAGTTCACAATCGGGGCCAGGTCGCAGGTGCAGGCTTCCTGGTTCGGCTGGGCCAGGAGGTAGGCGAGCAGCTGGAGGCGCACCGGGTCGGCCAAGGCCTTGAGGCGAACCGCGAGGGCGATCGCATCGTCCAGGTCGAGCGTGGGGCTGTTCCCCAGCGGACCGCAGCAGATCGGCGATACGTCATCGAGGAGCGGCAGCGTTTTGGGCATGCGATCAGTCTGCCACCTTCTTGACACATATCAAAGAGGTGGTCATACTTTGAATTAGATAAACGTCGAATAGTTCGGTGTTTCGTGAAGGAGGAACTCATGAACAGTTGTTGTGGTGGATCGGGTGCGACAAGCACTGCCGCGCCAGAGAAGGAACTCGCCGCTGCGGGTGGGTGCTGCGGTTCCGAAGGAAAAGCTGACAACGCTGCCGGCTGCTGCTCGTCCAGCGGTGAAGCGACCAGTTCGCCCGTCGGCGAGAAAGTGGCTTGCTGCTAACAGGTAGAACCGGCATGGGGCACCTCGGCTCGATGTGGAGGGGTCCCACGCCTGGACCCAGCGTTTCAATTCAGGTTTCCTAGTCGAGGAGTAGTTGTGAGCATCGCCGAACGGATACCGACCACCACGCGTGGCCGGGTCGGAATCCTGGCCGCGGGGGTGGGCCTCTGGGCCTTGGCCTACTGGGTCAACGAGTGGCTCTGGGACGTGGTGCTCTACGACGCGTTCGGCCTCGACCCCGAGAGCCGGGTCACCGAGACCATCCATTTCTTCATCTACGACTCGTTGAAGATCCTGCTGCTGCTCGCCATCATCATCTTCGCTTCCACTGTGCTCCGCTCCTTTATGAGCGTCGAGCGCACCCGGGCCTTCCTGGGCGGCAAACGCGAAGGCGTCGGCAACGTCCTCGCCGCCGGCCTCGGCGTGATCACCCCGTTCTGCTCCTGCAGCGCCGTGCCCGCATTCATCGGTTTCGTCGCGGCCGGCGTTCCGATCGGCGTCACGATGAGCTTCCTGATCGCCAGCCCCCTGGTCAACGAAATCGCCATCGGCCTGCTGTTGACCCTGTTCGGCTGGCAGATCACCGCCCTCTATGTGGTGTCGGGCCTGCTGATCGCGATCGTGTCCGGCTGGATCCTCGGACGCCTGCATGTCGAAAAGTGGGTGGAACCGTTCGTGTTCGACGTGAAACTCGGCGGCGAGCTCATCGATCCCTCCCTCGGTCTGACCTTCGGGCAGCGGATGCAGATGGGCGTCGAAGAGGTCAAGTCCATCATCCAGAAGATCTGGATCTACCTGCTGGTCGGCATCGGCCTCGGCGCCCTCATCCACGGCTGGGCTCCGGCTGATTTCTTCACCACCTACGCCGGACCCGACAACCCCTTCGGCGTGCTGATCGCGGTCTTCATCGGCATCCCGCTCTACTCCAACGCCGCCGGCATCATGCCCCTGGTCGCCGCCCTCTACGACAAGGGCCTCCCGATGGGCACCCTGCTCGCCTTCATGATGGCCGTCGTCGCCCTGTCGCTTCCCGAGATGATCCTGCTCCGCCGGGTGCTGAAACCGCAGTTGCTCGCCATCTTCATCACGACCACCGGCCTCGGCATCGTCGCCGTCGGCTACCTCTTCAACGCCATCCTGGCCTAACCCCACTCCTGAAAGAAACCACCCCCATGATCATCAAGATCCTCGGACCCGGCTGCACCAACTGCAAGACCCTGACCAAGGTCACCACCGCCGCCGTCGCAGAGCTCGGCCTGGACGCCACCATCGAAAAGGTCGAAGACTACGCCGCGATCGTCGGCTACGGCGTGATGAGCACACCCGCCCTCGTCATCAACGAGAAGGTCGTCGTCTCCGGCCGCGTCCCGACGCCGCCCGAAGTGCGCAGGTTCCTGACCGCCGCCGCGAAATAGCCGAGATTCATGCCGCTGCGCTGGCCGGGTGAGCCCGATCCAGGTGCCCGTGCGGTGACGGCCAACTGGTGAGAGATTGAGCACGAGAAGGGAAAGACTATGACCACCCCACCGAAGAGCTATCGTGTGCACGGCCAAAGCGTTTCCGGCGTTGCCGCCTCGATCGACGCGGGCAATCACCGCATCCCCATCGACGCCACCTGGGCAGCCGAGGAGCCGTCCGGGCTTCCGGGGCCCGCCGAACTACTGGCCTCAGCGTTCGCCGCCTGCTTGCTCAAAAACCTCGAACGGGCCAAGGCCATGATGCCGTTCGACTACGAGAGCGCCGAAGTCGACGTGAAATCACGGCGCCAGGATGCCCCGCCGAAATTTGTGGAGATCGAGTACGAAGTCCGCATCGTCACCGCCGAAGAGCAGCGACGAGTGGAACTGCTGCACCGAAATCTGAGTCAATTCGGCACCGTCTTCAACACCCTCGCCGCGGCCTGCAACGTGCATGGCACCGTGGTCGCCGTTCCACCGAGCCCCCACTAGCGGCGACTTACACCTTTTCAGCGGCAGGTGCGGTGTCGTGGCGGGGGTATTCGGCGAGCCCTGCAGCTGAGAGATAGTGTTCGGCATCCAGAGCAGCCGCACAACCCGTACCGGCGGCCGTGACCGCCTGACGATACCGCCGGTCAACAAGATCCCCGCAGGCGAACACGCCCGGCAGATTCGTGTCGGTGCCCGGGTGACTGACCTGCACATACCCGTCCGGGTCAAGGTTCACCTGGCCGGCGACGAGGTCGCTGCGGGGGTCGTGCCCAATAGCGATGAACAGTCCCGTCGCATCCAACGTGGAAATCTCAGCGGTCACGGTGTCCCGCAGTGTGAGGCCCGTGAGAGCTTCGTCCCCGGTGGCCGAAACGACTTCGCTGTTCCAACGCGGTTTGATTTTCGGATTGGCCAGGGCGCGCTCCTGCATGATCTTCGAACCGCGGAAGGCGTCCCGGCGGTGCACGAGAGTCACCGAGTTGGCGAAGCGGGTCAGGAACATGGCTTCCTCGAGTGCGGAGTCCCCGCCGCCGACAACCGCGATGTCCTGCCCGCGGAAGAAGAACCCGTCACAGGTCGCGCACCAGGACACGCCGTGCCCGGTGAGGCGATCTTCACCCTCCACGCCCAGCTTCCGATACGCGGACCCCATCGCCAGGACCACGGCATGCGCCTGGTACGTGGCGCCCTCGCCGGTCGTGACCGTCTTGACCAGGCCGGTCAGGTCCACGGTGACGGCGTCGTCGTAGACCAGGCGCGCGCCGAAGCGTTCCGCCTGTGCCCGCATCTCTTCCATCAGGTCTGGACCCAGGATGCCGTTGCGGAATCCGGGAAAGTTCTCCACCTCGGTGGTGGTCATCAGAGCGCCACCCATTTCGACGGAGCTGGTCAGCACGATCGGGGAGAGCCCCGCCCGTGCCAGATAGGTCGCGGCCGTATACCCGGCCGGGCCGGAGCCGATGACAATGACGTTCTCGATGCTCATGGTCACTGGTCCTGGGGTGCGAGGGTGCCGAGCAGCCGCTCGACCCGGGCCTTGATCTTGTCGCGAATCACACGGACCTCCTCAAGAGTCAGGCCGGCCGGGTCCGTCAACGCCCAGTCTTGGTACGTCTTCCCCGGGTAGACCGGGCAGGCGTCCCCGCAGCCCATGGTGATGACGACGTCGGCGGCCTGCACGACATCGTCGGTGAGGGGCTTCGGGAACGCTTCGGTGAAGTCGAGCCCGATCTCGGCCATCGCTGCAGCGACCGTGGGATTCACCTCACGTGACGGGGATGAACCGGCCGAGCGTACGTGCACGGAACCGCCGGAGAGAGCGTTGGTGAACACGGCCGCCATCTGCGACCGACCCGCGTTCTGCTCGCAGACGAACAACACCTCGGGCACCGGGTGCGCGATCGCGCCCTTGGCCTGCGCCAGGGCAGTCAACCGGTCCGTGGCGAACCGGATCGTGTTAGTGGCCAGATGCGCCTTCACCGTCGACGTGCGCAGCAACGCCGTATAGGACTCGAGCACATAGCGTTCGACCGTTTCGGCGCCGAAGACGCCCGCGAACTTCACGGTCAGGTCGCGGGCGAGACGCTTCAGGTATTCCTCGGGATACGTCAGGCCCGGTAGCGACCGGCGGGCGCTGGTGTCGCTCATTGTGCGCCGGCCCTAGACCGCGGCGGGGAGGATCTCGGCGAGCAGGGCCTGGATGCGGCCCTTGATCTCATCGCGGATCGGGCGCACGGACTCGATGCCCTGGCCGGCCGGGTCGGCGAGTTCCCAGTCCTCGTAGCGCTTGCCCGGGAAGATCGGGCAGGTGTCGCCGCAGCCCATGGTGATCACGACATCCGATTCCTTGACGGCCTCGGTGGTGAGGATCTTCGGCACGTTGTTGGCGATGTCGATGCCCTCCTCGGCCATGGCCTCGATCGCGACCGGGTTGATCTGGTCTTTCGGGGCGGAGCCCGCGGAGAGCACCTCGACGCGGCCCTGGGAGAGGGCCGTCATGTAGCCGGCGGCCATCTGGGAGCGGCCCGCGTTGTGGACACAGACGAAGAGAACGGTGGGCTTGTCACTCATGCGTGGTCATTCCTTCTTGATTTTCTGGGGGCGTGCATCGGATTCGTGAGAAGAGACTAAACCCGGTCCGAGACCGGTTGTGAGGCAGCGACGGTTGCCTGCGGCGTGGTCCCCGGGAACAGTCGGGGCCGCAACCAGAGGGCCACGTAGACGAGGGCGACCAGCGCGGGGACCTCGATCAGCGGGCCGACGATGCCGGCCAGGGCCTGGCCGCTGGTGGCGCCGAAGGTGCCGATGGCCACCGCGATGGCCAGCTCGAAGTTGTTTCCCGCGGCGGTGAACGCCAGCGTCGTGGTGCGCTCGTAGGACAGACCGATCAGCTTGCCGAGAAGGAAACCGGTGAGGAACGTCACCGCGAAGTACACGAGCAAAGGCAGAGCGATGCGTGCGACGTCCAGCGGGCGGTCGATGATCTGCCGGCCCTGCAGAGCGAACAGCAGAACAATCGTGAACAGCAGGCCGTACAGGGCGAACGGGCCAACCTTCGGCAGGAACCGGCTCTCGTACCAGGCGCGGCCGCGGGTGGCCTCGCCGATCCGGCGGGACAGATAGCCGGCCAACAGCGGAATGCCGAGGAAGACGAGGACGCTGGCGGTGATCGCCCAGATCGAGAACTCCGCGCTCGTGGTCGACAGCCCGAGCCAGGCCGGCAGCACCTGGAGGTAGAACCAGCCCAGGGCACCGAATGCGAACACCTGGAAGACCGAGTTGACGGCGACGAGGAACGCGGCCGCCTCTCGGTCACCGCAGGCGAGCTCGTTCCAGATCAGGACCATGGCGATGCAGCGGGCGAGGCCCACGATGATCAGGCCGGTGCGGTATTCAGGCAGGTCGGGCAGGAAGATCCAGGCGAGGGCGAACATCAGGGCGGGGCCGATGAGCCAGTTCATCACCAGCGAGGAGATCAGCAGCCGCTTGTCCCCGGCGACCGCTCGCGCATCCGAATAGCGCACCTTCGCGAGCACCGGATACATCATGACCAGCAGCCCGATCGCGATCGGCACGCTGACCGACCCGATCGTGAAGGCGCCGAGGGCGTCACCGACGGCGGGAGTGAAGACCGCCACCAGCAGCCCGCCGCCCATCGCCGCGAGGATCCACACCGGCAGGAACCGATCGGTGAATCCCAGTCGCGCAGGTGACGTGGTCTGTGGTGCAGGGGAAGACATGAGGCTCCGTAAATGTCCGTGACGTGTGGATCAATGACGAAAAATGGACGTGCGTCGATGTGAAGTCTTTCCAATACATCGATGAATGTCAATTTATGGGGGATACTGTTCACATGTCGTTCACCGACCTCGTTCCCGCCCCGACTACCAGCTGTTCACAGGCCCCAACGCGCGAGTCGATCGGCACCGACACCGCCAACACAATGGCCATTTCGTTCAAGGCTCTGGCCGACCCGACACGGCTGCGTCTCGTGTCCATGGTGACCGCTCACGCGGAAGGCGGGGCCTGCATGTGTGATCTCACTGAGCCACTCGGACTCAGCCAACCAACCGTGTCCCACCATCTCAAGGTTCTGGTGGAAGCCGGCATCCTGCACCGCGCAAAACGCGGGACCTGGGCCTACTACATCCTGGTTCCGGGATCCCTGGATTCCATCGCCGCCCTGCTCTCAAAAATCTGAAGTCACTCCGGGAGCAACTCCCGACCGGATTCTCGTCTTCATGAGCGGTCCGCGGGCGGGCCGAACCGGACCAGCTCGTTGGACGGACGTCTACGGACGCAGATTCGGCGCCAATTCGTCGAAATACCGAAGTCGTGAGGGAGTGGCGATCGGGAACCTTCAGCGGACCGGGCGATGATACGGGCTCACCCGCGTGCCCGGGTGGATTAGCGGCAGAGGAATCACCAACTGTCGGGATCTCGTCACCGCGTGTTTCAACCGGTGGGCGTATGGTGCTCCCAGCACGGTTGCGAGACACGGACGCGCCCTCAATTTGGGTTCCGCCTACCTGTATCCGACGACGCCAATCGTGTCCATAATGGCGACATGAATGCTGTGGAGACTCTCGATCCGGTCGCCACTCACACCGCGCCGAGGAACTCCCCAGTAGCTGTCCCGGCCCGTGGCCGAAAAGCCAGTGGTCGGTCCCAGAAGAGAATCGGTAAATCCGCCGTGCGGGCACTGCCGTCAGGGCGAGTCCCTCTATCAATGCCAAGAAGGAGAAATCAGCATGCTTAAGGAACTTGACATCATCGCCGTCCTTCCAGCGAAGAACATGGCCAGAGCCAGAACCTTCTATCGGGACGTGCTTGGGCTCGAGCCCGCGGTCGCAATGGATGAGGAGAACCTCATGTACCGATGCGGAAACGGAACGGCCTTCCTGCTCTACAAGACCGACAACGCCGGCACCGCAAAGAACACTCAGATGGGTTGGGGAACCGACGACATCGCTGCAGAGGTCAAGGAACTCCAAGGTCGCGGCATCGTCTTCGAGGAGTACGACTTTCCTGGCCTCAAGACTGAGAATGGCATCGCAGCAACCCCGGTCGGGAAGGCTGCTTGGTTCACCGATAGCGAGGGCAACATTCTCAACATCTTCCAGCGCAATTAACCCCAACACTCCGCGTTCAGCAGACGTCGACGAGCCTGCCCGTAGGTATTGGCAGACAATTTCCCGGCTGAAGCAACTGGTCTGGCCTGGGATCCGATGCTGACCGTCTCGCCCGAGCACGGGCAAGGACCTGTACAAATTCCACGGATCCGGAGGTCCGCGAGTAGCGATCCCAGATCGGTTCCGGCCCAACGCGCGTAGGCGCGACCACGCCGCCTTCTGGTTCAACCTTGCCGACCAGTGGAAAGGTCGTGGCGTGACCATGACGTTTAGCCTCAGAGTGCCGGAAGCGGACGAGCACCTCGACGCTCTTGCCGCCCGCCGTGACGGGATGCTTTCCGCAACCGCGCACGCTCTGGTTCGGATGGGGCCGAGAGAGGGCAGCTGCGGACGTGTACGCGGCGGCGTCTCGTGAATCGGAGCCGGCGGGCGACACGGACAATCGGTCACTGCGGTCTTCCCGGCGAATTTGAGAGTTGCCGAATGTATCCTGCGAGGGGACTTGGAAAAGAGGAATCATCATGATCACTGGTCGATCGCGAACTCGCACCCGAGAGGACCTTCACGTGGTCGCCCTGTCCGAGCACGAGTGGAGGATCAGTGACCGCAGGATCGCGACCGACAATGCGCTGTCCCTCGTGGGCTTCATCGACAAGAACCGTGGCGCCTACGAGGTCATGGAATTTGTGGATCCCGTCGAATACGCCCGGTTCACGAGTCTGGAGGCCGCGATCTCATATTTCGTCACTGCAACTCCGGACGCCGCGTACTGAGAGCATCGCCGCCAGCCCTGGTTACGCACTCTTCATCGTGTGTTCTCCGAATGGACCCTCGTCGACGGGCCAGGGGGATCAGGCTTGTGGTGCGGAAGACATCCGCAGGCGCAGGGGAGCTGAGGGACGTCGATGGATCACAGTCAGCTCTTCTCAGTCGTCATGGCGGGCCCTGCCCTGTGGGAAGTCCGTCATGAGGTCACGAATGAATTGGCGGGCATGATCCAGCGCACACCGCGAGGATTCCTGCTACAGAATGACCAAACGCAGGCGATCGGCAGTTTCGGCTCGATCAGCAGCGCACTCGAGGGCCTGTACGAGGTGGCGTGATTCGTCGACGGCGCGGTGGGGGCTGCCGACGGCGCTGCCCAGGGGGTCGGGCGGCTGAACAGTCGGCGAACTCCGGCGCGGGGAATTGGGCCAGGGACCTGAATCGGGTATCGATGAAGCATGAGCACCATTCTTGGCACCGATGTCGGCCGCGACAATCGGGTCGTCTGTCTGGCGGACCTGGCGACGGGCGTCCAGGTGATTTCCGCGGCGACGCCGGTGACGGAGATCGACCGGGTGTTTCGCGCGGACCGTCAGCTTCGTTCGCTCGTCGTGCACGACGATGGCGTTCATTCCCTATTGTCCCGGGAGCAGGTGGAGTTCACCTTGACCGGGCGGCTGGGCTACGGGCGCGGCCTGCATGCCCGGTCCACGGCCAGGCAGATGGTGCCGGAGAAATCCTTCTTCCTGCCCGGCACGATGACCCTGGCCACCGCCGCGCAGCGCGTGCTGGAACTGCCCGAGGGCAACCGTTATCGTGACGTGCTCGTGCTGACCGACGATGGCCCACGGGTCGTCTCGGTGTCCCAGATCTTCGAACGGTTGTCGGCGGATTTCCGGTATGCCGCGTTGCACGATTCGTTGACCGGGCTGCCCAATCGACGGCAGCTGGAGGAGCGTGGCAGCGCATCGATCGAGGATGCCGGCGACATCACCCGACTCGGGGTGCTCTACATCGACCTCGACGGTTTCAAAGCCATCAACGACACCTTCGGACATCAGACCGGGGACGAGCTCCTGGTCGGCTTCGCAGAACGGCTGCGCCACGTCATCCGCCCGACGGATGTGCTCGCCCGCCTGGGCGGCGACGAGTTCGCGGTTCTGCTGGTTGACGTGGATGAAGGGCAGCTTCGCGCCATCGCCGACCGGGTCGTGCTCGGCGCATCGGTCCCGTTCGTCTGCGACGGGCACCTGCTGCACGTGTCGGCGTCGGTCGGCATCGCGATGGCCGGTGATGTCGCCGCGGAACAGGAGCTGAGCCCGCTTGATGCGCTGCTGCGCCACGCTGACGGGGCGATGCTCAAGGCCAAGCAGGCCGGCAAGCGCCAGGTCGCGCGTCTGGACGGGCATGGCGAGGCCGCGCCGATCGTGCGGAATGCGCTGATCCGACGTCGGCTGCCCGAGGCGTTCGAGACTCGCGCGTTCAGCTTGCACTATCAGCCGCAGTTGGACCTGGCCAGCGGCGACTGCTCAGCCGTGGAGGCGCTGCTGCGCTGGACCGACCCGGTGCTGGGCGCGGTGTCGCCTGCGGAGTTCATCCCGATCATGGAACTGTCGGGCGACATCCACCGCATCGGACAGCGAGTCATCAACGAGGTCTGCGCCCAGGCCCGGACCTGGCTGGATGCGGGAACCCCGCGCCGGGTCGCGGTCAACGTGTCTCCCCTTCAACTCGCGGCGCGCACCATTGTTCCCGAGCTCCTGGACGCCCTGACCCGGCATGGCGTTCCCCCCGCACTGATCCAGGTGGAGATCACCGAGGGCGCCGCGATCACCGACCTGCCCCGGGCGATCGGGCAACTTGAACACCTCCGCCAGGCCGGGATCAGCATCGCCCTGGACGACTACGGCACCGGCTTCTCCTCCCTCGCCCTGCTGCGCAGCCTGCCGCTGACGACGGTGAAGATCGACAAGACCTTCATCGACCACATCGATTCCTCGCCCGCCGACGCCCTGCTCGTGGGCGGGATCATCGACACCGCACACGCCCTCGGGCTCACGGTCACGGCCGAAGGCGTCGAACGCCCCTGCCAACTCCAGTTACTGCGCGATCTGGGCTGTGACGCGGTGCAGGGCTATCTCATTTCGCGGCCTGTTGCACCGGACGATCTGCCTCCCACCCCGATCTCCGACGCAGCCGCGCCGAATGACTTCGGCGGACCGAGACCGGCCTGATCGCCTGAGTCAACCGTCGAATCAGGATGTGCGCAGGAGGGACGTCGGGTCCCGTCTCATGGACACCGGGTACTCGGTGGTGGGCGTTCCGATGCGAACGAGCATCTGGATCGTTTGGCCGTGAGGCGCGAACTCCGCGTGGATCGCCGCGTACGGAGCAGCCATCGTCGGGTATTCCTGCAGGACCTGGCTCAACGGTTGCATCACCAAACCGAGCGTGCGGGCGTGGAGGGAGAACTGCGCGTAGAGAATCCCGGCCTCGACCTGTTCCGTGCGAGTGTTCCCGGGCGTACTGATCAGTGCGTAGGCGGCCGTGTGTTCGATACCAGCCTTAGTGAGCGCGATCGCATTCTTCGCCCCGGCCGCATCGTCGTTCAGGGCGGGTACGACGGCGATCAGGCCCTGGAGGACATACTTCATGAATCCGCTGGTACCCTGTCCCTCAACGGCGAATCCCGAACGTGCCTCGTTCTTGGCTTGCTCCGAACCGTGGAACACCGCGTCGCTCTCCTTGGTCGCCGCGACGTTGCGAGTCTCGATGCGGGTTCCCTCGACTCCCAAATTGCCGAGCGTTGCCCTGTCCTTCCGGTCGCTGAGTATCGCGAGACTCGCCGAGGAGTTCTCGGCGACCCTGGTCAGCCCATCCGTCTGCGCCTGGGTCACGGGCGCCGCGGTGTACGGTGACCGGTTCGTATCGGACAAGAACAGGGAGGCATAGTCGTCCGTCGTCGCGGAGGGATCACTCGCCAGGGTGATCCGCGCCACCGGACGCTGGCTCATCGACTTCGTCAGGTCCGCCTCGTCATAAGTGCCGTCCGGGAACAACTCGAACGCCGCCGAGTACCCGAGCTTCTTAGCGGCGATCCGCAGGTAGGCCAGGAAGGTGCCCTGCGAGACCAGAGTTTGCCGTGCGAGCGGATCTACTGCCGGAGTGAGACGGCTCGGATCTGCGTAGAGGTAGAGCACGCGGGCATCGGCCGTGTCGAGGCGAACGTTCCACGGTTGCATATTGTGTCCGCTCGGCGCCAACACGGCATGGGCGACGACCTGCATCCGAATGTCGGTGAACTGCTGGTAGTAGGTCGCGCCCCACGGCTGGAGGTAGGTCGCGGGAACGAAGATTCCACCCACGGTGAGGATCGCGCCGAGCCCCACCCCGAGCACGGCGGCCACCGACCCGATCGTGATGAAGACGATTCGTCGGGCGCGGGGTGCGCGCCGAATAGTGCGATGAGAAACAAGGGGATTCACGGTCGGACTTTCTGGATTGTCGAGGCGGCGGGGATCGACACAACCAACCACGATCTGGCGCCGGTGTTCGCTCGTCGGCGGTCGACCGCGGTGAAGGCACGGGGCGAATTCATGGCTCATCCTGGGGACATCCCCTCACCTCATCGTGCACCCGCGAGGCACAGCATGGAAATCGCGGGGCAGGATCGCCGGACAAATCGCCTGGCAGGGTGCAAGAAATGAGCAGCCCATTGGAAAGTAGCCGTCACAACGCTGCCGAGGTGTCGCCATACCTGACCGGGTCAGGATTTCGTCGCCCCAGGCCCGCTCTGCCAACCGTTTGATCGTGACGATCGGCTCCGACCAGATGCCGCGCTTGTCGTCGGCCCACTCGTCGGGCAGCGGGCCCTCCCATTCGCGCTAGGTGTCGAGGTCGAGCATGACGCTCCAGACGTGGAACGCTCAACGGCCACTGCAGACCGCCAGGTCTCGGAAAGATCGAGAACGAACGGGGCAAGGATGCTGAGCCGTTCCCCCACTTAGGGGCAATACCGTTCAGTTAAGCATTCTCGTGTTACGTTGTGGATATGGCGCGTACAGGGTGGGTGAAACCGGTCTCTGACCGTCGGTTGTCGGATTTAGTGT
>NZ_SOFH01000017.1 GCF_004402495.1 Cryobacterium sp. HLT2-28 | reverse complement strand
TACTCGCCCTCGCCGCCGGAATCTGGCACAACTGGCTCCTCGGAACACCCAACAAACGATCCCTCATCGCCTACGACCATTAGGACTCACTCATCTAGGAGTCGGGTACCTCCGCCCTCCCGCTGAGTTGCGGGGAAAGCACCTTCCGCTGGCCCGTGAAGGTGTTTTGTCCGCCCCTCGGCGTTGGCCGGCGACCTGTCGTCATGGTATCCCCCTGCGGGAATGACTAGCCTTGGGGCATGGCAGACATCTTCGGCGTGGTGGCGGACTCGACCCGACGCGAAATACTACGCATTCTCCTCGAGCGATACAACCAGTCGAACACGGCCGGTGGCGAGCTCAGCGTGTCGGACATCGTCGACAAGCTGGGGCTGAGCCAGCCGACCGTCTCCAAGCACCTCAAGGTGCTCCGCGAGGCCGGTCTGGTCGGCGTGCGCGAAGCCGGCCAGCACCGCTACTATCACCTGGACTACGCGCCACTCGAGGAGATCGAGGACTGGCTGATCCCGTTCCTCAGCGTCGACTTCGACGCGTCGGCCGAGGAGGCCGCCGAGGAGACCGAGGGGTTGAAGGAGGAGCAGCGGGCGTTCGCCGCGGCAATCGGGAAGGCCTTCGCCGACACGTCATTCCAGATGGCGCATGCGGTGAAAGACGCCAAGCCGCGAAAATGGCGCAAAAACGACTAGACGTTCGTTCCGGGTAGCCTCTAGAGTTTTCATCTAGCACGTGGGTAACGTCCGTCACAGGACCGGTCCACGCTCGTGAGGAGAACCCGAATGCAAGATCTCTCTGACGTACGCTTCCTGACCGTCGCCGAGGTGGCCGAGATGATGCGCGTGTCCAAGATGACCGTCTACCGGCTCGTACACTCCGGAGAACTGCCGGCGATCCGGTTCGGCCGGTCTTTCCGGGTGCCGGAATCGGCTGTTTCCGCGGTGATTCAGCGCCCGATTGCGGACACCGCGTAAGGGCCCGTTCTTTTTCCGGTAGAATGGTGTTTTCGTGTCGGCCGCGAATCTCGTGGCGAAACCAAATCTTGTAACCAAATCTTGTGAGGTCCGTGTGGGTTCTGTAATTAAGAAGCGACGCAAGCGTATGGCGAAGAAGAAGCACCGCAAGCTGCTTCGGAAGACCCGTCACCAGCGTCGCAATAAGAAGTAGGTCGGTTCCGGGCCGTTTGGTCCTGAAGCGCCGGTTCCAGGCGTGAGCGCTAGGTCTTCGGACCTAGCGCTTTTTGCTTGCCCGCGCGGCCGCGGTGATGCTGCCGCGTTTGAGTCGCATGATCGGCCAGTGGCGCGCCGTCGCGTAGCGGTGGAGTGTCGCATCCGGATTCACGGCGACGGGATTGCCGACGAGGTCGAGCAACGGAATGTCGTTGTGCGAATCGGAATAGGCCCAGCATTCCGTGAGGTCGGCGTCGCTGCGAACGGCCTGCCCGCGCGCCGCCTCGGCCTTCTGGTCTCCGTGGCACACGCCATCGATCAGGCGACCGGTGAACACTCCCTCGACGGTCTCGAGCACCGTGCCGAGAGCGCCGGTGAAGCCGAGCCGCTCGGCGATCACATCGGCGACCTCCTGGGCGGTGGCTGAGACCAGCCAGACCTCGCGACCGGCCTCCAGGTGCGCCCGGGCCACGGCGACGGTCTCGGGCCAGAGCAGGCGGATGAGGCGGGCGTCGAAGATCTCCCGGCTCAGCTCGATCAGCTCGGCGCGGTTGTGGCCGACGACGACCTCGAGGGCGCGCTCCCGAACACTGGCCAGGTGCACCCGGTTCTCGCCCACCGCGATGAACCTCGCCTGCTTCCAGGCGAACGAGCTGATGTCGCGGCCGGTGATCAGCCGGCGTCGCCAGGCGCCGATACCGAGGTGGTACAGGCTCGCTCCGCGCATGAGCGTGTTGTCGACATCGAAGAAGGCGATGGAGCGGGCGGCGTTGGCGTCAGACATGTGCGCCTGAGTCTAGTTGCGCGCGCCCGGGTGAGCCAGCATAGGCTGGAGCAATGGCCACCGCACTCCTCACCCTGATCGGCAAGCCCGGATGTCACCTCTGCGACGACGCGCGGGAGCTGGTGGACAGCGTCGTCTTGAAACTCGCCGACAACCCGGCGGCGCCGGCGATCGTGCTCGAGGAGCGTTCCATCCTCGACGACGCCGAGCTGAACGAACTGTACGTGGAGGACATCCCCGTCCTGTTGATCAACGGCAAGGTGCACAATTACTGGCGGATCGACCCGCTGCGGCTGCGCAGCGCGCTCCTGGCCGTTCAGTGAGCATCCGGCACGTCGTCTCCTGGAAGCTCAGCGCGACGGACCCGGCGACCAGGGCCGACGACGCGGCCGGGATCGCATCACGCCTCGAAGCCCTCGTCGGCGTCGTGGCGGAGATCCGCTCCCTGCGGGTGGGCGCGGATGTGCAGGGCGGCGACAACTGGGACGTCGTGCTGATCGCCGACTTCGACGACCTGGCCGCGGTCGCCCGCTACCAGGCGCACCCGGCCCACCAGGCTGCCGGCGCCTTCATCCGGTCGGTCGTCTCGGCCAAGACGGCCGTGGACTTCCTCGTTCCGTAGGTCGCTCGACCACCGGGTCGGGCCGGAGCCGGTCAGGGCTCGAGGCGCGACGGGCCGCGGAAGAGGAAGGTGACCTCGCGGATGCTGGTCTGGTGCAGCATCAGCATGAGCACCCGGGCCAGCCCCATCCCGAACCCGCCGTGGGTCGGCACGCCGTACCGGAAGAAGTCCAGGTAGCCGCCGAGCTCCTCCGGGTCCAGACCCTTCTCCCTGGCCTGCTCGACGAGAACGTCGATGCGGTGCTCACGTTGCGCGCCGGTGGAGATCTCGGTGCCGTTGAAGATGAGGTCGTAGCTGTTGGTGACGCTCGCGTCGCCCTCGGGCCGCATGTGGTAGAACGGCCGGATGCTGGCGGCGTAGTCGGTGAGGAAGACGAATTCGTGCCCGTAGGTCTCCGCCACGTAGGCGGCGATCTGGCGCTCGCCCTCCGGGTCCATGTCGTCGTCGTCGCGCGGCACCTCGTAGCCGCGGTTCTTGACGATCTCCTTGGCCTCGGCCAGGGGGATGCGCGGGAACGGCTGGCTCGGCACGGTCACCTCGACACCGAACAGGGCCAGCACCTCGTCGCCGTGCTTGGCCTTGACCGCGGCGAAACCGGCGACGAGCAGCTCCTCGTGCAGCTGCATGACGTCTTCGTGGCTGTCGATCCAGCTGATCTCGGCGTCGACGCTGGTGAATTCGGTGGCGTGGCGGCTGGTGAACGACGGGTCGGCCCGGAACGCCGGTCCCACCTCGAAGACCTTGCCGAAGCCGGCCGACTGCGCCATCTGCTTGAAGAACTGGGGGCTCTGCGCGAGGTACGCCTTGGTCTCGAAGTACTCCACCTCGAACAGCTCGGCGCGGGACTCGCTCGCGCTGGCCATCAGCTTCGGGGTGTGCAGCTCGACGAAGTCGTGCTCGACCCAGTAGGTGCGGAGGGCGTGCTCGAACGTGGTCTGAATGCGGAAGATCAGGTTCTGTTTCGGCTGGCGCAGGTCGAGGAAGCGCCAGTCCATCCGCTTGTCGAGGCTGGAGTCGGCTGCGATCGGGGTCTCCGGGATGGCGACGGTGACGAGCTCCATGCTGGCCAGCTTGATCTCGATGCCGCCGAGCTTGACCCGCTCGTCGTGCTTGAGTTCGCCGGTCACGGTGACGAAGCTGCCCTGGGAGAGGGCGGAGATCGTGCTGGCGGGCTCGTCCGCGACGACGACGCCGTCGGCATCCGTGGTACGCGGGTTCACCAGCTGCACCGCACCGGACTCATCCCTGAGCACGACGAACTGCACCTTTTTCTGGTCGCGGACGGTGTCCACCCAGCCGGACACCGTGACGGTGCCATTCTCGAGGGCGGCCAGGTTCTTGATCAGTATGCGCGCAGTCACTTGCCAAGTTTAGCGGCAGGCGTCGCCGGGGGTCGACAGCCGGCGCATCCCACGGCGGCCCCAGCGTCGTGCGTTCTCGGTGAATTCGCGGTTGGGGCATCCGTAGACTGTTCGGGTGACAGCCAGTCAGGTACATCTCGTCCGGCACGGTGAGGTGTTCAACCCCGAACGCGTTCTGTATGGACGGCTGCCCGGCTTCGGGCTCTCCGACCTCGGCCGGGCCATGGCGGAGGCTGCGGCGGCCGACCTGGTCGAACGAGGGCGCCCGGTGGCGCGGATCGTCTCCTCGCCGCTGCAGCGCACACGCGAGTCCGCGGAGCCGATCTCGGCGGCCGTCGGCCTCCCCGTCGACATCGACCCGCGCCTGATCGAGCCGGCCAACTTCTTCGAGGGCAAGCGGATGCGCGGCCCCGACGGTGCCCTGCGCGACCCCCGAAACTGGCGGGCCCTGGTCAACCCCCTCCGGCCCAGCTGGGGTGAGCCGTTCCAGTCCATCGCCGACCGGATGCTCGCCGCCGTCGACGACGCGTACCACTCCGTCGACAGCGGCGACGTCGTGCTGGTCAGCCACCAGCTCCCGATCTGGATGGTGCACCGCGCCCTCTCCGGAGAACGCCTCGCCCACGATCCCCGCAGACGCCGGTGCGGTCTCTCGAGCATCACGACCCTGTCCTGGCCAGGCGGCGGCCCGGTCGAGGCGGGCTATTCGAACCCCGCGGTCGACCTGCAGGCCGGCGCCACCGACGTGGGGGCGGTATGACGACCCGGGCGCGCGCGGCGATCGTCGGGCTCGTGGCGGTGGCGCTGCTCCTGACCGGCTGCGCGACCGATCCGCTCGCCGCCCAGTACCGCGAGGGCAGCAACAAGGGGTTCATCGCCGGCGACGGCAGCTGGACCGAGATTCCCGCCGCCGAACGCGGCGACCCGGTCACCTGGGCCGGCACGAGCGAGACGGGTGCCGCCCTCTCCAGCGCCGACTACGCCGGGCAGGTCGTCGTCGTGAACTTCTGGTACGCCAGCTGCGCACCGTGCCGGGCCGAGGCTCCAGCCCTGGCGAAGCTCAGCGCGCAGTTCGAGGGTAAGGGCGCCTCCTTCGTGGGCGTCAACGTGCGCGACCAGGCCGCGAACGCGGTCGCGTTCAACGACAACTACGGTGTCGGCTACCCCTCGGTGATGGATGTCGGCGACGGGGCGATGCAACTGGCCTTCAGCGGCAGCATCCCGCCCAACGCGGTGCCGACCACGCTGGTGATCGACCGGTCCGGACGGGTCGCCGCCCGCATCCTCGGCGAGCTGTCCTCGCCGTCCATCCTCGAGACGCTGGTCACCTCCGCGCTCGACGAGGGCGTTTAGGCGTGGACAATCCGTTCGGTGAGATCGTCTTCAGCGGGCAACTCCTTTTCGCCATCCCGGTTGCGATCCTGGCTGGCCTCGTCTCGTTCGCGTCGCCGTGCATCCTGCCCCTCGTGCCCGGCTACCTGGCCTACATCGGCGGGTTCACCGACGGGCGCACCAGCGCGGCGCGCGGGGACCGGCGCGGCCAGGGCCGCCTGCTGGCCGGCGTGGCCCTGTTCATCCTCGGCTTCACCCTCGTCTTCGTGCTCACCGGCGTCGTCTTCGGCTTCGCCGGTTTCTGGCTCAACCAGTACCGCGACCTGGTCACCCGGATCGCCGGGGTCGTCGTCATCCTGCTCGGCCTGGTCTTCGTCGGCCAGTTCGCGCGCCTGCAACGCTCGGTCAAGTCCTCCTGGAAACCCCGGATGGGGTTGGCGGGAGCCCCGGTACTCGGTGCCGTCTTCGCCGTCGGCTGGACGCCGTGCACCGGGCCGACGCTGACCGCGATCAATTCGCTCAGCCTGACCACGGGGTCGCCGTGGCAGGGCGGACTGCTCGCCCTGTTCTATGCACTCGGCCTCGGCATCCCGTTCCTGCTGATCGCGCTGGGCCTGAGCTGGGCGACGGGCGCGGTGTCGTTCCTCAAACGGAACGTGCGAACGATCAATCTCTTCGGCGGCGTCCTGCTCGTCGTCATCGGCGTGCTCATGGTGAGCGGCATCTGGAATGCCTGGCTCCTCGACCTGCAAGGAGTGATTGGCAGCTATGTCCCGGCCGTCTGACCATTACGATTCGCCGGCGCCGGTCGCCGCGGAAGGCATCGTCCAGCCGCGCCTCGGCTTCGTCGGGTGGCTGCGCTGGTTCTGGCGACAGCTCACCAATATGCGCACTGCGCTGTTCCTCCTGCTGCTGCTCGCCATCGCGGCCGTGCCGGGGTCGCTGGTGCCGCAGCGCAGTTCCGACCCGAACGGGGTCACCCAATACTTCACCGACAACCCCGACCTGGCACCGGCCCTGGACAAGATCCAAGCCTTCGACGTCTACTCGTCCGCCTGGTTCTCGGCGATCTACCTCCTGCTGTTCATCTCCCTGATCGGCTGCGTCATCCCGCGCACCAAGCATCACTTCCTGGCGTTGCGGGCGAAGCCGCCGCGCACGCCGGCCCGCCTGGCCCGACTGGCCGGGTTCACCACGCGCCCCGCCCCGGCCGGCACAGATGCCGCGTCCGCCGTCGACTCCGCCCGTGGGCTGCTGGCGGCCGGCGGTTACCGGGTCGCCCTGTTCGACAGTGCGCCGCAGGCCGATGCGCGGGAGTTCTCGGTCTCGGCCGAGCGGGGCTACCTCCGGGAAACCGGCAACCTCGTCTTCCACTTCGCCCTCGTCGGCATCCTGATCGCGGTCGGGTTCGGCAGCGGTTTCGGGTTCAGCGGGCAGCGGGTGCTGGTCGAGGGCCAGACGTTCGTGAACACGTTGCTGGCCTACGACTCGTTCAATCCCGGCCGGTTCTTCAACGACGAGGGCCTCGACCCGTACAAGCTCACCCTCAACGACTTCCAGGTCACCTACGAGACGAAGAACCTCAAGGCCTACGGCCAGCCGATCGACTTCACCGCCGGCGTGAGCGTCACCCGGCGGGGACAGGCGACCGAGACCGGCGAGGTCAAGGTCAATTCTCCGATGCGCACCGGCGGCACCGACGTGTACCTGCTCGGCAACGGCTACGCGCCGTCGATCACGGTGAAGAACCCGCAGGGCGACGTCGTCTTCACCGATGCGGTGCCGTTCCTGCCCCAGGATGCCAATCTCACCTCGCTCGGGGTGATAAAGGTCCCCGACGGGCTGGCGAAGCAGCTCGGCATGATCGGCTTCTTCTACCCGACCCAGGCGAAGGCCACCTCCGGCGCGTTCTACTCCTCGTTCCCCGACCTCGAGTACCCGCTGCTCACGCTCAACGCCTACGCCGGCGACCTCGGCCTCGACGCGGGGGTGCCGACATCCGTCTACTCGCTCGACACCGACAAGATGACCCAGCTCACCGGCGGCAAGACCGGCACGAAGTCGATCGAGCTCAAGCCGGGGGAGACCCAGCAGCTGCCGAACGGCCTCGGCTCGGTCACCTTCGACGACGCGCACCCCGGGGCGAAGACCGGCGACTTCTCCGGATCGGTGCTCCGGTTCGCCTCGTTCGACATCCACAACGACCCCACCCAGCTCTGGGTGCTGTCCTTCGCGGTGCTCGCCCTGCTCGGGCTGCTGACCAGCCTGTTCGTGCCGCGCCGCCGGGTCTGGGTGAAGGCCGTGGAGGAAGCCGACGGTTCGGTGCGACTCGAGTACGCCGGGCTCGCCCGCGGCGAGGATCCTGCCCTCGAATCGGTCGTGACCGCGCTCGCCGACCGGCACTCGGACCTGCTGTTATCCTCCCAATTGGCCACCCCGGCTCCCGAACGCACTTAGGCTGACACAGTGAATCTCAACGAGCTCTCAATCCTGAGCCTGTACTCGGCCATGGCGGTCTACGCCCTGGCGTTCATCGCCTTCTCCTTCGACCTGGCCAAGCGGTCGGCCGCGGTGAGCCAGGCCCAGGGCGACGCGCTTCGATCGGCAGGCCCTGAGTCCGTGCGCTCGGCCGGGGCCTTGGGTGGCACCGCCACCCTCACCCGGATCAGCGCGCGGATCGTCAACGACGCGTCGACGCCGTACGGTCGTTCGCCCAGCCTGCGCGTCGGAGTGTCACTCACCGTGCTCGCCTGGCTGATCCACCTCGTCGCCGATGTGCTCCGGGGCCTCGCCGCCGGCCGGGTGCCGTGGGCGAACATGTACGAGTTCGCGATGACCGGCACCCTGCTGATCGTGACCGTGTTCCTGATCGTGCTCACCCGGGCCGACCTCCGCTTCCTCGGCACCTTCGTGACCGGCATGGTGCTCGTGCTGCTCGGCATCGCGGCCCTGCGCTTCTACGTCGAGGTCGCCCCGCTGCCGCCCGCGCTGCAGTCCGCCTGGCTCGTCATCCACGTGTTCGTCGCGTCGCTGGGCACCGGCTTCTTCGCCCTCGGCTTCGCGCTCTCGACCGTGCAGCTGCTCCAGTTCCGGCGGGAAGCCGCGCTCGGTGCCGCGACGTCGCGGCCGGCCGGGTCGGTGCCGGTTGGTTCAGTCCCGGCTGGCTCAGTGCCGGTTGTGTCCGGCCCCGCCGGCACCGAGACCCCGGGGTGGAAGAACCCGCTCCGCTTCCTCGCCACGCTGCCCTCAGCGGCAACCCTGGAGAACCTGGCCTACCGGGTGAACATCATCGGCTTCATCCTCTGGACCTTCACCCTGATGGCCGGGTCGATCTGGGCCGAGAAGGCCTGGGGCCGATACTGGGGCTGGGACACCAAGGAGGTCTGGACCTTCATCATCTGGACCATCTACGCCGGGTACATCCACGCCAGGGCGACGCGCGGCTGGCGCGGCTCCCGGTCGGCGTGGCTCGCGATCGTGGGGTTCAGCGCCGTAATGTTCAACTTCGGCATCGTCAACGTGTTCTTCAAGGGCCTGCACGCCTACTCCGGCCTCTGACCCGTCAAATTCGACGGACTTTTTCGAAATATCGCCCGTGTCGAGGCCGGTTTGAGCCGTTTTGGCCAAAATCTCCGTCGAATTTGACGGGGTAGGTCAGTCGGCGAGCAGGGCGTGGCAGCGTACGAGGCGGGCCAGCCACCAGTCGCGCCGCTCGGCGGATGCCGCGTAACGGTCGAGAAGGTCAGGGTCAGGGGTGACCCGGCGCACCGGGATGCTGCCGCCGACCGGCAGGATCGGCTCCCGAGTGACATCCGCCGCCAGCAGTGACGCGGTGCCCAGGCCGCAGTCGTAGTCGAGTCCGGGGATCGCGGCGGCGAGGTGCGCGCCCATCGAGATGCCGACCGAGGTGTCGAGGGCGCTGGAGACGACGACCGGGAGGCCGGCCTCCGCGATCAGCGCCAGTGCCGCGTGGATGCCGCCGAGTGGGCCGGCCTTGATCACGAGGATGTCCGCGGAGTCCGTGCGGGCCACCAGCAGCGGGTCATCGGCGCGGCGAACGCTCTCGTCCGCGGCGACGCCCACGTCGAGGTACGCGGTGCGGCTGCGGATCTCGGCGAGCTCCTCGATGCTCGCGCACGGCTGCTCCACGTATTCGAGGTCGAACTCGTTCAGCGCGTGAATGGCGTGCTCGGCCTCGTCCACGTTCCACAGCCCGTTCGCATCGACCCGGATGCGTCCCTCCGGCCCGAGAACGTCCCGCACCGCCCGCACCCGGGCGACATCGTCGGCGAGGGTCTGGCCGGGGGCCGCTACCTTCACCTTCGCGGTGCGGCAGCCGGGGAAACGGGCGAGAACACCGGCCACCTCGGCCGCGTCGACGGCCGGCACGGTGGCGTTGACCGGGATGCGGTCGCGGAGCAGGGCCGGGGTCTTCTCCCAGCCGAAGTCGATGGCCGCGCGGAGCCAGGCGGCGGCCTCGGTGTCGTCGTACTCGGCGAATGGGGAGAACTCGGTCCAGCCCTCCGGGCCCTGCAGCAGCAGCGCCTCACGGCTGTCGATGCCGCGGAAACGCGTGACCAACGGCAACGCGACGACGCGGGCCGTTCCGAGCAGATCGTCCAGGGAGGGAAGCATGTTCCCAGTGTGCCAGCAGCGGGTCAGCGCCGCTGACGCACCCCTGCCGGCTGCCGAGGCCGACGCGACCGGGCGCGGCAGCCGGCAGGGAGGCGGGATGGGTCAGAGACCGTCCTGCCCGAACACCCCGTCCACGTCGAGGTCGATGTCATCGCCGTCCTGCGGCTTCACGTTGAGCACCGCGAACGGGATGCCGGGGGCGATGAGGAGATAGGCATCCTCGAACCGGCCGCCGCCGCTGTTCACCATCAACCAATACGGTCTGCCCGTCGTGATCGCCGCATCGATCTCCATCTGGATCGAGTCGATCGAGCGGCCGGCGAGGGAGTACTGCTGGCCACCGTAGACGATGTCGACACGGTTCATGAGTCATCCCTCACTGTCACGACGGCTGTGGCGCGGTGCGGCTCCGGGACCAGCTGCAGGCCCCCGGAGGAATTCGCGGTGAGCATCAGCGCCTCGACCCATTCCCGATTGAGACTCGGCGACCTACCGCCGAAGTACTTGTAGGTCAGGGGGATGGCCGGGTGCAACCAGATTGTGCTCCGGCCGTCCCCACCCTGGGGATCGTCACGCCAGGTGAAGTAGAAGCACTCGCCGCGGCGCAGCTTCGCGCCGATGACAACCTGGATGTGGGCCAGGACCCGATCATCGAAGTCGGCCGACAAGGTCGAGTTGTAGGTCAGCTTGCCCATCTCAAAACCCCCGTTTTAGTGACTACAAGCGACAATACGCGCGAACCGTGGTCTCGGGATACTCTCAGTTCGGGGGGAAACCGGACGTCAATCCCGAAGGTATCGCTCCAGCCGCGGCACGTGCAGGAGGGCCAGGGCCCGCTTCTCGATCTGCCGCACCCGTTCCCGGGTGACGCCCTGGATCACGGCGATCTGGTCGAGGGTGCGCGGCTCGTCGCCGTCCAGGCCGAACCGGGCGATGAGAATGGCCCGTTCGCGCGGCGGCAGGGCATCCAGGTAGAAGCCGATGTCGGCCGCCCGGAGGGTGATGGTGGCGTACTCATCGGGCTGGGGCAGATCATCGTCGATGATCAGCTCGGAGATGTCGCCGATCCCATCGCCCACCGGTGCGTGCAGCGAGATCGGCTCGTTGTCGTACTGGAGCAGCCGGGAAACGTCCCTGGCCGGGATCTGCGCCGCCTCGGAGAGCTCGCGCAGGGTGGGGTCGCGGTCGAGCGTGCTGGTCAGGTCACGGCGGATGCGCTTGATCTTGTTCAACTTTTCCGCGGTGTGCACGGGGATGCGGATCATCCGGGACTTGTCCGCCATTCCACGATGGATGGCCTGCCGGATCCACCAGGTGGCATAGGTCGAGAACTTGTAGCCGGTCATGAAGTCATACTTCTCGACCGCGCGAACCAGACCGATGTTCCCGTCCTGCACAAGGTCCATGATCGGGACGCCCCGGCCGGAGTAATGCTTGGCGATGCTCACCACCAGGCGGAGGTTCGCCTCGATGAAGTGGTTCTTCGCCCGGCCGCCGTCGTGGGCCAGCCAGGCCAGCTCGCGGGCATAGGCCGGATCGGACACTCCCCGGGTCAGCCGCTCGGCGGCGAACAAGCCGACCTCGATGCGGCGGGCGAGCTCGACCTCGTCGAGCGCGGTGAGCAGAGGACCCTTCCCAATGCGGCGCAAATAGTCGCCGAAGGCATCCGTGGACGCCCGGCTGTACCGGGAGACCGAGGAAGAACCGGCTCCCCGGCCGGGGGAGGAAGCGGCCGGCGGCGCGGACGGCAACGGGGCCGAAAGCGGCGTCTGGATCAAGGCGCTCATCAGCGCACCACCCTGACGAGGTCAGATCGGGAATCGATCTCACAAACGTGCACGAAACGGCGGTACCCCTCAGCGCTGATCGCGTCACTCGCGTTCACATCGTTGTGGAATGCTGCCCCTGCGTCATATCCAGCCATGACTACCTCCGGGTCGATCTCGAGTGATCTCAGGCCCTTAGTACACATGGTGAAAACCTGCCCCTCAAGGGGGTTGACTTCTCGCCACCCCAAGGAGTAATTGAGGTCTTCTCACGGCGTGTCGGCACGCTTCACGAGGCCCTGATCTGCTAGAGCGCGCCGCGAGCGACCCAGGGTCGCGGGCCGGCGGCACCCCGCCCGCGTAGGCTGGCGGGATGACCGAACAGGTGTCCGAAATCTTCGATCCGAGCCAATGGCGGGAGGTCGCCGGTTTCGACGGACTCACCGACGTGACCTATCACCACGACCTGACCGGGCAGATCGCCCGGGTGGCCTTCAACCGGCCGGAGGTGCGGAACGCGTTCCGCCCGCACACGGTCGACGAGCTGCACGCGGCGCTCGAGGACGCGCGGGTCAATCCGCGGATCGGCGTCGTGCTGCTCACCGGCAACGGGCCCAGTCCCAAGGACGGCGGCTGGGCGTTCTGCTCGGGCGGCGACCAGCGCATCCGCGGCCGCGACGGCTACAAGTACGCCGACGGCGAGACCGCCACCGGCATCGACAAGGCCCGCGGCGGCCGGTTGCACATCCTCGAGGTGCAGCGCCTGATCCGGTTCATGCCCAAGGTCGTCATCGCGGTCATCCCCGGCTGGGCGGCCGGCGGGGGCCATTCCCTGCACGTCGTCTGCGACCTCAGCATCGCCAGCGCCGAGCACGGCAAGTTCAAGCAGACGGATGCCGACGTCGGCTCCTTCGACGCCGGCTACGGCAGCGCCTACTTCGCCCGCCAGGTCGGCCAGAAGGCCGCGCGCGAGGTCTTCTTCCTCGCCCGGGAATACTCCGCGCAGCGAGCCCTCGAGATGGGCGCCGTGAACGCCGTCGTGCCGCACGCCGAGCTCGAGACGGAAGCGCTGGACTGGGCGCGCACCATCCTGACCAAGTCGCCCACCGCCATCCGGATGCTCAAATTCGCCTTCAACGCCGTCGACGACGGACTCGTCGGCCAGCAGGTCTTCGCGGGGGAGGCCACCCGCCTCGCCTACGGCACCGACGAGGCCGTCGAAGGGCGCGACGCGTTCCTCGAGAAGCGCGACCCCGACTGGGGCCCATACGACTGGCAGTTCTAACGGTGCCCCGTGAGCTCCGCACGGTCCCGGCAGGCCAGCCCCTCGACCTGATGGTGCTCCTGAGGGAGGCGCTCGCCGGCGCCGGCCCCGCCCTGCTCCCGGTGCCCGCCCTGCTCCCCGTCCCCGGGGTCGCCGGGGAGACCACCGTGCCGCGCCGGGTGGCCGTAGTGATCGAGACGTCAGGGTCGACGGATGTCCCCAAACGCGTGATGCTCGGCACCGACGCGCTGCTCAGCAGCGCTGCCGCCTCCACGGTGGCCCTCGATGGTGTCGGCCAGTGGCTGCTCGCGCTCCCGGCGCATTACATCGCGGGGGTGCAGGTGCTCGTGCGGTCGATCGTGGCCCAGACCACCCCGGTGGTGCTGCCCGTCGGGCACTTCGACCCGGCGGCCTTCCAGGCCGGCGCGGAGCGACTGGCCGAACCGTTGCGGTACACCTCGCTGGTGCCGGCCCAGCTGGCCCGACTCGTCGCCGAGGCCGACGGCGACCGGCGCCTGCTGGCCGTGCTCCGCCGATTCACCGGCATCCTCGTCGGCGGGCAAGCCACCCCCGCCGGCCTCCTCGCCCGCGCGGCGGACCTCGACCTGCGGGTGGTGCGCACCTACGGTTCCTCGGAGACGGCCGGCGGCTGCGTCTACGACGGGCTGCCGATCGGCGACACCGAGGTGCGCGCCGTCGACGGTCAGCTCGAGATCTCGGGGTCGGTGCTGGCCGAGGGCTACCTCGGCGACCCCGAGCTCACCCGGGAACGCTTCAGGCAGGTGCGCGGGGTGCGCTGGTACCGCACCGGCGACCTGGGCGAGGTCGACCCGGCCACCGGGCTCGTGCGGGTGCTCGGGCGCCAGGACAACGTCATCATCTCGGGCGGTGAGAAGGTGTCCCTCGACGCCGTGGAGCGGGTCGTGCGATCGCTTCCCGGCCTGGCCGAGGCCGTGGCGGTCGCGGCGGACGATGACCGCTGGGGCCAGGTGCCGGTCGTCGTCGTCCCGTCCCCGGCCGTCCCGTCCCTGCATCCTCCCCTGGCGCTCGGCCCTGAGCCGCTCGACCGGGTGAGGGCCGCGACGGGGGCCGTGCTCGGTCCGGCGGCACGGCCGGCGCGGCTCGTCTTCGTCGCCTCGATTCCGCTCCTCGCGTCCGGCAAGCCGGATCGCCAGGAGCTCGGGCGACTGGCCGGGGCCGCCAAGAAGTAGCATGAATGCGTGGCACAACCAGCGCGGCCGATCAGGCCCAAAATGCAGCGTTTGAACCCCTCGGCGTCCACCGGGGCCCAGCCCGGGTCGGGCAGGACGGCCGGCTCAGGCAGGACGACCGGGAAATCGGGCAACCCCGCCAAGCGGAACGCCCCCCGGACCAGCGGGGTGACTGCCGGTCGGCCGGCGACGGCCGGCGACTGGGTGTCCGGCGCGCGCCTCCGCACGCTTCCGCTGGCCATCGCACCGGTGGCCCTCGGCACCGGGGCGGCCATCGTCGCCAGCGAACCGGGCGCCTACCACTGGGTGCGGGCGCTGCTCGCGCTGATGGTGGCCCTGTCCCTGCAGATCGGCGTCAACTACGCGAATGACTATTCGGACGGCATCCGCGGCACCGACGCCAACCGGATCGGCCCTGCCCGGCTGACCGGTGGCGGCGCGGCACGGCCGCGCGCGGTACTGACCGTGGCCCTGGCCTTCTTCGCGCTCGCCGCGCTGGCCGGCCTCACCCTCGTCGTGCTGACCGGTCAGTGGTGGCTGCTGCTGGTTGGCGCCGCGGCCATCGTCGCCGCCTGGTTCTACACCGGCGGACGTCGCCCCTACGGCTACTTCGGCCTCGGCGAGCTCTTCGTGTTCGTGTTCTTCGGCCTCGTCGCCACACTCGGCACCACGTTCGTGCAGGTGGGCACCGTCAACACGGAAAGCTGGCTGAGCGGGGTCGGCATCGGCCTGATCGCCTGCGCCGTGCTGATGGTGAACAACCTGCGCGACCGTGAACTGGACCGGGTCTCGGGCAAGCGCACCCTGGCGGTGCTGATCGGCGACACGGCGTCGCGGGTCGTGTTCTGCGTCTTCCTGCTCGTGCCGTTCCTGATCGCCGGGTTCTTCGGGCTGTTCTACCCGCTGGCCTGGTTCACGTTGTTCGTGTTGTTCCTGGCCGTGCCGGCCGGCCTGATCGTCGTCACCGCGACCACGTCGAAGGAGCTCGTGCTCGCGCTGAAGCTGACCAGCCTCGCGGCCCTGGCCTACGGCGTGTTACTCGCCCTGGCGTTCGCGCTGTAGCGCGTCGCCGGCGGCGCGGTCGATCGCCGCGTCCTCGGACTCGGCGTCGGGGTGGGCCGTCTCCGTGACCGGGTGCCGTGCCTCGTACAGGCCGCGTGCGACCCGCTCGCGGGGCGTGCGCAGGAAGAGGTAGGACAGGCAGACGCCGATCAACGCCGCGACGAGGGCCGCGATCCACCAGGTGATCTGCAGGGCCAGCAGGATCGCGAGCGGAACGGCGAACAGGAGCACGCGGTAGACGGAGTAGGTCACCCAGGCGGGAACAGCTTTCATGGTTCCAGCTTAGGTCTCCGTCCCGCAGCTACACACCGATCTCTCGGCTGGGCGCTCTAGAATGGCCGAATGGTCAAGGTGTGGATTGTCGTGGGGCTAGCGGTCGTCATCCTGACCGTCTATTCCCTGGTCGACTGTGCGACCACCGCCCACAATCGCGTGCGAGGACTGCCGCGGTGGGTGTGGATGTTCGTCATCTTCCTGGTCCCGGTCGTGGGCCCGCTGCTCTGGCTGATCGTGGGCCGCGGTCGCCGCGGTGCGGGCGTCGCCCGGTCGATGGCCCCCGACGACGACCTCGATTTCCTCAAGGGCCTCGGCCGGCAGAAGACCGACGAGGAGCGCATTCGGGCACTCGAACAGGAACTGGCCGACCTCGACAAACCGGACCCGCGCACCGGCTCGACCGGCAGCCCAGAGGCGCCTGGTTCGACCGGATCGGCCGGTTCGACCGGGTCGGCCGGTTCGACCGGCACGGCGGGTTTCGACCCCAAACAGGCGGATCCGGGCGAGGGCGAACTGCCCGGCCGACGGGATGCCTGAGGCGTCAGGCAGCGGAAGCCCGGCCACCGATTTCAGCGTCGCGCTCCTCGGCGAGTTCGCGCGGCTCGGCGTGCGCGACGTCGTCCTCAGCCCCGGCGCCCGGTCGCAGGCGCTCGCCCTGGTCTGTGCGGAACTCGAACGGCTCGACCTGATCCGGCTGCACGTGCGCATCGACGAGCGCGGCGCCGGTTTCCTGGCGCTCGGCCTGGCCGTCGAATCCGGGCGGCCGGCCCTGGTCGTCTGCACGTCCGGCACCGCCGTGGCCAACCTCCACCCCGCCGTGCTCGAGGCGCACCACTCCGGGGTGCCGATGATCCTGCTCACGGCCGACCGGCCCGACGAGTTGCGCGGCATCCGTTCGAACCAGACCACGGTGCAGCCCGGGTTGTTCGGGCCGGCGACACGGCTCTGCGTCGACGTGCCGGCGCCGGCCGGGCAACCGGGGGAGGCGGCGGCTGCCGCGGCGCTGGCGTGTCAGGCGACGGATGCGGCCACCGGCCGGGACTCCGCCGACCCGGGCCCGGTGCAGCTGAACCTCGCCTTCAGGGAGCCGCTCTCGGCGCCGGTGGACCTGACGGAGCACTCCCTTCCTGCCGTCGACTCGCCGGCCCCGGTGCGGCCGCGGCCCGAGCCGGCTCCCGCGGTGCGGGTGGCGGCCGGCCCACGCACCGTGGTCATCGCCGGCACCGGTGCCACAGCGGCGGCCGAGGCCTTCGCCCGTTCCGGCGGCTGGCCGCTGCTCGCCGAGGTCAGCAGCGGGGCGCGCTTCGGCCCGAACCTGGTCGGCGCCTACCGCGAGCTGCTCCAGGCCGACGAGTTCGGCGGCCGCGTGGAGCGGGCCGTCGTGTTCGGCCACCCCACGCTCAGCCGGGAGATCCCGGCGCTGCTCCAGAGGGACGACGTCGACACCATCGTCGTGGCGGCGACCGGTGCCGAATGGTTCAACCCCGGGCGACGGGTGCGGGTGTTCGCCCGGTCGGTCATCGCCGATGAGACGGCCGTCGTGGCCGCCGGCACCCGCGAGGCACGGGAGTGGCTCGGCCGGTGGGTGATGACCAGCCGTCAGTTGCTCGACGGCTCACCCGACCTGGCCACGCCCCCGGTCGGCGAACGCGGCATGACCCGGGCCGAACTCGCCGCCCTCCGCGCCCCGGTCACCCGGCCGATCCTGGTCGACGCCGTGTGGCGCGCGTCCTGGCCCCACGACCGCCTCGTGCTCGGCGCCTCCCGCCTGATCCGCGAGGCCGACCGGCTCGTCGGCGGCAAGAAGATCCCGGTGCACTCCAACCGCGGCCTCGCCGGAATCGACGGCACCGTGGCCACGGCCGTCGGCATCGCCCTGGCCAGCCAGTTCGGCCCTGAGCCGCGCCCGGCCGGGGTCACCCGGCTGCTGCTCGGCGACCTTGCGCTGCTGCACGACGCCGGTTCCCTCCTGCTCACGCCGGGCGAACCGCGCCCGCGCCTGCAGGTCATCGTCGGCAATGACGGCGGAGGAACCATTTTCGACGGCCTCGAGGTTGCGGCATCCGCCCGCACGGAATCGGTCGCCCGGGTTCTCTTCACCCCGCAGCGGATGGACTTCGAGCTGCTCGCAGCCGCCTACGGCTGGGAGTACGGCATCGCCGGCACGCGGAGCGAGCTCGAGCAGGCCCTGACCATGCCGCCCGCCGGGCCGAGCCTGCTCGAGGTTCCGCTGGCCCGGTAGCCCGGGCACAAGGCCGGTGTTCGCTCTGGCGCGGCACGGTGCCGCTGCGCCAGAATGGCGTCCACCGGCGAATGATCGCCGGCACTGGCCAGGCGCGGACGAAGGGTGCACCGTGGGGAACCTCACGAAGAAGTTCTGGAACGACGACCCGATCTCGCTGCTCAGGGTGGGACCCGGTTTCCGGCTCTCCGACGTCGACCCCGGCTCAACCCCGGGCTTCGACGGTGTGGACAAGCAGAACGCGGACGACGCGCTGGCCGAGGGGGTCGGCGTGCTGTCCACCCTGCAGGAGAAGCTGTTCGCGTGCAGCAAGTTCGGTGACACCCGTCGGGTGCTGCTCGTGTTGCAGGCGATGGACACGGCAGGCAAGGGCGGGATCGTGCGGCACGTCGTCGGCTCGGTCGACCCGCAGGGCGTGCGGCTGTACGCGTTCAAGGCCCCGACCGAGGAGGAACGGGCGCACGACTTCCTCTGGCGGGTGCGGAAACGCCTGCCGGACGCCGGCCTGATCGGGGTCTTCGACCGTTCGCACTACGAGGACGTGCTGATCGCCCGGGTGCGCCGGCTGGTGCCGCCGGACGAACTCGAGGCCCGCTACGGCCAGATCGGGCAGTTCGAGCAGCAGCTCGCCGACGAGGGAACCACGATCGTCAAGGTCATGTTGCAGATCGGCTCGGACGACCAGAAGGCTCGGCTGATGGAACGCCTCGACCGTCCGGACAAGCACTGGAAGTACAACCCGGGCGATGTCGACGAGCGGCTGCACTGGGACGAGTACCAGGAGGCCTACCAGCTCGCCCTGGAGCGCACAGCGACGCCGGCGGCCCCCTGGTTCGTCGTGCCGGCGGAGAAGAAATGGTACGCCCGCCTCGCCGTGCAGCACCTGCTCATCGACGCCCTCGAGCGGCTGCACCTCGACTGGCCTCCGGCCGCCTTCGACGTGGCCGCGGAGAAGGCCCGGCTGGCCGCCACCTGACCCCACCTGCTCCGCCCTGACCCTACTTGCCCACCGTCTTGCCAGGCGGGCCCCGCGTCGAGATCGCCCGTTTCGGTCGAAGTCGGCGCACACCGGTCGGTGTCGACCGGAACGGGCGATCTGGGCGGTCGGTCGGTCGGTCAGGCGGGCGGGCGGGGTGGCGTCAGCCGAAAGCCTCGACGATCGGGCGGAACTTCATCCGGGTTTCCGCGAGTTCGCGGTCGGGTTCGGAGTCCAGCACGATTCCGCAGCCGGCGTGGGCGGTGACGTCTCCGCCTGGGGTGACCTGCGCGCAACGCAACGCGATCGCCCATTCGCCGTCACCGTCGGCACCGACCCAGCCGACCGGGCCGGCGTACCGGCCCCGGTCGAACGGCTCCAGCTCGCGGATCAGCGCGAGCGCCGTCTCCGTCGGCGTGCCGGCGACCGCGGCGGTCGGATGCATCGCCGCGATCAGGTCGAGGGAGTTCGACCCGTCGCTGAGGGTGCCCTCGACATCCGTCGCGAGGTGCCAGAGGTTGGGCAGTTTCACGGTGAACGGGATCTCGCTGGTGGTCAGGTGCGAGGTGTGCGGGCGCAGCGAGGCGAGCACGCTCTGCACGGCGAAGGCGTGCTCGTCGCCGTCCTTGGACGAGGTGGCCAGGTGCAGCGCGGCCTCGAGGTCGGATGCCGCGTCCGCCCCGCGGGACATCGTGCCGGCCAGTACCCGGGCATTGACCTCGCCGTGGTCGGCGCGGATCAGCGTTTCGGGGCTCGACCCGACGAGACCGTCGACCGCGTAGGTCCAGCAGTCCGGGTAGCCGAGGGCGAGTTCGCTCACGGCCCGGCGCAGGTCGGATTCGGCAGGCAGGCGCCCGACGAGGTCCCGGGCCAGGACGACCTTGTTGAGGTCGGCAGCGGCGATCCGATCGATGGCCTCGCCCACCGCGGCGCGGTAGCCGTCGGCGGTCAGCGTGCCAGGCAGGAGCGAGATGCGGTACTCGTTGCCCAGCGGCCGCAGGGCGAGCGGGATCTCGGGCCGGGTGCCGCCGGTGGGCCAGATCCGGGTGACCCAGCACTGGCCGTCCTCGCGGCCGACGATGACCTGCGGCACGATCAGCACGCTGGTCTGGGCCGAGGACGCGTCGAAGGCGAACGCTCCGAAGGCGAGCAGCCCGGTGCCGGTGCGGGAGAGCGGGTCGGTCACGGTGGCCGCCGCGACCACGTCGCGCCAGGCTGCGGCGGCATCCGTCAATCGGGTCGGCCCGGAGAACTCGAGCCGCAGGGCCGTGCCGATGCCGGCCAGGCCCTGGTTGCGACGCATCCAGAGCAGCGGTTCGTGGCTGTCGAGCAGAAGGATGAGTTGGCGCACGTCGGCGAGGGGAGTGGTTTCGACCGTCAGGGCCTGCGCATTCACTCGCCCAGCCTATGTCAGCAGGGTGGACGCCGGGCGTGTGCGCAGGCAATCTAGACTGGGGGAGTGAGCAGAGCAGACCTCAATAAGCAGCCCGAGCAGGTTGCTGCCATGTTCGACCAGGTCTCCACCCACTACGACCGCACCAATGCGGTGTTGTCGGTCGGGAACGCGGCCCTGTGGCGGATGGCGGCGACCCGGGCCGTGGCCCCGCAACCGGGCGACCGGATCCTCGACATCGCCGCCGGCACCGGCACCTCGAGCGTGGCGCTGACCCGCACCGGCGCGCACGTCGTGGCCGCGGACTTCTCCGCGGGAATGATCAAGGTCGGCCGGGAACGCCACGCCGGCAACCCGCTGATCGAGTTCGTGCAGGCCGATGCCACCGCACTGCCCTTCGCCGACAACGAGTTCGATGCCGTGACGATCTCTTTCGGGCTGCGGAACGTCGTCGAGCCGAAGAAGGCCATCGCCGAGTTCTACCGGGTGACCAGGCCCGGCGGACGCGTCGTGATCTGCGAGTTCTCCACCCCGCCGTTCGCGCCGGTCCGCGCCGCCTACTTCGCCTATCTCAACCACGTCATGCCCCTGGTCGTGAAGCTCGCCTCCTCCAACGCGGAGGCGTACGACTACCTCGGCGAGTCGATCGCCGCCTGGCCGAACCAGTCCACCCTGAGCAGCTGGCTGCGGGATGCCGGCTACGAGGCTGTGGCGTACCGCAACCTGTCCCTGGGCATCGTGGCCCTGCATCGAGGCGTCAAGCCGGCGAACGCAGCGGATACGGGCGCAGCGGATACCACTTCCTGAGTCCTCCCAGTTCCGATCGATAGGCTGACCGAGTGAAACCGAGCGTGCCCCTGTTCCGCCGCGGCTCTTCCGTGACGAGCCAGTTGGGCCTCAGTGATCGCATTTTCTCGTCGAAAGGCGACCGCGGTCTCGCCACCGGCATCGACGTCGGCCTCGAACGGGTCGAGGCAAGCCTGCTCGGCGAGGTCACCTTCGCCGACGAGGTCGCGAACGTCACCAGCCGATACCTCCTGAACGCGGGCGGCAAGCGCGTGCGCCCCATGCTCGCCCTGCTCACCGCGCACCTCGGCAGCGGCGTGCTCGACGACGTGGTCACCGCGGCCACCGCGATCGAGATCACCCACCTGGCCTCGCTGTACCACGACGACGTGATGGACGACGCGCACCAGCGCCGCGGGGTGCCCAGCGCCCAGACCGTGTGGGGAAACTCCATTGCGATCCTCACCGGAGACCTCCTGTTCGCGCGGGCCAGCCAGTTGATGGCCCGGCTGGGCGAGCGGGCGATCCGCCTGCAGGCAGACACCTTCGAACGTCTCGTGCTCGGCCAGCTGCACGAGACGGTCGGGCCGCACGACGGTGAAGACCCGGTGGAGCACTACATCCAGGTTCTCGCCGACAAGACCGGTTCGCTGATCGCAGCCGCAGCCCAGGCCGGGGTCATCTTCTCGGACGCGTCCGACGACTACGAGCGGCCGGTGGTGCAGTTCGGTGAGAAGATCGGCGTCGCCTTCCAGCTCATCGACGACGTGCTCGACCTGTCACCCCAGCCGGAGGAAACGGGCAAGTTCGCCGGCACCGACCTCCGCGCCGGCGTGGCAACCCTGCCGGTGCTCCGGCTCCGGGAACGCGCGCCAGGCGACCCGGGCGCGGCCGCACTGCTGGCCAGGCTCGAACGCGACGTGATGGCCCCCGGCGCTGCTGCCGGCGATGCCGCGGACTCGGCGATCGCCGCCCTCCGCGAGCACGATGTCACGACCCAGACCCTCTCCGAGGCGCACGGCTGGGCGCGCGACGCCGTCGCCGCGCTCTCCCCGCTGCCCGACGGATCCGTGAAGAAGGCGCTCACGCGATTCGCGGACACGATCGTCGAGCGATCCAGTTAGAAAGGCTTCCATGACCAAGTTGCGATTGGCCATTGTCGGCGCGGGACCTGCGGGCATCTACGCCGCCGACATCCTGCTCAAGGCCGAACGGAATTTCGAGGTGTCGATCGACCTGTTCGACCACCTCCCGGCACCCTACGGTCTGGTGCGCTACGGCGTCGCACCCGACCACCCGCGGATCAAGGGCATCATCACGGCGCTGCGCGACGTGCTCGACCGTGGCGATATCCGGGTATTCGGAAACGTGCGGTTCGGCGTCGACATCACCATGGACGACCTGAAGACGCACTACAACGCGGTCATCTTCGCCACCGGCGCCGTGCGCGACGCCGACCTCAAGATCTCCGGGATCGACCTGGAGGGCTCCTACGGGGCCGCCCGGTTCGTCAGCTGGTTCGATGGGCACCCCGACTACCCGCGCACCTGGCCGCTTACGGCCAGGCAGGTCGCGGTCATCGGCAACGGAAACGTGGCCCTGGACGTCTCGCGCATGCTCGCCAAGCACGCGGACGACCTGCTGCCCACGGAAATCCCGGCCAACGTCTACGAGGGGCTCAAGGCGTCCGCCGTCACCGACGTGCATGTGTTCGGCCGGAGAGGCCCGACCTCGGTCAAGTTCACCCCGCTCGAACTGCGCGAACTCGGCGAACTGCCGGGCGTCGACATCGTCGTCTACGACGAGGACTTCGACTACGACGACGCCGCACGGGACGCGGTGGCCAGCAACAAGCAGGTCTTCGTCATCGACAAGGTCCTGAACAAGTGGCGCGAACGCCCGGCCGGCACCGCCAGCCGCCGGCTGCACCTGCACTTCTTCGCCAAGCCGGTCGAGGTCGTCGACGACGGCACGGGCCGGGTCGGCGCGATCCGGTACGAGCGCACCAGGCCCGACGGGCACGGCGGGGTCGTCGGCACCGGCGAGGTCCGCGAGCTCCCGATGCAGGCGGTCTACCGCGCCGTGGGTTACTTCGGCTCCCCGCTGCCCGGTGTGCCGTTCGACAAGAAGCGCGGCGTCATCCCCAACCGCGAGGGCCAGGTGCTCTGGAAGGGCGAACCGGACTCCGGATCGGCCAGCGCCAACCAGCAGCTCTACGGCGTCTACGCGACCGGCTGGATCAAGCGAGGCCCGGTCGGCCTGATCGGCCACACCAAGTCCGACGCGATGGAGACCGTGCGGCACCTGATCAACGACCTCGGCAACTGGTGGCACCCGGCCGAGCCCTCGGAGGAGAGCGTGCTGGCGATGCTCGACGAACGCGGGATCGAGTACACCAACCTCGACGGCTGGCACCGCCTCGACCAGCGGGAGCTCGCGCTGGGCATGGCCGAGGGGCGCGCGCGGATCAAGGTCGTTCCCCGCGGCGAGATGGTCGAGATCTCCCGCGGCGAGGGGTAGACCCGCGTGGTGCCCTGGGTCGCGATCGTCGCCGGGGTGATCGGCAGCGCCCTCGGGCTACCGCTCGTGAGCATCGCCGAACGGATGCTGCGTATTCGTCGACGCTTCGACTGGCCTGTCCGGGCCGGGGGCGTCGTGGCCACAGGTGCCCTCGTCGCGCTGGTCGTCTGGAAGTTCGGACCGGGCTGGGAGCTGCCCGCGTACCTGTACCTGGCCCTCACCGCGGTGGTGCTCAGCGTGGTCGACCTCGCTGAGAAGCGGTTGCCCAATGCGCTCGTCTATCCGTCGCTACTCGTGCTGCCGGTGCTGCTGATGCTCGCGGCTGCGGCAACCGGGTCGTGGTCGGCCCTCCTGGGGGCTTTCGCGGGCGGTGCCGCACTGTTCGTGTTCTACTTTGTGCTGGCCCTGATCTCGCCCCGCGGCATCGGGATGGGCGACGTGAAACTCGCCGCAGTGATCGGCCTCGCCCTCGGCTACCTGGGCTGGTCCCCGGTGCTCATCGGTTCCTTCGGGGGGTTCCTGATCGGCAGCCTGGTCTCGCTTGTGGCTCTGGTGGGGCGCCGGATTACCCTGCGGGGCTCCCTGCCGTTCGGGCCGTCCATGCTCGCCGGCGCCTTCCTGGCTGTGCTCCTCGCCTAGAACCCGGTTGAAGACTTTTCCTCATGTGCGCCGAAAAACCCCCAGCACGGGGGGCGGTCCGCTGGTGTGATCGGTCTACGGTGGTGGTGTCGCCAACCCGATGGCGAGTTCGCTTCACCCGAGGAGCGCTTGTGCACCCTTTTTCTGCACCCTTGCCCGATTGTCCGCGGCCCCGATCACGTGACTCCGGCGGCTTTCCGCCCGACTCCGTTCTGAACCCTCGTCCAGCCGGTATGCCGGGAGGCCCATTCAACGCGCTCGCCTGAGCCACTCGAACTGACCGGCCCTCACCCGAATGACGGCCGCACTCGCGACAGACCCGAGTCGCGAGTGATTGTCATGCAATTTTCAGAATATCTTCAGCAAACATTCAGCCACCCCCCAGACAGGGAGCCCCCGCACTGGGGCGTGGTGAGGTTTTCTCGACGAACGTAGCTTGTGGTCAATCGCCTGGTCACCCAGACCGGCCGGCCCACCCGAACGGAAACCCGAGATGAAGTTCTATACCAGGATCCAGGCCGTCATCAACAGCATGCGCACCGACGAGGAGGGCGCCACCGCCGTGGAGTACGGCCTGATGGTCTCGCTCATCGCGGTCGTCATCATGACCGCCGTCGGACTGATCGGCACCTACCTCAACACCAAGTTCGGCGACGTCGCGGCCAAGATCGGTCCCTAGTTCCGAGCCCGGCGCCCGGCGGCGCTCGGTCGGAGGCGTTCCCGCCTTCAGGAAGGCCCGCCGAGACCCCCCCCAAACTTCCCCCAGACCAGTCAGGCCCGCCCTGGGAGGAGCGAACACCCCGCGGGCATCAGCATCACCTCACCACGCACGGTCGACCCGGCCGGCTTGACAGAACGGAAACCCGAAATGAAGTTCTACACCAAAATCCAGGCCCTCATCAACAGCATGCGCACCGACGAGGAAGGCGCCACCGCGGTGGAGTACGGCCTGATGGTCTCGCTCATCGCGGTCGTCATCATGACCGCCGTCGGACTGATCGGCACCTACCTCAACGCCAAGTTCGGCCTCGTCGCAGCCAAACTGGCGCCGTAGCACCGACAGCAGCATCCGGTCGGCCATTCGGTCGATCCGGTTCGTGCCGTGGCGGCGGCTTCCCGAGGAAGCCGCCGCCGCCCACAACGAAAGGCAGTCCGATGATGCGCAGGCGCAGCACGGCAGGCGAACGCGGCGCGGCAGCGATCGAGTTCGCGCTCATCCTCCCGATTCTCGTCATCCTGGTGTTCGGCGTCATCGAGTTCGGCCTTGTCTTCAACGCCCAGATCTCCATCACCAACGCCGCTCGTGAGGGAGCCCGGTACATGGCCATTCACAACAATGCGGCCAACGCCAAGGTCGCCGCGCAGAACGCGGCACCCTCACTCAGCCCGCTGCTCGCCCTGGCCGGCGTCGACGTCAGCCCCGGCACGTGCGTGGGTGGTTCGAGTGTCACCGTGACAACGCACTACACCGTCGCGTTCGTCACGGGATTCTTCGGCGCGAGCATTCCTCTGACCGGCAAGGGGGTCATGCAATGCGGTGGATGAAATCTCGACTCCGCTCCGACCACGGGGCCAGCGCCGTGATGCTCGCCTTCCTGCTGGTGCCGCTGATCGGGATCGTGGGATTCGCGATCGATGTCGGAGCCCTCTATGCGGAACGTGGGCAGCTTCAAAACGGGGCGGATGCCGCGGCTCTCGCGATCGCAAAGGATTGCTCCGACGGTGTCTGCAGCAACCCGGTCGGCCTGGCCGCGAGTTACACCAACGGCAACGCCAATGACGGCGCCGCCAACGTGCTCACCCCGGATCTATCCGTCAGCCGCCAGGTCACCGTCAGGTCCAGCACGCGCGTGGCCGGCACGAATGCGCCCGCGATCAGCCACCCATTCGCGGCGATACTCGGAATCCCGCCGTCCACTGTGGGGGCAGCGGCCACAGCGCAATGGGGTGGTGTGGGGTCTGGACCCGTGCTGGCGCTCGCGCTCTCCTGGTGCGAGTTCCAGGAGTCTCTGGCGGCCTCGGGCAACCACGTGACCATCCGGACCGACACCAACAAGACCTGCAAACACTCCCCCTCGACGGAGATCATCCCCGGCGGCTTCGGCTGGCTCGACAACACCACGGCCCCGTGCGAGGCAACCATCAACCTCAGTTTGAACCTCAACGCCGCCGGAGAGCTCTGGGTCGACAGCGATCCGGGAGGGGACGCGCCGAGTGCTTGCAAGTCCCAACTGCCGAGTCTCCTGGGCAAAACGGTGCTCATCCCGATCTATGACCTCACCCAGGGCGCCGGCACCAACGCCAGGTACCGCATCTATGCCTTCGCCGGTTTCACCATCACCGGATGGAAGTTCCCCTCCGCTCAGGTGCTCGACCCGCTCGCTCCGGTCTGCGCGAGCGGTCTCACCTGCCCGAACGGCAGTTGGCGAGGCATTCAGGGCACGTTCACCAAATGGGTCTCCATCGACAACGCCTTCGGGCCCGGCGGTCCGGACCTCAACGACACCATCGTCACATTGATCAAGTAGGAGATGACATGAAAACTCGACTCATCGGCGCGATCCTGGCGATCGTCCTGGCCGTGGCCGGCACGGTAGTCCTCACGGGGTATGTCGGCGGCGCTGACGCCCGAGCGGCGGACGGTGCCGCGTTCGTGCCGGTCTACGTGGTCTCCCAGGAGATCCCCGCAGGCACGGCCGCGGAGTCCATCGGTTCGTTCATCACGGTGAAACAGATTCCGGCGATCGCGGCAGTACCTGGACGCGTCACGAAACTGGGCAAACTCAGCGGGACAGTCGCGGACACGGCGCTGAAGCCGGGTGAGCAACTCCTCGCGTCGCGCTGGGTGAGTGCCGCCGAACTGGCCACCCGCGGCGAAATCGCGCTGCCCGACGGCATGCAGACGGTCACCATTGCGCTCCCCGTTGAGCAGGTCGTCGGGGGCACCGTGACAGCGGGCGACACCGTTGGTGTCGTCATCGCGGCAACGCTGAAGGTCGCCGGCGCCTCGGAGGAGGTGTCGCTGGCCAAGCAGGTCTTCCACAAGGTCCTGGTCACCGCCGTTCAGAAGGGCTCCACGACACCGGCCGCGAAGGGCGCCGACGCGCCGACCGAACCGGTCAGCGTGATCATGATCACACTCGCCCGCACCACGCCCGACATCGAGAAGCTCGTTTGGGGACAGAAATTCGGAACCGTATGGCTCACTGTCGAACCCAAGACAGCGGATGAGACCGCCGCGGGCGTCGTTGATGGGAATGCGGTGTTCCGATGAGCCGCCTGCTCCTCGTCGGCCACAGCCATGACTTCGAAACCCGGTTGAACGTCCTCCTCGGACGCGCCCTCCGCCTCGTGAGGGGACGGTCTCTGGCCTTCGGCCCATCGGCGCTCCTCGGCCGGTTGGTGGCGGCAGACCGACCCGACACGGCGCTTCTGGGTTCGTTCCTCTCCCGGGACGGGGTGCGGGAACTCTCGGCGGGCCTGACCAGGCTCTACCCGGGCATCGGCATCGTGACCGTTGGCGAGAACCGAGGCCCGCGGAACGGCTGGGTGGCCGAAGGGACCGTTCACCCGGTACTGAGCCGGAGCGCGGAGCGCACGGCCGTCGTCTCTGCCGGCGGCCAGGCGAGCCGGCTCGGCCGGCCGGCCCCGATGTACGGCGAGGTTCTGGCATCCGTGGTGGAACTCGAACCCGTGCTTGAACCTGCGCTGGTTCCTGTCCTCGAGCCCGAGTTTCTCCATGAGCCCGCCGGGGAGCCCGAATCGTTCGTCCCCTGGGACCTCGGGCAGGCCGCCGTCGACACCGTGCCGGCGCCGGACGGTGTGCGCAGCCAGATCATCGCGGTGGTGGCGCCCAAGGGCGGCCTCGGCAAGACCACGGTCGCCACCAACCTGGCGGTCGGCCTCGCCAAACTGGCGCCGTTGTCGGTCGTGATCGTGGATGCCGACACGCAGTTCGGGGATGTCGCCACGGCCCTGTCGCTGGCCCCCACGCACACCCTGCCGGACCTGGTCACGGGCGTCGCCCCGGAGGACACCCTGGTGATGAAGACCCTCCTCACCGCTCACCCGAGCGGCTTCTACACCGTCTGCGGCGCGGACCTCCCGGCCGAGGGCGACCGGGTCACCGGGGATCAGCTCAGCCACCTGCTTCGGCAGCTCTCGTCCATCTTCCGGTTCGTCATCGTCGACACGGCCCCCGGGCTGGGGGACCATGCGCTCGCCGCTCTCGAACTGGCAACGGACGCCGTGTTCCTGTGCGATATGTCGGTGCCCAGCGCGCGCGGACTGCGCAAGGAGCTGGCGGTGCTCGCCAGCATCGGCATGTTGCCTCCCGTTCGGCACGTGGTGCTGAACCTGGCCGACCGCACGAGCGGGCTCAGCGTGCGCGACATCGAGGCGACGATCGGAGTCCCCGTCGACGTGGCCATTCCGCGCTCCATCCTCGTCGCGCTGTCGACCAACCGCGGCATTCCCGTCCTCCAGGCCAAGGGGAGAAGCCCCGCGTCGAAGGCCCTCACGGCCCTGGTGCACCGGTTCGAGCCCAGCGCTTTTCTGAAACGTGGTCATCTGCATCGAAGGGTGGTTGTCGCATGAAACTGAACGAAAGAGTGGACGCAGCGCGAGGCGCTGGTTCCCCGCCTTCCTCCGTCAAGAGAGGCGGCACCCTCCCGGCGGCGGAAGGGGATTCCGAGGCGGACAGGGCAAGACCCGCCGATCCGGGGCCGTTCCCGCTTCCCACGGCGGTGGTCGCCCCGGTCGATCCCCTCGCCGAGCTCAAGGAGCGGGCGGCCCAGGAACTCTTTGGCCGGATCGGCACACGGCTCACCGATTCGAGTCTCGACGAGGAGCAGCTGCATGCCCTCGCCAGGGTTGAACTGGTGAAGATCGTCTCCGCCGAGCAGGTTCCCCTCAGCCCAGTGGAGCGAAACAGGCTCATCGCTGAGATCGGCGCCGACGTGCTCGGATACGGTCCGCTCGAGCGCCTGCTGGGCGACGAGAGCGTGACCGAGATCATGGTCAACGGCCACGAACAGATCTTCGTCGAGCGCCACGGCCAGCTGACCCTCAGCGACGCCAGCTTCACCAGTGAAGCCCAGCTCCGGCGGGTCATCGAGCGGATCGTTGCCAAGGTCGGTCGTCGGATCGACGAGTCCTCACCCCTGGTCGATGCCCGCCTGGCCGACGGGTCGCGGGTGAACGCCATCATCCCTCCGCTCGCGGTCGACGGATCCTCTCTCACAATTCGCAAATTCGCGCGCGAACCACTCACCGCCGCCGACTTGATCAGGCTCGGCACGTTGAGCCCGGGGATAGCCGAAGTCCTCGAGGCGTGCGTGAACGCCCGGCTCAACATCATCGTCTCGGGCGGCACCGGCACCGGGAAGACGACGCTGCTGAACGTGCTCTCCGGATTCATCCCCGCCAATGAGCGCATCATCACCATTGAGGATGCCGTCGAGCTCCAACTGCAGCAGGATCACGTCATCCGGCTCGAATCCAGGCCGGCCAATATCGAGGGCAAGGGTGAGGTGACCATTCGCGACCTGGTGCGGAACTCGCTCCGGATGCGTCCAGACCGCATCGTGATCGGCGAGTGCCGCGGCGGGGAGAGCCTCGACATGCTCCAGGCCATGAACACCGGCCACGAGGGATCCATTTCGACGGTGCACTCCAACTCGCCCAGGGATGCGATCTCGAGGCTTGAAACGCTGGTCCTGATGGCCGGGATGGACCTCCCGTTGCGGGCCATCCGGGAGCAGATCTCGTCGGCCATTGACGTGATCGTGCAGATCAGCCGACTGAGAGACGGCACCCGCCGGATCACGCACGTGACCGAGGTGCAGGGCATGGAGGGTGATATCGTGACGCTGCAGGATGCCTTCGTGTTCGACTTCTCCGCCGGAGTCGATGAGGACGGCCGCGTCCTAGGCCATGCGGCAGCGACCGGGGTGAGGCCTCGATTCGCAGACAAGTTCCGCGAGATGGGCATCCCCCTGTCGCCCGGAATTTTCCAGGCCGACCTGGTGACGCGGGGTCGGCGATGAGCCCCGTGCTGTACGCCGGCATCGCGGCCGGGCTGTTGGCCCTGCTCGTGCTCGTGTTCCTGGTCATCGCGCCGAGCGGGCCGAAGGTTCCGCTCGAACGTCGTCGTGCCCCCGGAACCGTCGCGGAGGCGTCGACCCTGACCAGGATGACCGATCGCACGGTGGAAGCCATCGACGTGGTGATCCGCCGCCGCGCGTCGATACCGTTCGGTGCGGCGGAACTGGAACAAGCCGGCATTCGCATGCAGCCATCCGGGTTCGTGCTCATGGTCTTCTCGGCGGCGACGGTGCTGGCGCTGGTCGGCCTTCTGCTCGGTGCGGGCACCGGCTGGACGGTGCCGCTCATGGTCGCCGGTGTGGCCTGCGCTCCGATCGGCGCCCTGGTCGTATTGCGGATCCGCACCGCCCGGCGCCGCGCGAAGTTCGCCGATCAGCTTGACGAGTCACTGGGCCTGCTCGCCGGCGCCCTGCGCGCCGGCCACGGTCTGCTCCGCGCGGTCGACGCCGTCTCCCAGGAAACGGAATCGCCGACGACCGAGGAGTTCGCCCGGGTCGTCAACGAAACCCGGATCGGTCGTGACCTCAGCGACGCGCTGGACAACACCGCGCTGCGCATGCGTAGCGACGATTTCCAGTGGGTTGCCCAGGCCATTGCCATCAACCGGGAGGTGGGCGGCAACCTGTCCCAGGTGCTCGACCAGGTGGGGCACACCATCCGGGAGCGCAACCAGCTGCGCCGCCAGGTGAAGGCGCTCGCCGCGGAAGGAAAGATGTCCGCCTACGTGCTCATCGCCCTTCCGATCGGGGTCTTCTCCTTCCTGCTGATGACCCAGCCGTCCTATTTCAACGGCTTCCTCGGCAACATCTGGGGAACCTTGGCCCTGGTGGTCGCCGCCATCCTGCTCATCGTCGGCTCGATCTGGATGATGGCCGTCGTCAAGGTGAAGTTCTAGGAGAATTCGATGCCATCACTCACTGCCATCCTGGCCGCCCTGGCCGTCGCCGGCGGGCTCGGCGCCCTGATCGGGATCCTGGTCGGCGGGCGCGCTCCGTCACCGGCCACCGAGCCGGGTGACGCGCCGGCGCAGGGGCGTGCGTCCCGGGGCCCGCTCTCCCTCCGGGCCAGGACCCGCGTGCCCCGAGGCTATCTCGCCCGGCTCGAACGGAACGTCGTGCTGGCGGGGCGCCCGCCCGCCTGGACCGTGGACAAGATCCTGATCGCCAAACCACTCGTGGCGGCAGGCGGCGTGCTGCTGGCGGGATTGTGGATCGGCGGTGACACCTCACCGGTGCGGATCGTGCTCGGTGCCGCCCTCGTGCTGCTGTGCTTCTTCGTCCCTGACCTTCTCATCTACAGCCGGGGCCAGGAACGGCAGGAGCAGATCCAGAACGCGCTCGCCGACACCCTCGACCAGATGACCATCGCTGTGGAGGCCGGCCTCGGCTTCGAGGCGGCGATGGCGAAGGCGGCCACGAACGGCAAGGGCCCGCTGGCCGAGGAGTTCATTCGAACCCTTCAGGACATGAGCATCGGCCGCTCGCGCAAAGACGCCTACCAGGAGCTCAGCGCCCGCACCTCCTCGGCCGACCTGCGCCGGTTCACCCGCTCGGTCATCCAAGCCGACACCTACGGAATCGCGATCGCCGACGTGTTGCGCGTGCAGGCAGGGGAGATGCGGATGCGTCGCCGCCAGCGCGCCGAGGAACAGGCCATGAAAGTGCCGGTAAAGGTCATCTTCCCGCTGGTATTCTGCATCCTGCCGGTGCTCTTCATCGTGCTGCTCACGCCCGCGGTGATCAGCATCACCAAGGCGTTCACCTAGGTCGCTGGGGATACGGGGCCGGTAGATCGCAGATCAGTCGGTCCCTACTCGAGGTCAGGGCCGAGCAACTCCGAGATCGCCTGCTCGAACACGCCGAGGATTGCGCCAGGCAAAGGATTCCAGCTCACCCTGGTGCAGTTGGGCTATCCGGTCGCGGTCGATGATGGCACGCGTCATTGAAACTCACGCACGTGCTGTGAACATAGTGGCGGAGACGCCGGTCGGTCGATGTCCCGGCTAGCGGAAGTTCACGAACTGCAGGGCGACCTCGAGATCCTTGCCCTTGAGCAGGGCCATCGTGGCCTGCAGGTCGTCGCGGCTCTTCGAGCTGACGCGCAGTTCGTCGCCCTGGATCTGGCTCTTGACGCCCTTGGGCCCCTCGTCGCGGATGATCTTGTTGATTTTCTTCGCGTTCTCCTGGTCGATGCCGGCCTTCACCCCGGCCTCGATCCGGAACTCCTTGCCGGAGGCGAAGGGTTCGCCGGCGTCGAGGCTGCGCAGGGAGATGCCGCGCTTGATCAGCTTCGATTCGAACACCTCGAGGATCGCCTTGACGCGCTCCTCGGAGTTGGCCTTCATGAGCACCTTCTCGCCGCTCATCTCGATCGAGGCGCCGACGTTCTTGAAGTCGTAGCGCTGGGCGACTTCCTTGTGGGCCTGGTTGAGGGCGTTGTCGACCTCCATCGGGTCGACCTTGCTGACGATGTCGAACGTTGAGTCTGCCATGCCTGCAATGTTATCGAGTGGGACGCCCCATCACGACAGCCGTACACCGCCCGGCGGCGGAACCCGGTCGGCCGGGCCCGGTCAGCGGGGCGTCTGAGCGGTGCTCGAGCGCACGATCAGCTCGAACGGCATCGGCGTGTTCAGGTTCGGCGTGAGGTGCTTGCCCGGGCTGAGCTGGTCGAGCAGGATCTCGACCGCCTTTGCGCCCTGCCCCTGGGGGAATTGGGCGATCGTGCTCAGCCCGAAGAAGTCGGCCAGTTCGTGGTCGTCCACGCCGATCACGGAGACGTCCCGCGGCACGACCAGGCCGAGGTCCTTGGCCGCCAGGATGGCACCGATCGCCATCTCGTCGGAGGCGGCGAAGATGGCGGTCGGCCGGTCGTGCGGGTTGCCGAGGAGCTGCTTCGCCGCCTGGTAGCCGCCGCGCATCGTGAAGTCGGCCGTCATGAACAGTTCGGCGGCCGGGGTGATCCCGGCCGCGTCGAGCGCGTTCTCGTAGCCGACCCGCCGGTTCGTCGGCAGGTGGAAGTCCAGGTCGAGGTCCTTGTTGCCGCCGATGTGCGCGATCCGGGTGTGGCCGAGCGACAGGAGGTGCTCGGTGGCCAGCCGGGCGACGGCGACGTCGTCGATGGTGAGGGTGCGCACTCCCTCGATCGGGCCGCCGACGCCGACGAGGGGCTTGCCGAGCGCATGCAGGCTGGTCACCTCGGTCGCCGTCAGCTCGAGCGAAATGGCGATCACGGCATCCACTCGCTGGCGAAGCAGGAAATGGTCGAACACGCTGCGGCGCTCGGCACCGCCGCCGGTGAGGCTGTACAGGGTGAGGTCGTAGCCGTTGTTGAGCAGGGACTTCTGGGCGCCCTCGACCACGCTGGAGAAGAACCAGCGGTCGAGGAACGGAACGACGACGCCGATGTTCTTCATCCGCCCGGAGGCCAGGCTCGACGCCGTCGACGAGACGACGTAGCCCAGTTCGTCGGCCGCCGCTTCCACCTTCAGCCGGGTGGCGGGGGAGACATGGCCGTTGCCGCTCAGGGCGCGCGAAACCGTGGCGGTGGACACGCCCGCGTGACGGGCGACCTCGTCGATGCCGACCATGGGGTTCCTAACGGCGGTGAATTTGAGCCTTCATCGATCATATCGACCGGCGGATGTGCGCCGATCCCGGCCTTGATTTCTCACTGGGGCCAAAACTCTTGTATTCTGTCTGAGCGTCTCCGGTCACGTGTTCACATATGGTCGGGTGCGTATTGGCAAGTTACCCAAGTGGCCAAAGGGATCTGACTGTAAATCAGCCGTCTTAGACTTCGGGGGTTCGAATCCCTCACTTGCCACTCACTCTTTGCGTGTCCCGTAGCGTTGGAGCATGACTGCTCCCGCTTCGACCGAACTACTCCGCCTCGCCCGGGAGATCGCCCTCGAAGCGGGCGAGCTCGCCCTGACCCGGCGGGCCGAGGGCGTTCACGTCGCGGCGTCCAAATCCTCGCCCGAGGACGTGGTCACGGATGCCGACCGCGAGACCGAGGCGCTCATCCGCCGCCGCCTGGCCGACGCCCGTCCGCATGACGGTTTCTTCGGCGAGGAATCCGACGCCACGGGCGGCAGCTCCGGGCTGACCTGGGTAGTCGACCCGATCGACGGCACCGTCAACTACCTCTACGGGATCCCGGCCTGGGGCGTCAGCATCGCCGTCGTCGAGGGTGAGCCCGACCCGGCGACCTGGACGACCCTGGCCGGCGCGGTGCGGAACCCCGCCGCCGACGAGCTCTTCACCGCCGCGGCCGGGCAGGGCTCATTCCTCGGCAAGCGCAGACTCCAGGTTCCCGCCGGCGTGCCCCTGTCCCTCGCCCTGCTCGGCACCGGTTTCTCCTATCAGGCCGCGCGCCGGGAGCGGCAGGCCGACGTCGTGCGCGGCCTGGTCGGCCAGGTTCGGGACATCCGCCGGATCGGTTCTGCCGCCCTCGACCTGTGTTCGGTGGCGGCCGGCCGGTTGAACCTCTACTACGAGCGCGGCCTGAACCCGTGGGACCAGGCGGCAGGAGCGCTGATCGCGCGCGAGGCCGGGGCCCGGGTCGGCGCGTTCGGCGACGACCGCGAAGGGAACGATCTGCTGATTGCGGGCGCGCCCGACCTCTATGAGGTGTTCGCGCCGATACTTTCCGATCTTTTCGACCGTCACATGGATGAGGGCGGTCGGTAGGGCCGCCACGCCGAGCGCATCCGCGGAATCCCGGGCGAGTCGCCGGCCGGCCCGCGCTGTCGGGAGGCTCCGTCGGGAGGCCCGGGCACCCCCGTTTTCGGGTGTCATTCGGCCCCGCCGAATGGGAAATCGGGGCTTCCCGGGTTACCCTGTACTGATTCGTTACTTTGGCACTGGCCAAGACGACCGTTCTGGCTCCCTGTCCAACGCACCGAAAGAACCTCTCCTTTGCCCTCTCACTCCCCTTCATCGGCTGCCTCTGTGCCCGATGCGAGTGACCCGGCAGGACAGCCTTCCCCAGGAGCATCCCTGACCCGTCGCGAGCTGCGTGAGCGCGAGCGTGCTGCACGCGCACCCGTGGAGGTCGCCGACGCGCGCCACACGAGCCGCCACGACTCGGGCGTTGTCGCACCGCCGAAGGCTGCTGAGCCGGTCGCCGCGGCACCCGTCGAGCCCGCACCCGTCGAGCCGACCGCGATCCAGCCAGGGCCGCTCGAACCCGCGCCGCTCGAACCCGCGCCGGTGTTCATGCCGCTCGCCGAAGCCCTCGCCGACGCGGACCTGCGTCTGCCCGAGCTCGACACGGTCACGATCGCCGACACGGACCGGCTCATCGCCGCCCCCGCGGCAGCCGAGGCTCCGGTCTCCGACCTGGAGCAGCTCCAGACGGACGTCTCGCCGGTCACGACCTCGACCCCGATCCAATTCCCCACCCGGGCCCAGGCCCGCGCCAGGCAGGCCGCCTCGCGCTCCGGCCAGCCCGCCCCGCGGTCGGCCGCTTCACGTCCCGAGGCGCCGCCGCACGCAGCGTCGCTCCCCGAGGCATCCGCGCCCGTTGTGGGCATCACGGAGGCCCCTCGACTCCGGGCTTCCGTAACGCCACCCGCTGCCCCCCGGTCACCCCGGACGGCCACCCCGGCCAGCGGACTCGCCCGGCGGCTCGCGACGACCGGCGTCACGTTCGTGGCGATGGCGTTCGTCGCCCTGATGGCCGTCTCCACCTCCCTGCCGGCCGAGGCGTTGCTCTCCTCCGCCGATGTGCAGGCCGCGGCCCACGCCGCCCTGCGCACGACCAAAACCGAACCGGCCCAGACGCTCACGATGAGCGGCGGCACCGACGTCATCTCCGTGCAGCGCGACGGCTACGAGTCGAAGACCATCGCCGAGGTCGCCGCGGCCAGCGGCATCCGGATGGAAGCCACGTTCACGAACAACCCGAATGGCACGATCCAGTGGCCGTTCGCCGTCGGCGTGCACATCGGGGACCGCTTCGGTTTCCGCGACTGCGCCGGCTGCTCGTCCAATCATGGCGGCCAGGACTTCAATCCGGGCCTGGGTGCCCCCATCCAGTCGATCGCCGACGGAGTTGTCAGCTTCAGCGAAGACGGTGAGGGCAGCCTGGGCACGCACATGATCATCGACCACATGATCGACGGCAAGCTCGTCTCCAGCGTCTACGCGCACATGATCAAGGGTTCGATGCTGTTCAAGACCGGCGACGTCGTCAAGGTCGGACAGGTCATCGGCAAGGTCGGGAACACGGGCATGTCGACCGGGCCGCACCTGCACCTCGATATTCGGCTCGGTGGCAAGGACGGCACCAAGGTAGACCCGCTCGCCTGGCTGTACGCCAACACGAACTAGCGGCACCGGCCTCCGCGGCTCAATCCGCCGCGGCTCAGGCGCGGTCGCGTTCGGGCTGCTCGTCGTCCGCGCGGGAACGGCTGATGGCGCTGAGGAACCCCTCAGGCAGCGCGTACTGCGATAGTCCGGCGATGCTGAGGATGTCGGTCTCCGCCCGGTCGTCGGGCTCGAGGGCGACGACCTGGTCGTGCAGGCGTTCCATCTTCACGTCGAGGCGGTTGGCGACATCCGCCGCCTGTTTCAGGTCGTGCACGAGGTCGACCGGCACCTCGCCCTGGTACTTGTAGAAGATCTTGTGTTCGAGGCTGGCCCAGAAGTCCATCGCGACGGTGCGGATCTGAATCTCGACCGTGACCGGTTCGACCCGGTCCGACATGAAGACCGGGATCGCGGCGATGAGGTGCAGGCTCTTGTAGCCGTTGGGCTTCGGCGCCGCGATGTAGTCCTTGACCTCGAGCACGGTGATGTCCTGCTGGCTCGTGAGCATGTCCAGGATGCGGTACGTGTCGGAGATGAAACTGCAGGTGATCCGGATGCCGGCGATGTCCTGGATCTGGGCGCGGATGTCATCGAGCACGAGCGGGCAGCCCTTGCGGACGGCCTTCTTCAGGATGCCCTCCGGCGACTTGAGCCGGAAGTTCACGTGCTCGATCGGGCTGTAGTCGTGGATCGAGCTGAACTCTTCCTTGAGGATGTTGATCTTGGTCATCATCTCGTCGGTCGCGAACTTGTACGACATCATGAATCGGGTGAGCTCGGTCTTCAGCTCCCGGCGCTCGGCGACGCTCCCGGCGGTGTCGAACCCCTTGTCGATGCCTCTGACGGCCACGTTGACTCCTCCTGGGCGCTCAACTTACCGGCGCCGCAGGTCGATTCTCCCACTCGGGGTTGCGGGTGGGCTGGCAGGGCGTGAATGCAGGATGCCGGGGCGGCGCGGGGCGCCTGGGGCCTCGTTCCTCGCCAGTATCCTGCAAACCGGCCCGCAGAGGTGGAGAGTGCACAGATTCCGCGGCCGGAGCGCCAGGGGGGCCGGCACGCGGCATCCTGAGGCGATGGCGATGGCGATGGCGATGACGGATGCTGCGGCAGCGATCACCCGGCGCGGCGGGGTCGCGAACTACCGGCAGTTGGAGTCCGCGGGGGTGCCCCGGTCCCAGGTGGCCCTCGCGTGCCTCTCGGGGAGCGTCTGGCGGGTGCGCAACGGCTGGTTCGCGGTCCCGGAGACACCGGCGGACGTCGTGCGGTCCGCGCGCGTCGGCGGAAGCCTCACCGGGGCATCCGTCGCCCGGTTGCACGGGCTGTGGCTGCTGGCCGACCCGCTCCTGCATGTGCGGGTGGCGTCCACGGCGAGCCGGCTGGCGTCACCGGCGAACCGGGCGACCCGGCTCGACGCAGCCCGGCACGGCGTCTGCGTGCACTACAGCAGAGCGGGCGGGACGGATGCGGCCCGTGACCCCCTGATGCGAGCCCTCGCCGAGATGTTCACCTGCGGCCCGGGGGATTCCGCGCTGGTCGCGGTGGATTCGGCGCTCAACCGGGGCGAGTTGCGACCGCACCAGTTGGCCGATCTCGCGGACGCCATGGTTCCGCACCGCCGGCCGTTGCTCGCGCTCTGCGACGGCCGCAGCCAGTCCGGCCTGGAGACCCTCGTGCGCTTGTTCCTGATCAGGCAGCGCATCCGGGTCCGCAGCCAGGTCAGGGTGGCGGGCGTCGGCCACGTCGACCTGCTCGTCGGCGATCGTCTCGTGCTCGAACTCGACGGCGAGGAGTTTCACACCGGGCTCGCCTTCGAGGAGGACCGTCGCCGGGACTTCGCGCTCGTCCAGCAGGGCTACCTTGTGCTGAGAATCACCTACCGAATGATCATGCAGGACTGGCAGCGGGTAATGGACGGCATCCTGGCACTCGTGCGCCGCGATGAGCACCGCTGGCGCACCGCCAGGGTCCGGCCGACCCCCGGCAGGTGAATGCAGGATGCGCCGGCCGGGCAAGGCCGGGCAGGGCCCCGCCCGGCGTGGCATCCTGCATTCGCGAGCAGACGTCGGCGCCAGCGCGTTACCCCGTTGCCGCGGCTGCCGCGTTGCCGCGGTTGCCGCGGCGCGCGGTGGAGCCTAGGCGCGCAGCCAGGCCGTCGTGTCGCCGGGCAGGGTGCGTCCGGCGATCGGCTCACTGTCCAGCAGCAGTTCCCCGGCCGGCAGCTCGATCGGCTCGGTGCCCGTGTTCGCGACGACCACCACTCCGCCGTTCCGGAAGTGCACGACCTCGTCGCCGAACCCGCCCCGCCACTCCACCGAGCCCAGCCCGAGGGCGTGCTCCCGGCGCAGGCGCAGTGCGAGCTTGTACAGTTCGAGGGTCGACCCGGCGACGCCGTCCTGGGCGTCGCGGGCGAGGGCGCCCCAGCCCGCGGGCTGCGGCAGCCAGCTGGCCGAGGTCGGGCCGAAACCATAGGAGGGCGCTGAACCCTCCCAGGGCAGGGGCACCCGGCATCCGTCGCGGCCGTACCGTTCACCGTTGGTGCGGAACCAGGTTGGGTCCTCGCGGGAGGCGTCCGGCAGGTCGATGACCTCGGGCAGCCCGAGTTCCTCGCCCTGGTAGAGGTAGCTGGAGCCCGGCAGGGCGAGCATCAGCGCGGTCGCCGCGCGGGCGCGCTGCAGGCCCACCACGGGGTCGGGCAGGCCCGCCGTCTTCGGGCCGATGCCGTGGCCCTGCAGGTTCTCCGCGGTGAGGGCCAGCCGGGAGGCGTGGCGCACGACGTCATGGTTGGACAGCACCCAGGTGCTCGGGGCGCCGACGGCGCTGAACGCCTCGAGGGAGTCGTCGACGACCCGGCGCAGGGCCGGGCCGCTCCACGGCGTCTCGAGGTAGGCGAAGTTGAAGGCCTGGTGCATTTCGTCGGGGCGCACCCATTCGGCGACGCGGCGCAGCGGGTCGACCCACGCCTCGGCGGCGAGGATGCGCTGCCCGGGGTACTCGTCGAGCACGAGGCGCCAGTCCCGGTAGATCTCGTGCACACCGCCCTGCGCCCAATACGGCGCCGTCTCGGCCCACTCGGCGATGATGCCCGGCTCGAGCACCGAGGCGCCGCCCATGCTGCCGCCCTCGACGGGAGCGGTGTAGTCGGGAAGCCCGGCCGCCTTGATCATGCCGTGCGCGACGTCCACCCGGAAGCCGTCGGCACCGCGGTCGAGCCAGAACCGGAGCACGCCGCGGAACTGCGCCCGCACCCACTCGTTGTCCCAGTCGAAGTCGGGCTGGGTGGTGTCGAAGAGGTGCAGGTACCACTGGCCGGGCGTGCCGTCGGGGTTTGTGACGCGGGTCCAGGCGTTGCCGCCGAAGACGGATTCCCAGTTGTTCGGCGGAAGCTCGCCCATCTCGCCCTTGCCCTCGCGGAAGATGTAGTGCGCCCGCTCGGCGCTGCCCTCCGGGGCGGCGAGTGCGGCCTGGAACCACGGGTGATCGCTCGAGGAGTGGTTGGGCACCAGGTCGACGATCACCCGGATGGCCAGCTCGTGGGCGGTGCGCACCAGGGTGTCGAAGTCGGCGAGGGAACCGAAGATCGGGTCGACGTCGCAGTAGTCGGCCACGTCGTAGCCGGCGTCGTGCTGGGGAGACGTGTAGAACGGGGACAGCCAGATGGCGTCGATCCCGAGGTCGCGGAGGGCCGGGAGACGCCCGGTGATGCCGGCGAGATCACCCATCCCATCACCGTTGGCGTCCGCAAAGGAACGGGGATAGATCTGGTAAATAACTGCGGTTCGCCACCACTCAGTGCCTGTCATGAAAGAAAACCTTACGGCATTCTCCACAACATGGAAGCGCTTGCATGGCATTCCCGTTAAACGAACTCAACAAATAAATTCGTCGGCTCAAGCTCTTGAGTTGTCAATCGATCTGCGAGAAGCTATACATGTAAACGCTTGCACAATTGTCAATGTCCTTACGAAAGGCACACACCAATGATGGTGAATAAGAAAGGCCTGCTGGCTGCCGGCGCAGTCGCGGTCGCCGCTTCCCTCGCCCTGGCCGGATGCTCCGGCGCCTCGTCCTCCAAGAGCGGCAGCTCCGATGCGGCCTCCAGCACGCTCACGGTCTGGGTCGACGCCGACCGCGCGGCCGTGCTGAAGGACGCGGCAGCGGCCTTCACCAAGGAATCCGGCGTCACGGTCAAGCTCGTCCAGAAGGACTTCGGGAAGATCCAGGAGCAGTTCATCGCCCAGGTTCCCACCGGAAAGGGCCCCGACGTGACCATCGCCGCCCACGACTGGCTCGGCAACTTCGTCGGCAACGGCGTCGTGCAGCCGGTTGAGCTCGGCGACACGGCCAAGGACTTCCAGAAGGTCGCCGTCACCGCCATGAGCGTCGAGGGCAAGACCTACGGCGTGCCGTACTCGATCGAGAACATCGCCCTCCTGCGCAACACGGCCCTCGCGCCCACCGCGCCGGCCACCTACGACGACATGATCGCGGCCGGCACAGCAGCCGGAACCGAATTCCCGTACCTCGTGCAGGTCGGCCCGGAGTCCGACCCGTACCACCTGTACCCGTTCCAGACCTCGTTCGGCGCCCCCGTCTTCGGCACCAACGCCGACGGCAGCTACAACGCCGGCGACCTGTCCATCGGCAACGCCGGTGGTGAGGCCTACGCAGCCTGGCTCGCCAAGGAAGGCGCCGCCGGACACCTCAGCGTGAACGTCACCGGCGACATCGCCAAGGAGAAGTTCAACGCCGGCGCCTCGCCGTTCCTGATCACCGGCCCGTGGAACGTGCCGGACGCCCAGAAGGCCGGAATCAACGTGGCCGTCGACCCGATCCCGTCCGCCGGTGGCGAAACCGCGCAGCCGTTCGTCGGCGTGCAGGGCTTCGTCGTCTCCGCCAAGTCCAAGAACGCCATCGCAGCCAACGAGTTCCTGGTGAACTACATCGGCAGCGAAAAGGTCCAGACCGAGCTGTACAAGGTCGGCGGCCGTGCACCGGCACTGACCTCGGCCTTCGAGGCAGCCAGCGCCGACCCGATCACCGCCGGCTTCGGCGCGGTCGCGGCCAAGGCCGTCCCGATGCCCAGCATCCCGCAGATGGGCAAGGTCTGGCAGTTCTGGGGCGTCACCGAGGCCGCGATCATCAGCGGCCAGGGTGACCCCACGGCGCTGTGGCAGAAGATGACGGCCGACATCCAGACCGCCATCAAGTAGGCGCACCACCCCGTTACCCGGCTGCCCCCGGCCTCTGACTCGAGGCCGGGGGCAGCCGGGCGACAACCGGCCCCGCCGCGTCACGCGGCCCGGCCCACGTAGTCCCCTGTCCGGCACCGGCAGGCGAACAGATCCACAACGCATAGCGGCAGAGAGCGGACGAAGATGACCCACCCAGGCACCGAGCGCGACGAGGCGCAGGTCAGAGAGTCGAAGCGCTCACGACAGGCCGCCCGCATCGCCGAAGCGGCATCCGCCGGGGTGAAGACGCTCCTGGTCAAGATCTTCCTGCTCGGCATCGTCGACGCGATCAGCGTGTATGCCCTCTTCGTGCTCCTCCTCCGAGCCGACTGGGTCGTCTTCGGCGCGGTGCTCCTGGTCACCCTCATCGTCAACTGGATCTACTTCAGCAAGCAGAAACTGCCGGCCAAGTACCTCACCCCCGGGCTGATCTTCCTGCTCATCTTCCAGATCTTCGTGGTCGGCTACTCCGGCTACATCGCGTTCACCAACTACGGAACCGGTCACAACAGCACCAAGCAGGACGCGATCAACGCCCTGATCGTCTCCTCCCAGCAGCGCGTGCCCGACTCGGCCACCTACAAGCTCACCGTCGTCGAACAACTCGGCAACTACAGTTTCCTGGTCACCGAACCCGACGGAACCGTCAGCCTCGGCGGAACGGATGCCCCGCTCCGCCCGGTCACCGACGCCACCCTCGACGCCACCGGCAAGGCGGTCGCGCTCCCCGGTTACGCCAGCCTCAAGTTCAACGACATCGTCGGCAACCAGGAGAAGATCGCGGCGCTGTCCGTGCCGCTCTCGGACGACCCGAACGACGGGACCCTCCGCACCCCGGACGGGTCCAAGGCCTACCTCTACCTGTCCGACCTCGTCTACGACGAGGCCGCCGGCACGATGACCGACACCAAGGCGAACACGGTCTACGCCGACAACGGCAAGACCGGCTCGTTCGTCGCCGCCGACGGCACCGAACTGCTGCCCGGCTGGAAGGTCGAGGTCGGCCTCGCCAACTTCGCCAAGGCGTTCGGTTCCGAGTCGATCCGCGGCCCGCTGATCAGCGTGACCCTGTGGACCTTCGCGTTCGCCTTCCTCTCCGTGTTGACCACCTTCGGCCTGGGCCTGTTCCTCGCGATCGTGTTCAACGACCTGCGGATGCGCGGCCGGAACGTCTACCGGGTGGTCCTGATCCTGCCGTACGCGTTCCCCGCCTTCCTCTCCGCGCTGGTCTGGGCCGGGATGCTGAACCCGCAGTTCGGCTTCGTCAACCAGGTGCTGTTCGGCGGCGCCGACATCCCGTGGCTGACGAACGAATGGCTGGCCAAGTTCAGCATCATCTTCGTCAACCTGTGGCTCGGCTTCCCGTACATGTTCCTGGTCTGCACCGGGGCGCTCCAGTCGATCCCGGACGAGATCCAGGAGGCTGCCACGGTCGACGGCGCCAGGCCGTTCCAGGTGTTCCGGCTGATCAAGCTGCCCCTGCTGCTGGTCTCCGTCGCCCCGCTGTTGATCTCCTCGTTCGCGTTCAACTTCAACAACTTCAACCTGATCTACATGCTGACCAACGGCGGCCCCCGCGACGTCACGGCCGGAGTGAACGTCGGCTCCACCGACATCCTGATCTCGATGGTCTACAAGGTCGCGTTCGTCGGCGCCAACCGCGACTACGGCCTCGCCAGCGCGTTCTCGATCATCATCTTCCTGCTGGTGGCCCTCGTGTCGGTCATCAGCTTCAAACAGACCAAGGCGCTAGAGGAGTTGAACTGAGATGCGGATTGCAGCCCCCGAAACCAGCGACCTGTACATCCCGACGAAACGACCGTTCAACTTCGGCCGGTGGTTCTCCCGCACCGGCTGGCGCCACCTGGTCGGCGCGATCATGGTCGTCTTCTCCGCGTTCCCGCTGCTCTACGTGCTCTCCGCGTCACTGCACCCCGGTGGCACCCTGATCACGGCGAACGGCCTCTTCAGCCAGGTCGACCTGGGCAGCTACCAGACCCTGTTCAACCTGCCCCAGCAGCCCTACGCGGCCTGGTACGGCAACACCCTCCTGATCGGCGGCATCACCTCGCTCTGCACCGTGTTCCTCGGCGCTCTCGCCGCCTACTCGTTCTCCCGGATGCGCTTCGTCGGCCGCCGCCCCGGCCTGCTGATGCTCGTGCTGGTGCAGATGTTCCCGCAGCTGCTCGCCGTGGTGGCCATCTTCCTGCTGCTCAACGGCATCTCCGACATCTTCCCGGCGATCGGGCTCGACTCGCAGGTCGGCCTGATCATGGTCTATCTCGGCGGCGCCCTCGGCGTGAACACCTACCTGATGTACGGCTTCTTCAACACGGTCCCGGCCTCGATCGACGAGGCCGCCAAGATCGACGGGGCCGGCCACGCCCGGATCTTCTTCACGATCATCCTGCGCCTGGTCGCGCCGATCCTCGCCGTGGTCGGACTGCTCTCCTTCGTGGGCACCACCAACGAGTTCGTGATCGCCAGCATCGTGCTGATCACCCCCGAGAAGCAGACCCTCGCCGTGGGGCTGTACCAGTTCGTGTCGCAGGAATTCTCCAGCAACTACTCGGTCTTCGCGGCCGGCGCCGTGCTCGCAGCACTGCCGGTGATGGCCCTGTTCCTGTGGCTGCAGAAGTACATCGTCGGCGGCCTGACCGCCGGCTCCGTGAAGTAGCGGTCCGTGCCCGATCCGCGGTTTCGTTCCGTCCTGACGCCCCACCACGACGGCTCGCCGCTTCACGTCTCCACCCCGAACCCCGAATTGGGCGAGAGCGTCACGGTTCGGGTGCGCATCCCCGAGTCGTTCGGGACCGTGGCGAGCGTCTATGCCCGGTCCAACCCCGACAAGGAGCCCCGATTCGACGCGGCCAGGCTCCTCGGCGCGGCGGACGGCTGGCAGTGGTGGGAGGCCGCCATCGTGGTGGAGAACCCGGTGCACGGCTACCGGTTCCTGATCGACCTGGCCGACGGGACCCACTGGTGGCTGAACGCCACCGGCCTGTCCGACATCGAAACCCTCGACACCGAGGACTTCAAGCTGCTCGCCTACCCGGCGGCGCCTGACTGGGCCGCCTCCAGCGTGATCTACCAGATCTTCCCCGACCGGTTCGGGCGCTCCCCGGCCGCCGACGCCCGGGAAACCCCCGAGTGGGGCATCCCCGCGGCTTGGGACGACCCGGTCGACCAGGTCGGCCCGGGGCGCTCGCACCAGTTCTACGGCGGCGACCTCGACGGCATCGTCCTGCACCTCGACCACCTGCAGCGGCTCGGAGTCACGCTGATCTACCTCACGCCGGTCTTCCCGGCCGGGTCGAACCACCGCTACGACGCCTCCAGTTTCGGCGAGGTCGACGAGGCCCTCGGCGGCGACGCCGCCCTCGTGCGCCTGGTCGAGGCCGCCCACGACCGGGGCTTCAAGGTGATCGGCGACCTCACCTCCAACCACTCCGGCGACCGGCACGAGTGGTTCCGGGCCGCGCATTTGAGCCCGGATGCCGCGGAGAGCTCCTTCTACTACTGGCTCGACGCCGAGCACGGCAGCTACACCTCGTGGTTCGGGGTGCCGACCCTGCCCAAGTTCAACTGGGCATCCGCCGAGCTCCGCACCCGCTTCATCGAGGGCCCCGGGTCCGTCGTCGCGAAGTGGCTGCAGGCGCCGTTCCACCTGGACGGCTGGCGGATCGACGTGGCCAACATGACGGGCCGGCTCGCGGGCGAGGACCTGAACGCCGAGGTGCGGCAGACCATCCGTCGCACCATGATCGAGGCCAACCCCGACACGCTCCTGCTGGGGGAGTCGACCAACGACGCGTCGGCCGACTTCCAGGGTGACGGCTGGCACGGCGCGATGACCTACACGAACTTCACCCGGCCGCTCTGGAGCTGGCTGTCGCGGCCGGGCAGCCCGTCGTCGTCGTTCTTCGGCCTGCCCTACTCTTCGATCCCGCAGTACGACGGGCACCAGTTCGTCGCCACCCACCAACGGTTCGTCGCCGGCTTCCCGTGGCGCACCCGGCTGTCCACGATGAACGCCCTCGACACCCACGACACCCCCCGGTTCCGCACCCACGCGATCGACCGCGGCGTGCCGGTCGCCTTCGGGATGTCGGTGACGCTGCCCGGCATCCCGATGATCTTCGCCGGCGACGAATTCGGCCTCGTCGGGGTCGACGGGGAGCACTCCCGCACCCCGATCCCGTGGCCGAGCGTCGACGAGCCGCAGGTCGCGGACACGATCGAGCTGTACTCGGCGCTGATCCACCTGCGCACGGGGCACCCCGCGCTGACCGAGGGCGGGATGCGCTGGCTGCACGTCGGCGAGGACGTGCTCGTCTACCTGCGCGAAACCGCGGGGGAGTCGGTGCTTCTGGTGGCCGCCCGTGCGGCCGGCGAGGCCGTGGTCCCCGGCTGGGCGGTGGCGGGAGCGGAGGCCGCCACGAGGCTCTTCGGCGACGCCGAACTGGGCGTGGATGCCGGCGGCATCCGCTTCACGGTTGTCGGCCCATCGTTCACGGCGTGGGCGCTTCCGGGGGTTCGGCTGCCCATCGACTGAGCGCGGTCAACGGGCAGGCAAAGTTGGTGATAATCTTTACCGGTTGCCGAAAAACAAAGGCTCAGCTTCTGCCCGTTGGAAGTTCTGCCCCCTTAGCTCATTGGTAGAGCACTTCCTTGGTAAGGAAGAGGTAGTGGGTCCGATTCCCACAGGGGGCTCAGGCTTGGAAGCTCTTGCAGCCGACAGGCCGTGGCGGGGTAGCTCAGTTGGTTAGAGCACACGGCTCATAATCGTGGTGTCGCGGGTTCAATTCCCGCTCCCGCTACACGAGAAATAGTTTGACCTGGGTTTCTTGTCCTCATTGGAAGGGCAAGACTTGATGCATTCGACGTTTGTTCACCGTATATTCCGCGGCGCCAGTCTGTTTTGGGCGTTCGCGGAGAGGGTGCACGACCCAGTTCGAGTGAGTTGGGGTGTCCTCGGACACCTACGGTATATGAATGCCGAAATCCTCTCTGGGCTCGGCCTCGAGCCAGTCCTCACGACGAGTGAGCTCGCCGAGTATCTCGGTGTGCACGTGCTGGCCATCTACGACCTGCGCACCGACGGCCGCGGCCCATCCGGCATCCGAGTGGCCGGGAGATCCGCTATCGCGTCTCCGATGGCCGTGGCCGTCGAGCAGACCTGACGGTGATGCCCAGGAGCTCGGTTTCAGGAAGGCTGGACCCCAACGCCGCAGCGCCAGCACATTGCCGGCAGGTCAGCCTCGACCAGCGCACCGCATTCCGGACACACTCGCTCGAGCCAGCAGACAGGGTCACCACGGGCGGGAACGTCACGCGGGTTGCCGTCCATCACGATCCTCCCGATAGTCGAGGTCACTGATCGTTCTCGGTGATTGCGGGGTGCTCGACGTCCGCGCTGTTCGTCAGACAGATGAGCGCTAGTGCCGACTGTGCGTGGATCGTGGCCTCGGCAGCCGTCACCGGACCCAGCAGCCCGAGTAGCCGCCGCCGATAGTCCTCACCCAGAAGCAGTGCGTAGAGCGATTCCGCACGGGTTGCAACAGCCGGGCCGTGCTCGGCTCGAAGTTGGTCCGCCAGGCGCCTGATGTGCTGCATGTCGCCGTTGTCGTGGAGGTTTCGAGCGAGTTCCGGAAACCGTAGCGATTCGGCGATCACGAGCCGGTGCAGCCCAATCATCTGGGCTGAGTGCAAGCCATACACGATGCGCGTGGCCAGTGATTCCAGGGTCTCTGGAACCATTGACTCGCCGCTGACGTTCGCGGCGAGGCGTCGTTGCATCTCGGTGAACAGACCGTCCTTGTTGCCGAAGTAACTGTAGATGGTGCGTTTGGTGACCCGGGCCGCGACCGCTATCCGGTCGACCGTCGCGTTGCCGAAGCCGTAGCCGAGAAAGATCGGCAGGGCGGCATCCAGGATCTGCCCTCGACGTTCGATGCGCCCCGCCTCTGTGGGACGGCCGCGTCTGCGAACGGTGTGCGCTGTGGTCGCTGGGTCCACGGTGAGCCCTTCGGATGTGGGAAGAATTCTTACCTCAAACGTACTCTTCGATGTAGAATGAAACCAATTCGTATCATTAAAGATTGCTACGACTCGTCGATCCCCGACCTTACGAAGGCCGAGCAGGGAGTGCTCCTATGTCCACGCGTCCGCGAACAACAGCGGCCCCCAAGACCTCCCGGGTGCCGCAGGTGCCCATACCGCCCGCGCGGTCGGTGGAACGTGCCCCAGCCTCGCCACTGGCCGAAGAGGGAACCGGCAAACGCTGGGTCGGTTTCTACCGCCAGATGATGCTCATTCGCCGGTTCGAGGAGCGAGCGGCGCGGGCCTACACTCAGGCGATGATCGGCGGATACTGCCACCTGAATCTTGGCGAGGAGGCCGCAGTCGTCGGACTCATGGCGGCGCTTCGCCCGAGCGACTACCTTTTCACCAACTATCGCGAGCATGGTTACGCGATAACTCGCGGCATCCATCCCAATCGGGTGATGGCGGAGCTGTATGGCCGGGCCGATGGCGTGTCCAAGGGGTGGGGTGGGTCCATGCACATGTTCGATTTTGAGAAGCGGATGCTGGGCGGTTACGGCATCGTCGGCGGTCAGATCCCCCTCGCCACGGGAGCAGCCCTGGCCATCGACTATCGCAGTGGGGATGAGATCGTCCTGTGCACGATGGGCGACGGAACGACGAACATCGGGGCCTTCCACGAATCCCTGAACATAGCGTCACTCTGGAATCTGCCAATCGTGTACGTCGTCATCAACAACGCGCTGGGGATGGCCACGACGGTCGAGAAGTCTTCCGCGGAGCCCGATCTCTACAAGAGGGCATCCGCCTACCGGATGGCGTCCGAACGCGTCGATGGTCTCGATCCCCTCGCCGTGTTCGAGGCGACCGAACGGGCGGTCGCGATGGCTCGTGCCGGCAAGCCGTTCCTACTCGAAGTCGTGACCGAGCGGCTCCGAGGACACTCCGTCGTTGACCCCGCAAAGTACCGTTCAGCCGAAGAGATGATCCAGGTGAAAGAGCGAGACCCGGTTCCTGCCTTTGCGGCGACGCTCCTCGCGGACGGACTGCTCGACGAGCAGGAATTGGCGTCCATCGACCAGGACGCAATCGCACAGGCGGCCGCGGCCGCGGCATTTGCCGAAAACAGTCCATTCCCCGACGTGTCGACCCTCTTCGACTACACCTACGCCACACCTGTCGCAAACGACTCCCATCGGTTGCCAGGGCAACCTCTGTTCGAACCTGCACCAATCCCCGAGTACGGAGTCAGCCAGTGAGCATCATGACCTATCGACAGGCGCTGCACGATACTCTGCGCTCGGAAATGCACCGGGACACGGACGTGTTCTTGATGGGCGAGGAAATCGGCCTCTTCGAAGGCGCCTACAAGATCACCGCCGGACTGCTCGACGAATTCGGTGAGAAGCGTGTCAGGGACACCTCCATCGCCGAAGAGGGCTTCACCGGTGCCGCCATCGGTGCCGCAATGCTTGGTCTCCGCCCCGTCGTCGAGATCATGACCATCAACTTCTCCCTGCTAGCCCTCGACCAGATCGTGAACCACGCTGCCAAAATATACGGCATGTTCGGCGGACAGGCCAGGGTTCCCCTGGTCATCCGTACGCCGGGTGGCGGTGGCCAGCAGCTGGGTGCGACTCACTCGCAGAACATCGAGCTCTTCTATGCCTTCGTGCCCGGGATGAAGGTCGTGGCGCCCAGCACACCCGCCGACGCCAAGGCGCTTCTGATCGCGGCGATTCGGGACAACGACCCGGTTCTCTTCCTGGAGAATCTGTCCTTGTACAACAACAAGGGGGAGGTGCCCGACGGTGACGTGCCGGCTGAGATCGGTAAAGCAGCCGTCACCCGTCGGGGGAGCGACATCACCCTGATCGGCTATTCGCGGATGGCCTATGTTGCGTCTCAGGTTGCGGAACGGCTCGCGGAATCGGACGGCCTGGACATCGAGGTCATCGACCTGCGCAGCCTGCGTCCGCTCGACCGGGAAACGGTCGTGGAGTCAGTGAAGAAGACGCATGCCGCCGTCATCCTTGAGGATGATTGGCTGACCTACGGAATCGGCGCTGAGATCGCGGCGACCATCTCCGACGGCGCCTTCGACTATCTGGACGCGCCTGTTCGACGCGTCGCGATGGCCGAAGTGCCGCTGCCTTACTCAAAACCACTGGAGACAGCTGCGCTGCCGTCGGTCGATGACGTCATCGGCGCCATTCGCCAGACCCTCGATGCCGTCGGTCGTCGCCGCTACCCGATGGGTGCACAATCATGATCGAAATCACCATGCCCCGCCTCTCCGACACGATGGAGGAAGGCGCCATCGCCGTCTGGCACAAGCAGCCCGGCGACCGAGTCGAGGTCGGCGACCTGCTCGTCGAGATCGAGACCGACAAGGCCACGATGGAATATGAAGCCTACGAGGCCGGCACTCTGTCCGAGCATCTTGTGCCCGAGGGCAAATTGGTCTCCATCGGCGTGCCCATCGCACTGCTCGACGACGGCAAGCCGAGCACAGGTCCTGCGCCAGGGGCGACGCCCGCCGCCGCGGCCGATTCTGCCGCGACGGCCCCTGTCGTGTTGACCGAGGATGCCCCCGCGAGCCCCGACTCGGCACCTGCTTCGGCCACCGAAAAGGCCTCCGGGGGAAGCGATCGCCTCTTTGCCTCGCCGCTGGTGCGCAAACTCGCACGGGAGCACCATCTCGACCTGAGCCAGGTGCGCGGCACGGGGCCCGGCGGTCGAATCATCCGGGCGGATACCGACGAACTGCTCGCGCAGGCGACGGGTCCCGGTCCTGGCGCGCTCAGCACATCGGTGACCGCTGCGCCCGCTGCGGAAACTTCCGCAGTCGCGCATGAGGCCGACGACAAGCGTGCATCCGAGGCCGTCCCGCTCAGTAATATGCGCCGCATCATCGCACGACGGCTGGGCGAGAGCGCCCGCAGCATCCCGCACTTCTTCGTCACGGCCGCAGCGGACGCGGAGAATCTGGTGCAGTTGCGCACTGACCTGAACGCGCAGCTTGTTCTGGCCGGCCGACCGAGGGTGAGCATCAACGACCTGCTGATTCGGGCGAGCGCGCTCGCCCTGCGCGAGCACCCCGAGGTGAATGCGTCCTATATCGATGACCCGAGCGGCGAGATGCTGGTGCACCACCGCGTCAACATCGGTGTGGCAGTCGCCTCCGGCAATGGCCTCGTTGTTCCCGTCATCGAGGACGCGGACCAGAAGACGGTCAGCCAGCTCGGCACGGAGGCCAAGGCCCTGGTCATGCTGGCCAACGCCAAGAAGCTCACGCCGGCCCAGATGTCGGGCGGAACCTTCACGATCAGCAACCTCGGGATGTTCGGCGTGGAGCAATTCACCGCGATCATCAACCCGCCCGAAGGGGCGATCCTGGCTGTCGGCGGCACCACCCCCGAAGCGGTCGTGGTGGGCGGCGAAATCGTCGTCCGGCACAGGATGCGCTACACCCTGTCGGCGGACCATCGGATCATCGACGGCGCCGTGGCCGCGCAGTTCCTGCAGACCCTGACCCGCCTGATCGAGACTCCGTGGACAATCATCGCCTGACGGCCGATGGGACCGGCCACTCGAATGACGGGTCGGTCCCGGAGCGATTTCCCGGGAGTCCTCGAGATGAGGGCGGGATCGAACGAGCCATGTTGCAAGACGAAACGAGGAGTTACAAATTGGTAAGAATGAGTCTGGAAGTGGAACTCAACCCAGGTGAAGTGTCGAAATACCGGCGTCACGTGAATGGCAAGGGGCTTGTTTCCCCCGGTGCTCGTGTCTACCCCAGCGCCTTTGTCTCGAGCGCAGCCTATGTAGAGAGCGGAGCCCAGGTCGGGCCGGGCTCGTGGATCGGGCAGGGGAGTTGGATCGATCACCGGGCGATCATCGGCGCGGGAGTATTCATTGGAGCCAACGTGCATGTTGGACCTGATGCGGTCGTCGGCAACCAAGCGCGCCTGGGCAGCTACACGCAGGTCGGCCGAGGTGCCTTTATCGCAGACGGAGCGATCGTCGACCACGAAATTCAGGTTCCCGACTTCACCGACGTCGGTGCGGCACCTGCCGCAGGAGCGCGCGGCGTTTCGCCTGTCAATCCACAGGGGTCGCCGAGTCCCGACCGTGCTGGATGGCGTCGGACCTGGAGAGCCCGGCGCAGGTCCTCACTTGCCCTCCCGAGTCCCTCGGTACTGGAGTCAGCCGAGGCATCCTCTTGTTGCTCGTGCCTGGAAAGGCACTGAACGACTGCCCGCGCAACGCTCCACGTATTCGCTGGGACACTCCTGACGATCGCCACTACTGGCCTGTTGGCTCCTCGGCGACTCACTCGATACATTTCTCGGCGGAACTGCTCGAGGCTCAGCAGGGCTCATCCTGGATGCGCCACTGTGCATGTCTTGCGGCACCGCTATGCGACCGTTGGATTCGTGCTACGCCTGCGAAAGCTGTGGCAGCACGAGTGGCTGCAGCTGAGGCAGCTATTCACTCCCGCACCGGCCGGGTTCAGCCAAGCGCCATGGCCTAGCCCTTTTTGGCGACGGTCATCAGGACCGTGGAATCTTCAATCGCGGCGAGGCTATGGCGTGCATCAGGAACGATCAGGAGATCCCCGGTGCGGCCTTCCCAGACGACGTCGTCCATTCTCAGCTGTACCCGCCCGCTGAGGACGTAAATTGTTGCCTCGCCCGGATTCTCATGCTCGCTCAGGGACCTCCCGTCGAGCAGGGCGATGACCGTTTGACGCATGATCTTCTCGTGACCCCCGAAGACCGTGTCGGCTGCGCGACCACTCGTGCTGTTGGTGGCGGCCTTGAGCTGTTGGCGGGCGAGCGCCTCGATCGAGATTTTCTGCACTGTTCAGTCCTCACTCTCTCCATCCGCCGGCGAAAGCCGGCGCGTCGGGGTAATCGGCTTCTCACGTTCTCCACGAAGGTATCCGCCATCCCTGAGCGGCTGACGGACCATTGCGGTGAACACGGTCACCCAGACGGCCAGGGCCACCCAGAGTGAGGCGGTCCCGATCTGTCCAACCAGCGGAAGTTTGTCGGCCTGGCCGAGATAGATGCCGGCGACGGCGTACATTCCGACCGGGAACGCGATACTCCAGAGTGTTGCTCCATAACGGAGGGGTAGGCGGCGCTTGACATGACGCCAGAACCCGACCGCGATGAGCACGGGGACAAGCCAGGTGGCGAACGCCCAAAACATGACGGAGACACCTCCAACAAGGCCTCTTGTCGCGCTCACCATCGGTGCGTCTGCCATCTCGACGATTCGTGCGCCCGCCAACACCGTGATCGCACAGGCGCCCATGGATACCCAGTACGGCGCGTCCATGTCCTTCGGGCGGATTTCGTACAGCACCAGTCGCAATGCGACGAAAACACCCACGGCTCCATAGAGGAAGATGCCCACAGACCAGGACAGGATGGCAAGGACCGCGAGCAACGCCCGTGCATCCCCAGATGCGGGCTCCAAGGCGGCTGCCACGACGGCGACCGATTGGCTTGCGACAACCCAGATGAACCAGGTGCCGTTCGCAGCGCCGAGTACGGGCCGCGCCGTATGGCCCAAGACAGCGAGCCAGGGGACTACATAGCCGAGTAGTAGCCAGGTGAGGCCGGAAGCCCCCAGAAGCGTCGCGGCCGCCGCGAACCAGCCCTCGATGGCCAGGCGCGCGGCCAAGACGTTGGTGCCGGCCACGAAAGTGAAGAACTGAAAGCCCCGGTGCGGATCGTGCAAGTCTTCGAGGAAGGCGACCCGATAGGCGACGAACCGCCATCCGGTCAGCACGATGAGTACCAGGTAGGCCGTGGCACACACGATCAGGAGGGCGACACTGAGCGTTCGGACGCCGATCAGGTGCATCCCAACCGAAATGATTCCCGTGGCCATGACCAGCGCGAAGTAGCCCGGAGGCATCCCACGGACAGCGGAACCCACGCGCGTGCCACCCTCAGACGCCATTTTCACAGCCTAACGCTCTGACTCGCTAGACCAGATTCAGCGAGAAGACGAGGGTGAAACGTAGCGGTAATATTCAATGCCCTTGTCGTGGAAATAGGGCCGTCCACTTGACCCTGTGCCGCTGAAACGGCAAGCCAGCCCGACAGAAATCGCCCCGATGATAGTGTTCCTCTGCGCCGCCGCCTCCTACATCACAGGAGCAGCTTTGGTCGTCGATGGCGGATTAACCGCCATTCGTTGAGTCTGTGGATCCGTAAGGCTGTGCAGTCCATGTGCCGTCGGCGGCGGCCTATCCTTTTCACCTGGTCATCCATGGCCGACGTGCAAATTCCTAGGTCCTTGCGTCCAAGGCAGTGTGCGCAGGCGTCGTCGTCGACGAGACAGGCCGCATACGCTCTCTTCCAGTTTGCCCGTAGCCTCGGGGACGGGTGGGGCGCTGATCGCAGCTCACCCGCTGGTGGCTTGGGGTCACGGGCCGGTTTTCGCTGGCCACGTGGGAGCCCGTGTGGGTCTCAGCGGCGTTGAGCATGGAGGCGAGGTTTCGCGCACCGGCGTAGATCGCCGCGGTGCCGAGCGCCTGGGCGACGTCTGCTTGCCGGCAATCTTCGTCAGAGCTTCATTTTCTCTTCTATGCGCCGATCTGCACGCAGCATCGTCCTTCACCTGGGTCGAAACGGATTTCCTCTTCGCCTTCCGCCGCACCTTGCAGTAGCGCCAGATTCGCTTGACAGATTATTTCCGTGTGGCTCAAGGCAAGCCGGTGAAAGGGACAGTTGGTGAGCACCTTGCCCCCGTGAACCCTGTCGTGGGGCTCGTAGCCTGTGTCCGAGAGCATCGCGGCGAACGACCCTGCGCTGATTCGCAGTGCGCGGCCACGGGCGGTCGATACCCGAATGAGTGCCTGGCGGATGGGTTCGGAGGTTCGGTCCGATTCCTCGATCGCCGAGCTGAGCAGGTCTGCAGCGAGATCGTAGTGTCGCTCCGGTAGGGAGACGACAACTTCGGCCCTGGTGGGTCGGTAGAGCTTTGAGGGTCGTCCCGCGCCGGGACCGGTCCGGCCTGTTCGGCGCTGGAACTCAGTTGTGAGCAGACCGCTTTCGACCAGGCGGTCCAAGTGGAATGCAACCGTTCCGCGCGGGATGCCCAATGCTGTGGCGGCTTCGTCTCGCCCGATCGCCGTTTCACTGCGTACTGCGAAATCGAAGAGTGATCTGCGAACGGGGTCGTTGATCGAGGCCACTGCAGCGATGTTATCGAGCCGGGCTTGTGGATTCATGTGGTCAGCCTATCTCTAAAATAGTTAATCTTGACAAAAGAATGTGGATGCTTCTACAGTCGTGATATCCGAGAGCGGAGAACGCTCGACACCCAAATCGAAAAGAGCGACAATGTCCGGCTCAAGAAACTTTGTCATCGTCGGTGCCGGCCTGGCGGGCGCTTCAGCGGCCAGGACGTTGCGGGAGGAAGGGTTCACGGGCCGAGTGCGTCTGATCGGAGCAGAGACACACAGACCATATATCCGTCCGCCGCTTTCGAAGGACTATCTAAGCGGTGCGTCGGACCGCGCGTCGGTGTTCGTCAACCCGGACACGTGGTACTCGGAGAACGAGATCGAATTCTCTTCCAACACGACGGCGGAGAAGCTTGATTTTGCTCGTCGCGAGCTCGGGCTCGCAAACGGCGAGGTCGTCAGGTACGACAAGCTCCTTCTTGCTACCGGTTCGTCGCCGCGGACGCTGACGATTCCGGGGGTGGAGCTCGACGGTGTGCGGTACCTTCGCACGCTTGAGGACTCAGACGCGCTGCGTGCCCAGCTGGCCGACGGCGGAAAGAGGCTCGTTCTGATCGGGTCTGGCTGGATCGGCATGGAAGTCGCGGCGACCGCACGGTCGCTGGGCAACGAGGTGACAATCCTCGAACGCGATCCGGTCCCGTTGGCGAATGCGCTCGGTGACGAGCTCGGCCAGATGTTCGCCGATCTGCATGTGGAGAACGGGGTGAAGCTCCGGCTCTCCGTTGTGGTGGACAGCATTGTGGGCTCAGATGGGCGAGTGAGTGCGGTGATGCTAGCCGGCGGAGAAGTCGTTCCGGCAGACCTTGTCCTTGTCGGTGTCGGCGCGACTCCGAACATCGGCCTGGCCGTCGGCGCAGGACTCGATGTCGACAATGGAGTGATCGTCGATGCCTCGCTTCGGACCAGCAATCCGGACGTCTTCGCCGCTGGCGATATTGCGAACGCATATCACCCGCTGGCCGACATACGCCTGCGCAGCGAGCACTGGGCAAACGCGTTGAACGGTGGCCGCACGGCCGCCCGCGCGATGCTCGGCGCTGACGTCTCGTACGAGGACATTCCGTACTTCTATACTGACCAATTCGATCTGGGAATGGAGTACTCGGGGTTCGGCCCGCTCACCCGTGGGGCCCAGGTCGTCTTTCGAGGAGACCGACGTGCACGCAAGTTCATCGCGTTCTGGCTAGCTTCCGGTCGAGTAGTTGCTGGAATGAACGTGAACGTCTGGGATGTGAACGACGCCCTGCAGGGCCTCATTCGCCGCGGCAAGCACGTGGAAGCTCAGGATCTCGAAAACACTGAAATCCCGTTGGACGCGGTTTGAACATGAATGCGACACGAGACACCCCATCGAGCTCGCCCACTGATGCGCTCTCCAAGGAAGGGGTCAGCATCTGGCTGGACGACCTCTCAAGAGAACGGATACTTTCTGGGGGGCTCCGGATGCTCATCGCTGAACGCCATGTCGTCGGCATCACCACGAACCCCAGCATCTTCGCGGCGGCACTATCCACCGGCGACGCGTACGACGCGCAAATATCTCACCTGGCCGCAGCCGGCACCACCTTGGCCGAGGCCGTATGCGAACTCACCACCGACGATGTTGCCGCGGCGTGCGATATCCTGCGCCCCATTCTCGACAGCACCGACGGTATCGACGGATGGGTCTCGATCGAGGTAAGTCCGAACGTCGCCCACGACGCGGCGGGCACGGTTGACGAGGCCAAAAAGCTCAGGACGAAAATCGATCGGCCGAACGTCTACATCAAGATCCCTGCCACAGTCGAGGGTCTCGAAGCAATCACCACGGCGACCGCGCTCGGGATTAGCGTCAATGTCACCCTGATCTTCAGCCTCGTCCGTTATCGGGAAGTCATCTTCGCCTACCTCAGCGGGTTGGAGAGCGCGCGCGCCGCAGGCATCGATCTGCGGAGCATCCATTCCGTGGCGTCATTCTTTGTCTCCCGCGTCGACACCGAATTCGACAAGCTCCTCACCGCCATCGGCACCGACGCGGCGCAGACTGTGAAAGGGAAATCGGGTATCGCGAACGCGCGGCTCGCCTATCAGATCTTCCAGCACGAGTTCGAAACCGACCGTGCCAGAGAGCTACTTGCCGATGGCGCACACGTTCAACGGCCGCTGTGGGCGTCCACTGGGGTCAAGGACCCCTCGTTACCTGACACGACCTACGTGGTCGACCTTGTCGCGCCCGGAATAGTCAACACGATGCCGGAAAAGACACTCGCGGCAGTGTTCGACCATGGCAATATTCGGGGCAATTCCATTGCCGGCACCTATCGGTCTGCGCAGGCGGTTATGGACGCGATCACCGCGCTCGGTATCTCCTACGATGACGCCACCGCGACACTGGAACGCGAAGGAGTCGACAAATTCATCGCCTCGTGGAGGCAGCTTTCTGACACTGTCGATGCAGCGCTTCGGGCTGCGCGGTGAACGCGCGGGTGGTCTTCGAGGTCGAAACCCGAGTGCCCACAAAATATGGGCACTTTCAGTTTCGGGGATATCGGGATCTTGTCACCGGCGCGGAACACCTCGCTATCGTCTCGGGTCTCCTCGGTGACGGCGGGCTCGTCCGCGTTCATTCCGAGTGTCTCACCGGTGAGGCATTTTCGTCGCTGAAGTGTGAGTGTGGCCCGCAACTCGATGCGGCGCTCGACATGATCGCTCGATGCGGCGGGGTCGTCATCTACATGCGCGGCCACGAGGGGCGCGGTATCGGTCTCATCAACAAACTCAAGGCATATCGACTTCAGGAGTCTGGTTTGGACACGTTGGATTCCAACCTCGCGCTCGGACTCCCTGCCGATGAACGCGACTACTCAGCCGCTGTGGCGATTTTGGACGAACTTGGCATTCACTCGGTGCAGTTGATCACGAATACCCCTGACAAGCTTCACCAATTGGCTCGGGGCGGCATCGTCGTGGAGCGCGTGCCGCTCGTCGTCGGAGAAAGTCCGTTCAACACCGCTTACCTGTCGACCAAGCAGGCACGAATGGGACACCTGCTAGGTGCGACGACCCCTGCGTGACCGATCCCTGTTTGGGTCTGAACCTGTTCCATTGAGGCTTCGTTCCTGCGGGGCGCAGGCGTCCTGACCCACTGAGTGCGGCCGCAACGGTCGCGGAGTCACAACCATTGCCAGCTTTAAAAATGAGCTATATCCTCACAATGTAGTGCACCTGGTCCCAGTCGTCGGGAGTGTGCGTCGCATCCCACAGCCGATGCGGAGCCGCAAGGTGCCGTCGGGAGGGAGAAGCGTGGAGAAATTCTTGCACCATACGAGCCAGGTCGAGGGCGTGTACGGCTGTCGACGGCTCACCCGCGCTCTCTTCGATCGGCTGTCTATCACAGGTGAGTGGGGTGCAAGAAGATGACCGAGCGGATTCAAGATCTGAGATCGGCCACGGTGACGGAACCCGCGAGTATCCCGCACCCGGGCCCGCCGTCTTCAGACCAGAAGGGCAACGTCCTGGTGCGGTGGATCACCTCCACCGACCACAAGGTCATCGGGTACATGTACCTGATCACCTCCTTCGTCTACTTCTGCCTCGCCGGCGTGATGGCCCTGGTGATCCGGGCCCAGCTGTTCGAGCCCGGCCTGCAGGTCGTGCAGACGAAAGAGCAGTACAACCAGCTCTTCACCATGCACGGCACGATCATGCTGCTGATGTTCGCGACGCCGTTGTTCTTCGGATTCGCGAACTCCCTGATGCCGCTCCAGATCGGCGCGCCCGATGTGGCGTTCCCACGGCTCAACGCGTTCTCCTTCTGGGCGTTCTTCTTCGGCAGCCTCATCGCAGTGGGCGGGTTCCTCACGCCGCAGGGAGCGGCATCCTTCGGCTGGTTCGCCTACCAACCGCTGGCGAGCACGACCTTCTCGCCCGGGGTCGGCGGCAACTTGTGGATGGTGGGCCTTGGCCTGTCCGGGTTCGGCACCATTCTCGGCGCCGTGAACTTCATCACCACGATCATCACCATGCGCGCGCCGGGCATGACCATGTTCCGGATGCCGATCTTCACCTGGAACACGATGGTCACCTCCATCCTCGTGCTGATGGCCTTCCCGGTGCTGGCCGCCGCGCTCCTCGCCGCCGCATCCGACCGGATCTTCCTTTCCCATATTTATGACCCGGCCAACGGCGGCGCCATTTTGTGGCAGCACCTGTTCTGGTTCTTCGGCCACCCCGAGGTGTACATCATCGCGCTGCCGTTCTTCGGCATCGTGTCCGAGGTGTTCCCGGTCTTCAGCCGCAAGCCGATCTTCGGTTACAAGACCCTGATCTACGCGACCATCTCCATCGCGGCACTGTCCGTCGCGGTCTGGGCGCACCACATGTACGTCACCGGTTCCGTTCTGCTGCCGTTCTTCTCCCTGATGACCATGCTGATCGCGGTACCGACCGGGGTGAAGATCTTCAACTGGATCGGCACCATGTGGCGCGGGTCGCTGACCTTCGAGACTCCGATGCTCTGGGCCCTCGGGTTCCTCGTCACGTTCACCTTCGGTGGGCTGACCGGTGTCATCCTCGCGTCGCCGCCGCTGGACTTCCACGTCTCCGACACCTACTTCGTCGTGGCGCACTTCCACTACGTTATCTTCGGCACCGTCGTCTTCGCCATGTTCAGTGGCTTCTACTTCTGGTGGCCCAAGTGGACCGGCAAGATGCTCAACGAGAGCCTGGGCAAGTGGCACTTCTGGCTCCTCTTCATCGGCTTCCACACCACCTTCCTCGTGCAGCACTGGCTCGGCGTCGTCGGGATGCCCCGCCGGTACGCGTCGTACTCGCCCGAAGACGGGTTCACCTGGATGAACCAGCTGTCGACGATCGGCGCGATGATCCTCGCCGTCTCGATGATCCCGTTCTTCCTGAACGTGTACATCACGGCGCGGAAGGCTCCGCTGGTCACCGTGAACGACCCGTGGGGCTTCGGCGCCTCGCTCGAGTGGGCGACGTCCTGCCCGCCGCCGCGGCACAACTTCACCTCGATCCCGCGCATCCGCTCCGAACGGCCCGCGTTCGACCTGAACCACCCAGAGGTGGCCATGACCGTCGGAATCGGTCCAGGTAAGGACGCGATAGATGCGCCCACCTATGACGCAGTCTCTAGAAGGGAGAACGAGATGAGTCGAAACGCAAGCCGGTCCTGGAATCAGGCAGTCTTCCCCGGCGTCGCTTCCGCCGCAGTGCCAGGGGTCACGGGTCCGACGCCCTCAGTGCTCTCATGACCATAGGGATCAAGCGCGTCTATGACGAAGTGTCCGACCACGACGGCTACCGGGTGTTGGTCGACCGTCTGTGGCCGCGCGGGATAACGAAAGAGCGTGCTCACCTCGATGCGTGGCTCAAGGACGTGGCCCCCTCGCCAGGACTGCGCATGTGGTGGAATCATGATTCGGAACGCCTCGAGGAGTTCGCCACTCGGTACCGCGCCGAACTTGACGGCGCCCCTGAGTCCGTCCGTGCCATCGCCGAGTTGCGCGCACTCGGGACGCGCAGCGCGACGACCATCACCCTCGTCTACGGCGCGAAAGACCCGCAGATAAACCATGCGCGGATTCTGGCCGAATACCTCGCCAATGACCCTGGCACCTGACATCATCGATGTCCCACTGGCCACGGTCGGTGCTCAATGGTGTCGGCGCGCCAAGCCAGTGCCCTTGCAGCTCACAGGTGCGGTGAGCCAAGGTTGCCAGACAGGCCTGACCAGGGTCAGAACCCGAGTGTCCGGATATCCTCACAGGCTGGCCGAGGGTGGATTCAGGGGGGTTGGACCTCGACGCCGCAGCGCCAGCACAATGCCGGTAGGTCCGCCTCGACCAGCGCGCCGCATTCCGGGCACACTCGTTCAAGCCAGCAGACGGGTTCACCGCGAGCTACGATCTCGCCCGGATTGCGTTGCCCAGCCATCAAGAACCTCCCAGTATTCGAGATCGTAGGCCTTCAGAGACGATCATGAAATAGTCACTTCCGAACGCGACATACGACGAAAGCGAACTCATGAATCCCGACAGTTCCTGGCGCGACACTCCAGCCACCCGATTGTTCGGTATTGAGATGCCGATCGTGCTCGGCCCTTTTGGCGGACTTTCTTCCGTTAAGCTCACCGCCGCGGTTAGCGAAGCGGGGGGCCTTGGGTCCTACGGGCTGTATGGCTACGACTACGACCGAATCACCACGACGGCGCGGGACCTGGCCCGTGCGACGTCGAAACCCTTCGCGCTCAATCTCTGGCTACCGCACGAGGAAAGCGACGAGACCCGTCCGGATGAGAAAACTTTTGGCCACTACCTCGACGTGTTGCGACCATACTTTGACGAACTCGAGGTGGAGTTCCCGCTGCGTCCAGCCGCCTACCTGCCCCCCTTCGACGAACAGCTTGCCGCGGCGCTCGAAGCGCGGCCGGCGGTGCTGAGTTTTGTCTTCGGTATCCCGTCGGCGCAGGTCCTCGACGCCGCGCGGGGGCTGTGCATCCTCACAGTTGGCACGGCCACGACCGTCGATGAGGCGATTGCTCTCGATAGTGCCGGCGTGGACGCCATCGTCGCTACTGGTATGGAAGCTGGTGGTCACCGCGTGTCCTTTCTTCGGAAACCCGAAGACTCACTCGTTGGCACCTTCGCTCTCGTGCCCCAGGTTGCGGACGCCGTTTCTGTTCCGGTCATTGCTGCCGGCGGGATCGCCGACGGCCGAGGCGTGGCGGCGGCGATCAATCTGGGTGCCCACGCGGTCCAGATCGGTACGGCGTTTCTCGCAACCGAGGAGTCCGAGGCCGCACCCGTGCACCGTGCCGCCATTGGCAGCGAGGGCGCCGGCCACACGGTCCTGACCAAGGCGTTGAGTGGCCGACTCGCCAGGGGGTCCCGAACCGCCTCACGCGCGACCTCGAAGACTCGGATCGAATCGCACCGTTTCCTGTGCAGAACTGGCTCACCGGACGTTTCCGTCCCACGGCCGCAGACCGCGGAGTCGGAGATCTCATGTCTCTGTGGGCGGGCCAGGGAGCGCCTCTGGTCCGGTATGGGAGCGCCCGTGCGCTGATCGACGACCTCCTCCGCACCGCAGACACGCTTCTGCACGGGCAGGGGAGCGAGACCGCGCCGTCCGAGCACCGCACCTATCCCCAGTGACGATCACACGATGATCGTCCAGGGGACCTCGATCAGACGGGTCAAAGTTTGCAGGAAGTGAGCGGCCAAGGCTCCATCGATGATCCTATGATCCGATGGTCACTGTGCCCTCTGAAAGTGGACTCGACGCACGCACCTTTATTCACCGTTTATTGCGTCGAGACCGGCCTAAGTGGGCAGAAGCATTTGGATAGAATCGGATCACCTCTTACCAGGAACTTCTAGTCCAGTCGAGGTTTGACGAGGTTTCGCGCTGTTGGTCCAACAGGTCGAATCGGGTCGAACGTAATCGTGGTGTCGCGGGTTCAATTCCCGCTCCCGCTACACATAAAGGCCCTGTGACCCAGAATTCCATCGGTCACGGGGTCTTTCTTTTTTTCGGGAACCACCCCGAACGCGAGAGGGTCAGCAGCTCGCGGGCCACTACCCGAGTGTCGAAGCCCTCGAATCCGCCCGGCGAATCCTCACTGGTGAACTCAGCGCCGAAGACGCCGAACTCCAGCTCAACGCGGCCCTGGCACATCGTCGCCGAGGAGCATTACGCCACGAACTACCGCTAGTAATGACCGCTTTGCTAGCCACTAACCGCTATAGTGGCCGTAATAATCGTCATTAAGTCCGGAGGCGTTCCATGGTAGTAGACCTGCCCAATGCGATCCTCAGATCCGCCGGCGAGATCGGTCAGGACTTCGCCGGCTGGCGGAAGATCCTCGGGCTCACGGCCGCCCAGGTCGCAGACCGAGCCGACATCAGCCGGGACACGCTTCGCAAGCTCGAGCACGGCGATCCGGGCGTGAGCTTCCACGTCGTGCTTCGCGTAGCCCGCGCCCTGGGGATCCTCGAGACGCTCACCAAGGCGCTGGAGCCACTTGACACCGATCTCGGCCGAGCACGAGCAGGCCAGCTCGAGCGGAAGCGCATTCGATGACCCTCTACGACGCACTCGAGGTGCACGTCGAACTCGCCGGAGAGACGGTGCTCGCTGGCCGCGCGCAATTCCACCGTAGCCGCGGTAACCTCACCTCGACGACGTTCCACTACGACCAGAGCTACCTTGCTCACACCTCCGCATACCCGCTCGACCCGGCGCTTCAGCTCGTCTCCGGCACCCAACAGACACAGGGCCTGCCCGGAGCGTTCTCGGACTCAGCGCCGGACCGCTGGGGGCGCAACCTCATCAAGAAACGCGAGCGACTCCTCGCGCGCGCAGAGTCTCGCCGGCCGCGAGACTTCGATGACGCGGACTTCTTAGCCGGGGTCAGCGACGTCACCCGGCAAGGTTCTCTGCGATACCGGGCTGAACCAGGCTCTGCGTTCCTCGAGCCGGACCACACCGTGCCCCGGCTGCTCAGCCTTCCCGAACTTCTCAATGCAGCCGACACAGCGTCAGGAGACACAGGCGACGACGGCTACGAGGCCCTCAAGCTGCTCCTGGCCGCGGGAACGGGCTCCCTCGGAGGCGCTCGACCGAAAGCTGCCGTGCTCGACAACGACAGCCGCCAGCTCATCGCGAAGTTCCCACACCCGGAAGACGAATGGGACGTCATGGCTTGGGAGGCGACCGCGCTGGACCTCGCGGCCGCGGCCGGAGTGCCCGTGCCCCCTCGCCGGCTCGTACGCGTCGATGGACGACACGTGCTCCTGCTCAACCGGTTCGACCGCACAGAGAACGGCGGCCGAATCGGCTACTCAAGCGTGATGACCATGCTCGTGCACCGTGATGGCGAAAGCGCCGACTACGTCGACATCGCCGACATCCTCGCCGAGGTCAGTGCCCAGGCGAAGGAGGACTCGCTCCAGCTGTTCCGTCGCGTCGCAATCAGCGTCGGGCTGAACAACACCGACGACCACCTCCGCAATCACGGGTTCCTCCACGGCCGCGGAGGATGGACACTCAGCCCGGCGTTCGACGTGAACCCGAACCCGCATCCAGGGCTGCGGCAGACCACGATCGCTGGTGCTGACTCACCCGCGGATGAGTCCGAGGGGCTCATGGAGCTCGCCCGACCTTGTCGGCTATCCGCAGCCGAAGCACGGGCAGTGCTTGCTGAGGTCGCCGACGAGGTCAGCCGGTGGAGAGAAGTCGCCATAGGCAACGGCGTGCCGCAGTCGCAGATCGCCAGGTTCGAGGCGTCCTTCGCCACGGGTCTCAGCACGCTGCGCGCGGCGTAGCCGGTCCCGCCTGGGCGCCGGCGGCGCTCACCCACTGGATCGCGCATCCCGCCCCGATAATCGCACTTATCCGCACTATCGGTGTCGGTTCGAACTTCTGTGCACGGGCTGACACCCGTTCTGGGTGAGCGGCGACGAGGGTGCGGGGTCGCCCGTCGGCTAGCGTGAGGTCAACGGAACTCGCGGGGGGCGAAGATGTTGAGCATTTCCACACGACGCCGGGAATCCTGGCGTCCCACGGGCGCCAGGCGCTGGCTGGTCTGGGCCATGTGGCTGGTCGTCGCCTGTTACGTCCTGGTGCTGCTGATCCCGGGCGAGGGATTCAACCCGTCGTTGGACGGCTGGTTGTCCGCGCTGGCGATGTGGATGTCCACCCTCGTCTGTTGGACCGCCGTGGCCAGGTCCCGGTTCATGCGCGCCCCGCTCGCCCTGTGCGCCGCCGGCGTGACATCGTACGCCCTCGGCGACAGCTACTACATCCTCTCCGCTCCGATCGGCGGCAGTCCGCCCTTTCCCTCTCCGGCTGACATCGGCTACCTGCTGTTCAGTCCCCTCATCCTGGCCGGCCTGACAGCGGTCGTGCACCGCCAGGCCAGGACGTTCCCGTGGTCGGCGCTGCTGGACAGCACGGTGGGCTCCTTCGGCGCCGCGGGAGTGCTTGCCGTGGTCCTGAGCCCGATCCTGGAGTCCGCGGCCAGCGGGCCGCTGTCGTCCGCGACCGTCGTGGGGGTCGCCTATCCCCTGGCCGACCTGTTCCTGGTAGCCGCCGTGGTGGGGATCGCCGCGTCTCCGCGGCTGGCGCCGGGTCGCTGGATCCTCCTGGCCGGCGGACTGTTGATCTTTGCGGCCACTGACGCCGCCTACGCACTGCTCCAGCACTCCGCCGCCTACGAGGGTGGAACGCCGCTGGACGCCGGCTGGGCCGTGGGGCTCGCCTTCATCGCGGTCTGGGCCAACGAGCTGCCCCGCGGGGGCGGCCCGGCGAATCCCGCCGTCGCAGGGGCCGGCCCGCTTGCCGTGCCGACCGTGGCGACGGCGGCCGCCCTCGGCATCCTGCTGCTGGCGAGCCAGGGGAGTGTGCCGGGCCTGGCGGTCGTCCTGGCCGGGCTGACGATCCTCCTGGCTGGGGTGCGCACCCAGCTGGCCTTCCGGCGAGTGGTCAAGGTCGCGGACCTCCGGCTCCTGGCCAGGACGGACGACCTGACCGGGCTGCCCAATCGCCGCGCCCTGCATTCGGACGTGCCGTTGCGGCTGGCCGCCCGCCGGGGCGGGCGGAGTGCGCTGCTCCTGCTCGATCTCGACCGTTTCAAGGAGGTCAACGACAGCCTCGGACATGACATCGGGGATCTCCTGCTGGTTCAGATCGGAACCCGTCTGTCGGAGCAGCTGCGCTCCGGCGATCTACTGGCACGGTTGGGCGGAGACGAGTTCGCGGTGCTCCTGGACGACGCCGGGCCCGACGCGGCCGTGCTCGCCGCCGGCCGGTTGCGCGCGGCGATGGCGGCACCGTTCACCCTCGCGGGCATCTCCCTCCAGGCCAGCGCCAGCGTCGGAATCGCCCTGTTCCCCGACCACGGTGATGACCTGACCACCCTGCTGCGCAAGGCCGACATGGCGATGTACAAGGCCAAGGCCGCGCGCAGCGGCCACCACGTCTACGTCGATTCCGATGACAACCGAGGCCAGGAACGGTTGCGCACCCTCCAGGAACTGCGGGTGGCGCTCGCCGAGGATCAGCTCGTGCTGCACTACCAGCCCAAGATCGAGCTTGCCACGGGCCAGGTCCGGGGAGTCGAGGCCCTCGTGCGCTGGAACCACCCGCGGTTGGGCCTGCTCTACCCGGGCACGTTCCTGGCCCTCGCCGAGGAGACCGGGCTCATGCGCGATCTGACGACAATCGTTCTTCGCCTCGCCTTGGACCAGGCCGCAACCTGGCAGCGGCAGGGCACTCCGCTGTCGGTCGCGGTCAATTTCTCGGCCAGCTCCCTGGTCGACGCCGGCCTGCCCGAACGCATCGGCGCGATGCTCGAGGCGAGGGGGCTGCCCTCCTCCGTATTGACGGTGGAGATCACCGAGGAGTTCCTGATGGACGACCGGGACCGCGCCCGCGACATCCTGGGCCGGCTGCGGAGGAGTGGTGTGCGCGTCTCGGTCGACGACTTCGGCACCGGGTACAGTTCGCTGGCCTACCTGCGCGAACTCCCCATCGACGAGCTCAAGCTCGATCGAGCCTTCGTCTTCCCGATGTCCGACGATCCGCGCGCCGCGGCACTGGTGTCCTCCACCATCGACCTCGCGCACAGCCTGGGGCTGATCATGGTCGCCGAGGGCGTTGAGGATGCCGTGGCCTGCGACGACCTCACCCGCTACGGGTGCGACCAGGCCCAGGGCTACTTCCTCTGCCGCCCCGTGCCTGCCGCCGAGCTGGACGGCTGGCTGGCCGAACACCGACTGGCCGCGGCCGGCCCGGGTGCGGTCCTCGACCCGGGCGGCATGCCCTCCATCGCCGGAACGGCGGCGGGGCCCGGGAGGTGACGGGGCGGCCGGGTCACCGGGCCTGGAACACCGCCGTGGCCACGACCAGGTCCTCCCAGGACATGCCGGAGCTCGTGAACACGCGCGGGCGGCCCCGGTCGACCGGGATTCGCCCGGTCACGATGGAGCGGAACGGCACGAGGGAGCCGGCTGCGACGACGCCCTCCTCGATCGGGATGATCACGTCGCCGCCCTCCCGGAGGGCGACCGCCGCGTCCTCGACCACGACCTGTGCGCGGGCGATGAGGGCCGAGGGCAGCTCGCGGGCGTCGGGTTCGTGCGATCCGACGGCGACGGTGCACGAGTCATCCGGCACCAGGGTTCCGTCGAAGAGCGGGGTGCGCGCGGTCGTCGCGCAGACGATCAGTTGGGCGTCACCGACGTGGGCGGCCGTGCCGACGCCCGCGGCCTGACCGGATTCCCGCACCTGGGCGGCGAGGTCCTCGGCCCGGCCCAGGTTTCGGGCGACGATCGTGACCTGGCCGATCTCGCGGATGCCGCGCATCGCCTCGATGTGACCCCAGGCCTGCGGCCCGGAACCGAACACGACCATCCGGTCGATTCCGGCGGGCGCGAGGTGGTTCGCGGCCGCGGCGGAGACGGCGGGGGTGCGCAGGGTGGTGAGGGCGGCGCCGTCGAGGATCGCCACCGGGCCGAGCGTCGCCGCGTCCAGCAGCAGGTAGACACCCTGGATCCGCTCCCGGCCGAGGGCCGGGTTGCCCGGGGCGACCGTGGCGACCTTCACGCCGGCGAACCGCGCCGCCTGGGCCGGCATCAGCAGCAGCTGGCCATGGTCGAGGTCGAGGATGCCGCGGTCGAAGTCCCGCGCCGGATCGAGCCCACCCGCGAGTGCCTCGTCGATCGCGCGCGCCGCGGCTCGGAAGCCGACCCGGCGGAAGATCTCGGCCCCGGTGATCCAGGGTGGTCCGGTGGTTTCGGTCATGAAGACTCCCGTCGTGGTGGGTGGGGCTCGCCTCCGTCGTCGGGAGCGGGCAGAGGGGCTCAGCGCGTGGGGCCGGGGTCGGTGAGCCGGGAGACGATTGCGGTCACGGCCGTGCGCATCTCGGCGAGCCGGGCCGGGCTCGGTGAATCGTCATGGGCCTGCATGAGCGGCCAGAGCGAGGTGACCAGCGTGATCGCGGCGAGCAGATCGGCGGGGGAGAGCAGTGCCGAGACGGCGCCGCCGTCCTGGGCGCGGGCGAGAGCCTCCGCCTTGGCGGTCTCGGCGGCGACGATACCGGCCACCCGCATCCCCTGGCCGTCGCGTTCGAGCCGATCCCAGAGCGCCAGGCGCACGACCTCGGGGTGGGTGCAGTACCGGTCGAAGAGCCGGCCGGCGTAGCAGGCGAGGTCGGTCGTGTCGATGGGGGTGGCCGTGACCATCTCGGCGACAAGGGAGTCGAAGATCGTCTCGAACAGCCGGTCCTTGTTGCCGAAATAGGTGTAAAGCAGGCTCTTGTTGCAGCCCGCGCTCGCCGCGATCCGGTCGACCCGCGCACCGGCGATGCCCCGCTCGGCGAATTCGGCGGTCGCCGCCTCGAGGATGCGCCGCCGGGTGCCCTGGGAATCTCGTGCCATGCACCGAGCTTACTAACTGGTTGGTTGAGTGCCGCGTCGACCGGATGATCGGGATCGCGACCGTCCTCGGGGAGGCCGGCTGCCTCGACGTGCTCGTCAACAACGCCGGCTCGGAAATTCCTGAGCCGGTTGCTGCCCGAACCGACCGGATCGGATTATGCTGCCGGTTACCGGGGAGGTCCCCCGGCAGTAGAGCAAAGTGAGGTCGGCAATCATGAACCTGTTACTGGTCATCATCGCAATCGTGGCGGTCGTGCTTCTCCTCACCGGCGGTTTCGTGCAATCCCTGCAGTTCCTGCTCTGGGTCGGGGTCGTGCTTCTCGTCATCGCCGTGATCATGTTCCTGGTCCGGTCGATCTCGGGCCGGCGCACCTGACGAACACCGCACTGGACAACAGAAGGGCCGCCCGGAGATCGGGCGGCCCTTCCTCGCTCGTACGTCCTTCGTCCTACGTCCGCGGACCCGGGGTCGTAGGCTGGGCGCAAGGACGAGCTGATCACTCGCGGATCAGGGGAGATACGACCGAATGACTGAATCCAACCGTGTCGTCGTCGTCGGCGACGCCCTCATCGACGAACTCCGCGACGCCGAGTCCCTGCGCGAATTCCCGGGTGGCGCGGCCCTGAACGTGGCCGTCGGCCTCGCGGTGCTCGGCGTTCCGACGACGCTCATCGCCATGGTCGGCGACGACGCGGACGGCGCGGTGCTGCGGGAAGCCCTCGCCGCTCACGACGTCACCCTGATCGCCACTCCCGGCCCGCACGGCAGCTCCCGCGCCACCTCCGACCGCACCGACGGCGAGCCGCGCTACGCGTTCAACGAGGCCGCGAAGAAGCGCCGGATCGAGTTCGGGCCCGCGGAACGCGCCGCCCTCGACGCCGCCCGTCTCGTCGTCGTGAGCTGCTTCCCGTTCGACGACACGGCCCAGACGGATGCCTTCCTGTCCGCCGTCGCCGACCCGGAGGCGCGCCTGGTGATCGACCCGAACCCGCGCGCCGGCATGCTCGCCGACCGCGAGGCGTTCGTGCGCAATTTCGAGCGCGCCGCCGCCCGCAGCCTGCTGACCAAGGTCGGCGATGACGACGCCGAGCTGCTCTACGGCAGCACCCTGGCCGAGCTGCGAGCGCGGCTCGTGGCCGCCGGAACCCACCACGTGCTGGCGACCGCCGGCCGCGACGGGGCGACGATCGAGACCGACGACGGCCTGCTCGTGAGCGAGCCGATCACCCCGCTGCCCGGCGCGGTCGTCGACACGATGGGCGGGGGTGACGCGACCCTCGCCTCCAGCGTGCAGACGTTCCTGACCCGGGGCGTGCCGGCCGATGCCGCGGGCTGGCAGCGACTGCTGGCCGATGCCATGCGCATCGCGGCCGCCACCTGCCGCGAGGAGGGTGCCCTGCTGCGGGTGCCGCCCGTCGTCTGACGGGATCAGGCGGCGAGCGGCTTGACGGCTCGCACGATCGCGCCGTGCATGCCGGGGGCGACCTCGTGGGTGAGGCTGACGCTCACCTGCTCGAAGCCGGCCAGGCCGAGTTCGTTCGTGTACTCCTGCACCGAGAGGGCACCGGCGATGCAGCCGACGTGCGAGCCGCGTGAGGCGCGGTCCGCCGGGCTGAGCTGGTTCTCGGCCACGACGTCGGACACGCCGACCCGGCCGCCCGGAACGAGCACCCGGAACATCTCCCGCAGCACGGCCGGCTTGTCGGTGGACAGGTTGATCACGCAATTGGAGATCACGACGTCGATGCTCTCCCCGGGCAGCGGGAGGTCCTCGATGGTGCCCTTCCGGAACTCGACGTTCTCGGCGTGGGCGGCCGTGGCGTTGGCCCGGGCCAGGTCCAGCATCTCGTCGGTCATGTCGACACCGTAGGCGAAGCCGGTCGGGCCCACCCGGCGGGCGGAGAGCAGCACGTCGATTCCGCCACCGGAGCCGAGGTCGAGCACGGTCTCCCCGGTGCGGAGATCGGCGACCGCCGTGGGGTTGCCGCAGCCGAGGCTGGCCAGCACCGCCGCCTCGGGGAGGTCGTCGGTCGAGGCGGGGTCGTACAGCGCGGCGCCGAAGACGAGGCTCTCGTCGACGAACGCCGGTCCGCAGCAGTCGGCCGCGGCATCCGCCGCGTCGCCGGGTCCGCAGCAGGCGGTGGATGCGGCCGGGGTCCCGTCCCGCCGGGTCACGGCGAGGGCCGCGCCGGCATAGCGGGCGCGCACCGCCTCGCGCACGGTGTCGGTGTGCTCACTCATGTGGCTCTCCCTCGGTGCATTGATCGTTGTCGATGCAATCATCCACCATATATTGATGAACGTCAATGTCTGGACGCGGGCGTGCGTGACCCCGGATTCCGGGGCGAGGCGTCGCCGGCCGGAACGGGCGGCACCCCGGCTCAGGCGTCGACGAGCTCGAGGGTGGGGCGTTTCGGCGGCCGTCCGTCGCCGGAGGAGCGGCCGGTGAGCCTGCGCCCGATCCACGGCAACACGTACTCGCGGTAGTACGCGGCGGTGCCCTGCACCCGGTCGGCGGCGGATGCCTCGACCTCGGCCCATTCGGCGGGCACCCGCACGCCGAGCGCGTCGAGCACGTTGGAGGCGACGCGGGTGTGCCCGAGGGCGTTCAGGTGCAGCTTGTCGACCGACCAGAACCGCGCGTCGGCGAGGTGTGCGTCGGCCCAGTTGTCGACCAGGGTGACCCCCGGGCGCACGAAGGCGTCCCGGGCGGCCTCGGCGAGCCGGTCGCCGCGGCGCTGCATCACCGCGCCCATCGGCAGGTGGCGTGACGGGTTGCCTCCGCTGAGCACGAGCACGTGGGCGCCGCTGTCGAGCCCGCGCTCGACGACCTGGTCCATCAGGTCGATGACGTAGCCGATCTCGACCCGGGGTCGCATCAGGTCGTTGCCGCCGCCGCAGATCGATAGCAGGTCGGGGGCCTGGCCGATGGCCGGTTCGAGCTGCTCGGCGACGATCGGGCCGAGCAGGCGCCCGCGCACGGCGAGGTTCGCATAGGAGACCGGGGCGTCGGAGGCCGCGGCGAGGCCGAGCGCGACCAGGTCGGCCCAGCCGCGGAGCCGGCCGCCCGGCAGCTCGTCGCCGACACCCTCGGTGAAACTGTCGCCGATGGCGACGTAACGCTGGAACATCAGGATCCCCTCACCCTGCGGATGCCGTCGGCGACATCCGCCGAGAGGTGATGCTACTCGCTCTCGTCGTGCGTGTGCCGGGTGCCGTGGGTCTGCTCCACGCCCTGGCTCGGGTCCTTCGGCAGGTTCCAGCGGCCGGAGAGCACGTCCCTGGCCTGCTGGGCGGCGCGGCGGACCTCTTTGTCGGGGTCGCGCAGGCGCTGCACGATCGTGGCGAGGTGGTCGGCGGTCCCCTGCGCGGCCAGGGCGTGCAGGGCGGCGGCGCGCACCCGGGGCACCTCGTCGGTGGTGAGGCGCACGAGCTTGGGGGCCACCTCGAGGCCCCGCAGCATGATGACCCGCGCGCACATCTCGCGCACCCGCCAGGCCTGGTTGTTCAGGCCCACCACGACGTAGGGCGCCGCAGCGTCACTCCAGACGTAGAGCAGGGCGCGGGCGCCCCACAGTTCGGGCCAGTACAGGGCGGGGGCGCCGTCGAGGATGCCCAGCGCGTGGCGGCCGCCGGCGTAGAGCAGGAAGTCTTTGCCGGCGTTCTTGGCGCGGAGGAGAGCGATGGAGTTGTCGATCACCGCTTGTTCGCCATAGTGCTCCACGGCAGCGTGGATGCGCTCGGCCGTCGGGAGGTCGATGGGAAGGTCGGGGTGGGGATCTAATTTGTTATGCATGGCACTGCCAAAACTAGCAAGCGCGCGCGGTGCAGGCCAATGCCGGATATCGCGGGCCGGGACGGCTGCGGCTCAGCGGGCGGCGTCGTCGGCCGGGAACGACCGCTCGAACCCGGTCGCCCGGTCGTAGATGCCGTAGTTGCCGATCTCCCGGTAGCCGAGGCGGCGGTAGAGGGCAAGCGCCTCCGGCTGGGCGTAGCCGGTCTCCAGCCGCACGTGCCGGTAGCCGAGTTCGCGGGCCAGCTCCTCGAGGGCGGCGAGCACCGTCGACGCGTGGCCGGCCCGGCGGTAGGCCGGGTTGGTCCACATCCGCTTGACCTCGCAGGTGGCGTCGTCGAGGCGACGGATGCCGCCGCCCGCCACGGTGTTGCCGCCGTCGAGGAGCACGATGAAGCCGCCGTGCGGCGGGTCGAAGGCGTCCGCCTCCACGTCGTGCACCGAGTCGCCGTCGCCGTAGCGTTCCTCGTACTCGCGGCGAAGGTCGGCGAGGAGAGGGGCGACCTCGGGGTCGGCCAGGCGTACGCGGGCAAGTTTCACACCCCTCAGTCTGCCCGATTCAGGCTGCCTGATCGGCCCGCTTCCCGGCGCGACCGGTAAACTCCTCCTGTGTCTGTCAACCCCGAACTGCAGGGCCGGGTCTTCCCGCCGGTCGCCTCCTATCTCGTCGGCCGGGAGAAGGTGCGCGAGTTCTCCCGCGCCGTCTTCGCGACCAACCCGATCAACCACGACCCGGAGGCCGCGCGCGCAGCGGGCTACGCCGACGTCGTCGCCCCGCCCACCTTCGCGGTGGTCGTGCAGGAAGCGACCCTGGCCCAGTTGCTGGCCGAACCGGATGCCGGCATCGACTTCAGCCGCGTCGTCCATGGCGACCAGCGGTTCAGCTTCAGCCGCCCGATCGTCGCCGGCGACCTGCTGACGGCGACCCTGACCGTGGCGAGCGTGAAGAGCCTGGGCGGCCACTCGATGGTCACGGCCGAGTCCCGCGTCGTGGACGCGGCCGGCGCCCACGTCGTGACCGCGACCTCCACCCTTGTCGTCAGGGGAGACGAATGAGCATCGAAAGCACCACGCCCCGCCTCGACGACCTGGTCGTCGGCGCCGTCGTCGCCGAAGCGAGCTTCCCGCTGACCCGCGATTCCCTCGTGCGCTACGCCGGGGCATCCGGGGACTTCAACCCCATCCACTACCGCGACGATGTGGCGGTCTCGGTGGGGCTGCCCGGCGTGCTCGCGCACGGCATGTTCACAATGGGCCTGGCCGTGCAGCCGGTCGTCGACTGGGCCGGCGACCCGGGCCGCATCGTCGACTACCAGGTGCGCTTTACCCGCCCGGTGCTCGTCGACCCGGTCGCCGGCGCCGTCGTGACGGTTGTCGCCAAGGTCGGCGCCATCGACGCGGATGCCGGAATCGCACGGATCGACCTCACCGTTTCGTTCAACGAGGTGACCGTGCTCGGCAAAGCGCAGGTGCGCGTCCGCCTGGCCGCCGCACCGCTCAGCGATGCCTGATTCCGTGGACGATTCGGTGCCCGATTCCGGCGCGCTCGCCGGGCGGGCGCCCCGGTTCGCCGACCTGACCACCATGCGGGTCGGCGGGTTGCCGGCCCGGCTGCTCTCCCCGGCCACCGAGCAGGAACTCGTCGACGCCACCCTCACCGCCTGGGGCTCCGGCGACGAGTGGATGCTGCTCGGCGGCGGCTCGAACACGGTCGTCTCCGACGACGGCTTCGACGGCACCGTGATCCGGGTGCTCACCCGTGGAGTGACGGTGCTGGATGCCGTGGCGGCCCATGCCGTGGCGGGCGGTGCCACGGCGGGCGCTGCCCCGGCGGCCGATGCCGCGGCGGCCGACCGGGTGCGGTTGCGCGTGCAGGCCGGCGAACCGTGGGACGATCTCGTCGCCCACACCGTCGAGCGGGGCTGGTCAGGCCTCGAGGCGCTCTCCGGCATCCCCGGTTCGACCGGGGCCGCGCCCGTGCAGAACATCGGCGCCTACGGCCAGGAGCTCTCCGACAGCCTGGTCGCGATCGACTTCCTCGACTACGAGACCGGCGTCCGCCGCCGGATCGAGGCGGCGGAGCTCGAGCTCGGCTACCGCACCTCCGTGCTCAAGCAGGGGCTGCGCGGCCTCGTGCTCGCGGTCGAACTGGAGTTGCACGACACGCAGGCCGAGGCATCCGTGCTCGGCGGCGCGCTCAGCCGGCCGGTCGCCTACCCGCAGCTGGCGGGGGCGCTCGGGGTGCAGGTGGGCGACCGGGTGCCGCTCGGGGCGCTGCGGGCATCCGTGCTCGCCCTGCGCGGGGCCAAGGGAATGGTGCTCGACCCCGGCGACCCCGACACGCACAGCGCCGGGTCGTTCTTCACCAACCCGATCGTGTCGCTGGCCTTCTCCCGCACGATGCCGGATGCGGCGCCGCGCTGGCCGCTCGGGGACGCGGAGCTGCCCGACCGGGTGATCCCGCTGGACGAGTACTACGGGGTCGGGCCGGTCGCGGATCCGAGCCCCGTGCGGCTCGTCAAGCTCAGCGCGGCCTGGCTGATCGAGAACTCCGGGATCTCGCGCGGCTTCCGGCTGCCGGGGTCGCGCGCGGCCATCTCCAGCAAGCACACCCTCGCGCTCACCAACAGCGGCGGGGCCACCGCGGACGAGATCGGCCAGCTCGCCCGTTTCGTGCAGGGCCGGGTGCAGTCGGAGTTCGGCGTGATCCTGCAGCCGGAGCCCATGCTGGTGGGCCTCGGCCTCTAGCCGTCGCGCGGGCTCGCTCGTCGCGCGGGCTCGCTCGTCGCGCGGGCTCGCTCGTCTCGGTACATGCTCGCGGCGCAGGTTGAGGAAGCGGGCGCGCGTTAGAACGTGCGCCGGCTTCCGCAGGGTGCGCCGCGAGCATCTCGGCCCGGCGGGTGAGGGATGCCGGCGGGCGCCTGCGGGCGCCGGCGGGCGCCTGCGGGGCGGATGCCGGTGGCCGTGCGATCAGGACGGGTGCCGCATCGCCGCCGCCACTCCGGCGACGACGAGCACGAGACCCGTCGCGATCACGCCGCCGAGCAGCCACAGCGAGGGGTCCATCGAGCCAGGTACCAGGGTGCGAAACACCATGAACCCGGCGAATGCGAGCGCGAGGGTTCCCCACAGGATGGTGCCGAACAGGGGATTCCGTCGGGGCGTGGTCGACGACCCGGCTGGCGGCGCGACGGCCTCCGGCATCGTCGGGAACGGAAGTGTCGCTGACGCATTAGGCAGGGTCTGGAACGGGAGCGTCGCGGCATCCGGCACGGACGCACTGTCTACGGTCGGGTTCTCGGTCGCGGTCGGCGTTGGATCCACGGTCGGATCCACGGTCGGGGTCGAGTTCTCGGAATCGGTCATGGGGTGCTCCTGAGTGTGCTGCCGGCATCGCTGCCGCCGATGAATTTGACCTGGCCGGCGAGCGACCAGACGCGAATGCGGGGAACGGACCGGGCATCCGTGCCGTTGACGGTGCGCACGTCCCGAATGAGCACACCGCCCCGCACGGGCTCGCCGCCGGTCGATTCAGAGCCGACCACCCCGGCGAGAAGATGGACCTCGACCTCGACCGGCCGCCGGGCCGGCAGAACGAGGGTGGTGACCCCGAACCCGAGCCACACGTCGACCGTTTGACCGTTCGTCTGGCGTCCCGTTGCCGTGTCCAGGTCGCTGAGGTCAACGGTCGGAGCGCCGGCGACCATGGCGTAGCCGGTTGGGGAGTCTTCGGCGGAGGACACGACGTTCCAGCGCTGGTTGCCGGCGAACGTGAACTGGGTTCCCTGGGGCGCAACCCCGACCCACACGAGCGCCACCACGGCGAGAAGGGCCATCCAGCCCAGCGCGCCGCTCTCCCGACCGCGGATGCCGGCGACGATGATTCCGACGGCGACCAGGCCGAGTGCCATGGCCAGGCCGAACACGAATGCGCCGGTCGACCACTCGCCGCTCGAGTAGCCCAGGTAGGCGATCGCGCCGGCCAGGAGAGCGAGGCCCAGCGTGATCGTGGTGGTGGCGGCGCTGGGTCGGCGTGCGCGCCACCGGGCGGCACGCTCGGACTGCTGGGCGAGTTGCTGCTCCCGCCGCACTCTGTTCTGGTCCTGCCAGGCCCGGTTCTGATCCGCCCGCAGCCGGTTCTGCTCCTCCTGACCCGCCCACGCTGCGGCCTGCTCGTGAATGGGGGAGCCCTGCGGGGGGTACTCCTGACTGGAAAATGCCGGACTGGAAGGTGCCTGGGTGGAGTACGCCGCGGGCGGTGACGTATCGCTCGGCGTCTCCTGGTTCGGCGCCCCCTGAGGGAATGCCTCGGTCGGCTGCGCTGCGGCGGCCGAATCGGCCGTCAGCGGGCCGAGGTCGGCGGGCACCGGCCGCACCGCGGGAGGCGGTGGCGTCGTGATCGTCGTTTCGTCCGGCGACGCCGGGGGTGTCGGCCCGCCCTGAGCCGATCCGTAGGGGGCAGAACCGTATGGCGTCGATCCATAGGGCGCAGAACCGTATGGCGCCGGCCCGCCCAGTGCTGGCCCGCCCTGCGCCGGCCCGCCCGGCGTGGTCCCGGCCTGGCGGCGCCGCACGAGGTAGACGATCAGCCACACGATTCCCGCGGCGACGGCGAGGCCCCACGCCACACTCAGTGTCGCGGTGATCCAGTCGGGCATTCCCCAGGCGCCGGGGGCACCGTCCCACCAGAATCCGCGGTTGAACGGCGCGATGGTCAGCACGAGGAGCGCGATGATGGCGATGATCGCGGGTTCGAACCGGCCGCGGAGTGCCTCCTCGGCGTGGATCCGGCCGAGCACGTTCGGCAGCAGCGCCCAGCCGATCGCATACAGCAACACGACGGGAGCACCCAGCACGCCCAGCACCACGACGATTCCGCGCACGATCATGGGGTCGAGGCCCGTTATCGCCGCGACGGAGCCGCAGACACCGGCCAGCCAGCGTTCGCTGCCGCGCACGAGTCCGCTGCGCCGGATCCAGTCGAAGAAACGGGTGAGTTGATCCGGCCTGGTGGGGGTCTGACCCTTCGCGGGGTAGTCGGGATTCTCTGCTGTCATGCTTAGACTCAACCACCGGCGGGGCGACAGGGCCATCAGGGACGACCCTGATTCAACCCTGAGATCCGGATGCCTGGGCCCCAGCCGTCGTTCAGGGTGCTTTGATGAAGAGATGAGAACCGAGCGGATGACGCGGCCGAGGCAGCGGCTGGTGGCGGGCGTCTGCGCCGGGTTCGCCGAGCACACCAGGCTGCCCGTGACCGCGGTGCGGGTCGGCACGGTGCTGCTCAGCATGGCCGGCGGCGCGGGTGCCCTGCTCTACGCCTGGCTCTGGGTGACCATCCCCGACACTCCGCCGCGCTCCGGCGCCCTGCCGAAGGCGAGCCTGGCTCGGCCGGCGGCCGCACCTGGTCGAGTAGGTGGGCTGAGCGTTCCGGACCGTGGCGGTCCACTGGTCGACGGGCAGGTCTCGGGTGGAGCGGCATCCGTCGGGTCAGCGGACGCCACCGCCGCGCGTGCGGCCCCGGTCACCGAAATCCTGCTCGGCCTTGCCCTGCTCGCCGCCGGATCGGCACTGGCGGCGAGTCGACTCGGCCTGAATGTGCCGCTGGCCGTCGTGATCCCCGGAATCGTCGTGCTCGCGGGCGTCGCCCTCGCCTGGCGGCAGTTCGCCGACATCCGGGTCGGCGCGCGAAGTGACTCCTCGGCGCTGCTCGTGCGGGCGCTCGGCGCCCTGTTGCTGGTCGCGGTCGGCATCCTGCTGTTCTTCGTCACGGGTGACCAACAGGGCGGATGGACGGTGGTCGTCGCATCCGTTTCGGTGCTGCTGGGCGTGATCGTCGTGATCGCGCCGTGGCTGGTGAGGCTGTCCCGCGACCTCGCCGATGAACGCTCGGAGCGGATTCGCGAGTCTGAGCGGGCAGAGATCGCCGCGCACCTCCACGACTCGGTGCTGCAGACCCTCGCGCTGATCCAGCAGAAGGCCGGCCCGCACAGCGACGCGGCCCGCCTGGCCCGGGCCCAGGAGCGGGAGCTGCGGGAGTGGTTGTTCACCGGAGTGCACGGCGCCGGTGCACGCGGGGCCCGCCCGGCAGACCCTGCCGACACCTCTGGCACCTTCGCCCCCGCCGAGGCGCCGATCGATCTGCCGGCCGCGCTTCGGCGCATCGTTGGGGAGATCGAGGCCGACTTCCCGGTGCAGTTCGAGGTGGTGACGGTCGGAACCGCGCCGGCCGTCGTGCCGGATGCGCTGATCGCCGCGGCCCGCGAGGCCATGCTGAACGCGGCCTGGCACGCTGGTGGCACCGTCTCGGTCTACCTCGAGACGAGCAAGGTCGGCAGCACGTTGAGCGTCACCGATCGGGGACCTGGCTTCCGACTCGCCGACATTCCGTCCGACCGGCACGGCGTGCGCGAGTCGATCATCGGGCGGATGAATCGGATCGGTGGATCCGCAGCGGTTCGGCCGGGCCCAGGCGGGTCGGGCACCGAGATCCTGCTGAGCCTGCCGCTCGGCGGGACTGCGACATCCGCCCCGCTTATCGGCGTGGGCGCCGCAACCGCAAACGCCGGAGCACCCAGCGCAGCAACAGCCGGCGCCGGAACCGGAGCAGAGGATCAGGGCCATGACGAGCAATGAGGCGCGATCCGGCGATCCGGTCGCCGAGGCATCCGCCACGCTCGACGGGCCTGGCGCGGATGTCGCGCTCCTGTCGGTCGTGATCGTCGACGACCATTCGATCTTCCGTTCCGGGCTGCGCGCCGAACTCGACGCGGGCATCAGGGTGCTCGGCGAGGCCGCGACCGTCGACGAGGCGGTCACGATCGTCGCCCGGCTGCAACCTCGGGTGGTGCTGCTTGACGTGCATCTGCCCGGAGGTCGCGGCGGCGGCGGCGGCGAGGTCATCCTCGACGCAGCGCCCAGCGCCCCGCACACCCTCTTCCTGGCCCTGAGCGTGTCGGACGCCGCCGACGACGTCGTGCGGGTGATCCGAGCGGGCGCGCGGGGCTACATCACCAAGAGCGCGTCCGGCGCCGAGGTGTCGGAGGCCGCCCGCCGGGTCGCGTCCGGCGACGCCGTGTTCTCGCCGAAGCTGGCCGGGTTCGTGCTCGACGCCTTCGGCGCGGTCGCCGGCGAGATGGCAGAGACGATGGAGGAGCTCGACCGGCTCTCCGGCCGCGAGCAGGAGGTGATGCGCCTGATCGCCCGCGGCTACACCTACCGGGAGGTCGCCGGCACCCTGTTCATCTCGCCGAAGACCGTCGAGACGCACGTGTCGGCGGTGCTGCGCAAGCTGCAGTTGTCCTCCCGCTACGAGCTCACGGCCTGGGCGCTCGAGCGCAAGCTGCTGTAGACGCCGCCGTGTGCGCGCGGATGCCGGGCGTCCGTGGCTCAGGCGTCCTTCCGGATCCACCGGAACGTGACTCTGCTGAGCACGAGCCCGACCACGAGCCAGATGCCGAGGTTGAGCGCCACCAGAGGGAGGTCGAACGAGCCCGACTGCTCCAGGTTGGCGAAGCTCTCCGGCAGGAACACTGCGCGCATGCCCTGCGCCATCCACTTCAGGGGAAACGCGCTCGCCAGGTTCTGCATCCACTCCGGCAGAAGGTAGAACTGCAGGTAGACACCGGAGATGAACTGCAGGATCAGCACGATTGGGATGACCACGGCCGTTGCGCTCCTTCCCGAGCGTGGGAGCGCAGACAGTGCGATGCCCAGGAAGGCGCAGGTGATCGTTCCGAACAGGAAGACCCAGGCGAAGGTCAGCCAGGTGTCCGGGTCGGTCGGCAGGTCGATGTTCAGCACAAAACGTGCAACGAGCATCAGCAGCGCCGCCTGAATCGTGCCCGTGACCAGTACCATGCCGATCTTGCCGATGAAGTAGCTCAGCGGGGACAACGGCGTGCCGCCGAGGCGTTTGAGGGTGCCGTCCCCCTTCTCCCCGGCGATGTCCACCGCGAGGTTTTGCACCCCGGAGAGCAGCATGCCCGCGGCGAGCATTCCTGGCAGGTAGTACGCACCCACGCTGATGCCGCCGGTGCCGTCCGGCGCCTCGCCGATATTGCCCCGAGCCCCGAACGCCGCCGTGAAGATGCCCAGCATGATGAACGGGAACAGGAAGGTGAAGAAAACGCTGTCGGGGCTGCGGAAGTAGATCCGGGTCTCGTAGACCACGCGGGAGGCGCCGAGCCCGAGCAGGCCGGGGCGCCGCATCCGCATGCCGTCGACCGGGCGGCGGGCGGCGGCTGTGGTGGCGTCGCTCATGAATGCGCCTCCGTGACCGTCGTCTCGTCGGCCGCCAACTCGTCGGCTGCCACCCGGCCAGTGGCCGTATCGCGGTCGTCCGACTGCTTGCCGGCATCCTCCTCGCCACGGATTTGATCGGTCGCCCCGCGAACGAGGCCGAGGTACACGGCCTCCAGACTGGGCCGGATCACCTCGAGGTCGACAGGTTCTGCGCCCGCGGCGCCGACCAGCTCGGCCACCACCTGGCCGGGCCGATCGGTGCGAATTTCTTTGATTACTCCGTGGGCGTCCCGCCAGCGCACGAGCGGCACCCGCGCCTCGGCGCCGCCGATCTCGTCGATGGCTCCGATGTCGATCAGCCGTCCGCCGTTGATCACCCCGGCTCGGTCGCCCAGCTGGGCGGCCTCGTCGAGATAGTGCGTGGTGAGCAGGATGGTGGTGCCCTCCGCCTTGAGCCGGCGCACCAGGTCCCAGAACTGATGCCGCGCCTCGGGGTCGAACCCCGTGGTCGGTTCGTCGAGGAACAGAAGCTCCGGCCGACCGATGATGCCGAGTGCGACATCCACTCGCCGGCGTTGCCCGCCGGAGAGGCGGCTGATGCGGGTCTTCGCCTTCTCCTCGAGGCCTACGGCGGCGATGACCTCCGCGACGCCGCGCGGATTGGGGTAGAGGCCGGCGAAGTGGCTGAGCTGCTCGGTCACAGTCACGGCGCCGCTCTCGCCGGTGGACTGCAGCACGACGCCCAAGCGCGCCTTCCAGTCAAGTCCACCGCGTTGCGGGTCTGCGCCGAGCACGCTCACCTCGCCGGAACTGCGGTCGCGGTAGCCCTCGAGGATCTCGATCACGGTGCTCTTGCCGGCGCCGTTCGGGCCGAGCAAAGCGAACGTTTCACCTGGGTGGATGTCGAAGTTGATTCCCTTGACGGCCTCGAAACTCCCATAAGACTTGTGCAGGTCGCGCACGCGCACGACGGCGGACGAAGATTCCATCTCCATAGCGTGCCAGCCCGGGGGCGAAGCGGCAAGCGCCGCCCGCGAGGGTTTAGGGGCGGCCGGCCAATCTTCGGATGCCGCCACGATCAATGGCCACAGAAAGTTGGCGCACCCTCAATAATGGGTCCCGAGGCGGGGGAGAGAGTCGGGCGGGGGCAGGGAGTGCACCCGAGATGGTCGAGGTGCAAACCCGGTTCGACATTGGTATTTCTTCCTTTCCGCAACTGAGAATCGACCGGTGATCATCTCCCTTGCCGGGATCTCGCCGGAGGCCGTTGTCGAACGCTACCTGTCGCACCCCGTGAGTGATCGCGTCCGGGCGAGTCCCGACATCCGGGGTGGCCAAACCGTTGCGGATGCTGCGCTCAACGCGTTCGACGTGGCAGGGTATGCCGCGACGCGCAACCAGGTGCTTCCGGAATCGGCTTGCGGTGCGTCCCGGCTGTCGCCCTACATCCGCCACGGGTTGCTGTCGTTGCGGGAGGTCTGGAACGCGGGCGCAGGTCCGGCACCGGATGTCTCGAAGCGACTCGCCAAACTGCGCGATGCCCGACTTCGTTGCCGCATAGATCGCGTAGAACGGCATCCGACGAGCGCAATCCCACTGGAAACGTTCAAGAGGATGCTGCCGCGCCCCTCCCAATTCCGAAGGAGCGTGGATAACAGGGTCTTGGTCAACAGGATAGGGGCGGTGAGATCAAGATCGATCATCGAGTGGACACCCGCATCTCAACTCAAGCCTCCCCGCGCGCACATTCCCCGCGTTGTTGACGAGGAGATCGACGACGCTCCAGGACCACCGCGTGTGCGATTCGCTCAACCGGGCTGGGGCAAGTCTTCGACCAGGATCTCCGTCGTCACCGACGCGTCTACGGGATATCCACCCGCGAGGGCGGGAATTCCCGCCTGTGCGCTGCCTGAGCGGCACCGTTGGCAGGGTAGACCCAACCGGCACGAGGCACCGGATCACCGACTAGATTTGATATTATCAAAACAACCTGTAGTGTTATCGAAATGACGCATTCAGATTCCCTCGGTTCGGCCAGCCTGGCCGACGCGGTGCGAGCGGCTGGGCTGAAAGTCACCGCTCCACGACTGGCCGTCCTGAAGACACTGCAGAGTGCGCCGCACTCCAGCGCGTATGAAGTGTTCGCGAGTGTGCGCCCCGAGCTGCCGGGCACTTCGGTGCAAGCCGTGTACGGAGTTCTGGCTGCATTCACCTCCGCGGGTCTTGTGCGTCGCGTTGACCCCGCCGGCTCACCCGCACGGTTTGAGTACCGTGTCGGTGACAATCACCACCACATTCTCTGCGTGCGCTGCGGGGACCTGAAAGATGTCGACTGCGTCATCGGAGCGGCCCCGTGCCTCACCCCGTCCGACACCTCTGGCTTTACGGTTCTCGCTGCGGAGGTCACCTTTACCGGACTCTGCGGAGCCTGCCGGAGCCAGATCGCGATCGAGGGCGCGGCCAGCTAGCAACACTCCGGCAGCAACGCCCCCAGCGCATGCGAACTCTGACCTGAGTGCGTGCAGGGAGCTGTCCGGATGTCTTCGGCGCGCCACTACCCACCACCAATCCCTCAATCAACAAAAGGACTGCACCATGACGATCACCAGCGAACTCGACCTCTCCACCGACTTTGAGACGTCCCGCGAGACTGAAAGGCCTGCTCCCCGACTCGCTCCCCAGGAAGAGGGCACCTACGTCACGACTCGATTGCCCCGGGCCTCCGCGGTCGGAAGCTATGTGACGACATCCCGTGCTGTCGGTTCCGGACGCGACCTGCGCGGAAACTACGTGAGCGGCACCAAGGCCGCCTCCATGATCGCCGGCTCGTACGTCAGTCTCTAGCGCGGTTATCGCTCCGTGTGCACGTGTGTGAGAATACCGTGCCCCACCGCTCGGCCTGGTTTGGCTGTTGACGGCTCTCGGCCAGGTCAGGCGAAGAGGCGCTGCAGGCGCTGCACTCCTTCGAGCAGGGCGTCGTCGCCGAGCGCATAGGAGAAACGGAGGTAGCCGCTCGGGCCGAAGGCCTCACCCGGGACCGCGGCCACCTCGACCTGGTCGAGGATCAGGTCGGCGAGCTCGAGCGACGTCGTCGGCGTGACGCCGCCCCACGGGCGGCCGAGCAGGCCGGTGACGTCAGGGTAGACGTAGAACGCGCCCTGCGGCGTCGGGGTCACCATGCCGGGGATCTTGTTCAGCTCGGCGACGATGACCGTGCGGCGGCGGTCGAAGGCGTCCCGCATGGCGAGCGCGGCATCCTGCGGCCCGGTCAGGGCGGCGATGCCGGCGCGCTGGGAGATGTTCGAGACGTTCGAGGTCAGGTGCGACTGCAGGTTGGCGGCGGCCTTGATCGCGTCCTGCGGGCCCACCATCCAGCCGAGGCGCCAGCCGGTCATCGCATACGTCTTGGCGACGCCGTTGACGAGGATGGTGCGGTCGGCCAGGGCGGGCACGGCCTCGACGATCGACACGGCGCGCTGTTCCGCCGCTTGCCCTGAGCTCGTCGAAGGGTCGTAGGTGAGGTTCTGGTAGATCTCGTCGCTGATGATCCACAGGCCGTGCTCCTCGGCCCATTCGCCGATGGCCTTCGTCTGCTCGGGAGAGTAGACCGCACCGGTCGGGTTCGACGGCGACACGAACAGCAGCACCTTGGTGCGCGGGGTACGCGCGGCCTCGAGCTGCTCGACCGTGACGAGGTAGCCCTGGTCGGCGCCGGCGAAGACGTCGACCGGCACGCCGCCGGCCAGCCGGATCGACTCGGGGTAGGTGGTCCAGTACGGGGTGGGGACGATGACCTCGTCCCCCGGGTCGAGCAGCGTGGCGAAGGCCTGGTAGACCGCCTGCTTGCCGCCGTTGGTGACGACCACCTGACTGGGCGAGATCACCAGCCCGCTGTCCCGGAGGGTCTTGGCCGCGATGGCCTCGCGCAGGTCGGGCAGCCCGGCCGCCGGGGTGTAGCGGTGGTTCTTCGGGTCCGACACCGCCAGGAGCGCCGCCTCGACGATGTGCGGAGGGGTCGGGAAGTCAGGCTCGCCCGCGGCGAAACTGATCACCGGCCGGCCGGCCGCCTGGAGCGCCTTGGCCTTGCCGTCGACCTTGAGGGTCGCCGACTCCGCGATGGAGCCGATCCGAGTAGAGATTCGCTTGAGTTCGTGAGCCACGCTTCGAGCATACGGCGGCAGGCCATCCCGGCGAAGGCGCGGGGACGTGAATCTCGGAGCGGGCGGCCCCCGCGGTGCCCCGGCTTTACTCTCGTCCCGGAGTGACCTAGACTTGATCGAGGTAGTTGAATTCTGCCATGCTTTTTTGCGCCCTTTTTGGTGTGTCCGAGTGACTCGCCCGAAAGCCGCGAAGACGAGTGGCGCTCAGGATTCTCTGCATAGGGTGGTGGCTCAATTGGTAGAGCAGCGGTCTCCAAAACCGCAGGTTGCAGGTTCGAGTCCTGTCCGCCCTGCAAGTCGGTGGCATTCCGTCGGCCCAGGAAAGGTGTGAACAGGTGGCCCGAAAAGTTGTCGACGAACCCAGTGAGGAAATCGTCGCAAACGCGAGAATGGCGCGCGATTCCCAGCGCGGTCCCTTCGCTCGGATGTCCCTGTTCTTCAAGCAGGTCATGGCGGAGCTCCGCAAGGTCGTCACGCCGACCCGCAAGGAACTTCTGAGCTACACGGGTGTCGTGCTGGTCTTCGTGGTGATCATGATGGCCCTGGTATCGGCACTCGACTGGGTGTTCGCGCTCGTCGTGACATACGTGTTCGGAACGCCAAGCGGCTGAACGGATGCCGCCAGGCGGCTCCCGCAAGGATTCATGGCAACGCTGAACGGGTCACGCTTTCGTGCCCAGGCAATAGATAAGGATTGAGATTTAGTGACTGAGACGAATCACGACGATGTCGACTGGGCCACCGCTGCCGAACAGTCCTCAGACGAAGACGAGGCGCAGGAGGGCAACACCCTCGCCGCCGAAGAAGACTCCGTAGAGGCCGCCGAGCAGGCAGCCGTGCACGTGTTCGACCCGAGCATCGGCGTCGAAGACAATCTCGACGCCGCGCTTGACGCGCTCGCCGAATCGGTCGACCCCGAGGCCGACGCGCTCGTCGACGACGCCCTCGACATCGACTCCGCCGACGAAGCGGATGCGTCCGTCGAGGCCGTGCAGGACGAAGAGGCGACCGAGGCCGCGGCCGAGGAAGCCGTCGACGAGGACCCGTACGCCGAGTTCCGCAAGGAACTGCGCTTCCAGCCGGGCAAGTGGTTCGTCATCCACTCCTACGCCGGCTTCGAACGCCGCGTGAAGTCGAACATCGAGAACCGCAAGCAGTCGATGGCCATGGAAGATTTCATCTACCAGGTCGAGGTTCCGATGGAAGACGTCGTCGAGATCAAGAACGGCCAGCGCAAGATGGTCACTCGCGTCCGCATCCCCGGCTACGTGCTGGTGCGGATGGACCTGAACGAAGACAGCTGGTCCGTGGTTCGCCACACCCCCGGCGTCACCGGCTTCGTCGGCAACGCCCACAACCCGACCCCCCTGCGCTTCGAAGAGGCCTTCGGCATGCTGAAGAGCCTCGTCGAGATCCAGGAAGTGCCCACCGCGAAGTCCGGCGCAGGCCACGGCGGCAAGGTTCCCACCCGCGCCCTCCCGGCCGAGATCGACTACGAAATCGGCGAGACCATCACGATCAAGGAAGGCTCGTTCGCGGGTCTGCCCGGATCGATCAGCGAGATCAAGGCGGAGAGCGGCAAGCTCATCGTGCTGGTGTCCCTGTTCGAGCGCGAGACCCCGGTGGAGCTCAGCTTCGACCAGGTCACCAAGCTCTAAGAAGTTTCCAGTTCACCGGGGCCCATCCGGGCCACCGGGAGAGCGGCCCTCGCGGCTGCTCGTCATCACAAAGAAGGAAGAACAATGGCACCGAAGAAGAAGGTAACTGGTCTGATCAAGCTTCAGATCAAGGCCGGCGCCGCCAACCCCGCACCGCCCATCGGGCCGGCGCTTGGTCAGCACGGCGTCAACATCATGGAATTCTGCAAGGCCTACAACGCCCAGACGGAATCCCAGCGCGGCAACGTCATCCCGGTGGAGATCACCGTCTACGACGACCGTTCATTCACTTTCATCCTGAAGACCCCGCCCGCGGCGGAGCTCATCAAGAAGGCTGCCGGCGTCGCCAAGGGCAGCGGTACCCCGCACACCGTCAAGGTTGCGAAGCTCACCAAGGCGCAGGTTCGCGAAATCGCCGAAGCCAAGATGGTCGACCTCAACGCGAACGACCTCGACGCTGCGTCGAAGATCATCGCCGGCACGGCCCGCTCGATGGGCATCACGGTCGAGGCCTGAGCCTAAACCCCCGGCATCCCGCCACCCAGCAGTACGTGGAAGAGCCAGCCAGGCTCGCACCACACTCTCAAATTTTTGTACAGGAGATTCAAATGGCACAGAAGTCAAAGGCCTACCGGGCCGCGGCCGAAAAGATCGAAGCCGACAAGTTCTACACCCCCGTCGAGGCCGTCACGCTGGCCCGCGAGACCGGTTCGGCGAACTTCAACTCGACCGTTGAGGTTGCCCTCAAGCTCGGCGTCGACCCGCGCAAGGCGGACCAGATGGTGCGTGGAACCGTTATTCTTCCTCACGGGACCGGTCGCACCGCCCGCGTCATCGTCTTCGCAACCGGCCCGGCCGCCGATGCGGCCATCGCAGCCGGCGCCGACGAGGTCGGTGGCGACGAGCTGATCGAGAAGGTGGCCGCCGGCTACACCTCGTTCGACTCCGCCGTCTCGACCCCGGAGCTGATGGGCAAGGTCGGCCGTCTCGGAAAGGTGCTCGGCCCGCGTGGCCTCATGCCGAACCCGAAGACCGGCACCGTGACGCCTGACGTCGCGAAGGCCGTGTCCGACATCAAGGGCGGAAAGATCGAATTCCGCGTCGACAAGCACGCCAACGTGCAGTTCGTCGTCGGCAAGGCATCCTTCACCGCCGAGCAGCTCAACGAGAACATCGCCGCAGCACTCGAGGAGATCGTGCGCCTCAAGCCCAGCTCCTCCAAGGGCCGCTACATCATGAAGGGCGCCGTGTCGACCACGTTCGGCCCCGGCATCCCGCTCGATGTGAACAGCATCTAAACCCCCACCAGCACGAAGGGCCCGTCGCGAGACGGGCCCTTCGTTCGTTAAGACGCGTTCGGCCGGACGGCGTCAGGTCGAACGGCGCTCAGTCGGTGTCGGATGTCGACCGAGCGTTGTCAGGGTGCGCCCGCAGCATCGCGGCCACGGCGATCGCATCACCCTCCGGCTGGTGCGATGCGCTGTGCGGTTTGGCGATGAACAGGTAGAGCAGCCCGGTGCCCATCACGACCGCGAGTCCGATCAGAACGATCCAGTCGTCGAGGAACACCCCGGTCGCGCCCGGCCTGGCCAGCAGCACCATCGCGAAGATCCCGTAGGCGAGGGCGACCACGTTGACCACGAAACCGAACCGGCCCAGGTTGAACGGCCCGGCCGGCCGCCAGCCCTTGAGCCGCTGCCGGAGCGCCGCGAGCACCACGGCCTGGAACGCCACGTAGATGCCGATCACCGCGAAGGCCGTGATCCGGGCCAGCAGCGTGCTGCCGCCCACGTAGATGAGCAGGCAGAGCAGGAGGGGGATCGTGCAGGCCACGATCAGGGCGTTCACCGGCACCGCGGTGCGCGGGGACACCCGGGAGAGCCAGGCGTGGCCGGGGATCATCCCGTCCCGCGCGAACGAGAACAGGAGCCGGCTGGCAGCGGCCTGCAGGCTCAGCACGCAGGACAGGAACGCGGTGAGCGCGACCACGAGGAAGATCTTCGCGCCGACGGTGCCGAGCGAGGCGTCGAGGATCGCGGGGATCGGGTCGATGTCCTTCCCGGTGACGATGGCCTGGAGATCGGGGGCGGCCAGCACGTAGCCGCCGAACGAGAACAGGGCCGAGACCCCGCCGACGAGGATGGTCAGGATCATCGCCCGGGGGATGCCCCTGGCCGGGTTCTCGACCTCCTCGGCCACGTCCCCGCAGGCTTCGAATCCGTAGAACAGGAACAGCCCGGCGAGGGCCGCGCCGAGGAACGCGGCGACGTAGCTGCCGTCGCCCTGCACGCCCATGGTGTCGAAGAAGACGCTGAACTCCTGCTTACGCTGGAAGATCAAGAGGTAGAGGCCGAGCCCGACGACGCCGACGAGTTCCGCGGCGAGGCCGATCCGGGCGACCCGGCCGAGTGTCTTCGTGCCGGAGAAGTTCAGGCCGAAGGCGACCACGAGGAAGAGCACCGACAGGCCCAGGGTGACCTCATTGGTCACCGGCGCGTTGATCAGGCTGGCCAGGAAGCCCGTGCCGAACTCGGCGACTGCGGTGATGGTCACGATCATCGCCCAGACGTAGACCCAGGCCGCCATCCAGGCGTAGCGCTTGCCCCAGAGCCTGCGGGTCCACGGGTAGATCCCGCCGGCGATCGGGTACTGCGAGACGACCTCGCCGAAGACGAGCGCCACCAGCAGCTGGCCGGTGCCGACGATGATCAGCCAGAAGATCGAGGGCGGCCCGCCCGTGCTGAGGGCGAGCGCGAACAGCGAGTACACGCCGACGAGCGGCGAGAGGTAGGTGAAGCCGAGGGCGAAGTTCGCCCAGAGGCCCATGGAGCGGTGGAAGGAGTTCTCGTAGCCGAGGGCCTTGAGGTGCTCGCTGTCGCCGAGCCCCTTCTGCGGGGACGGGTTGTCGTTCATGATGACCTTTCCGATCAAGCCGGAGGGACGGGCAGCCACCCCCCTGGCCGCGACACCTCATTGTGTGTGCTCAACATACTGGACCGGCAACGCCAAAAGGTATAGAACCGAATGATTCACTCTTCGGCGTGTTGCGGCCCGAAGCGCGGGCTACGGATCGTGGCGCGGCTCGTGGCTGACCAGCCCGACCGTGTTGCCCTCGCTGTCGCGGATGAACGCCATCCACTCGTCGGTGCCTGCCGGACCGAGTGAGTCGTCGGTATGGCTGAAGATGATGTGCGGCAGGTCGACGATCTCCACCTGCAACCCGCGGAGCCGCTCGATCGTTGCCGCGACATCGTCGACCTGCAGGTAGACGAGGGCGGGGGGCGCCGCCCGATCGAGCAGCAGGCGGGACCGGCCCACGTTGAAGAAGAGCAGGCCGGGGGGATCGAACCGGGCGGCCGGCGGGCCCCCGAGCAGCAGCTCGTAGAAGGCGCACGCCCGGTCGAGATCGTCGGCGTGCTGGGCAACCTGCAGGATCTCCACGGTGTCCTCCACCACGATCATCCGTTGACCGGGCCGCCCTGTCCACCCCCGGGCCGACGGGGGCCGGCACTCAGTCAGCCGATGTAGCTCATCACGTGCTTGATCCGGGTGTAGTCCTCGAGACCGTACATCGAGAGATCCTTGCCGTAGCCGGAGTGTTTGAACCCGCCATGCGGCATCTCGGCGACGAGCGGGATGTGCGTGTTGATCCAGACGCAGCCGAAGGAGAGCCGCTTGGCCATCCGCATCGCGGTCGCATGGTCCTTCGTCCAGACCGACGAGGCCAGGCCGTACTGCACGTCGTTCGCCCAGGCGAGCGCCTCGGCCTCATCGGTGAACTTCTGCGCCGTGATCACCGGGCCGAAGAACTCCTCCTGCACGGCCTCATCGGCCTGGCGCAGGTTGGCGACGATGGTCGCCTCGTGGAAGTAGCCGACGCTGCCCTGGCGGTGTCCGCCGAGGATCATCTCGGCGTGGTCGGGCAGCCGGTCGATCACGCTCTCGATCCGGGCGAGGTGGTCGGCGCTGGAGAGGGCGCCGAAGAGGATGCCCTCCTCGCGCGGGCCGCCGGTGCGGGCGTTCTTCCTGGCGTGCGCGGCCAGGGCGGCGACGAACTCGTCGTGGATGCCCTCCTGGACGAGCAGCCGGGTGGCGGCGGTGCAGTCCTGGCCGCCGTTGTAGAACGCGGCAGCGGTGATCCCTTCGACGGCGGCCTGGATGTCCGCGTCGTTGAACACGATCACGGGGGCCTTGCCGCCCAGCTCGAGGTGCACGCGCTTGAGGTCGAGGGCGGCGGTGCCGGCGACCTCCATGCCGGCGCGCACCGAACCGGTGATCGAGACCATCTGCGGCGTGCGGTCGGTGACCAGGGCGCGGCCGGTCTCCCGGTTGCCGGCGACGACGTTGAAGGCTCCGGCGGGCAGGAACTCGGCGGCGATCTCGGCCAGCAGCAGCGTGGAAACGGGCGTCGAGTCGGAGGGCTTGAGCACGACGGTGTTGCCGGCCGCGAGGGCGGGGGCGATCTTCCAGATCGCCATCATCATCGGGTAGTTCCACGGGGTGACCTGGCCGATCACGCCGATCGGCTCGCGCCGCACCATCGAGGTGTGGTCCTTGAGGTACTCCCCGGCCGACTTGCCTTCGAGCACGCGGGCGGCCCCGGCGAAGAATCGCACCTGGTCGATCATCACCTCGACCTCGTCGCCGACGATTCCGGCGCGCGGCTTGCCCGTGTTCTCGCTTTCCAGGTCCGCGATCTCCTCGGTGCGGGCCTCGAGGGCGTCGGCGAACCGCAGCAGCGCCCGCTGGCGTTCGCCCGGGGTCGTCTCGCCCCAGGTCTCGAAGGCCGTGGCCGCCGCGCCGTAGGCGGCCGCGACATCCGCCTCGGTGGAAACGGGCGTCTGCGCGTAGACCTCTTCGGTGGCCGGGTTGATGATGTCGAGCCGGTCGGTGGCGGCGGAGTCGACGTACCCTCCGTTGACGAAGTTGCGGAGTTCGCGGATGGGCATGGCCGACCTTTCGGAAGTGCGGTGAGCCCGGCAGTGCTGCCTCGCCCGGGAGCCGGTGGCTCGCCGTGGACGACGTTACCCTAAATCATCTGGAATGCAATGTTTAAAATGCGGGAGTGGCGATGGCAACGCGGGTCGCGAGGAGGAACGGGGTGCCCGGGCAGGGAAGCAGGTCGAAGCCGTCGGCCGGATGCCGCCGGTTCGGCAGGATGTCGCCGGCCGGGAGCGTCGGCTCGGTCGAGATCACGACGCGGCCCGACTGGTTCACGAGCACCACCGGTCCCGGCAGGGCGAGGAAGTGCGGCAGCAGCACCTGTTCCAGGCGCTTGACGTAGACGTCGGCGCCGACGACCCCGATCATCCGCTCGCCCAGCCGCACCGGCATGGTGAGGGTGATGATGTAGTCGCAGGTGCAGAGCTGGTCGACGTAGGGGCCGGTCACGTGGGTCTGGTTCGTGGCCTCCGGCACCGCGTACCACTCGAGTTCGCGGAAGTCGCGGAGGTACTCGGTGTGCACCCGGGTGGCCAGGTCGAGCCGGCTCGCGCCGCTCGTGTTACCCAGCAGCGGATTCGACGCCAGCGGGCCGAGCCACCAGGCGAAGTGCGCGTCGCGGCCGTTGACGTACTGCGGGGCGGCGATGAAGCCGGCTCCGATCAGGAGCGATTCGGTGGCCGGCGGGCCGTCAGCGGCGGGCGAGCCGGCGGAGGCGAGCAGCGCGGGCACCACGAGCGACTCCACGAGGATGTCGAGGTCGGCCCGGTCGGGAACGGCGGCGGCGATGCGCTCACGCCAGTCGTCCAGGGTGCGGAACACCCGCGCGAAGATCTCGCCGACCTCGATCGCACAGTCCTCCGCGGTGGTCAGCCCGGCCGGGGGACCCGCGGGCCTGGCCGTCTCAGGCGTCGTCGACGATGGCGTCGTCAAGGTGTCCTCCTCGCTCGATCCGGGCCTTCATGGTCAGCAGCCACTCGCCGAGGAGCCGCACCTGGTCGGCGACGAGAGTGCGGGCGGCCTGGCCGTCGCCGTCGCTGACGGCCAGGGCGATCCGGCCGTTCAACCCGGTGACCTGGGCGCGGGTGTCGGGGTCACCGAGGCCGAGCAGGAGCAGCGGGCCGAATTCGGCCTGGAGGCGGATCTGCTCCCGGACGAGCCTGGCCGACTGGCTGAGCACGGCGAGTTCGAGGTAGAACCCGCCGGCATTGGTGCGGGCGCCCGCGGTGGTCGAGAAGTCGGCGTGGAGCAGCCAGGCGTGCAGCCGTTCGGCATCGGCGGCGGAGGCGCGGAGGGCGGCTCGTTCGGCGCAGCCCTCCGCGATCGTGGAGAAGTACACGGCCAGGTCCGAGAGCTCGACCTGGGCGAGGCCGCGCAGCCGGGCCTGCAGCAGCGTGCCGTGCGGGGCATCCGCCTTGATCACGAAGCTGCCGCCGCCGCGCCCGCGCCGCGTCTCGACCAGGCCCGCATCGCGCAGGATGACTAGGCCCTCCCGCACCGTGATCAGGGCGACGCCGAAGCGGCGGGCCAGCTCCTGCTCGCTCGGGAGGCGCTCGCCCGGGGTGAGCACGCCGAGGATGATGGCGTCGGTGAGCCGGCGCGCAACCTGCTCGGCGCGGCCGGCTTCGATGAGCTGCGCGAAGATCGCTTCCCGGGCGCCGGGTCGCAGCTGAGCCTTCATAGGCCCAATCTAGCCGACGCCCTGCCGGGTGGCGGGAACTTAATCATGCGATATAGGATCACATCAAGTGCGACCATTGCCGGTGCCCGGTGATCCGTCGTGGAACCGGGACCGAGGTGGGCGATTGCTGCAGGAGACGCGATTGCCGCAGGAGACGGGCGGGCGGAACGGTCCGTTGGCGGGGGTGCGGGTCGCCGATTTCTCCCGCGTGCTCGCCGGCCCGTACGCCACCATGATGCTCGCGGATTTCGGCGCGGACGTGATCAAGATCGAGAGCCCGCAGGGCGACGACACCCGCCAGTGGCGCCCGCCCGTCGACGCGCACGGGGAGTCCACCTACTTCGGCGCGGTGAATCGGAACAAGCGCTCGGTCGTCTGCGACCTGGCCACCCCGGCGGGCCTGGCGACCGCCCGGCACCTGGCCGAGACGGCGGACGTCGTGGTCGAGAACTTCCGGCCGGGGGTGCTCGACCGGTTCGGGCTGGGTTTCGACGCCGTGGCCACGGCCAACCCGGGGGTCGTCTACTGCTCGATCACCGGCTTCGGCGGTGGCGCCGGCGCCCGGCTGCCCGGCTACGACCTGCTGGTGCAGGCGGTCGGCGGTCTGATGAGCGTGACCGGCGACCCCGACGGTGAACCGAGCAAGGCCGGTGTGGCCCTGGTCGACGTGCTCGCGGGGCTGAACGCGCTCAGCGGCATCCTGCTCGGGCTCCGCGCTCGTGATGCCGCCCGCTCCGCAGGGGGTGCCGCGTCCGCGGGCGGCGGTGCCGTGCCAGCGCCCGGCGAACGGGTCGAGGTCGACCTGATGGGCACCCTGCTCTCCGCGCTCACCAACCAGGCCGCGGGCACCTTGGCCACCGGCCGGTCGCCGGCCCGGCTGGGCAACGCGCACCCGAGCATCGCGCCCTACGAACTCTTCGCCGGCCAGGACCGACCGCTCGTGATCGCCGTGGGCAACGACCGCCAGTTCCGCACCCTCGTGCGCCTGCTCGGTGCTCCGGAGCTGGCCGCCGACCCCCGTTTCGAGGGCAACACGGTCCGGGTGCCGCACCGCACCGAGCTCAAGACGCTGCTGGAAAGACTCCTGCGCGCCCGGCCGGCCGCCGAGTGGGTGGCCACCCTGACGGATGCCGGGGTGCCGGCCGGACTGGTCAACACCGTCGACGAGGCCTTCGCCTTCGCCACCGCGCTGGGGCTCGCCCCGGTGGTCGAGGTGTCCGGCAGCCGGCAGGTCGCCAACCCCATCCACCTCGCCGGCCGGCCGCCCGGCTACCGCCTGCCGCCGCCGCGGCTCGGCGAGCATGACGGCGCCGACTGGCTCCGCCCGGACCCCGCCCCGCTGACCCCCGTTCCGTTGACCTGACCAAAGGACACTCGTGACCGCCTCCGGCCGCCCCACCCCGCTCGTGCACAGCCCCCTCGTGGACTCCGTCTTCGACCTCGACGACCTGCTCGAGGTCGACGAGATCGCCTGGGCGCGCAAGGCCCGCGCGTTCGCGACCAACCGCATCCTGCCCACCATCGAGCAGGACTACGAGGACAAGCGATTCCGGGGGGAGCTGGTCGCCGAACTCGGCGCGGCCGGCTTCCTCGGCATGCACCTCGACGGCTACGGCTGTGCCGGCGCCGGCGCCGTGAGCTACGGCCTGGTCTGCCTCGAGCTCGAGGCCGCCGACAGCGGCTGGCGCACCTTCGTGTCGGTGCAGGGCTCGCTGGCCATGTCCGCCATCCACAAGTACGGCACCGAGGAGCAGAAGCAGCGCTGGCTGCCCGGGATGGCCGCGGGCGAACTCGTCGGCTGCTTCGCGCTCACCGAGCCCACCGGCGGCAGCGACCCGGCGGCGATGAGAACCACGGCCCGTCGGGACGGCGACGACTGGGTGCTCGACGGTTCCAAGCGCTGGATCGGCCTGGCCAGCATCGCCGACGTCGCGGTGGTCTGGGCAGAGACCTCCGAGGGCGTGCGCGGCTTCCTCGTGCCCACCGGAACGCCGGGGTTCACCGCCACTCCGATCGACAACAAGCTGTCAATGCGCGCCTCGATCCAGTGTGACGTCGAATTCGACGCGGTGCGCGTGCCGGGCGAGGCGATCCTGCCCGGCGCGCGCGGGCTCTCCGGGCCGTTCGGTTGCCTGAACGAGGCCCGGTTCGGCATCGTCTGGGGGGCGATGGGCGCCGCCCGCAGCTGCCTCGACGCGGCGATCGGGCGCTCGCAGACCCGGGAGGTGTTCGGCAAGCCGATCGGCGCCACCCAGCTCATCCAGGCCAAACTGGCCGACATGCTCGTGGAATACGAGAAGGGCGTGCTGCTGGCCCTGCACCTCGGCCGGCTGAAGGAACGCGGCGCGCTCACCCCCGCCCAGATCAGCGTCGGCAAGCTCAACAGCGTGCGCGAGGCCATCCTGATCGCCCGCGAGGCACGCACGATCCTCGGCGGCGACGGCATCACCAGCGAGTTCCCGGTGATGCGGCACATGGCGAACCTCGAATCCGTGCGCACCTACGAGGGCACGGATGAGATCCATCAGCTCGTTCTCGGCCGGGCGTTGACCGGCCTGAACGCGTTTGCCTGACGGGCCGGGCGCCCTCCGGCAGGTCCTGGCCGGGCTTGACCCGGGCGGATAGCGGGGTTGCCGGTTTCGTTTGTGCCATAGTGAGCTTCTAGCGTTGTGCGACTTGGGGGCGAAGTGGCGGTGACCGGGGGCCAGACCACGTATGCGACCTTGCGCGGGCGCATCCTCTCCGGCGACCTGCCGGCCAATGCCACCCTGCGCGAGGCGGCCCTGGCCGAGGAGCTCGGGGTCAGTCGCACCCCCGTGCGCGAGGCGCTGCGCCGGCTCGACGAGGCCGGCCTGGTCGAATTCGTGCCCAACCGCGGGGCGACCGTCGTCGCCTGGACCGCCGACGCGCTCCGGGAGACGTACTTCCTCCGGGCGACCCTGGAGAGCCGGGCGGCCGGGCTCGCGGCGGACCTGATCGGGCAGGCCGACCTCGAGCGGCTCGCGGTGCTGATCGGGCAGATGGAGGAGTTCGTGCGGGCGACCGACGACGCCGGCATCGCCCGGCTCAGCGAGCTCAACGCCGAGTTCCACCACATCGTCGTCGCCGCGTCCCAGAGCACCCAGCTGATCGCGCTCGCGGCATCCGTCACCCGGGTTCCCATGATGAGCAGTTACTTCCGCCGCGACGGGGCACGCTTCCGGGCGGTCAGCAACCACCACCACCGGGACATCCTCACCGCCCTGCAATCCGGCGACACGCTCTGGGCCGAGGTCGCGATGCGCTCGCACATCCTCGCGGCCCGGAACTCGGTCGCACCGACGGTCGTGCGCGATGAGGAAGAACGGATGCGAGTGGCCTCACTGTAGGCAATCCCCGCGTCCGCCGGGGGGCCGAACGGCCCGGATGTCCGCCGTTCGGAACCCGAATGGGGAGGACGATCGTATGCCGTTCGGTGGACATTTCCGTGAAACATCGTGGCAACACGGTGCCGCTACGCTCCCATCATGGTTGACCTGTTCACGGGCTACGGCGCTACCGCGGCACTTCGGGCGAAAGGAGGCGCCCTCAGCGCCTGGGACGAGATGTTCCCCGATCTCTCCTCGCTCACCCCGTTCGAAGCCCGCGCGGCGTACAAGGACGTCTTCAACGCGCTGGCCCGGATGACCCAGGAGGAACTCCGGGGGCGAACGGATGCCCTCGCCTCTTCCTATCTCGCGCAGGGGGTGACCTTCGACTTCGCGGGCGAGGAACGCCCGTTCCCGCCGAACTCGTCGAGGGCCGTGACCTGTTCTGCTCGGGTGGCCGGGTCTGGATGCGCACCACGGCCGGCCCGACCCGGGTCGACGTGATCTACCGCCGGGTCGACGACGAGTTCCTCGACCCGCTGCAGTTCCGCGCCGACTCCCAGCTGGGGTCGCCCGGCATCCTGATGGCGGCCCGGCTGGGCAATGTGACCATCGCCAATGCGGTGGGCAACGGCGTCGCCGACGACAAGCTCGTCTACACCTACCTGCCCGAACTGATCAGCTACTACCTCGGCGAGGAGGCGATCATCCCCAACGTCGACACCTGGCGGCTGGAGGACCCGCTCGCCCTCGAGGAGGTGCTCGACCGGCTCGACGAGCTCGTGGTCAAGCCCGTGGACGGGTCGGGCGGGAAGGGCCTCGTGGTGGGGCCGGCGGCATCCGCGGCCGAACTGGAGACCCTGCGGAAGCAACTCGTCAAGGACCCCCGCGGCTGGATAGCCCAGCCGGTCGTGCAGCTCTCAACCATCCCCACCCTCGTCGAAGACGGATTGCGCCCCCGGCACGCCGACCTGCGCCCGTTCGCCGTGAATGACGGCACCGACGTCTGGGTGCTGCCGGGCGGCCTCACCCGGGTGGCGCTGCCGGAGGGCGAACTCGTCGTCAATTCCAGCCAGGGCGGCGGGTCGAAGGACACCTGGGTGATCGGGTCCGAACCGGACTTCTCCGCCGAGACGGCGGCCCGCGGTGTGCAGGGTCTCGTCGCGGACCAGGCGGCGAACGTGCGCTCGGCCGGGGTGGTGCACGCGGTCGACCACTCGCCGCAGGACAAACCGTTCAACGACAACGAGCAACAGGCGTGCGCGCGACCTGTCGGGAAGAGGAAGGTCCAGGAATGTTGAGCCGAATCGCGGAAAGCCTGTTCTGGATCGGACGCTTCATCGAGCGCAGCGACGGCACGGCCCGGATCCTGGATGTGCACCTGCAGCTCCTGCTCGAGGATCCGTGGATCGAGGAGAGCATCGCCTGCCAGTCGTTGCTGCACCTGATGGGCAGCGACGTTCCGCCCGACCGGCTGCTCACCCGCAAGGACGTGCTCGCGACCCTGGCCGTCGACCGTGCGCATCCGGCCTCGATCGCCTATTCGGTCAAAGCGGCCAGGGAGAACGCGCGGCGGGCCAGGGAGATCGTGCCCACCGAGCTGTGGGAATGCCTGAACACGACGAGCGCCCGGATGCCGCGCAAGGTGGCGAGCGAGAAGACCCACGATTTCTTCGGCTGGGTGCGCGAACGCGCCGCGCTCGCCGTGGGAATCGTGGAGTCCGGGGTCAGCCGCGACGAGGCCTGGCACTTCTTCAACCTCGGCCGCAGCCTCGAGCAGGCGGACATGACCGCCCGGCTGCTGGCGACCCGGTCGCTGACCGAGACGAGCGGGCCGTCCTGGACGACGATCCTGCGCTCCTGCGGCGCCTACGAATCGTACCTGCGCACCTACCGCGGCGTGCCGTCGGCGCGGAATGCGGCGGAATTCCTGCTGCTGGACCGGTTGTTCCCGCGGTCGATCGTGTTCTCCGTGTCCCGGGCCGAGCAGTGCCTGCGGGAGATGGAGCCCCGCACGGACCGGGTCGGCGTGTCCGACCAGGCGCAGCGGGTGCTGGGGCAGATTCGCAGCCAGCTTGAATACCGGCCGATCATGGACATCCTGAATGATCTGCCGCACCAGATGGACATCGTGCAGGAGGCCACCAGCACGGCCTCGGGGGCCATCGGTGAGCGGTACTTCCCGACCAGCACCGTGCCGACCTGGACGGGGGAGGTCTCGTGAACCGGCACCCGATCCGGCACCGCACCGGCTACCGCTACCAGGGTGAGGTGGCTGCCTCCTACAACGAGGCCCGGATGCTCCCGGTCAGCTCCCCCGAGCAACTGGTGTTGTACTCCAACCTCGAGATCTCTCCGGTGTCGAGCAACCACAACTACGTCGACCACTGGGGCACCCAGGTGTCCTCGTTCGAGGTTCTCACCCCGCACGCCGAGCTCACCCTCACTGCCACCAGCCTGGTCGAGGTGCGGCCGCTCACCCACCTGGCCCATCCGATGGGCTGGGCCGAACTGGCCGCGATCGCCGTGCGCAGCACCGCGACCGTGGAGCATTCCGGGCAGACCCGGCTCACCGAGCCGCCCGCCGACGTGCAGCAATTAGCCGCTGAGATCGTCTCCCGGCACGAGCGCCCATGCGACGCGGCGCTGGAGATCTGCACGGCGATCGGCGAGCGGATGCAGTACGTGCAGGGTGTCACCGGCGTCCATTCCACCGCCGCGGAGGCCTGGAGCGACAAGCGCGGGGTGTGCCAGGACATCACCCATATCGCGCTCGGCGCGCTGCGCTCAGTCGGAATCCCCGCCCGCTACCTCTCCGGCTACCTGCACCCCCGGCCGGATGCCGGGATCGGCGAGACCGTCACCGGCGAATCCCACGCCTGGGTCGAGTGGTTCTGCGGCGACTGGCGCGGCTTCGACCCGACCAACTCGATCGGGATCGGCGACCGCCACGTCTCGGTCGGCCGCGGCCGCGACTACAATGACGTGCCGCCGCTGCGCGGCGTGTTCGCCGGGCCGTTCGGCTCCGAGCTGTTCGTGCGGGTGGAGATCACCCGGGAGGCCTGAGGCCGCTCCCGCCCTCGGCCCGAGCGCGCGTCGACTGGTGGCTAACTCAGGAGATCCGGGCCGGCCGCGCGCATCCGCGGCACTGGTCCGCGGGGTTCACGCCGGCCGGGCCGCGGATGTCCTGCGTTGGCCACAGGAGGCAGGTCAGACCCGGGCGGTTTCCGGGGCGGGTTCCCGGTCGGGCACGGGGCCGGCATCCGCGTTGCCGCCGGTGCCGACAGTCGCGGGACGGGGGACGGATGCCTGGCGGCGCGCACCGCGGGCCGCCGCGAGCATGAGCGCGAGCCCGAGCACCCTCGCCGACGCCGAATGGAAGCCGGAGCCGGCGCTCGTCGACGTCCTGCACCGCGTGCCCGAACCCGCGTCCGCCGCCTGACCCGGCTGATACCGGGACGGCGGCCCGGCCCGGTCAGTGCGTCGGAGAGTGGGATTCGAGGAACTGGTACACCTCGGTCTGGTCGACGCCCGGGAAGGTACCGGTGGGCAGTGCGGCGAGCAGGCTCGTCGGGGTGCGCGCGGCCGGCCAGGACTGGCCGGCCCAGCGGGTGGCCAGGTCGTTCGGGGCCCGGCGGCAGCACGACTCGTCGGGGCAGCGGGAGACGGCGCGATTGGTGGTCTCCCGGCCGCGGAACCACTTCACATGGTCGAACGGTACCCCCACGCTCACCGAGTACTCGCCCTCCTTCGCCTTCTCGATCCGCGAGGTGCACCAGAAGGTGCCGCTCGGGGTGTCCGTGTACTGGTACCAGGGGCTGAACCGGTCCGGCACGTCGAACACGGTCCGTGCGGTCCAGCTGCGGCAGACGGTCGTGCCCTCGACCGCGCCGAGGGCGTCGCTCGGAAAGCGCACCGAGTCGTTTTCGTAGGCCTTGATGATCGTGCCGGACTCGTGCACCTTCATGAAGTGCACGGGGATGCCCAGTCGCGCCGTGGCGAGGTTCGTGAACCGGTGTGCGGCCGTCTCGTAGGACACCGAGAAGGCGTCGCGCAGGTCCTCCATCGAGATGCGGCGCAGGTTCTTCGCCTCGGTCAGCAGCCGAACGGTGTCCTTCTCGGGCAGCAGGATGGCCGCGGTCAGGTAGTTCGTCTCCACCCGTTGGCGGAGAAATTCTGCGTAGTTTCCGGGTTCGTCGTGGCCGCAGAGCAGGCTCGCGAACGCCTGCAGGATGGGGGTGCGTGAGTCCCGCGAGGCAGACTGGGCGGTCGGCAGGTAGATCCGGCCGTTCCGCTTGTCGGTGACCGACCGGGTCGAATGCGGCAGGTCGCCGACGTAGTGCAGCGAGTAGCCGAGGTGGGTGGCCATGTCGGCGACCACCTGGTGCGACACGGGCCCGCCGGAATGGCCGACGGCGGTGAGCAACTCGAGCGCCTGTTCCTCGAGCTCCGGGAAGTAGTTGTCCCTGGCGCGCATCGTCGCCCGCAGTTGCGCATTGGCCCGCCTGGCTTCCTCGGGGGTGGCCGCCCGTTCGCGATGCAGCCGTTCGATCTCATGGTGCAGGGTGAGGATCGTCTGCAGCGTCTCGTCACTGGTTGCCCGGCTGACCCGGATTTTCGCCAGACCGAGCGCCGTGAAGACCGCACCGCGCTGGGCGCGTTCGACGGCGATCTCCAGCGCGGCCCGCTCGGAGGGGGCCTCCGGCTTCAGGAGGTCGTCGACCGTGGTGCCGAGGGCGATGGCGATCGTGCGCAGCATCGACAGGCGTGGCTCCCGGTTGCCGTTCTCAATCATCGAGACCTGCGACGGGGCCCGGTCGATGGCCGCAGCGAGGCTGTCGAGGGTCATCCTCCTGGTCGTGCGCAGTTCACGGATGCGACGCCCGAGCGTGAGGGCGTCAAGCCCGTGCTCGGCCGCCGGGGGAGCGGAGAGGGCGGAACGAAGGAGCGGATCGGCGTTGACCATGACTCATCGTCACACGGGGCAGAAGTTCACGCAAGCAGAAGAACTGATCTTCTTCTGTTGACTGGAACGGCCTGCGGGGTGCCCGGGCGGCGCAGAGTTGGTGCACAGGCAAGCAAGGACGCTCACCGAAGGAGACCAGATCATGAACACCCCGCCCCTCGCGACCACCAACCGGGTCTCGACAAGCTCGACCACCGGGATCGGCTCGACCACCGGGATCGGCTCGACCACCGGCACCGCTTCGACCACCGGGACCACGACCAATACCGGCAGCTTCGCCACGATCGAGCCGCACCTCGAGATCACCGGCGACCTCGGGCCCCGATACGCAGAGATCCTCACCCCCGAAGCCCTGGTCTTCCTCGCTGAACTGCACGACCGGTTCGCCGGAACCCGGCACGACCTTCTCGCCGCCCGGCTCCGCAAGCGCGTCGACGCCGCCAACGGCCGCGACCCTGGTTTCCTGACCGAGACCGCGCACGTGCGCCGAGACCCGAGCTGGCGCGTCGCCGGCGCCGGGCCCGGCCTGGAGGACCGCCGGGTGGAGATCACCGGCCCGACCGACCGGAAGATGGCGATCAACGCCCTCAATTCCGGAGCGAAGGTGTGGCTGGCCGACCAGGAAGACGCCACCAGCCCCACCTGGGCGAACGTCATCGAGGGCCAGCTGAGCCTGTTCGACACCGTGCGCGGGCAGTTGAGCTTCACCAGCCCGGAGGGCAAGAAGTACACGGTGACCGGCGGACCGACGGGCCAGACCCCCACGATCGTGATGCGTCCGCGCGGCTGGCACCTGGTGGAGAAGAACCTGATCTTCGTCGACCGGGCCAACCGGCGGATGAGCGCGTCGGGAAGCCTCGTCGACTTCGGACTCTACTTCTTCCACAACGCGAAACGGCTGATCGAGGACGGCAGCGGTCCGTACTTCTACCTGCCGAAGCTGGAGAGCCACTACGAGGCCCGGCTGTGGGATGACATCTTCAGCCACTCCGAAGAACGCCTCGGAATCGACTACGGCACGATCCGCGCCACCGTGCTGATCGAAACCATCCAGGCCGCGTTCGAAATGGAAGAGATCCTCTACGAGCTGCGCGACCACTGCGCCGGGCTGAACGCCGGCCGTTGGGACTACATCTTCAGCATCATCAAGACGTTCCGCTCCCGCGGACGCCGATTCGTCTTCCCCGACCGCAAGCAGATCACGATGACCCTGCCGTTCATGAGGGCCTACACCGAACTGCTCGTCTCCACCTGCCACCGCCGAGGGGCCTATGCGATCGGCGGCATGAGCGCGTTCATCCCGAACCGTCGCGATCCCGAGGTGACGGCCCGCGCTCTGGAGCAGGTCGCCGCCGACAAGCGGCGTGAGGCGACCGACGGCTTCGACGGCACCTGGGTCGCGCACCCTGACCTCATTCCCACCGCGCAGGCAGAGTTCGACGCTGTGCTCGGCGACACGCCGAACCAGGTGCACCGCACCCGTGACGACGTGTCCGTGACCGCGTCCGACCTGCTCGACGTGGCATCCGCCGGCGGCGAGATCACCGAGTCCGGGGTGCGCGACAACATCAAGATCGGGCTGCGCTACATCGAGTCGTGGCTGCGCGGCGTCGGGGCTGCCGCGATCGACAACCTGATGGAGGATGCCGCGACTGCCGAGATCTCCCGCTCGCAGATCTGGCAGTGGGTCCACGACAACTCGGTCACCGCCGAGGGTCGCCGGATCGACAAGACCTGGGTCAACGAGCAGGTCGCCGAGGTCTTCGCCGGGTTCGAGCGCACGCCGGGCGATCGCTTCGACGACGCCCTCGAGGTGTTCCGGGCATCCGCCCTGGAGCCCGAGTTCCCGACGTTCCTCACCGTCGGCGCTTACGCCCGCTACCTGTAACCCCGTCCGATCTCCCCTCCTCGCGGCCTGTCGGGCGATGGAGGGGGGATTGCGACCGGCGGGCGCGGCTATCGGTAGGGTGAAGCGATGGTGACGATACGACGGGCAACCGGGGCGGATACCGCGGCGCTGGCCGAACTGGCCGCGGCCACCTTCCGGCTGGCCACGCCCGCGCACACCACGGAGCAGGCGGTGGCCGAGTTCCTCCGCGACGTGCTCGCCGAGTCCAACTTCGCCGGGTTTCTGGCCGACCCGGACCGGGTCGTCCTGGTCGCCGAGGAGGACGGCACCCTGCAGGGGTACACCATGCTCGTCTTCGGCGATCCGACGGATGCCGACGCCAGGGCCGCCATCAGCATCCGCCCCACCGCAGAGCTCAGCAAATGCTACCTGCGCGAGGAAATCCATGGCCGCGGAGTCGCTGCCCCGCTGATGGCGGCGACGCTGGCTGCGGCCAGGGAGCGCGGCGCCGTCGGCAGCTGGCTCGGCGTGAACCAGGAGAACGGGCGAGCCATCCGGTTCTACGAGAAGAACGGCTTCGTCAAGGTCGGCGTGAAGCGCTTCCTCGTCGGCGGGCGGTACGAGGATGACTTCGTGCTGGAACGGGCCCTCTAAGCCGATCCGGGTCCGCCGGAGCGGGTGCCGGTCGACCCTGGATCCAGGGCGCGGGCCGCGAGCGCCTGATCCTTGCCGCCCTTGATCTGCTCGTAGGCGGCCAGGGCCGCCCGTCTCGTCTCGCCGAGGTCGACGATCGGCGCTGGATAGGCATCCGTGCCCCACTCGGGCACGTACTCGCGGATGTACTCGCCCTGGGGGTCGAACTTTTTCGCCTGCAGCTCGGGGTTGAACACCCGGAAGTAGGGCGCGGCGTCGGCGCCGGAGCCGGCCACCCACTGCCAGCCGAACGGGTTGCTCGCCGCGTCGGCATCGACGAGGGTGTCCCAGAACCACGCCTCGCCCTCCCTCCAGTCGATCAGCAGGTTCTTGATCAGGAACGACGCCGTCACCATCCGCACCCGGTTGTGCATGCTGCCGGTGCGCCAGAGCTCGCGCATCCCGGCGTCGACCAGGGGGAAGCCGGTGCGGCCCTGCTGCCAGGCGGCGAGGGCCGTCCGGTCGAGCGGCGGCCAGGGGAATGCGTCGAACTCGGGCCGCAGGTTCACGGTGGCCAGGTCGGGGGCGTTGAACAGCACGTGGTGGGCGAATTCCCGCCAGCCCACCTCGGTGAGGAACCGGGTAGCGCTCTCCTGCGCTCGACCGGTCAGGCCGATCCGAGTCCACTCGGTCGCATGCCAGATCTGGAATGGACTGATCTCGCCCCAGCGCAGGTGCGGCGACAACCGGGAGGTGGCCGCCCGGGCCGGCTCGTCACGTTCGTCGGCGTACCGGGGGAGCGCGTCGCGAAGGAAACCGTCGAGCAGACGCTGCGCGGAGGCCTCGCCCGGCTGCCACGCCGCGCGCAGCCCCGGAGCCCAGTCGGGCCGCTCTGGCAGGAGCGCCCAGTCCGCGAGGTCGTCGGAGGGGAGCGTCCCCAGGTAGCCGGGGAGCGCCGCCGGCGCCGGGTAGGGAGGCCGGGGCGGCGGTGCGGCCTGACAGGCCCGCCAGAACGGGGTGAACACCGAATACGACCCGCCCTGGCCGGTCTGGATCGTCCACGGCTCGTGCAGCAGCGACCCGGCGAAGCTGTCGGCCGAGAGGCCGGACTGCCGCAACCCTGTTTTCAGGCGGGCGTCGACGGCCCGTTCGGCGGCGCCGTAGCGGCGGTTCCAGAACACTGCGCCCGCCCCGACGGATGCCGCCAGTCCGGTCAGAACCGCCTCGGCCGGCCCGCGCCGGAGCGTCAGCCGCGCGCCGAGGCTCTCCAGCGAATCGGCGAGGGAGACCAGGCTCCCGTGAAGCCACCACCTGGCCGCACCGCCGATCGGCCGGATCCCGGCCGATTCCTCGTCGAGCACGTAGACGGCCACGATCGGCCGGCCGCGCTCGACGGCCGCGTGCAGCGCCGGGTTGTCGGCGAGGCGGAGGTCGTCCCTGAACCAGACGATCGACGGTCCGGTTCCCGCGGCGGCGTCGTCCCCTGCACGAGCGCCGGTCACGCGCGGGGGTCCGCGTCAGCCGGGCCCCGGCCGTTCGCGGGGCCGGGTTCGCTCCCGGTCACCGCGCCGCCCGCGGTGGTCAGCGGCACGTCCGAGATTCGCAGCACGATCTTTCCCCTGGTGTGGCCCTGTTCGATCAGACGGTGGGCCGCTGCCCCGTCGGCGAGCTCGAACACCCGGTCGACGTGCACCCGCACGGTGCCGTCCTCGATCAGTCCGCTGATCCGGTCGAGGGTGCGCGCGTCGGCGGGGACCTTGTAGCCGGTGGCGCGGATGCCGGCGGCCGCGGCATCCGCGGCCATCGTCGGCCAGCTCCCGGTGGGCGCGTTCACCAGGATGCCGCCTTCGCGGAGCACGGTGAGCGACCGGGTGCCGGTGTTGTCGTGCACGTTGCCGATCAGGTCGATCACCGAGTCGAGTTCGGAGAGGACCTCGTCGAACCGGGTCTCGGTGTAGTCGATGACCTCGTCGGCGCCGAGCTGGCGGAGGAAGTCGAGGTTGCGGGGCGACCCGGTGGCGATCACATGGGCGCCGAACGCCTTGGCGAACTGCACCGCGAAGTGGCCGACGCCGCCGCTGCCGGCGTGGATGAGCATCCGCTGCCCCGGTGCTGCCTCGGCCAGTTCGACGACCATCCCCCAGGCGGTGAGCGCGGCGACCGGCACGGCGGCGGCCTCGATGTGGCTGAGCCGCTTGGGTTTGCGGGTGACGCTCAGGCTGGACACGGGGAGGTACTCGGCGTAGCTGCCCGAGGTGCGAGGGACCCTCGCCATGCCGTACACTTCGTCGCCGGGCTGGAGCGGGAACGCCTCGTACGGCGCGCTGACGACGACGCCGCTGAAGTCGTTGCCGAGCACCGCGGGGTAGGCGGAGATCGCCGCGGACACGCCCTTCCCGGCGCGGGTCTTGGCGTCGATCGGGTTGACCCCGGCCGCCACGACACGCACGATGAGTTCATCGAGCACGGCGATCGGAGCCGGCACGTCGGCGAGGTGCAACTCGTCGGCAGCGCCGGGCCGGTCGATCACGAGGGCGCGCATGGACAAGGGCAGTTTCGTGGCGTTTCCCATTTCCCCATTCTCCACCGGCAGCCCGCGCCGCCGCGACGGCCGGAGGTTGCCAGGCGGCGGGAGGTGCCGCGGCAGTAGTCGGCCGGATCCCGGCCGCGGTCAGGGTGGGGCCCCGAATTGGGGGGTGCGGGAATCGCCGCTGTCCCTCGGCTTGGGGGTGCCGGGGTCTGGACGTCGGATGGCGTCCCGCAATAGTCTGTCCTCACAAAGGGGGACCGCGGTTCTCCCTTGAGGGGGGAAGCATCACTGGCGGCGCCACCGGGCAACCGGTGGATCCGGTCCCACGATCAATTTCTTCCTGCAGTGGGCGGAGGATCGCGCCGAACCCGAACCGGCGCGATCCTCCGCCACTCGCCCGGGCTGCGGTTGTCCGTTACCGGGCGCTCATCGTGTTGAGCCGGGCGATGAGGTCGTTGGCGTAGCCGACGAGGATCGCGATCTGGTCGTCGTCTCGCTCGATCCAGCGGCACTCCGGCTCGGGGTTCACCGGCACGAAGTCCCTGTGCTGCTCCCAGACGAGCAGGGTTCGCTCGGCGCCGAGCACGTACTGCTGCCACCAGACCTGACGCAGGTACGAGCGGGGGATGCTGCGCCACGGTTTGCTGGTCGTCTTGATCTCGGCGAGTTCCAGCCCTGCCGCCCCGGCGCCCACGCCGTCGGGCGTGGCCAGGTGGCGGCGATGCTCCGCCGCGTGGAAAAGGGTGGTGCTGGGTTCGATCCCGTAGTTGCCGAGCACCCAGGCCGCGATCTCCGGTTCCCGGGCCCGGCCGTGGTCCGTGAACGTGTTGCCGCTGAAACTGCTGCCGTTGAACTTGTCGAAGGCCGCGTTCTGCACCGATTTCGGGGTGGCGAGCTTGGCGACATCCGTGGCCGTGATCCCCTGGGCCCGCGCCCGCAGCCAGGCCACCCGGTCGGTCGAATCGGCGACGATGCGGAGCAGGTGCGGTGCCGTGGCCGCCACGACCGGAACCGGTGACTCGTCCTCCTCGAATAGGGAGAGCATGGTGTCGGTCACCTCCCCATTGTCTCCCGTCCGGGCTCCCGCCGGCGCCAGGCGCGGTGGGGCAGTCTGCTCGGGAGAGACAACGGAGGGGGAGAGTCGCGGAGGCGGAGAGTCAGGCGACTTCCTTGAGCACTCCCTGCGTGATCTGCAGGCGGCGCTGGGCCCTCCTGGCGACGGCCGAATCGTGGGTGACCACGATCAGGGTCAGACCGCGGTCCCGCCAGAGCCCCTCGAGCAGGTCCATGATCTCGTCGCGGGTTCCCTCGTCGAGGTTGCCGGTGGGTTCGTCGGCGAGGAGCACGGTCGGCTCTTTGACCAGGGCCCGGGCGATCGCGACCCGCTGCTGCTGCCCGCCGGACAGCTCGGCGGGCAGGTGCCCGCCCCGGTCGCCGAGGCCGACGGAGTCGAGCGCCGCGGCCGCACGTGCCCGGCGGTCGGCGTGGCCGAGCCCGAGCGGGGCGAGCGCCGTCTCCACGTTCTCCTGCGCGGTGAGGGTCGGGATCAGGTTGAAGCCCTGGAAGACGAAGCCGATCCTGGTGGCCCTGATCACGCCGAGCTTGCCGTCGCCGAGCCGGGACAGGTCCGCCTCGCCGAGGTGCACGGTGCCGTCGGTGGGCCGGTCCAGCGCCCCGAGCATCTGCAGCAGGGTGGACTTGCCGCCGCCGGTCGGCCCCTGGATGGCGACCATCTGGCCGTCCGGGATCGTCAGGGTCACGTTGCTCAGCGCGGTGACGGAGCGTTTGCCCTGGTCGTACTTCTTGGTCACGTTCGTCAGTTCATACATCTGTTGGTTCCTTCAGGGCCGAGGGTCGAGGGTCGAGACGCGGGGTCGGCCGATACGGCGGGCCGGTCACGCCATGCTGCGCAGGGCTTCGGCCGGGCGCAGCCGGGAGGCGCGCCAGCCGCCGATCGCGCCGGCGAGCAGCCCGCCGAGCACCGACAGGCCGACCGCGATCAGGATCACCGACACCGTCACCGGTGCCGTCAGCACGATGTCGGAGGTCGCAGCCGCCTGCGCGGCGCCGCCGAACCCGCGTCCGCCGTCGGGCCCGCCCGCGCCGGCCGCGGCCACGCTGGTCGTGCCCGCGGTCAGGGTCGGGGCCACGAGGTTGACCACGAGGATGCCGAGCAGGCCGATGGCGATGCCCGCGGCGCCGCCGATCAGGCCCTGCACGAGCGATTCGCCCGCGACCTGGCGCACGATCGTGCCGTTGGACCAGCCGATCGCCTTCAGGGTGCCGAACTCCCGGGTGCGCCGGGTGACCCCGGAAACCGTGAACAGGACCGCGATCAGGAATGCCGCGGCGAGCACGATCAGCGACAGCCACAGGCCGAGGTTCTTGACCAGGTCGGAGGCGCTCGAGAGGGACCCGGAGACGCTCGAGGCGAGGTCGGCCTGGGTCTTCACGGTCGCGGCGGGGAGCGCCTTCTCGATTTCGGACTGCACCTGAATGATGTCGGTGGAGGACGCCGCCTGCACGTAGATGTTGGAGACCTGCCCGGTCAGGCCGGACAGGGTCTGCGCGACATCGAGCGGGATGTAGGCGTTGGCGGCCGTGGCGGCGTCTGCGGATGCCGCGGTGACGAGCCCGACGATGGTGAAGTCGGTCCCGGCGATGGCGACGGTGCCGCCGGTGGCGAGCGACGCTGAGGTGGCGTAGCTCGAGTCGAGCACGGCGACGTGGGCGCCGGCATCCGCCTTGGTGAGGGAGCGGCCGTCGGTGAGGGTGACCGCAGAGAGCGGGCCGACGGCCTCATCGGCCGGGTCGAACCCGAGCACGGAGAAGGAGTCCACGTTGAACGAGCTGCCGCCGGCACCGTCCGGGCCGCCCTCCGGCGGGGTGGCGCCCTCGGCGGGCGCGGTGCCCTGGGTGCGCGTGGGCAGCGCCCCGTTGAAGGTCGTGTTCTCCAGCGCGAGGGTGGCGGATGCCCCGCTCACGTTGTCGACGGCGCCGACCGTGGCCAGCGCCGTCGCATCGAACGTCGACGTGCCGCGAGTGGCGGTCAGCCGGGACCGGCTGACCGTGGTGGTGCCTTCGGCCCTGGTGCCGTCGGCGGCGCCGAAATCGAACTTCTGCCCTCCGCCGCTGGTGTCCCCGGCCGCCGGCGTCTGGCTCACGGTGATGTCGGTGCCGACGCCGTAGACGGATTCGAGCACGGTGGCCTGGGCGAGCTGCACCCCACTGGACACGGCATTGACGATGATGACCAGGGCGATGGCCAGGGCCATGCCGATCGCGACGATCGCGGTCTGCTTTCGGCGGCCGGCGAGCTCCCGCCGCAGGTAGGTGATAAACATGGCTCTCCAGTTCCGGCGATGGGATCACCGCCGGAACTGAAGCTACGAACGCCGGCTATGGCGGCGCTATCGGCAGGCTATGAATCGGCCATGGAACCGGGAATAGGCGTCTTCACAGGAACGGCACGGGTCTCGCATAGCCGTTTCATAGCCGACTGGGGATACTGGGAGCATGAGCACTCGTGAGACCGACCATGCGGCGCGCGGCCCGCGGCTGCACAAGGCGGACGGCAGTGCGATCCGGGTGCTGGTGGTCGACGACGAGCCCACCCTCACCGATCTGCTGTCGATGGCCCTCCGGTACGAGGGCTGGGAGGTGCGCACGGCCGGCGAAGGACGTCAGGCGCTCACCATCGCCCGTGAATTCCGGCCGGATGCGATCGTGCTCGACATCATGCTGCCGGACATCGACGGACTGCAGGTGCTGCAGCGGGTCCGGGCCGACGGGTACGAGACCCCGGTGCTCTTCCTCACGGCCAAGGACTCCCTCGACGACCGGATCGCCGGCCTGACCGCGGGCGGCGACGACTACGTCACCAAACCGTTCAGCCTCGAAGAGGTCGTCGCCCGGCTGCGCGGCCTCATCCGCCGGTCCACCCTCGCGGTGTCCGACTCCACCGACCCGCGGATCTCGGTCGGCGACCTCACCCTCGACGAGGACAGCTACGAGGTGTCCCGGGCGGGCGTGCCGATCGAGCTGACCGCCACCGAGTTCGAGCTGCTGCGCTTCCTGATGCGCAACCCCCGCCGGGTGCTGAGCAAGGCGCAGATCCTCGACCGGGTCTGGAGCTACGACTTCGGCGGCAAATCGTCGGTGGTGGAGATCTACATCTCCTACCTGCGCAAGAAGGTCGACGCCGGGCGCGAACCGATGATCCACACCGTGCGCGGCGCCGGCTACATGCTGAAGACCGCCTGATGACGCCCCGGCGGCTGCGCCGTCCCCGCGCGCCCTGGACCCTCCGGCGGCGGCTCGTGCTCGCCGTCGTCGGCCTGCTCGCGCTGGTCAGCGTCTCGATCGGCGTGGTCAGCGTCGCGATCCTCCGGGCTTCCCTGCTCGACGGCCTCGACCAGCAGCTCAGCGCCGCGGCCGACCGCTCCCGGGGCGTGCTCGAGGGGCACCGCGACCTCGACGACGGCGCCCCCGCGCTCTTCATCCCGACGGCGGAGACGATCCTGAACGGCCCGGCCCAGCCGCCGGGCACCCTCGCGCTGGTCTTCGACGGGGCGAGCGTCTCCTCCGGCTACACGACGGTCAGCGGCGAGATCGCCGCGCTCAGCACGCACCAGAAAGAACTTCTCGCCCGGCAGCTGCAACCGTCCCGGGCCGTGAGCATCGACCTCGGCGGCAGCGTCGGCGACTACCGGATCATGGCGAACGTCAACCGCAACGGTGTGCTCTACCTGGTCGGCCTCCCGCTCGCCGAGGTGAACGGCACCGCGGCGCAACTCGCGATCATCATCGGTGTTGTCTCCCTGGTCGGCATCATCGTGGTGGCCGTCCTGGCACTGTGGATCGTGCGGCTCGCGCTCCGCCCGCTGCAGCGGGTCACCGAGACCGCGGCCCGGGTCGCCGAACTGCCGCTCGACCACGGGGAGGTCTCCCTGGTCGACCGGGTTCCGGCCGCCGACACCGACCCGCGCACCGAGGTCGGCCGGGTGGGGTCCGCGCTGAACCGGATGCTCGACCACGTCGACGTCGCCCTGGAGACCCGGCAGGCCAGCGAGCGCAAGGTGCGCCAGTTCGTCGCGGATGCCAGCCACGAGTTGCGCACGCCGCTCGCCTCGATCCGCGGCTACTCCGAGCTCACCCGCCGTACCGGCCAGGATCTCCCGGCCGACGCGCTGCACTCGCTCGGGCGGATCGAATCGGAGTCGATCCGGATGACCGGGCTGGTCGAGGACCTGCTCCTGCTCGCCAGGCTCGACGAAGGCCGGGAGCTCGAACACGGGACGGTCGACCTCACCAGCCTGCTCGTCGACGTCGTCAGCGACGCCCATGCGGCCGGCCGGGACCGGGTCCTGGACCTCGACCTTCCCGACGAACCGGTCCAGGTCGTCGGCGACGCCGCCAGGCTGCACCAGGTCTTCGCCAACCTGCTCGCGAACGCCCGCATCCACACGCCGCCGGAGACCAGGGTAGAGGTCGCGCTGACCACCCTGGGCGACCGGGCCGTGGTGAGCGTGACGGATGACGGCCCGGGCATCCCCGAGAACCTCATGTCGACCCTGTTCGAGCGTTTCGCCCGCGGCGACAGCTCCCGCTTCCGCGGCACGGGCAGCACCGGCCTCGGTCTCGCGATCGTGGATGCCGTGGTGACCGCCCACCACGGCGAGGTGACCGTGGACAGTCGCCCCGGCCGCACCTGCTTCCGGGTGTCCCTGCCGCTCGGCTGACCTGTCGCTCGGCTGACCCGGGGCCGCGCGCGGCTACGGGGTGTTGAGCTTGGCCAGCAGCCGGGCCAGTTCGCGCAGCTCGCCGGCCGGCCAGCTGCCCAGACGGCGGTGCACGATCGCCGTGTCGCCGGCCCGCACCTCGGCGAGCTTCCGCACCGCCTCCGGCGTGACCGCGAGGAACCGCGCCCGGCCGTCGGCCGGATCGACCTGGGTCTCCAGCAGCCCCAGATCGCAGAGCAGCCTGGCCTGGCGGCTGATCACGCTCTTGTCCACGTAGAGCGCCGCGGCGACGGCACTGGCGTGGGTGGGCCCGCACCGGGCGAGGAGGCGCAGCATCTTCAGTCCGAACGGCTGCAGCGCCGGGTCGATGCTGAGGGCGGCGTCGCGCATGCTCGCCCGGATGTGCCCGGCGAGCACGCTCAACTGCTCCTCGACCTCGGCGATCGCGGCGCCGGTGTCGCCCTGGCTGGTCTGCGTCATGCTCACAGACTACGCAGCCCGGACGGCGCCGGCTCGCCGTCGCAGCCGACCAGGGCCGCCTCCGTCGGATCGTTCAGGCCGACCGGAGGGAGGGCCGAGGCCGCCGCCCCCGCGTCGATCAGGATGTCCTCGACCAGCGCGATCTCACGCACGGCCGCACCGTCGGCCGCACCGCCTGCCGCGTCTGCGTGCGCCCGGGCGATGCCGGTGCGGGTGCCGAGCGACGCGTTGGGCAGCAGGGCGACCGCGATGAGGGTGATCACGGCCAGCGGCGCGCCGAGCAGGAAGACCGTGCCGACGCCCGAACCGTAGGCGGACTCGACCAGTACCCGGATCGCGTCGGGCAATGCCGCGATCTGCGGGATGGTGCCGGAGCCGAGGGCGGCCGCAGCGGCCGCCTGGTTGGCCGGGCTCAACTGGCCGATCCCGGCGGTGATCTGCTGGGAGACGACCGTGCCGAGCACGGAGCCGAGAACGGAGACCCCGATCGTGCCGCCCAGGCTGCGGAAGAAGGTGACCGCGCTGGTGGCCACCCCGAGGGTTGCGACCTCGACCCCGTTCTGCACGACCAGCACGAGGTTCTGCATCAGCATGCCGAGCCCGGAGCCGAGCACGAACATGAAGACCCCGACGAAGAGCAGGCTCGTCGTGCTGGTCAGGGAACCGAGCAGCAGCAGACCGACGATCACGAGCACGCTGCCGGAGACCATGATCGACTTCCACTTGCCGGTGCGGCTGATCAGGGTGCCGAACGTGGTCGAGGAGACCAGGAAGCCGCCCATCATCGGGATGGTGAGCAGGCCGGACTGGGTCGGCGTCGCGCCCCGGGCGAGCTGCATGTACTGGCTGAGAAAGACCGAGGTGCCGAACATGGCGACCCCCACGGAGACGCTGGCGATGGTGGCCAGGGTGAACGTGCGGTCGCGGAACAGGCCGAGGGGGATGATCGGCTCCGTCACCCGGGACTCGACCACGATGGCCAGCGACAGGAGCAGCGCGGCGCCGCCGACCATGAGGAACGACGACACGGATGCCCACTCGAACTGGCTCCCGGCCAGGGTCACCCAGATCAGCAGCAGCGATACGCCCCCGGTGATCAGCACGGCGCCGAGGTAGTCGATCCGCACCGCGCGACGGATCCGCTCGGGCAGGTGCAGGGTGCGCTGCAGCAGCACGATGGCGGCGATCGCCACGGGAAGGGCGATGAAGAAGTTCCAGCGCCAGCCGAACGCATCCGTCACCACGCCGCCGAGCAGCGGGCCGCCGACGGTGCCGACGGCCATCACGGCGCCGAACAGGCCGGCGTACCTGCCGCGGTCGCGCGGGCTGATGATGTCGGCCATGATGATCTGGCTGAGCGCGGCGAGGCCGCCGGCGCCGAGGCCCTGCAACACCCGGAAGCCGATCAGGGTGCCGGTGTCCTGGGACAGCCCGGCCAGCGCCGAGCCGAGCACGAACACGGCCAGGGCCAGCTGGATGAGCAGCTTGCGGTTGAACAGGTCGGCGAACTTGCCCCAGATCGGGGTGCTCACGGTGGTGGCGAGCAGGGTGGCCGTGATCACCCACGTGTAGGCGGACTGGTTGCCGTGCAGGTCGGAGATGATGATCGGGAGCGAGGTGCTGACCACCGTTCCGGCCAGGATCGAGACGAACATGCCCAGCAGCAGGCCGGACAGGGCCTCGAGCACCTGGCGTTTGGACATGGAACCGTCGGCGGAAACGGTGCGTGCGGCCGGCGCGGCGGGCCTGGCGGACGAGGTGGTGGTGCGCGAAGCGCGTGGCATGAGACTCCCGGATATAATTGACAGACGTCAACTATATGGCGTTAGTGAACTCAGGTCAACTAAATGTCGGGGACGAACGCCGGGCCGTCGATTTGCGGGCCGGGCCCGGGTCACCTAGAGTGATCTACAGCCAAAGACCGCCGGTTGTCATCGCCCCTGCACAGGAAGCGTTGATCGAAGGTTCATTCACGTGAACGGCCCGCGCAGGAATCGAAGTCAGAATGCACTCCCTCGTGGATTGCCTCCCAGCTCCGGCGCTTGCGCTGGGGCTTTTTTCATGTCTGCGCCCCGGGCTACCGGCACATGAAAACCAAGAGGAGCGCCATGGCGAACAAGGAAGCAACGGTCGCCGAGCTGACGGAGAAATTCCAGAGCTCGACCGCCGTTCTGCTCACCGAGTACCGCGGTCTCACTGTTGCGCAGCTCAAGACGCTGCGCGTATCCATCAGTGCGGACGCCACGTACGCCGTGGTAAAGAACACGCTGACCAAGATTGCGGCCAACAACGCCGGCATCACGTCGTTTGACGACGAGCTTGTCGGTCCGTCCGCAATCGCCTTCGTGCACGGAGACCCCGTCGCCGTAGCGAAGACCCTGCGTGCCTTTACCAAGGCAAACCCTCTCCTGGTGGTGAAGGGTGGTTACTTCGACGGTAACCCGCTCACCGCTGCAGAGGTAGGCAAGCTCGCCGACCTCGAGTCCCGTGAGGTGCTGCTGGCCAAGCTGGCCGGTGCCTTCAAGGCCTCGCTGTTCGGAGCCGCATATCTGTTCAACGCACCGCTGTCGAAGGCTGTTCGCACCATCGACGCGCTGCGTGAGAAGCAGGAGTCCGCGAACTAGGCATTTGCCTGGCATCGCGGTGAGTAACTAAGAAACTATAGGGAGAAAAATCATGGCAAAGCTTTCCACCGAAGAATTGCTCGAACAGTTCAAGGGCCTGACCCTGATCGAACTCAGCGAGTTCGTCAAGGCGTTCGAGGAGACCTTCGAGGTCACCGCTGCTGCTCCGGTCGCCGTTGCCGGTGCCGCCGGACCTGCCGCTGCTGCTGAAGAGGTCGAAGAGCAGAGCGCGTTCGACGTCGTTCTCGAAGCCGTCGGCGACAAGAAGATCCAGGTCATCAAGGTTGTGCGCGAGCTCACCAGCCTGGGCCTCGGCGAGGCCAAGGCCGTCGTCGATGGCGCGCCGAAGGCCGTCCTCGAAGGCGTCTCCAAGGAGGCCGCTGAAAAGGGCAAGGCTGCTCTCGAAGCTGCCGGCGCCACCGCAGTCCTCAAGTAACCAACCGGGCCCCCAGGGGTCCAGTGAGGTCGGACGGCGTCAGTCGTCCAGCACGCCGACGGGCGTCGCATCCACTGGGTGCGACGCCCGTCGGCCGTTAATCGGCCCCGGCCCCCGCCCGCCTCCCCTCTCGCCGTCCACCTGCGGGAGTGTGCGCCCAATTCAGGTGTCGGCATCCGCTTCCCGGGGTTTTCGGGCTGAGGCGGACCGGAATCGGGTTCCACGCCTGAATTCGGCACAGGGCGGCGACGCGGGTGACGGATGTCCATAGCCGAGCTATGGACGTACATAGTCAGGCTATGTATGGTGGGGGAATGTCTTCCGATCTTTCCGCCCTCCTGGGCGACCTCATCACCGTGAACAATCGCCTCACCCGGGTGGCGGCGCACGCCGCGCACGGGACGGAGTCGCCCGCGACCTGGCGCACCCTGAGCGTGCTGCGCCAGCTCGGCCCGATCCGGCTCGGCGAACTCGCCGCCCGCAGCCGCGTCTCGCAGCCGACCGCGACCAAGCTCGTCACCCATCTCGCCGCGCGGGGCTGGGCGGAGCGCCTCGCCGACCCGCTCGACGCACGCGTCGCGAGCACCGTGATCACCCCCGCCGGAGTGGCCGCGCTCGATTCCTGGCGCAGCGAGCTCGCCGAGGCGCTGTTGCCGATGTTCTCCGGGCTGACCGATGCCGAGATCGAGACCCTCGAAGAGGCGATCGGGATCCTGCGGGCACGTTTGGACGGCAGCGAGACGTCCGCCGTGCGCCCGGCCGTCCACACGGCATCCGGCGGTATCCTGCCCGGTTCGAGCACCCTGCCCGGGACGAGCACCCTGCCCGGTTCGAGCACCGCGGCCGGAGTGAGCGCATGAGCCGCGCGAACGCGGACGCGACGGTGCAGGCGACCGGCACGACGGCGAACGCCGGGGCACCGGAACCTGCCCGCAGCATCTTGCACCAGCCGACCGCGGTCTGGGCGGTCGCCTTCGCCTGCGTGATCGCGTTCATGGGGATCGGCCTGGTCGACCCCATCCTGCCGGCCATCGCCCGGGACCTCGCGGCGACGCCCACCGAGACCGAGATGCTGTTCACCAGCTACCTCGTGATCACGGGCATCGCCATGTTCTTCACGAGCTGGCTGTCCAGCCGGATCGGCGCCAAGCGCACCCTGCTGATCGGCCTCGCCCTGATCATCGCCTTCGCCCTCGCGGCCGGCCTGTCGCAGAACGTGGAGTCGATCATCGGCTTCCGGGCGGGCTGGGGCCTCGGCAACGCGCTCTTCATCTCCACCGCCCTGGCCACCATCGTGGGGGCGGCCTCCGGCGGCACCTCGTCGGCGATCATCCTCTACGAGGCGGCGCTCGGCCTCGGTATCGCGATCGGGCCGCTGATCGGCGGGCTGCTCGGCAGCGTGAGCTGGCGTGGCCCGTTCTTCGGAAGCGCGACGCTGATGGCGGTCGGATTCATCGCGATCGTCGTGATGCTGAAGAGCGAGCCGACCAGGCCTGCGCCGATCCGCGTCTCGGCGCCGTTCCGGGCGCTCGCCCGCCCCGGGCTCGGGGTGCTGGCCGCCGCCGCGTTCTTCTACAACATCGGCTTCTTCGTGCTGCTCGCCTACACCCCGTTCGCGCTCGTGCCGCTCGGCCTGGGCAGCGCCGTGACCCTCGGGCTCGTCTTCTTCGGCTGGGGGCTCTCTCTCGCGGTCACCTCGGTCTGGGTCGCTCCGCTGCTGACCCGCCGGATGCCGCGCACCCAGGTGCTCTGGATCGTCCTTCCGCTGCTCGCGCTCGACCTCCTGGCCGCGGCCGTGTCGATCGGGTCCGCCGTGGGCCTGGTCGCCTGCGTCGTCGTCGGCGGGCTGCTGCTCGGCGTGCTGAACACAGTCCTCACTGAATGCGTGATGGAGGCGACCGACCTGCCGCGATCCGTGGCGAGCTCGGCATACTCCGGGGTCCGCTTCCTCGGCGGCGCGATCGCCCCGCCCGCCGCGACGCTGCTGGCGGCGTCGGTCGGGCCGGCCAGCCCGTTCGTGGCCGCCGCGGCATCCGTGCTCGTCGCCGTGGCGATCCTCGTGGCCGGGCACCGGCACCTGGGCCGGGCCAATGGGCAGGTTGACCCGCTCGGGCAGGTCGACCCGCTCGAGGAGGCCGAGGCGATCGGGGCCGGCGACAGCTGAGACTCAGGCGCTCAGCGGGCTTCGGGGTCCGCTCGTGCTCGAACGGAAGACCAGGTTGGTCGGCAGCACGGTCAGGTGGTCGGACTCCTCCCGGATCGCGGGAGACGCGAGCTCGGCCAGGAGGGTGGCCACCGCCAGTCGGCCCTGCTGCCGGGGGTGCTGCTCCAGCGTGGTCAGGCGGAACATGTCGGCGTATGGATGCCCGTCGATGCCGATCACGGACAGGTCCGCCGGTATCTGAATGCCGAGCTCCCGAGCCGCGACGATGAGGCCGATCGCGATCTCGTCGCTCGCGGCGAAGATCGCCGTCGGCCGGGTGCGCGGGTCGGCGAAGACGGAGAGTCCCACCTGGTAGCCGCCCGGCATCGTGAACTCGCAGGGGTAGAAGGCGCCCTCGGTGCGGCAGCCGGCGTCGTGCATGGCCGCGTAGAACCCGGTCAGCCGCTGGCTGTGCACCTTGAAGTCCATCTCATCGGCCTGGTTGCCGCCGATGTGCAGGATGTCGCGGTGGCCGAGGCTGAGCAGGTGCTCGGTGGCGAGCCGGGCGGCGGCGACGTCGTCGATCGCGATGGTCGGCACACCGCGGATGGGCCCGCCGATGCCCACCAGCGGCCGGCCGAGGCGGTGCAGGTGGTCCACCTCGCCTTCGCTGAGGGCGACCCCGACCGAGATCACCCCGTCGAATCTCTTCCGCGCGAGGAAGTACTCGAACACGCTGTCCCGCTCGGGTGATGCGGCCGGCAGGTTGTAGAGGGTCATGTCGTAGCCCTCGGCGAGGAGAGCCTCCTCCATGCTCTCGAGCACCTCGGAGAAGAACCAGCGGCTGATGAACGGGATGATGACGCCGATGCTCTTGGTGCGGCCGGTGACCAGGCTGGCGGCGTTGGGGGAGGCGACGTAGCCGATCTCCCTGGCCGCGGCGACGACCTTGAGCCGGGTCTCCTCCGACACGTAGCCCCGGCCGCTGAGCGCCCGGGAAGCCGTGGCCTTCGCCACGCCGGCCAGGCGGGCGACATCCGCGATCGCGCTCATTCCGGCCTCCGTCCTTGGTGGTGCTGACGACAGACTAGCGGCAATTCTCCCCGATCTGGAACCGGTTCCATGAATATCTGTGCGGTGCGCCGCCCGCACGTGCCCCATCGCCGTTGGAGAGCGCTCTCATCCGATCTTTTTCAATTCGTGACCACATCGGTCTTGCGGATCAGGGGGTCGTGCCGTAACTTGTGGTGTGGAACCGGTTCCCTATTCGATCGTTTCCAGCACCTGCAGCACTTCGGTGTCCCTGGGAAAAGCCCACTCGAACACCGCAACATCTCAATGAGGAGGACTAATGCGGCTCTCGAACCGCCGTTTCACAGCATCCATCGCCTTCGCGGCGATCGCCGGCCTGACCCTGGCCGGTTGTTCCGGGGGACCCGGAAGCACCACGTCCGACGCCGGAGCCAAGGGCGATGGCGTCGTCACCGTTTACGGCACGATCGCCGACACCGAGGCCAAGCTGCTCGAACAGTCCTGGGCTGACTGGGAGAAGAAGAACAACATCGACATTCAGTACGAATCGTCGAAGGAGTTCGAGGCGCAGATCGCGATCCGCGCGCAGGGCGGCAACGCTCCTGACCTCGCGATCTTCCCGCAGCCCGGCCTGATGGCCGACCTCGCCAGCCGCGACTTCCTCAAGCCGGCTCCGAAGACCGTCGAAGACAACGTCGACAAGAACTGGTCCAAGGACTGGAAGGCGTACGGCACCGTCGGAGACACCTTCTACGGCGCCCCGCTGATGGCCAGCGTCAAGGGCTTCATCTGGTACTCGCCGAAGAAGTTCAAGGAGTGGGGCGTGGAAGTTCCCAAGACCTGGGACGAGCTCCTCGCCGTGACCAAGACCATCCAGGAGAAGTCCGGCACCGCACCATGGTGCGCCGGCTTCGGCTCCGGCGACGCCACCGGCTGGCCGGGAACGGACTGGGTCGAAGACCTCGTCCTCCGCGAGGCCGGACCAGAGACCTACGACAAGTGGGTCAAGAACGAGATCCCGTTCACCGATCCCGCGATCAAGACCGCGTTCGACTCCCTCGGCGAGATCCTGCTGAACCCGGCCTACGTCAACGCCACCTTCGGCGACGTGCGCTCGATTAACACGACCGCCTTCGGCGACGTCGCCACTCCGATCGCCAACGGCACCTGTGCCCTGACCCACCAGGCATCCTTCTTCGACGGCTTCATCACGGATGCCGGCGGCAAGGTCGGTCCTGACGGCGACGTGTGGGCCTTCATCACCCCGGCCGCCAAGGCCGGCGGACAGGCCGTCACCGGTGGTGGCGAGATCGTCGGCGCATTCTCCGACGACGCCGACACCCAGAAGGTCCAGGCCTACCTCTCCAGCGCCGACTGGGCCAACAGCCGCGTCAGTCTCGGAGGAGTGATCAGCGCCAACAAGGGTCTCGACGCGGCCAACGCGAAGAGCCCGATCCTTCAGGAAGCCATCAAGATCCTGCAGGACCCGAAGACCACCTTCCGCTTCGACGCCTCCGACCTCATGCCGGGTTCGGTGGGAGCCGGGACGTTCTGGAAGGGAATGGTCAACTGGATCAACGGCACTCCGACCGACGAGGTGCTGACCAGCATCGAAGGCGGCTGGCCGTCCAAGTAGCACGACCGGGCCTCAGGCCTCCAGCAACACAGCACGTGTAGTAGCAGCACCCAGCAATGGTGGGCCGCTCGTCCTCAAAACCGGGCGGCCCACGCCGCTGTGGGTGTAGCGTGGCGGTAAATTTTCCCGCCAGACCAGCGATCACCGTGAGTCCACAGTCGTACTCGAGAGGTTTCAGATGTCAGCGTTCTTTGCCTGGCTGGGGCAATTGCCGTCCCTCGCACAAATCCCCATCATCGTCCTCGCCTTCGTGGCCATGGTCGGGGCGATCCTGTTCTTCGTCGAGATCGCCCCGCGATCCGGCACCATCTACACCGTCATCCGGCTCGTGGTGTGCGTGGCTGCTCCGCTTCTCGTGCTCCTCGCCGCCGGGTCGTACTGGTGGGCCTCGGCGGCCGCCGCGGTGCTCGGCGGGGTGTTCTTCATCGTCGACTACCGCTCCCGCGCCGGAGCCGGTTACCTTTTCCAGCTCTTCGGATTCCTCTCGCCGGCCGTCCTTCTGCTCGTGATCGGCCTGGTCATCCCGACCATCCAGACCACGGTGCAGGCGTTCATGAATGCGCGGGGAACCGCTTTCATCGGCCTCGACAACTTCATCTGGGTGTTCACCCAGCCGGAGGCCATCCGCACGGTGCTGAACACGATCGTCTGGGTGCTGATCGCCCCGCTAGTGTCGACCATCGCTGGACTCGCCTATGCGGTGTTCATCGACAAGAGCCGCGGTGAGAAGTACTTCAAGATCATGGTGTTCATGCCCATGGCCATCTCCTTCGTCGGCGCGTCGATCATCTGGCGCTTCGTCTACACCGCCCGCCCGGCGGACCAGAACCAGATCGGCCTGCTCAACCAGATCGTCGTCTGGTTCGGCGGCCAGCCGGTCGACTTCATCGCCAACGAGCCGTGGAACACGCTCTTCCTGATCATCGTGCTGATCTGGGTGCAAACCGGATTCGCGATGGTCGTGCTGTCCGCGGCCATCAAGGGCGTGCCCGCCGAGCAGCTGGAGGCCGCGGAACTCGACGGCACCAACGCCTGGCAGAAGTTCACCAACGTCACGGTCCCCGGCATCCGCAGTTCCCTCATCGTCGTCCTGACGACGATCTCCATCGCCTCGCTCAAGGTCTTCGACATCGTCCGGACCATGACCGCCGGCGCCAACGACACGAGCGTCATCGCGAACGAGATGTACACGCAGTTCAAGAACTTCGAGCTGGGCCGCTCGGCGGCCTTCGCCGTCGTGCTGTTCCTGCTCGTGCTTCCGATCGTCATCTACAACGCCCGCCAGATCCAGAAGCAGAGGGAAATCCGATGAGCGCGATCCTTCCAGTTGAGCTCCCCGTCGACAAGTCCACCGCGAAGCAGCTGCGCAACGGTGCCCGCAGGACGGAATTCGCCGCGGCCCGGCGCACCAAGAAGCGCCTGACCAGCCGGGGCGCCACGATCGCGGCCCTCGTGATCGCCGTGGTCTGGACGATTCCCACCTTCGGCCTCTTCGTCTCGTCGTTCCGGCCCGCCCAGCAGGTGCGGACCACCGGCTGGTGGACGCTGTTCGCGAACTGGGGTGTCACGTTCGACAACTACTCCGACGTGCTCCAGGCCGGAAACAGCCAGCTGAACCTGGCCGGCGCCTTCATCAACTCGATTGCGATCACCCTCCCGGCTACGCTGCTTCCCCTCATCGTCGCCAGCCTCGCCGCCTACGCGTTCGCCTGGATCGACTTCCGGGGCAAGAACGTGCTGTTCATCGCGGTCTTCGCGCTGCAGATCGTGCCGCTGCAGATGGCCCTCGTGCCGCTGCTCCGGTTCTTCTCCAAGGGTGAGATCTTCGGCTTCCCGGTGGTCACGGCGATCAGCGACGCGGGTGGGTACTCGCAGGTCTGGATCGCCCACACCATGTTCGCCCTGCCGCTGGCGATCTACCTGCTGCACAACTTCGTCTCGGAGATCCCGGCCGACGTGATCGAGGCGGCGCGCGTCGACGGCGCCGGCCACGGCCAGGTCTTCTTCCGGATCGTGCTTCCGCTGACGATGCCCGCCATCGCATCCTTCGCCATCTTCCAGTTCCTCTGGGTCTGGAACGACCTGCTGGTGGCGCTGATCTTCGCCGATGGAGCCGTCGCCCCGATGACGAAGCTTCTGGCCGAGATCACCGGAAGCCGCGGCCAGGACTGGCACCTGCTCACGGCCGGCGCCTTCATCTCGATCCTGGTGCCGCTGATCGTGTTCTTCAGCCTGCAGCGCTACTTCGTGCGCGGCCTGCTGGCCGGCTCGACCAAGGGCTAGCCCGGCATCCGCCCCCCTCGCTCGGCTTGTTCCAGCGCTCCATTTTCGCCGCTACGCGCCAGGCACGCCGGGGGCGTAGCGGCGAAAATGGCGCGTTCGGCAGCAACACCGACCTGCACGCCGCTGGTAGGCGCCCGGGACTGCGGGACATCGCGAGATCGGGGCGGTAGGGGAGCTTAGAGTGAATCCATGAGTGGAATGCACGGCGGCAGCAGCCCTCGCCAGGCCGGTCAGTACGGGCGTCCCCGGGGCCGCGTCAGCGGCGGCGATGCCGTGGCCCAGCGGGCGGAGAACGCGGCTGCGCCGCGCATCCCGAACCTGTTGCGACGCATCGGCTCCCTCTTCGCGCCGCACCGCCGGGACCTGACGATCACGATCGTGCTCGTGTTCATCAGCGCGGCCCTGTCGGTGGTGCCGCCGCTGCTCGTGCAGCGAGCCTTCGACGAGGGCCTCTTCCCGCCGGGCGGCAACCCGAACCTGCCGCGCCTGGCCACCCTGGTCGGCCTGATGATCGGCATCTACCTGGGATCCCAGCTGCTCGGCGTGTGGCAGACCTGGCTGACTGCGACCGTGGGCAATTCGGTGATGGGCGCCCTCCGGGTGCGCCTGTTCACCCACCTGCAGGCGATGGAACTCAGCTTCTTCACCAAGACGAAGACCGGCATCATTCAGTCCCGGCTGCAGAACGACGTCGGCGGGGTGGCGAGCGTGCTCACCAACACCATCTCCAGCCTGCTCGGCAACGTCGTCACGGTGATCGCGGCCCTCGTCGCCATGCTGCTGCTGAACTGGCAACTCGCCATCGTGGCGGTGATCCTGATGCCCGTCCTCGTCATCGCGCAACGCCGGGTCGGCCAGGTGCGCGCCCGGATCGCCTCGAAGACCCAGGAGTCGCTCTCCGACATGACGGCCATCACCCAGGAGACCCTGAGCGTGTCGGGCATCCTGCTCTCGAAGAGCTTCACCAGGCAGCAGGCCGAGATCCGCCGCTACTCGGACGAGAACGACAACCAGGTTCGGCTGCAGGTCAGCCAGCAGATGAGCGGCCAGTGGTTCTTCGCCATGGTCAGCATCTTCCTCTCCAGCATTCCCGCGATCGTCTACCTGGTCGCCGGGTTGCTGATGGCCAACGGCACCACGGATGTCACCCCCGGCACGATCGTGGCGTTCACCACCGTGCAGTCCCGCCTGCTGTTCCCGCTGCTGGGGCTGATGCGGGTGGCGCTCGACCTGCAGACCTCCAGCGCCCTGTTCGCCCGCATCTTCCAGTACCTCGACCTCACCCCGGCGATCAGCGACGCGCCGACCGCCGGGGACGTTCCGGCCGCCGGCGAGGCCACCGGCCGGGTCGAGTTCGATGACGTCACGTTCGCCTACCCTGATGCCGCGGCCGACTCCCGGCCGACCCTCGACGCCGTCTCGTTCCGAATCGAACCGGGCGAGTTCGCGGCGTTCGTCGGCCCGTCCGGGGCAGGCAAGACCACGGTGTCCTACCTGATCCCGCGATTCTACGAAGCCTCGGCCGGGCGGGTGCTGTTCTCCGGCGTCGACGTGCGGGAGCTGCGGCAGGAGTCCCTCGTCTCGCACATCGGTATCGTCAGCCAGGAGACCTACCTCTTCCACGCCACGATCGCCGAGAACCTGCGCTACGCGAAACCGGATGCCACCGACGCCGAACTCGAGGCCGCCGCGCGCGCGGCGAGCATCCACGACACCATCGCCTCCTTCTCCGACGGCTACGCCACCGTGGTGGGGGAGCGCGGGTACCGGCTCTCCGGCGGTGAGAAGCAGCGGATCGCGATCGCCCGGGTGCTGCTGAAGGACCCCGAGGTGCTCATCCTCGACGAGGCGACGAGCGCCCTCGACTCCATCTCCGAGCGGATCGTGCAGACCGCGCTGGACACGGCGTCCCGGGGCCGCACGACCATCGCCATCGCCCACCGGCTGTCCACGATCGTCTCCGCCGACGTGATCTTCGTCGTGGATGGCGGCCGGGTGGTCGAGAGTGGCACCCACGCCCGGCTGCTCGCCGCGAACGGCGTCTACGCGCGGCTGTACGCCGAGCAGGTGACCGCACCGTCGCCGTCCCGGCTGCTCCCCGCGGAGTAGCCGCGGCATCCGGCGCCCGCGTAGTCCGAGCTATCGGCTCTCGCGGCGCACCTTTGGTAAGCGGGCGCATGTTCTATCGTGCGCCCGCAGCCGGAAGGTGCGCCACGAGCGTGAGCGGAGCAGGCGACTAGCCGACCTTGCCGGGGGCGTCGAGGGCGCCCGAGCAGGACTCGCCCGGCTCGGGCGCGGTCGGTCCGTTCCGATAGTAGGCGGCGAAGGCCGGGATGCGCGGGTCGGCGGCCGAGTCCAGCCGGAGCTGCACGTTCCAGGCGGTCAGCACGACCGGTGAGCCCAGCCCGGGGTAGGGCGAGACGAGCACGTGGTCGCCGGGCAGGGCCGCCCGCAATGCCGAGACCTCGGCCGGGGCAAGCGCCGGGTCGTAGGTCGCCCAGACCGCGCCGTGCTCGAGGGAGTGCACGGCGTTCTCGTTCGGCACCGGCCGGTCGTAGGCCCCGCAGTCCAGCCAGACGGGACTGTGCGGCCCGCCGGTCGGCGGGGTCTGCGGGTAGGCGACGGATGTCGTGACGTGGCTCGGTTCGTTGGCGAACGTCTCCAGCCCCGCGATCGGGGCCGCGCCGGGGGTGGCGGCCGGCATCGCGTTCGGCGTCGCCGGGGCGGCTCCCGTCGCGCCGGCTCCGGTGGTGTCCGCTCCGGTGGTGTCGGCGCCGGTGGTGCCGGCGGACTCGCCCGGCGCGCTCGCGGGCGCGAGCACCGAGGAGAGGAGCAGCGCGCTCACGGCGACGGCGGCGAGCACGCCCAGGGCGAGGCCGAACCGGCGGTTCCAGACCAGGCGCTTCACCTCGCGGGGCGAGCGCGGGGCATCCGTCGTGTCGTCAGCGGGCACGGGCGTCTTCAGCATGGTCGCGATTCTACGCAGCCCGGCTGAACCTGCTGCGCGGGCCGCAGTCCGAGATGCCTCATGTCAAGATGCTCGCGAAATCTGTTCCGGTGCCTCATCTAGTTTTGCTCGCGAAACTCCGGTGGTGAGGGTATTTGTTTTGTCTCTCGCGAGTGAGATGAGGCGGGTTTGGATGGCCGTGATCTGGCGTGTCAGCTTGGCGGGGTTCGTGTCGGCGAAGAGTTGGTCGAGCTCGTTCGTGCGTTCCGGAGTGAGGACTCCGGAATCGAGGACGCGCTGGTAGGGGGTTCGCGGTTTGTCGTAGACCCGGGTCTTCTTGCCGTGTTTGTTGGACCGCCAGCTGATCGCTTTGGTTGTCGCAGTGAACATGTTCAGCCGCACCCGTACGAGCGCGTAGAGGTCGTTGAGAAGCTGCTGCTCAAGGCTCGTGTCGTACCGGTAGTGGAACGCGTGGCGGCGCACAACGTCTCCGTTCTTCTGCTCGACGTGGGCATTGTCGTTTGATTTGTATGGCCTGGCCCTGGTGAAGAACAAGTCACGATCTCCGGCCCATTTGATCAGGGCGTGGTTGATGAATTCGCCCCCGTTATCGGTGTCGAGGCAGACCAGCGGGAACGGGAGGCGGGCCTCGATCTCGGTCATCGCGTCAATCACCCACCGGTGGGCGCTGTTCTTGATGGCCATGTTCTCGGTCCACCCGGTGAACACGTCCGTCACGGTCAAGGTGCGGATGAATTCGCCGATCAGCGTCGGACCGCAATGCAGCACCAGGTCCGCTTCGACGAACCCGGGGGCATGCTCGTGCTCATCGCCGGCGCGGCGGATCTGGATCGAGTTGCGCAGCAGGGGCCCGGGTTTCGTGCCCGAGAGGCCAACCAGCCGCGCGCCATCACGAGTGGGCTTGAGCAGCCGGTCGATCGTCGCCCCGGACACCGCCAGCAGCTGCGCCCGGGTCTGATCAGTCAATCGCGTCGCGTCGAGCTCGTGATGGTCCTCCAGCTTGGGCAGCCAGATCGGCATCGTCGCGGCCAGATACTTCCCCGACGGCCGCCCGGCAAGGTTCCATACCTGGATCAACAGCTTGAGGGTGTCATACCCATAGGTCCGCGGCCTCGGCTTGCGCCTCACCTGCTTCACCGGCCCCTTCCGCTTCGACGCGGCCGTCAACGCCCGCCTCGCGTTCGCCCGGGACCAGCCCGTCGTGGCAACCAACTGGTCCAACATCACCCCCTTGGCCTTCTTGGGCGCCCGCGCATACTCCGCGGCGTGCTTCTTCGTGATCTCTCGACGTGCGCTCATCGACAATGACTCACCCATCCGCCAAGCACACCGCAGTACTCAAACGACGACCGGCATTTCGCGAGCAATTATCAAATGAGGCACGCACCCCATTACGCGAGCACTTTACGTGAGTCTCGTCGCAGTCTGGTGACTCCGAGCACGCATCGCTAGAGTGGGAAACGTGTTCGTTCTGATGTCGTGTCCGTGGTGTTGTTGTCGCTAGCCAACCCCGTATTCCCACACGACCTCGCGATTCCCTCGGCGCGTGCAGCCTCCGGCCGCGCGGCGAGTGAACCACGACGCGACACCATGACGAAGGACACTCCATGAAAATTGCCGACACCATTCTCGACCTGATCGGCGACACCCCGCTGGTCAAGCTCCACAAGGTCACGGAGGGCGTGACCGCCACCGTGCTGGTCAAGCTCGAATACCTCAACCCGGGCGGCTCGTCCAAGGACCGCATCGCGACCCGGATCATCGACGCCGCCGAACGCGACGGCCTGCTCCTGCCCGGCGGCACCATCGTCGAGCCCACCTCCGGCAACACCGGCGTCGGCCTCGCCCTGGTCGCCCAGCAGCGCGGCTACCGGTGCGTGTTCGTGCTGCCGGACAAGGTCGGCGAGGACAAGCGCAACGTGCTCACGGCCTACGGCGCGGAGATCGTGGTGACCCCGACATCCGTCGCCCCCGACCACCCCGACTCCTATTACAGCGTCTCCGACCGGCTGGCCCGGGAGATCCCGGGGGCGTTCAAGCCGAACCAGTACGCCAACCCGAACGGGCCGCTCAGCCACTATGAGACCACTGGCCCCGAGATCTGGCGCGACACCGACGGCACCATCACCCACTTCGTGGCGGGCGTGGGCACAGGCGGCACCATCACCGGCACCGGGCGCTACCTCCGCGAGGTGTCTGGCGACACCGTGCGCATCATCGGCGCAGACCCGGAGGGATCGGTCTACTCCGGCGGCACCGGCCGGCCGTACCTGGTCGAGGGCGTCGGCGAGGACTTCTGGCCGGCCGCCTACGACCCGGCCGTCGTGCACGAGGTGATCGCCGTTTCCGACGCCGACTCCTTCGCGATGACCCGCCGCCTCGCCCTCGAGGAGGGAGTCCTGGTCGGCGGCTCGAGCGGCATGGCCGTCGTCGCCGCCCTCCGCGCCGCCGAGAAGCTCACCGCCGCCGACACCATCGTCGTGCTGCTGCCCGACGGCGGCCGCGGCTACCTGGGCAAGATCTTCAACGACGGCTGGATGCGCAGCTACGGTTTCACCAACGCGCCCGCCGGGCACACCGTCGGCAACCTGCTCGAATCGAAGACCGGCACGCTCCCGGCGTTCGTCTACGTGCACCCGAGCGCCACCGTGCGCGACGCTATCGAAAGGATGACGTCGTCGAGCGTCTCCCAGGTGCTCGTGCTGACCGCGAAACCGCCGGTCGTCATGGGCGAGGTCGTCGGTTCCCTCGACGAACGCCACCTGATGGAACTCGTCTTCTCCGGGGAAGCCAAACTGGGCGACCAGGTCAGCGCCTTCGTCAGCGACTCCCTGCCGATGATCGGCGTGAACGAGCCCGTCGCCGCAGCCCGCGCCGCCTTCGCCGGCCACGATGCGTTGCTCGTCACCGACGGCGGCAAACCCCTCGGCGTCATCACCCGCCACGACCTGCTCACCTACCTGAGCGCCTAGACCGTCTCCGACAGTAAGGACCACCCATGGCTCGCACGCAGAACTTCGACACCATCGCCATCCACGCCGGACAGGAATTCGATCCGACCACCGGCGCCGTCATCCCGCCGATCTACCAGACCTCCACCTACGTGCAGGAGAGCATCGGCAACCTGCGCGGCGGCTACGAGTACAGCCGCGGCGGCAACCCCACCCGCACCGTGCTGGAGACCCTGCTCGCCGCGCTCGAGGGCGGCAAACACGGGCTGTCCTTCGCCAGCGGGCTCGCCGCCGAGGACACCATCCTGCGCGCCCTCCTGGTGCCCGGCGACCACATCGTGCTCGGCAACGACGTCTACGGCGGCACCCACCGGCTGATCAACAAGGTGCACGGCGCCTGGGGTGTGCGGAACACCACGGTCGAGATGTCGGACCTCGCCGCCGTCGAACGGGCGATCATCCCCGGCGAGACGAAGATCCTCTGGGTGGAGACGCCGAGCAACCCGCTGATGAAGATCAGCGACATCGCCGCGCTCGCCGAGCTCGGGCACCGGTTCGGGGTCACCGTCATCGTCGACAACACGTTCGCCTCGCCCGCGCTGCAGCATCCGCTGGCCTTCGGCGCCGACGTGGTCGTGCACTCCACCACCAAGTACCTCGGCGGCCACTCCGACGTGCTCGGCGGCGCCCTGGTCATCAACGACGACGCCCTGGCCGAGAAGGCCCAGTTCCTGCAGTTCGCGGCCGGCCCGGTCTCCGCGCCCCTCGACGCCTGGCTCACCGTGCGCGGCATCAAGACCCTGTCGGTGCGGATGGACCGCCACTGCAGCAACGCGCAGGCGATCGCCGAACACCTGCAGGGCCACCCGGCGATCGACACCGTGTACTACCCCGGGCTGCCGGACCACCCCGGCCACGACCTGGCGAAAACGCAGATGCGCGGCTTCGGCGGCATGCTGTCCCTCGCCTTCGCCGGGGGAGCGCCCGCGGCGCGCGCCTTCGCCGAGTCGACCCACCTGTTCCAGCTGGCCGAGTCTCTCGGCGGGGTCGAGTCCCTCGTGAACTACCCGTCCGAGATGACGCACGCCTCGGTGCGCGGCACCGAACTCGAGGTGCCCGACAACATCATCCGCCTCTCGGTGGGCATCGAAGACGTGGCCGACCTGATCGACGACGTGGAGCAGGCCCTGCCCACTCGCTAAACGTTGGCAGTTTTTCGATGGAGTGTGTCGTCTCTGCCATTTCGCTGGCGGCGACGGCGCACGATCATGGTGGAGTGACGATCAACCCAGACACTGAGACAGTGATCCCTGACCCTCTGTCGACGGATGCGCGGCCCGCGCACGCCGGATCCCTCGGCCTGGTGCAGGGCACGGCCCTCTACATCGCGGCCGTGCTCGGCACCGGAATCCTGGTGCTGCCGGGCCTCGCGGCGACCGCGGCCGGGCCGGCCTCGCTCGTGGCCGTCTTCGCCGTGTTCCTGCTCTCGATCCCGCTCGCCGGAACCTTCGCCGCACTGGCCTCGCGCTACCCCGACCCGGGTGGCGTGGCCAGTTATGTGCGGCGCTCGCTCGGCCAGACCTGGGCTCGAATGACCGGCTACTGGTTCTTCTTCGGGGTGGGCTTCGGCGCCCCCGTCGTGGCCATGCTCGGCGCGGAATATGTCGTGGCGATCATCGGCGCCGACCGGGCTGCCGTCCCCGGGGTGGCCCTCCTGATCCTGATCCCTCCGTTCGTCTCCAACTTCTTCGGCCTGCGGGTGTCCGGCCTGGTGCAGCTCGCGCTCACCGGCGCCCTCCTGTTCGTCGTCGTCGGCGTGGTCGCCGTGGCCTTCCCGGCCGCGGACCCCGGCAACCTCGAACCGTTCCTGCCGAACGGCTGGGGCGGCGTCGGCACGGCGATCAGCCTGTTCGTCTGGGCCTTCGCCGGTTGGGAGGTCGGCACCCACATCGCCGGCGAGTTCCGCAACCCGCGCCGGGTCATCCCCCTCGCCACCGCGATCGCCCTCGTCGTGGTCGGGATCGCCTATCTCGCCCTGCAGTACGTGACCATCGCCGTGCTCGGCCCGCGGGCCGGCCACGGCCAGGTGCCCCTGCTCGACCTGGTCCAGGCCGCGCCGCTCGGGGTCGGGCCGCTCCTCGTGGCGGTGATCGCCGCCGTCGTGGCGCTCGGTGTGCTGAACGTGTACATCGGCGCCTTCGCGAAGCTCGGCGCCTCACTCGGCCGGGACGGCGACCTGCCCGGGTGGATGACCCCCGGCGTCGAATCCGGCGGTATCCCGCGCCGCAGCCTGGCCGTCGTGGCCGGGCTCACCGGCAGCTACTTCACCGTCATGGTCAGCCAGGGGCTGCCCCTGGCGGCCTTCATCCTCATCCACACGAGCTCGATGGTGGCCATCTACACGCTCGGCATGATCGCGGCCGTGCGCCTGCTCGCCACCTGGTCGCCGGGCTGGTGGCTCGCCGTCGTGTCTGTGGCGCTCACCGCCGGGCTGCTCGTGCTGGCAGGGCCCAACCTCGTCGTCCCCGCCCTGCTGGCGGTCGTGGCGCTCATCGTGCGGGCCGCCAAACGGCACCGTCTCCGTCCGTCCCTCACCAAGGAGCCCCTATGACCGGCACCCGCCCCCGCCCCCGCTTCGTCGACCTCAGCCACGAGATCCGGGCGGGTCTGGTGACCTACCCCGGGCTTCCTGCCCCCGTCATCTCGCCGCACCTCACTCGGGAAGACTCCCGGTCGAAATACGCCCCCGGGACCGAATTCGCGATGGATATGATCACCATGATCGGCAACACGGGCACCTATCTCGACAGCCCGTTCCACCGCTACCCTCAGGGCACCGACCTGGCGGGCCTCGCCCTCGACACCCTGGCCGACCTGCCCGCGGAGGTATTCCATCTGACGGATGCCACCTCCCGCGGCATATCCCCCGACGCATTCAACCGGCGGGGGAGCGGCCTTGCCGGTTCCGCCGTGTTGCTCCACACCGGCTGGGACGCCCACTTCGGCACCCCGGGGTACGCCGTCGGCGCGCCGTACCTGACCGGCGCGGCCGCGCAGGTGCTGATCGACTCCGGGGTCGTCCTGGTCGGGATCGATTCCCTCAACATTGACGACACCGAGTCGGGCGGGGAACGGCCCGCGCATTCCCTGCTGCTTGCCGCGGGCATCCATGTGGTGGAGCACCTCACCGGGCTCGCGGCGCTGCCGGACGCCGGCGCCAGCTTCACGGCCGTGCCGCCGAAGGTCGCGGGCTTCGGCACCTTCCCGGTTCGGGCCTACGCGCGGCTGTGACGCTCACCGGCCCGATGTGACAGTCACGCGCCGGGATGTGACAGTAACCTCAAGGGAACGCCGGCACCGCCTCCCGGCAATGTGACTGTCACACCGTGCTTTCCGACCGGCGGCCAGGTGTGCATAATTGATATGCGTTCACGTTTGTGACCGTGCACATGTGAACAAGGTCGTTACGTGACAGAGAATCTGCCCAAGGTGCGGGCGCCCAGCATCCGGGATGTGGCCCGCCTGGCCGGGGTCTCCCACCAGACCGTGTCGCGCGTTCTGAACAACCACCCGAGCATTCGTGAGACGACCAAGGCCCGCGTACTCCAGGTCATGGAAGACCTCCAGTACCGGCCGAACCGTGCGGCGCGGGCACTCTCCCGCGGGCGATCCCGCACGATCGGGATCCTCTCGGCGCAGAGTTCCGAGTACGGACCCGCCAGCAGCATTGCGGCGATCCAGGACGCGGCACGGGAAGCCGGGTACTACGTCAACACCGCGAACCTGACCACGGTCGACCAGGAGTCGATCGAGGCGGCCCTCATGCACCTGATGCTGCAGGCCGTGGAGGGAATCGTGGTGATCGCACCCCAGGTGCGGGTCTTCGACGTGCTCGAGCAACTCTCGATCACGGTGCCCTTCGTGTCGTTGCAGTCAACCGGCCATCTCGACGACCACGCCCTGTCGGTCGACCAGATCGCCGGCGCCCGGCTTGCCACCCGGCACTTGATCGACCTCGGCCACCGGCGGATCTACCACCTGGCCGGCCCGCAGGACTGGATCGAGGCGGAGGCGCGGATGCGCGGCTTCCTCGATGAGATGGGGGCGATGGATGTCCCCACGACGGCTCCGATCCTCGGCGACTGGACCGCGGACTTCGGCTACCACGCGGGGCGGGAGCTTTTCGGCCGCCGCGATTTCACCGCGATCTTCTCCTCGAACGACCAGATGGCGCTCGGGCTCATGCACGCGGCCAGGGACGCCGGCCTGGGCATCCCGCGGGACATCAGCATCGTGGGCTTCGACGACATCCCCGAGGCGGCGCACTTCTGGCCGCCGCTGACCACGGTGCGGCAGGACTTCGGCGAACTCGGCCGCCGCTGCATCGCCCTGCTACTGAGCAATCTCCCGGGCGGTGAGCCCATCGTCGACCGCGATCCGATCATGCCGCGGCTGATCGTGCGCGAGTCGACGGCGCCGCCGGCCTTCTGAGCCCACGCCGGTTTCGGCAGGCCGCCACCTTGGGGCGGGGGCGGCCTGCCGAAACCGGCGCGCCCTGACGATGAAGCCGCACCGGAGCGAGCGGATGCCGCGCCCGGTCGGCCGAGAAACCGCCCAACCCCGGACTGGGGGGACCGTTCTCAAGTCGACGCAAATCGGACTTGACACCGGAGTCGTTAGTGGGACTAACATAAGACCATCGAATGTGACCGATCACATTCGACTGTCACATCCGGTCCGAGAACCACCCGGGCAGGCGCAGCACCAGCCAGACAAGGGAGTCGATTTCGTGAGCACGACCGAGCAGCCGCCGGCACAGGCAGGCGACGAGAGCTACGTCATCGGGATCGACTACGGGACCCTGTCCGGTCGCGCTGTCGTCGTGCGCGTCTCCGACGGAGTCGAACTCGGATCGGCCGTGCTCGACTACCCGCACGCCGTGATGGACACCGTCCTCGCCGTCACCGGAGCGGTCCTCCCGCCCGAGTGGGCGCTGCAGGTTCCGGCGGACTATGTGGCCGTGCTGAAGAGCGCTGTGCCCGCCGCGATCGCTGCCGCGGGTATCGATCCGGCGCTCGTGATCGGCGTCGGCACCGACTTCACCGCCTGCACCATGGTGCCGGTGCTCGCCGACGGCACGCCCCTGAACGAATTGCCCGAGTACGCCGACCGGCCGCACGCCTACGTCAAGTTGTGGAAGCACCACGCCGCGCAGCGCCAGGCCGACCGCATCAACGAGCTGGCCGCCAGCCGGGGCGAGAGCTGGCTGCCGCGCTACGGCGGACTCATCTCGAGCGAGTGGGAGTTCGCCAAGGGTCTGCAGCTGCTCGAGGAAGACCCCGAACTGTACAACCGGATGGACCACTGGGTGGAGGCCGCCGACTGGATCGTCTGGCAGCTCACCGGGAACTACGTGCGCAACGCCTGCACCGCCGGGTACAAGGGCATCCTGCAGGACGGCGCCTACCCGAGCGAGGAGTTCCTCGCCGCCCTCAACCCCGCGTTCGCGCAGTTCGCGACGGAAAAGGTCGCCCACGAGATCGGCCAGCTCGGAGCATCCGCCGGCACCCTGTCGAAGGAGGCCGCCGCCTGGACCGGCCTGCCGGAAGGCATCGCCGTGGCCGTCGGCAACGTCGACGCCCACGTCACCGCCCCCGCCGCCCAGGCGGTCGAGCCCGGCCAGATGGTCGCGATCATGGGCACCTCGACCTGCCAGGTGATGAATTCCGACCACCTCGCCGAAGTCCCCGGCATGTGCGGCGTCGTCGACGGCGGCATCGTCTCCGGGCTCTACGGCTATGAGGCCGGCCAGTCCGGCGTCGGCGACATCTTCGCCTGGTACGTCGCCAACCAGGTTCCGCCGCGCTGCCACGAGGCCGCGAAGGATGCCGGGCTGAGCGTGCACCAGTACCTCACCGAGCTGGTCCGCGACCAGCCGGTCGGCGGCCACGGGCTCGTCGCCCTCGACTGGCACAGCGGCAACCGCTCCGTGCTCGTCGACCACCAGCTCTCCGGACTCGTGCTCGGCGCGACCCTCACCACTCGCCCGGAAGAGATCTACCGGGCCCTGCTCGAGGCCACCGCGTTCGGCGCCCGCACCATCGTCGAGACGTTCAACGCGAGCGGGGTGCCGGTCACCGAGTTCATCGTCGCCGGCGGGCTGCTGAGGAACAGCTTCCTCATGCAGACCTACAGCGACATCCTGCGGATGCCGATCTCCACCATCGCGAGCGACCAGGGGCCAGCGCTCGGCTCGGCCATCCACGCGGCCGTCGCCGCCGGCGCCTACGCCGATGTGCGAGCAGCCGGGAAGGCGATGGGCAAGCTCAACAGAAACGTCTACACCCCGAACGAAGAGTCGGCGACCGCCTACGACACGTTGTTCGCGGAGTACTCGCTGCTGCACGACTACTTCGGCCGCGGCGCCAACGATGTGATGCACCGGCTCAAGGCCCTGCGGCGCGACGCCCTCGCGCCGGGCGCCGTCGCGCCGGTGGCCGCCGGCGCCGAGGCGGTGCCCGCATGAGCTCGTTCGGACCAAGGATCGAGGTGGCCGTCGCCCGGCTCCGCGACGACATCGCCCGGCTGCACGCGGAGCTCACCCGCAACGATCTGGTCGTCTGGACCGGCGGCAACGTCTCCGGCCGCGTGCCGGGAGCCGACCTGTTCGTGATCAAGCCCAGCGGCGTCGACTACGCCGACCTCGCGCCGGAAAACATGATCCTCTGCGACCTGGGCGGCAACGTGATCCAAGGCACCCCCGGATCGGACCGGTCCCCGTCCAGCGACACCGCCGCCCACGCCTACGTCTACCGGCACATGCCCGAGGTCGGCGGCGTCGTGCACACGCACTCCACCTACGCGACCGCGTGGGCAGCCCGCGGCGAGGCGATCCCCTGCGTGATCACCGCCATGGCCGACGAGTTCGGCGGCCCCGTGCCGGTCGGAACGTTCGCGATCATCGGCGACGACACCATCGGCCGCGGCATCGTCGAAGCCCTGACCGGGCACCGCTCCCGGGCCGTGCTGATGCAGAACCACGGCCCGTTCACGATCGGTAAGGATGCCCGCGACGCCGTCAAGGCTGCTGTCATGGTCGAAGACGTGGCCCGCACCGTACACATCGCCCGCCAGGGCGGCAAACTCATCCCCATCCCGCAGGCCGCGATCGATTCCCTCTTCACCCGCTACCAGAACGTCTACGGACAAGCACCGCAAGGAGCACTCAAGTAATGCCTACTCTCTCCACGACCCTCGACCACTACGAGGTCTGGTTCCTCACCGGCAGCCAGAACCTCTACGGTGAGGAAACGCTGCGCCAGGTCGCCGAGCAGTCCAAGGCCATCGCCGACGCCCTCGGCGCGTCCAGCGATGTGCCCGTGAAGATCGTCTGGAAGCCCGTCCTCAAGGACTCCGAGTCGATCCGCCGGGCCGCGCTCGACGCGAACTCCGCCGACCACGTGATCGGCCTGATCGCCTGGATGCACACCTTCTCCCCGGCGAAGATGTGGATCTCGGGCCTCGACGCGCTGACGAAGCCCCTCCTGCACCTGCACACCCAGGCCAACGTCGAACTGCCGTGGAGCGAGATCGACTTCGACTTCATGAACCTCAACCAGGCCGCCCACGGCGACCGGGAGTTCGGCTACATCCAGACCCGCCTCGGGGTTTCCCGCAAGACCGTCGTCGGCCACGTGTCGAACCCGGCCGTCACCCACCAGATCGGCACCTGGACCCGCGCCGCGGCCGGCTGGGCCGCGGCCCGCAGCATGAAGCTCGCCCGCTTCGGCGACAACATGCGCTACGTCGCCGTCACCGAGGGCGACAAGACCGAAGCCGAACTCCGGTTCGGCGTGCAGGTGAACACCTGGCCCGTCAACGAACTCGCCGATGCCGTGCACGCGGCAACGGATGCCGACATCGACGCCCTCGTCGCCGAATACGAGGACCTCTACGACGTGGCCCCCGAACTTCGCCGGGGCGGAGAGCGCAACGACTCGCTCCGCTACGGCGCCGCGATCGAAATCGGCTTGAAGTCCTTCCTCGAGGCCGGCGGCTTCAGCGCCTTCACCACCAGCTTCGAAGACCTGGGCGCCCTCCGCCAGCTGCCCGGCCTCGCCGTGCAGCGACTGATGGAACAGGGCTACGGCTTCGGCGCCGAGGGCGACTGGAAGACGGCCGTCCTCGTGCGCGTCGCCAGCGTGATGGGCGCGGGTCTCCCCGGCGGTGCGAGCCTGATGGAGGACTACACCTACGACCTCACCCCCGGGGCGGAGCTCATCCTCGGCGCCCACATGCTCGAGGTCAACCCCGCACTCTCGAGTGCCCGGCCGACCCTCGAGATCCACCCGCTCGGCATCGGCGGCCGCGAAGACCCCGTTCGCCTGGTCTTCAACGCCGACCCCGGCCCCGCCGTGGTCGTCGCGATGAGCGACATGCGCGACCGGTTCCGTCTCGTCGCGAACGTCGTCGAGGTCGTCGAACCCACCGAGGCGCTCCCCAAGCTCCCGGTCGGCCGTGCCGTCTGGAGCCCCGAGCCCGACTTCGCCACCTCCGCCGCAGCCTGGCTCACCGCCGGAGCCGCCCACCACACCGTGATGTCGACCGCCGTCGGCATCGAGGTGTTCCACGATTTCGCCGAGATCGCTCGCACCGAGCTTCTCGTGATCGACAAGACCACCACCCTGCGGGACTTCACCCGCGAGGTGCGCTGGAACCAGGCCTACTACCGACTGGCACAAGGCCTGTAATCACACCCATCAGCACCCACCACCAACTGCAATCAGAGTTGATACAGAAACACGAAAGGTAAATCAGTGAAGACACGTAAGGTCCTCGCCGGCATCGCTGCCATCGGACTTGCACTCTCCCTCGCGGCCTGCTCCGGCGGAACCCGTGGCGGCACCACGACGGTTGACGACACGGCCGGAGCCAACAAGGGTGCCCTCGTCGGGGTTGCCATGCCGACCAAGACCTCCTCCCGCTGGATCAAGGACGGCGACGCCGTCAAGGCCTCGCTCGAGAAGCTCGGCTATAAGGTCGACCTTGAATACGGCGACGACAAGATCCCGAACCAGGTGCAGCAGATCAGCAACATGCTGACCAAGGGCGCCAAGGTCCTCATCATCGCCTCCATCGACGGCACCGCCCTCAGCGACCAGCTCGACCAGGCCGCCAAGTCCGGCGTCAAGGTCATCGCGTACGACCGGCTGATCAACGGCAACAAGAACGTCGACTACTACACGACCTTCGACAACAACGAGGTCGGCGTTCAGCAGGCCACGAGCCTGCTCACCGGACTCGGCGTTCTCGACAAGGACGGCAAGGACACCGGCGCGACCGGCCCGTTCAACGTCGAACTGTTCGCGGGCAGCCCTGACGACAACAACGCCACGTTCTTCTTCAATGGCGCGATGGACACCCTCAAGCCGTTCATTGACAAGGGCGTCGTCGTCGTCAAAAGCGGCCAGGTCGGTTTCACCCAGGTGGCAACCCTGCGCTGGGACCCGGCGACCGCCCAGAAGCGGATGCAGAACCTCATTGCCAGCACGTACTCCGACGGCAGCAAGGTTGACGGCGTCCTGTCCCCGTACGACGGTCTCTCGATCGGCATCATCTCGGCGCTGACCAGCTCCGGTTACGCCACCAATGCCCTCCCGATCGTCACCGGCCAGGACGCGGAAGCGGCCTCGGTCAAGTCGATCATCGCCGGCCAGCAGTACTCCACCATCTACAAGGACACTCGCCTGCTGGGCGACGAAGCCGTGAAGATGGCCGACGACCTGCTCAACGGCAGGACCCCTGAGGTAAACGACACCAAGAGCTACGACAACAAGGTCAAGATCGTCCCGACCTACCTGTTCCCGCCCAAGGTCGTCACGAAGGACAACTACAAGGAACTCCTGATCGACACCGGGTACTACACCGAAGCAGACCTCAAGTAGGTTTTCTCCCACACCGGGTAGTGGCGGCGGAGACGCCGCCACTACCCTCACCCCTACCACCGGAAGAAGAAGTAACGGTGACCACAAATATTCTCGAGATGCGCAGCATCACGAAAACCTTCCCCGGAGTCAAAGCGCTTCAGGACGTCTCCCTCGCGGTGCAGCGGGGCCATATTCACGCGATTTGCGGTGAGAACGGCGCAGGAAAATCCACCCTCATGAAGGTGCTATCGGGGGTCTACCCGGCCGGCACCTACGACGGTGAAATCGTCTTCGAAAACGAGACCGTCGCCTTCAAATCGATCAACGAATCCGAAGCCACCGGCGTGGTCATCATCCACCAGGAACTCGCACTGAGCCCCTTCCTGTCCATCGCCGAGAACATCTTCCTCGGCAACGAGCAGCAGTCGGGCGGCTGGATCGACTGGAACAAGACCAACCTCGAGGCCGCGAAACTGCTCGCCCGGGTCGGCCTCAAGGACAACCCGATCACCAAGGTGCGCGACATCGGCGTCGGCAAGCAGCAGCTCGTCGAGATCGCCAAGGCGCTCTCCAAGGAGGTGAAGCTCCTCATCCTGGACGAGCCGACCGCCGCCCTGAACGACGAGGACTCCGCGCACCTGCTGGACCTGATGAAGCATCTCAAGGGCCAGGGCATCACGTCGATCATGATCAGCCATAAGCTGAACGAGATCAAGGCCGTCGCCGACGAGGTCACCATCATCCGTGACGGCAAGCTGATCGAAACCCTCGACATGCACACCGACGACATCTCGGAAGAACGCATCATCAAGGGGATGGTCGGCCGTGACCTCGGCAGCCGCTACCCGGACCACACGCCGCACATCGGCGAGGAGCTCCTCCGGGTCGAGGACTGGAACGTCTACCACCCGCTGGACCACCAGCGCAAGGTCGTCAAGGACGCCAACATCTCGGTCAGGGCCGGCGAAATCGTCGGCATCGCCGGGCTGATGGGCGCGGGCCGCACCGAACTCGCGATGAGCGTGTTCGGCCATAGCTACGGCCACAACATCTCGGGCAAGGTCTACAAGAACGGCGCCCTCGTCGACACCAGCACGGTGGCGGCCGCGATCGACCACGGCCTCGCCTACGCCACGGAGGACCGCAAGCGCTACGGCCTGAACCTGATCGAAGACATCAAGCGGAACATCTCGCTGGTGTCGCTGCACAAGATCTCGAAGCGCGGCTGGGTGGACTCCAACCAGGAGATCGTCGTCGCCGAGGGCTACCGCAAGAGCATGAACATCAAGGCCCCCAGCGTCGAGGCCCTGGCCGGCAAGCTCTCGGGCGGCAACCAGCAGAAGGTCGTGCTGTCGAAGTGGATGTTCTCCGACCCGGATGTCCTCATCCTCGACGAGCCGACCCGCGGCATCGACGTCGGCGCCAAGTACGAGATCTACGGGATCATCAACAAACTCGCCGACGACGGCAAGGGTGTGATCGTCATCTCGTCCGAGCTGCCGGAGCTGATCGGCATCTGCGACCGGATCTACACGATCTTCGAGGGGCGCATCACGGCTGACGTACCCCGCGGTCAGGCGACCGCCGAATACCTTATGCAACACATGACTCAGGAAAGGGAGAAGGACAACCGATGAGCGCGTTCAGATCTGCACTTAATTACCTTGGCAGCCAGCTTCGCCAAGTCGGCCTCATCATCGCCCTTCTCGCGATCACCATCTTCTTCCAGATCGCGACGAGCGGCATCACGCTCAAGCCGATCAACGTGTCGAACCTGATCGTGCAGAACAGCTACATCCTGATCCTGGCCGTCGGGATGGTGATGGTCATCATCGCCGGCCACATCGACCTGTCGGTCGGTTCCGTCGTCGCCTTCGTCGGCGCCATGGCTGGTGTGATGATCACGCAGTGGAACATCCCGTGGTGGGCCGCCATCGTGCTCTGCCTCGGCGTCGGCGCGGTGGTCGGAGTGTGGCAGGGGTTCTGGATCGCCTACTTCGGGATACCGGCCTTCATCGTCACCCTGGCCGGCATGCTCACCTTCCGCGGCCTCACCCAGATCGCCCTGCAGAACCAGCAGATCTCCCCGTTCCCGGACGAGTTCCGCGCACTCGGCAGCGGATTCCTGCCTGACCTGGGCGGCGGAACGACTCTGCTCGAGCCTCTCACGATGGGTATCGGACTGCTGGCGACGGCGCTCCTGGTCGCCCAGGGCATCCGTTCTCGCCTGGCCCGCAAGAAGTACGACGTCGAGGACGAGCCGTTCGCCTGGTTCATCCTCAAGCTCGTCTTCACGGCCGGCATCATCCTCTTCATCACCTACCTGCTCGCCAGCTACCGTGGCACCCCGATCGTGCTCGTCGTCCTCGGCCTGCTCACGGTCGTCTACGCGGCGGTGATGGCCAACAGCGTCTTCGGGCGGCATGTGTACGCGATCGGCGGCAACCTCAACGCCGCCGCCCTGTCGGGCATCAAGACCAAGCGCGTCACGTTCATGCTGTTCGTGAACATGGGTGTCATCTCCGCCCTCGCCGGGCTCATCTTCACCGCCCAGCTGAACCTGGCCAACCCGAAGGCCGGTGACGGTTTCGAACTCGACGCCATCGCCGCGGTCTTCATCGGTGGTGCCGCCGTCACGGGCGGCATCGGCACCGTCACCGGCGCCATCATCGGTGGTCTGATCATCGGGCTGCTGAACAACGGCATGTCGATCCTCGGCGTCGGCACGGAATACCAGCAGCTGATCAAGGGTCTCGTGCTCCTGGCGGCCGTGGCGTTCGACGTCTACAACAAGCGCCGCTCCGGCGGTCGCTGACCAGTCAGTGGAGAAGGGCCCGGTGTCGTCGACACCGGGCCCTTCTGCGCGCGGGGCGTGGGCGCATCCGCTAGCCGTGACGGCCACTGGGGAGTACGATCCGTCTTTATCAAATCAACGGGGCGAGGGCCGGTCCGCACCCGCGGAACCAGCTCTGGCCGGGCGTTACCCAAGCGTGACTAACTTTCCCTTGACAGCGCGCGGGTCGCACGCAAACATAAACAATGTGATCGGTCACATTGAGTTGGCCGTGGTCAAGGTCAGTGACACGACATCGAGGTCAAGCTGTGAGAACACTAGTACAACCGCCCGGGGCTGCCCGCACGACTTCCGCCGACGCGCTTCACGGGGCCACATCTGACCTGTCTCCGACGTCGCCCGGCCAGTCACGCCGCGGTGGGGAGGCCGGCCATGTCCGCTGAACCAATCATCCTCGAGATGCGTGCGATCACCAAGGAATTCCCCGGCGTCAAGGCGCTCTCGAACGTGTCGCTCACGGTCAGGGCCGGCGAGATCCATGCGATCTGCGGCGAGAACGGAGCCGGCAAGTCCACCCTGATGAAGGTCCTCTCCGGCGTCTACCCCTACGGCACCTACTCGGGCGACATCGTCTACCAGGGCCAGGTCATGCACTTCAAGGACATCCGCTCGAGCGAGGCCGCCGGGATCGCGATCATCCACCAGGAGCTCGCGCTGGTCCCCGAGCTGTCGATCACCGAGAACATCTTCCTCGGCAATGAGCCCACGAAGTGGGGAGCGATCGACTGGATCACCGCCAAGAAGACGGCTCTCGAGCTGCTCGCCCGGGTCGGCCTCCGAGACGACCCCGACACCCTGATCAAGAACATCGGCGTCGGCAAGCAGCAGCTCGTGGAGATCGCGAAGGCGCTCAACAAGTCGGTCAAGGTCCTCATCCTCGATGAGCCGACCGCGGCCCTGAACGAGGCCGATTCCCAGCACCTGCTCGACCTCATCCGGGGTCTCAAGGGCAAGGGCATCAGCTCGATCATGATCTCCCACAAACTCAACGAGATCGAACAGGTCGCCGACTCGATCACGATCATCCGGGACGGCCTGACGATTGAGACGCTCGACGTGGTCGCGGACGGTGTCAACGAGGATCGGATCATCCGCGGGATGGTCGGCCGCAGCCTGGAAAGCCGGTTCCCCGACCGCACGCCGCACATCGGCGACGTCTTCTTCGAGGTGCGCAACTGGAACGTGCAGCACCCGCAGGTCGCCGAGCGGATGGTCGTCAAGAACTCCAGCCTCACCGTTCGCAAGGGCGAGATCGTCGGCATAGCGGGGCTGATGGGCGCCGGCCGCACCGAGCTCGCGATGAGCATCTTCGGGCGGTCCTATGGCAACTTCCTTTCGGGGCAGGTGTTCAAGGACGGCAAGGAGATCGAGTTGCGCAACGTGGCCGAGGCCATCGACCACGGCCTCGCCTACGTGAGCGAGGACCGCAAGGCGCTCGGACTCAACCTGCTCGATGACATCAAGCGGTCGATCGTGTCCGCGAAGCTGTCCAAGATCTCGGCGGGCCCGGTCGTCAACGACTCGAAGGAGTACGCGATCGCCGAGCGCTACCGCACCAGCCTCCGGATCAAGACGCCCAGCGTCGACGCCGGCGTCAACAAGCTCTCGGGCGGCAACCAGCAGAAGGTGGTCCTGGCCAAGTGGATGTTCACCGACCCTGACCTGCTCATCCTCGACGAACCGACCCGAGGCATCGACGTCGGCGCCAAGTACGAGATCTACGGCATCATCCAGGAGCTGGCGGCGCAGGGAAAGGGAGTCATCCTGATCTCCTCCGAACTCCCCGAGCTGCTCGGCCTGGCCGACCGGATCTACACCGTCTTCGAAGGCGCGATCACCGACTGCATCCCGGCCGAAACGGCCGACCCGGAAACCCTGATGAAAAGTATGACCTCCGCAAGGAAGAAGGTTCACAGCATATGAGCGCAGACACGAGTCCCCGGGGCGGCCTCAGGGACCTGAAGAAGATCTTCGGCGGCGGCAGTTCCAACGTGCGCCAGTTCGGCATCCTGTTCAGCCTGATCGCCATCGTCGTGCTCTTCCAATTCCTCACCAACGGGCTGACCCTCTCCTCAGGGAACCTGATCAACCTGGTCAGTCAGTACTCCTACATCCTGATCCTCGCGATCGGTATGGTGATGGTGATCATCGCCGGCCACATCGACCTGTCGGTCGGCTCCGTCGCCGCATTCGCGGGCATCGTGGTGGCCACCGCCATGCAGGAATGGAACCTGCCCTGGCCGTTGGCGATCCTCCTCGGACTCGCCGTCGGGGCGCTGATCGGCGCCTGGCAGGGCTTCTGGGTCGCCTACATCGGTGTGCCGGCCTTCATCGTCACCCTCGCCGGAATGCTCATCTGGCGAGGTGGCAACCAGGTCATCGGCAACGCGAACACCGTTCCGGTCCCCGAAGGCTTCACCACGATCGGCTCCGGCTACCTTCCGGAGGTGGGCCCGTTCACCGGGTACAACAACTTCACCCTGCTGCTCGGCCTGATCATCGTCGTGGCCGTCGTTATGGTCGAATGGCGCGCCCGCCGCGTGCAGAAGATCATGGGTTCCGAGCCCGCGCCACTCTGGGTCAGCATCCTGAAGGTCGTGCTTCTCGACGCGGTCGTGATCTACGCGACGGTGCTGTTCGCCGGTGGCCGGGTCGGCACGAGTTTCCCGGTGTCGGGCATCATCCTCGGCGTCCTCGTGCTCTTCTACTCATTCATCACCCGCAACACGATCTTCGGCCGTCACGTCTACGCGGTCGGCGGTAACAAGCTCGCAGCCGAACTGTCGGGCGTCAAGTCCCGCCGGGTCAACTTCCTCGTGATGATGAACATGTCGATCCTGGCCTCGCTGGCCGGCATGATCTTCGTCGCCCGCTCGGTGGCATCCGGACCCCAGGACGGCCTGAGCTGGGAACTCGACGCGATCGCGGCAGTGTTCATCGGCGGCGCGGCCGTCTCGGGCGGTATCGGCACCGTGACGGGCTCCATCGTCGGTGGCCTGGTCATGGCCGTGCTGAACAACGGGCTGCAGCTGCTCGGTGTCGGCGCCGACCGGGTGCAGATCATCAAGGGCCTGGTGCTCCTGATCGCGGTGGGTGTCGACGTCTGGAACAAGAGCCAGGGCCGGCCTTCGCTGATCGGGTTCCTGACCCGCAAGAACAAGACGGGCGAGTTCCCCGCCGAACCACCGGCCGTGGTCCCGACCTCCGGCACGCCGGACACCGCGCGGCCGTCGGACGTCTCCACCTGACCCCGCCCGTTTCCGGGCGTCGCTTCACCCTTCCCTGCACCAACCTCTCCCACAGAAAGTGATTGACAATGCGAAAACTCCTTACGACCACCGCGATTGCCGCGGTCGCCTTGATGGCGCTGTCGGGTTGCTCGACCCGCACCGACACGACGGGCGGATCCAGCGCTGCTGCCGGATTCCCCGCCGATTCGCTCATCGGCATCGCTCTCCCCTCGAAGACCTCTGAGAACTGGGTCCTCGCCGGCGGGCTGTTCGAAGACGGCCTCAAGGCCGCCGGGTTCAAGGGCGACGTGCAGTATGCCGGCGCCTCGACCACGGTCAAGGACCAGCAGGACCAGATCTCGGCCATGGTCACCAAGGGTGCCAAGGTCATCATCATCGGCGCCGCCGACGGTGGCCAGCTCGGCACCCAGGTCAAGGCGGCCCACGACGCCGGCGCGATCGTGATCGCCTACGACCGGCTCATCCTGAACACCGCCGACGTCGATTACTACGTCGCCTACGACAACTTCAAGGTGGGTGAACTCCAGGGCCAGGCGCTGCTGGACGGTCTCAAGGCGAAGAAGCCGGCCGGCCCGTACAACATCGAGCTGTTCTCCGGTTCCTCGGACGACGCCAACGCCCCGGTCTTCTTCAACGGCGCGATGAGCGTGCTGCAGCCGAAGATCGATGACGGCACCCTCGTCGTCGCCTCGGGCCAGACCGACATCAAGCAGACCGCGACCGCCGGCTGGAAGGCCGAGAACGCGCAGAGCCGGATGGACTCGCTCCTCACCAGCACGTACGGTGACAAGGCCATCGATGGCGTTCTCTCCCCGAACGACACCCTCGCCCGCGCTGTCATCACCTCGGTGAAGGCCGCCGGCAAGCCGATCCCCGTCGTGACGGGTCAGGACTCCGAGGCGGAGTCCGTCAAGTCGATCATGGCCGGTGAGCAGTACTCCACCATCAACAAGGACACCCGTGTTCTCGTGGCGCAGGCCATCGACATGGCCAAGGTCCTGCAGAAGGGCGAGACCCCCGAGGTCAACGACACCAAGTCGTACGACAACGGCAAGAAGATCGTGCCCGCCTTCCTGCTCCCCCCGGTCATCGTGACCAAGGCCAACGCGGCCGAGGCATACGCGAACGACCCGAAGCTGTCCCCGCTGACCAAGTAGCGGCCAGCCTCACAGCGCAGGCAGAAAGGGCCGGTCCCCTCGGGGGCCGGCCCTTTCCGCGCGCCCGGCCCGCGACCCCCGCCGTTGCCGCGGCGCTTCAGCGGCTCGCGGCGCACCCTTGGACACGCGGCGCGCGGTAGAGAGTGCGCCCGCTTCCGCAAGGTGCGCCAGGACAGGGAACGACTGCGCGAGAGCTCGGGGAGCGCGGTTGTCCACAGGGCGGCATCCGTCTGACTTGTCCACGGATGCGACGGTGCACCGTGCCGGGGCGCCGGCCAGAACCACTGTGGCGGATGACTGTTATCCGAAATGCCCTCAGGTCCGACCTGCTCGACGCCGTCAGTGCGCGGCACGACGGGCTCATCCCCGCCGCGGCGTTGCGGGAGAGCGGCTTCACCTCGCACGCGGTCGGGGTGCTGGTGCGGGGAGGGTCGCTGGTGCGCCCGCGCCGGGGAGTCTACGTGCCGGGCGAGGTGTGGCGTTCCGCCGACCCCGACGAGCGTTACCGCCTTTTCACGCGGGCGACGGTGGCTTCGGCCGAGCGACCGGCGGTGGTCTCCCACCTGTCGGCTGCCGCGATGCACGGCCTGCCGGTCATCGGGTCCTGGCCGCCCGTGGTGCATACGCTCAACCCCGACGCCTCCGGTGGCGGCACTGCGCGTCACACGACCAGTCATCGCGGGGCGCCGGCTCCGCAGATCGAGGTGATCGCCGGGATTCACGTCACCTCCCTTGCCCGAACCCTCGTCGACGTTGCCGCGGCCACGAGCTTTCTCACGGGGGTCGTGATGATCGATCATGCCCTCCGTGTCGACCAGGAACGCGTGGCCAGTGGGGCGCGGCGCGGCATCGTCCTGCCTGCCGCCCTGACCAAAGCCCACCTGTTCGCCGAACTCGCGACCGTCAACCCGCGGTTCGGCGCCCGGCAGGCCGACCGGGCGATCGAGTTCGGGAATGGGCGGTCGGCAAACGGCGGGGAATCGTTGAGCCGGGTGCGGATCTTCCAACTCGGATTCGAGGTGCCCGAGCTGCAGGTGCCCTTCCTGAACGTCGACGGAAGCGACTACTGGGTCGACTACTACTGGCGGAGGATTCGCAAGATCGGTGAGTTCGACGGAAAGCACAAGTACACCCGCGGCAGAGTGCTTGCGGGGCGGGACCCCGGGGAAGTGGTGTGGCAGGAGAAACGCCGAGAGGACGCCTTGCGGAGGCACTCCGACAGCTTCGACCGCTGGGACTGGGACACCGCGTTCTCGCCCACCCTCTTCCACCGGTTCCTGAGCGAGCGCGGCGTGCCGCGGGCCTGACGGAACCGGTGCCGTCGGGGCCGGGGTGTTCCCCTGGTCGGGCTGCTGCTGCGGCCAGGCTCGAAAGTCGCGGCGCACCTTTGGGAAGCCGGCGCACGTTGCAGGGTGCGCCGGGTCGCCGAAGGTGCGCCACGAACGATCGGTGCGGCGACCGGTGCGGCAACCGTGCGGGCGGCGGCCGTGCGGCGCGACCAGGAATCACGACACGCCGTTTCTGTTTCCACAGGGGGAAACTTCGGCCGGGGGCCGGCCTGTGGATAACTTCGCCGCATGCCGCGGAGAATGGGCGTTGTTGCATCCGCCGGGCTGTGCACAACCGGTGGAATGTCGGTGGATAACTACATAATTGTAATTACTGCATGTAGTGGCCATTCCCATTTCCGATCACTACATGTAGTATAAAAGTTCAACACAGCACGCCTTGAACTTCAGATTTCACATGAAAACCGATTTTGAGCACTGAGTTTGAATACTGAGTTTGAATACTGATTCCTGAACGACGAGAAAGGCCCTTCCCATGGCAATCACGGTCTACACCAAGCCCTCCTGCGTGCAGTGCACGGCGACCTACCGCGCCCTGGACAACAAGGGCATCGAATATGAGATCCTCGACCTCTCGGTCGACGAGAACGCCCTCGAAGCCGTCAAGGCCCTGGGCTACCTGCAGGCTCCCGTCGTCATCACCGACGAGGACCACTGGTCGGGCTTCCGCCCCGACAAGATCAACGAACTCGCACAGCGCCTCGCCTGACCGCCCGGCTCAGGCCGCGGCTTCCAGCGCGCCGCTCAGGCACGCACGACTGTCATGCACACACGAAGGGGGTGTTCAGTGACCGATATCGTCTATTTCTCCAGCACCTCGGGCAACACGCACCGCTTCGTTGAGAAGCTGGGCCGCGCCGCGGCCCGCATCCCGCTCTACGCGCGCGACGAACCGTTGCGGGTCAGCGAACCGTACGTCCTGGTGGTGCCGACCTATGGTGGCGGCGAGACCAAGGGCGCGGTGCCCAAACAGGTGATCAGATTCCTGAACGACGAGCACAACCGGTCGCTCATCCGCGGGGTCATCGGCGCGGGCAACACAAACTTCGGCACGGCCTTCTGCGTCGCCGGCGACATCATCGCCGCGAAGTGCAAGGTGCCTCACATGTATCGATTTGAAGTACTTGGAACTCCGGATGATGTGCGCATCGTTCATGACGGATTGGAAGAATTTTGGAAGCAACAGCCGTGAAGACGATGACTCACCCGGCCCCCGGCCTGGTGATGGACTATCACTCCCTCAACGCCATGCTCAACCTGTACGGCCCGAACGGGGAAATCCAGTTCGACAAGGACCGTGAGGCGGCGCGGGAATACTTTCTGCAGCACGTCAACCAGAACACGGTGTTCTTCCACAGCCTGCGCGAGCGCCTCGACTACCTGGTCGAGAAGGAGTACTACGAGCAGGCCGTGCTGGACCAGTACTCGTTCGAGTTCATCACCAGCCTCAACGACCTGGCCTACTCGAAGAAGTTCCGCTTCCAGACCTTCCTCGGCGCATTCAAGTACTACACCTCGTACACGCTGAAGACCTTCGACGGCAAGCGCTACCTCGAGCGCTTCGAAGACCGCGTCGTGATGACCGCCCTGGGCCTCGCCCAGGGCGACGAGAAGCTGGCGATCGCCCTCGTCGAGGAGATCATCGCCGGCCGTTTCCAGCCGGCCACTCCGACGTTCCTCAACTCGGGCAAGGCCCAGCGCGGCGAACTCGTCTCCTGCTTCCTGCTCCGCATCGAAGACAACATGGAGTCGATCTCCCGCGGCATCAACTCCTCGCTGCAGCTCTCGAAGCGCGGCGGCGGCGTCGCGCTGCTGCTCAGCAACATCCGTGAGTCCGGCGCGCCGATCAAGCAGATCGAGAACCAGTCCAGCGGAATCATCCCCGTGATGAAGCTGCTCGAAGACTCCTTCAGCTATGCGAACCAGCTCGGTGCCCGCCAGGGTGCCGGCGCGGTCTACCTGCACGCCCACCACCCCGACATCATGCGCTTCCTCGACACCAAGCGGGAGAACGCCGACGAGAAGGTGCGGATCAAGACGCTGTCCCTCGGCGTCGTCGTGCCCGACATCACCTTCGAGCTGGCCAAGAAGGACGAGGACATGTACCTGTTCTCGCCCTACGACGTCGAACGCGTCTACGGAGTGCCGTTCGCGGACATCTCCGTCAGCGAGAAGTACCACGAGATGGTCGACGACTCGCGGATCAAGAAGTCCAAGATGAAGGCCCGCGACTTCTTCCAGACGCTCGCAGAGATCCAGTTCGAGTCCGGCTACCCGTACATCATGTTCGAAGACACCGTCAACGCGGCGAACCCGATCAAGGGCCGCATCAACATGTCCAACCTGTGCTCGGAGATCCTCCAGGTCAACACGCCGACCACGTACAACGAGGACCTGTCCTACGACCAGATCGGCAAGGACATCTCCTGCAACCTCGGGTCGATGAACATCGCCCTGTCGATGGACTCGCCCGACTTCGGCAAGACCGTCGAGACCGCCATCCGCGGCCTCAGCTCGGTCTCCGAGCAGAGCCACATCTCCTCCGTGCGTTCGATCGAAGACGGCAACGACAAGTCGCACGCCATCGGCCTGGGCCAGATGAACCTGCACGGTTACCTTGCCCGTGAGCGGGTGTACTACGGCAGCGAAGCGGCCATCGACTTCACCAACATCTACTTCTACACGGTGCTGTTCCATGCCCTCCGCGCCTCCAACACGCTGGCCGTCGAGCGCGGCCACGCCTTCGTCGGCTTCGAGGACTCCACCTACGCGTCCGGCGCGTTCTTCGACAAGTACACCGACCAGGTCTGGGAGCCGGCCACCGCGCGCGGCGCCGAGCTGTTCGCGCAGGCCGACGTGCACATTCCCACGCAGGCCGAGTGGGCAGAGCTCAAGGCATCCGTCATGGAACACGGCATCTACAACCAGAACCTGCAGGCCGTGCCGCCGACCGGGTCGATCTCCTACATCAACAACTCGACCGCATCGATCCACCCGATCGCGTCGAAGATCGAGATCCGCAAGGAAGGCAAGCTCGGTCGCGTCTACTATCCGGCGCCGTTCATGACGAACGACAACACCGAGTTCTACCAGGATGCCTACGAAGTCGGCTACGAGAAGGTCATCGACACCTACGCCGCTGCCACGCAGCACGTGGACCAGGGCCTGTCCCTGACGCTGTTCTTCAAGGACACCGCCACGACCCGCGACATCAACCGCGCACAGATCTACGCGTGGAAGAAGGGCATCAAGACCATCTACTACATCCGTCTGCGCCAGATGGCTCTCGAAGGCACAGAGGTGGAAGGCTGCGTCTCCTGTGCACTATGAGTGAGTCGCTGTGAGGATTCTGGAAGTGAAATTTGCTGTGTGTGGCCAAAAAAGGAACAACTCATGATTGACAAGCTCAAGCTCGTCTCGCACGTCGATGCGATCAACTGGAACAAGATCGAAGACGAGAAAGACGTCGAGGTCTGGAACCGGCTCACGAACAACTTCTGGCTGCCGGAGAAGATCCCGCTCTCCAACGACGTGCAGTCCTGGAACACGCTCACCCCGGTCGAGCAGCAGCTCACCATGCGGGTGTTCACGGGTCTCACCCTGCTCGACACGATCCAGGGCACGGTGGGCGCCGTCTCCCTGATTCCGGATGCGATCACCCCGCACGAAGAGGCCGTTTACACGAACATCGCATTCATGGAATCGGTGCACGCGAAGAGCTACTCCTCGATCTTCTCGACGCTGGCGTCGACGAAGGAGATCGACGAGGCGTTCCGCTGGTCGACGGAGAACGTGAACCTGCAGCGCAAGGCCGAGATCGTCATGGACTACTACCAGGGCGACGACCCGCTCAAGCGCAAGGTCGCCTCGGTGCTGCTCGAATCGTTCCTGTTCTACTCGGGCTTCTACCTGCCGATGTACTTCTCCAGCCGCGCGCGCCTGACGAACACAGCCGACCTCATCCGTCTGATCATCCGGGATGAAGCGGTGCACGGCTACTACATCGGCTACAAGTACCAGAAGGGGCTCGAGGCGGCCACGCCGGAGCGCCGCGAGGAGATGAAGAACTACACCTTCGAGCTCATGTACGAGCTCTACGAGAACGAGGTGCAGTACACGCAGGACCTCTATGACGAGGTCGGCCTGACCGAGGACGTCAAGAAGTTCCTGCACTACAACGCCAACAAGGCGCTGATGAACCTCGGCTACGAGGCCATGTTCCCGAAGGCCGTCACCGACGTGAACCCGGCCATCCTGTCGGCGCTCTCGCCGAACGCGGACGAGAACCACGACTTCTTCTCCGGGTCGGGTTCCTCCTACGTCATCGGCAAGGCCGTCAACACGGAAGACGCCGACTGGGACTTCTAACCACGACAAGGCCCGGCAGGACCGCTTCAGGAGGAGAGATGAGCGTCAGCATTGCCACGCTGGTGGCCGCGGTCAACGACCACGACCTGGACAGGATGCTGGCGCTCTTCCATCCCGACTACCGGAGCTTTCAGCCGGCCCATCCGGATCGCACTTTCGTGGGGAGCGCCCACGTGCGGGCCAACTGGCATGCGATGTTCGCGGGGATTCCCGACTTCCGAGCGGAGCTCGGGCGGGTGGTCCAGGACGGTGCGACGACCTGGTGCGAATGGACCTGGTCCGGCACGCGAATCGACGGCCGGTCCTTTGAAGCGCGCGGTGTTGCGATCTTCGAGTCCCGAGACCAGGCGATCATCACGGGAACGCTCTATATGGAGGATGTCGAGACCGACGGACTCGGCATCGTGCGGGCCGTTCAGGGCATGTCGGGACTCTCGCCCGTCGATGGCGCGTGATCTGGACGGACTTTCCGCAGCCCCGCACAAGCCGGGCACCCGAGTGAGCCGGTCGGCCGCTTACCGTCGTCGGTTGCCTGCCGACAGTGTCTTGGATGCGTTCGTCGCGTGACGACGCAACCCGAACTCTGAAAGGGACACTGATGAAGTCATTCGCATGCGGGGACGTCGTGCCGGGCTGTGAGGCCCGCTGGGTGTGTTCAACCGAGGACTAGCTCCTCTTCACGGTGGCGGCGCACGCCGCGACTGCCCACGGTCTGGCCGAGGTGTCGCCCGAACTGGACCAGGCCGTGCGTGCGGCCGTCGTCACGGTCGGTTAGACAGGGTGCCGGGCAGTCCGGCGGACGCCGGCGCGCAGCCCGTCCCCGCTGACTGGGACGCCATGCTGGCGGCGGCCTGCCGCGGCGAGGGAGTGTCGACGGTGTTCCAGCCGATCGTCGACACCCGGCGTGGCGCCGTCGTCGGCTACGAGGCGCTGACCCGGTTCACCGGCTTCACCGAAGGCAACCCCGAAACCTGGTTCCGCGCTGCCCGCGCCCACGGGCGGGCGGAGGACCTGGAGGTTCTCGCGCTCCGCACCGCCCTCCGGTCGAGGCCGACGCTGCCGGCGAACTGCTTCCTCACGGTCAACGTGTCGCCCGATCTGCTCTCCACCGAGAGCGTGCGCGAGGTCTGGCGCGATGAGGGCGACCTGTCCGGCCTGATCGTCGAGCTGACCGAACAGGCCCGGATCGAGTCATATCTGGCGCTCGAGCCCGACCTGGACCGGCTCCGGGCCGCCGGGGGCCTGATCGCCGTGGACGACGCGGGAGCCGGCTATGCCGGCCTGCGCCACCTGCTGGCCATCCGGCCCTCGTTGATCAAGCTCGACCGCGCCCTGGTCGAGGACGTCGACCGTGACGAAGCGAAGCGGGCCCTGATCGAGATGATCGGCACGTTTGCCGGCCGCGTCGACGCCTGGCTGCTGGCAGAGGGGGTCGAGCGCGTGGACGAGCTCGACGCCCTGGCCGAGCTCGGCGTCCCGCTCGTGCAGGGCTACGTGCTGGCCCGGCCGGCCCCGGCCTGGGCCGGGATCGACCAGGACGTGGCTCTTCGCCTGGCCGGGCGAAGCACTCCCGCCCGAAAACGGGTCGTCCGGGACTTCCTCGAACCTGTGCCGACGGCCACGAGTGTGGTCGAGGCAGCGGCCGCCTTCACGGCCGATCCGCGACTGAGATCCGTCGTGCTCCTCGACGAGTTCCACCGGCCGACCGCGGTCCTCGACGCCGACGCTTCGCAGCTGGGCGTGCTCAGCCCCGGCATGAGGGTCAACCTCGACACCCCGTTGACTGAGGCTCTCAATCGGGCCATGACCCGGGATGCCGGGACCCGGTTCGAGCCGCTGCTGGCGACCGACAACGCGGGCCGGTACACCGGCCTGGTGCGCCTCGAACGACTGGTGCAGGCCCTCTGTGAGGACAGCGGCTAGATGAGTGAGTCCTAATCGATTGTCGGTAGCGGTACACGTCTAGTCAGATCGGACTGGCCCGGCGTGGACGCTGTTAATCGAAGGCGGAGGGTGTT
>NZ_SOFH01000008.1 GCF_004402495.1 Cryobacterium sp. HLT2-28 | reverse complement strand
CTCACCCTCGAAGACCATGGCGGACGCACTATCCCGGGCCTGTACTCCCGCGTCGCCGGCCGACTACTCGCCCTCGCCGCCGGAATCTGGCACAACTGGTTCCTCGGAACACCCAACAAACGATCCCTCATCGCCTACGACCATTAGGACTCACTCATCTAGCCGGCGTCGAATTCGACGGACTTTTTGGCCTCCGGGGCGAGAAAGAGGCGTATTTGGGCGATTTCGGAGAAAATCTCCGTCGAATTCGACGGGCGGTTCGCCGGGCAGGTGCGGGCTGTGGGCTGCGGGAAGGGCGGGCGGATGCCACGGGCTAGGGTGAAGTCATGCCCTCCAGGATCAACCCGAGCATTCTCGCCGCCGACTTCGCCAACCTCGAACGGGAACTGGGGCGCATCCGCACCGCCGACCTCGTGCACGTGGACATCATGGATAACCATTTCGTGCCCAACCTCACCTTCGGCCCGCCCGTCGTCTCCCGCCTGGCCCAGGTCTCACCGCTGCCGTTCGACGTGCACCTGATGATCGACAACCCCGAGCGGTGGGCTCCCGGTTACGCGGAGGCCGGCGCCTTCTCGGTGACCTTCCACGCCGAAGCCACCACCAACCCGGTCGGCCTGGCGCGGAAGCTGCGCTCGATCGGCGCCCGGGCGGGCATCGCCCTCAAGCCGGGCACCGCGGTCGAGCCCTACCTCGAACTCCTGCCCGAATTCGACCAGGTGCTGGTGATGACCGTCGAGCCCGGTTTCGGCGGGCAGAGCTTCATGCCGTCGACCATGCGCAAGCTGAAGACGCTGTCCGAGACCGTGCGCAAGACCGGTCTGGACGTCTGGCTGCAGGTCGACGGGGGCATCACCGAGGAGACCATCGTGATCGCCGCCGAGGCCGGCGCCGACACCTTCGTGGCCGGTTCGAGCGTGTTCAACGCCGCCGACCCTGCCGCGCAGATCGCCCGGCTGCGCGCCGCCGCGGACGAACACCGGCACGCGCACTAGTAACCTAGGGGAGTGAAGACATTCGACGACCTCTTCGCTGAGCTGAGCGACAAAGCACGAACCAGGCCCGAGGGCTCTGGAACCGTGCGTGAGCTTGATGCCGGCGTGCACGCCATTGGCAAGAAGATCGTTGAGGAAGCCGCTGAAGTCTGGATGGCGGCCGAATTCCAAAGCGACGAGGAGACGGCGGCCGAGATGTCGCAGCTCATCTACCACGTGCAGGTGCTCATGCTGGCGAAGGGGCTCACCCCGGCCGACGTGTACCGGCATCTGTGACGGCCAGGCCACCGGCCGACTCCGTCCACCTCCCCGCCAACGCTGAAAGAACACCATGCTGAGAATCGCCGTGCCCAACAAGGGCTCGTTGTCCGAAACCGCCGCGCAGATGCTGTCCGAGGCCGGGTACACCGGCCGCCGCGACCCGCGCGACCTCGTCGTCGCCGATCCGCTCAATGACGTCGAGTTCTTCTACCTCCGGCCGCGCGACATCGCGACCTACGTCGGTTCCGGAGCCCTCGACGTGGGAATCACCGGACGGGACCTGCTGCTCGACTCCCGCTCGACGGCCCACGAGATCGCCAGCCTCGACTTCGGCGACTCCACCTTCCGCTTCGCCGGTCCCGCCGGCCGCTTCAGCGACCTCTCCGACCTGGCCGGCCTCCGCGTGGCGACCAGCTACCCGGGCCTGGTCGAGGCGTTCCTCGCCCGGCACGACGTGTCGGTCACCCTCGTCACCCTCGACGGCGCGGTCGAATCCGCGGTGCAGCTGGGCGTGGCGGATGCCGTCGCCGACGTCGTCTCCACCGGCTCCACCCTCCGCAAGGCTGGCCTGGACATCTTCGGCCCGGTCATCCTCCAGTCCACGGCCGTGCTGATCACCTCCGAGAACGAGAAGCCCGGAATCGCGACGCTCCTCCGCCGGCTGCAGGGTGTGCTCGTGGCCCGCCAGTACGTGCTGATGGACTACGACATCCCGGCGGCCCTGCTCGACGATGCCTGCCTGCTGGCACCCGGCATCGAGTCGCCCACGGTGTCGTCGCTGCACGACCCCGACTGGGTCGCCGTGCGGGTGATGATCCCGCGCCTGAACACAAACCACGTCATGGACGCGCTCTACGAACTGGGCGCCAGGGCGATCCTGATCAGCTCCATCCACAACGCCCGCCTCTAACCAACGGGCCAGGGTAAGAGAATTGTCACGGAGGAAATCGTGAGTCTTGCTGTGCGGGTCATTCCCTGTCTCGACGTGGCCAACGGCCGCGTGGTGAAGGGCGTGAACTTCCAGAACCTGCGCGACGCGGGCGACCCGGTCGAGCTCGCCCGCCGGTACTACGAGCAGGGTGCCGACGAACTCACCTTCCTCGACGTCACCGCGACCGTCGACAACCGGTCCACCACCTACGACGTGGTGCGCGCCACCGCGGAACAGGTGTTCATCCCGCTCACCGTCGGCGGCGGCATCCGCAGCGTCGAGGACGTCTCCCGGCTGCAGGCCAGCGGCGCGGACAAGGTCGGCGTCAACAGCGCGGCCATCGCCCGCCCGGCGCTGATCGGGGAGATCGCCGACCGCTTCGGCTCGCAGGTCCTCGTGCTCTCACTCGACGTGAAACGCAGCGGCCGGACCGAATCCGGCTTCGTCGTCACGACCCACGGCGGCCGCACCGAGACCGACCTGGATGCCCTGGCCTGGGCCGGCACCGCGATCGAGCTGGGCGTCGGGGAACTCCTCGTGAACTCCATCGACGCCGACGGCACCAAGGCCGGCTTCGACCTCGAACTCATTCGCCTCATGCGGGAAATCAGCCGCGTGCCGGTGATCGCCTCCGGCGGCGCCGGACGGGCACAGGACTTCCCACCGGCGATCGCGGCGGGGGCGGACGCGGTGCTCGCGGCATCCGTCTTCCACAACGGCGAACTGACCATCGACGACGTGAAGCGGGAGCTCCGCGCCGCCGGGATGCCGGTGCGCTGATGAGCCTCGCCCGACGACCGCAGCCCCACGACCGATGAACCCCGAACGAGAGGGCGCCACCATGAACGACCAGGCACTGTCATCCGTCGACGCCGGCCTCGCGCTGGCCGCCTTCAACGCCGACGGCCTGCTGCCGGCGGTGATCCAGCAGTGGGACACCGGCAAGGTGCTCATGCTCGGCTGGATGGACCGGGAGGCGCTGCGACGCACCCTCACCGAGGGCCGCGTCACCTTCTGGTCTCGCAGCCGCCAGGAATACTGGCGCAAGGGCGACACCTCCGGGCACGGGCAGTACGTGAAATCCGCCGCGCTCGACTGCGACGCCGACACCCTCCTCGTGCGGGTCGACCAGGTCGGCGCCGCCTGCCACACCGGCACGCACACCTGTTTCGACGGCCGGGGCATCGGCGTCGCCACCGGCACCCGCCCGGTCGCCTCCGCCTCCGCCTCCGCCTCCGACTCCGCCGAAACGGTGAACTGACCGTGGCCGTCGACGAGACCACGGCCGGGACGACAACCCCCGAACAGTTCGCCGCGCTCGGACCCTTGCACCGGGTCATCCCGGTCATCCGTGAACTCTTCGCCGACGGGGAGACCCCGGTCGGCATCTACCGGAAGCTCGCCGCCGGTGCGCCGGGCAGCTTCCTGCTCGAGTCGGCGGAACAGGGCGGGATCTGGTCCCGGTTCTCCTTCGTCGGGGTGTCCTCCTTCGGCGTGCTGACCCAGCAGGGCGACGACACCCGCTGGATCGACTACGGCGTCGACGCCGACCGCGCGCTCGGCGCCGCCGCCGGGCTCGGCCCGCTGGTGGCGCTCTCCGCCCTGTTCGAACGCTGGCGGACGCCGTGCCTGCCCGGGCACCCGCCGCTCACCGGCGGCCTGGTCGGTTTCATCGGCTGGGAGGCGATCCGCCAGATCGAACGTCTGCCGAACCGGCCGCCGGCCGACTACGACGTGCCGGGGGAGGCGTTCAGCTTCGTTGCCGACCTCGTCGCGATCGACCACAAGTACGGCACCGTGCAGCTCATCGCGAACGTGCTCAACGACGGCACGGACACCCCGGCCGAGCTCTGGGCGAGCGCCCAGGCGCGGCTCGACTCCCTGCAGGCCCGCCTCGCGGCACCCTCGGAGGCGTGGCTCGCCGAGGTCGACCTGTCCACCGCGCCCGAACCGGAGATGCGCACCACCCGCGCCGACTTCCTCGCCTCGGTCGAGGTCGCCAAGCAGCGCATCGTCGACGGGGACATCTTCCAGGTCGTCATCTCCCAGCGCTTCGACCAGGCCTGCACCGCCGACCCGATCGACGTCTACCGGGTGCTCCGCAGCCTCAACCCCAGCCCGTACATGTACCTCCTCAGCCTCGAGTCCACGACCGGCGAACCGTACTGGATCGTCGGTTCCTCGCCGGAGGCCCTGGTCAAGGTGCAGCAGGACCGGGTCTTCACCCACCCCATCGCCGGGTCGAAGCCCCGCGGGACCACACCGGAAACCGACGCCGACTTCGAAACCGAACTCGCCGGCGACCCCAAGGAACGAGCAGAGCACCTCATGCTCGTCGACCTGGCCCGGAACGACCTGCTCAAGGTGTGCGCGGCCGGCTCGGTTGAGGTCACCGAGTTCATGCGGATCGAACGGTTCAGCCACATCATGCACCTCGTCTCATCGGTGGAGGGCAATCTCCTGCCCGGCAAGACCGCCATCGACGTGTTCCGGGCGACCTTCCCGGCCGGCACCCTGTCCGGCGCACCGAAGCCCAGCGCCCTGGCGATCATCGACGAACTCGAACCCACCCAGCGCGGCGTCTACGGGGGAGTGGTCGGCTACTTCGGCTTCGCCGGGGACGCGGACCTCGCCATCGCCATCCGCACGGCCACCATCATGAACGGCATCGCCAGGGTGCAGTCAGGTGGCGGCCTCGTCGCCGACTCCGATCCGGCATCCGAATACCAGGAGTCGCAGAACAAGGCCGCCGCTCCGCTGCGGGCCGTGGCCGTGGCCAACGCCATGAAACGGGTGCGCTGAGTGACCGCCCGCCGACTCAAGCTCGCCGTGATCCTGCTGGTGCTCGCCGCCAGCGCCCTGGCGCTGCTGGCCTGGACCCAGGTCTGGATCACCGCCGACGCCCTGCAACCCGGCTCGGCCGCGAAGACCCTCGCGGTCACCGGTTCGACCGCCGCGCCCGGCCTGACCGCCCTGGCCCTGGCCGGGGTGGCCCTCGCCGGCGCGCTGACCATCGCCGGTCCGATCATCCGGGTCGTCCTCGGCCTGCTCGAAATCCTGCTCGGCTTGTCGGTCGGCCTCGCCGCAGCTCTCGCGCTCGGTGACCCGGCCGGGGCCAGCGCGGCCCTGATCACCGCGGCCACCGGGATCGCCGGCAAGGAATCCGTCACCGACGGAGTCGTCGCCTCGGTGTCCACGCCCTGGCCCTACCTGGCCCTCGTCGCCGGCGTCGCGATGGCCGCGGCCGGCCTCATCATCCTCGTCACGGCCCGCCGCTGGCCGGGCCCCGGCTCCCGGTACCAGGCCGTGCGATTCGCCGCCGCGGATGCTTCCGGCGGGGCGGCCACCGACGCCTCCGGCGACCCGTCGAGCGACGCCGTCGACGACTGGGACGGGCTCACCCGTGGCGAAGACCCCACCGCTCGTCGCTGAAGACGATCACCGTCAGGCCGCTAGACTTGACCCGCACGTCAACGCACAGAAGGAGATCCATGAGCTTCGAGTCGGTAGACCCTGGCGAAGGCCATTCCATTGCGGCCTGGACCGCAGTCACCATCATGCTGCTGGCCATCGCCGTCGGCACCGTGGCGTTCTTCCTCGCTCTGTCCTGGCTCGTCTGGGCCTCGGTGGCGCTGCTCGTCGTCGGACTCGGCGTCGGCTGGGCGCTGTCCAAGGTGGGCTACGGCGTAGCCGACACCCAGCCGCACGAAGGCCACTAGCCGAGTGCTTTCCGAGCTGCTAGCCGGGGCGATCGCCGACGCGGACGTCCGCCGTCGGGATCGCCCGTACTCCGCCGTCGAAGCGGACGCCCTCGCGCGCCCGCCGGCCCTCGACGCCCTGTCCGCGCTCGCCCCGGCTGACCGGGTGAAGATCATCGCCGAAGTGAAGCGGGCGAGTCCGTCCCGCGGCGCCCTCGCCGAGATCCGCGACCCGGCCGCCCTGGCCGTGTCCTACGAGTTCGGCGGCGCCAGCGCCATCAGCGTGCTCACCGAAGGTCGCCGTTTCCTCGGTTCGCTGTCGGACCTCGAGCAGGTGCGTTCGGCCGTGACGGTTCCCGTGCTCCGGAAGGACTTCATCGGCGACCCGTACCAGGTCCTCGAGGCCCGTGCCGCCGGCGCCGACCTCGTGCTGCTGATCGTCGCGGCCCTTGACCAGGCCACCCTGGTCTCCCTGCACGACCTCGTCCGCGAACTCGGAATGACCGCCCTCGTCGAAACGCACAGCGCCGACGAGGTCGACCGCGCCCTCGACCTCGGCGCCAGCCTCGTCGGGGTGAACGCCCGCGACCTGTCCACCTTCACCCTCGACCAGGACCTGTTCGGCCGGCTGGCCGACCGGATCCCCTCCGGCGTGGTCCGGGTCGCCGAATCCGCCGTCAAGACGGCAGCGGATGTCGCGCACTACCGTGCCGCCGGAGCCGACGTCGTGCTCGTCGGCGAAGCGCTCGTCACGAGCGACCCCATCCGCACCCTCACTGAATTCCTGGCGGTATAGACATGTCCCTCAAAGCAGAAGCAGGCCCGTACTTCGGGGATTTCGGCGGACGATTCGTCCCCGAATCCCTGGTGGCGGCGCTGGACGAACTCACCAACGAGTACACCCTCGCCCGATCCGACCCGGCCTTCGCCGCCGAGCTGATGGAACTGCACCGCACCTACACGGGCCGCCCGTCCATCATCACCGAGGTGCCCAGGTTCGCCGCCCACGCCGGCGGCGCCCGCGTCATCCTCAAGCGCGAAGACCTCAACCACACCGGCTCGCACAAGATCAACAACGTGCTTGGCCAGGCCCTGCTCACCAAGCGGATCGGCAAGACCCGGGTGATCGCGGAGACCGGTGCCGGTCAGCACGGCGTGGCCACGGCGACCGCCGCCGCCCTGTTCGGCCTGGACTGCGTCGTCTACATGGGCGAGGTCGACACCGAACGCCAGGCCCTCAACGTGGCCAGGATGCGGCTGCTCGGCGCGGAGGTGGTGCCGGTCACGACCGGCTCCCGCACGCTCAAGGACGCCATCAACGACGCCATGCGCGACTGGGTGACCAACGTCGAGAACACCAACTACATCTTCGGAACGGTCGCGGGCCCGCACCCGTTCCCGGCGATGGTGCGCGACTTCCAGAAGATCATCGGCGAGGAGGCCCGCCAGCAGGTCCTCGACCTGACCGGGCGCCTCCCCGACGCGGTCACCGCCTGCGTGGGCGGCGGGTCCAACGCGATGGGCATCTTCCACGCGTTCCTCGACGACGCCGACGTGGCCCTGTACGGCTACGAGGCCGGCGGCGACGGCGCGGAGACCCTCCGGCACGCAGCCACTATCACCAAGGGGCGCCCCGGCATCCTGCACGGCGCCCGCAGCTTCCTGCTCCAGGATGAGGACGGCCAGACCGTCGAGTCGCACTCGATCTCCGCCGGCCTGGACTACCCGGGCGTCGGCCCGGAGCACTCCTGGCTGGCCAGCATCGGCCGGGCGACCTACCTGCCGATCACCGACGCCGAGGCGATGAGCGCCCTGCGGCTGCTCAGCCGCACCGAGGGAATCATCCCGGCGATCGAGTCGGCACACGCTCTCGCCGGCACCCTCGATCTGGGCAAACGGCTCGGACCGGACGCCACCATTCTGGTGAACCTCTCCGGCCGCGGCGACAAGGACATGGAAACCGCGGGCCGATACTTCGACCTGCTCGACGAGGGCGCGGCACAGCTATGACGACGACGACGAGCACAGTCGAATCGACCATCGCCCTGCGACGAAAACAGGGCGGCGGTGCCCTGATCGGCTACCTGCCGGTCGGCTTCCCGACCCTGTCCGAAAGCATCGACGCGGCCGTCGCGCTCGTCGCCGGCGGTGTCGACATCCTCGAACTGGGCCTGCCGTACTCCGACCCCGTGATGGACGGCCCGGTCATCCAGGCGGCCACCCAGCAGGCCCTGGCGGGCGGCTTCCGGCTACGCCACGGCATCGAGGCCGTCGCGGCGATCACCGCCCAGGTGGATGCCCCGGTGCTGGTGATGACCTACTGGAACCCGATCGTGCAGTACGGCGTCGACCGGTTCGCCGACGACCTCCAGGCCGCCGGCGGTGCCGGGCTGATCACGCCCGACCTCATCCCCGACGACGCCGCGGACTGGCTCTCGGCCAGCGACCGCACCGGCCTCGACCGGGTCTTCCTCGCCGCACCGTCCTCCTCCGACGCCAGGCTGGAGCAGGCGGTGCAGGCGAGCCGCGGCTTCGTCTACGCCGTCTCCACGATGGGGATCACCGGCGCCCGCAGCGACGTCGACTCGGCGGCCCGGGTTCTCATCGACCGCCTGCGCGCGGTCGGGTCGACGAGTGCCTGTGTCGGGCTCGGCATCTCCACCCCCAGCCAGGTGCGGGAGATCCTCGGCTACGCTGACGGCGCCATCGTCGGCTCCGCGCTGGTGAAGGCCCTCGCCGAAGGGGGAGTCCCCGCCGTCGCGGCGCTCGCCCGCGACCTCGCCGCCGGGGCCAGGGACATCCGACCCGCAGTCTGAGGTATGTTGACCGAGGCGGTCGTTCGACGCCTCGACAGTTTTGCGGGGCCGACCACCGGTTTCGGCCAACCCGGAGTGAGTCGTCACGATGAAAGGTAATACCAGGTGTCTATTCTGCTGAGCATCCCGAGCCCCAGCCCGGAGTGGAGCTTCTTCGACGTCGGACCGTTCAGGATCCACGCCTACGCCCTCTGCATCCTGGCCGGGATCATCGCCGCCACCGTGCTGACCTCGCGCCGCCTGACCAGCCGGGGCGGCGAACCGGGCGTGGTGCTCGACATCATCCTCTGGGCCGTCCCGCTCGGCATCGTCGGGGCGCGGATCTACCACGTGCTCACCCACCCGGGCGACTACTTCTATGCCGGCGCCGACCTGCTCCGCACCCTGTACATCTGGGAGGGCGGCAACGCCATCTTCGGGGCGCTGCTCGGCGGAGCCGTCGGCGCGTACATCGGCTGCCGGCTGTCCGGCATCCGGTTCTGGGCTTTCGCGGACGCCCTGGCGCCCGGCATGCTCGTCGCCCAGGCGATGGGGCGGCTCGGCAACTGGTTCAACCACGAACTATTCGGCCTGCCGACCACCCTGCCCTGGGGTCTGCAGATCGAGACCACCAACCCGGCCTACCCGGTCGGGCTGCCCGCCGGCACCCTGTTCCACCCCACCTTCCTCTACGAGATGATCTGGAACGTGATCGGCGTCGCCGTGATCCTCCTGCTCGAACGCAGGCTCACCCTGCGCTGGGGCAAGGCTTTCGGCGTCTACCTGATCTGGTACGGCCTCGGGCGCAGCTTCTTCGAGTCGATCCGGGTGGACCCGAGCGAGATCTACTTCGGGATCCGTACCAACGTCTGGGCCGCGTATGCCGCGATCCTGATCGGCCTGGTCATCCTCATCGTGCAGAGCCGCCGCCACACCGGGACCCCCGTCAGCGCTTACCGACCCGGCCGCGAATGGAAGGGACCCGATGCTGAGGTAGAATCTGAAGAGTTTGATTCGGATACCGAGGATCACGGTGATGACGCCGTCGAACCCACCGGATCAGGCGAGGTTGCAGCCACAAGCACCAGCAACTCGCGCCTTTAGCCCCAGGGAAAACCCGCTACGGCTTGTCACCCGGTATCATGGGCCGCCGCGCACCAGACCACTTTCAGCGGGCCAGCGTCGTCCCCACTTGCCAGTCACTTCGTGAGGACGGTCCCATGCCGCACACACCCCTCTTCTCGCGCTTCAGCAGCGTGCCGCAGCCCCAGGGGCTGTACAACCCTGCCGACGAACGGGACGCCTGCGGTCTGGCCATGGTCGCCACCCTGCGCGGCACGGCCGGCCACGACATCATCACGCTCGCCCTCGACGCGCTCCGCAACCTCGAACACCGCGGCGCGGTGGGCTCGGATGCCGGTACCGGCGACGGCGCCGGCATCATCACCCAGATCCCCGACGACTTCCTCCGCTCCGTCACGGACTTCTCCCTCCCCGCGGTCGGACGGTACGCCGTCGGCAACGTCTTCCTGCCCACCGACCCGACCTCCCGCAGCAAGATCAAGCGTGAGATCGCGCGGATCGTGCGCGAAGAAGGCCTCACGATCCTCGGCTGGCGCGAGGTCCCCGTGCGTCCCGACGAGGTCGGGAACCTGGCCAGGGCCGCCATGCCGGCGATCCAGCAGCTCTTCGTGCAGAGCGAACGAACCGACGACGCCGGGTCGACCCTCGGCGACATCGCCCTGGACCGCCAGGCGGTCCGGCTGCGGAAGCGCGCCGAACGAGAGCTGGAGATCTACTTCGCTTCGTTGTCCTGCCGCACCATGGTCTACAAGGGCATGGTCACCACCCTTCAGCTGGAACCGTTCTACCCTGACCTCTCCGACCCCAGGTTCGTCTCCAAGCTGGCACTGGTGCACTCCCGGTACTCCACGAACACGTTCCCGTCCTGGCCGCTCGCGCAGCCGTTCCGGATGATCGCGCACAACGGCGAGATCAACACCGTGCAGGGCAACCGCAACTGGATGCAGGCACGCCAGTCCCAACTCGAATCCGAACTGCTCGGCGACCTGGCCCCGCTGCTGCCGATCGTCACCCCGGGCGGAAGCGACTCCGCCTCGTTCGACGAGGTCGTCGAATTGCTCAGCCTGTCCGGGCGTTCCCTCCCGCACGCCGTCATGATGATGGTGCCGGAGGCCTGGGAGAACCAGACCGACCTCGACGAGGAACGCCGCGCCTTCTACGAGTACCACTCCATGTTGATGGAACCGTGGGACGGGCCGGCCGCGATCGTCTTCACCGACGGTTCCCTGGTCGGCGCCACCCTCGACCGCAACGGACTCCGCCCCGGCCGCTACCTGATCACCGATGACGGACTCGTCGTACTTGCCAGCGAGATCGGCGTGCTCGACATCGACCCCGCCCGCGTCGTGCGCAAGGGCCGGCTCCGCCCCGGCAAGATGTTCCTCGTCGACACCGTCGCCGGGCGACTGATCGAGGACGACGAGATCAAGGCCGACCTGGCCGCCAGCGAACCGTGGGGAACCTGGCTCGACGCGGGCCGGATCAACCTCAAGGACCTGCCCGACCGGGAGCACATCGTGCACCCGCCGGCATCCGTCGTGCGCCGCCAGCGCACCTTCGGCTACACGGAGGAAGAGGTGCGGGTCCTGCTCGCGCCGATGGCGCGCACCGGCGGGGAACCGCTCGGAGCGATGGGTTCCGACACCCCGATCGCGGTGCTCAGCGACCGGCCGAGGCTCATCTTCGACTACTTCACCCAGCAGTTCGCGCAGGTGACCAACCCGCCGCTCGACTCGATCCGGGAAGAGGTCGTCACCTCGCTCAAGCTCGGGCTCGGCCCGGAGCGCAACCTGCTCTCGGCCGGACCGGAGCACGCCCGGCAGGTCGTCCTCGACTTCCCGGTGATCGACAACGACGAGCTGGCCAAGATCCAGCACATCGACACCGCGCCGGGCAGTCGCACGACCACCACCATCCGCGGGCTCTACCGGTTCGACGACGGGCCCGACGCCCTGTCCGCCCGGATCGCCGAGATGTGCCTGGAGGCCGACGCGGCCATCGAGGCCGGAGCGATGTTCATCGTGCTGTCCGACCGTGATTCCAACAAGGACTTCGCGCCGATCCCGTCCCTGCTGATGATCGCCGCCGTGCACCACCACCTGATCCGCACCGAGAACCGGATGAAGGTCGGCATCGTGGTCGAGGCCGGCGATGTGCGCGAGGTGCACCACGTGGCCCTCCTGATCGGCTACGGTGCGTCCGCGGTCAACCCGTACCTGGCGATGGAAACCTGCGAGGACCTCGTCCGCAGCGGCCACATCACGTCCGGAACGCCCGAACAGGCCGTGCGCAACGTGATCAAGGCCCTCGGCAAGGGTGTGCTCAAGATCATGTCCAAGATGGGCATCTCCACCGTCTCGTCGTACGCGGGAGCCCAGACGTTCGAGGCCGTCGGCCTCAGCCAGGAATTCATCGACCAGTACTTCACCGGAACCACCAGCAAGCTCGGCGGGGTCGGCATCGATGTCATCGCCGCGGAGAACGAGGCCCGTCACGCCTCCGCCTATCCGCAGGATGCCGCCGTCACCGCGCACGAGCGCCTGAACACGGGGGGCGAGTACCAGTGGCGCCGGGATGGGTCACCGCACCTGTTCAACCCGGAGACCATCTTCCGGCTCCAGCACTCCACCCGCACCCGCCGGTACGACATCTTCCGCGAGTACACGAAACTCGTCGACGACCAGGCCGAGAGCCTGATGACGCTGCGGGGCATGTTCACCTTCGACACCAGCAAGCGCCACCCTGTGCCGCTGGACGAGGTCGAGTCGGTCGAGTCGATCGTCAAGCGGTTCGCGACCGGAGCAATGAGCTACGGCTCCATCTCGCCGGAGGCCCACGAGACGCTCGCCATCGCGATGAACCGCCTCGGCGGCAAGTCCAACACCGGCGAGGGCGGTGAAGACCTCGACCGGCTGATCGACCCCGAGCGGCGCAGCGCCGTGAAGCAGGTCGCGTCCGGCCGGTTCGGCGTGACGAGCATGTACCTCTCGCACGCCGACGACATCCAGATCAAGCTCGCCCAGGGAGCCAAGCCCGGCGAGGGCGGCCAGTTGCCGCCGACGAAGGTGTATCCGTGGATCGCCCGCACCCGCCACGCCACCGCGGGAGTCGGTCTGATCTCGCCGCCGCCGCACCACGACATCTACTCGATCGAAGACCTCAAACAACTGATCTTCGACCTCAAACGGGCCAACCCCCAGGCGCGGATCCACACCAAGCTGGTCAGCCAGTCCGGCATCGGCGCTGTCGCGGCCGGCGTCGCCAAGGCCCTGTCCGATGTGATCCTGATCTCCGGCCACGACGGCGGCACCGGCGCCAGCCCGCTGAACTCGCTCAAGCACGCCGGAACCCCGTGGGAACTCGGCCTCGCCGAGACCCAGCAGACGCTCATGCTCAACGGCATGCGCGACCGGGTGGTGCTGCAGGTCGACGGTCAGCTCAAGACCGGAAGGGACGTTGTCATCGGCGCGCTGCTCGGCGCCGAGGAGTTCGGCTTCGCCACCGCCCCGCTGATCGTCGAGGGCTGCGTCATGATGCGCGTCTGCCACCTGGACACCTGCCCGGTCGGCGTCGCCACCCAGAACCCGGAGCTGCGGAAGCGTTTCACCGGCAAGGCCGAATACGTGATCAACTTCTTCGAGTTCATCGCCCAGGAGGTACGCGAGTACCTCGCCGGTCTGGGTTTCCGCAGTCTCGAGGAGGCGATCGGGCACCGGGAGATCCTCAACGTGGACGGCGCTCTCTCGCACTGGAAGGCATCCGGACTCGACCTGTCGCCGATCCTGGTCGGACCGGACTTCTCCGCCGGTGAGCCGCGGCAATCCGGCCGCCCGCAGGAGCACGAGCTGGAACTGCACTTCGACAACGAGCTCATCCGGCGGAGCGCCAGCGCGCTCGAGAACGGCGGCAGGATCGCCATCGAGCTGCCCATCCGCAACACCGAACGGGCGGTCGGTACGATGCTCGGACACGAGGTGACCGTGCGCCACGGCGAACAGGGTCTCCCGGCCGGTTCGATCGACGTCACCCTCACCGGATCCGCCGGCCAGTCCTTCGGTGCGTTCCTGCCGAGCGGGATCACCCTGCGGCTCGAGGGCGACTCGAACGACTACGTCGGAAAGGGCCTCTCCGGGGGACAGATCATCGTGCGCCCCGACCGGCGCAGCCTCTTCCCCGCGGAGCAGAACGTCATCGCCGGCAACGTGATCGGCTACGGCGCGACCCAGGGCAGCATGTTCATCCGCGGCATCGTGGGGGAGCGGTTCCTGGTGCGCAACTCGGGCGCGACCGCCGTCGTCGAAGGCGTCGGCGACCACGCCCTCGAGTACATGACCGGCGGGCTCGCGGTGATCCTCGGCGAGACGGGGCGCAACCTGGGGGCCGGCATGAGCGGCGGAACCGCGTACATCTACGACCTCCGGAGCGACAACGTCAACTTCCAGGCGTTGCAAACCGGGGAACTGACCATGTCGCCGCTCGGCATCGCCGACCAGGAGATCGTGCGCGACCTGCTCGAACAGCACCGCGCCCACACCGATTCACCGCTCGCGGCCCGGCTGCTCGCCGACCGTGAAAGAACCATGTCCACATTCGTCAAGGTGCTGCCGCGGGACTACGCGGCCGTGCTGGCAACCAGGCAGAATGCTGTCGCCGAGGGTCTCGACCCCGACGGCGACGTTGTCTGGAACCGCATTCTGGAGGTAACCAATGGCTGACCCGAAGGGCTTCCTGAAAACAACGGAGCGGGAAACCCCGGCCCGTCGTCCCGTTTCCGTGCGCCTGATGGACTGGAAAGAGGTCTACGAGCAGGGCGACGCGGCGCAGCTGAAGCGCCAGGCCGGCCGCTGCATGGACTGTGGCGTTCCGTTCTGTCACCAGGGCTGCCCCCTCGGCAACCTGATCCCCGAGTGGAACGACCTCACCTGGCGGGACGAGGGCCGGCAGGCGATCGAACGCCTGCACTCGACGAACAACTTCCCCGAGTTCACCGGCCGGCTGTGCCCGGCACCCTGCGAATCCGCCTGTGTTCTGGCCATCAGCCAGCCCGCCGTCACGATCAAGCAGGTGGAGGTGTCCATCATCGACCAGGCCTTCGCCAACGGCTGGGTGCAGCCCCAGCCGCCGGGGCGCCTCACCGGCAAGACCGTCGCCGTCGTCGGCTCCGGCCCGGCCGGGCTCGCCGCGGCGCAGCAGCTCACCCGCGCCGGCCACACCGTCGCGGTCTTCGAACGCGACGACCGGATCGGCGGGCTGCTCCGCTACGGCATCCCGGACTTCAAGATGGAGAAGAAGCACCTCGAGTCGCGTCTGGCGCAGATGACCGCGGAAGGAACCCGGTTCCGGGCCGGCGTCAACATCGGCGTCGACATCACCTGGGACGCCCTGCGGGCCCGGTACGACGCCGTGGTGATCGCCACCGGCGCCATGGTGCCCCGCGATCTCCCGATCCCCGGGCGGGACCTGCCCGGGGTGCACTTCGCGATGGAGTACCTGGTCCAGCAGAACAAGGTCGGGGCCGGCGACACCGTCGACCAGCAGATCACCGCGGAAGGCAAGCACGTGGTCGTGCTCGGCGGCGGCGACACCGGCGCCGACTGCATCGGCACCGCGCACCGGCAGCTCGCGGCATCCGTCACCAACCTCGCGATCGGCAAGCAGCCGGGCACGAGCCGCCCGGAGCAACAGCCGTGGCCGCTGTCGCCGACGCTGTTCGAGGTGTCGAGCGCCCACGAAGAGGGCGGCAGCCGGCAGTACCTCGCGTCGACGATCGAGTTCCTGGCGAACGACGCCGGCGAGGTGCGCGCGATCCGGGTCGCCGAGACCGAGTACCTCGATGGGCGCCGCGTACCCAAGGCGGGCACCGAGCGGGAGATCCCCGCGGATCTCGTGCTTCTGTCCCTCGGATTCACCGGGCCGGAATCCCGCGACCTCACCGCGCAGCTGCAATTGCCGGTCGACGACCGGAGTAATGTCGAACGTGGCGGCAACTACCAGACCAGTCACGAAGGAGTGTTCGTTGCCGGAGACGCCGGTCGCGGCCAGTCGCTCATCGTATGGGCGATCGCCGAGGGCCGGGCTGCGGCAGCCGCCGTCGATCGTTACCTCGAAGGTGAGACCTTACTGCCTGCTCCGGTCAAACCGACCGACCATGCCTTCGCAATCTGATTGGTCCGACACCCAAGTGATCACCACCCAAGAGACCCACCACCCCGTGGTCTCTGACCCCACGAAAGCACCACAGCGCCAAAAAAGCGCGGAAACCGGAGAATTTTCAGTATGAGACGCGCCAAAATCGTCGCCACCCTCGGGCCGGCAGCATCCAGCTACGATCAAATTCGAGCGCTCATCGATGCGGGCGTCGATGTCTGCCGGATGAACCTCAGCCATGGGGACTACCAAGTCCACGAGGGCGTTTACGCGAATGTCCGCAAGGCGGCGAATGACTCCGGCCGTGCCGTCGCGGTCATGGTCGACCTGCAGGGGCCGAAGATCCGTCTCGGCAAGTTCGAAGGCGGCCCTTACGAACTGGCCGTCGGCGACATCTTTAAGATCACCATCGAAGAGGTCGTCGGTACCCGGGAACTCTCCGGCACCACGTACAAGGGCCTTCCCCAGGACGTCAAGGCCGGGGACTTCCTCCTCATCGACGACGGCAAGGTCAAGGTGGAGGTCGTTGCCACGAACGACACCGTCGTGACCACCAGGGTCGTCGTCGCGGGCCCCGTCTCCAACAACAAGGGCATCAACCTGCCCGGCGTCGCGGTCAACGTGCCGGCCCTGTCCGAAAAGGACGAGGCCGACCTGCGCTGGGGCCTCCGGCTCGGAACGGACCTGATCGCACTGTCGTTCGTCCGTGACGCCGCCGACATCACCCGCGTGCACGAGATCATGGCTGAAGAAGGCCGCCGCGTCCCCGTGATCGCGAAGATCGAGAAGCCGCAGGCCGTCGAGAACCTCGAAGGCATCGTCGACGCGTTCGACGCGATCATGGTCGCCCGTGGCGACCTGGGCGTCGAACTGCCGCTGGAAGCCGTGCCGATCGTGCAGAAGCAGGCGGTCGAGCTCGCTCGTCGCATGGCCAAGCCGGTCATCGTGGCCACCCAGATGCTGGAATCCATGATCCACAGCCCGGTCCCGACCCGCGCGGAAACGTCCGACGTGGCCAACGCCGTGCTCGACGGTGCTGACGCGGTCATGCTCAGCGGCGAGACCAGCGTCGGGGAGTACCCCGTCGTCACGGTCCAGACCATGGCGCGCATCGTGGCGTCGACTGAGGACCACGGCCTGGAGCGCATTGCCCCGCTGACGAACAAGCCGCGCACCCAGGGTGGGGCGATCACCCTCGCCGCCATCGAGGTAGCCGAGTTCGTCGAGGCGAAGTTCCTCTGCATCTTCACGGAGTCAGGCGACTCGGCCAGACGGATGTCCCGCCTGCGCTCGAAGATCCCGATGCTGGCCTTCACCCCGGAGCCCGGCATCCGTCGTCGCCTTGCCCTCAGCTGGGGCATCCAGACCTACCTGGTCGATCGGGTCACCCACACCGACGCCATGTTCGGACAGGTGGATGACATCCTGCTCAGCCAGGGTCTGGCCCAGCTCGGTGACAAGGTTGTCGTGATCAGCGGTTCCCCTCCCGGAATCGCCGGCTCCACGAACGACATCCGTGTACACCGCGTCGGTGACGCGCACAACGAGGTTCACCCGGCTTACGCCAAGAACTAGTTCGTTCCCGGAGAAAGCCCCGCCGCCCGGCCCAGCCGGACGGCGGGGCTTTTCCGTCCCCGCTGCTCCCCTCAGCCCTGACCCGGCCGCGAGAGTGCAGAAAACGCCCCTCCGGTGGAGCTGAAGGGGCGAATTTGCGTACTCTCGCCAAACCGCGGAATCGTCAGGGACGCCGGGGGAGAGCGAGGGGTGATGCGGGGGTGTTGGTACCGGTGGTGGGACTCGAACCCACACGTCCTCTCGAACAAAGCATTTTGAGTGCTCCGCGTCTGCCATTCCGCCACACCGGCTCACAACACCTGGATCAGAATACCGTAGGCTTTGACCCGTGACCGACCAAGATTCCACCCCAGTTCCTCCTCGCCGCGTTGTCGTGGCCGAAGACGAGTCCCTCATCCGCCTCGACATCGTCGAAATCCTCCGCGACGCCGGATTCGAAGTGGTCGGCGAAGCCGGCGACGGCGAAACCGCCGTCGCCCTCGCCACCGAGCTGCGGCCCGACCTGGTGATCATGGACGTGAAGATGCCGCACCTCGACGGCATCTCCGCCGCCGAACGCATCACCAAGGCGCACATCGCGCCGGTCGTGCTGCTCACGGCCTTCAGCCAGAAAGAGCTCGTCGAGCGGGCGACCGAGGCCGGCGCGCTGGCCTACGTCGTCAAGCCGTTCACGCCGAACGACCTGCTCCCGGCGATCGAGATCGCCCTCTCCCGGTACAGCCAGATCATCACGCTCGAGGCCGAGGTCGCCGACCTGGTCGAGCGCTTCGAGACCCGCAAGCTCGTCGACCGGGCCAAGGGCCTGCTCAACGAGAAGATGGGCCTCTCCGAGCCGGAGTCGTTCCGTTGGATCCAGAAGGCCTCCATGGACCGTCGCCTCACCATGCACGACGTCGCCCAGGCGATCATCGAGCAGCTCTCCGCCAAGAAATAGGCGACACTCACAACTCTGAGCGAGACACGCAGGCAAACCGTGGGTGGACGGGTTGCCTGCGTTGCGTCTATGCAGACGCCGGCAGTTCCTTGATCAGGTTGGTGATCCGGATGGTCGAACAGCGCCGGCCCCGATCGTCGGTGACGACGATTTCGTGGGTGGTCAGCGTGCGGCCCAGATGCAGCGGCGTGCACACGCCCGTGACATAGCCGGACGTGGCCGACCCCGTGTGGCTGGCATTGATCTCGATGCCCACCGCGAGACGCCCGTGACCGGCGTACAGGTTGGCCGCCATCGACCCGAGCGACTCGCCCAGCACCACGTAGGCTCCGCCGTGCAGCAGCATCGCCGGCTGGGTGTTGCCCTCGACAGGCATCCGCGCGATCGCCCGTTCGATCGTGAACTCGACGAACTCGATCCCCATCTTCTCGGCCAGGCTGCCTGCCCCGCGCTCCTGAACCCAGGCCAACGCGTCTTCGGTCTTCTCGATCATGATCACCTTTGGTCGCCGCACCCTGCCCGCGTCTGACGACGCTTGTAGGCTGTCTCTGTGTTGGATTCCGAAAAGCCTACCCTGATGATCATCGACGGCCATTCTCTGGCCTACCGGGCGTTCCATGCTCTCCCGGTCGACAGTTTCCAGACCCGGGACGGGCAGCACACCAACGCCATCCACGGGTTCATCTCGATGCTGCTGAGCCTGCTGCGCAACGAGAAGCCCACCCACATCGCGGTGGCCTTCGACATCTCCCGGTTCTCCTTCCGCACCCGCGAGTACCCCGACTACAAGGGCACCAGGGCCAGCACTCCCAGCGAATTCATCGGCCAGGTCCCGCTGCTCCAGGACGCCCTCGCCGCGATGAACATCACGACCCTGACGAAGGAAGACTTCGAGGCCGACGACATCCTCGCGACCCTGTCCGTGCGCGGCACCACCGAGGGGTACCACGTGCTCGTCGTCTCGGGCGACCGGGACACCATCCAACTCGTCAACGACAACGTGACCCTGCTCTATCCGGCCAGCCAGGGCGTGTCCGCACTGACCCGGTACGACCCGGAGCGCGTGATGGAGAAATACGGCATCGAGCCGGCCCAGTATCCGGATGTCGCGGCGCTGGTCGGCGAGACCAGCGACAACCTGATCGGCATCTCCAAGGTCGGCGAGAAGACAGCCGTGAAATGGCTGGGACTGTACGGCAGCCTCGACGGGATCCTCGAACACGCCGAGGAGATCAAGGGCGTCGTCGGCAACAACCTGCGCGAGCAGAAGGAGAACGCGATCCGCAACCGCCGGCTGAACCGGTTGGTGACCGACCTCGACCTGCCCGTGCAGATCACCGACCTGGCCCGCGGCCAGATCAACGAACCGGCCGTGCGCGAGATCTTCGGCCGGCTCGAATTCAAGACCCTGCTCGAGCGGGTGATCAAGCTCGAGGGTGGGCCCGTGGAGGGTGACTCCGCCCCGACTCCGGCCGCGGCCCCGGAAACCGTCCCCGCCCCGACGGCGCCCGCCGCCCAGGACCTGCTCGACGAGGAACTCGGCGCCTGGATCGGCCGGGCCGTGGCGGCTTCGCCGGAGGGCGTCGGCCTGTGCGTCGAGGTGCAGGACGGCAAGGCGATCGGGTTCGGCCTGGCCGGCCCGACCGAGACCGTCAACCTGCCCTGGCAGCCGGGCCGCACCGACTACCTCCCCCTCGAGGAATGGCTCGCCAGCGACTCGCCCAAGATCATGCACGACGCCAAAAACCAGATCAAGGCGTTGCGCCGCAGCAACCTGGCCTTCACCGGCCTGGCTGCCGACACCCTCATCGCCGGCTGGCTGCTGCGCCCGGGCGGCCCCGACAAGACGCTCACCGACCTGGTCTCCCGCTATCTCGACGAGACCCTCCCCGTGCACGACCCCAACCAGCTCGTGCCGGACGAGGCCGAGGCCGGGGGAGTCCCCATGCAGGCGTGGTACACCGTCCGCCTGGCCCAGGTCCTGGCCGCGCAGCTCGACGAGGGCTCCCAGCGGGTGCTGACGGGCATTGAGATGCCCACCCTGGTCGCGCTCGTGGACATGGAACTGACCGGGGTCGCCGTCTCGCACGACGAGCTGTCGGCGCTGTCCGCCCAACTCGGCGAACGCTCCGCCGCCCTGGCCGCGGGCGCCTACGCCGAGATCGGCCGCGAGGTCAACCTCGGGTCGCCCAAGCAGCTCCAGGAGGTGCTGTTCGACCAGCTCGGGATGCCGAAGACCCGGGCGAACAAGACCGGGTATTCCACGGATGCCGGCGCCCTCGCCGACCTGCAGGCCAGCAACCCGCACCCCTTCCTCGACCTGCTCCTGCAGCACCGCGACGCGACCAAGCTGCGCCAGATCGTGGAGACCCTCGACAAGGCCATCGACGCGACCGGCCGCATCCACACCAACTACGTGCAGATCGGCACGGCCACCGGGCGCATCTCGTCGACCGACCCCAACCTGCAGAACATCCCCGTGCGCACCGAAGAGGGCCGCCGCATCCGCGCCGCCTTCCACGCCGGGCCCGGCAGCGAGTGCCTCCTCACCGCGGACTACTCCCAGATCGAAATGCGCATCATGGCGCACCTCTCCGAGGACGCCGGGCTGATCGAGGCCTTCAACGCCGGCGAGGACCTGCACCGGTTCGTCGGCGCGAGCGTCTTCGGCGTCGCCCCCGCCGACGTCACCCCCGAGATGCGCACCAAGGTCAAGGCGATGTCCTACGGCCTCGCCTACGGGCTGAGCGCATTCGGGCTGTCCCGCCAGCTCCGGATCGACACGAAGGAAGCCAAACAGCTGATCGGTGACTACTTCGCCCGGTTCGGCGCGGTGCGGGACTACCTCAGGCATGTCGTCGAACAGGCCAAGCTCGACGGCTACACCGCCACCATCTTCGGCCGCCGGCGCCCCTTCCCCGAACTGCACAGCGCCAACCGGGTGCTCCGCGAGAACGCGGAACGCGCGGCCCTCAACGCGCCGATCCAGGGGTCGGCCGCCGACATCATGAAGATCGCGATGAACGGCATCGCCGACGACCTTGCCGAGGGCGCCCTCGAGTCCCGGATGATGCTGCAGGTCCACGACGAACTGATCTTCGAGGTCGCGCCCGGGGAATGGGACGCCCTCCGCGCCGTGGTGACCCACCGGATGGAGACGGCGGCCGACCTGCTCGTGCCGCTCGAGGTGCAGGTCGGCCGAGGCGCGAACTGGGATGCCGCCGCGCACTGACCGGGCCCACCTGCCCTACCGCGGTTCGCCCAGCGGCCCCGTTCCGGTGTCCGACGGCACCACCGTCACGCTGATCAGTTCCTCGCGACCGGCAGACGGGCCCGCCACGTCCAGGATCAGCACCGGGCCGACGCCCGGCGCGTACAGCTTGTACTGCAGCACATCCGGTTCGATCGTGATCGTGTCCCGGGTGAGCAGCACCTCAGTGAAGTGTCCCAGGGGGACGGTGGCCATCTCCGTGACGCTGACGACCTCACCGTTGTCCTCGGCCTGGCCCCGGTAGAATTCCTGCCGGTATTTCTGGCCGGGCAGCGGCTCGGCCGGGAGGACGATCCCCGGTTGCGCACCGTCGACCCCGGCCTCGAACGACCCGGCGGTGGAGGTGACCACGCCGTTCTCGAACTCGGCCGTCTGCTCGCCGAGGTACCAGATCGCCCCTTGCGAGTCCTGGGCGTACCAGTCGATGGTGTCCTCGACGATCGCCCCGCCCTGGGACACCGTGTCCCGCACCACCCGCGCCGTGACGCCGTTCGCGATCTTCCTGGTGTCGCCGGTCACGGTGACGACAACATCGAGGACGCCACCACTGCCGTCGCTCTCCCGGTAGGTCCACCGGGTTCCCGGCTTCATCGGCCAGTACCGGTTGGTGATCTCGACCGAGAAATCCTTCGGGTCGAGCGTCACCTTCTCGCTGCCCAGGGGCAGCGCCCGGTCGCGCCCGGTCGCCGTCGGCTCGGTGGTCCCGACGATCGTCGAGCAGGCCGACAGCAGCACCGCGGTGCCACCGAGGGCGGCGAGAACGGCGAGGGGGCGCCGGGCCCGGTTCGTTTCTTCCTTCATTACGGCCTCCTCTAAGCGTTGTCATCGGTTTGCGTCGATGGGGCGGCACGGATGCGTCCCGCCGACACCCAGCGTGCGCCGTCGGTTCTGAACCCACCCTGAACGATCGCGAATCGACGCCCGGGCATCGTTCAGGGTGGAGTCAGCATCCGTCTCCTACCGTGATCGGGATCGGGCGACGCGCGCTCGATCCAACAGGCAAGGAGAAGCCATGAAGAAGAAGATGAAGACGACCCACAAGGCAGCCATCGCAGGACTCGCCACTCTGGCTGGCCTCGGTGTGGTGGGTGCCCTCCCGGCCGCGAACGCCGCGGACACCGGACCCGGCGACTCGGAGACGGCCATCACCGGCCCGGCACTCGCCCAGGCGAGCGCGGCGGCCCTGGCCGAGACCGGTCAAGGCCGGGTCACCGAGACCGAGGTCGGCGACGAGGAGAGCTACTATGAGGTCGAAGTGACCTTCGACGACGGCACCGAAGTCGATGTGCAGCTTGACCGGGCATTCCAGGTGGTCCTGGTGCCGAAGGGCGGCGCCGAGGGCTGAGCCGAAGCCGTACTTCACCGGGCGGCCGCAGCCGGCGGCCGCCCGGAAGGATCCGGCAGGAAGGGCGTCCCATGAAAGTGCTCCTGGTCGACGACGATGAGAAGATCACGGCCGCCGTCGGGCGCGGCCTCCGCGCCGAGGGGTTCATTGTGGACGTCGAACGCAACGGAATCGACGGACTCTGGCGAGCGAGCGAGGGCAGCTACGACGCCATCGTCCTGGACATCATGATGCCGGGCCGGAATGGGTTCCTGGTCTGCGCCGACCTCCGCGCGGTCGACAACTGGACACCCATTCTCATGCTCACCGCGAAGGACGGTGACCTCGACGAGGCCGAGGCTCTGGACACCGGCGCGGACGATTATCTGGTGAAGCCGTTTTCCTTCCCCGTGCTCGTGGCGCGCCTGCACGCCCTGATCCGGCGGAGCGGCTCGGCGACTCCGCCGCCGAGCCGGGTCGCCGACCTCCGGATCGATCCGCTCTACCACCGCGTGTGGGTCGGAGAGACGGAGCTCACGGTCACTTCCCGCGAGTTCGACGTGCTGCACTTCCTGGTGCACCGGGCCGGCCAGGTGCTGTCCAAACAGCACATCCTGGACGGCGTGTGGAGCGACGACTTCGACGGCGACCCCAACATCGTCGAGGTGTACGTCGCCCGACTGCGCCGAAAGCTCGAACACCACGAATGTCACGCCACGATCGAGACCCTGCGCGGTGCGGGCTATCGGCTGGCTGCAGGCACGGGGCCACGCAGCCCCGAGGCTCGATAGGCAGGCGCAGTGCGGGCGACCTGGCTGATCGGCAGTGTGCGCTGGCGGATCACCGCCGCAGCGACCTTCGCCGTGCTCGTCGTCCTGGTCGCCACCGGCGGGGCCCTCGTCACCGCCCAACGGTCGGTGTTGACCGACAACGTCGACGAGAACCTGCGCCGACACAGCAGGGCGATCATCGCCATCGTCGACGCCGGAACGCTGCCGGCCGTCATCTCCGGCCAGGGTGACGACGAATCCTTCGCCAGGGTCACGGATGCCGCCGGCCGGGAGATCGCCGCCACCGCCCACTCCCTCGCCGACGCCAGACTGGCCGGAAGCCCCGGATCCGGCGACGGATTCCAGACCATGCGGTCCAGTCCCGGCCCGGACTTCCGGCTGCTCGCCACGACCAGGAACGGCCTCCGCGTGCTCGTAGGCACACCCCTGGACGACGTGCAGGACAGCGTCGACACTCTCCTCAGGGGCCTGCTGATCGCGGTTCCCGCCGCGTCACTGCTCCTCGCGGTAGTGGTCTGGCTGCTGGTTGGTCGGGTCCTCCGACCGGTCGAGGCCATTCGCCGCCGGGTGGCGGGCGTGTCCGGCTCCACCCTGAACCGGAAGGTGCCCGAACCGAAGACCCAGGATGAGATCGCCCGGCTCGCGCGCACCATGAACGAGATGCTCGAACGGGTGGAAACGGCCGACACCCGGCAGCGGCGCTTCGTTGCGGACGCGTCGCACGAGCTCCGCACGCCGCTGGCCCGCATTCGCGCCCAGCTCGAGGTCGATCGGGCGCACCCCGAGGAGGCGGACGCCGCAGCCACCCGGCAGAGCGTGCTCGACGAGGCCGACACCCTGCAACGGCTGATCGACGACCTGCTCCTGCTCGCCCGCGCCGACAACGCGCAGGAACCACGCGTGGGCGACCTCGTCGACCTCGACGACGTCGTGATGGCCGAGGCATGCCGGATGCGCGGCACCGAATCGGTCTCGGTCGACGTCAGCCGGGTGTCCGGTGCCCAGGTCCGGGGGAACCGCGACCGGCTCGCCCGGGTGGTGCGCAACCTGCTCGACAACGCGGCGCAGCACGGCGGCCCCCAGATCGTGGTCAGCCTGCGCGAGGTCGGCGGCCAGGCCGAACTGACCGTCGCGGACGACGGACCGGGAATCCCGGCCGCAGAGCAGGGCCGCGTCTTCGAACGGTTCGCCCGGGTCGACGAGGCCCGGTCCCAAGGCGGCAGCGGCCTGGGCCTGGCCATCGCCAGGGAGATCGTCGCCGCCCACGGCGGGGCGATCGTGATCGACCCGCTTCACCGGCCGGGCGCGCGGTTCGTGGTGACCCTGCCGATCGGGGGGAAGACGGCGCGGTCCCCGGTGTCCTAGGCTCGGGCCATGACACACGAGCTTCAGCGCACTCCGACCCCGATCGACCGGATCGCCGAGGACTGGGTCGATACCCTCGTCGACCTCGACCCGACGGTGGGGACCTACATCGGCCGCACCGAGGGCGACGGCCGGTTCGGGGACTACTCGCCCGCCGGCGACGAGCGCCGCCGGCTCGAGGCGAAGAAGGTCATCGCCCTCCTCGATGCGGCACCAGTCGCCGACGACGTCGACGTCGTCACCCGCACCGACCTGCGCAGCTCGCTCGCCCTCGACCTGGAGAGCCACGACGCGGGACTCCAGCTGCGGGACCTGAACGTGATCGCCTCGCCGGCTCAGGGCATCCGCGAGATCTTCGACCTGATGCCGACCAGGACCGTCGACGACTGGGAGAACATCGCCGCCCGCCTCGGCAGTGTCCCCGCGGCAATGGACGGCTATCTCCAGACCCTCCGCGAGGGAATGCGCCAGGGGATCATGCCGGCCAGGCGCCAGGTGCGCGAGGTCGCCGGCCAGGCGAAACGCCACGCCGCGAACGGTGGTTTCTTCGCCCGGTTCGCCGCGGAGGCGAGCCTGGAATCCGGCAGCCTGCCGGCCTCGCTGGCCACCGGCCTCGCCGCGGGGGCGCGCGCCGCCGCCGCTGCCTACGGCACGCTCGCCGAATTCCTCGGCGGCACGCTGGAAGGCGCCGCACCCGAGAAGGACGCGGTCGGCCGCGAGCTGTACGCGCTCCAGTCCCGCCGTTTCCTCGGCGCCACCGTCGACCTCGACGAGACCTACGACTGGGGCGTGGAGGAACTGGCCCGGATGGTCGCCGAGCAGGAGAGCATCGCCGACCAGATCAAGCCGGGCGCGAGCGTGCTCGAGGCGATCGCCCACCTCGACACCGACCCGAGCCGCAAACTGCACGGCACGGAGGCGCTGCAGAAGTGGATGCAGGAGACCAGCGACCGCGCCGTGGCCGAACTCTCCGGCACCCAATTCGACATCCCCGACGAGATCAAACGGCTCGAGTGCCTGATCGCCCCCACCCAGGAGGGCGGGATCTACTACACCGGACCCACCGACGACTTCTCCCGCCCCGGCCGGATGTGGTGGTCCGTCCCCGTCGGCGTCACCGAATTCGACACCTGGCGCGAACTCACCACCGTTTACCACGAGGGAATCCCCGGGCACCACCTGCAGATCGGCCAGGCCGTCTACAACCGGGCCAAACTGAACACCTGGCGCCGTCAGCTGGCCGGCACCTCGGGCCACGCCGAGGGCTGGGCCCTCTACGCCGAACGCCTGATGGAACAGCTCGGCTACCTCGACGACCCGGCCGACCGCCTCGGCATGCTCGACGGGCAGCGGATGCGCGCCGCCCGCGTCGTGCTCGACATCGGGGTGCACCTGGAGAAGCAGCTCCCGGACGGTTCCGGACCGTGGACGGCGGACTACGCGTTCGACTTCCTCCGCCGGAACGTGAACATGAACGCCGGCTTCGTGAAGTTCGAGGTCAACCGTTACCTCGGCTGGCCCGGCCAGGCACCCTCCTACAAGGTCGGCCAGCGGATCTGGGAAGAGCTGCGCGACACCTCCCGTGAGAAGGAGGGCGACGCGTTCTCGATCAAGGAATTCCACCGCAAGGCCCTGGACCTCGGCGGGGTCGGCCTCGACACGCTGCGTTCGGCGATGCTCGGTTAGGGCCTGCGAACCGGTGGCGAGACCGGGCTCGTCACCGGTTCCGGCCGGTTCGAGTGAAGTTGCCGCGCCCCTCCGCAAACAGCTAAGGTTGACTGTCACGTTTGTGACGAACTATCCGCTGCCATGCGCGGTGCGCAACCCTGAAATCCTTTCTGCGTGTGGCCCGATCTATGTCCATCCTGGAGCAACTACTACATGACAATCGCAACGACCGAACGGGCACCCAAGCAGGTCGCCATCAACGACATTGGATCTGCTGAAGACTTTCTTGCCGCGGTCGAAAAGACTCTGAAATTCTTCAACGACGGCGACCTCATCGAAGGCACCGTGGTGAAGATCGACCGCGACGAGGTTCTCCTCGACGTGGGCTACAAGACCGAGGGTGTCATCCCCTCCCGCGAACTTTCCATCAAGCACGACGTTGACCCCTCTGAGGTCGTCAAGGTCGGCGACCTGGTTGAGGCCCTCGTTCTTCAGAAGGAAGACAAAGAAGGCCGTCTCATCCTGTCCAAGAAGCGCGCTCAGTACGAGCGTGCATGGGGCGACGTCGAGAAGATCAAGGAGTCGGATGGCGTTGTCACCGGTTCGGTCATCGAGGTTGTCAAGGGTGGCCTCATCGTGGACATCGGCCTCCGTGGCTTCCTTCCCGCATCGCTCATCGAGCTGCGCCGCGTTCGCGACCTGACCCCGTACCTGGGCCAGGAGATCGAGGCCAAGATCCTCGAACTCGACAAGAACCGCAACAACGTCGTGCTGTCCCGCCGTGCCCTGCTCGAGCAGACGCAGTCCGAGAGCCGCACCACGTTCCTCAACAACCTCCAGAAGGGACAGGTCCGCAAGGGCGTCGTCTCGTCGATCGTCAACTTCGGTGCGTTCGTCGACCTGGGCGGCGTTGACGGTCTGGTTCACGTCTCCGAGCTCAGCTGGAAGCACATCGAGCACGCCAGCGAGGTCGTCGAGGTCGGTCAGGAAGTCACCGTCGAGATCCTCGAGGTCGACCTCGAGCGCGAGCGCGTGTCGCTGTCGCTCAAGGCGACGCAGGAGGACCCGTGGCAGGTCTTCGCCCGCACCCACGCCATCGGCCAGGTTGCACCGGGTAAGGTCACCAAGCTCGTCCCGTTCGGCGCGTTCGTTCGCGTCGCCGAGGGCATCGAGGGCCTGGTCCACATCTCCGAGCTCTCCGGCAAGCACGTCGAGCTCGCCGAACAGGTCGTCTCCGTCGGCGACGAGGTCTTCGTCAAGGTCATCGACATCGACCTCGAGCGTCGCCGCATCTCGCTGAGCCTCAAGCAGGCCAACGAGGGTGTCGACCCCGAGGGCACCGAGTTCGACCCGGCACTCTACGGAATGCTCACCGAGTACGACGACCAGGGCAACTACAAGTACCCTGAGGGCTTCGACCCGGAGACCAACGAGTGGCGCGAAGGCTTCGAAACCCAGCGCGAGAAGTGGGAGCAGGACTACGCTGCAGCCCAGGCTCGCTGGGAAGCCCACAAGAAGCAGGTGGCCTCCGCCAACGACGAGATCATCGCCCCCGGCGATGTCCCGTCCGCAGCAGGTTCCTCCTTCTCCAGCGAGACCGCCGGCGCCGGCACCCTCGCGGACGACGAGGCCCTCGCCGCTCTGCGCGAGAAGCTCTCCAGCTCCAACTAGCAGCGAATCTCCACCCCGCCGGACGGCACCTGCACGGTGCCGTCCGGTTGAACCAGGCCGGGCCCTTCGGGGTCCGGCCTGTTTTGTTCCCGCACGTGACAGATCCGGTCCCGACCGACACCGTGCCGGCCGACGACTCGACGACGCCGGTCACCATCACCTATCCGCGTCAGCGGTGGACTGCACGGGTAACCCGGGCCGCTGAGCGCCCCGCGGGACGTTAGCATTGCACGGGTGTACCTGATTGGACTGACCGGCGGGATCGCATCCGGAAAAAGCACCGTGGCGCGCAGGCTCAGCGAACTCGGCGCCGTGCACATCGACGCCGACCGCCTCGCCCGGGTCGCGGTGGAGCCCGGCACCGCAGCCCTCGAGGAGATCACCCGCTCATTCGGCCCCTCGGTGATCGCGCCGGACGGCAGCCTCGACCGGGCGGCGCTGGGGGCCGTCGTCTTCGCCGACCCTGCGTCCCTCGCCCTGCTCAATTCGATCGTGCACCCGGCCGTTCGTTCCCTGTCGAACCTGATGATCCGCGAGGCCGCGGAGAGGGACCCGCACGCGGTCGTCGTCTACGACGTCCCCTTGCTGGTGGAGGCCGCCGTCGACCACCCGTTCGACCTGATCGTGGTCACCCAGGCCGACGAGGCAACCCGGGTGCAGCGGATGGTCGACCTCCGCGGGATGCCCGAGGCGGAAGCCAAGCGCCGGATCCGGTCCCAGGCCAGCGACGCCGAGCGTCTGGCCGTCTCGGACGTCGTCATCGACACCACCGGCACTCTCGGCCAGACCCTGGCCCAGGTCGACGATCTCTGGCGCCGTGTGCGGGCCGCCGCCGAGTCGACTGTCAGTGGTGCTCCATAGACTGGAGTCATGGAACCCACGCGCTCTGTACATCCGTTCGAGGTCGTGAGCGAGTACACCCCCAGCGGTGACCAGCCGACCGCGATCGCCGAGCTGGCCGGCCGGATCAACGCCGGAGAGACCGACATCGTGCTGCTCGGTGCCACCGGAACCGGAAAGTCCGCGACGACCGCCTGGCTGATCGAGCAGGTGCAACGCCCCACCCTGGTGCTCGCGCACAACAAGACCCTGGCCGCGCAACTGGTGAACGAGTTCCGTGAGCTGATGCCCAACAACGCCGTCGAGTACTTCGTCTCCTACTACGACTACTACCAGCCGGAGGCCTACGTTCCGCAGACCGACACCTTCATCGAGAAGGACTCGTCGATCAACGCGGAGGTGGAGCGGCTGCGGCATTCCACCACCAACTCGCTGCTGAGTCGGCGCGACGTGATCGTCGTGTCCACCGTCTCCTGCATCTACGGCCTCGGCACCCCCGAGGGTTACCTCGAGGCGATGATCGCCCTGCAAGTCGGCCAGAAGGTCAGCCGGGACTGGCTCGTCCGCCGGTTCGTCGCCATGCAGTACCAGCGCAACGACGTCGACTTCTCCCGGGGCCACTTCCGGGTGCGGGGCGACACCATCGAGATCATCCCCATGTACGAAGAACTCGCGATCCGGATCGAGATGTTCGGCGACGAGATCGAGGCGCTCTACAGCCTGCACCCGCTGACCGGCGACATCGTGCGCAAGCTCGACTCCGTCTCCGTCTTCCCCGGATCGCACTACGTCGCCAGCACCGAGGTCATGCAGCGCGCCATCGGCACGATCCAGGAAGAGCTGGCCGAGCGTCTCGAACAGCTCGAGAGGGAGGGCAAGCTGCTCGAGGCCCAGCGGCTGCGGATGCGCACCACCTTCGACCTGGAGATGATGGAGCAGATCGGTTTCTGCTCCGGGATCGAGAACTACTCGCGGCACATCGACGCCCGGCAGCCGGGGGAGGCGCCGCACTGCCTGCTCGACTACTTCCCCGACGACTTCCTGATGGTCATCGACGAGTCGCATGTGACCGTGCCCCAGATCGGCGCCATGTACGAGGGGGACTCATCGCGCAAGCGCACCCTCGTCGAACACGGCTTCCGGCTCCCCAGCGCCCTGGACAACCGGCCGCTCAAGTTCAGTGAGTTCAAGGGCAGGGTCGGCCAGACCGTGTACCTGTCCGCGACCCCCGGCAAGTACGAGATGGGCATCGCCGACGGCGTCGTCGAGCAGATCATCCGCCCGACCGGGCTGATCGACCCGCAGATCGTCGTGAAGCCCAGCAAGGGGCAGATCGACGACCTCCTCGAGGAGATCCACAAGAGGGTCGAGCGCAACGAACGGGTGCTCGTCACGACCCTGACCAAGAAAATGGCCGAGGAACTCACCGACTTCCTCACCGAGGCCGGAGTGCGGGTGCGTTATCTGCACTCCGACGTCGACACCCTGCGCCGGGTCGAACTGCTCACCGAACTCCGTGCCGGCGTCTACGACGTGCTCGTCGGAATCAACCTGTTGCGGGAGGGTCTCGACCTGCCGGAGGTGTCGCTGGTCGCCATCCTCGACGCCGACAAGGAAGGTTTCCTCCGTTCGGCGACCTCTCTCATCCAGACCATCGGCCGCGCCGCCCGCAACGTGTCCGGCGAGGTGCACATGTACGCCGACCGGCTCACCGCCTCGATGGAACGCGCCATCGACGAAACCGACCGCCGCCGTGAGAAGCAGGTGGCCTACAACACCCTGCACGGGATCGACCCCACCCCCCTCCGCAAGCGGATCGCGGACATCACCGAGGTTCTCGCCCGTGAGGAGGCGGACACCGCCGAGCTTCTGGCCGGCCGCTCCGACAGGCGCAAGGGGAGCGCCCCGACGCCTCGCCGCCAGGGCCTGGCGGCCAACGGCGCCAACGACCTGGAGTCGATCATCGCGGACCTGAACGGTCAGATGCTCGAGGCTGCCGGGGAACTCAAGTTCGAACTCGCGGCGCGCCTGCGAGACGAGGTGTCCGAGCTGAAGCGCGAACTGCGCCAGATGGAGAAGGCCGGCCACATCTAGCCGCATCGAACGGTTGGCGCTCGGGTTGGTGCTCGGCAACGGCCCGGCGAAAACGCGCACTGTCGAACATGTGTTCGCTCAGGGCGTGGTGATGTCGCACCGGAGTGTGGGCGGCACTGCATAGACTCGAACGGTGTCAATTTCCAAGGTAGAGTCCGGGTCAAAACTCAGTGTTCGCGGCGCACGGGTGCACAATCTGCACAACGTGGACCTGGAGATCCCTCGGGATTCCCTCGTGGTCTTCACCGGCCTGTCCGGGTCGGGCAAGTCATCGCTCGCCTTCGACACCATTTTCGCGGAGGGCCAGCGCCGCTACGTCGAGTCGTTGTCCGCCTATGCGCGCCAGTTCCTCGGCCAGGTCGACCGCCCCGACGTCGATTTCATCGAGGGGCTCAGCCCGGCCGTCTCGATCGACCAGAAGTCCACCAACCGCAACCCACGGTCCACGGTCGGCACGATCACCGAGGTGTACGACTACATGCGACTGCTGTGGGCGCGGATCGGTGTGCCGCATTGCGCCGTCTGCGGTGAGGTCATCCAGGCCCAGACCGTGCAGCAGATCGCCGACCAGCTGATGGAGCTGGAGGCCGGCATCCGCTACCAGGTGCTCAGCCCCGTCGTGTCGCAGAAGAAGGGCGAGTTCGTCGACCTGTTCAAGGAACTCGCCGCCGGCGGTTATTCGCGGGCGATCGTCGACGGCACGCAAATCCAGCTCAACGAGCCGCCCGTGCTCAAGAAGCAGATCAAGCACGACATCTCCGTGGTCGTCGACCGGCTCGTTGCCGGGCCGGAACTGCTCAGCCGGCTCACCGACTCCCTCGAGACGGCGCTCAAGCTGACCGACGGCATCGTGCAGATCAATTACGTCGACGGCGAGGGCGACGACGCCTGGCAGAGCTATTCGGAGAAGCTCTCCTGCCCGAACAACCACCCCGTGCAACTGACCGAGATCGAACCGCGCACCTTCTCGTTCAACGCGCCGTTCGGCGCCTGCCCCGAGTGCTCCGGGCTCGGCACGCGCATGTCCGTCGACGCCGACCTGCTGCTCGGCGACCCGGAGCTCAGCATCGCCGACGGCGTCGTGCTGCCGTGGACCACCCAGGGCAAGGGCCTCTTCCAGTACTACGAGAAGCTCCTCGACGGGCTCTCCCGCGACCTCGACTTCTCCCTCGACACCCCCTGGGGCGAGCTGCCCGCCGAGGTGCAGAACGCCGTGCTCCGCGGCGACAACTTCGAGGTCAAGGTGAAATGGAAGAACCGCTACGGCCGGGAGATGAGCTACACCTCCGGATTCGAAGGCGTCGTGCCCTACATCGAACGCCAGTACCTCCAGGCCGAATCCGACACCCAGCGGGCACGCTGGGGTGAGTACCTGCGTGAGGTCGACTGCCCGGTCTGTTCCGGCACCCGGCTCAAGCCTGAAGTCCTCGCCGTGCTGGTGCACGGGTCGAGCATCGCGGATGTCTGCAACCTCAGCCTCACCGACGCCCGCGGTTTCATGAACAAACTGGAGCTCACCGACCGCGAATCGACCATCGCGGCGCAGGTGCTCCGGGAGATCAAGGCCCGGCTGGACTTCCTGATCCGGGTCGGCCTGAACTACCTCAACCTGGCCAGGGCCGCCGCGACGCTGTCCGGCGGTGAGGCGCAGCGCATCCGTCTCGCCACCCAGATCGGCTCAGGCCTCACCGGCGTGCTCTACGTGCTCGACGAACCGAGCATCGGGCTGCACCAGCGGGACAACCGCCGGCTGATCGAGACCCTGGTGGCCCTGCGCGACCTCGGCAACACCCTGATCGTCGTCGAGCACGACGAAGACACCATCAAGACCGCGGACTGGATCGTCGACATCGGTCCGGGCGCCGGCGTCAACGGCGGCCATGTCGTGCACTCCGGCTCCTACGAGAGCCTGCTGACCAACAAGAAGTCGCTGACCGGCGACTACCTGGCGGGCCGCAAGGTCATTCCCACGCCGAGTACGCGACGCGAGATCGACCCGGCCCGTGAGATCACCGTGGTCGGTGCCGAGGCGAACAACCTCCGCAAGGTGTCGGTGAGCTTCCCCCTCGGCACCTTCACCGCCGTCACCGGGGTCAGCGGCTCCGGCAAGTCGTCCCTGGTCAACGACATCCTCTACCGGGTCCTCGCCAACCGGCTCAACGGCGCACGCAAGCTGCCCGGAAGGCACACCAGGGTCACCGGCCTCGACCACCTGGACAAGGTCATCCACGTCGACCAGGCTCCGATCGGGCGGACCCCCCGTTCCAACCCGGCCACCTACACGGGCGTCTTCGACAAGATCCGCACCCTGTTCTCCGAAACGATCGAGGCGAAGGCGCGGGGCTACCTGCCGGGCCGGTTCAGTTTCAACGTCAAGGGCGGCCGTTGTGAGGCCTGCTCGGGCGACGGCACGATCAAGATCGAGATGAACTTCCTGCCCGACGTCTACGTCGCGTGCGAGGTATGCGGGGGAGCGCGGTACAACCGGGACACCCTCACCGTGCACTACAAGGGCAAGAACATCGCCGAGGTGCTCGACATGCCCATCAGTGAGGCGGCGGAGTTCTTCGAGCCGATCTCCGCCATCCATCGATTCCTCAAGACCCTCGTCGAGGTGGGCCTCGGCTACGTGCGGCTCGGCCAGAGCGCCACCACCCTCTCCGGCGGTGAGGCGCAACGAGTCAAGCTCGCAACGGAGCTGCAGCGCCGCTCCAACGGCCGCAGCGTCTATGTACTTGACGAGCCGACCACCGGGCTGCACTTCGAAGACGTGCGCAAGCTCCTGCTCGTGCTGAACAGCCTCGTCGACAAGGGCAACACCGTCATCGTGATCGAACACAACCTCGACGTCATCAAGTCCGCGGACTGGGTGATCGACCTCGGCCCCGAGGGCGGGTCCGGCGGCGGCCGGGTGCTCGCGACCGGCACTCCGGAGCATGTGGCCACCGTCAAGAAGAGCCACACCGGGAAGTTCCTCAAGGAGGTCCTGGCGGCGCAGTAGGCGCAGACCAGGGGAGGCCATGTCCGACGCGCTGAGTTACCGCCCCAAGGCGGGCGAGATCCCGACCCGCCCGGGGGTGTACCGGTTCCGTGACGAAACCGGACGCGTGCTCTATGTCGGCAAGGCGAAGAACCTCCGGGCCCGGCTGAGCAACTACTTCGCGCCGCTGGGCAGCCTGCACGAACGCACCAGGCGGATGGTCACCACGGCCAATTCCGTGGAGTGGACGGTCGTCGGCACCGAGGTTGAGGCGCTGCAACTCGAGTGGACCTGGATCAACGAGTTCGATCCTCCCTTCAACGTGCAGTTCAAGGACGACAAGTCCTACCCCTACCTGGCGGTCACCCTGGCCGACGAGGCGCCCCGTGCGCTTGTCACCCGCACCACCGGCATCCGCGGTGCGCGCTACTTCGGGCCGTACCCGAAGGTGTGGGCGGTGCACGACACCATCGAGCTGATGCTCAAGGCGTTCCCGATCCGCACCTGCAACAACGCCAATTACAAGCGGGCGATGCAGTCCGGCAAGCCCTGCTTCGCCGGTCAGATCGGGCGGTGCTTCGGACCGTGCTCCGGTACGGTGACCATCGAGGAACACCGCGTCATCGTGAACGAATTCGTGAGCTTCCTGGGCAGTCAGGACCGCAAACTGATCAACCGGCTGACCAATGAGATGAAAGTCGCCGCGGCCGAACAGCAGTACGAGACGGCGGCCAAACGGCGTGACCAGATCCGCGCCCTCGATGCGGTCCTCGAGAAGAGCGCCGTCGTCCTGCGCGACAACGTCGACATCGACCTGTTCGCGTTCGACGAGGACGAGCTCGCGGCCGCCGTCCAGCTGTTCATCGTGCGCGGCGGACGGATCCGGGGTGTCCGCGGCTGGATGGTCGACAAGGAACTCGATCTGTCCACCAGCGAACTCATCGACTCGATCATGCAGACCGCGTACGGCGGGGATGCCGTGCCGCCTCGGGAGATCGTGGTGCCCGAGCTGCCCGACGACGCCGAGGCACTCGAGGGCTGGCTTGCCGGCATTGCCGGGCGAAGGGTGCGGATCCTCGCCGCCCAGCGAGGCGACAAGGCGGCCCTTCTCGAGACGGCGACGCAGAACGCCAAGCACGCCCTGATGCTCTATAAGACCCGGCGAAGTTCTGACTTCGTGGCGCGCTCCAAGGCGTTGGAGGACATCCAGGAGGCCCTGGGGATGCCGTCAGCGCCGCTTCGGATGGAGTGTTACGACGTGTCGCACCTGGGCGGAACGAACATTGTCGCCTCGATGGTCGTCTTCGAGGACGGGCTGCCCCGCACCGACGAATACCGCCGGTTCGGCATCCCGGAGTCGACCGACGACACCGACTCCATTTACCGCACGCTGACCCGGCGTCTGGCCTATCTGATCCCCGATGACGAAACGGAAGCGCCCGGCGACGACGACGCCGGGACGCCGGTCAAGCGGCGCAAGTTCCGCTACCAGCCCAATCTGCTCATCGTCGACGGCGGGCAGCCGCAGGTCACGGCCGCGGCCCGTGCGCTCCGGGAATCGGGTGTCACCGGCATCACCCTCTGCGGCATCGCCAAGCGGCTCGAGGAGATCTGGCTGCCGGACTCCGACTACCCCGTCATCCTGCCCAGGAACAGCGACGCGTTGTTCCTGATCCAGCGGATCAGGGACGAGGCGCACAGGTTTGCGATCACCCATCAACGGGCCAGGCGCAAACGGGACATCTCCACCGTCCTCGGCGAGATCCCGGGCCTCGGCCCTGCGAGAGTCAAGGTTCTGCTGCAGCATTTCGGCTCGGTGGCGCGTTTGAAAGAAGCCTCCGCGGAGTCGATCGCCGAGGTTCGGGGGATCGGCCCCGGCCTCGCGGCCACGATCCATCAGCACTTGCGCGCCTGAAGGCCCCGGCCGGTCGGTAGGCTGGACACGCGATATCCACCACAACCGAAGGCGTCAGAGCGAATATGACAACGGAGAACGACAAGCAGGAGATGCTTATCGTGACGGGCATGTCCGGAGCGGGACGCTCGACCGTGGCCAACGCGCTGGAGGACCTCGGCTGGTACGTCGTGGACAACCTGCCCCCGCAGATGCTGCGGCCGCTGGTGGAACTGGTCAGCCGGGCCGGCACCAGCCTGCCGAAGATCGCCGCCGTCGTCGATATCCGCGGCCGGGGCTTCTTCACTGATTTCCAGGAGATCGTCCAGTCACTGCGCAAGAGCGCCCGCGTGCGGGTCATCTTCCTCGAGGCCCGGGATGATGTGCTCGTGCGCCGGTTCGAGTCGGTGCGCAGGCCGCATCCGCTCCAGGGCGACGGCACCATCCTCGACGGGATTTCGGCCGAGCGCAGCAAACTCAGCGCCGTCCGGGAATCCTGCGATCTGGTGATCGACACCTCGGACCTGAATATCCATCAACTGGCCACGACGATCACCGACCGGTTCGCGGCGGCTGACACCGCCGGGGTCAACGTCACCCTGATGAGCTTCGGCTTCAAGTACGGCCTGCCCACGGATGTCGACATGGTCGCCGACGTGCGTTTCCTGCCGAATCCCTTCTGGATCCCCGAGCTCCGCGCACACACCGGACAGGACGCCGAAGTCCGTGACTTCGTACTCGCCCAGACCGGCGCGGTGGAGTTCCTGGACAACTATGCGGCGGCACTGGAACCTGTCCTCGCCGGCTACCAGCGCGAGAACAAACGCCACGTGACGATCGCGGTCGGCTGCACCGGAGGCAAGCACCGTTCGGTGGCGATGTCGGCCGAGATCGCCAGCCGGATCAAGAACTTTCCCGGGGTAGCGGTCAGTCTCAAAAACCGCGACCTCGGACGAGAATAACCACGGCCGACGGTGCCTGGAAACAGCCACCGGGCCCAGCCAGAACAACTCCCGGCCGGGACAAGGCCAGGACAACAGAATGGACAAGCGATTGGCACTCACGGCCGACGTTAAAGACGAACTCGCTCGCGTCGAGGTTTCGAAGACCACGGTTCGGGCTGCGGAACTGGCCACCATCCTCCGGTTTTCCGGCGGACTGCACATGATCTCCAGCCGGATCGCCATCGAATCCGAGCTCGACACCGCACTCCTCGCCCGCCGCGTTCGCAAGGACCTGGCCGAGCTGTACGGGGTGCGCAGCGACGTCTCCGTCATCGCGGCCTCCGGGCTACGCAGGACGAGTCACTTCCTTGTGCGCGTCCTCGACGGGGGAGAGACCCTGGCCAGGCAGACCGGTCTCCTGGACGCCAGGCGGCGTCCGATCCGCGGGCTGCCGAACCGGCTGACCACAGGGTCGAAGGAAGAGATCGCCGCCGTCTGGCGGGGTGCCTTCCTGGCCCACGGCTCATTGACCGACCCGGGGCGCTCCGCCGCCCTCGAAATCACCTGCCCGGGCAACGAAGCGGCGATGGCCCTGGTCGGTGCGGCGGGGCGCCTGGGCGTGGTCGCCAAGGCGAGGGAGGTGCGCGGCGTCCACCGGGTGGTCATCCGCGACGGCGACGCGATCGGCGCGATGCTCGTGCACATGGGCGCCCAGGACACCGTGCTCAACTGGGAGGCACTCCGTCAGCGCCGTGAGGTGCGAGCCACCGCCAACCGGCTCGTCAACTTCGACGACGCCAACCTCCGCCGGTCCGCGCAGGCCGCCGTCGCAGCCTGCGCCCGGGTTCAGCGGGCCATGGAGATCCTCGGCACCGACATTCCCGAGCACCTGCGCTACGCGGGGGAGTTGCGCCTCTCCTTCCGGGATTCAAGCCTTGACGAGCTCGGCCACCACGCAGACCCGCCGATGACCAAGGACGCCGTCGCCGGCAGGATCCGCCGGCTGCTCGCGATGGCGGACAAGAAGGCAGCGGACCAGGGAATCCCCGGAACCGACGCCGATCTGCCCTCCGACCTCGACGAGGCCTGATTCCGCCGTTCGTCACGCGGCCAGCGCGACCTGAGTAGACTAGATAGGTCGCTCACTAACTGGTGGCGGAGCATTTGCCGCCGACAAATTCAGAGGAGATACACATTGGCTGAATACACACTCCCGGCCCTCGCCTACGACTACTCGGCGCTCGCGCCGAGCATCAGCGGCACCATCATGGAACTCCACCACAGCAAGCACCACCAGGCCTATGTGACCGGGGCCAACACCGCCCTCGCTCAGCTGGCCGAGGCCCGTGATTCCGGGCAGTTGACCTACGTCAACAAGCTTGAGAAGGACCTCGCCTTCAACCTGGGCGGGCACGTCAACCACTCGATCTTCTGGACCAACCTCTCCCCGGACGGCGGCGACAAGCCCACCGGCGACCTGGCCAGCGCCATCGACGACAACTTCGGGTCCTTCGACAAGTTCCAGGCCCACTTCGCGGCCACCGCGCTCGGCGTGCAGGGATCCGGCTGGGCTGTGCTCGCCTGGGACTCGATCGGCCAGCGTCTGATCATCCAGCAGTTCTTCGACCAGCAGGCCAACTTCGCCGCCGGCACGATCCCGGTGCTGATGCTGGACGTCTGGGAGCACGCGTACTACCTCGACTACCGCAACGTGCGTGCGGACTACGTGAAGGCATTCTGGAACATCGTCAACTGGGCGAACGTCCAGGAACGCTTCACGATCGCACGCGAAAAGACCAACGGGCTGCTCCTGCTCTCATAGCAGGACCGGCCCCCTCGCGGGGGCCGGCACCCCGTCCAGTTCACCCACAAGAAACGCGCCTCGGCGCACAAGATTAGGAGACATTCGTGTCTGTAAAGATCGGTATTAACGGATTTGGCCGCATTGGCCGTAATTATCTTCGCGCCGCCCTCGCCCAGGGCAGCGACATTGAGATCGTCGCCGTGAACGACCTCACCGACACGAAGACGCTGGCTCACCTCCTTAAATATGACTCCATCACCGGGCGCCTTGCCGCAACCGTCTCGGTTGACGGCGACTCGATCCTCGTCAACGGCAAGCCGATTAAGGTCCTCGCCGAGCGCGACCCGGCCAACCTCCCCTGGGGTGCGCTGGGCGTCGACATCGTCATCGAGTCCACCGGTCGTTTCACCAAGGCTGACGACGCGCGCAAGCACATCACCGCCGGCGCCAAGAAGGTCATCGTCTCCGCTCCCGCCACCGGCGAGGTTGCGACGATCGTCATGGGCGTCAACGAGCAGGACTACGACCCGGCCAAGTTCGACATCATCTCCAACGCGTCGTGCACCACGAACTGCCTCGCGCCGCTTGCCAAGGTCTTCAACGACAACTTCGGCATCAAGTCCGGTCTGATGACCACGATCCACGCGTACACAGCCGACCAGAACCTTCAGGATGGCCCGCACTCCGACCTGCGCCGCGCTCGCGCCGCCGCTGTCAACATCATCCCGACCTCGACCGGTGCCGCCAAGGCGCTCGGAATCGTGCTCCCGGAGCTCAAGGGAAAGCTTGACGGCTTCGCACTTCGCGTGCCGGTTCCCACCGGCTCCATCACCGACCTGACCGTCATCGCGGAACGCCCGGTGACCGTCGAAGCCATCAAGGCCGCCTACAAGGCAGCAGCCGAGGGTCCCCTCAAGGGCATCCTGATGTACACCGAAGACGAGATCGTCTCCAGCGACATCGTCACCGACCCGCACTCGTCCATCTTCGATGCCGGCCTGCTGCGCGTCATCGGCGACCAGGTCAAGCTGTCGTCCTGGTACGACAACGAGTGGGGCTACTCCAACCGCATGGTTGACCTCACCGAACTCGTCGCCAAGAGCCTCTAACCGAGGCCCGCGGTGACACTTCGAACAATCGAATCACTGGGGCAGCTCCACGGCAAGCGCGTCATCGTCCGTTGCGATCTCAATGTTCCGTTGAAAGACGGAGAGATCACGGACGATGGCCGCGTTCGCGCGTCCCTGCCCACCATCAAGGCGCTGCTCGTCCAGGGCGCCCGAGTCGTGATCGTCTCTCACCTCGGCCGACCCAAGGGTGCACCGGAAGACAGGTTTAGCCTGGCTCCGGTCGCAGCACGCCTGGCTGAGCTGCTGGGCAGCGAGGTCGCGTTCGCCACCGACACCGTCGGCGAGTCCGCGACGGCTGCCGTCGCGGCCCTGGCTGACGGTGACGTCGTCGTGCTTGAGAACCTCCGTTTCAACCCGGGGGAGACCAGCAAGGTCGACGCCGAACGCGTTGCGTTCGCCAACGAGCTCGCCGTTCTCGGTGACGTGCTCGTCTCGGACGGCTTCGGTGTCGTCCACCGCAAGCAGGCCAGCGTGTTCGACCTGGCATCGATCCTGCCGAGCGCCGCCGGTCTCCTGATCGCCGCCGAGCTCGAGGTCCTCGATCGTCTCACCGAGAAGCCGGAGGCGCCCTACACGGTCGTCCTCGGTGGCTCGAAGGTGTCGGACAAGCTCGGCGTGATCGGTCACCTCCTGCCGCGGGTCAACTCGCTGCTCATCGGTGGCGGAATGCTCTACACGTTCCTCGCGGCTCAGGGCCACAAGGTGGGCGCGAGCCTGCTCGAGGCCGACCAGATCGAAACCGTCCGCGGTTACCTGGTCGAGGCCGAGCGCCTGGGTGTGAAGATCGTCCTCCCGACGGATGTCGTCGTGGCGGCGAAGTTCGCACCCGATGCTGAGCACGTGATCACCACGGCCGACTCGATCGAGGACACCGCATTCGGTGCCTCCGGTATGGGTCTGGACATCGGGCCGGAGACGGCCGCGGCCTTCGCCGCGATCATCAGCTCGTCGAAGACGGTGTTCTGGAACGGCCCCATGGGCGTGTTCGAGTTCGCACCGTTTGCGGAGGGCACCCGTGTGGTGGCCGCCGCCCTGACTGAGGTCGATGGGCTGAGCGTCGTCGGAGGTGGCGATTCCGCCGCCGCCGTGCGCACGCTCGGGTTCACGGACGATCAGTTCGGTCACATCTCAACCGGCGGTGGCGCCAGCCTCGAATTCCTCGAGGGCAAGCGCCTACCAGGACTGGAGGTCCTCGGATGGCAGTAAACGACTACCCGCGGCGCACCCCGTTGATCGCGGGCAACTGGAAGATGAACCTGGACCACCTCCAGGCCATCGCCTTCGTGCAGAAGCTGGCATGGAACCTCAAGGATGCGAAGCACGACTTCTCAGCCGTCGAGGTCGCCGTGTTCCCGCCGTTCACCGATCTTCGTTCGGTGCAGACGCTCGTGTCCGCTGACAAGCTCCCGCTCGCCTACGGCGCGCAGGACCTGTCGGCACAGGACTCCGGCGCCTACACCGGTGAGATCTCCGGCGCATTCCTGTCTCAGTTGGAGTGCCAGTACGTTCTGATCGGTCACTCCGAGCGGCGAACGCTGCACGGCGAGAACGACGAGCAGGTCGCGGCCAAGGTCAAGGCCGCACTGCGGCACAACCTGGTTCCGATCATCTGCGTTGGCGAGACCGCCGCGGACCTGGAACTGCACGGCCCCAGCGCCGTGCCGGTTGCGCAGTTGAAGGCGGCCCTGTCCGGCGTCTCCAACGCGGCGGACATCGTCGTGGCCTACGAGCCCGTCTGGGCGATCGGGTCCGGCCAGGCTGCCACTCCGGAGCAGGCCGAGCAGGTTGCGGCCCAGCTGCGCACCGTGCTGAAGGACACCCTCGGGGAAGATGTGGCCGCAAAGACCCGCATCCTCTACGGCGGTTCCGTCAAGGGCGTCAACATCGCCGGCTACATGCGCGAGCCCAATGTGGATGGCGCCCTCGTCGGCGGAGCAAGCCTGGACATCGATGAGTTCTCCAGCATCGTGCGTTTTCAGAAGCACGTTGGTCTGTAGCGCCGGTCACACCGTTTGAGGCAACCCGCCGTCCCCGAATCGGGGGACGGCGGGTTGTGACGTGAGTCAGGCTATGATTATCACTGATCTTGGTGGGGCAAGTGCCCCATCGCACTGTGAAAGGTTTCGCGTGGGTATTCTCCAGGTAGTGCTGCAGGTTTTGCTCGGCATTACGAGCCTCCTGCTCACCATGCTCATTCTGTTGCACAAGGGGCGTGGCGGCGGACTGTCCGACATGTTCGGCGGCGGTGTGACCTCGAACCTCGGCGCTTCCGGCGTCGCCGAACGAAACCTCAACCGCATCACCGTCATCCTGGGACTCCTGTGGATCTCGTGCATCGTCGTCCTCGGACTGATCACGAAGTTCGGCGTGGGTCTCTGATCCACTTCGCGAGGCCGGGGTTGATTCCCGGCCGAACGAATTCTGCACGACCCGTTCACGTCAACATTGGCTGAAACGGCCGATCAGCTTCAACGCCCCTTTCTAGCGGAGGAACATCATGGCATCTGGTGGCAGCGCAATTCGTGGCTCCCGTGTAGGAGCTGGCCCCATGGGTGAGCAGGACCGCGGTTTCCACGCGGACCGGATCAGGGTTTCCTACTGGGACGCCCTCGGCAATGAGACGGTCCGGTACTTCGCGGCGAACCTCCCGGACGACGAAATCCCGGAGACCATCGACTGCCCGTCATCAGGCCTGCCTGCGGGGCGCGACAAGGAGAACCCGCCGTCGGTGGTGAAGCTCGAGCCGTACAAGACGCACCTCGCCTACGTGAAGGAGCGTCGCACTGAGGAGGAAGCCGAATCCCTCCTCGAAGAGGCGCTGCAGCAGTTGCGGGTTCGTCGCGGGAAGCTCTCCGCCACCAACTAGCATCCCGGCCGTCCGGTCCCAGGTTCCGGAAGACACAGAGAGGGCCCCGATATATCGGGGCCCTCTCTTTTCTTGCCGCTCTTTTGGGCCGGCTCGCGTAGCCCGCTTCAGAGTCCAGTCAGAAGGTCGACGCGGTGAGGTTCTCCGGGACCTCCGCGGCGGCTTCCCGGTCAACGAAGAAGTTCGTGTATCGGCGTCCCTTGATCCCGGCCACGGGAACCTCGTCACGGCTCGCGCCGGCGAGGGCGAGCCCGAGGGCGGATGCCTTGTCCGGCCCGGCGAGGACCATCCAGATGCACCGGGATGAGTTGAGGGCGGGCCTGCTCAGGCTGAGTCGTTCCGCGGGGGGCTTGGGCGATTCCCGCACGGCGAGCACACTCGCCTCCGACTCCCTGATCCCGGGCTGGTGCGGGAAGAGCGAGGCGACGTGTCCGTCCGGTCCGACGCCCAGGAACGTGATATCAAAGCGCGGAAGGGCAGTGCCCTCGATCGACGCGGCCTCGAGTTGGGCCGCGTAGGCTGCGGCGGCGGAATCCAGATCGGTGCCCTCGTCCGAGGCCGCGAAGGGATGGATGTTCGCCGCGGGGACCGCGATGTGGTCGAGGAGTGCGTTCCGCGCCTGCAGCTCGTTGCGTTCGGGGTCGTTCTTCGGCACCCAGCGCTCGTCACCCCACCAGAAGGTGACCAGGTCCCAATCGATGGTGTCCCTGGCTGCGGAGGCGTTGATCGCCTCGAGCACCTCGTTGGCGACGGAGCCGCCCGCGAGGACCACATTGATCTCACCCTGCTCATGCAGGATGTCCACGGCCGTCGTGATGAATCGAGCCGCCACCGACGCCGCGAGGGCGGCCCGGTCCGGGTGTACGAGTACGCGTCGTTCGTTGGTCACGGTCGTCCTTCGGTTTGATCTGCGACCACATCGTCAAGGTGCGGGAGGCCGCGCGTGATGACCTCACCATACAACTCATCAGGGTCGAGTCGGCGCAGCTCGTCGCTGAGGCAGTCGCGGAGACTGCGCCGTTTGAGGGTGAGGTCCTGCACCGGCTGGCCCGGCTGAGTGAGGGTGGCGATGCCGGGCACCTCCCGCTCGAGCGAGATCACGCCGGCCGCTCGGGTGAGGTGCACGCCGCGGATACCGCTGGACAGGGGATCGGTGGTGAACTCGTAGCTGACCGGAACCTGCAGCTGCAACTGGAGCCAGGCGGCCAGCAGGGCGGTCGACGGGGAATCTGACGCACCGGACACCTGAACGGCCGTGACCGGCAGGTAGGGCGGCTGGTCGAGGACCGCGGCGAGCTGGGCTCGCCACAAGGTCAGCCGGGTCCAGGCGAAGTCGGTGTCGCCGGGGCGATAGGAGGTGCAGAGGTGATGCAGCGCGGCTTGCGGGTCGAGCTGCGCGGACGCGTCCGTGATCCGGCGGTAGGCGATGCGTCCGAGCGGGGACTCGGCGGGCACGGCCGGGGCCACACCGGGCCACCAGGCCACGACGGGAGCATCCGGCAGCAGCAGGCCGGTGACCAGGCTCTCCGGGTCGCTGGCGGCCTCGCCGTAGGCGCGGAGCACGATGACCTCGCTTGCGCCGGCGTCGCCGCCGACCCGGATCTCCGCGTCGATGCGTGCTGTCGTGGCGAGACCCTTGTCATCGAGCGCCTGGGTGGACACGACGATGACCCGCATCGGGTGCTCGCGGGACGCGTCGTTCGCGGCCTCGATGGCCTCCTCTTCATGGCCCATCGTCGACGCGATGATCAGGGTGAGGACCCGGCCGAGAGCGACCGCGCCGCCCTCTTCGCGGATCCTGACCAGGGCCTTGGAGATCTTGGAGGTGGTGGTGTCGGGAAGATCGACGATCATGGGCGTCTCCAGTGTCGGCCGTCGCGAGACAGCAGTTCATCGGCTGAGGCCGGGCCCCAGGTTCCCGGACGGTACTGCTCCGGTTGTCCCTGCTCGGCCCAGAACTCCTCGATCGGATCGAGGATCTTCCAGGACAGTTCCACCTCTTCATGCCGGGGGAAGAGGGGCGGGTCGCCGAGGAGCACGTCGAGGATCAGGCGCTCGTAGGCCTCCGGGCTGGCCTCGGTGAAGGCATGGCCGTAGCCGAAGTCCATGGTGACGTCCCGCACCTGCATGCCGACACCGGGCACCTTGGAACCGAAGCGAATGGTGACGCCCTCGTCGGGCTGCACCCGGATCACGAGTGCGTTCTGGCCGAGGTCGGCCGTGTTGCCCTTCGCAAAGAGATGCTGCGGCGCTCGCTTGAACACGACGGCGATCTCGGTGACGCGGCGTCCGAGGCGTTTGCCTGCCCGGAGGTAGAACGGCACCCCCGACCAGCGACGGGTGTCGATCGTGAGGCGGAGCGCCGCGTAGGTCTCGGTGACCGACTCGGGGTCCATGCCGTCCTCCTCGAGGAAGCCGAGGACCTTCTCCCCGCCCTGCCAGCCGCCGGCATACTGGCCCCTGGCCGTGCCGGTGGCGAGGTCTTCCGGCAGGCGGATCGACGCGAGCACCTTCTCCTTCTCGGTGCGCAGGTCTGCCGCGTCGAAGGAGATGGGCTCCTCCATCGCGGTGAGGGCCAGGAGCTGGAGCAGGTGGTTCTGGATCACGTCCCTGGCCGCGCCGATGCCGTCGTAGTAGCCGGCCCGGCCGCCGACGCCGATGTCCTCGGCCATCGTGATCTGCACGTGGTCGACGTAGTTGGCGTTCCAGATCGGTTCGTACAACTGGTTGGCGAAACGCAGCGCCAGAATGTTCTGGACCGTCTCCTTGCCCAGGTAGTGGTCGATCCTGAAGACGGAATCGGGAGGGAAGACCGACTCGACAACGTCGTTCAGTTCGCGCGCGGTCTGCAGGTCGCTGCCGAACGGCTTCTCGATCACGACACGCCGCCATTGCCCGTTCTTCTGTTCCGCCAGCCCGGACCGCCTGAGCTGCTCGGTCACCTGAGGGAAGGCCTTCGGCGGGATCGACAGGTAGAACGCGTGGTTGCCCATCGTTCCGCGTTCCTCATCGAGCGACGCGATCGTCTCCTTGAGACGTTCGAACGACTCGTCGTCGTCGAACGTCCCAGGAACGAAACGGATGCCCTCGGCCAGCTGCGCCCAGACATCCTCATGGAACTCGGTGCGGGCGAACTCCTTGACGGAGTCGTGCACCACCTGCATGAAGTCCTCGTTGTCCCAGTCCCGCCGGGCGAAGCCGACCAGGGCGAATCCGGGCGGCAGCAGGCCCCGGTTGGCCAGGTCGTAGACGGCCGGCATGAGTTTCTTCCGTGAGAGGTCTCCGGTCACGCCGAAAATGACGAGGCTGCTGGGCCCCGCAATTCGATTCAGGCGGTAGTCGGAGGGCGATCGCAGGGGATTGAACTCCGGGGTGATTTCCACCGGGGACATGCAGCTCCTTCAGGGTGTGGACAGCGGCGTGGCCGTGGCCGGCCGGGTGACGCGTTTCGGTTAGCGGAGGGCCGCGAACAGTGTGGCCACGTTCGCTTCCGGTTGGGTCAGTGTGAGCGTGAGCACTGGGCGACCGTGGTCGGCCAGAACGCTCGCGTCTCCGCTGGCCTGGGCCTGGATGAGCTCTCCGAACGTGAACGGGCGCTCCGGGATGTCCAGGTCGACGGGGGGAGTGGCGAGGATCTGCAGGAAGACGCCGGTGGCCGGGCCGCCCTTGTGCAGCTGGCCGGTCGAGTGCAGGAACCGAGGTCCCCACCCGAAGGTCACCGGGCGCTGGGACAGGGCCGCGAGCAGGTCGCGGATCTCGGCGAGCTGCGGCAGGGCCAGGCGGTTGACGTAGCCCTGCACGGACAGATAGCCGTCCGGGCCGAGCTCCTCCAGGAGCGCGTCGATGGCGGAGGCCAGGTCGCTGGCGGCCCCGATCACGTGGGCAGTGCCCCTGACCTCGATGCCGTCCGAGATGAACGCCGCGGGAACGGGTTCCGGGCGGGCGTCGAGCAGGCCGCGGGTGGCGATCTTGGCAGCCTCCACGTCGGGCTGATCGAAGGGGTTGATGCCGATCAGGCGCCCGGCGATGACGGTGGCGTACTCCCAGACCAGGAACTGCGCGCCGAGGGTTCCGCTGACGCGGATCTCATCCGCGCCGTCTCGGGCAGAGAAGACCTCCATCCCGGCGTCGGCGACGAGGCGCACGACCTGGACATCGGGGAGGTTCTCCGACAGCTCGGGGGCAGCCAGACCGAGGACGACCGGGAGGATGCCCTTTCCCTGTTTGCCGGTGGACTCGGCAATGAGCTGTTCGGCCCAGTCGGCGAAACCGACGATGTGGGTGCCGTCGGAGACGATCGCGAGCTTGTCTCGACGCGGCGTGGTCGCGGCGATCGCCGCACCGAGGATGAGCCCCGGGTTCTCCGGGCTGTCGACGGCAAGGGCGATCGAGATCGCCTCGGCCTCGTCGAGCAACTCATTGATGTCCACCCCGGCGAGCCCGGACGGCACCAGGCCGAAGGCGGTCAGCACGGAGAAGCGCCCGCCGACGGTGGGATCGGCGTTGAAGACGCGGTAACCGGCGGCGCGCGCGGACGCGTCCAGCGGGGAACCAGGGTCGGTGACGACGATGATCCGCTCGGCCGGGTCGATGCCGGCTTCGCGGAAGGCACGTTCGAACACGCGACGCTGGCTGTCGGTCTCCGCAGTCGAGCCCGACTTGGAGGAGACGACGAGCGCGGTGGCGGCAAGATGGTCGCCGAGTGCGGCGAGGACCTGACCTGGGTCGGTCGAGTCGAGCACCGTCAGGGGCACGCCGGCGGTGCGGGTGATGACCTCCGGCGCGAGCGAGGAGCCGCCCATGCCGGCCAGGGCGATCCGGTCCACTCCCTTGGCGCGCAGTTCGTCGCGCAGCGCCAGGATCTCGGGGATGAGCGGCCGGGAGACGGAAACCGACTCGGTCCAGCCGAGTCGCTTGGCAGCGTCGTCCTCGGCTTCCGGGCCCCAGAGGGCAGGGTCCAACGCGGTGATGCCGGATGCGACCATGTCGGCGACGAGGGTCGGGACCGTGCTGCGCACGGCGTCGGCGGCCGCGCCGCTGACCGAGATGCGGAAGCTCACAGTGCTGCTCCCGCGGTGGCCTTCGCGGCGTCGAGCGCGACGGAAACGGTTTCGAGGAGTTCGTTCCAGGAGACGATGAACTTGGCGACACCCTCCGCCTCGAGGACCTGGGTGACGTCCACGTAGGAGACGCCTTCGTTCGCGAGAGCGTCGAGTACGGCGTTGGCCTCGTCGTAGGCGCCGGTGACCGAGTCGGCGGGGATGACACCGTGGTCGAGCGTCGCCTCGAGCGTCTTCTCGGGCATCGTGTTGACGACCTCTGGTGCGACCAGGTTGGTCACGTAGAGGGTGTCCGGCAGGGTCGGGTCCTTGACGCCGGTGGACGCCCAGAGCGGGCGCTGCTTGTTGGCGCCGGCAGCGAGAAGGCCGAGGGCGCGCTCACTGGAGAAGGCCTGTTCGAAGACCTCGTAGGCCAGCTGGGCGTTGGCGACGCCGGCCTTGCTCTTGAGGGCGAGGGCCGCATCCGTGCCGATGGCTTCGAGGCGCTGGTTGATCTCGGTGTCGACGCGCGACACGAAGAACGAGGCCACGGAGTGGATCGTCGACAGGTCGAGGCCGGCCGAGCGGGCCTTCTCCAGGCCGGACAGGTAGGCGTTGATGACCTGGCGGTGACGCTCGAGGCTGAAGATCAGGGTGACGTTCACGCTGATGCCCTGCGCGATGGTCGCGGTGATCGCGTCGAGACCCTCGATGGTCGCCGGGATCTTGATCATGGCGTTGGGACGGTCCACCTTGGCCCAGAGTTCCTCAGCCTGGGCGACCGTGCCGGCCGCGTCGTGGGCGAGGCCGGGCTCGACCTCGATCGAGACCCGGCCGTCGACGCCGCGGGTGCCGTCGTAGACGGGGCGGAAGATGTCGCTGGCGGCCCGGACGTCGTCGGTCGTGATCTCGAAGACGGCCTCCTGCACGGTGGCGCCGGCGGCGGCGAGGGCCGCCACCTGCTCCACGTACGCGTCGCCCTTGCTGAGGGCGCCGGCGAAGATGGTCGGGTTGGTGGTCACACCGACGACGTTCTTCGTGTCGATCAGGTTCTGCAGGCCGCCGGAAACGATGCGTTCGCGGGACAGGTCATCGAGCCAAATGCTGACGCCGGCAGTGGATAGCTGGGCAAGGGGAGTGTTCTCGGTCATAGTGATTCTCCTAGTGAAGCGGGTGATTCAGGTGTGGGGGTGGGCGCCGTCGACGAGCTCAGAGGGCGGCGAGTGAATCCTTGGCGGCGGCGACGACGGCCTCCGTCGTGATACCGAATTCGCGGAACAGGGTCTTGTAATCCGCCGACGCGCCGAAGTGCTCGATGGAGATGCTGCGGCCGCGATCGCCGACGTACCTGTCCCAGGTCAACGCGATTCCCGCCTCGATCGATACCCGGGCCGTCACGGTTTTCGGAAGGACCGACTCGCGGTACTCCGCTGACTGCTCCGTGAACCATTCGAGGCTCGGCGCCGACACGACGCGGGCGTTGATGCCCTCAGCCTTCAGCGCTTCCCTGGCGGCCAGCGCCAGCTGCACCTCTGAACCGGTGCCGATCAGGATGACGTCGGGTGTGCCGTTGGCCGCCTCCGCCAGGATGTACGCGCCCTTGGCCACGTTCCGGGCCGAGGCGAGGACGTCGCCGGTTGCGTCGCCGTCGCCGCGGGTGAACACCGGGATGTTCTGGCGGGTCAGGACGATCCCGGCCGGACCGTTCCGGCGTTCAAGGATCGTCTTCCAGGCCCAGGACACCTCGTTGGCGTCGCCGGGGCGGACCACGTCGAGGCCGGGAATGGCGCGCAGGGTCGCAAGCTGCTCGATCGGCTGGTGGGTGGGACCGTCCTCGCCGAGGGCGACGGAATCGTGCGTCCAGACGAAGATCGAGGGGGCCTTCATCAGCGCGGCCAACCGGATCGCTGGGCGCATGTAGTCGCTGAAGATGAGGAACGTGCCACCGAAGGGGCGGGTGTTTCCGTGCAGCACGATGCCGTTGAGGATGGCGGCCATCGCGTGCTCACGGATGCCGAAGTGCAGCACCCGGCCGTACTCATTGCCCGTCCACTCGTGGGTGGAATGCTCGCCGGGAATGAACGAGGCGGCACCGCCGATGGTGGTGTTGTTCGACTCGGCGAGGTCGGCCGAGCCGCCCCAGAGTTCGGGGATGACGGCGCCGAGCGCGGTCAGGACCTTGCCGGATGCCGCGCGCGTCGACACCTCGGTGCCGCCTTCGAACACCGGAAGGGCCGCTTCGACGCCCTCGGGGAGTTCACCGGAAAGTACCCGGTCGAGCAGCGCCTTGCGCTCGGGGTTCGCCTCTGCCCACGCCAGGAACGCGGCATCCCAGTCGGAGTGCGCGGCCGCGCCGCGGACGAGCGCCTTGCGGGTGTGCTCGATGACCTCGTCGGCCACCTCGAAGGTCTGCTCCGGGTCGAAGCCGAGGATCACCTTGACGGCCCCCAGCTCGTCGGCGCCGAGCGCCGAACCGTGGATCTTGCCGGTGTTCTGCTTCTTCGGGCTGGGCCAGCCGATGATGGTCTTCAGGATGATCAGGGACGGCTTGTCGGTGACGCCCTGGGCGGCCTCGATCGCGTCGTTGAGCGCCTGCACGTCTTCAACATAGGAGCCCGTCTTCTTCCAGTCGACCGTCTGCACGTGCCAGTGATAGGCCTCGTAGCGGGCAGCGACGTCCTCGGTGAAGGCGATGTTGGTGTCGTCCTCGATCGAGATCTGGTTGCTGTCGTAGATCGCGATCAGGTTGCCGAGCTGCTGGTGGCCGGCCAGCGAGGACGCCTCGCTGGTGATGCCTTCCTGCAGGTCGCCGTCGCCGGCGATCACGTAGACGAAGTGGTCGAACGGGCTCGTGCCGGCCGGCGCCTCCGGGTCGAACATGCCGCGCTCGAAACGAGAGGCGTAGGCGAAGCCGACCGCGGAGGCCAGCCCCTGGCCGAGCGGGCCCGTGGTGATCTCGACACCGTCGGTGTGACCGTATTCGGGGTGGCCCGGCGTCTTCGAACCCCAGGTGCGAAGGGCCTTGAGGTCGTCGAGTTCGAGGCCGTAACCGCCGAGGTACAACTGCACGTACTGCGTGAGGGAGCTGTGTCCGACCGAGAGGATGAACCGGTCGCGGCCGATCCATTCGTTGTCGGCAGGGTCGCGGCGCATGACCTTCTGGAACAGCAGGTAGGCGGCGGGGGCGAGGCTCATCGCCGTCCCCGGGTGCCCGTTCCCGACCTTCTCGACGGCGTCGGCCGCGAGCAGACGTGCCGTGTCGACCGCCTTGTTGTCAATCGAATCCCACTGCAGTGCTGCCACTTGGTCTTGACCCTTCGTAGACAAAGGGGCAGGTTGTCGTGAACCCGCACCCATTGGATTGAGCGCGCCCGTGGACATCGACGTCATCCAAGCGTTGCGGCAGAGGCCCGACTTCGGTGGATCCGCGCATGCACCGAGATTGGCGAGCATCCCCAGTATATGCAGTCGTCGAGAAACGGCCGAGCGTTGTGACGGCGTATGGCACCGAACCTCGGATGCCCCGGTCCGGAGCGCCCCTGCCTGTTCTCACGGCCGGATCGCCTAGACTCGTCTCACAATGCACAGCGTAAGAGGAGTCATGCCCGGACCCGTCTCGACCCCGACCGTGAGCGGAACCCGCTCATTCCGGCGCACGTTCCTGGCCTATCTGTCTCTGACGAAGCCGAGGGTCGTCGAACTCCTGCTCGTCGTGACCGCGCCGACCATGTTCCTGGCGCAGCAGGGCATCCCGAGCCTGTGGCTGGTCCTGGCGACCCTGGTCGGCGGTGCGTTCAGCGCCGGATCGGCCGGGGCCTTCAACTGCTACATCGACCGGGACATCGACCGGGTGATGGACCGCACCAAGAACCGTCCGCTGGTGACGGGGGAGCTGAGCGACCGTCAGGCCCTCGTTTTCGCGTGGGTTCTCGGCGCCGTGTCCATCGTCTGGCTCTGGGTGTTCACCAACTGGCTCGCCGCCCTGCTGTCGCTCGGCGCCATCCTGCTCTACGTGGTCTTCTACACGCTGGTTCTCAAACGGCGGACCGCGCAGAACATCGTCTGGGGCGGCATCGCGGGCTGCATGCCGGTCCTGATCGGCTGGGCTGCGGTCACCGGCGACCTGTCCTGGCCCCCGTTCATCCTGTTCCTGATCATCTTCCTGTGGACCCCGCCGCACTACTGGCCGCTCTCGATGAAGTACCGCAGCGAGTACCAGGCCGCCGGGGTGCCGATGCTCGCGGTCATCCGCGGCCGCAGCCAGGTCGGACTGCAGGTCATCCTGTACGCCTGGGCCACGGTCGCCTGCTCCCTTCTGCTCATCCCGATCGCCGATATGGGGCTTGTCTACGCGTTCACGGCGCTGGTCACCGGCGGCTGGTTCGTCTACGAAACGCACCGCTTGTACAGCCTCGCCATCCGGAACGAACACGTGTCGCCGATGCGGGTGTTCCACGGTTCGATCGTGTACCTCACGCTTCTGTTCGTCGCCGTCGGCGTCGACCCGCTCCTGCCCTTCTAAGGCTCGCCATGCTGGATTTCCTGGGCGACCGGTATGAGCAGATCCTGTTCTCCAGCTGGCAGCACTTCAGCCTCGTCCTGCAGTGCCTGGTGCTGGCGACCGTGCTGGCCGTGGTCATCGCCGCGCTCGTCTACCGCAGCCGTGCGCTGACCGGTGTCGTGAACTCGGTCTCCTCCATCGGCCTGACCATCCCGTCCTTCGCCCTGATCGGCGTGCTGATCTCGCCGTTCGGTTTCGGTGTGCTCCCGGCCGTCATCGTGGTCGCGTTCTTCGCGACGCTGCCCATCCTCCGGAATGCCGTCGTCGGTCTGTCCGGTATCGCGCCGACCGTGGTCGAGGCGGCACGGGGGATCGGCATGAGCCGGTTCAGGACCCTGGTCCAGGTCGAACTGCCGCTGGCCTGGCCGATCATCCTGACCGGTATCCGGGTCTCGGCCCAGATGGTGATGGGCGTGGCCGCGGTGGCGGCGTACGCGCTCGGCCCGGGCCTCGGCGGGTTCATCTTCTCCGGTCTTTCCCGGCTCGGCGGCGCCAACTCGTTCGAATCCGTGGTCACCGGTGTCGTCGGGGTCATCATCCTGGCCCTCATCCTTGATCTCCTGCTCGTCGGCCTCGGCCGCCTGACCATCCCGCGAGGTATCCGTGCCTGAACAAACACCGACCAGAGCGGCCGCCACCGTCGTGACCGGGGTCGGCATCCTGCTCGACCACGTGACCAAGCGCTACCCCGGCCAGGCCAGGCCGGCCGTCGACGGCCTCACCATGGAGATCCCTGCGGGCAAGACGGTCATGCTGGTCGGCCCATCCGGCTGCGGCAAGACCACGACGCTCAAGATGATCAATCGACTCATCGAACCGTCCGAGGGTCGGATCGTCGTCGACGGCGACGACGTCACGCAGATGAACGGCGACCGGCTCCGTCGGGGAATCGGCTATGTGATCCAGGCCGGCGGCCTGTTCCCGCACATGACGGTCGCCACGAACATCGGCATCGTGCCCCGGATGCTCGGCTGGAGCAAGGAGCGCATCGCGGCGCGGGTCGACGAGTTGCTCGAGCTTGTATCACTGGACCCTGAGCAGTACCGGGACCGGTTCCCGAAGGAACTCTCCGGCGGCCAGCAGCAGCGCGTGGGCGTCGCCCGGGCACTCGCCGCGGATCCGCCCGTGCTGTTGATGGACGAGCCCTTCGGGGCGGTGGATCCGATCACCCGCCTCCGTCTGCAGGACGAGCTGATCAACATCCAGGACGAGCTGCAGAAGACCATCGTCTGCGTGACCCACGACTTCGACGAGGCCGTGAAACTGGGCGACTGGATTGCGATCTTCGACGAGGGCGCCCAGCTCGTGCAATACGACACGCCGGAACGGATCCTGGGCAACCCCGCCAACGAGTTCGTCGAGAACTTCATCGGGTCAGGGGCCGGGCTGAAGCAGCTCACGCTGACGAGGGTCGCCGATGTCGCGATGGAGGAGGCGGTGCTCGCCCGTCCGGGCGAGCAGGCGCGGGACGTCCTGACAAGGATTGTCGCCGCCGGGCACGGCCATGCGGTGGTCGTCGACTCGCGCGAGCGTCCCATCCAATGGCTTTCCCGCCGTAAGCTCGGCCGGCTCGGGACGATCGGTTCGACGCCGGATCCGGCCCTGCCCGTCGTGGGGAGCAGGGCGACGCTCAGCGACGCGCTCGACACGATGCTCGTGTCCAGCGCCGGGGCTGCACTCGTGACGGGCCGCCGTGACGTGTTCAAGGGCGTGATCGACATCAAGACCGTAATGGACGCGATCGGCCGGTCTCAGGATGCGGCGGCGCTGGACTCCACAGATGCCCCCGTCGGGCTGAACACGGGTATCTTCAGCGCAATAGCCGCCGGCGACGAGAGTGACGACGGTGCTCCCGCCGACAGTCCCGGTCCGGTGGTTGCGGCCGGCGACGCCCCGGCAGCGCCATGAGCAGGGCCCCCGCGCCAGGCCGCACCGCCTGGCGCGGCCTGGCGCTGCAGCTGGCCGGGATCGTCGCCGCCGGGCTGGGCCTCGCGGGCTGGCTGGCCACGGCGAACCTGTCGAAGACCGAGCTGACGACGCTCGCCCCGGCCGCCCTGTGGGGCTACACGGTCGAACACCTGCAGCTCACCCTCGTCGCGGCCGTGATCGTGCTGCTGATCGCGGTGCCCCTCGGGATCGCCCTCACGCGCACCGCGATGCGGCGGTTCACCGGTCCGGTGCTCACCGCCGCGAACATCGGTCAGGCCGCCCCCGCAATCGGGCTGGTCGTGCTCCTCGCATTCTGGCTGGGGTTCGGTTTCTGGGCGGCGACCATGGGTCTCGTGCTCTACGCACTGCTGCCGGTGCTGCGGAACACGATCGTCGGGCTCCAGCAGGTGGACGCCCGGCTGGTGGAGGCCGGCCGGGGGATGGGGATGAGCGCCGTCACCGTGCTGGTGCGCGTAGAACTCCCCCTCGCGGTACCGGTCATGCTCGCCGGCATCCGCACCGCCATGGTCCTGCTGGTCGGAACCGCGGCCCTCGCCACGTTCATCAACGGGGGTGGACTCGGCATCCTGATCACGACCGGGGTCAACCTGAAGCTCACCGCCGTGCTCGTGACCGGCTCGCTGCTGGTGGCGCTCCTCGCCCTCCTGGTGGACTGGCTCGGCCGCGTCGTCGAACAACTCGCCCGGCCGAAGGGCCTCTGATGACCCTCCGTTCCACCACGCTGATACACGAGAAGGGCCGAACCATGACGAATCGACGACGACGTCTGGTCGCGCCGGCAACTCTTCTGGTCGCCGGGCTCGCCCTGACGGGCTGCGGACTCTCGCCGGCCACCTCCTATGTGCCTGCCGTCGGTCCGGGCACCATCCGGCCGATCCCCGGACTCGGGAACGCGTCACTCACGGTCACCTCGAAGAACTTCACCGAGCAACTCATCCTCGGGAAGATCGCGGTGCTGGCCGCACAGGCCGCCGGGTTCGAGGTCACGGACCTGAGCAACCTGCCCGGAAGCCAGCCCGCGCGTGAACTCCTCGCCCTCGGCCAGGCCGACTTCATGTGGGAATACACCGGCACGGCCTGGCTGACCTACCTCGCCCGGTCCGAGGGCATCCCCGACCAGGCGGCCCAGTGGAAGGCCGTGCACGACGCCGATCTGGCGAACGGGCTCACCTGGGGCAGTCCCGCCCCGATGAACAACACCTACGGCCTGGCCATCCGCAGCGAGGCGGCCGCGGCTCTTGGCGGAATCAGCACGATGTCGCAGATCGCGGCGCTTCCCGTGGCGGAACGCACCTTCTGCGTCGAGGCGGAATTCAATTCCCGCTCCGACGGCTTCAACCCGATGCTCGAAACCTACGGGCTCGAGCGTGGAGCGGCCGGCGTCCCGGACGCCAACGTGGGAATCTACGACGGCGGCGCGGTGTACAGCGCCACCGACAAGGGGGACTGCAACTTCGGCGAGGTATTCACGACTGACGGCCGTATCGACTCCCTCGGCCTGACCGTGCTGACCGACGACCGGGCGTTCTTCCCGGCTTACAACGTGGCCCCCGTGTACTTCACCGACACCCTGACGAAGCACCCGGAGCTGGCGGATGTCTTCGACCAGATCACGCCTGCTCTCACCGACAAGGTGCTCAGGTCCCTCAACCGCAAGGTCGACGTCGACGGTGAAGAACCCGCCGACGTCGCCTTCGCCTGGATGAAGGCCAGGGGATTCATCACCGATCCCGATTAACGGGCGGCGGCGCTCTCCGCGAGCGGGCCGGACGCCGGCGACGCAATCGCAGACGGCACGGTGAGGTTCAGCAGGACCGCGGTCATCGCCGCCGCGAGCACGCAGGACAGCACCATGTGTATGCCGACCAGCGCGGGCGGGAGCCCGATGTTCGCCTGGAGCAGGCCGACGCCGATCTGGCCGGCCTCGATGATCAGCAGCAGCACGGCCCAGCCTCGCGGCGGGAGCGCCAGGGCGACGGAGGCGATCACGAGGGCGATCGTCAGGGCAAGGGTGGCATAGGCCGGCCAGCTGTGCACGTGCTGGAGCAGCTCGGAGTCGAGGCCGTTGCGCGGCGCGTTCGCATCGCCGGCGTGCGGGCCAGAACCGGTGGTGACGATCCCGACGAGGATGGTGACCAGGATGAGCGCGCCCGTGGAGTACGCGAGGAACCGGAACCACCCGGGGACGGCCGGCATCCGGTGTGGGTTTCCGGTGTAGACGCGGTGCAGGAAGATCGTGCAGAGGACGACGAGGGCGACCGAGATGACGAAGTGCAGCCCGACCACATACGGGTTGAGCTGGACGAGTACGCTCACTCCGCCGATGACCGCCTGCGCGGGGATGCCGAGGCCGGCGATGAGCGCAAGCCAGAACAGGTCGGGACGCGACCGGCGCAGTCGCACGACCGCCAGGAACGCGGCGATCGCGACCAGCCCCAGCACGACGCCGAGCAGTCGGTTGCCGAACTCGATCACACCGTGGATGCCCATTTCGGGCGTGTTGACGAAGGAGGCGTCCGTGCACCGGGGCCAGGTCGGGCACCCGAGGCCGGAACCGGTGAGCCGCACCAGGCCTCCCGTGCCCACGAGAAGAATCTGGGCGGCGAGGTAGATCCAGGCCACCACTCGAACCCGTTTGTCAACGCTCGTGGGCAACCATTCCGAAATCCGTTTCACCGGTTCTGCTTCCTCTTCGCTGTGGCACATGTGAAAACGCCGGATCGCACTACTAATCCCACCGCTAACCTGTAGAATTAGGTGTTTCCTGGGCGGCCGGGCCGCGGTTGACACAACCGAGGCTGAGAACCACGTCGTCCTTAAACATCTTAGGTACGCAACGTAGCCGCCCACACAACCCGTTCCCTCGCCGGGTCTCCTTCGGAAGACCAGACCGGGAATGACCGGACTAATATCCGGGTTGCCGTGGGTGGGAGAAGAGGTATATATGTCTGACGTCCTGCTCGACCGCCCCGAACTCGCGGGGCTCGGTGTCTACGAATTCGGGTGGTCCGACTCCGACGCGGCCGGCGCATCGGCCCGCCGTGGCATCTCACCGGAGGTTGTCACCGACATCTCCAAGCTCAAGAACGAGCCTGCCTGGATGCTGAAGCGTCGGCTGAAGGCCCTCGAACTCTTCGAGCGCAAGCCCATGCCGACCTGGGGTGCCGACCTGTCCGGCATCGACTTCGACAACATCAAGTACTTCGTCCGCTCCACGGAGAAGCAGGCCCAGACCTGGGATGACCTGCCCGACGACATCAAGAACACCTACGAGAAGCTCGGCATCCCCGAGGCGGAGCGCCAGCGACTCGTCTCCGGCGTCGCCGCGCAGTACGAGTCCGAGGTGGTCTACCACCAGATCAACGAAGAGCTCGAAGCCCAGGGCGTCATCTTCATGGACACCGACACAGCGCTCAAGGAGCACCCGGAGATCTTCCAGGAGTACTTCGGCACCGTCATCCCCTCGGGCGACAACAAGTTCGCCGCGCTGAACACCTCGGTCTGGTCCGGCGGCTCCTTCGTCTACGTGCCGCCCGGCGTGCACGTCGAGATCCCGCTGCAGGCCTACTTCCGGATCAACACCGAGAACATGGGCCAGTTCGAGCGCACCCTGATCATCGCCGACGAGGGCAGCTACGTTCACTACATCGAGGGCTGCACCGCCCCGATCTACTCCTCGGACTCGCTTCACTCCGCGGTCGTCGAGATCATCGTGAAGAAGAACGCCCGCGTTCGGTACACGACCATCCAGAACTGGTCGAACAACGTCTACAACCTCGTCACCAAGCGTGCCACGGCTGCCGAGGGTGCCACGATGGAATGGATCGACGGCAACATCGGGTCCAAGGTGACCATGAAGTACCCGTCGATCTACCTGATGGGCGAGCACGCCAAGGGCGAGACGTTGTCGGTGGCTTTCGCCGGACCCGGTCAGCACCAGGACGCCGGCGCCAAGATGATCCACATGGCGCCGTACACCCAGTCGTCGATCGTTTCGAAGTCCATCGCCCGTGGCGGCGGCCGTTCCGGTTACCGAGGCGAGGTGCGAGTGGATGCCACCGCGCACCACTCCGCGAACACGGTGCGCTGCGACGCCCTGCTGGTCGACACCCAGTCCCGCTCCGACACCTACCCGTCGATCGACATCCGGGTCGACGACGTGCAGCTCGGCCACGAGGCCACGGTTTCCCGGGTCAGCGAAGAGCAGTTGTTCTACCTGATGAGCCGCGGCATGCCCGAGGACGAGGCGATGGCCATGATCGTGCGCGGCTTCATCGAACCGATCGCCCGGGAACTCCCGATGGAGTACGCCCTCGAACTCAACAAGCTCATTGAAATGGGCATGGAAGGATCCGTCGGCTAAATGTCCGCCGCCCCCACACCTACACACGCCCCACCCACACAAGAATCGGCAGTGACCCCCACGGTGCCAACAACCGAAGCAATGCCCACCGAAGAGCAGCACGGAATCAAGGAACACTCGGACGGGCGGTTCGGTTTCGTGCCGGTCCAGACCCGATCCGACCGTTTCAAGAGCGTCAACGTCGCGGACTTCGCGCCGGTGACCGGGCGCGAGGCCGTCTGGAAGCTCTCGCCGGTCGCCAAGTTCACCGACCTCACGGGCGGTGACCTGGACGGTTCCGTCTACCCTGTGGAGTCCACCCCGGCCGCCGACATCACCGTCGTCTGGGTCGACCGGGATGATTCCCGGATCGGCACCGCCGGAGCGCCGGAGGAACGCGCCGCCGCCAACGCCTGGAGCAGTTTCGACCAGGCCCTGGCGATCACGGTCGGCGGCGAGGAGGCGAAGGAGATCACGGTCACCCGTGCCCACCTCGGCTCCGCGCCTCGCGGCGCGCACACCATCATCGAAGCCAAGCCGTTCAGCCAGGCGGTCGTGATCCTCGAGAACGTCGGGGACGCGCGCCTCACCGAGAACGTCGAGATCATCCTCGGCGAGTCTGCGAACCTCACCGTGGTGACCCTCCAGGAATGGAACGACGGTGCGGTGCACCTGGCCAACCACTTCGCCTCGATCGGACGCGACGCGCGCCTCAAGCACATCGTGGTGTCGCTCGGCGGCAGCATCGTGCGGGTCAACCCGTCCGTGCGCCTGGCCGGACCCGGCTCTGACACGGAACTCCTCGGGCTCTACTTCGCCGACGCCGGGCAGCACCTCGAACAGCAGGTCTACGTGAACCACGACGCGCCGAACAGCCGCAGCCGGGTGACCTACAAGGGCGCGCTGCAGGGCACGGGCGCACGCACCGTCTGGATCGGCGACGTGCTGATCGGCCGCACGGCGGCCGGCACCGACAGCTACGAGCAGAACCGCAACCTCGTGCTGACCGAAGGTACCCGCGCCGACTCGATCCCGAACCTGGAGATCGAGACCGGCGACATCAAGGGTGCCGGCCACGCCAGCGCAACCGGACGCTTCGACGACGAGCAGCTCTTCTACCTGCAGTCCCGCGGCATCACCGAGGATGAGGCCCGCCGGCTCGTCGTGCGCGGCTTCCTCAGCGAAATCGTGCAGCAAATCGGGTCCAAACCACTCGAGGACCGGCTCCAGGCAGCGATCGAAGCGGAACTCCGCGGAACAGAGGAAAAGTAACCATGGCGTCCACGAAAATCTGCGCGTTCGACGAGCTCGAACCGAATGAGGCCGTCAAGGTCGAAATCGACGGGGTGCCCATCGTGGTCGTCCGCGACGCAGCCGGGGACGTGTTCGCCATCGGCGACACCTGCACGCACGGGGACATCTCCCTGTCCGAGGGATTCGTCGAAGACGACACCGTCGAATGCTGGGCCCACGGTTCCAAGTTCTCCCTCAAAACGGGCAAGCCCCTGAACCTGCCGGCCTACGAACCGGTACCGGTCTTCAAGGTCGACCTGATCGACGGCGATGTCTACATCGACCCGTCCGTCATCGTGCCCGTCTGACCTGGTCGAGTTCCGACCCAGTGGCCACCAGCCACCCCAACGTACCGGTCCCAGTGCCGGAGAATGAAAGAGATAGCGAATCCATGTCTGTTCTTGAGATCAAAGACCTGCACGTCAGCGTCGAGACCGACCAGGGCACCAAGCAGATCCTGCGCGGGGTCGACCTGACCATCAAAGAGGGCGAAATCCACGCCATCATGGGCCCCAACGGCTCGGGCAAATCGACCCTCGCGTACACGATCGCCGGCCACCCCAAGTACAAGGTCGACAGTGGCTCGATCCTGCTCGACGGCGAAGAGGTCACCACCATGACCGTGGACCAGCGCGCCCGGGCCGGCCTTTTCCTGGCCATGCAGTACCCGGTCGAGATCCCCGGCGTCACCGTCACGAACTTCCTCCGCACCGCCAAGACCGCGATCGACGGAGAGGCCCCGGCCATCCGCACCTGGATCAAGGACGTCCGCGAGTCGATGGCGCGCCTTCGGATGGACAAGAGCTTCGCCGAGCGCAACGTCAACGAGGGCTTTTCGGGCGGCGAGAAGAAGCGCAACGAGATCCTCCAGCTCGAACTGCTCAAGCCGAAGTTCGCCATCCTCGACGAGACCGACTCCGGTCTCGACGTCGACGCGCTCAAGATCGTGTCGGAGGGCGTCAACCGGGCCAAGGAGAACACCGGCCTCGGACTGCTCCTGATCACGCACTACACCCGCATCCTGCGTTACATCACGCCCGACTTCGTGCACGTGTTCGTGGACGGACGGATTGCCGAACAGGGCGGCCCCGAACTCGCCGACCGGCTCGAGGACGAGGGCTACGATCGCTTTCTGACCGAATCGAACGTAGGCTAAAAGCATGGTTTCATCGCTGACACCGGCGCGATTCGACGAAATCGAAGAAGCGCTCAAAGACGTCATGGACCCCGAGCTGGGCATCAACGTCGTCGACCTCGGCCTGATCTACGACCTGGGCTGGGACGACGAGAACGACGCTCTCATCATCCACATGACACTGACCTCCGCGGGCTGCCCACTGACCGACGTGCTCGAAGAACAGACCGCCGAGGCGCTGGACGGCGTCGTCGACCAGTTCCGCATCAACTGGGTCTGGATGCCGCCGTGGGGCCCGGAGAAGATCACCGACGACGGGCGCGACATGATGCGCGCCCTCGGCTTCTCGATCTAGCGCACGGCCTCCCGCCCCGGCCGGCGGCGCGGAGTGCACACACAACGGATGTCCGCGCAGCCTGGCTGCACGGACATCCGTTCTGTCGTCCGGGGGCCGACGCCTCGAGGCAGTGACCTCCAAAGATGCGTATTGGATCGCCATTCCAGTGAGTGGAATGCTATTCTAATGTCATGGAGAATTCGCCTGATTCACCGGCAACGCGGCGCACGAGGCAGGGCGCGGCCACCCGAGAGGTGATCGTCGAGGCCGCCCAGCGGCTGATGCTCGAACGCGGGTACATTCCGACGTCGATCGCCGCGATCGCGGCGAACGCCGGTGTCGCAGTGCAGACCGTCTACAACTCCGTCGGCGGCAAGGCCGACCTGCTCGCGGCGGTGCTCGATCGCACCGCCGCCACGGAGGCACCGGGTCTTGTCGCCGCTGCCGGACCGGGACCGGCGGCGCCCGCCCGGTCGGCGGGCGAGGTCATCCGCATCCTTGCGGCGGGGATCGTCGAGGCGAACACCCGCACCGCGGGCGTGCACCGGGTGATCCTTCAGGCCGCGGGCGTCGACCCGGACGTGGCGAAACTCGAACTGCGGCGCTCGTCACAGCGCCTCTACCACTATGGCGAGGCCGCGTCCACGCTGCGCGGACTCCGCGGTCTGCGAGCGGGCCTGAGCGACCACGAGGCTGCGGCCGCGATCTGGGCGATCGGGCACCCGCAGGTGTACCGGTCGTTGGTTCTCGATCTCGGCTGGTCCGGCGCGGCCTACCGGGACTGGGTCGAAAAAACGCTCTCCGCGGCGCTGTCTTAGCTTCGCGCGCGCGCGGAGACGGGCGAACAAATATACTGGATAGCTGGCCCGGTTGGGCCGGAGACTCCCACAACCCCCGTGAACGGACTATTGCTGTGCTCAGTGTGCAAAATCTCGAGATCCGAGTTGGGGCGCGCGTGCTCATGGAAGACGTCAGTTTCCGGGTCTCCGCCGGCGACAAGATCGGTCTGGTCGGCCGAAACGGCGCGGGCAAGACCACCCTGACGAAGACGTTGGCGGGGGAGACCGTGCCGACCAAGGGCCAGATCGACCGGTCCGGTGAAATCGGCTACCTGCCCCAGGACCCCCGCTCCGGTGACCCGGAGATGCTCGCCCGCACCCGGATCCTCGACGCCCGCGGCCTCGGCACGATCTCCCTGGGGCTGAACCAGGCCGGACTCGACATGGGAAGCACCGATCCCAAGGTCGCGGCGAAGGCGATGCGCACCTACGGAACGCTCACCGACCAGTTCAACGCGCTCGGCGGGTATGCGGCCGAGGCGGAGGCCGCGTCGATCGCCAGCAACCTCAACCTTCCCGACCGCATCCTGGACCAGCAGCTGAAGACCCTTTCCGGTGGTCAGCGGCGCCGGATCGAACTCGCGCGGATCCTGTTCTCGGCCGCCGAGACGATGATCCTCGACGAACCGACCAACCACCTCGACGCCGACTCCGTCGTCTGGCTGCGGGAGTTCGTCAAGAGCTACCGCGGCGGTTGCATCATCATCAGCCACGACATCGAACTTGTCGGTGACACCGTCAACCGGGTCTTCTACCTCGATGCCAACCGCATGGTCATCGACATCTACAACATGAACTGGAAGAACTACCAGCGCCAGCGCGTCGCCGACGCGGACCGCCGCAAGAAGGAACGCGCCAACGCCGAGAAGAAGGCGTCCACGCTGCAGTTGCAGGCCGCCAAGTTCGGTGCCAAAGCAAGCAAGGCCGCGGCCGCCCACCAGATGGTGGCCCGCGCTGAGAAGCTGTTGTCCGGACTCGACGCCGTGCGCGCGGTGGACCGCGTCGCCAAGCTGCGGTTCCCCGAGCCCGCGCCGTGCGGCCGCACTCCGTTGATGGCGACCGATCTGTCCAAGAGCTACGGTTCGCTGGAAATCTTCGCTGCCGTGGACCTCGCCATCGACCGCGGCTCCAAGGTTGTCATCCTCGGCCTCAACGGCGCCGGCAAGACCACTCTGCTGCGCATGCTCGCCGGCGTGGACAAACCGGACACCGGACGGATCGAACCCGGCCATGGCCTGCGGATCGGCTACTACGCGCAGGAACATGAGACGATCGACGTCAAGCGCAGTGTGCTCGAGAACATGGTCTCCTCCTCGCCCAACATCACCGAGATGGAGGCACGGCGGGTCCTCGGCTCGTTCCTGTTCACCGGCGACGATTCGCACAAGCCGGCCGGGGTGCTCTCCGGTGGAGAGAAGACCAGGCTCGCCCTCGCCATGATCGTCGTGTCCGGCGCCAACGTGCTGCTCCTGGACGAACCGACCAACAACCTGGACCCGGCCAGCCGTGAGGAGATCCTTGACGCCCTCGCCCACTACAGCGGTGCTGTGGTGCTCGTCAGCCACGATGAGGGGGCCGTCGAAGCCCTCAACCCCGAGCGGGTCCTGATCATGCCCGAGGGCACTGAGGACCACTGGAACAAGGACTACCTCGACCTGATCACCCTGGCCTGATCACCCTGGCCTGACCTGCCGGGCGCATGGCATCCTGAGCCGGATGCCGTGCGTGCCAGGCAGGATCAGCGCGGGGAGTCGATCAGGTCGTCCTCGACCTCGGCGTCGCTGCGCGGCTTCGCGGCCTGCCGTCTGGCCCGTTCGAGGGCCCGGGCGCGTTCCTGCGGGTCGTCGGCGTTGACCGACCGGAACTCCTGGCGAATGGCCCAGCCCAGTCCGACGAACGCGAGCAGCGCGAAGACGAACCACTGGAACGCGTAGGACAGGTGCGGGCCCTCGTCCCGCGCCGGCCGGGTGACCGCCACCGGGCGTTCTCCCGGCGCCGGGTCCTCCGACTTCATCAGGCCGTAGGCGCCGGTGTAGGTCGGGAGGCCGAGTCGGCCCTGCACCTCGGTGAGGTTGATCGTGGCGATCTGGTTCCCGAGCGCCGAACGACCGGCCAGGGAGGGTTCGCCGGCCTTCAGCCGGGCGACGACGGTCACCTCGCCGTCGGGCGCCTCGGGGACCGACGCCGGCGCCTCCGGGGTGTCGCCGGTCGGCAGCCAGCCGCGATCGACGATGAAGACGGTGCCGTCCGTCAGGCGAAGCGGCGTGAGCACCTCGAAGCCGGGGTGGATGTTGAGCGGACGGTTCCGCACGATCAGTTCGTCGGCCTTCAGATAGGTCCCGGTGATTACGACGGGCAGCCATTTCTGGGACTCGGCGAAGGACTGGCGGTCGGGCAGAGCCTGCTCCAGCGGGATCGGCTCGGAGTCGAAGTTGGCGTCCACCTTGACGATCTCGGCCAGGGCCTCGGCCCGGCGGGCGAGCTGCCAGGTTCCCAGTCCCGCACAGATCGCGGCGAAGAGGATGGTGAGCGCGAGGTAGCCGGCCCAGCGCCGGGTGAACGCGAACTTCCAGCCGATCACGCCTGGTCCGTCTCGGCAGACAGGGGTGCAACCGTGAGCGGGAAGTCGCGCGCCGCCAGGAACTCCCTGAGGTAGTCGACGTGGAGGTCGCAGGCGAGCCAGGTCTTGAACCGGTCGCCCGTGTGGATGCGGGGATTGCGCCAGTCCAGTCGCCAGATCGCATCCGAGCGGCAGCCGGCCCGGGAGCAGGTCGCCGTCTCCAGGTCGGTGCCGAGTCCGATCACTGCGGGCCGCTCTCGTCCGGCTTGCGGTAGACCTCGATCGCGCCGGGCCGAACCACTGTGCCCGCCTGGGCGCCACCGTGCACGTTGGCCACGACGACGGCGAAGTAGGGCAGGAGGATGGCCCCGGCGGCGCAGACGAGCAGCCACCAGCCGTGCACGAACAGCATGAGCACGATGCAGATCATCCGAATGCCCATGGCCACCGAATACTTGATCATCCGGGCGCGTCGCTCCGCCTCCGGTGACGGAGGTAAAGAGGTGATCGACTGCTGTTTCATGAATGCCATCGCTCCGGTCAGCCGGCTAAAGATCCGCCTGATAAGCCTACGTCTCGTCGACCGACAAGGACGTCGTAAACTGAAATCTACGTGCGCGCGGCTGTCCGTTCGCTGGGAAAAGATTGGACCACCCCATGACGACTGTCCGGACCGTTCTCGTGACCGGGGGAAACCGAGGAATCGGCTTCTCCATCGCCGAGGAATTCGTCAAGCAGGGACACCGGGTGGCGGTGACCGCCCGCTCGGGCCAGGGGCCGGAGGGCAGCCTGACCGTGCGCGCGGACGTCACCGACGCCGCGTCGATCGACGCCGCGTTCAGCGAGATCGAGGCCGCGCTCGGCCCGGTCGAGGTCGTCGTCGCCAACGCGGGCATCACCCGCGACACCCTGCTGATGCGGATGACCGAGGACGACTTCACCTCCGTGATCGACACCAACCTCAGCGGCGCGTTCCGGGTTGTGAAGAGGGCATCCAAGGGGATGCTCAAGGGCCGCTTCGGCCGGATCGTGCTGATTTCCAGTGTCGTCGGCCTGTACGGTTCCGCCGGGCAGGTAAACTACTCCGCGTCCAAAAGCGGCCTGATCGGGCTCGCCCGGTCCGTCACCCGGGAACTCGGGGCCAGGGGGATCACGGCGAACGTCGTCGCGCCCGGCTTCATCGAGACCGACATGACCGCGCAACTGTCCGAGACCCAACAGGCCGACTACAAGAAGAGCATCCCGGCCGGTCGTTTCGCCACCCCCGGCGAGGTCGCCCGGGTGGTGACGTGGCTGGCCGGCGACGATGCCGCCTACATCTCCGGCGCGGTCATCCCCGTCGACGGCGGATTGGGCATGGGACACTAACCGCGCAGGCCGAGCACGGGCAGCACCTGGCTGAGGTCGCAGACGTCGATCGCCAGGTCGGCCCGGGCCCGCACCACGGGTTTCGCGTTGAAGGCGATGCCCAGGCCTGCCGCGTGCATCATCAGCAGGTCGTTCGCGCCGTCCCCGACGGCGACGGTCTGCCGGAGGGGCAGCGACTCGGCCGCGGCCCACTCCGTGAGGGCGGCCGCCTTGGCCCTGGCATCGATGATCGGACCGACCAGGCCGCCGGTCAACCGGCCGTCGATTGCCTCCAGCCGGTTCGCCCGCCAGTGGTCGAGGCCGAACCGGGCGGCGAGAGGGTCGAGGACCTCATGGAAACCCCCGGACACCACCCCGACGCTGCAGCCGTGGGCGTGCAGGCCCGCGATCAGGTCGTGCACCCCCGGCGTCGGCCGGATCAACCGTCCGACCTCCTCGAAGACCCCGGTGGACAGCCCGGCCAGGGTCTTCACCCGCGCCCGGAGGCTCTCGGCGAAGTCGATCTCACCGCGCATGGCCTGTTCGGTGACCGCCGCGACGAGTTCGAGGGAACCGGCGGCATCCGCCAGCAACTCGATGACCTCGTTTTCGATGAGGGTGGAATCGGCATCAAGGACAACGAGGAATCGAACGGGATCGGTCACGGCTGTACGTGCACGCCCTTGCCGACCACGGTGATGCCGGAATCGGTGACGCTGAAACCCCGGGCCAGGTCGCGGTCGCGGTCGACGCCGATCTGGGCGCCGGCACCGACGATGACGTCCTTGTCGAGGATCGCCCGGCGCACGATCGCGCCCGGCTTGATCTGCACCCGGTCGAAGACGATCGAGTCCACCACCTGGGCGCCGGAGTCGATCGCGGCCCACGGGCCGAGCACACTGCGTTCGATGTGCGCCCCGGAGATGACGCAACCGAGGGAGACGATCGAGTCGATCATGGTGCCGAGGGCGCCGTGCACGTCCCGGACGAACTTCGCCGGCGGCGAGTTCAGCTGCTGGCTGAAGATCGGCCACTTCTGGTTGTAGAGATTGAAGACGGGAAGCGCGCTGATCAGGTCCTGGTGGGCCTCGAAGAACGAATCCATCGTTCCCACATCGCGCCAGTAGTACCGGTCGCGGTCGGTCGACCCCGGCACCACGTTGCGCTGCAGGTCGTACACGCCTGCTTCGCCGCGGGACACGAAGTCCGGGATGATGTCGCCGCCCATGTCGTGGCTGGAATCGGTGCGCTCGCCGTCGCGGAGAACGGCCTCGATCAGCGCGTCGGCGTTGAAGACATAGTTGCCCATCGAGGCGAACACCTCGTGCGGGGCATCGGCGAGGCCGACGGCATCCTTGGGCTTCTCACGGAAGTCCCGGATGTGGTCCGGCGTGGCCGCGTCGACCTCGATGACGCCGAACTGGTCGGCGAGTTCGATCGGCTGCCGGATCGCGGCGACGGTGGCCTGCGCCCCGGAGGCGATGTGGGCGGCGATCATCTGGCTGAAGTCCATGCGGTAGACGTGGTCGGCGCCGACGACGACGACGATGTCCGGCTTCTCGTCGTGGATCAGGTTCAGGCTCTGCAGGATCGCGTCGGCCGAGCCGCTGAACCAGCGTTTGCCGAGCCGCTGCTGGGCGGGCACCGAGGCGATATAAGAGTTGAACAGGCCGCCGGAGACATGCCAGGTCTGCGAAACGTGGCGGTCCAGGCTGTGCGACTTGTACTGGGTGAGCACCACGATCTGGGTGAGCCCGGAGTTGATGAGATTGGACAGCGCGAAGTCAATCAACCGGTAGTGGCCGCCGAACGGCACTGCCGGCTTCGCGCGGTCCTCGGTCAACGGCATCAGCCGTTTTCCCTCGCCGCCGGCAAGCACGATTCCAAAGATCTTCTTCGACTCCATACCCTTACAGTAGGGCTATCCGGAGCACTGGACCAGCACGGATGGGTGTGTCCTGGGTCGGGCTGCGCTAGCTTTACTGCATGCGAGTGGATCTGTTGACCAAGGAGTACCCCCCGGAGATTTATGGCGGAGCCGGCGTGCACGTCGCCGAGCTCGTGCGCGCCCTGCGCACGGACATCGACGTCGTCGTTCGATGCTTCGGTGCGCCACGTGACGCCGCCGACACGTTCGCCTACGGCGTCCCCGCCCAGCTCAAAGACGCGAATGCCACGCTGGCCACCCTGGGCGTCGACCTGCAGATGGCCCAGGACGTGCAGGGCGCCGACATCGTGCACTCCCACACCTGGTACGCGAACGGGGCCGGCCACATCGCCAAGCTGCTCCACGGCGTGCCGCACGTCGTGACCGCGCACAGCCTCGAACCGCTCCGGCCGTGGAAGGCCGAACAACTGGGCGGCGGCTACCGGGTGTCCAGCTGGATCGAACGCACCGCGTTCGAGGGCGCGGATGCCGTGATCGCCGTCAGCGACGGCATGCGCCGCGACATCCTCCGCAGCTACCCGTCGCTCGACGAGGCCCGGGTGCAGACGGTCTACAACGGCATCGACCTCGACCGGTGGAGGCCCACCGTCGACCATGACATCGTGCGAGCCCTCGGCATCGACCCCGACCGGCCCGCCGTGGTCTTCGTGGGCCGGATCACACGTCAGAAGGGCCTGCCGTACCTGCTGCGCGCGGCCGCGGCCCTCCCCGCCGACGTGCAGCTGGTCCTCTGCGCCGGCGCACCCGACACTCCCGGGATCCTCGCCGAGGTCACCGCGGGGGTCGAAGCCCTGCAGCGCGAGCGCACCGGCGTCGTCTGGATCGACCGGCTGCTCCCGCAGCACGAGCTCGCGGCCGTACTCACCGCTGGAACTGTCTTCGTCTGCCCGTCGGTGTACGAGCCGCTCGGCATCGTCAACCTCGAGGCGATGGCCTGCGGGCTGCCCGTCGTCGGAACCGCCACCGGCGGCATCCCCGAGGTCGTCGCCGACGGCGTCACCGGCCGCCTCGTGCCGATCGACCAGGCAACCGACGGCACCGGCACGCCGATCGACCCTGACCGGTTCGTCGCCGACCTGGCGAGGACCCTGACCGAGGTGCTGTCCGATCCCGGACTCGCGGCGCGGATGGGCCGCGCCGGACGGGTCCGCGCGGAGGAAATGTTCAGTTGGAGCCAGATCGCCACCCGCACCCGGGAGATCTACGCCTCCCTGCTCTAGCACCGGCCGGGGCGTGCCCGGCGCCCGGCGACGGCAGATAACATGGCTGTATGGTCAACGTTCTTCACTTCACCGACGTCTCCGTCGTCCGGGCTGGCACAACCATCCTCGACTCAGTGAATTGGAGTGTTGAAGACAATCAGCGCTGGGTGATCCTCGGCCCGAACGGCGCAGGCAAGACCACGCTGCTGCAGATCGCGGCCGCCCTGATGCACCCGTCGAGCGGTCGGGCCGAAGTGCTCGAAGAGCCGATCGGCGGGACGGACCTGTTCGAGCTTCGCCCCCGGATCGGTTTCGCATCCACCGCGATGGCCCGCAAGGTTCCTGCCACCGAGAAGGTCCTCGACGTCGTCATGACGGCCGCCTACTCGGTGACGGGGCGGTGGAATGAGGAGTACGAGACGATCGACGAGCGCCGCGCCCAGCGCGTCCTCGCCGAATGGCGACTCGACCACCTCGCGGACCGGAAGTTCGGCACGCTCAGCGACGGCGAACAGAAGCGCGTGCAGATCGCGCGGTCGATCATGACCGATCCCGAGGTTCTGCTCCTGGACGAACCGGCGGCCAGCCTCGACCTCGGCGCCCGTGAAGAACTGCTTCGCCTGCTCGGCGGCTTCGCGAGCGAACCGAAGTCACCGGCCATCATCATGGTCACCCACCACGTCGAAGAGATCCCGGTCGGGTTCACCCACGTGCTGCTCCTGTCCGCCGGCCGGGTGGTCAGCGCAGGCCCCCTCGCCGAGGCCCTCACTGCCGAGGCCCTCACCGAAGCGTTCGGGCTGCCGATCGAACTGCGCGAAACCGACGGGCGCTTCAGCGCCCGTGCGGCCTGACCAGCCCGAACCCCGACGGAATGGCCGCCGCCGTGGCCTGGTTCTGCTAAACTCGACAGTCGGTCCTACGACCAGCTAGCTTTTCTGCCGCACCTGACGAGACTGTTCTCGCCATCGAAGCGCACCTCACCAATCGAACAGCAATAAGGAAGTCTTCATGAAGTCTGACATTCACCCCACGTACGCTCCCGTGGTTTTCCGCGACCTCGCGTCGGGTGCGACGTTCCTTACCCGTTCGACGGTCTCCAGCTCCAAGACCATCGACTGGGAAGACGGCGCCACCTACCCGGTCATCGACGTGGAAATCTCCTCCGAGTCGCACCCGTTCTACACCGGTAAGCAGCGCATCATGGACTCCGCCGGACGGGTCGAGAAGTTCAACTCGCGGTACAAGGGCTTCGGCAAGTAGCCAGCCGCCCCCCCAGCCTCGCGGCGACTCGCCGCGACGCAATAGTGAAGGCGACCAGCCAAGGCTGGTCGCCTTTTCTATTCTGAGCCGTCCGGGTCAGCGGCCCCGGTCAGCGCTCCGGCCAGCCGCCGGATGCGACGAACTCCGGGTCGCGTTCGCGGCGCATGTAGGCCTGGAAGCTCTCGGCCTGCTCGAGCGACCACTTCGCCTGCAGGTCATGCAGTTCGGAGACGGTGACCGGGAGCTTGGCCGCGTGGGAGCGCGCAATCGCCTGCGCGACCCGGCCGGCCGCGATCGCATCCGCGCCGGAATCGTGCGCGTCATCGAGGGCAACGCCGTAGAACGCGCTGGTCACCTCCAGGGTGCGCTTGCCCTTGCGGTAGCGGTCGACCGCCTTGTCGATCACGAGCGGGTCGACGACCGGCGACGGCGCCACCAGCGGAGAGACGCCGTGGCGCAGCGACTCCCGATTGAGCAGAGTGAGGTCGTAGGGCGCGTTGTAGGCCACCAGGGGAAGGCCGCGGCCGAGGTGCTCGCGGATGGTCGCCACGATCTCGGCAACCCCTTCGGCGGCCTCACGCCCGTTCTCCGCCGCGTACTCGGTCGTGATGCCGTGCACATTCGTGGCCTGAGCCGGGATCTCGATGCCGGGGTCGAGCAGCCAGTCCACCCGCTCGAGCACCTCCCCGGCCCGGTCGATGACGGCCACGGTCGCCGAGACGATCCGGCTCGTCTCCACGTCGATGCCGGTGGTCTCGAGGTCGAATACGGCCAGGGTGTCGCTCCAATTGCTCATGGGCACAGCCTACGGGCGACCACCGTCACTGCCGGCCGCCGAGCAATCACTACCACCCGCCGGGCAGCCGCTACCCGCAGTGTAGCCAGTAGAAGCTTTGCGCCCCGAGCGCCAGGGTGAGCACGCCCGCGTCATCGAAGCTCGGGAACACCGCACCGCCGAAGATGTCGTAGAGGCGCGTGCCGGCCAGGTCTGGGTCGTCGATCCGGAACGCGATCGGGTTGTGCGAGAAGCTGAACACGCAGAGGACCGTCTCCGGCTGGTCGCCGAAATTCGTGCCGGACCCGGCGTATTCACGGGTGAACGCGAGCACGGACTCGTGGTCGGTGGCCAGCACCCGGATCATGCCCAGGCCGAATGTCGGGTGGAGCTTGTGCACATGGATGACGTTGCGGATCCAGTGCAGCAGCGACCCCGACTGGGCCAGATGGGATTCCACGTTCGTCTGGGTGTAGTTGTAGACCAGCGACTGCACGAGCGGCAGGTAGAGCTTGCCCGGGTCGGCGGCGGAGAATCCGGCGTTCCGGTCGGGCGTCCACTGCATCGGCGTGCGTGAGCTGTCCCGGTCGGGCAGCCAGATGTTGTCGCCCATCCCGATCTCGTCGCCGTAGTACAGGAACGGGCTGCCGGGCAGGGCGAACAAGAGGGCGTGGGCGAGCTCCAGTTCGCGCCGGGAGTTGTCCAGCAGTGGGGCGAGCCTGCGGCGGATGCCGATGTTCGCGCGCATCCGTGGGTCGTAGGCGTACCAGCCGTACATGGCCTGGCGGTATTCCTCGCTGACCATCTCCAGCGTCAGCTCGTCGTGGTTGCGGAGGAAGACGGCCCAGCCCGCCGACTCGGGGATGTCCGTCGTCTCCGACAAGACGCGCACGAGTTCGTCGGCCCGCTGGGAGCGCAGGGAATAGAAGATGCGCGGCATCACCGGGAAGTCGAAGGCCATGTGGCATTCCGGCTCCGCGTCGGTGCCGAAGAACGCCGCCACCTCGCGCGGCCACTGGTTCGCCTCCGCGATCATGATCCGTCCCGGGTAATCCCGGTCCACCAGCATCCGCAGTCTCCGGACGAACTCGTGGGTGGGAGGTTCGCCCTCACCGTTTCCTTCCTCCGACTCGTACAGGTACGGAATCGCGTCGAGCCTGAACCCGTCGACGCCGAGGTCGAGCCAGAACCGGACGACCTCGTGGATCGCCTCGTGCACGGCCGGATTCTCGAAGTTGAGGTCCGGCTGGTGGGAGAAGAACCGGTGGAAGTAGAACTGCCGCCGGGCGGAGTCGAAGGCCCAGTTGGACTCCTCGGTGTCGGTGAAGATGATCCGGATGTCCGGGTACTTGTCGTCGCTGTCGCTCCACACGTAGTAGTCGCCGTACGGCCCGTCCGGGTTGTCCCTGGACTGCTGGAACCAGTCGTGCTGGTCGGAGGTGTGGTTCAGCGGCAGGTCGATGACGATGCGCATATTGCGCTCGTGGGCCTTCGTGACCAGCTCCTTGAACTCCTCGAGCGTGCCGAACTCCGGCAGGATCGAGCGGTAGTCCGACACGTCGTAGCCGCCGTCCTTCAGCGGGGAGGAGAAGAACGGCGGAATCCAGAGAGCGTCGATGCCCAGCCATTGCAGGTAGTCGAGCTTGGAGATAAGGCCGGCGAGATCGCCGGAGCCGTCGGCATTGCTGTCGACGAATGACCTGACCATGACCTCGTAGAAGACGGCGCGGCGATACCAGCGCGGATCGAGGGTGAGACCGGGAAGCTGGATGGGTGCGGTGAAGCTCACAGGATTCCTTCCGGCCCCGGGCTCTGATCGACGGGAACAGCACGAGTCTAGATTCACCGGTGCCGGGTCTGTCCAGCCCGATCGGAGAGTCAGCCCTAAACTGGGTCTGATGAACGTTCCTTCGCCGTATGACGAACTGCTCGCCCGGATTCCCGTGACCGTGCACACCGTGGCCGTGCTCGGAAGCGACACCCGGTACTGGGAGTACGGCGATCCGGCAGCGGCCACCACGATCGTGATGGTGCACGGGTTCCGCGGCGACCACCACGGCCTGGAGCCCGTCGTCGCACAGCTCCCCGGCTTCCGGATCATCTCCCCGGACCTGCCCGGCTTCGGCGAATCGGGACCGCTGACCCCGATCCGGCACGACATCGCCGGCTACGGCCGCTGGTTGTCCGAACTCGTCGACGTCCTGGCGATCCCGGGGCGCACGGTCATCCTCGGGCACTCGTTCGGCTCGATCATCGTGGCCGCCGCAATCGCGGGCGGCCTCACCGCCGACGAGGTCGTGCTGGTCAACCCGATCGCCGCGCCCGCGCTCTCCGGGCCGCGCGGCATCCTGACCCGGCTGGCCGTGTTCTACTACTGGGCGGCGGCGAAACTGCCCGAGCGGCTCGGTTTCGCCCTGCTCCGCAACCGCGTGATCGTGCGGGTGATGAGCATCACGATGGCCAAGACCGGCGACCGGGACCTCCGCCGCTGGATCCACAACCAGCACGACCGGTACTTCTCCGCGTTCGCCGACCGTTCGGTCGTGCTCGAGGCGTTCACCGCATCGGTCGGCTCCGACGTCAGCGAATTCGCCGCCGCCATCCCGCAGCCCACCCTGCTCGTCGCCGCCGACAAGGACGACATCACCCCCGTGGCGGCCCAGCACCGGCTGCAGGCGCTCTTCCCGAACGCGAGCCTGCGGGTGATCCCCGATGTCGGCCACCTGATCCACTATGAGGTTCCCGCCCAGGCCGCGGATGAGATCCGCCGTTTCCTCGCCCAGGAGTCTCCGGAATGAAGATCGTCTTCGACTGCCGGTACACCCGGTTCGACCGGCACGACGGCATCAGCCGGTACACCGCGGGCCTGGTCACCGAATTGGGCAAGTTGCACCCCGTGATCATGCTGATCAGCGACCACCGGCAGCTCGCCCTCCTGCCGGCCCTGCCCTGGCAGCTCGTGAGCGGCCCCACCAGCATCCGTGAACCGCTCGTCGCCCGCCAGGTCAACCGGCTGCATCCCGACGTCGTGTTCAGCCCCATGCAGACCATGGGGTCCTGGGGCCGCCGGTACCGGCTGATCCTCACCGTGCACGACCTGATCTACTACCGCAACCGCACCCCGCCGCGCGACTTCCCGGCCGCGGTCCGCCTGCTCTGGCGCCTGTACCACCTGGCCTGGTGGCCGCAACGGCTGCTCCTGAACCGGGCCGACGCCATCGTGACGGTCTCGGCGACCACCCGCGACCTGATCCGGGACCACCACCTCACCCACCGGCCCGTCACCGTGGTTCCCAACGCGGCCGGCGCGCTCAGTGCGGCTCCTGTGCAGCGCACGACGCCCGAAACGGGTCGGCTCGTCTACATGGGCTCGTTCATGCCCTACAAGAACGTCGACACGCTCGTTCGCGCCGTGGCCGGGCTGCCGGGGCACGAACTGCACCTGATGAGCCGGGTCGGCGAGTCCGAACGCGCCCGCCTCACCGAGCTCGCCCCCCAGGCGAGGCTGGTCTTCCACGACGGTGCCAGCGACACAGAGTACTCGGCGGTGCTCCGCAGCGCGACGGCGCTGGTGACCGCCTCCCTGGACGAGGGCTTCGGGATTCCGCTGGTCGAGGCGATGAGCCAGGGGATCCCGGTCGTGGTCAGCGACATCCCCATCTTCCGCGAGATCGGGGGAGACGCGGCGCTGTACTTCGACCCGGCCAGCCCGGACGCCCTCGCCGCGGCGATCACCCGGCTCGACCGGCCGGGGGAGTGGGCCGAACGTTCACGGCTCTCCGTCGCCACGGCGGCCCGGTTCACCTGGGCGGATTCGGCCCGCAGGCTCCTGGAGCTGATCACTGCCGCGCCGCGCCGCACTGAGCGGGTTTCGGGGCCTCAGCCGGTGTAGTGCGTGTTCTCGGCGAGGGTGCGTACGGTCGCATCGAAGTACTCGAGCTGCAGCCGGCCGTCGTGCCAGACGAAGTCGTGCACCGACCCATTGGCGATGATCTCGTCGTGGCGGGGCCGTTCACCGCCGGTGCTGTCGCGGATCAGGGTGCCGATCACGCCGCCGTGACAGACGACGAGCACGGACTGGCCGGGCCGGGCCGCGGCGACAAGGCCGAGCGCCGTCAGCACCCGGTCCAGCACCTCCTGGCGCGTCTCCAGTCCGGGCACGGCGACCCCATTGGGGAAGCGGGACTGCCGTTCGGCGAACGTGAGCCCCTCGATCTGGCCGTGGTGACGTTCGGTGAGCGCCTCGACCACCTCCGGCTGCGCCAGTTCGAGCTCACCGGCGATGATCCGCGCCGTCTCGTGCGCCCGGTCGAGCGGGCTCGTCACGATCGCGTCCCAGTGCCGGCTGCGCAGCCGCAGGCCCGTCTCCGCGGCCTGGGCCCGTCCGGTCGAATTGAGCGGGATATCCGTGCTGCCCTGGATCCTGGTGCGCAGGTTCCACTCGGTCTGCCCGTGGCGCACTATCGAGAGTCTGGTCATTGCCGCCGTTTCGTCATCCGCATGGACCGGGGGTCAGCCGACCAGACGGGCCGCGAGGCCCGCGAGAGTCTCCGACGTCCCGGCCTCCAGCTTAATCAACGCCCGGCCGTCTCCCTTGGTGACTCCGCGGTTGATGACGACGATCGGTAGTTTGCGACGCCTGGCCTGTTCAAGCAGGCGGATGCCCGAATTCACCACCAGGGAGGACCCGGCGATGACGAGGGCCTCAGCTCCGGCCACGAGGGCGGTCGCCTCGGTGAACTTGACGGTCGGCACCAGCTCCCCGAAGAAGACGACGTTGGGCTTGAGCATGCCACCGCAGACGGTGCAGGCGGGGATGACGAAGCTCTCCACGTCGGCGACTTCGGCGTCCCCGTCGGGCGCCACCCGCACGGCATCGGGTACGCCGAGGAACGGATTGTCCTTCTCGAGGCGGGCCGCGACGCTGTCCCGGCCGAACGCCTGGCCGCAGGCGAGGCAGACGACCAGGTCCATCGACCCGTGCAGGTCGACGACGTGCCGGGACCCGGCCCTCGTGTGCAGGCCGTCGACGTTCTGCGTGATCACCCCGGAGATCGCGCCATGCTGCTCGAGCCGCGCCAGGGACCGGTGGCCGAGGTTCGGTTCGGCCGCGCGGAACCGATGCCAGCCGAAGTGGCTGCCCGCCCAGTAGCGTTTCCGCGCCCGCTCGTCCCCAACGAAGGTCTGGAAATTCATCGGGGTGCGCACCGGCGCGCCCTTGCCCCGGTAGTCGGGGATGCCGGAATCGGTGCTCATCCCGGCGCCGGTGAGCACGGCGGTCTGCTTGCCGCGCAGCAGTTCCGCGACGGTGTCCAGTGCCTCGGCGGCGACCGCGTCGGAGACCGGAATCGTCTCGGTGGTCATGGTGCTCCATCCTCTGTCCCTCCGAGTCTAAACTCGCGGGTTTTGGTGTGGGTGACGGATCCGGCTGTCGGACCTGACAGGCTGGAGTCGCTCATTCCCTCGAAAGGCGCCATCGCTGTGCAGATCGTTCACATCACCGACCTCGACCTGCCCGGTCTTGCCGACTACGCCCGGCTGACGGATGTCGCGCTGCGGCGTGTCGCCGAACCGGCGGGGGGCCTCTATATCGCCGAGTCCAGCAAGGTCATCGTGCGGGCTCTGGCGGCCGGGCACCAGCCGCGTTCCGTGCTCGTCCAGGAGCAGTGGCTGCCCGATGTGCTCCCGTTACTGGCGGAGTGGCCCGACGTGCCCGTCTACGTCGGCGAGGCGGCCGTCCTCGAGAAGCTGACCGGGTACAACCTGCACCGGGGTGCCCTGGCCGCGATGCACCGCCCGCCCCTGGCCGCGGTCGCCGACCTGATCCGGGATGCCCGGCGCATCGTCATCCTCGAGGACATCGTCGATCACACCAACGTCGGGGCGATCTTCCGCTCGGTCGCGGGACTCGGCGCCGACGCGGTGCTGATCACCCCGCGCTGCGCCGATCCGCTCTACCGGCGCAGCGTCAGGGTCAGCATGGGAACCGTGCTGCAGGTGCCGTGGACGCGACTGCCCGAGTGGGGTGAGGCCGCACCGCTGCTTCACGCCGCCGGCTTCCACCTCGCCGCCCTGGCCCTGTCGGACGTTGCGGTGAGCCTGGACCGGTTCGCCGCGGACCCGCCGGAGCGCCTCGCCCTCATCCTCGGCACCGAGGGCGACGGGCTCAGCGCCCTGGCCATCTCCGCCGCCGACACGGTCGTCACGATCCCGATGCTGCACGGCGTCGATTCGCTCAACGTCGCCTCCGCCAGCGCCGTCGCCCTGTACGCCCTGCGCGTCCCGGCGCCGGCCGACGGTAGAATTGACGGATGCCGCTGACCCGACGCCAAACCTTCCGCCGTCGTCGCCTCGCCGCGATCGGGGTACTCGCGGTCGTCCTGGGCGGCGTCGGCTACCTCGCCGGCACCGGCCTGGCCCCGGTCCCCGAGGTCGCCGCGAGCCTCAGCCAGCCGGCCGCGCTGACCCAGCCCGCAGCCCAGCTGACCTGGCCGGGCGAAGGCTCGGGCGCCATCGGCGCGGTCGGCTACGACGGGGTGCTCGGCTCCGGCGGAGAGCAGGGCACCGTGCCGATCGCGAGCATCACCAAGATGATCACCTCGCTCGTCGTGCTCGACAAGAAGCCCCTCACCGGCAAGGAGGCCGGACCCGAGATCACCTTCACCGACAAGGACGTCGACATCTACTACGACGTGATCGCCGAGAACGGGTCCGTCGCCCCCGTCTCCGCCGGGATGGTCCTCAGCCAGCGCCAGACCATGGAGGCCATGCTGCTTCCCTCGGCGAACAACTACAGCATCTCCCTCGCGGTCTGGGCCTTCGGCTCGGTCGATGCCTACCTGGCCGCGGCACACGACTGGCTTGCCGCGCACGGCCTGGAGCACACGGACGTAACGGACACGAGCGGACTCTCCCCGGGCAGCAAGAGCAGCCCGTCCGACCTGATCGAGATCGGCAAACTCGTCGTCGCCGACCCGGCCCTCGCCTCGATCGTGTCCGAACGCACCGCCGACCTGCCCACCATCGGCACCGTCACCAACACCAACAAGCTCCTCGGCAAGCACGGCGTCACCGGTTTGAAAACCGGCACCACCGACGAGGCCGGGGCCTGCCTGCTCTTCTCCGCGGAATTCGCCGTCGGCTCCGAGATAATCACCCTGGTCGGCGTCGTGCTCGGCGGCACGGACCACACTGAACTCAACGCCTCCATCTCCGCACTGATCGAGAGCGTGAAGCCCGGGTTCCGGGAAGTCACCCTGACCGGCAAGGGCGCCGCGTACGCCTCTTACGACACCAAGTGGGGTCAGGAGAGCCGCGCGGTCGCCGCGAAGGCGGCATCCGTTCTCGTCTGGTCGGACACGCCGGTCACCGCCGCGGCCACGGCCCGTCCGATCACCCTCGGTGACGCCGGCGACACGGTCGGCGCGGTCGACTTCGCCGTGGGCGGCAAGACCATCAGTGTGCCCCTCGTGCTTGACAAGACCATCAGCGACCCTGGCCCCGAGTGGCGGTTCAGCCATCCCGGAGAACTGGCCGCCGCCGAGAAGTAGGAACCGGGCCGGCCGGTCCGTTACGCCGGGGTACGGCTGAACGGCCCTGCCTCAGGACGCTTGGGCAGCACGTGGTCGCCGGAGGACTGGTGCCGGATCCGCCGGAGCACCCACGGGAACAGCGCGATGGTCGCGCCGCCGGCGGCGAGCCGGCTCACGGCCTCTTCGCACCGGGCGGCGATGAGGTCAGGGTAGGAGCCGGGCCGGAGCACGTCGTTGCCGCCGGCGGAGACCGTGATCAGGTCGGGGTGCAGCGTGAGAGCCGGTTCGATCTGCTCGTCGATGATCTGGCCGATCAGCTTCCCGCGGACCGCGAGGTTCGCGTAGGCGAGATCCTCGGTGCCCTGGCTGAGAACCTCGGCTACCCGGTCGGCCCAGCCGCGGTGCCCGCCGGGGCTGGCCGGTTCCGGATCTCCCACCCCCTCGGTGAAGGAATCGCCGACGGCGACGTAGCGGGACCACGGGTGCTTCGGCGTCGTCATGCGTCCATTGTCCCCGCTCGTACCAAACTGTCGGCGCACCTTGCTAGATTTTAGGGAGTGACTACTTTGCCTGCCTTCGGACCAATCCAGGGAACGAGTGCAGCCGAACACCTGTCCCCGTCCTTCCCTGAGCGCGCCGCCTGGGGCACGGCGAACAAGCTGCGGGCCTGGCAGGCCGAGGCTCTCGAAGCGTATTTCGTGCACCAGCCGCGCGATTTCCTGGCCGCGGCCACGCCGGGCGCCGGGAAGACCACCTTCGCCCTGCGGCTGGCGGCCGAGCTGAAGGCCAGGCGGCTGATCGACCGGATCACCGTCGTCGCCCCGACCGAGCACCTCAAGCGCCAGTGGGCGGATGCCGCGGCCCGGGCGGGCATCCGGCTCGACCCGAGCTTCAAGAACGCGAACGGGCGCTACGGCAGCCACTTCCACGGCGTCGCAGTCACCTACGCCCAGGTGGCCAGCCGAGCGGCCCTGCACCGTGAACTGACCCAGTCCAGCCGCACCCTGGTCATCCTCGACGAGGTGCACCACGGCGGGGACGCGCTGAGTTGGGGCGACGCGATCCGGGAGGCCTTCGAGCCGGCCACCCGCCGGCTGTCCCTGACCGGCACCCCGTTCCGCTCCGACACCTCCCCGATCCCGTTCGTGAGCTACCTGCCCGACGAGCACGGCATCCGGCTGTCCCAGAGCGACTACAACTACGGCTACGGCCGCGCCCTCGAGGACGGCGTGGTGCGCCCTGTCATGTTCATGGTCTACGCCGGACACATGAAGTGGCGCACGAGGGCCGGCGACGAGATGGAGGCGAAGCTCGGCGAGGGCAACACCAAGGACATCACCTCGCAGGCCTGGCGCACCGCCCTCGAGCCCACCGGGCAGTGGATCCCGGCGGTCCTGCGCGCGGCCGACTCCCGGCTCACCCAGGTGCGCCACGGCATCCCCGACGCCGGCGGACTCGTCATCGCGACCGACCAGACCACGGCGCGCGCCTACGCCACCATCCTCGAGGAGATCTCGGGGGAGCCGGTCACGGTCGTGCTCTCCGACGAGAAGGAATCCAGCGACCGGATCGACGAGTTCTCGCACAACACCCGGCGGTGGATGGTGGCCGTGCGGATGGTGTCGGAGGGCGTCGACGTGCCCCGGCTGGCCGTGGGCGTCTACGCGACGAGCGCGTCCACCCCGCTGTTCTTCGCCCAGGCGATCGGCCGGTTCGTGCGGGCCAGGCGCCGCGGTGAGACCGCGTCGATCTTCCTGCCGAACGTGCCGGGCCTGCTCAGCCTCGCCAACGCGCTCGAACTCGAGCGGGACCACGCCCTCGACCGCAGCAACCGCGACGACGGTGACGACGGGATGTACAACCCCGAAGACGCCATGGTCGCCGCCGCGAACAAGGAGGAGAAGGGCTCCGACGAGCTCGGCGAGGAGTTCCTTTGGCAAGCCATCGACTCGCAGGCCACCTTCGACATGGTCATGTTCAACGGCGACGAGTTCGGTGAGCTGGCCGAGCCCGGGACCGACGAGGAATTCGACTTCATCGGAATCCCGGGCCTGCTCGAGCCGGAACAGGTCTCCGAACTGCTCCGCCAACGGCAGACCCGCCAGGCCAAGCGGTCGACGGACCGGCGCAAAGACCCTGTGACCGGTGAGATCACGCCGGAGGAACCGCCGCCGCTGTACCGCACGCTGAAGGAACAGCGCACCCTGCTCGCCAGCCTGGTCGGCATGTGGTCAAAACTCGCCAGTGAACCGCACGGCATGGTGCACGCCGAACTCCGGCGCGAGTGCGGCGGTCCAGCGGTCGCGCAGGCCAGCGTCACTCAGTTGCAGAAACGGATCGACCTGCTGCGCCGCCGCCTCGGTCGCAGCTGACCTCACTCAGGTGTACGGGGACTCAGACGACGGCTTCGTGGGGAATCCGGACCGCGCGGTCGAACGCAACATCGCCGGCCACGTCCAGCGCGGCCAGGATGTCCGACATCAGGTCGTCGACGTGCTCAAGCCCGATCGACAGCCGCACGACGGCGGCAGCGGGCCGGGCACCGGCCTCGACCGGTCGGTGCGTCAGCGAGGCAGGGTGCTGCACGAGCGAATCGACCCCGCCGAGCGAGACCGCGTGGGTGATCAGCCGGCAGGCCTCGGTGAAGCGAACGGCCGCGTCGAACCCGTCGGCGAGGTCGAGGGCGATGATCGATCCTGCCCCGGTGCTCTGCCGATTCAGCAGGCCTTGCGGGTCCTGGCCGGGCAGGCCGGGGTAGTACACCCGGGCGAGTGCCGGGTGCCCGACGAGCCGCCCGGCGATCTCGGCCGCGGTGGCCTGCTGGGCGAGAACCCGCACCGGCAGGGTGCGGAGCCCCCGGTGCAGCAGGTACGCCCCGAACGGATGCAGGATCCCCCCGGTCAGGGCGCGCACCTGGCGCAGGCGCACCACCCAGTCGGCCGGACCGGACACGGTTCCGCCCATCGCGTCACCGTGGCCGCCGAGGAACTTCGTCGCACTGTGCAGCACCAGGGTCGCCCCTGATTCGAGCGGCCGTTGCAGCACCGGCGTCGCAAAGGTGTTGTCGACCAGCAGGGGAACGTCGCCGGCGGCATCCGCCACCGCCCGGATATCGGTCAGTTCCAGGGTCGGGTTCGCGGGCGTCTCGAGGATGACGAGCCCGGTGTCGGCCCGGATGGCCGCGCCCACCCCGGCCGCGTCGACCCAGGTCACGCTCGTGCCCAGCAGTCCCGTCGCCAGTACATGGTCGGTTCCGCCGTAGATCGGTCGCAGGGCCACCACGTGCGGCTTGCCGGCGGCCACGGTGGCGATCAGCACGGCAGCCAGGGCGGCCATCCCGGTGGCGAAGGCGACCGTGCCCTCCGCCCGCTCGAGGGCGGACAGCGCCGTCTCGAACCGGGCGACGCCCGGCTGCCACAGCCGTTGATAGACGGCGGACTCGCCCGGCACCAGGGTGCCGCCCGTGGCGAGGTTCTCATAGGAATCGCCGCCGGACTCGACCCCGGTGAGCGGGTTCGTCGTCGACAGATCGATCCCGGGAACATGCATCCCCGCCTCGGTCAGGCCGTCCATCCCGGCGTGCACGGCAATGGTTTCCAGGTGCGGCATCGTTGGCATCATCCTCAGACCAAAACAGATTCTGTGTCCGCACACAAGCCCTCCTGCAGGGTCTTCCGTCTGGACGGGGATTGTCGCATAAACTGCTCGTCAAGGAAAGAGTGGGTCCATGGAACCGAAGAAATCCGAAATCGACCGGGTCGACCGGGCGCTCCTCCGCGCCCTGTCGGTCAACGCGAGGGCCTCCGGCGCCGCCCTGGCGGCGGAGATCGGCGTCGCCGAGTCGACCGTGTCCCTTCGGCTGCGCCGCCTGCAACAACTCGGGCATATCCGCGGCTACCGGGCGAACATCGACCTGGCCGCGCTCGGCGCCTCCCTGCAGGCGTTGATCTCGGTGCGGCTGGTCAAGCACGCGAGGGTGCAGATCGACGACTTCCGCAATGCGGCGCCGCACTGGCCCGGTGTGATCGGCCTGTTCCACACGGCCGGAGCCGACGACTACCTGCTGCACGTGGCTGCGGCGGATGCCTCCGACCTGCGTGACTTCGTGCTGGAACATCTCGCGGAGCATCCGGCCGTGGCCCACACCGAGACCAACCTGATCTTCGAGTACGTCGACGGGGACGGCTGGCAGGACCTGGTCAAGTAGCCGCAGCCGGTCGACGAGCACCTGACGCTACGATTGTGCCGTCAGGAAGGAGGGGGATGACCCGGGTTGACCCGGGGTCGTCTGCATGGCGCAAAAAAAACAACGCCCCCCGCCGAAGCGGGGAGCGTTGAAGCAGCTTATGTGGCTGTTATTTAGAGGGCGCGGATGTTCTCGGCCTGGGGACCCTTGGGGCCCTGGGTTACCTCGAACTCGACCTTCTGGTTCTCGTCGAGCGACTTGTAGCCGTTCGATGCGATCGCGGAGTAGTGCGCGAAGACATCGGCGCTTCCGTCGTCGGGAGCGATGAAGCCGAAGCCCTTTTCAGCGTTGAACCATTTCACGGTACCTGTTGCCATTTTTGAAACTCCTCCAGGAGTGTTAGAAGGACCTCGACTTTCGAGGCCGTTCGTCGCGGTATTCGTCGTCCGCTTCCGAAAGGAATACGCCGCGGGAACCGAAGTCACCGCGTATTGAGACGTGCAAGCACTACAACTACTGAGATAACACTAGCCCACGTCGCCCCGTGCAAACTGTTTTCTGTGAGAATTCGAGGCTAAAGCGTTACGTTTCCTGAAAGTCAGGCACAAAGCCGGCGGGGCCTTCACTAATCCACGGTCACGAAATCGATGAGGTGTTCGACCCGGCCGAGCAGTTGCGGCTCGAGGTCGGCGAAGGTCCGCACCCGGCCGAGGATCCGCTGCCAGGCCCGGGCGATGTCCGCCTGGTCCTCGTGGGGCCAGCCCAGGGCCTCACAGATCCCGTGCTTCCACTCGATGCTGCGGCGAATGTCGGGCCAGGCGGTGAGCCCCAGGCGCTCGGGTTTGACCGCCTGCCAGACGTCGACGTACGGATGCCCGACCACGAGCACATGACGGCCGTACGGCCCGCGCGCCACGGCATCGGCGATCCGGCTCTCCTTGGAACCGGCGACGAGGTGGTCGACCAGCATCCCGACCTTGCGGGTCGGCCCCGGCTTGAACTCGGCAAGCAGCTCCTCGAGGTTGTCCACGCCTTCGATGTACTCGACGACGACGCCCTCGATCCGGAGGTCGGCGCCCCACACCTTCTCGACCAGTTCGGCGTCATGGCGTCCCTCGACGAAGATCCGGCTGCCGCGGGCGACCCGGGCCGGGGCATCCGACACCGCCAGGGAGCCGGAGGCGGTGCGGGCGGGCTTCCGGGATGCCGCGCGGGCGGGGGCGGCGAGGACCACCGGCCGGCCGTCGATCAGGAAGCCGCCGCCGAGGGGGAACAGGCGCAACTTGCCGTGACGGTCCTCCAGCGTGACGACGCTCTTCTCGATCCGGATGACGGCGCCGCAGAAGCCGGTGGCGACCTCTTCGACGACGAGACCGGCGGTGGCGTCCTGGGACGGGATGACGGTGCGACCCACCTCGCGCCAGCCTGGCCGCAGCACATCCGCGCTGTACCGGTCCTGGGGATTGCCATCGTGCATGTCTCGGTCGTCCATTCCCGTTGCCGGCCCGGGACCGTTGGCCCTGGCGCCGGATTCCGCCTCGATCGACGCTAGCGGAAGTCACGCGAGGTCGTGGGCGCGGAGACGGTGAGCGGCTCGAACCGGTCGGCGATCAGGTTGGTCACACCCTCCGGAGAGCGCTCGAGGATGCCGCGCACGATGAGGGCCGGTGATTCCCGGGCGACCCGGCGGAACCGATTCCAGACGCCGAGGCCGGCGATCACGTTGAGGGTCCCGGTCTCGTCCTCCAGGTTGATGAAGGTGACCCCGCCCGCGGTCGCCGGGCGTTGCCGGTGCGTCACGACGCCGCCCACTTCGAGGCGGCGGCCGCTTTCGCGCTGCGGCAGGGCGTCGATCGGCACGGCGCCTCGGGCGGCGAGGGACGCGCGGGCGTGCCGGATCGGGTGGTCGTCGGGGGAGATGCCGGTGGCCCACAGGTCGTAGACCACCTGTTCGGTCGGAGTGAGAAGCGGCAGCAGCGGCGGCTGGACCGACCCGGACGTGCCGGCGAGGTAACCGGATCGTTCCCGGGCCGCGTCGCCGGCGGTCCAGAGGGCGGCGCGGCGGTCCAGGCCCAGCCCCTGGAACGCGCCTGCGGTGGCGAGCGCCTCGAGCTGGTCGGTGCTCAGTCTGACCCGGCGGGTGAGATCCGTCATCGACCGGTACGGCCCATTCTCGGCACGTTCGGCGACCAGCGTGCGGGCGAGATCTTGGCCGATCCCGGTGACCGCGGCCAGCCCCAACCGCACATTGAACGCCCCGTCGCGCCGGTGCTCGCGGAAGTCGGGAGGAACGGCCCGGTCGAAGGGGCCGACCGGGGGCTGCTCCGGGTGCAGGCAGGCCGGGCGCCCGCCCGCTCCCGGCGTGCTCCCGCCCCCGGCGCCGGCACGGCGTTCCAGCGACGCGTCGGGCTCTGACCTGAGGATGTCGGGTGGGAGCACCTGGACTCCGTGCCGCCTGGCATCCGCCACCAGCGACTGGGGGGAATAGAACCCCATCGGCTGGGCGCGCAGGAGCGCGGCGAGGAAAGCGGCGGGGTAGTGCAGCCGGAGCCAGGCGCTGGAGTAGACGAGCAGGGCGAAGCTGATCGAGTGGCTTTCGGCGAAACCGAAATTGGCGAAGGCCTCGATCTTGGCGTAGATCGAGTCGGCCACCTCGCCGGTGATGCCGTTGGACGCCATTCCCGCGTAGAGGCGGGCCCTGAGGCTGGAGATCTTCTCCACCCCGCGCTTGGAGCCCATCGCCCGGCGCAACAGGTCGGCGTGCTCGCCGGTGCAGCCACCGACGGCCATGGCCATCTGCATGAGCTGCTCCTGGAACAGGGGCACGCCCAGGGTGCGCTCGAGCACCGGTTCGAGCCTGGGGTGCAGGTAGGTCACCGGTTCCTGGCCGAGCTTGCGCCGGATGAACGGATGCACCGCCCCGCCCTGGATCGGACCGGGCCGGATCAGGGCGATCTCAACGACGAGGTCGTAGAACCGGCGAGGCTGCAACCGCGGCAGGGTGCCGATCTGGGCGCGGCTCTCGACCTGGAACACCCCGACCGAGTCGGCCCGGCAGAGCATGTCGTAGACACCCTGCTCCTCGCGGGGGATGGACGACGGGCCCCAGGACTCGCCCAGCTCCTCCCGCACGAGGTCGAAGGTGTACTGCAGGGCGGCCAGCATCCCGAGCCCGAGCAGGTCGAACTTCACCAGGCCCATCCAGGCGCAGTCGTCCTTGTCCCACTGCAGAACGGTGCGCGCGTCCATCCGGGCGGGCTCGATCGGGCAGACCTCGCCGACGGGCCGGTCGGTGAGCACCATCCCGCCGGAGTGGATTCCGAGATGGCGCGGCGCGGCCAGCAGCTGTTCGGCCAGGTCGGACACGAGCGGGGGGATATCGTGGTCGACGCCCGCCACGGCCTCTCCCCACCGCTCCACCTGCTTCGCCCACGCGTCCTGGCGCCCGGTGCTGTAGCCCAGGGCGCGGGCGACGTCCCTGACCGCGGATTTCGGCCGGTAGGTGATCACATCGGCAACCTGGGCCGCATTCAACCGTCCGTAGCGCCGGTAGACGTACTGGATCACCTCCTCCCGGCGGTCCGAGTCGAAGTCGACGTCGATGTCGGGTTCCTCGTCGCAGAGACTGGACAGGAAGCGTTCGAAGGGCAGCCGGTAGAAGATCGAATCCACGGCTGTGATCCCGATCACGAAACAGACGGCGGAGCTCGCGGCCGAACCGCGACCCTGGCAGAGGATGCCGCGGCTGCGGGCGAACTGGACGATGTCGTGCACGATCAGGAAGTAGCCGGGAAAGTCCTTGGCCTCGATCACGGCGAGTTCCTTCTCGATCCGCTCTCGCACGTTGTCGTTGAGGCCCGGGTAACAGCGCGCCGCCCCCGCCCTGACCAGGGCGCGGAGCCAGCTCATGGGGGTGTGTCCCTCGGGCACATCCTGGCGCGGCAGGCGAGGCCGTGCCCGGCGAAGGGAGAAGGCGAGTTCCCTGGCCAGCGGGACCGTGTTCGCGACCGCACCGGGATAGCGGCGGAACCGGGCGGCCATTTCGTCGCCGCTGCGCAGGTGGGCGCCGGCGGTTGCGGGCAGCCAGCCGTCGAGGTCGTCCAGGCTCCGTCTGGCGCGCACGGCGGCGACGGTGGCGGCCAGCCGGGCCTGGTCGGGGCTGGCGTAGTGCACGTTGTTCGTGGCCAGCAGGGGCAGATCGGCCCGTTCGGCGAGCGCGGCGAGGGCGTCGTTCGTGCTGGAGTCGAGCTGGTTGCCGTGGTCGAACAACTCGACGTGGACGTTCTCCCGGCCGAAGAGCCGCACCAGCCGGGTCAATTCCACGGCCGCGGCGGTCCGGTCCCCGGTCGCCAGGGCAGCCCGAACGGCGCCCTTGCGGCATCCGGTCAGGACTGCCCAGTGGCCGGCCGACTGTTCTGAGAGTCGTTCGAGGTCGTAGACCGGCCGCCCCTTCTCGTCGCCGGCGAGCTGTGCCTCCGTGATGGCTCCGGCCAGCCGGTGGTAGCCGGTCTGGCCTCGGGCGAGCACGACGAGGTGGGTGCCCGCCGGGTCGGGGATCCCGTTCTGCGGACCGGGCAGCCCGAGGGACAGTTCCGCGCCGAAGACCGTGCCGACCTCGGGGTAACTCTCGGCAGTCTCCGCCAGGCGGACCACCCCGTAGAGCCCGTCGTGATCCGTCAGGGCGAGCCCGGTCAATCCGAGCCGATTCGCCTCTTCGAGGAGCTGTTCCGGGGAGCTTGCGCCGTCGAGGAAGCTGAAGCTGGAGTGCGCGTGCAACTCGGCATACGGCGTTGAGTCTGCGGTCGGCCGTGCCGCGACGGCCGGTTCCCCGTCGGGGCGGTAGGGCGCTCTTCGCCGCGACCACGCCGGGCTGTCGCCGCCGTCGGCGCCACTTGGTGTTCCGGTCGGGCGGCGCCGGTCGGAGAGCTGGCGCTCCAGTTCCGACCAGGAGATCGGCGGGTTGCTCCATCCCATCAGGGTTGTCCTTCCGGATTCAGGCCGCGGGGCCTGAACGACGTGAGGGGCCAGGGTCGCTCAGTCATAGTGGGCCTCCGCCCACCAGCGCCGGTCGTCGAAGTGGAGCAGCCAGGCGGCGCCGTCGGCGTCGACGATCTGCACGCGATCGACCCGGCGCCCGCCTCCGGGTCGCCACCAGCCCTCATGCACGGGCCAGGGACCGGCCCAGGCGGCCACCGATCGCAGGTCGTCTTTCTGCCCGGAGGGGGAGAACTGTACGGGATCTGCCGGGAGGAGACCGCGCTCGTCCACGTCGACCTGGCTCCCGTCCTGGGTGAGCAGGCCGACCGGTCGTCGTTCCCGGAACACGGTTGCCGGCAGGGGCCCCGCCAGGCTCCCCGGCCACGGGGCAGCGGCGGCCCCGGCCGGCCCGGCGCGAGGGCCGGCCGGCGCATCGCCCCAGGGGACGAAGACCTGGCGCTCGGCGAGCAGCCTGCCGCCGCCGACCACGGCCGTGACCACCCCCTCGTGCCCCAGCAGGCTCTGCACCCGGGACAGGGCGTGATGGATGCGTTCGTCCGGTCCGGAGCCCCAGAGCCCCGGCTCGTGGTTGCCGGCGCCGTCGACCTCCTCCGGGAGGATCCGGAGCCAGCACACCGCCGAGTCGAGCCCGGGATCGCCGGCCCCGCTGCCCTGCAGCTGCCAGCGCACCCGGTCGACGACGTCGGCGGCGTCGAACCAGCGCGGATGCCGCCAGCTGCGGCCGAGCATCCGGCCGGAGTCCAGGCCGACCTCGACCCGGAGGGTCGTGCAGACCAGGTGGGCGCCGGCGAGGCCGTCGACGAAACTGTCGGCCGGCGCGCGCGCCGCGAAGGCGACCTGGTCGATCCGGTCGAGGGGAGGCTCGAACCGGAGCAGCAGGTCGCGCTGCGGGGGCGGCACCCTGGCCGGCAAGGGTGCCGGATCGACGCCGCGGGCCTGCGCCTGCGCCGCCAGGCCCGCGGGCCCGAACCGCTGCGCGACCTGCGCGGCGGGAAGGGCGGCGAGGTCGCCCAGCGTGTGCACGCCCAGGCGGCGCAGCAGCATGGTCAGCCGCGCGTCCACGACCAGGGCGACCGGCATTCCGGCCAGGAAGCCGGATGAGTGTCCGGGCGGCACCGCCCGGACCTCCGCCCGTTGCGCGCTCCGCGCGGCCTGCTCAGCGGCGAACGGCCCGTCGGCGATGCCGACCCGGGCATCGGCGACCCCGAGGTCGAGGACAGCGTCACGCATGGATTGCCCGGCCGGCTCCTCACCGCCGTAGTACCGGGCGGGACCCCGGGCCCGCACGGCGCCGGTGCCTGGGCGGATCGTCGCCACGCCGGGGGCGACCTCCTCGAGTCGGGCCAGCACGGGCTCGAACGCCCGCTCGTCGAGCCGCGGGTCGTGGGGCAGCGCGACGAGGGTTCCGCACCGGTATTGCGCCTCGCGGAGCGTCAGCCCGCGCCGCACCCCGTCAGCCCGCGCCGACGCCGACGAGGCGAATACCGTTCCCTGGGAGATCAAGGCCAGCGGCGCATCGCGGGGGAGACCGGTCTCCGCGCGGGCGGCGGCGACAGGCCAGTCCGGGCACCAGAGCACGATCGTCCTCGAGGGTGAGGACAGGGTCGGCGGAGGCTCAGGCCCGGCCACGGTCAGCCTGTCCCTTCCCGCAGGAACCCGGCCTCGTCCCACGCAGCCCCGGACCGGCCTGCCGGCAGGTGGGGCAGCCCGGCCGCGTCGTTCGAGGGGTGCGGCCCACCACCCGCGAGGACCACCGAGGCCTTTCGCGTCATTCCTCCGCCGTGCCCGGCCGCGGCAACGACGGTGACGCTCATCCCGGACAGGGACCCATGGCCAGGGCCCAGCCCCTCACAATGCCGTGCCGCGATGGTCAGCTCCGCCTCGCACGCGGTCCAGGGTCCGGCGACGAGGAGGACACCGCCGCGCTGGCGGAGCCGCGCGGCGAGGCGGGCGGCATCCGCGGAGCGGGCCGGGGCCGGCGGGCGCACGGCCACGACCGGCAGGGCGTCCACGAGTGCGGCCGTCACGGCCAGCCAGCGATCACCGGGCCGCGGAACCTGGACGAGGCGGTCCAGGGCGATTCCGAGGCCCGCGGCTGCTTCGATTCCGAAGTCGGGCAGGCCGACGACCCCGCACCATGCGCCGTCCCGCGACGGGGCGGCGAGGAGCGCCATCACCAGCGCGGTGGAGTTCGGTACCGTGTAGACGCACCCGTGCCGCAGCCCTCCGCCGGGGAAGAGTCCGGCCAGGGCCGGCAGGGTCGGCAGAAGGCCGCCGAGTCGCGTGGCCTGCATCGCGTCGATCTGGTCCTGGAGCCCGGACGCAGGCGCGCGACCGGACGGTGACGAGGAGGTGGCGGTTGCACTGGACACACCAATATAATCGAACGTATCTTCGATTAAGTCAATGGTCTTTCTCGGCGGCGTTTCCGGTCGCCGCGGCCGCCTCGCGGGCCAGGAAGGCACCGAGTTCACCGATTGTGCTCATCAGGGGCGCCGGGAAGACGACCACGGTGTTCTTGTCGACCCCGATCTCGACGAGGCTCTGCAGGTTCCGCAGCTGCAGGGCCAGCGGGTGGGCCATCATCGTGTCCGATGCGTCGCCGAGTGCGGCCGCGGCAAGGGACTCGCCCTCGGCGTTGATGATCTTCGCCCGTTTCTCCCGTTCGGCCTCGGCCTGCCTGGCCATCGCCCGCTTCATCGAGTCGGGGAGCAGGATGTCCTTGAGCTCGACGAGGGTGACCTCCACGCCCCAGTCCAGCGTCTGCACGTCGAGGATCTCGCGAATGTTGACGTTGAGGATGTCCGTCTCGGCGAGGGTTTCATCCAGGGTGTGCTGGCCGACGACCTTCCGCAGCGTGGTCTGGGCGATCTGGTCGATCGCGGCGTGCACATTCTCGATCGCGATCACCGACTTCACGGGGTCGACGATCCGGAAGTAGGCGACCGCGGACACCCCCACACTGACGTTGTCCCGGGTGATGATGCCCTGGGACTGGATCGGCAGGGTCACGATCCGCAGGGCCACCCGGTGCAGCACGTCGACGAACGGGATGATGAAGGTCAGGCCGGGCGGGCGCGTGCCGATTAGGCGACCGAACCGGAGCACTACGCCCTTTTCGTACTGTTTGATCACCCGGATCGAATTCGCGGCGACGATGAGCGCCAGCACGAGCACGACCGCCAGAACCACGATGAACACGACCATGGGGAGCTCTCCTCCGCGGCGCACCGGCGCCGACGCTCCGATTCTGCTCCCGCCGGCGCGCGCCCGCCAGTGCCCCGGCGCGCGCCCGCCAGTGCCCCGGCGCGCGGCAACCGGCAGCGGCGGTAGTAGCCTGTCGCTATGTGCGGGCGATTCATCATCACGGATACGGCGCCTGACCTCGCCGCCATGTTCGACGCCCCGCATGAGGGCGAGAACCTCCCTGAGCCCTCCTGGAACATCAAACCGACCGAGCAGATTCTGATCGTGGTCGAATCGGCGAAGTCCGGGTCCGTCGTGCGCCGCCTCGAATCCGCCCGCTGGTCCCTCGTGCCGTCCTTCTCCACCGAACTCGCCCTCGGTTACCCCACCTTCAACGCCCGCGCCGAGACGGCGGCGGAGAAGGCCACCTTCCGTGCCTCGGTCGCGTCCGGCCGCGCGCTCATCCCAGCGACCGGCTACTTCGAGTGGCACACGGTCGGCACGGAGAAGACGCCCTATTTCGTCCACTCGGATGACGGCCTGCCGCTCGCGTTCGCCGGCCTCTATTCGTGGTGGCGCAATCCTGTCCTCGCCGCCGACGATCCGGCGCGCTGGGTGCTCACGGCGACCATCCTCACCACCGACGCGGACGGCCCCCTGCGCGGCCTCCACGACCGGATGCCGGTGGTGCTTCCCGAGGAATGCTGGGACCAGTGGCTCGACCCGCACACTGTCGGCGACCAGGCCCTCGTCGACGCGGCCGTCGACGCGTCCCGGGAGCCGAGCGCGGCGCTCCGCTTCCATCAGGTTGCCCCGGTGACGGGGAACGGCCCCGAGCTGATCGAACCTGTCGGCGCTCGAACCGGGGGCTGACCGCCGCACGTTCCCTCCCCGGGTCGTCCAGCCGGTACGCTCGACTCATCGGCCCGGCGAACCTGTGCGGGCACCGCTCGAGAGGACCACCCCCATGAACGTCGTCGCCTTCATCGTCGCCATGGCGATTTTCATCCTCGGATTCTGGCTTTTCGGTCTCGCCTTCGCGGTGACCGCCGGCCAGTTGCCGATCTTCTTCGCCGGAATTCTCTGCGTCGCACTCGCCGTGTACATCCCGGTCCAGCTGCTCCGCGACTAGACCGCCGTGCTCGCCGAGCAATTCACCGACCCGGTCGCCTTCCACGCCGAGGGTCCGGTCTGGTCGGACGCCTGGGGCGGCCTGCGCTGGGTGGACATGTTCGCCGGCGATATCCTGTCGCTCGACGGCGACACGGTCAACCGCCGCAACGTCGGCCCGTTCGTGGCTGCGCTGCGACCCCGGGCGTCGGGCGGCGCGGTGATCGCCCTCGAACGCGGGTTCGCCCTCGAGGACGCCGCCGGTGACCTGACCCGGCACGACCCGTTGTGGAGTGGCCCCGGCATGCGGATGAACGAGGGCGGCTGCGACCCGCACGGCCGGTTCTACTGCGGCTCGATGGCCTGGGACCAGCGGGCAGGGGCCGGGTCGCTGTACCGGCTCGAGGCCGACGGCCGGGTCGCCGTGGTCCAGGAGGACCTGACGATCTCCAACGGGCTGGAGTGGAGCCCGGACGGTTCCCTGGCCTACTACAACGACACTTCCACCGGCCGGGTCGCCGTCTTCGACTACGACGCTGAATCCGGCCTGACCGGGTTGCGCACCTTCGCTGAGATCCCCGCCGACGCCGGCTACCCCGACGGACTGACCGTCGACAGCGAGGGATGCGTCTGGGTGGCGCTCTACGCGGGAGGGGCCGTGCGGCGCTACACGCCGGACGGCATCCTCGACGGAGTCGTCGAGGTCGGTGCGCACCGGGTCACCGCCTGCACGTTCGGTGGTCCCTTGCTCGACCGGCTGTTCATCACCACGTCGCGCGAGGACCTGGTCCCCGGGGAAGACTCCCTGGCAGGCTCCCTGTTCGTGGCCGACGTGGGGGTCACCGGACGGCCCGTTCGGGAGTTCGCCGGCTGAGCGTCAGCGCAGGAGCCCGGCGACGAGGTTGATCAGGGTCGCCAGGATGACCGAGCCGAAGAGGTAGGACAGCAGGCCGTGGCGGAGCGCGGTCATCCGCACCGAATGGTCCTCGATGTTCGTGTCCGACACCTGGAAGGTCATCCCCAGGGTGAAGGCCAGATAGGCGAAGTCCCCGTAACTCGGCGGTGCCGTCTGGTTGAAGGAGACCCCGCCGTCGACGCCGGAGTAGTACAGCGACGCGTACCGCAGCGTGAAGAGCGTGTGCAGCAGGACCCAGGACAACGCGACGCTCAGCACGGCCACCCCGGCCTGGATGCCCTGCTGGCCGGCGGTGGTCCGGGTCTCCAGCAGCAGGAACGCGACCGCGCCCAGGCTGGCCAGGCTGGTCAGCACGATGAGGAGGTCGGCGACCCCTCGCGACGGGTCTTCCCGCGTCGCATGGCCGGCGGTCGTGGCGGCATCCATCGGGGCGATCGTGAGCCAGACCCAGGTGACGTAGGTGACGCAGGCCACGCCCCAGCCGGCGATCGGCGCCAGCGCCCAGTCGCCGGAGAGGCCGGTCAGCACCGCGGCCGCGATTCCCAGCACGGCCATCACGACCAGGCGGGTGCTCGAACGGTGGACCTTCAGGACTCCGATGGGCTTCACCCGCTGATCGTCCCACAAAAACCGGCGGGGGTGCCGCTGGGCGGCAGCGTGGCGCGTGCGGCGAGATTCCAGCAACCATCGGTAGGGTGAACACAGGAAAATCGACCGTTGAGCCTGAAAGTGACCGCGAGGATGTCTGAAAGCCCGGCCGCGGCTTCACCATATGAGGTGTTGGGCGTCACGCCGTCGGCGAGCGCCGACGAACTTCGCCGCGCCTACCGCCGCCTGCTCCGCCAGACGCACCCCGACGTCGGCGGCAGCGCCGTGCAGTTCCACGCGGTGCAGGTGGCCTGGGAACGGGTGGGCACGCCGGACAGCCGGGCCGCCTACGACCGCCGGCGCTACCCGGACTCCGGTGAGCCGCCCGTTCGCACCGCCCACGCCTCGGCGCAGACCGCCGGCCAGGCCACCCGCTCCGGGGTCAAGGCGAGGATGTACGGCCACCCGGGCGGGCTGGCCCGGCAGCGCTACCTCGACCTCCTGCGCGAGTGGGCCGGCCGTGGCACCACCATTGAGGACCCCTACGCGCCGGCGCTCGTGCGGTCGGCCCCGCGGGAGATCCGTCACTGCCTGGCGAAGGCCCTCGCCGAGGAGGTCACCGCCCAGCAGATCAGCGGACTCGGCATCGGCTTCACGGCCTGGCATGACGTTGCCGCGGGCGGCCAGGTCGACAAGATCGACCATGTCGTGCTCGGGCCGGCCGGGCTGTTCGGGGTGCTCTCCGAAGACTGGGGCGCACCCGTCCAGTTGCGGCGCGGCGAGCTGGTCGGCGAGGCCCTCCACGACGAAGACCACCCCGTCGACGACTTCACGGCTGCCGCCCGCGCCCTGGCCAGGTCGCTCCGGGTGCGGTTCACCGCGATCGTGATCGTGCTGCCCGACGACGCCGTCGCGGAGCCGCTGACGGTTCCGGGTCGCGGGCGGCGCCCCACCGTGATCACCGTCCCCCGGTCACGGCTGGTCGGGCTGCTCCGCGACGGCCTGCCCGGCATGGAGCGAGGCAGCTTCGAGAAGGTGTTCGAGCTGCGGAGCCGTCTGCAGGACGGCATCCGCTTCATCGCGGACTAGCGAAGTCCGAGCTTGTCCACCCAGAAGCCGAGGAACTGCGCTCCGGCCTCGTCGTGGATCAGGTCGCCCTCGACGATGATCGGGTAGGGGCGGTCGAGGATGCCGTCGGCCGGCCGCACGTCGACGTGGGACACGTCATAGCCTGCCGCGTGCAGGTGGTCGGCCATCAGGTAGTCGCTGCGCGAGTCCCCGACCGAGCGCCAGACGCTCGGGAGCGGCCCGGACTGGGCGAAGAAGGCGAGCGCGCGCTCGGCGCCCCGGTCCTTGTCGAGGGTGACCGACTCGATGTCGGTCGAGATGATCGTCGGGTCGATCCGGAATGGTACGGCGCCGTCCGCGTCGGGCACGACGCGATCGCCGAACCGCACTCCGAGGCCGAGACCGGTGAGCGCCGAGAACGCGGCCTCGTTGAACCGGGCGGCGGCGGCCTGGTAGACGGCGTGGTCGGCATCCGTGCGCTGCTCGACGGAGACCATCGCCTGTTTCGTCTCGTCGAAGAACATGGTGTCGGCGAACCGGTCGGCCACCAGCCGGCGCAGGGTCTCGACGGCCTCGGCGGGGAGGGCGACGGAGTCATCGACGACGACCTCGCCGATGCCGTCGGCGGTGATCGGGAACCAGACGGCGCCCTTCTCGCAGACGCCGTACATGCGCATCGTCCCGGGCAGCCCCGCCGCGCGGAGGGGAACGACGACCTGGTCCCGGATGAACGCGACCGACCGGCCGGTGACGAACGCGATCGGAACGTTGGCGCCGGCCAGGGTGATCAGGTCGGTGATGATGCTCGGGGTGGCGATGGTGCGGGTAACCGGGCTGGCGATCGGCCCGTCCACGTCGAGCAGGAGTCCAAGAGGGGAGAGAGGTTCGGGCATGTGCCCATTGTTCCACGCGTCGTCAGAGCGCCACGGCGGCCGCAGGGCTGCCTACCTCGTCTCCGCGACGATGCTCCGTCGTCGCGGTGAGGCGAGGCTGCGCCCCGAGGCAGCGGCCGGTGGCTCTCAGGTGCACCCGGTCGTCGCCGCCCGGTTGGAAATCCAGGGCGGCGTCGGGGATGTCAACGGTGACCCGGCCGACACCACCCGTGTCCGCCCGCTGCGTCCGGGGCACCCCGGACGGCGCCTCCTGGGCTACACGCGGTCGCAGGCAGCGCCTATCCTTGATGGAGATGATTACGAGACGTATGGCCGCCCTGCGGCTGGATATTCCGCTGGAAATGGCGCAGCGGCACGAGCTCCCGTCGCGGATGACCGAGGCCGAGCTGAGCGAGATCGAGCGCAACCCCCCGGCCTGGCTGGTGCAGTCGCGTGCCAATCGAACCGGGAAGAAGCCGGTCTGGGTGGAGCTCAGCTGTGACGTCTGCGGTTTCTCCGAGGCGGCACGCCCGAAGAAGTGGTGGCCGGCCTTCACCTACCTGACCTGCGACTACCACGGTTCGGACGAGCTGCCCGATCCCGCCGACGGCATGAGCCGCACCGAGGTGGACGGGATCGGGACCCGGTTCATCGGCATCGTCGACGAGGCCCCATAACCCGGGCTCCCCGCCCAGCCCCGCCCGGCGCTGGCGCGGTCCTGGGGCCCCGACCACCATCGTCGACGGAACCGTCCGCGGCTAGATGAACAGGGTGGTGGTCGACTCCGCCGCTTCGCCGAGGAAAGTGGCGACTCCGCCGAGTTCGACGCCGTCCATCAGGTCCGACGGCGCGATGCCGAGCAGGTCCATGGTCATGGTGCAGCCGATCAGCCGCGCGCCGCCGGCCTGGGCCGACGCGATCAGCTCGGGCAGGGAGGCTACCGCGTTCTCCTTCATGACCTTCTTGATCATGGCCGCGCCGGCGCCCAGCATGTTCATCTGCGACAACGGCATGCTCCCGGCGCTGGAGGGCATCATGGTCGCGAACATCTTGTCCATCAGCTTGCGTTCGCGCTTGGGCGGATCGATACGGCGCAGGGCGTTGAGCCCCCAGAAGGTGAAGAACATCGACACCTCCTCGCCCATGGCGATCGCGCCGTTGGCGATGATGAAGGCCGCGATGACCTTGTCGAGGTCGCCGGAGAAGACGACGAACGAGGTCTTGCCGGGCCGGGGCTCCGCCGGCGTGATGGCCGAGGTGCTCGCCGCGGAGGCCGCCCCACCCTTGCGCATGGTCGCGACGTAGCCGGAGCCCTCGGGCTCGATCGCGAGGAGCTGGTGTCCGTTTCGCCTGGCCCAGACCGGTGCGTCGCTGGCGAAGCCGGGGTCCGAGACGTGCACGACGAGCTCGTCGCCCGAGGTGAGTGACTTCATCTTGTCGGAGAGCTTCATGATCGGCCCGGGGCAGGCCAGTCCCGAGCAGTCCAGGTCCACCCGGAGCCCGGTGCCCTGGCTGAGCGCCGTCGACCGCGCGGCAGCCGCACGAATGTCGACGGATTCCGCGTAGGCGGTCATCGGCAGGGGTGGTTCGTCACTGTCCGGCTTGACCTCGTGCCAGGAGCGGAAGGTGTCCGACCCGCCGGAGAGGGTGGCGATGTCGGTGAAGCCGCGCTGCACGAGCGCACGGTAGGCCAGGTAGCTGCGGAAGCCGACCGCGCAGTACAGCCGGAACGGAGCCGTCCGGTCCCAGGCCTCGCTGGCCGAACGGATGTCGCCGAGCGGCACGTTCTCGGCCCCCGGCAGATGCCAGATCGAGAATTCCTCCGGAGTGCGCACGTCGATCAGTCGGGTGCCGCGGGTCGCCTCGGGGTAGTCCTGGGCGTACCAGAGGGTGAGGTCGCCACGGAGCACGTTGCCGGCGACGAAGCCGGCCATGTTGACCGGGTCCTTGGCCGAGCCGAATGGCGGGGCGTAGGCCAGCTCGAGTTCTTCGAGGTCGTAGACGGTCAGGCCGGCGCGGAGGGCGGTGGCGAGCACGTCGAGGCGCTTGTCCACCCCGTCGAAGCCGGCCGCCTGGGCGCCGAGGATTCGGCCGGTGTCGGGGGAGAAGAGCACCTTCAGCTGCATCATGGCCGTGCCGGGGTAGTACCCGGCGTGCCCGGAGGGGTGCACGTGCACCGCCCGGTAGGGAACCTCGGCGGCGAGCAGCTGGCGCTCGGTGGCGCCGGTGCCGCCCGCGACCATGTCGAACACCTTCACGATCGAGGTGCCCTGGGTGGACCGGTATTCGGTCGTGCGGCCGCAGATGTTCTCGGCGGCCACTCGGGCCTCCCGGTTCGCCGGGCCGGCGAGCGGGGCGAGCCACTGCCCGGGCAGCACCGTGTGGGGGGTCTCGACGGAGTCGCCCGCGGCCCAGATGTGCGGGTCGGAGGTGCGCATGTGCGTGTCGACGGTCACTCCGCCGCGCGGGCCGAGCTCCAGCCCGGCGTCCCTGGCGAGCAGGGTGTTCGGGCGCACACCGGCGGAGAGGATGACCAGGTCGGCCTCGAGCACGGACAGGTCGGTCAGTTCGACGTTCAGCCCGCCGCCCTTCCGTTCGGTGAACGCGGCGGCCGCCGTGGATAGGTGCAGGGTGATCCCCCTGCTCCGCAGGTGGTGCTCCACCGGCACCGACAGCTCATGGTCGAGCGGGGGGAGGATCTGGTCGCTCATCTCGACAACGTCGACGAGTGCGCCGCGGTGCTTGAGGTTCTCGGCCATTTCGAGCCCGATGTAACCGGCGCCGATCACGACGGCCCTGACCGGTCCGCGTGCGCCGGTGGCGGCCTGCGCGATCGCGGCGTCGAGCTGCGCCTTGATCACGTCCATGTCGCCGATCCGCCTCAGCACGTGCACGCCCGGCAGGTCGATGCCCGGCAGCGGAGGGCGCAGCGGTTCGGCGCCGGTGCAGAGGGCAAGGGCATCATAATGTTCGACGTATTCGCGTCCGCTGTCGACCTCACGGATCGAAACGGTCTGCGCCGCCCTGTCGATGGCGGTGACCTCGTTCCCGACCCGCACATCGATGTCGAGGGATTCACGCAGGCTCTCCGGGGTTTGTAAGAGGAGGCGGCTGCGATCTGTGATGACTTCGCCGATATGGTACGGCAGGCCACAATTGGCGAAGGAGACGTGATGGCCCCGTTCGAGCACGATAATTTCAGCGAACTCATCCAGACGGCGAGCACGCGCGGCGACTGAAGCGCCAGCGGCGACCCCGCCAACGACGACGATCTTCATGGAAGTGCCTTTCGGTTGGCCGGATCAGCGACAGGGCCAACCCGGCAGATACCCCCAAGGGTATGTTGGGGTCTAGTGCTGAGGCTACACCTCGACCGGCCGGAGGGCCGAATCGACACTCGGCGGGCGTACGGCCCCGTTGCGTGCTTTGATGGCCGCGTGAGTGCCGCATCCGCACCCGCCGGGTCACAACCGCCGAAGGAACGAAGGCATGGTGAACTCAGCACCCACGCCCTGACCCGGGGGAGTACTTTGGCGATAGCCGCTCACTTCCGAAGGACGACTGACCATGCTGCGCACTCTCGGGGTCTTCATCGCCCGCCACCGCTTCATCGTGCTCATCGCCTGGGCCGCCCTGCTCGGCGTCTTCGTCGCGACAGCGCTCGGCGGGGTCGCCGGGGAGACCCTGTTCCAGCGGCTCTCCAGCGCGGGCCCCACGGTGAAGGGCGAGGTCAGCGAGGCGGAGCAACTGCTCCAGGGCACCGGCAACACGGACACCGAGTCGTTGTCGCTGCTGATCTATGGCGTCGCGCTCTCCCCGGCCCAGGCTGGTGAGCCCGGGCCGGCCACGATCCTCGCCGAGGCCGCGGCGGACCTGAGGAAGATTGACGGCGTGACCGGGGTGGTCAACCCCCTGGAGATCCCGCCGCTGCCCAGCGGCCAGCCGAACCCCGCCGCGGCGCCGCTGTTCGCAGCGGACGGCCGGGGGCTGCTCCTGAACGTCGCCATGTCCACGAGCGACGGCCGGCTGAGCGACGCGGTGCTCACGCCCGTCCAGGCCCGGCTCGAGGCGGCCGCCCTCGACCTGAGGAAGGCCGCGCCCGATGCGACTGTCGAGGTGGGCGGCACCCCCTTGCTCGTGGACTCGCTCGTCGCCGTCGCCGAGGCCGACCTGCAGAAGGGGGAGCTGATCTCCCTTCCCATCGCCCTCGTGGTCATGCTCCTCATCTTCGGCGGGTTCCTGGCGGCCGGCATCCCGTTGATCGGTGCGATCGCGTCCATCGTCGGCGCCCTCGGCACGCTGTACGGCTTCAGTTTCCTGATGGACATCGACACGACCGTGCTCAACGTCATCACGGTGATCGGCCTCGGTCTCTCCATCGACTATGGCCTGCTCATCGTCAGCCGCTTCCGGGAGGAGTTCCGGGCGCTCGTTCTGCGCACGCCGGCAGCACCGCGGCCGGCCGACGGGGCGCAGGATGCCCCGGCGCACCGTGGCAGGGATGAGCACGACGGTCAGAGCAGGCATGACCGCCACGAACTCATGCTCCAGGCGGTGGGGATCACCATCGACACGGCAGGGCGAACGGTGCTCTTCTCCGGGCTGACCTTCGCCATCGCCACCGTGGGCCTGCTCGTCTTCGAGCCCACGATCATCCGTGCCATCGCAGTCGGCGCCGTCTCGGTCGTGCTGATCGCCATCCTGACGGCGCTCGTGCTCGTGCCGGCGCTGCTCGGGTACTTCGGCGAGCGATTGCTGCAGCCCGGCCTGCTGACCCGCATGCCCGGCCTGGGCGGACTCCTCACCCGGTTCGGCGACGTGGCGCCCAAGGAAGGTGTCTTCTCCAAGCTCACCCGGGGTGTGCAGCGAGCCCCGGCCCTGATCGCCCTGGTCGGGATCGCGGCATTGCTCCTGCTCGGCAGCCCCGTGCTCGGCATGAACGTCACGAACAGCGGCTCGGACGCCATCCCCAGGTCGTCCAGCCAGTACGGTTTCGTGACCACCCTGAACAACCACTTCCCGCTGGCCACCGGGGCGAAGGTACAGCTGGTCTCCGACACTGACGAAGCCTCCGCCGCGGCCTGGGCTGGTCAGGTCCGGGCGTTGCCGCACGTCACCGACGCCGCCCCGCCGGCACAGGTCAACGGCCTTTGGGTCTCCCGGGTCAGCGTCGACACCCACAAGGGGCCGGCGGTCGTGCGGGAGATCCGGGCCGACCGGCCCGCGTTCACCAACTGGGTGGGCGGCTCGGATGCTGCGTCGGTGGACTACACCGACTCGCTCCAGCGCGGTGCGCCGTGGGCGGCTCTCATCATCGCCGTCGCCACGTTCGTGCTTCTGTTCCTGATGACCGGGTCGGTGGTCATCCCGGTCACGGCCCTGGTCATCAGCACGGTTTCGCTCGGAGCCTCGGTGGGAGTGCTGGTCTGGGGCTTCCAGGAGGGCAACCTCTCGGGGGTGCTCAACTTCGACCCGGCCACCATCTCGGGCGTCGACCCGCTCGTGCTGACCCTCGTCCTCACCTTCGGCTTCGGTCTGGCCATGGACTACGAGATGTTCCTGCTCTCGCGGATCAAGGAACACCACGATCAGGGCGAGGGCACGCGGCTGGCGATCGAGACTGGCCTGCAGAGCTCAGGCAGGATCATCACCTCGGCCGGCCTGATCATCGTGCTCGTCTTCGCCGGGTTCGCCACCGGGGACCTGATGCAGATGAAGCAGATCGGCATCGCGCTGGCGGTTGCGGTGCTCCTGGACGCCACCCTCGTGCGCGCCGTGCTGGTGCCCTCGGTGATGACGTCGCTGGAGCGGATCCTCTGGTGGGCGCCGGGCTGGATGCATCCGTTGCACGCCCGGTTCGGACTGCGCGACTAGACCGGGCGGTTCCGCGGCGGCGTCCGCGGCATCGACACGGCGGCCGCCACGGTGAACACCGCAGTGATCACCACGGCGAGGAACACGGCTCCGGATGCCGCCTCCACAGTGGCCGGATACGCCGTCGAGGCGCGAGAAGCGGTCGGCCCGGCGGCCAGGAAGATGCCGTTGGCGACCGCCCCGAAGATCGCGACCCCGACCGCGCTGCCCACCGAACGGGAGAACAGGTTGGCCCCGGTCACCACCCCGCGTTCATCCCATTCCACGCTGGACTGGGCGGCGATCAGTGTCGGCGTCGCCACGAGGCCGAGTCCCAGCCCCACCACGAAACAGCTGGCCGCCACGATGTAGACCGATGGTGAGCCCGAGGTGGCAGCCAGCGCCACGACCCCGAGCATGACCAGCACCATGCCGATCAGGGCGGTGTTGCGGAACCCGATCCGTAGATAGAGGCGACCGGCGAGCGACGCCGAAATCGGCCAGCCGATGGTCAGGGCGGCGAGGGCGAGGCCGGCGACGAGCGGCGCGGTTCCGAGTGCCCCTTCGAGGTAGGTCGGCACGAACGAGGTGAGCCCGATCAGGATCGCGCCGACACCGACCGAGACCAGGGCGCTGCTGAGCAGGAGGTGCCGTCGGAACACCCAGAGGGGCAGCACCGGCTCGGCGGCCCGGCGCTCGGCGAACCCGAAACCGACGAGCAGGACGGCACCCAGGCCGAACGCGCCGATGCTCGCCGGTGAGTTCCAGGCCCAGGCCTGACCACCCTCGAGCACCGCCAGGATCAGGAGGCTGAGCGCGCCGGTGAGCAACCCGGCGCCGAGGTAGTCGATCCGGTGGCGGCGTGGCTCGACGCTCTCGTGGAACGCGCGGAGCAGCATCACGGCGGCCAGGACGCAGAGGGGGATGTTGACGAAGAAGATCCAGCGCCAGGACAGGTACTGGGAGAACAACCCGCCGAGGGTCGGCCCGACCACAGAGGAGACGGCCCAGACGCTGGCCAGGTAGCCCTGCACCTTGGCGCGCTCAACAACGGTGTAGATGTCGCCCGCGATGGTGACGGCCATCGGCTGCACGGCGCCGGCGCCGAGGCCCTGGATCGCGCGGAAGGCGATCAGCGCGGGCATGCTCCAGGCCAGTCCGCAGAGCACCGAGCCGAGCAGGAACAGTCCGATGCCGACGAGCACGATCGGCTTGCGGCCGAGGGTGTCGGCGAGTTTCGCGTAGACCGGGACCGACACGGCCTGGGCGAGCAGGTAGATCGAGAACAGCCACGGGAACTGGGCGAATCCGCCGAGGTCCTTGACGATCGTCGGCACCGCCGTGGCCAGGATGGTCGCGTCGATCGCCACCAGCCCGGTGGTCAGCATCAGTGCGATCAGCACAGGGCCGCGCTCGGAGCGGAAACCCACATCGACGTTACTCACTGGCACCCATCCGTCCGGGGCCGGCGCCCACCCTCACTGCAAGCACCGGATGCGCCGCGGCATTCCCCTCGGGGCCGAAACCCGAATGCGGCGGTGGTGCTCGCCCGCAAGTAGGCAGGGCACCGCGCCCGGCACGAGAAAGGCCCCGGCGACGAACGCCGGGGCCTCATGCACTGTCTCAACCAGCGCTCGTCCGTTCACAGCAAAGCCGCTCACGGAAGTCTGGTTCGAGCATACAGGTGCCGCGGGGCGGGGCGGAGCCCGGTTGCCGCCGTCGCGATCGATCAGAATTCACAGACTTCCTCATGCAGCCGTGCGACCGGGTGCCCACCTCGATCAGCCCCCGAACGTGGGAGGGCCAGCCGCCAGATGCTTTCGGCGTGGCCCGTGTCGGGCCTTGCGCGGAGCCGGAGCCTAGTGGGCCGAGATCGAGTCGTCGGAGTCGAGGTCGTTCTGCCGCTCGCGGAACAGGCTGAGCTGCCGGCGCCGGAACTCGTCGGTCAGGTCGCTGGTGTCCTGGTGATCGGCGTGCGCCGAAACACTGGCAAGGGGTGAAGATTCTGAATTCATGTGCCCGATCTCGGCTGGGGGATGGACCAGTGGTGCGATGTCGGTGGCGACTCAACTGGCTAAAGGGACGCTATGTGGTTAAGTCCGGGAAGTCAACAAAACCCGTGGTGATTTCCTGGGCCTCATCGTCGACGGCTCGGGCATCAGCCGCTTCCCGGTCGCCGGCACACCGAAGAAGCCCCAGTCTTCCGACTGGGGCTTCTTCGGTGTCACCTCAACACGCGGCGTCGAATCAGCGGCTGCTCAGGACAGGTTCCTCGAACTGGTTCATCGTGTTGTTCTTGCCACCGGCCTTCAGCGCGGCCTCGCCGGCGAAGTACTCCTTGTGGTTGTCGCCGATGTCGGATCCGGACATGTTCTGGTGCTTGACCGTGGCGATTCCCTCGCGGATCTCCCGACGCTGCACGCCCTTGACATAGGCGAGCATGCCCTGGTCGGCGAAGTACCCCTTGGCCAGATCGTCGGTGGAGAGCGCCGCCGTGTGGTAGGTAGGCAGCGTGATGAGGTGGTGGAAGATGCCGGCCTCGGCCGAGCCGTCGCGCTGGAAGGTGCGGATGCTCTCGTCGGCGATCCGGCCGAGCTCCGTGTCGTCGTAGGTGACGCTCATGAGCTTGGCCCGGTCGTACGCCGAGACATCCTTGCCCTCGGCGGCCAGAGAGTCGTAGGCCTGCTGGCGGAAGTTGAGGGTCCAGTTGAACGACGGGCTGTTGTTGTAGACCAGTTTGGCGTTCGGGATCACCTTGCGCACTTCGTTCATCATTCCGGCGATCTGGGCGACGTGCGGCTTCTCCGTCTCGATCCAGAGCAGGTCGGCGCCGTTCTGCAGCGAGGTGATGCTGTCGAGCACGCAGCGGGCCTCACCGGTTCCCTGGCGGAACTGGAACAGGTTGCTGGCCAGGCGCTTCGGGCGCAGCAGCTTCCCTTCTCGCTTGATCACGACATCGCCGTTGCCGAGTTCGGCTTCGGTGATTTCTTCGACGTCGAGGAAGGAGTTGTACTGGTCACCCAGGTCGCCGGGCTGGTAGGTCACGGCGAGCTTCTGCGTCAGGCCGGCACCGAGCGAGTCGGTGCGGGAGACGATGATGCCGTTGTCGACGCCGAGTTCGAGGAACGCGTAGCGCACGGCGTTGATCTTCGCAATGAAGTCCTCGTGGGGCACGGTGACCTTGCCGTCCTGGTGGCCGCACTGCTTCTCGTCCGAGACCTGGTTCTCGATCTGGATGGCGCAGGCGCCGGCCTCGATCATCTTCTTGGCCAGGAGATACGTCGCCTCGGGGTTGCCGAAGCCGGCGTCGATGTCCGCGATGATCGGTACGACGTGGGTCTCGTAGGTGTCGATCTGCTCCTGGATGGCCGCGGCCGCGGCGTCGTCGCCGGCGGCACGGGCAGCGTCCAGGCCGGTGAACAGGAGATCCAGTTCGCGGGCGTCGGCCTGACGGAGGAAGGTGTAAAGTTCCTCGACCAGCGCGGGAACGGCCGTCTTCTCGTGCATGGACTGGTCGGGCAGCGGGCCGAACTCACTCCGCAGCGCGGCGACCATCCAGCCGGACAGGTACAGGTAGCGCTTGTTGGTGGTCTTCAGGTGCTTCTTGATCGAGATCATCTTCTGCTGGCCGATGAAGCCGTGCCACACGCCGAGGGACTGCGTGTAGACGGAGGAGTCGGCGTCGTACTCCGCCATGTCCTTCCGCATGATGTCGGCGGTGTACTGGGCTATCTCGAGGCCGGTCTTGAATCGGTTCTGTGCGCGCATGCGGGCGACCGACTCCGGGTCGATGGCATCCCAGCTGCGACCGACATTGCGCTTCAGCGCTTCGATGGACTCGATGTCGTTCTGGTAGTTGGTCATGTGCATTCCTTCGACGTTGAATTGTTCGGGGCATGGACGGCTGGATCTGCGGCCCGATTTCGACTGCTATATGAAGAATGCGGCACGGACAACGGGTCTTCTTCAGAGTTCGCGGCAGAACTTTCGCGTTTCTTCTCCGCACGAGAAGAACCTCGTCGCTCGAATCGGTGAGTGCGGGCAGGGTCGCGCCGGGCGGATGCGGCGGATGCGACCGAGGACTAGCGTGGAGGCGTGTCCACTCCCGCGATCGGCGCACGGACCGCTCACGCCGCAGGCGTGGAGCGCCTCCTGGCGAGCTATCGGGCGGTGCCGCCTGCGGCATCCGTTCGGCTGGCCAAGCCCACCTCGAATCTGTTCCGGTCTCGCGCGAAACCGACCACCAGGGGTCTCGACACCTCGGGATTGACGGGCGTCATCGCGGTCGACCCAGAAGCGCGGACCGCCGACGTGGGCGGCATGTGCACGTACGAGAACCTCGTCGCCGCGACGCTGCCACACGGGTTGGCGCCGCTGGTGGTGCCGCAACTCAAGACGATCACCCTGGGCGGCGCGGTCACCGGCCTCGGCATCGAGTCCACGTCGTTCCGCAACGGGCTGCCGCACGAGTCGGTGCTGGAGATGGACATCCTCACCGGCGCGGGGGAGGTGGTCACGGCCTCGCCCCGTGAGCACGAAGACCTCTACCGGGCCTTCCCCAATTCGTCCGGCACGCTCGGCTATGCGGTGCGCCTGCGCATCGCGCTGGAACCGGTCGAACCGTATGTCGCACTCCGGCATCTGCGGTTCCACACGCTCACCGACCTGGTCACGGCGACGGGGCGCATCATTGCGACCCGGGCGGTGGACGGCGACCGCGTGGACTACCTCGACGGCGTGGTGTTCAGCGCCGACGAGAGCTACCTCTGCGTGGGCACGCAGACGGCGGCACCCGGACCGGTGAGCGACTACACCGGCCAACAGATCTACTACCGCTCCATCCAGCACGGTGACGGTGTCAGGAAGGACCGGCTCACCATCCACGACTACCTCTGGCGGTGGGACACGGATTGGTTCTGGTGCTCGGAAGCGTTCGGCGTGCAGCGTCCGATGATCCGCCGGCTCTGGCCTCGACCGCTTCGGCGCAGCAGCTTCTACGGCACGCTGATGCGCTACGAACAGCGATTCCACATCGGCGACCGCGTCGAGCGACTGGCCGGCCGGCCGGCACGCGAGCGGGTCGTGCAAGACGTCGAGGTGCCGATCGAGCGGAGTGCGGAGTTCCTCGACTGGTTCCTCGCCACCGTGCCGATCACGCCGATCTGGTTGTGCCCGTTACGGCTGCAGGGCGGCGGCTGGCCGCTCTACCCGATCCGACCCCAGCAGACCTACGTCAACGTCGGCTTCTGGTCGACCGTGCCGGTGGGGTCGACCGAGGGGGAGACGAACCGTCTGATCGAACGGAAGGTCAGCGAGTTCCACGGGCACAAGTCCCTGTATTCCGACTCTTATTACACTCCGGAGGAATTCGACGACCTCTATGGCGCGGAAACCTATCAATCCGTGAAGAAGCGGTACGACCCCGATTCACGTCTCCTCGACCTCTATGCGAAGGCGGTGCAACGACGATGACCACATTCAAGGAACTCTTGCCGGAGGAGTCAGGCCAGGCAGCGAGGCCGGGCACTCAAGGGAAGCTCACCCTCGCCCAGATCCTGGAGATCCTCGCCGGCGGGCGGCTCCCGCTGAGATTCACCGCCTATGACGGGAGCGCGGCCGGTCCGTCCGACGCCCCGCTCGGACTGGACCTGAAGACGCCGCGGGGCACAACCTACCTGGCCACCGGCCGCGGCGATCTGGGTCTCGCCCGCGCCTACATCGCCGGAGACCTCGAGGTCCACGGGGTGCATCCCGGCGACCCCTACGAACTCCTCAAGGCACTCGCCGGTGAGCTGGTCTTCACGCTGCCACCGCCGCGGGTGACGGCCAACATCATCCGCTCCATCGGCGCCCTGCACCTGCGCCCGATCGCACCGCCGCCGGAGGAGGCACCGCCCCGCTGGCGCCGCGTCGCCGGGGGGCTCCGGCACAGCAGGACGAGGGACGCCGAAGCGATCCACCACCACTACGACGTCTCGAACACCTTCTATGAGTGGGTGCTTGGGCCCTCGATGACCTACACCTGCGCGTGCTACCCGCATCCCGACGCCTCGCTGGACGAGGCCCAGGAGAACAAGTACCGGCTGGTGTTCGAAAAGCTGCGGCTGAAGCCGGGCGACCGGCTGCTCGACGTCGGGTGCGGTTGGGGAGGCATGGTGCGCTACGCAGCCCGCCGCGGCGTCACAGCCACCGGCGTGACGTTGTCGCAACAGCAGACCGCCTGGGCACAACGGGCAATCGCGGAGCAGGGCCTGTCCGGGCTGGCCGAGGTCCGCTTCGGCGACTACCGCGACATCGCGGAGACCGGCTTCGACGCCGTGTCGTCGATCGGGCTGCTCGAGCACATCGGAGTGCGCAACTACCCGGCGTACTTCGCCTTCCTGCAATCCCGGCTGCGCCCCGGCGGGCTGCTGCTGAACCACTGCATCACCCGGCCGGACAACCGATCCGAGGCGTCCACCCGCGGGTTCATCGACCGCTACGTGTTTCCCGACGGGGAACTCACCGGCTCGGGCCGCATCATCAGCGCAGCCCAGGATGTCGGGCTGGAGGTGGTGCACGAGGAGAACCTGCGCCAGCACTACGCGATGACGCTGCGCGACTGGTGCGCCAACCTCGTCGAGCATTGGGACGAGGCGGTGGCCGAGGCGGGACTGCCCACAGCGAAGGTGTGGGGACTCTACATGGCCGGGTCACGGCTCGCGTTCGAGACCGGCGGTATCCAGTTGCACCAGGTGCTGGCGGTCAAACCCGGTGACGGTGGCCGGGTCGGTGATCTGCCGCTGCGGCCGTGGTGGAATCCCTGAATCGCGACGAACCCGTCGATCGCCCTGGCTTCCGTCGCGGACGTCTCGCAAGTTCCGCCCACGTCAGCACGGCCACCCGTGCCCGTAGATCGTGCACGTTCGTGACGTGAGAGTACAGGCTTGCCTCCCTGACGCCGAGGTCAGCGCGTCCAGTTGTAGGGCGTGGTCGTCGACACCTTGATCAGGCCGGAACGTTCGAGGATGGGACGCGAATCCTCGGTCGAGTCGCTGTGCACGAATCTCTTGCCTGAGGCGAGAGCGGACACGGCCCGAGCTGCCGTCACCGCACGGTAGATGCCTCGGCCTCGGTAGGCCTTGAGGGTGGCGCCACCCCAGATGCCGGCGAAGTCGGTGCCGGGCACCGGCTCGAGTCGGCCCCCGCAGACCATCCGGCCATCCGCCTCGGCCACCCAGAGCTCCATGCCGTCGTCGCGGGCGAGGCGCCTGAGCAACGCGTCAGCCATGCGAGTGTCGACACTCTCACCGAACGCCTCGTCCGCCATCGCACTCATGGCACGCACCTCCACCTCGGCGGCGACTCGCCGCACGGTGACACCGTCCGGCACGGGGGCATCCGTGCACAGGCCTTCGAGCGGACCGATCATGATCGATTCGGCTTCCTCCGGCTCGAACCCGTTCTGCAGCAGTATTCCGTGCAATCCGGGCGCGTGGTCGTGGCCCCGGGTCTTCCATTCGACGCGGGTGATCTGTGGGTCCGCACGGTAGTGATCGAGGGCACCCGCGACCAGCTCGGCCAGCGAGCCGTCTGCCGGGCCGAGATCCCGGTAGGTGACAAAGCCGCGACCGCCGGCGAACGTCACGAGGCGCAACGGGCCCAGCCGGGTGACGCTGAGGGCGCCGGGCGTTTCCGCGTCGGTTCGAAGCTGGTCATCGTAGGCCTGGAGGTATTCCGCGGAGCTGGTCATCGAGTTCATGCTGGCAGCTCCAGGACCCCGCCGCAACGTCGTCGGACTGGAGACCCTGGCGGGTCGGGAGCTCTTCGATGTGTGAGGGGGTGCATCCAAGAGGGCAACGGATCGAGAACTAGTTGTCACAAGAGACGTAGATCTCACTCAATCCGATTCGCTGAGGACGAGTTCACACCGCGCCGCTCGACGATCGTTTCGCTACCCGGAGGACACCGTGATACCCGATTCGCTGACCCAGTCCCAGTACGACACCGTCTACAACATCTTCTCCCTCGTGATCGCGGCGCAGCTCTTCGCGTCGATCTTCATGCTGGTCAGCCTCACCCGCGTGCTGCCGAGGTACCGGCAGGCGATGACCGTGGCGGCGATCGTCTGCGGCATTGCCGCGTACCACTACTTCCGCATCTTCGACTCGTTCAAGGCCGCCTTCGTGACAGACGCCGTCGGCGGGCGCGGGGACTACCTGCAGGTCGCCGGCGCCGGCTTCAACGAGGGCTACCGCTATGTCGACTGGCTGCTGACCGTGCCGCTGCTCCTCCTCGAACTGATCGCAGTGCTCGCCCTTGCCCGTCGAGTGCAGACGAGTCTCCTCACCCGACTCATCCCGGCATCGGCCCTGATGATCGCGCTCGGGTACCCCGGTGAGATCACCGGGGACAACGGTCTTCGCGGCCTGTTCGGCCTGCTCTCCACCATCCCGTTCGCGTACATTCTGTACGTGCTCTTCGTCGAGTTGACCCGCTCGCTAGACCGTCAGCCGGCGAGCGTGCGCAGGACTATCAGCCAGCTCCGCCTGCTCCTCCTCCTGACCTGGGGCGTCTACCCGATCGCCTACCTCCTGCCGTTGCTTGGTCTCGACGGGGCGGATGCCTGGGTCGGGAAACAGCTCGGCTACTCGATCGCCGACATCCTCGCCAAGGTGCTCTACGGCCTGATCATCTACCGGATCGCCCGGATGAAGTCGTTCGCAGACGACGACTCGTTCGCCGTCAGGGAGCTGTCGGTGGACGAGGCTCGCGAGGTGCGGGCTTGAGCGCCCCGGAGCAGCGTGCCTTCGCCCAAGTCGGCGCGGGCCCGCGACGCCGAATAGGAGTGTCGCGGACGTTCGTGTCGGCCGAATCCCCGGTGATGCCCAGTGCGCAGTGCGTTTTGCATAAGTCGCAGTCTTATAAAAACTGAGAATAAGGTATACGCTTATGCTATGAACACCGCATCCGATTCATGGGCCGTGATCGTCGACGTCTCGAAGTCTCGCTCGCACGATGACCGGCGTGCGCTGCAACAGGAGATTCAGGATGCCTTCGGCCGGGTCAACGGGATCATCGCGGCACGCCAGCCGCTCGCGGCTACGATCGGCGACGAATTCCAGGCCGTGTACTCCTCCCTCGGAGACGCGACCCGGGCGACCCTCCTCTCTCGGCTCTGCCTGCCCGACGGCGTGGACTGCCGCTTCGGCATCGGCAGAGGCGAGGTGACCACGATCGGCTCCGGTGTCGCTGGTCTGGTGCAGGATGGTTCCGCGTGGTGGTCCGCGAGGGAGGCAATCGATGAGGCGCGACGACATGAGTACTCGAAACTCAGCTTTGTGCGCACCTGGTTTCGTGCGGCCTCAGAGACCGGAACTCCCGACGAGGCTCTCGTGAACGCCTACCTTCTTGCACGCGACCACATCGTCGGGTCGATGAACCCGCGCGCCCGCCGGCTGCTGCTGGGTCACCTGCTCGGCGCGACGCAGGGCGACCTCGCCGAGCAGGAAGGGATCACCCAGTCGGCGGTGTCTCAGAACCTGAACCGCAATGGAGCCAACGCACTCCTGGCGAGTGAAGCCCTTCTACTGGAGGTCGAGCGGTGATCCTGCTCGCCGCCCTCCTCGGATCCCTCGGTGTCGCCGATCTTGCGCGAGCCCGTTCGGGAAGCAGGCGACGCCTGTGGCTCGCGGCATCGGTGGGCATCGCGTCGTTCGTGCTCGCAGCGACCGGCAGCGGCCAGGAGTGGTGGTGGTCGCTCATCGCAGTGGTCGCGGTCATCGGCTGGCTGATCTCCACGGGCGAGTCGGACGGCAGTCACCGTGCCGGATTCTGGGCAGTGGGGGTGTTGGCGGCGACCGCGATCGTCGCGTTCGTCTGGGGTCCGGAGCTCTCCCGACCCAGCGGCTTGCTCCCCGGCTGGTACGCCGCGCTGCCCTATGCGTCACTCCACGCGGTGTCGTTCACCTCATTCGCCCTCGTCGTGGGCGGAGCACTCTTCCTGATCGAGACGTCAAACGTCATCGTACGGCTCGCGCTGCACGGCGAGAGGTCGACGAGCGTCGCCCCCGCCCCGTCCGCGGCCAGTCGCCCGGGCACACGTGGCCGGTCCTGGCGGCGGCCTCCATCGCGCTCTTCCGCTGCCGACGCGCCGACAGAGGTCGTCGTCGAGCTGAAGGGAGGCCGCTTCATCGGCCCGCTCGAGCGCGTCTTCCTGCTCGCCCTCGTGCTCGCGGGAGCATTCACGGCGATAGCGGCGATCGTCGCGGCGAAAGGCATCATCCGCTTTCCCGAGATATCGAGAGACCCGGGCGGCTCGAAGGCCGAGTATTTTCTCGTGGGCAGTTTCGCCAGCTGGGCACTGGTGGCTTTTGTGGTGATGCTGATCCGGCTGGGCCCGGCGACGACATAAGGGCCTGACTCATATTCCGTTGATATCAGTCATGCACTAATGCGGTCAGTCTGCGGGCAGGACAGGGAGGATCTCGGCGAGCAGCGCTTGGATGCGCGCCTTGATCTCGTCGCGGATCGGGCGCACGGACTCGATGCCCTGGCCGGCCGGGTCGGCGAGTTCCCAGTCCTCGTAGCGCTTGCCCGGGAAGATCGGGCAGGTGTCGCCGCAGCCCATGGTGATCACGACATCCGATTCCTTGACGGCCTTGGTGGTGAGGATCTTCGGCACGTTATGGGCGATGTCGATACCCTCCTCGGCCATGGCCTCGATCGCGACGGGATTGATCTGGTCCTTGGGCGCTGACCCGGCGGAGAGCACCTCGACCCGGCCCTGGGACAGGGCGGTCATGTAGCCGGCTGCCATCTGCGAGCGGCCGGCGTTGTGGACACAGACGAAGAGAACAGTGGGCTTGTCGGTCATGGGTGAGTCCTTCGGTCGGAGATGACTAAAAGCATAGACGAGCATCTATGGATCGCGCACCGCGGGACGGAAGGTTCAGCTGCCGTTCAGTCTGGCGCCCTCCGTTGGATCTCGGCCAACAGGCCCCGGACGCGCAGACTGATGTCGTCGCGAACGGCCCGCACGCCGGACAGGGGGAGTCCGACGGGGTCGGCCAGGTCCCAGTCCAGGTAGCGCCGACCCGGGTAGACCGGGCACGCGTCTCCGCAACCCATGGTGATCACGTAGTCGGCGGCGCGGATGACCTCGTCGGTGAGCGGCTTGGGGTACTCGCCCGCGAGGGGAATGCCGATCTCGTCCAGCGCGCGAACCACGAGCGGGTTCACGAACTCCGACGGCTGGGAACCGGCGGTCCGCACGCGCACCTGCTCCCCGGCCAGGGATCGAAGGATCGCCGACGCCATCTGGGAACGCCCGGCGTTCTGCACGCAGACGAACAATATCTCGGGCGCGTCGTCGGTGACCCGGTTCTCAACGGCGGCGAGGGCTTGGAGTCGGTCGCCGGCGAATCTGCTGGTGAGCGACGGCAGAAAGCGGGTGAGGCGGGCCCGCTCGGCCAGAAGGGCGTAGCTCTCTGTGACGTAGCGGTCAATCGTCTCCGGCGAGAACACCCCGCGGAATCGGACTGCGAGGTCGTCGGCGATGCGGTGCAGCACTGCGGGTGCCGGCGGAACTGGCTCCGCGCCCCCGTCCGCGAGCAGCACCTCGGCTACCTCTGCCTGCCGGCCCGGGGCGATGGAATACCAGACCACCCGGCCGTCCTTCTCGCGCTCCAGGAGGCCCTCGTCGACCATGACTCGCATGTGGTGGCTGACGGTCGGCTGTCGGAGACCGAGTTCGGTGGCGAGCCGGCCGACGAGAGCGCGCCCACCGGGACTGTCGACGACCAGGCCGAGCAGTCGCACCCGGGTCGGGTCGGCCAGGACCTTCAGCCGACGGGCGATGCCCTGTGCGGCATCCCCGCCCGCCACCCGTGACGCGGCGAGCCGGCCGTCGACGTCGCGAGCGGGAATGGGCATGCTGGTGAGTCTAATCGGGGCTGTTTGCGCCGACCGGGTTCGAGGGTGGCGCGATCGGCGCCCTCAATCGTGCCGAATCGAGGCCTAGCGTCGACTTTCTGCCTCAGGACGCAGCCGGATGAGCCGCTGAGGGCCGTCCTCCTGCAGCTCGGCCAGATCGCCGCGCGAGGCGAGGAAATCGGTGAAGGAACGGAAGCCGAGCGGCTTTTCGTTGAAGGCGGGGTCCATCCGGCGCATCTGGTTCTTGATCGTGCCCGTGTTGAGCCACTCGTCGGCGTCGGCCTTGGCGTGACCGATCTTCAGCGCGCGCACGAGGAGCTCCGTCGCCTGTGTCTGCGGGTCGATGTCGTCGCCGGTCTCCGGCTCGTCGAACTGCGCATCCTCGGTGTGCGAGAACATGGGAATCGTCGTGAGCTTGCGGGCCTTGCTGGGTGTCGGTTCTGGTGCCGTTTCGGCGGGTTCAGCGGCCTTCCTGGTCGCCTTGGGCCTCTCCACTGCCTCGGCGGCGGACTTGTCGACTCCGGGCAGCGAGGAGTAGTCCTCGAACTCGTCGCACGCGGCCGCAAGCGAGGTGCTCGTCGACCCCGCGACACCGATGCCGACCACGAAACGGCCGAGGCGCTTCGACTTCTGGGCGAGGGCGATGTAGTCGGAGTCCCCGGCGATAATGATCACGTGGGTGAGGTCCGGCAGTCGGAAGAGGTCTTCGACCACGTCGACGGCCAGACGGATGTCGGCCCCGTTCTTGGTTCCCCGGGTGGTCGTGGTGAACAACTGGGTCAGGTCCACCGCCCGGGACATGAGCTGGCGCTGGTAGCTCGCATTGACGGGAACCGACCAGTCGGCGTATGCGCGGTTGACGACCAGGGTGCCGAATGATGCGGCAAAGTCGATGATGGCGTTGAAGTCGACTGTCGCGGCGGCGAGCTTCGCCGCGATCTCAGGGTCGGCATCCCGGCTGGACTTGTCGAAATCGCGGATGCCGTCGCGCTGGAAGGCGTTGCGCCCGTGCAACTGCTGATAGCGAGAGATGACGATGTTGTCGAAGTCGATGTAGAGGCCGACGCGTGCGTCGTTGGGTTCAGTCATGGGGAGCTCCTCAGCCGCGGGCGGAAGACTCAGTAGCGATCCGGTACCTCTAGTCTGCTGCGAGCAACGTCGCGAAGGCAACTCGGGGGCGCCGGGTGAGCGCTCACTCGGCATCGCGGATCTGGAACACCGGGAAGTCGGCTGCAATGGCCTCGAACGCCGCGACCGGCTCCGACTGATCGACCGGAATGTGCGGCCGGGCCCCGGGAGCCTGCGCCAGGTAGGCCTTGAGAATCGGCGCGCGAGCATCCGCTCGCACCTCGTCAAGCAGCACCGGTCGCCTGCGCCCCGCGTGGATGACGGCGTTTCCGTTCGCGGCCCGCACATTGCGCACCCATCGTGAACCCTGTCCCAGCATCGAGACCGCGTACTCATTCCCGTCAAAGCGGGCGATCACGAGCGGCAGGGTGAGCAGGGTGCGCGACTTCGGGTTGACAGTCTCGATGCTCACAGCGCCGTGGCCGACGATGCCGAGCGAGAACACCATCGAGCTGATCCGGTTCAGAAAACGCGCCCACCGGTTCGGGCGGCCGCCGGCGTACATGCGCCGTAGGGAGTCTTCACGAATCATGGCCGGTCGTCCCGGGGCTGAGAGCGGGTGATGTGGATGAATTCGGGCATGAGCGGTGAACCTCTCCAGCGTTGACGGCTGACACCCGTCCCGCGGCTGCGCCGCAGAGCCGGCCGGCCGACAGGCCGATGTTAGCATTCGCGCGCCACAGCGCAGAGTGGCGCTATGTCGTAGGGAGCGCACGGTAGTACTGGCCGTGCCGTGCGGTGAGCGCCACCGGAACGCCGTTCTTCGCGAGCACAAAATCGCCGTTCACCGCGATCCCAGTGGGGAGTTGCGCAGCCAGTTCGGGGAGCACGGCTACGCCCTCATTGCTCAACCAAACGGCATCGAGGGCTGACACCTGGTCGACGAAGCGGTCGCGGTCCTCCACCTCGAGGTAGGCCAGGACCGCACTGTGGAAGACCACGAGGGTGGCGTCGTCAGGTGCCTGTGCCGCACGGTTGGCCACCTCGGCGTTCAAATCACCGGCCACCAGCAGAGGAGGATCCTGGGCAACGATTCGCGCCGCCGCACGGAGTCGAGCTCGGCGCTCATCATGTTCGGGCCAGACCAATGCTTCGAGCCAGTTAAGGCTGTCGATATCGGTGACATCGATCGGGTTGAGGTCCACTCCACCTCGCCAGAACACATCCGGCAATCGGATTGGCACGTCAAGCGCTCCTCTCAGGTCGCAGTCGAGGACGACGGAGCTCGGGCCATCCTTCGGGTCGACCTTGTGAAGGGTGCCGGCGGAGTGATACCGGTAGCTGTAGCGATCGGGGTAAAGACACAGGCCGGCTGAAGCACCCACCTCGAGCAGGGCAACCGGGCCGCTGATGGAGGCAATATGCGGGAGCAGGGTCGCACACCTGGCGGCCTCATTCGTTTGGGTCGACCGAGCCAGAACCACTGGAACCACCTCGGCCCACCTCGACAGCAACCACTCCCGGAACACGTCATATTCGGCAAGGGGTGCCCCCTTGGATCGGGAGGCGGCGAAGACGAGATTGGCTTGCTGCTTGGGTCGGGGCAGGTGTGCGATGAGGGATCGAACCTCCACGTCCCCGGCAATTCCCAGAGCCCAGTCTTCGAAGATGGCTGAGCTGCCGCGGGCTTCGAGCGCCGCAAAGCGACCGTAGTAGTCGGCAACAGCATCCATGCCCCCAAGGCTAGCGGGAGAGGGACCGCCGCCATTCCCACCCGAATCAAAGGTCAGAAGTCACCCTTTGATCGGGATCTCTACGAGAGCGACTGACAGAAGCAATCCGCACCTGGTCTAGCGGCCTCCCGCTATGTCCAGAATGCTTCCGGTGCAGTAGCTTGCGTCGTCGCCGAGTAGCCAGACGATCGCAGCAGCGACTTCCGCAGGATGTCCGGCTCGCTTCATCGGAATGGTGTGGGCCATGTCCGTCGCCCGGTCCGGGCGACCGTTTCGTCCGTGCATTTCCGTGTCGATGACTCCGGGCCGAACGACGTTCACGCGGACGCCCTCATCTGCGACTTCACGTGACAAACCAATGCCGAGAGTGTCGATTGCCCCTTTCGATGCGGCGTAGTCCACGTACTCACCTGGTGCCCCCAGCCGACTGGCCGTTGAGGAGACCAAGACGATGCTGCCACCCGCACCGCCATGAAGAGTGGACATCCGCCGCACTGCATGGCCGCAGCCTAGGACGGGGCCCACTACGTTGACCGCGAGTAGTTCTCTTATGCGTGAAGCGGTGAGCTCATCGACTCTCGACTGCGAGGCTGCGAGTCCGGCGTTGGCGACGAACGCCGTGACCGTGCCGAGCCTGTCTGCGGCCTCGAATATCGCCGCTATGTCGTGCTCGTTCGCCATGTCTGCGCGGATGAAGGACGCGAGACCGCCTCTGGCGTGAATCGTCTCGACGACTTTGACGGCTGCTTGCTCATCGTATTGATAGGTGAGGAGCACTGACCAGCCGGCGTGTGCCGCCGCAATCGCGGTGGCGGAACCGATTCCACGACTCCCGCCGGTAATGACTGCTAGACCGCGTGCCCCTGGTTCCGTGTGCATCCCGCCAGTATGCGCTCATACCCGATGCCAGGATTCGAACCTCGAACGCCGCGGAACACACCTGCCCGGGCGTTCATCATGGAACACGAGTGGCACTCGGTGATCGCGAGGGGTCTCGGCACCTGGTTTTGGGCAAAAAAAGGCCGGACAACCGATATCGGTTGTCCGGCCTATTTCCCAAACGGAAGTCCGGAATACTCCGGACCTCTCTCTGTGCCCGAGGGGGGACTTGAACCCCCACGCCCATAAGGGCACTAGCACCTCAAGCTAGCGCGTCTGCCATTCCGCCACCCGGGCTGGTGCTTCGGCTGCCGTTGTCCGGCCGCCGAATAGATAATCTAGCACGGATTTCAGGGACCTCAGGCCGCGCCCGCCGTCCCCGGTATCGGGCACGGCCCGGTAGCGTGAAGGCCATGCTTTCCTCCGCTGAGAACACCCCGGCTGACGCCCGTCTGGACCTGACGGCCGAGATCGCCCGCGACCTCATCCGTTTCGACACGACCAACTACGGGGAGGGCCGTTCCAACGGCGAGACTGATGCCGCGGAGTACGTCGCCGCCAACCTCCGCGCCCTCGGCCTCGCCCCGCAGCTGTTCGACTCCGAACCAGGCCGCACGAGTGTCGTCGCCCGTGTTCCCGGTCGCGATTCGAGCCGGGGGGCCCTCGTGGTGCACGGTCATCTCGACGTCGTCCCCGCCGACCCTGAGGCGTGGTCGGTGGACCCGTTCGAGGGCGTCATCAAGGACGGCCTGCTCTGGGGCCGCGGAGCCGTGGACATGAAGAACATGGACGCGATGATCCTCGCCGCACTGCAGGACATCCTCGGTTCGGGCCGGCAGCCGGCCCGGGACCTGGTCGTGGCCTTCTTCGCCGACGAGGAGGCCGGGGGAGTGCTCGGTTCGCACTACCTGGTCGACACGCATCCGGAACTCTTCACGGGGGCAACAGAGGCGATCAGCGAGGTCGGCGGTTACTCGATCACCCTCGGCGGCCAGCGCGCCTATCTGCTGCAAACGGGTGAGAAAGCTCTCATCTGGATCAAGCTCATCGCGCGCGGCGAGGCGGCCCACGGATCCCGCCTGATCCACGCCAACGCGGTCACCCGGCTGGCCGAGGCCGTGGCCAGGGTGGGCAGGCGCGAATGGCCGATCCGGCTCACCGACACCACCAGCGCGCTGCTGGCCGAACTGGCCAGGGTGCTCGGCGTCGACCCGCAGCGCGTCGGCCCCGACGAACTGGCCCTGGCCACCGGCACGGCGTCCGGCTTCATCCAGGCCAGCCTGCGCACCACGACGAATCCAACTGTTCTGCACGCCGGCTATAAGCACAACGTCATCCCCGACCGGGCGGAGGCGCTCATCGACATCCGCACCCTCCCCGGCGACGAGGACAAGGTGCTGGCCGAGGTGGCCGAGCTCGTGGGGCCCGACATCGAAATCGTCATCATGCACCGCGACATCGGCCTGGAAACCGAGTTCGGCGGACCGCTGGTCGACGCCGTCGTCGATACGCTCGGTCGGCACGACCCGGGCGCGCCCGTGCTGCCGTACCTGCTCTCCGCGGGAACCGACAACAAAGCGCTCAGCACACTGGGCATCAAAGGCTACGGGTTCGCCCCGCTGAAACTCCCAGCAGATCTTGATTTTCCGGCCATGTTCCACGGAGTCGACGAGCGGGTCCCGCTCGACGCGTTAGTGTTTGGCAGGCAGGTCCTGACCGATCTGCTTTCGAACTACTGACAGCGAAGCGAGCGGCACGTGAATCTCATCAACGCGATCATCCTCGGCCTCGTCCAGGGGCTGACCGAGTTCCTCCCGGTCTCCTCGAGCGCCCACATCCGCATCGTGGGCGAGTTCCTCGGCACCGGGGCCGACCCGGGGTCGCGGTTCACCGCGATCATCCAGATCGGCACCGAGGCCGCCGTCGTGCTCTTCTTCTGGCGCGACATCGTGCGCATCATCGGCCAGTGGTTCCGCTCACTCCTCGGCAAGGTGCCGCGCACAGACCCGGATGCCCGGATGGGCTGGCTGATCATCTTCGGCTCCCTGCCGATCATCGTTCTCGGGCTGCTCTTCCAGGACCAGATCGAGTCCTCGCTCCGCAACCTCTGGATCACCGCGACCGTGCTGATCGTCTTCGGCATCCTGCTCGGCATCGCCGACTACGTCGGCGCCAAGAAGCGCCGGCTCAAGGACATCACCGTCCGCCACGGCGTCGTCTACGGTTTCGCCCAGGCCCTCGCACTCATCCCCGGGGTGTCCCGCTCCGGCGGCACGATCACCGCCGGGCTGTTCATGGGCTACGAGCGGCGCGCCGCCGCCCGGTATGCCTTCCTGCTCGCCATCCCCGCGGTCCTGGGCAGTGGTTTCTACCAGATGTACAAGTCGATCGCGAAGCCCTGCCTCCCCGCCGCGACCAATTGCACCCCCGAGATCTTCGGCCCGTTCGAAACCCTTGTCGCCACGGTCATCGCCTTCGTCGTCGCCCTGTTCGTGATCGGGTTCTTCATGAACTACATCTCCAAGCGCAGCTTCCTCCCGTTCGTGATCTACCGGATCGCGCTCGGCCTCGTCCTGTTCGGCCTGCTGGCCACCAACACCATCGCCGCCTAGTTAGGCTGGTTCAATGCGCGCCTGGCAACGACCCGAGATCCCGCAACTCCCCGGCCAGTCGGGCGCACCGTGGCTGTACGACACGGCCACGGAGACCCTCGTGGAAGCGAAACCGTCCGCTGCGGCCCGGCTCTACGTCTGCGGCATCACCCCGTACGACGCGACCCACCTCGGCCATGCGGCGACCTACCTGGCCTTCGACACGCTTCAGCGGGTCTGGCTCGACGCCGGCTACCGGGTGCACTACGCCCAGAACGTCACCGACGTCGACGACCCGCTGCTCGAACGCGCGACCGCGACCGGCGTCGACTGGCGCGAACTCGCCGCGTCCCAGGTCGAACTCTTCCGCGCCGACATGGAGGCGCTGGCGATCATCCCGCCGAACGACTACGTCGCCGTCACCGAAGTGATCGATGAGATCGCGGCGGCCGTGGCGCAGCTGTGGGATGCCGGGATCGCCTACGCGGTACCCACCAGCGATTCCATTGTCGACACCACCAGGTTCGGCACGATCGGATCCGCCGGTTCGGACATCTACTTCGACATCGCGGCGGCGGAACGCCTGGCACCGTGGACCCTCGGCGAGGAGAGCAACCTGGCCCGGCCCGAGATGCTCGCCCTGTCGGCGGAGCGTGGGGGAGACCCCGAGCGCCCGGGCAAACGAGACCCGCTCGACCCGCTGCTCTGGCGCGCCGCGCGGGCCGGCGAACCGTCCTGGCCGTCGTCGGTCGGCGCAGGGCGGCCCGGCTGGCACATCGAATGCTCCGTGATCGCGCTCAAGGAACTCGGCACGGACTTCACGGTGCAGGGCGGCGGCAGCGATCTGGTCTTCCCGCACCACGACATGAGCGCCGGGCACGCTGCGGCGCTCTCCGGGCATCCGCTCGCCGGGGTGTACAGCCACACGGGAATGGTCGCCTACCAGGGCGAGAAGATGAGCAAGTCCCTCGGCAATCTGGTGCTCGTCTCCCGGCTCCGAGCCGCCGGAGTCGACCCGCGGGCCATCCGGCTCGCCCTGCTCGCCCAGCACTATCGCAGCGACTGGGAATGGACCGACGCGCACCTGGACGCCGCGGCCACCCGGCTGACGAAGTGGACCGCCGCCTTCGGCAGTGGAGCCCGACCCGGTCCGGTGGATGCCCGCGCGGTCATCGACGAGCTCCGTGCTGCGCTGGTCGCCGACCTCGACACCCCGGGTGCCCTCGCTGTGCTCGACGCCGCCGCGGCCGCCGAGGCCGTCGACAATCCGGCATCGGTGGCCCTGGCCGTGGACGCGCTGCTCGGCGTGGCACTCTAGCCTGACTTCACCGGCCTGACTTCTCCGGCCTGGCCCTGCAGGCTCGCCCCGGCTCCGCCCGGCAGCCGTCGGCTCAGGGCTGGCGGGGTCCCTCGGGGCCCGGCCGTCCGTCGGCTCGACCATCCGCGCGGCCGTCCCGTCCGTCGCCGCGTTTGCGGAGGTACTTCTCGAACTCCTGGGCGATCGCCTCGCCGCTGGCCTCCGGGGAATCGACGGTGTCCCTGGCCTGCTCCAGCTGGGCGATGTACGCCGCCATCTCCTCGTCCTCGCCCGCGAGCACATCGATCCCGCTCTGCCACTCCGCGGCCTCGTTGACGAGGTCACCCCGCGGGATGACCACATCGATGATCTCCTCGAGCTTGTCGATCAGGGCCAGTATGGCCTTGGGCGACGGCGCATTGTGCACGTAGTGCGGCACGGATGCCCAGATCGACAGGGTGGGGATGCCCAACGCCTCGGCGGCGATCGCGAGCACACTGAGGATGCCGACCGGGCCCTCGTAGGAGCTGCGTTCGATCTGCAGCTCGGCCCGAACCTGCGGGTTGTCACTGGACACGAAGATCGAGATCGGCCGGGTGTGCGGCACGTCCGCGAGCATCGCGCCGAGGAACACGATCCCGCCCACGTCCGCGGCCAGGGCCGCGTCCAGGATCTCCGACGCGAAGCTCTTCCAACTGCGCGAGGGCTCCGTGCCGAGGAGCAGGTAGATGTTCCCGGCGTTCGTGCCGCTCACCCGCAACTGGGCATCGACGGCCAGCGGTACGGCTGACTCACCGGGGCTGGTCGGCCCGTACATGATCGCGCTCGGCCACTCGAGCACCCGGATGCCGTCCTCGCCGGTGGAGATGGTCGGACGGTTGAACTGGTAGTCGAAGTAGGTCTCGGGGTCGATCTCCGCGAGGGGGGACACGTCGAGCAGGCCCTTCAGGGTGCCCACCGCGCCGGTGGCGGCCTCGCCCGCGTCGTTCCAGCCCTCGAACGCCACCACTAGGAGTCGTTCGCTGAGGAATCCGTTGGAGTCTGTCACTGCCTGAAACCTCGATCCCGGGGGCGCGCCACCCGGCGCACCATCAGTCAAGGATAGGCCGTGCCCTCTACACTTGGACTCCGTGCACCCGATCCGACCCGAATCCCTCCTGCCTGCGGCCGTGCTCTGGGACATGGACGGGACGATCGTCGACTCGGAGCCGTACTGGATGCGCGCCGAGACCGAACTCGTCGAATCCTTCGGCAGCGTCTGGACGCACAGCGACGGCATGCTGCTCGTAGGCTCCGGCCTGTGGGGGTCCGCTTCGATCCTGCAGGGCCGCGGGGTCGACCTGGACGCCGACGCGATCGTCAACTGGCTCACCGACCGGGTCCAGGAACTCCTGCGCGACTTCGGCCCGCCGTGGCGCCCGGGAGCCCTGCCTCTGCTCACCGAACTCAAGAGCGCCGGCGTGCCGATGGCGCTCGTCACCATGTCCACCGAACGGATGGCCCGCCAGGTCGCCGACCTGGTCGGGTTCGCCGCCTTCGACACGATCGTCGCGGGCGACATGGTCACCAACAGCAAGCCGCACCCTGAGGCCTATCTCTCCGCGGCCGGGCACCTGGGCGTCGACCCGGTCCGGTGCATCGCCGTCGAGGACTCCCTGCCGGGGATCGCCGCGGCCGTCGCCTCCGGCGCGGTCGTCATCGGAGTGCCCCACCTGATCCCCCTCCCGGAAAGCGCCCACTACGATCTGTGGCCGTCCCTTTCCGGGCGGTCCCTGGCGGGCTTCACCGCCGTGTTCGGCGAGCGGCGCGGCCGCCCCGGACGCACACCGATTCAGCCCGATTCCGAATCGGCCGACAATGAGGACGTAAGCAACGCATGAGCGACAACCAGGTCATCCAGAACAGCGGACCGTTCAGGATCGGCGACCGGGTGCAGCTGACCGGCCCCAAGAACAAGCTGAACACGATCACGCTCGAACCGGGCAAGGTCTTCCACACCCATCGGGGCATCCTCGCCCACGATGACATCATCGGGCTTCCGGACGGGTCAGTCGTCACCAACAACGTCGGTGTCGAACATCTCGCCCTGCGCCCGCTCCTGATCGATTTCGTCATGTCCATGCCCCGCGGTGCCGCCATCATCTATCCGAAGGACGCGGCACAGATCCTCGCGCAGGCCGACATCTTCCCGGGCGCCACCGTCGTCGAAGCGGGCGTCGGTTCCGGCGCGCTCTCGATCTGGCTGCTCCGGGCGATCGGCCCAGCCGGCCGGCTCGCCTCCTTTGAACGCCGCGCGGAATTCGCCGATGTGGCCAGGGACAACGTGGCCACGTTCCTCGGCGCCGACCCGGAGAATTGGTCGATCACGCTCGGCGACCTGGCCGACACACTGCCGGAGACGATGCCAGACCAGAGCGTCGACCGGGTCGTGCTCGACATGCTCGCCCCGTGGGAGTGCCTCGAGGTCGTGTCCGCCGCCCTCAAGCCCGGCGGAGTGCTGCTCTGCTACGTGGCCACGGTGACCCAGCTCTCGCGGGTGGCGGAAGCCATCCGTGCGACCGGCCAGTACACGAACCCCGACTCGCACGAGACCATGGTGCGCGGCTGGCATGTCGAGGGGCTCGCCGTGCGTCCCGACCACCGGATGATCGGCCACACCGGTTTCCTGATCACCGCCAGGCGGCTCGCGCCCGACACCATCCTTCCCGAGCTCAAACGCCGCCCGTCGAAGACGGACTTCTCCGACGCCGACGTGGAAGCCTGGACGCCCGGCGCTCTCGGCGAACGCAACATCAGCCCCAAGGTGATGCGCAAGAGGGTGCGGATCGCTGAGACCGGGGCGGCCCTCTCCAAGGCGCGCAACCTGGCCGGCGACTAACTGTAAGTCCGGCCGGCCCGACGCCGGTTAGGATTGGCTCCGGCCTCGATTCGCCGCCCAATTCCCCGCACCATTTGGACTTCCCCGAGAAATGAGAACCCGTGCGTAGAGCTCCTGCACTCGTCGCAACCGCAGCGCTGCTGATGACCGTCCTCAGCGGTTGCAGCGCCGGAGCCTCCGCCGGGTCCTGCCAGTCTCCGGTCACGGACGGCGCCGCCGCCAGGCTGGTCACAGTCACCGGCAAGGCCGGCAGCGCCCCCACGGTCGACTTCCCGACACCGCTGAAGACGAAGACGACCCAGCGCAGCGAGATCCTCCCCGGCACCGAAGCCGGCCTCGTCCCCGGACAGCAGGTCAAGATCGAACTGTCCGTCTACAACGGCACCTCGGGCAAGGTCATCACCGAGAGTAAGTACGACGCCTCCAGCGCCACCACCTTCGTGCTCAACGACAAGACGATCAAGGGCCTCGCCGAGGGCCTCCAGTGCGCGCAGGTCGGTTCACGGGTCGCCGTGGTCGTCTCGCCCGACGACGCATTCGGACCCCAGGGCGGCAACGCGCAGATCGGCGTCGGCAAAGACGACAGCCTGGTCTTCGTCATCGACGTGGTCAAGTCCTACCTGCCGCGGGCGAACGGCACGGACCAGCCCGTCGCGAACGGCCTGCCCGGGGTAGTGCTCGCTGCGGACGGCACGCCAGGCATCACCATCCCCTCCGGCGCCGCGCCGAAGAAACAGCAGATCGGCGTGCTCAAGAAGGGCTCCGGCCCGAAGGTGGCCGAGGGCGACACGGTGACCCTGCACTACACGGGCGTGCTCTGGTCCGAGAAGACCGTGTTCGACTCCAGTTGGGCCAAGGGCGGACCGGTGCAGTTCATCGCCGCGGACGGGTCCAAAACCCAGGGCGGCATCATCCCCGGGTTCGCGAAGGCCCTCATCGGCCAGACCGTCGGCTCGCAGGTCGTCACGGTGATCCCTCCGGATCAGGGCTACGGCGACACCGCCCAGGCCTCGATCCCGGCCGGCTCGACGCTCGTCTTCGTCGCCGACATCCTCGGGATCGGCTAGGCGGGAGGCGCAGGCGGCGGTTCGCTAGACTCGCACCGTGTCCACCATCCCCGACAAGCCCAGCCGCGTTTCGGTCGAAGAACGCCTGTTCAGCCTCGTTCTGGCGCTCATCGCCACCGAGATCGGTCTGACCAAGGCGGAGATCCTCTCCACCGTTCAGGGCTACCGGCAGCGCTATGCCGTCGGTGGGGACAACGCCAGCCTTGAACGGCAGTTCGAGCGAGACAAGGACGACATCCGGGAACTGGGAATCCCGCTGGAAACGGTGGAGCCGCCCGACGACCCGGGCAGCAACCACCACCTGCGCTACCGGATTCCCAAGGGCCTGTACGAGCTGCCCGCCGACGTGAGCTTCTCCGCTGACGAACTCATGCTGCTGAAGCTTGCCGCCACGGTCTGGCGGGAGGGTTCGCTGTCCGGGGAATCACGCCGGGCACTGACCAAACTCAACTCGCTCGGCATCGATTCGACGGACCCGGTGCTCGGCTACTCGCCGACGCTGCGCGTGCGGGACGCGTCCTTCGAACCGCTGAGCAAGGCGATGGACCGTGGGCAGATCGTCGCATTCCAATATCTGAAACCGGGGGAGGGCCTGCCACGCCGCCGCCGGGTTGCCCCGCAGGCTGTCGTGCTCCACGAGGGACGCTGGCACCTGTTCGGCACGGACGAGGATGCCCAGGCCACCCGCACGTTCCTCCTCTCCCGAATCGTCGGCCCGGTGGTGACCGTGCCGGGGGCGACGTTCGTGCCCGGCGGCGCAGGCAAAGGCCAGGAGGCCCTGGCCGAACTCGACGCCCTCTGGAGGGCGAACCTGGCCGAGATCACGGTCGAGCCGGGCAGCGATGCGGCGGTGCGGCTCTCCAAACGCCAGGCCGTCGAGCCGGGCCGAGACCCAGGCGAATCGACCGTGGCACTCCATTACACCGACCTCGACATCCTGGCCGATGAGCTCGCAGGCTACGGCCCTGAGGTGCTCGTTCGCTCCCCGTCCGCGCTCCGGACCGCAGTCCTGGCCCGGCTGATCCGGGTGAGGGACGCGCATGCCGATGCGTTCCTGGAATCCGATGCCGAGAAGGAAGGCACCGAGTGAACGCCGGACCTGCCCTTGGGGCCTCAGACAAGCTGACCTTCCTCCTGTCGCTTGTGCCGTACCTGATGGATCACGAGAGCGTCAGTGTGAGCACGGTCGCCGCACACTTCGGGGTGTCCCCGGAGCGCGTACGAGACGCGGTGAACCTGATCGCGATGTCGGGCATCCCCGGGGAGACTCGGCAGTACCTGCACGGCGACCTGTTCGACATCCACTGGGATGAATTCGAGACCAACGACAACATCGTGCTCACCCACCTGGTGGCGATCGACGACTCACCCCGCTTCTCCGCCCGAGAGGCCGCAGCGCTGATCGCCGGCCTGCAGTACCTGTCGTCGCTGCCCGAGAACGCGGACGTCGAGGCCATCGCCTCGCTGATGGCCAAGCTCACGCGCAGCGCCTCGGCGACTCCCAGCCAGGTGGTGGTGTCCAGCACCGAACCCGGAGAAGCGATCGCACTGATCAAGGCGGCAGTGGCGCGCGGGGTGCAGATCGAATTCGACTACCTGAGTTCCCGGGGCGGTCACGAGGCGCGGCACGTCGATCCGATGCGGATCGAGTCCGTCGACCGGGACTGGTATCTGCGCGGCTGGTGTCATCTGCGCGGCGCCATGCGCACCTTCCGGCTCGACCGGATGAGCGGCCTCCGGGTCACGGATGTCCCCGCCGGCTCGGGGTCCGCCGGTTCCCTTCCCGACACCCTGTTCCAGGGTTCGGACTCCGACCTCGAGGTCGTCGTGGAGCTGCCGGCCGCCGCGGTGCCGCTCCTCGCCGACTACGCGCCGCAGAGCGCCGGCCCCGACGCGGCGGACGGACTCGTGCGGCAGAGCATCCGGGTGGCCCACTTCCACGGGCTGAAGAGAATCGTCGCCGGACTGTCCGGCCTGGTCACCGTCATCGGACCACCCGAAGCGCGGGCACTCACCCGGGACTGGGCCGCTGCGGGCGCGGCGCGCTACGACGAAGCCGTCCCCGGCGACAGGGAGGGATAGCCGATGGCCTGGTGGAGCTGGGTCCTGCTCTGGACCGGCCTGGTCCTGGTCCTGCTCGGGATGCTGGCCTGGTTCGGCCAGGTGCTCTTCCGAAAGGCCGTGCGCACGATGGAGGCGCTCGAAGCCCTCGCCGAGCAGGTCGCGGGACTCGAGCTCGCCCCGGAGGCCCCGCCGCGGCCGCGGTTCCGGCCCGCCGTGTTCGAGGAGACGGCCGACGTTCTCCTCGCCGTCGAACTGGGGCGCGCCGAGCGCCGGCACCGCCGCCAGCTCCGTCGGGATCGCTTGGTTGCCCGAGGTAAACTGTTGCAGCACGCCCCTTCCAACCAGAGGACGGACTCCCATGCTTAACAACCTGACCGGATGGCATTTCCTGATCATCCTCGTCATTGTTCTCCTGCTCTTCGGCGCGCCCAAGCTTCCGGCTCTCGCACGCAGCCTCGGCCAGTCGATGAAGATCTTCAAGAGTGAGATCAAGAGCGACAAGCCGGACGACGAGACCACCGGAACGACGGGCACCGACTCCTCGAAGGCCGCCGGCCCCGCCGACCCAAGCTCGAAGTCATAACCCACGTGCCAGGGCGCACTCCTCGGCGCGAGGCCGCCGACGGGAAGATGTCGCTCGGGCAGCACCTGCTCGAGCTGCGGAAGCGTCTCTTCCTTGCGGCGGCCGGCATCCTGGTCGGCGCCATCGTCGGGTGGTTCCTGTCCGACTTCGTCTGGGATGCCCTGCGCGAACCGATCTACACGATCGCCACCGCCCAGAAGCGCAGCGCCCAGCTCAACTACCCCGACATCACCTCCGCCTTCGACCTCAAGCTGAAGATCTCCTTCTATGTCGGCCTGGTCGTCTCAAGCCCGATGTGGCTCTACCAGGTCTTCGCCTTCCTCGTGCCCGGGCTCACCCGCACCGAGAAACGGTACACCTTCGGCTTCTTCTTCACCGCCGTCCCCCTGTTCCTCGCCGGCTGCGCCGCCGGTTTCTACGTGCTTCCGCACGTGGTCGAGCTGATGACGAGCTTCGCGCCGGCCCAGGACGCCGCCCTGGTCACCGCGCAGAGCTACTTTGATTTCGTGTTGAAACTCGTCGTCGCGATCGGGGTGGCGTTCGTGCTGCCCGTGTTCATCGTGCTGCTCAACTTCGCCGGCGTCATCAGCGCCCAGTCGATCATCAAGTCCTGGCGGGTGGCCATCCTCGTGATCATCCTGTTCACCGCCATCGCGACCCCGGCCGCAGACGTGGTGTCGATGTTCCTCCTGGCCATCCCGATGGTGGTGCTCTACTTCGCCGCCTACGGTGTCGCCTTCCTGCATGACCGGCGCGCCGCCCGGCGCAACCGTGCCTTCGAACAGGAGCTGGCGCTTTAGGCGCATCCGATGACCTCACTGCAGTCGCCGGCCGAACGCTACTCGGCCTCCAGAACCCGCGCCAAGGCTCCGAAACTCGAATCCTTCCGGGCCGGCCTCCGTTTCGAACTGGATGCCTTCCAGCTGGCCGCCTGCGCCTCGCTCGAGGCCGGCAACAGCGTGCTGGTCGCGGCCCCGACCGGCGCGGGCAAGACCCTGATCGCGGAGTTCGCGATCTACCTGGCCATGCAGGGGACCTCCCAGAAGGTCTTCTACACGGCTCCGATGAAGGCACTGAGCAACCAGAAGTTCCAGGAACTGGTCGCCGAATACGGCGCTGACCAAGTCGGGCTGCTGACCGGGGACACCAACGTGAACCCCCAGGCCCGCGTCGTGGTGATGACCACCGAAGTGCTGCGCAACATGCTCTACGCCGACTCCGACCTGCTCACGAACCTGGCCTTCGTCGTGATGGACGAGGTGCACTACCTCGCCGACAGGTTCCGCGGGGCCGTCTGGGAGGAAGTCATCATCCACCTCCCGCAGAACGTGCGGATGGTCTCCCTGAGCGCAACGGTCTCCAACGCCGAGGAATTCGGCGACTGGCTCCAGGCCGTGCGCGGAGAGACCGACGTGATCGTCTCCGAGGAACGGCCGGTGCCCCTCGAGCAGCACGTCCTCGTCAAGAGCAAGATGCTCGACCTGTTCGACTCCACCGGCCCGGCCGGAACCCATCAGGTGAACCCCGAGCTGGTGCGGCAGGCGCAGGCCGGTGGCCGCGGGGTGGCCGTCCGGTCAGGCGGCGGCCGGCGGGGGAGTGACCGCGACCGGAATCCCCGGCAGTCCTCCTTCGATGCCGGACGCATGGATCGCTCCGAGATCGTGCGGCTGCTCGAGGGCAAACACCTCCTGCCGGCGATCTTCTTCATCTTCAGCCGGGTCGGTTGCGACCAGGCCGTGCGCCAGGTGCTGCGGGCCGGGGTGAGGCTCACGGATGCCCGGGAGCGCGAAGAGATCCGTCAGATCGTCGACGAGCGCTGCCGCACCCTGCTCGACGAGGACCTCGGCGTGCTCGGCTACTTCGAGTGGCTCGACGGCCTCGAACGCGGCGTCGCCGCGCACCACGCGGGGATGCTGCCGGCCTTCAAGGAGGTCGTCGAGGAGCTCTTCCAGAAGAAGCTCGTCAAGGCCGTCTTCGCCACCGAGACCCTGGCCCTCGGCATCAACATGCCCGCCCGCACCGTGGTCCTCGACAAGCTCGAGAAGTTCAACGGCGAGGCCCGAGTGCCGATCACTCCGGGGGAGTACACCCAGCTGACCGGCCGCGCCGGCCGGCGCGGCATCGACGTGGAGGGCCACTCTGTCATCCAGTGGGCCCCGGGCCTGGACCCGCAGGCGGTCGCCTCGCTGGCGTCGCGGCGCACCTACCCGCTCAACTCCAGCTTCAAGCCCACCTACAACATGGCCGTCAACCTGATCGACCAATTCGGGCGGGAGCGCACCCGGGACGTGCTCGAGTCATCCTTCGCCCAGTTCCAGGCCGACCGGGCCGTCGTCGACATGGCCCGCAAGGTGCGCCAGCAGGAGGAATCCCTGGCCGGCTTCGCCGGGTCGATGGTGTGCCACCTGGGCGACTTCACCGAGTACTCCGCCATCCGACGCAAACTCACCGATGTGGAGCGGGAGAGCGTGACCGGCGAGACCGGTGCCAGGGCCGCCCGGGAGCGGCGCCAGCGTGAACTGACCAGCCTGCGCAAGCGCATGCGCGCGCACCCCTGCCACAGCTGCCCCGACCGGGAGCAGCACGCGAGGTGGGCGCAACGCTGGTGGAAGCTGAAGCGGGAGACGGATGCGCTCACCCAGCAGATCACGACCCGCACCGGCGCCGTCGCGCGGGTGTTCGACCGCGTCACCGACGTTCTCCTCGGCTACGGCTACCTGCTGGAGGACGCGGACGGCGCCGTCACACTCAGCGAGAGCGGACTGATCCTCCGGCGAATCTACGCGGACCGGGACCTGCTCGTTGCTGAGTCGCTGCGCCGCGGCCTGTGGAACGACCTGGACCCGGCCGGCCTGGCCGCCATGGCGTGCGCGCTGGTCTTCGAGCCGCGCCGGGACGAGGGGATGATCGACGAACGCTACCTGCCGAAGGGAGCGTTCCGGCCGGCCCTCGACCAGACCGAGGAGCTGTGGAGCCGTCTCGACGACCTCGAGCGGGACAACAAGCTCCCCGGCAGCAATCCGCTGGCGGTCGGCCTCAGCCTGGCCATGTGGAAATGGGCGCGTGCCGGTTCCCTCGTCGACGTCCTGGACGAGGCGGAGATGGCCGCCGGGGACTTCGTGCGCTGGACCAAGCAGACCATCGACCTGCTCGACCAGCTGTCGGTGGTGGCCGACGGGCCGGTCGGGCGCACCGCCCGGCAGGCCATGGACGCGATCCGCCGCGGCATCGTGGCCTATTCGTCCGTCGCTTAGGCTGTTGGGGTGAATCACGGGACCGCGCGGCGGCAACTGCCGCTGCAAGCGGCCATCATGCTCGCCGCCGCGACCGGGGGCATCCTCGACGCGGGATTCCCCGACCGGTCCTGGTGGGTCCTCGCGCCGCTCGGGGTGGCCCTGATGATGGTGGCCCTGCTCGGGCGCGGGCCGTGGGCCGGGCTGCTGATCGGCATGGTCGCGGGGTTGTCCTTCTGGCTGATCCATATCAGCTGGCTGACCCTGTACCTGGGGCCGGTGCCTTGGCTGGCCCTCGCCGGTCTCGAATCCATTTTCTTCGGTATCGGCCTCGCGCTGATCGGCGTCGTCCTCAACGTGGGCCCCCGGGTGTGGCCGACCGTCGCGGGGCGCCTCGGAGTCGTCCCGGTCGTCGTCGCCGGCCTGTGGACCGCTCGCGAGGCGATTTCGGCCGTCTGGCCCTACGGCGGCTTCGCCTGGGGACGGGTAGCCATCTCCCAGTCGGAGAGCCCGTTCAACGGCCTCGTGGCCTGGGTCGGCATGTCGGGGCTGACCTTCCTCATCGTGTGGCTGAGCACCCTGGCCGTTCAACTGGTGCGGGAGGTGCAGGTCGGCGCGCTCGCCCGGTGGAGCATCGCCGTGGCATCCGTCGCCCTGTTGCTCGTGGTGCCGGCGTGGCCGACCGTTCCGTCGGGAACGGCCAGGATCGCCGCCGTCCAGGGAGCGTCGGATGCGGGTCTGTTCGCCCAGTACTCGCCCGGCCAGATCCTCGCCGACCACACCTCGGCGACGCTTCCCCTGATCGGCCAGAAGGTCGACTTCGTCGTCTGGCCGGAGAATGCGAGCGACATCGATCCGACCCGCTCCGCCGACGCGGCGAAGGTGCTGGACTACCTGGGCACCGCCATGAGCGCACCCATCGTCGCGGGCACGATCACCCAGCGTGACGGGAAGTTCTACAACAGTTCCCTGCTCTGGAAGGCCGGAGAAGGTGCCGTCGACATCTACGACAAGGTGCACCCGGTGCCGTTCGCCGAGTACATGCCCGATCGCGCGTTCTGGCGTCCGTTCGCGCCCGAGTTGATCGACCTCATCTCCCGGGACTATGCGATCGGGACCCAGGGGAATGTCTTCGACATCGACGGCATCAGGGCGGGGATAGCCATCTGCTTCGACATCGCAGACGACCAGCTGGTCCAGGAGATGATCTCGGGGAAGGCGCAGGTCATCCTCGCCCAGACGAACAACGCCGACTTCGGGTACACCGATGAGAGTGTGCAGCAACTCGCCATCGCCCGGCTCCGCGCGATCGAGGCGGGCCGCACCGTGGTCAACATCTCCACCGTCGGAACCAGCGCGATCATCACCCCGGATGGCGAGACCCTTGACCGGCTGCCGACCTGGGCGCCGGGTGCCATGGTCGAGACCGTGCCGCTCAGCGACACCGTCACACCGGCGATGTCCGGCGGCCGGGAACTCGAGTGGTTCGTCTCCGGGCTCGGACTGGCCGGCTGTGCCCTATGCCTGCTTAACGCACTGCGCACCCGGCGTCGAAGCCGGGTGCGCAGTGATGGAAAGGCTGGAAGGGGCTAAGCGCCGATCTTCTGCTGGCCCCTCCGGGCGCGCAGGAAGGTCAGGCGTTCTTCCAGAAGTTCTTCGAGCTCGGCGCGGGTGCGCCGTTCGAGGAGCATGTCCCAATGCGTGCGCGGGACCTTTTCGTCGGAGTGGTCCACGATCACCGGCTTGGAGTCAACCAGCCGGGTGGCGGTCTGTGAGCAGAAGCGGCACTCCCACTCGTCGGGGGCCTCAGCCTCCGCCGAGAAGATCATCACCGTCTCCCGCGCGCACGTTGCACACAGGTACGTGTGACTGACTCGTGGTGAAAAGGTTACGCCCTCTTCGCTTTGAAGGCTTTGTGCGCCCAACCTCATGCCACGCAAACTGCGATCCGCCATTGTGTGGTCTCCTCTCGCGATGCAACTCTTAGTTCTAAACCATCAAGCTGGACGTTATCTTTCCGTTACGTCGATTCTCGGTGGTAACTCTCAGCTTCGGTCGGCGATCACGCCCACCGCGAGGTCGCTCCGGTCGGTGATCAGGCCGTCGACGCCGGCATCGAGGAGCCGGCGCATCGCCGCCGGTTCATTGACCGTCCACACGTGCACCTCGACGCCGAGGGCGTGCATCGCCCGGAGGAAACGCGGGGTCAGGATCCGCAAGGACCTGACCGTTTCCGGGACCTGCATGGCGGACAGGCCGAGCACCGCGCGCCGCACCTGGCCGCCGAGCCCGAGCTCGGCGGCCACGAACGCCCGGCCGACGAGCAAGGAGGACGCCGAGGTGGCGACCCCGGGAAGGGAACGGACAGTGCGTGCCCGGCGGTCCTCGGAGAAGGAGGTGATCAGCACCCGGTCCGTGGCGTTCGCCGCCAGGACGGCGGCCACCGCCGCCTCGACCGCGGCATCCGATTTCACGTCGAGGTTGAAGCGGGCGTCCGGGAACGCGTCCAGTGCCTCGGCGAGGGATGCGAATGGCTGCCCCCAGCCCAGGTTGATCCGTCGGAGTTCGGCCATCCTGAGCCGGCTCACCCGAATCCGCGCTCCCGGCACGGCGAAATCCGCATCGTGGCTGAGCACCGCAACGCCGTCGTCGCTGGCGCGGACATCCGTTTCGAGATGGGTGGCGCCGGCGAGGAGGGCATGGCGGAAGGCCAGGAGGGTGTTCTCGGGGGCGTTCAGGGACAGCCCCCGATGGGCGAACACGCGGGGCACGGAACCGTCCAGGAACCAGGATGCCCTGCCCCCAGGCATGGTGCCTGCCTAAGCGAGCGGTGCGGCGGGGGACGCCGGGCCCTGCGCCTCGGCCGCGCCGTCCGCACCGGCGTGAGAGCCGGGCACGGGCGACTGCCCGAACGCGCGACCGACGCCCTTCATCGCCTCGGTGAGTTCGCTGGGCACGATCCAGAGCTTGTTCGCGCTTCCCTCGGCCAGTTTGGGCAGGGTCAGCAGGTACTGGTAGGCCAGCAGCTTCGGGTCGGGGTCGCCGTCGTGGATCGCCTTGAACACGGTCGTGATGGCTTCGGCCTCACCCTGCGCGCGCAGGACGGCCGCCTTCGCGTCACCCTCCGCGGAGAGGATGGCGGCCTGGCGCGCGCCTTCCGCGGTCAGGATCGCGGACTGCTTGGTTCCCTCGGCGGTCAGGATGAGGGCTCGGCGGTCACGCTCGGCTCTCATCTGCTTCTCCATCGAGTCCTGGATGGAGTGGGGCGGATCAATCGCCTTCAATTCCACCCGCCCGACCCGGATTCCCCATTTGCCGGTGGCCTCGTCGAGCACGATGCGCAGTTGCCCATTGATGTTGTCGCGGCTGGTCAGGGCTTCTTCGAGGTTCAGTCCTCCGACCACGTTACGCAGGGTGGTCGTGGTGAGCTGCTCGACCGCTCCGAGATAGTTGGCGATCTCATAGGTGGCCGCCCGGGCATCCGTCACCTGGAAGTAGACGACGGTGTCGATGGAGACGACGAGGTTGTCCTCCGTGATCACCGGCTGCGGCGGGAACGACACGACCTGCTCACGCATGTCGATCAGCGGCCGCAGCCGGTCGACGAACGGGATGAGGATGTTCAGGCCCGGCATCAGCGTCTTGTGGTAGCGGCCGAGACGCTCCACGACGCCGGCGCTGGCTTGCGGGATGATGCGGATCGACTTCGCGAGGGTGACGATGACGAACAGGACGAGAGCCGCAACTGCGACGAAGACAATCACCTGCACGATGATCTGGCCGGGATCGGTCATGGAACGTTCCTTTCCGCCGGGATGACCACTGCGGTCGCCCCGTCGATTGCTGTGACGAGTACTCGTTCGCCGGGTTCGACGACGCGATCCGTGCCGGGGGACAGGCGTGCCGTCCAGGTCTCGCCGTTGGCGAGACGAACCTGGCCGCCGGTGGCCCCGATGGAGCTGACCACCCGGCCGTCGATGCCGAGCAGCGCGTCCACGTTCGTCTTGGCGGGGTCGCCGCCGCGCTTGAGAAGCCGAAGCAGGGGCGGGCGGATGCCGAGCAGGAGGGTGATCGTCAGCACGGCAGCGATCACGAGCTGCAACCACCATGGCGCGCCGAGCAGGCCGGAGACGAGTGCGCCCAGGCTGCCGGCCGCCATCATCAGGAAGGTGAGGTCGAGCGTCACCATCTCGATGGTGACGAAGAGCAGGACGAGCACGAGCCAGACGATCCACGCGAATTCCGCTGCGAACGCATCCATGGCGTCCCCTCCCATTTCTGTTCCCTCCTAACGAAACTAGCAGGTGCGTCGGACAGGGGAGCGGAGGCTTCTTGGTAAGGTCGTCTGCCAGACCAATTCGTTATCTGAGGAGTTCGCGTGACCAATCCACTTGCAGCAGGATCACTTGACGGCAAGCGTGTGCTCGTCACCGGATCGTCTCGAGGGGTCGGTGCGGCCACCATCGGTTACTTCGCCGGGGCAGGCGCAAACGTCGCCATCAACTTCCGCAACAAAGAGGCCCGTGCGATCAAGGTCGCCGACGCCATCCGCGCCCAGGGCGGCACAGCCATCACCATCGGCGCCGACCTCACCGTCGCCGATGCCGTCACGAAGATGTTCGACACCATCCGCCGCGAATTCGGGGGTCTCGACATCCTCGTCATGAATGCCTCCGGCGGCATGGAAAGCGGGATGGCCGACGACTACGCGATGAAGCTCAACCGGGATGCCCAGCTCAACCTGCTGGCGACCGCCCGGCCCCTGCTCGCCGAGGGCGCCCGCGTCGTGTTCGTCACCAGCCACCAGGCGCATTTCTTCGGCACCGCGGAGACCATGCCGGAGTATGTGCCGGTCGCACGCAGCAAGCGCGCGGGGGAGGACGCCCTCCGCGCCCTGATTCCCGAACTCGACAAGGCCGGGCTCGGCTTCGTCGTCGTCTCCGGCGACATCATCGAAGGCACTGTGACCGCCACACTGCTGGAACGCGCCAGCCCGGGAACCATGAACGCCCGGAAGGACGCGGCAGGGCGTCTGTACAACGTGGAGGAGTTCGCCGCCGAGGTTGCCCTCGCCGCAGTGGAGCCCATCCCGGCAGACAACACGCGCTATGTTGGCGACACGACCGATCTGGTCGCCGACTAGAAAGCACAGGGATGAAGGCTTCCGACCTTCCGCTCCTCAAATCGGTGTCCGACCCGACCATCCACCCGGAGGGTGGCCGGGCGGTCGTGTCCGTCATCCGGCCGGAGTTCTCCGCCGATGACTACGTCGGGCAGTTGTGGACCGTTTCCCTGCAAGGGAAGCCCCAGCCGCGTCTCCTGACCCGTGGCCACCGGGATTCCGCTCCCCGGTTCTCGCCGGACGGTCGGCTGCTGGCCTTCCTGCGCAGCGGCCCGGGCGCTCCGGCCCAGCTGCACGTGGTGGCCGCAACGGGTGGTGAGCCGGTGCAGGCCACCGCCGAGGTCCTGGGCGTCACCGACTTCCGCTGGCGGCCGGGCTCGGCAGCCCTGGCGTATATCGCCCGTGTGCCGGAGCCCGGCCGGCTGGGCACCGTCCCGGGTCTAGCCGCCGAGGCCGAACCGCCGAGGATCATCACGACGTTGCACTACCGGGCCAACGCGATCGGGTACACGACCGACCGACGCGCCCACGTCTTCCTGGTGCCCGCGCCCGATCCCGGCGCGGACCCGGTCCCCGGGGCCGTCCCGGCCACCCCTGAATCCGCCGAGGATGCCCCGACCCTGGCTGCGCCGGGCGGCCCCGCCCTGCCGCCCGGCGCAGTCGCACCGCGGCGGCTCACCACGGGGGACTTCGACCACGCGGGCATCGCTTTCTCACCGGACGGTACGGCGCTGCTCACGATTTCTGCCCGGCACCCCGGCCGGGACGAAGACCTCCGTTCGGAACTGCTGGTGATCACGCTCGACCCGGTCGGCGCTGGGCCAGAGCCACCGGCTCGGACGATGCTGTCGTGGGCCGCGAACCTGAGCATCGCCCAGGTCGACTGGGCCCCGGACGGGTCCGTCGTGTTCCTGGCCCAGGCCGTCGGCGTCGACGGCCGCGACTTCGTCGCCCGCAGCGGCTCGCTCTACCGGGTTGATCCCGGACGGGGTGAGCCGGTGCGGCTGACCGACCCCGACGAGTACGATCTCGACACCGGTACGGCACTCAGCCTGACCCAGGACGGCGCCGTCCTGGCCGTCAACCGCACCCGCGGCCGGGTCCAGCTGGTGCGCACCACCCTCGACGGCGCGACGGCGACGCTGACCGGGAACGACGTCGTCGTCACCGGCCACGACGCCCGGGCGGGCCGCATCGTCGCGACCTACCAGGACGCCCTGACCGAGGGCGACCTCGCGCTCGTGGAACCGGTCCGCGCCCGACGGCTGACCGACTTCTCGGCAGCCCTCCGGGAGACCGTGCTGGCGAGTCCGCGGGAGCTCACCGTCCCCGCCGCGGACGGCTACCCGGTGCACGGCTGGCTGACCACCCCGCCCGGTCCGGGGCCGCACCCCGTCGTGCTCATCATCCACGGCGGGCCTTTCGCGCAGGTGACCGTCGCGGTATCCGACGAGACCCAGGTCCTCGTCGACGCGGGCTATGCCGTCCTGGCCTGCAACCCACGCGGTTCGGCCGGTTACGGCCAGACGCACGGCCGGGTGATCCGGCGGCGTCTGGGCACCGTCGACCGCTCAGACGTCCTCGACTTCCTGGCCGGCGCCCTGGCCGACGCACCGAATCTTGATGCCGGGCGGCTGGGCCTGATGGGCGGTTCCTACGGCGGCTTCCTCGCCGCGTGGCTGACCGCACACGACCAGAGGTTCACGGCGGCGATCGTTGAGCGTGCCTTCCTCGATCCCGAGACGTTCCTGGGCACATCCGATGTCGGTGATTTCTTCGTCGAGGAGTACCTCGGACCCTCCCAGGCACTCCGGAACGCCCAGAGCCCGCAGGAACTGGTCGACCGGGTGTCCACGCCCACCCTGCTGATTCACTCCGAACAGGACCTGCGGTGCCCGCTATCCCAGGCGGAACGTTACTATTTCGCCCTGAAACGCGGGGGAGTGGCGGCTGAGCTGGCCATCTTCCCCGGCGAGGACCATGAACTCAGCCGTGGCGGCACTCCCCGGCATCGACTGCAGCGGCTGGAACTCATCCTCGACTGGTGGGACCGGTACCTTCCGGTCAGGCCCGCGCCCCACGCCCGAACGTGAAGCCCATCACGACCTGGCTGACGCCGGAGATCACCAGGAAGACACCACCCACGAGCACGAGCACCGCCAGCGAGTCGATCGGTGAGAGAAGGATCGAGATCCCGGCGACGACGCTGATGGCCCCGAACAGCGTGCCGAACCATTTGCTGGCGTCCGGGGCGGTCTCCACCAGCGCGGCCACACCCTCGACCAGCCAGGAGATGCCGATCACCATTCCGAGCACGGCGAGGGAGTTCAGGGGATTCCTGATCGCGATGATCCCGGCGACCAGCAGCAGCACGCCGAGCAGGATGTTGAGTACCCGGATGCCGCCGGTGGCGCCGGTCATGAACACGCCGCGGGCCACCCGGGCGACGCCCCCGAACAGGAAGTAGAGGCCGAAAAGGCCGGCGACGATCGCCAATGTCGCGGCCGGCCAGACGAGGACGATGATCCCCAGCGCGACGGCGACGAGTCCGGCCAGGCCCATCGCCACCCTCACACTGATAAGCTCACTTTTGCTCAAATTCCTGGGATCGATCGTCAGGTCGAATGTCGCGATGCCGTTGGACATGACTTTCCTCGCAATCGGGTCGGTGTGGTGCGAACGTGCGAGCAGCCGGGCACGCTCGTACCGGATCGTCGGCATGCCGGTTCACAGAGGCAATCGCCGCTGCTGCAGCACACGGTAGCCGGACCGGAGAACAGCGTCCAGACCCCGTTCGACCCCTCTCGGTAGATGACCGATAATGCACATTATGTCAACTAGTAAGTCATCTATTGCAGGAATTGCAGAATAGGACTCCCCTAGTACTTGTCCGGCGGAGCGCCAGCCGAGGGCGCGACGGGTCAGTCGAAGATCCGGTCCAGCCAGTCCTGCCAGGACGTCTGCAGCGCCGTCGGGTCGGCGGCGCCGAAATGGTGCACGGTGACGCCGACCGGCGCCCCGAACGCGTTGCGTCCGAAGAACCGGTAGAGCGCATCACCCGTACGAATACCGACGAAGTTGTCGTTCCAGAAGTCGACCACCGCCGTATCCGAGGCGATCCCCGGCAGTGCCGCCGGCACGCTGTCCCCGGCCGCGGCACCGGCGACGAGCCCGAGGGCGGCCTTCACTTGGTCGAAGGCGCCGGGAGCGGCGGATGCGGCCGGCCCGTCCACCGACGCGAAGACGACCGGCCGCCCGGCGAAGTGCTCGAGGTACTCGGCCAGGGTGTGCAGGTAGAAGGCGGTGTGCGCGCTGGCGCCGTCGTACTGAGTGTCCCAGTCCTCCGTGAAAACCCCGCTGTGCACCCAGCGCAGGAACGAGCGACCCTCCGGGCGAAGCTCGATGACCTGTTCGAGCTGGTTGAACCAGCCGTCCGCGCCCTCCATCCGGTTGACGTAGTGCGTCGGGCGTTCGGACACGATGTCCTCCCCGGGCATCCCGTCGGTGGGAAAGAGCCACGCCGCGGTCTCCGTCGTCACCGCGTCCCAGACCTGCTCCGGGGTTCCCGGGAACTCCCCCTCGCAGACGATTTCGAATTCCTTGCTCATGGTCAGTGCTCCTCCTGGGTCGTGGCTGCCACCGGGCGGACGCCCGGATGGGTACTGGTCGAGGGCGCGTCGGCGCCCGGCGTGTCCAGCCCGGCGATGTGCCGGGCCGTTCCGTCGGCGGTGATCCGCGGGTGCAGGGCGAGCACGAGCCGGTAGGCGCGCCCATTGGGCGCCGCGGGCGTGTCGTAGCGCTCGACGAGGTCGGCGACGCTCCGGCCGAGTTCCGCCGCGAAGGCGGCCCGATCCTGCGCCGTGGCGAAGCGGAGCTCGCTGTCGAGAGTGAACGTGGGCAATGGCTGGCGGGCGTGGCCGGACCGGACGATCAGGGTGCCGACGTCCTGCACCAGGCGAGCGGCCACCGCCAGCATCCATCGGGCCGAGAAGTGGTCCACTCCCCTGCCAGGGTCGGGGGCGACTCCCCCGAGTGCGCTCGGCAAGATCACGAAGCTCGCGGCGGTCGCCTGCATGATCCGCTCGGTCATGTTGCCCTTGCGTCGTTCCTCGACGAGCTCGACGAGGCCGTGTCGCTCGAGTTCGCGCAGGTGGTAATTGATTTTCTGGCGCGGAAGCCCGATTCGTGCCGCGAGCGTCGTGGCGGAACCCGGCTCCCCCAGTGCCGCGAGGATCCGGCTCCGGATCGGGTCGAGGGACGCTTCGGCCGCGCCGGCTCCGTCGATCACCGCGATATCCAACATGACCGCAGCCTGCCACCGACAATATTATTTGTCAAGAGAACCTGCGGGCCGCGGTCACCCGGCGAAGAGTGCGTGACCGCTCCCCCATCGTCGCGCAGGGCGCTCCGGATGGCCACCCAGACGGCAATGCGCGGGTGAGAAGGGCAGCATCAACCGGTTGCCCGAACCGCACGAATCATCAGGCCGACCTTCATCTCAGCGGAAGAAGTGGCACGGCGAGCCGACGCTCGCGAGCCGACCACATGGACTGTTCGAAAGTGCCGATCCCCCCACTATTCGACAATCTCACGAGCGCCACTCGCGCCGCCCGTCCTCACTGCGTCTGCGGCCGGTCGGGGCGACGGCGGGTCACCATCCCGAATTCATTGACCGGCTCGAACGCGTCCCGGTCCCACGCTCCTGGATGCGCGACGGGGCAGTTGAGGATGCTGTCATGGGCGGCATGGACGATTGTGTGTTCCCGCATGGCGTGCCCGCAGACCGGGCAGCTCGTGAGGGCCACCGCGTCGTCGGCATCGAAAGCGCCGGGCGGGGGCGGACTCGCGATCGGCCGCAGGGTGTGGTCGACCCAGTCGAAGAGATGGGCGGGCGGCGTGCGCCGCCGCGACGTGTTGTGCTGGACCATGGCGACAGCGTACGCCGGATTGGACAAGCCCGCGCTTGTCTGATAATGGCCGTGCTGGGACTACTCCTCGCCGAAACCGGACGCCAGCAGGTTCGCCAGCGCCTCAACGGCCTCCGCACCGTGGGCGTCTGCGGATGAGATCTCCGCCGTCTTCCCCTTGATCAGTCCGAGCGACATGATCGCCAGCAGGCTCGTGGCGTCCTTGCCGTTGACCGTGACCCGGGCATCGAACGTGCTCGCCAGTTTCACGAAGTCCGCGGCGGGCCTGGCGTGCAGGCCGTCCTTGTTGGTCAGGGTGACCGTGCGGGTCACCCTGGCGGGGCCGGCCGAGGTGTCGACGGGCGGCGATCCGGCGGATGCCGGGGCTGCCGACCGGGCGGCTCGCACCACATCGTCGAGGCTGTCCCCGACCTCCGCGGACACGGCCGCAGCCACTCCCCCCTCGACGATCGGCGCATCGACGATTCGAACGCGCGCCCGCAGGCCCTCGTCGAGGAAGTCGAGCGCGGTCTCGGCGGTGAGGATGGCCGAGCCGAGGTCGCAGAGCACCGCAACGCCTGCCCCGGCATCGGCCCGTTCGATCCCCGCGAGCACCAGCGTGAAACTGGTGCCGATCCCACCCTCGTCTGTGCCGCCGGCTGCGACGAGGACGGTGTGCGGGGCCATCTGGGCCGCCAGCTCGACGAGGCCCTCGGCGATCTTCACACTGTGGGACACGAAGACCACTCCCACCCGGGGCGCTTCTGCCACGCTCAGGCCTCCGCGGCGGTGTCGGCCGCGGCCCTCAACAGGAGGGCGGACGACTGGGCGCCGGGGTCGCGGTGCCCGATGGCCCGCTCGCCCAGGTAGCTCGCTCGACCCTTGCGGGCGACGAGCGGTTCGGTGGCCAGCGCTCCGGCCTCTGCGGCGTCCGCCGCTGCCCGCAGGATGGCCAGGTCGTCGGCCCCGGCGGCGTGGGCGGCACCGGCGGCATCGACCGCCGGTGTCCAGGCGTCCACCATCGTCTTGTCGCCGGATTCGGCCTTGCCGCGCAGCACGATGCCATCCCTGGCGGCCGTCAGGAGAGTCACGAGCGCGGCTCCGTCCAGGTCGGTCTCGTCGGCGATCGAGATCGCGGCCTTCAGGAACGCCGTGCCGTACAACGGCCCGGCCGCCCCGCCCACGGTCGAGATGAGCGTCGTGGCCACCATCTTGAGGACGTCACCCGGGCGGGCCTCGGCAGGAACAGCATCCAGTTTGGCCAGAACGGCCTGGAAACCCCGATCCATGTTCTCGCCATGGTCCCCATCGCCGATTTCGCGGTCCAGGTCGATCAACTCGATCCGGTGCTCGCTCATGACGCCCGCGCTGTTTCTGATCCAGGCCTTGGCCCAGGTGGCACCCAATTTCATCTGATCTCCCTCTACCGTCCCCACCGTAGCGCCGCGGTCTGCACCGGCGCATCCCACAGGGTGGTGAGTTCGTCGTCGAGTTTCAGGACGGTGATCGACATGCCTTGCATTTCGAGTGAGGTCGTGAAGTTCCCGACCAGGGTGCGCGTCACCTCGATGCCCCGCTCGGCGAGAACCTCGGCCGCCCGCCGGAACACGATGTACAGCTCGACCTGTGGCGTTCCACCCATGCCGTTGACGAGCAGCAGGACCTTGTCGCCGGCCACGAAGGGGATGTCGTCCAGGATCGGGCCGAGAAGGCGGTCGACGATGGCGTCGGCAGGTTCGAGCTTGATCCGCTCGCGTCCCGGCTCCCCGTGGATGCCGATGCCGATCTCGATCTCGTCCTCCGCCAGGGTGAAGCTCGGCTGCCCGGCGTGGGGCACGACGCAGGGGGTGAGGGCCACCCCCATCGAGCGCACCTGCCCGATGACCCGTTCTGCCACGAGTGCAACCGATTCGAGGTCGTCACCGCGGTCGGCAGCGGCACCGGCGATCTTCTCGACGAGCACGGTCCCGGCGACGCCCCGGCGACCGGCGGTGTAGAGCGAGTCCTTCACCGCGACGTCGTCGTTGACGAGCACGGAGCGCACCTCGACGCCGTCCGCGGCCGCGAGATCGGCGGCGGTCTCAAAATTGAGCACGTCACCGGTGTAGTTCTTCACGATGTGGAGCACGCCTGCTCCCCCGTCGACCGCCTTGGTCGCGGCAAGGATCGGGTCGGGAGTCGGCGAGGTGAACACCGGGCCGGGAACAGCAGCGTCCAGCATGCCCGGCCCGACGAATCCTCCGTGCATCGGCTCGTGGCCGCTGCCGCCGCCGCTGACGATCCCGACCTTCCCGGCGACCGGGGCGTCCTTGCGCACGATGAAGATGGGATCGGCGGAGACCCGAACGAGATCGGCGTGGGCGGCCCCGAACCCGGCGACGGCCTCATTGACGACATTCTTCGGATCATTGACGAGCTTTTTCATGACTCTTCCTTCGATCGAGTTGGCGAAACGACGCGGCATTCGGGTCGCGGCGTGTGTTTTGCAGGTTCGCCCCCAACTTACGCGCTGCCGCGGTCGCGGGTAAGGGGCAGATAATGGCACGGCCACCTGCCTATTCCACTCCCGAATCCACCGCGCTATGGTGTTGCCAACCGCTCACCGCGAGGGGATCGTCTGGTATCTCCAGCCTCACCAAGGAAGGTCACAGTGGACAATATTGGAGTCGTGTTTTTGTCGGAGGTCGTGGGCACAGCGATGCTCGTCCTCCTCGGTACCGGAGTCGTCGCCAACGTAGCCCTGGCCAAGAACAAGGGACTCGGCGGCGGCTTCCTCATGGTGACGATCGGCTGGGGTTTTGCCGTCTATGCGGGTGTCACCGTCGCCTACAACTCCGGCGCCCACCTGAACCCTGCCGTCACACTCGGCCTGGTGGCCTCCGGCGCGACCGAGTTCGGCTCGGGCGTCACCGTCAGCTTCCTCTCGGTGCTGGTCTACATCGCCGGCCAGATGCTGGGCGCGTTCCTCGGCGCCGTGGCCTGTTGGCTCGCCTACAAGCAGCACTTCGACCAGGAGCCCAACCCGGCCAACAAGCTGGGTGTGTTCTCGACGGGCCCGGCCATCCGTTCCTACGGCTGGAACCTCGTCACCGAGATCATCGGCACGTTCGTGCTGGTGTTCGTGGTGATCGCGTTCGGCGGCGGACGCCAGGGTGAGAGCGGCGGCCTCGCCGCCCTCGGCGCCCTGCCCGTCGCCATTCTCGTCATCGTCATCGGCACCTCGCTCGGTGGGCCGACGGGATATGCGATCAACCCGGCCCGTGACCTCGGACCCCGGATCGCTCATTTCCTGCTGCCGATCAAGGGCAAGGGCTCGTCGGACTGGGCCTACTCGTGGGTTCCGGTCGTCGGCCCGATCATCGGCGGGCTGCTCGCCGGCTGGGCGTCCTTCGCCCTCCTGCCGCTCCTCACCTAACTCACGGAACGGGCCGATTCAGTCTCTGGATCGGCCCCTCTTTTTGCGTCACCCATCAACGCGCCACACAATAAGGAGTTATCCATGGCTCAGTACGTAATCGCGATCGACCAGGGAACGACGAGTTCCCGCGCGATCATCTTCGACAAGGCGGGGTCGATCGTCTCGACCGGCCAGCTCGAGCACGCCCAGATCTTCCCCCAGGCCGGCTGGGTCGAGCACGACCCGATGGAGATCTGGAACAACACCCGTGAGGTCATCGGCCAGGCCCTGTCCAAGGCCAACCTGACCCGCCACGACATCGCCGCCGTAGGCATCACCAACCAGCGCGAGACCGCCGTGATCTGGGACCGCACCACCGGCCTGCCCGTCTACAACGCCATCGTCTGGCAGGACACCCGCACCCAGCCCATCGTCGACCGGCTCGCCGCCGACGGCGGCGTCGAACGGTTCAAGGCCAAGGTCGGCCTCCCGCTGGCGACCTACTTCTCCGGCACCAAGATCGTCTGGATCCTCGAGAACGTCGAGGGTGCCCGGGCCAAGGCCGACGCCGGCCAGCTGATGTTCGGAACGACCGACTCGTGGGTGCTCTGGAACCTGACCGGCGGGCTCGAGGGCGGCGTGCACGCCACCGACGTCACCAACGCCAGCCGCACCATGTTCATGGACCTGGAGACCCTTCAGTGGGACGACGACATCCTCGCCGCGTTCGACGTGCCCAAGTCGATGCTGCCCGAGATCCGCTCCTCCTCCGAGGTCTACGGCATCGTCAATGAGCACAGCCTGCTCCGGGAGGTGCCGATCGCGGGCATCCTCGGCGACCAGCAGGCCGCGACCTTCGGCCAGGCCGCGTTCGACCAGGGCGAGGCGAAGAACACCTACGGCACCGGTAACTTCCTCATCTTCAACACCGGCACCGAGATCGTCCACTCCAAGAACGGGCTGCTCACGACGCTGGGCTACAAGCTCGGCACCGACGCGCCCCACTACGCCTTGGAGGGGTCGATCGCAGTCACCGGCGCGCTCGTGCAGTGGCTGCGCGACAACCTCGGCATGATCAGCAGCTCCGAGGAGATCGAGACCCTGGCCAAGACCGTGGACGACAATGGCGGCGCCTACTTCGTGCCGGCGTTCTCCGGCCTGTTCGCCCCGTACTGGCGCTCGGATGCCCGCGGCGCCCTGGTCGGCCTGACCCGGTTCGTGAACAAGGGCCACATCGCCCGTGCCGCGCTCGAGGCGACGGCGTTCCAAACCCGGGAGGTGCTGGACGCGGTCAACGCGGACTCCGGGGTGCCGCTGACCGAGATCAAGGTGGACGGTGGCATGATCGCCAACAACACCCTGATGCAGTTCCAGGCCGACATCCTCGGGGTGCCGGTCGTGCGCCCCGTCGTCGCGGAGACCACCGCGCTCGGCGCGGCCTACGCGGCCGGCCTCGCGGTCGGCTTCTGGGGCAGCCTCGACGAGCTGCGCGCGAACTGGCAGGAAGACAGCCGGTGGACACCCCAGATGAGCGAGGAGGAAAAGAACCGGCAGCTGCGCAACTGGAAGAAGGCCGTCACCAAGACCTTCGGCTGGGTTGACGAGGACGTCGTCTAGCCCGGCTGGTCATCGGCAGCCGGCGGGTGGCGTTCGGCCGGGTCAGACCCGGCTGGCCGCCACCCACTGGGCGAGTTTGGCCGTGGCTGCACCGGAGTCGACGGTCTCCGCGGCCACGGCCATTTTCGTGCGGAATCGATCGAGGATATTCACCTGGGCCTGAGCGGGGTCGTTGGCGAGGTCGAAGGCAACCAGGCCGGCCGCGGCGTTGAGCAGGACGATGTCCCGCACCGCGTCGTCCTGGCCGGAGAGCATCCGGTGAACGACGACGGCGTTGTGCTCGGCGTCGCCGCCGACCAATTCGCTGATCTTCGCGCGTTTGATTCCCAGTTCCCGGGGATCGATGTCGTGTTCGGTGACGAGCCCGCGCGAGACTTCCCACACGTGACTGTGGCCGGTCGTGGTGAGCTCGTCGAGGCCGTCATCCCCACGGAAGACGAGGGCCGTTGCGCCCCGGGTCTGGAAGACGCCGACGATCAGCGGAACCCGGTCCAGGCTGGCGACACCGACGGCGGACGCCTCCGGGCGCGCCGGGTTGCAGAGCGGGCCGAGGTAGTTGAACACCGTGGGGATGCCCAGTTCCTTCCGGGCGGTCGCCGCGTGGCGGAATCCCGGGTGGAACGCCGCGGCGTAGGCGAAAGTGATTCCCGCGGAGTCAAGGATGGCTGCGACTTTGTCGGGTGAGAGAGTCAGGTCGATTCCGAGCGCCGCGAGCACGTCTGAGGAGCCTGACGCGGAACTGGCCGCCCGGTTGCCGTGCTTGATCACCGGCACCCCGGCCCCGGCGCAGACGATGGAGGCCATGGTCGAAATGTTCACGGTGCCGAAGCGGTCCCCGCCCGTTCCGACGATGTCGAGGGCCATCGGGTTCACGGCCAACGGTACCGCGTGCTCGAGGATCGCGTCGCGGAAACCGACGATTTCGTCGACCGTTTCACCCTTGGCCCGCAGAGCCACGAGGAATCCCGCGAGCTGCGCTGGAGTGGCCTCCCCGAGCATCACCTGTTCCATGCTCCACGCCGCGTCGGAGACGCTCAGATCCTCGCCGGCGAGAAGGGCGCTGATCACGTTGGGCCAGGACTGGAATTCAAGCATGGAACGATCTTAAGCGAGATCCGCCGACCACCCGAATTGGTGCTCCGGGGGCGTCTTTGTTCCAATCGGGTGGTCATTCCGGATTTTGATCGACAGGCAAGCCCGGTTGAGCGAAACCCCGTCGAATATCGGCCATAATGGAATAGTGACGAGCCCTTCAATTACTTATTCAGCCACAGCGCCCGTGGTTAATCGGCCTAACAGCGTGGCTGTGGGCACAATCGTCTGGCTCGGCAGCGAGGTGATGTTCTTCGCCGGCCTCTTCGCGATCTACTTCACCCTCCGGTCGACGTCGCCGGAGTTGTGGCAGTTCGAGACGGAGAAGCACAATTTCTCCTACGCGCTGGTGAACACGCTCATCCTGGTGACGTCCTCCGTGACCTGCCAGTTCGGCGTGTTCGCGGCCGAACGTCTGCAGGCGAGGTCCACGGGCTGGAAGCCGAGCCAGTGGGGCATGGTCGAGTGGTTCTTCCTCACCTACGCCCTGGGTGCGATCTTTGTCTCCGGCCAGATCTTCGAATACGCCACGCTCGTGTCGGAGGGCATCGCCCTTTCCAGCAACGCGTACGGATCCGCGTTCTACCTCACCACCGGGTTCCACGGCATCCACGTCACCGCCGGTCTCCTGGCCTTCCTGCTCGTGATCGGCCGCGGCTTCGCGGTCAAGAACTTCGGCCACAAGGAGGCAACCAGCGCCATCGTCGTGTCCTACTACTGGCACTTCGTCGATGTCGTCTGGATCGGCCTGTTCCTCGTCATTTACGTTCTCAAGTAGACAGTCGAAAGTGGAAAACGCACAAATGACCACGATCAAGAAGCTCAAGAGCCCGGGCGGGCGCAAGGCCGGCCGCCGCCATCCTCTGTCCAGCGTCGCCCTCATCGCGATCGGCCTCCTCTTCACGGGCGGAGCGTACGCCGCGTTCAGCACGAGCACGGCCAGCGCCGAAACCAGCGCCACGTCCCAGCAGACGATCGGTGAGGGCAAGAAGCTCTTCGCCGCGAACTGCGCCACCTGCCACGGCCTGGCCGCGCAGGGCACCGGCAGCGGTCCGAGCCTGATCGGCGTCGGAGCCGCAGCGGTGGACTTCCAGGTCGGCACCGGTCGGATGCCGATGCAGATGAATGGGCCGCAGGCACAGAAGAAGGCCGTCCAGTTCACGGATGAGCAGATCGCCACCCTCGCCGCCTATGTGTCCTCGCTCGCGCCCGGCCCCGGGCTGCCTGAAGCCAACCTCCTCGATGAGAAGGGCGACGCCGCCAACGGCGCCGAGCTCTTCCGGATCAACTGCGCGATGTGCCACAACGTGGCCGGCGCCGGTGGAGCGCTGACGGAGGGCAAGTTCGCTCCGTCGCTCGAGGGCGTCACGTCCAAGCACATCTACGAGGCCATGGTCACCGGCCCGCAGAGCATGCCGGTCTTCAACGAGATGAACATCTCCCCCGAGAGCAAGCGCGACATCATCACCTACCTCAAGTACCTCGAGAACAACCCTTCTCCCGGTGGCTACGCGCTCGGCTCGCTCGGACCGGTCTCTGAAGGCCTGTTCCTCTGGATCTTCGGCCTCGGGACGATCGTCGCCCTGACCGTGTGGATCACGGCGAGATCAAACTGACCGGTCATCCGGTCTCGAACAACTTGTATATGAAAATGCCGATGAAGGAGAACAATGGCCAAGGACGATAACAGCGGAAAGGACCTGGCCGCTGCTGACTCGTCGGGCGTCGGGCATGAAGGAGCTCCCGCAGGCACCGCCGTCGTCGTGCGGGACGCCGTGGGCAACCCGGGCCTCCCGCCGCACCGCCCTCGCGTGACCGATCTTGACCCGAGCGCCGAGCGCCGGGCCGAGCGCACCGTGTACACGCTGTTCTACCTGTCGATCGTGGGCAGCGTCTTCGCCATCGCGGCATACATGGCGTTCCCGATCGTCCCGGAGGACCCGGGTTCCGTTCGCACCAACAACCTCTTCATCGGTCTTGGCCTCACCCTGGCGCTGATGGCGATCGGCATCGGCGCCGTGCACTGGGGCAAGGCCCTGATGTTCGACCATGAGGGCATCGACGAACGCCACCCCGTTCGCGGCTCGGAGGAGACCCGATCACGGGCCGTCGAGATATTCCAGGAAGCCGGCGAAGAATCCGGCATCGGTCGACGCACCCTGATCCGCAACAGCCTGATCGGTGCACTCATCGCGTTCCCCCTTCCTGCGGTCGTGCTGTTCCGCGGCCTCGGCCCGCAGGACGACAACCCGGCAGCACTTCTCAGCCACACGATGTGGAAGAAGGGCACGCGTCTCGCCCTCGACCCGACCGGCACGCCGATCAAGGCATCCGACATCACCCTGGGCTCCGCCTTCCACGTGATCCCGGAAGGGCTCCAGGATCTGGAGCACGGCAAGCTGGAAGAAAAGGGCAAGGCCGCCGTCCTGCTGATGCGGCTCAAGCCTGAGGACCTCAACGAACTGCCCGAACGCAAGGGCTGGTCGTATGACGGGATCGTCGCCTACTCGAAGATCTGCACCCACGTCGGCTGCCCGGTGGCGCTGTACGAGCAGCAGACCCACCACCTCCTCTGCCCCTGTCACCAGTCTCAGTTCGACGTGTCGAACCACTGTGAGGTCATCTTCGGACCGGCCAAGCGCCCCCTGCCCCAACTGCCCATCGCGGTAGACTCAGAGGGTTACCTCATTGCACAGAGCGATTTCACTGAACCCGTCGGACCGAGCTTCTGGGAGCGGCATTGAGCACTACAACTACGACCACTGAGCTGGTCGAAACCAAGAAGTCCGGCGGCCTGACGGCCGTCGCCGCCAACTACATCGACGAGCGCACCAGCATCTCGACGGCGGTCAAGGAACTCGGCCGGAAGATCTTCCCGGACCACTGGTCCTTCCTGCTCGGCGAGGTGGCGCTGTACAGCTTCGTCATCATCCTGCTGTCCGGATCGTTCCTGACGTTCTTCTTCAGCGCGTCCATGGCTCCCGTCCAGTACGACGGGTCCTACGTCCCGTTGAAGGGCGTGGAGATGTCCGCGGCGATGTCGTCGTCACTCGACATCTCCTTCGACATCCGTGGCGGGCTGCTGATGCGCCAGGTCCACCACTGGGCCGCGCTGCTCTTCGTCGCGGCCATCGGCCTGCACATGCTCCGGATCTACTTCACCGGCGCGTTCCGCAAGCCGCGCGAACTGAACTGGGTGATCGGCTTCATCCTCTTCATCCTCGCCATGGCCGAAGGATTCACCGGGTACTCCCTTCCCGACGACCTGCTCTCGGGCAACGGCCTCCGCATCATCGACGGGATGGTCAAGGGCATCCCGCTCGTCGGCACCTGGATCTCCTACCTGCTCTTCGGCGGTGAATTCCCGGGCGAGGCCATCGTCGGGCGCTTGTACTCGCTGCACATTCTCCTCCTGCCGGCGATCATCGTCGCGCTGATCGCGATGCACCTCCTGTTCGTCGTGGTCCACAAGCACACCCAGTACCCCGGTGCAGGGCGCACGAACCAGAATGTGGTCGGCTACCCGGTCCTCCCGGTCTACGCGGCCAAGGCCGGTGGCTTCTTCTTCATCGTCTTCGGCGTCGTGATGCTGATGGCCTCATTGTTCACGATCAACCCGATCTGGAACTACGGTCCATACGACCCCTCCCCCGTCTCCGCGGGAACCCAGCCGGACTGGTACATCGGATTCGCCGATGGGGCGCTGCGCCTGATCCCGCCGGGACTCGAATTCGTCTGGCTCGACCGCACGTTCTCGTTCAACATCCTGATTCCCCTGGTCTCTCTCGGGTTGTTCATCCTCGTGGTGCTCATCTACCCGTTCATCGAGGCCTGGGTGACCGGGGACAAGCGCGAGCACCACATCCTCGATCGCCCGCGGAACGCCCCGACCCGCACCGCCATCGGCGCGGCCGGCGTCACCTTCTACGCCGCCCTGTGGGCCACCGCCTCCTCCGACATCATCGCGACGCACTTCTCGGTCACGATGGAGGGCGTCATCCACACGATGCAGTTCCTCACGATCGTGGGACCGTTCATCGCGTTCTTCGTCGCCAAGCGGGTCTGCCTGGCGTTGCAGAAGAAGGATCGTGAGATCGTGCTGCACGGCTACGAGTCCGGTCGGATCGTGCGCCTTCCCGGCGGCGAATACATCGAGGTGCACCAGCCGATCGACGAGTACGAGCGCTGGAAGCTGGTCAGCTACTCCGACTACAAGCCGCTGATGATCCGCCCGAACGCCCAGGGCAAGATCACCACCGGGCAGAAGCTGCGTGCCGGCATGTCCCGCTGGTTCTTCGAGGACCGGATCGAACCAGTCGGCAACACGGAACTCGAACAGTCCCACGGCGACCACCACTAGGCACCTGCCTCAACAACAGATCGGGCATCGATGTCCCTCCAGACCCTGTCGGAGTGGCTTCGGTGCCCGATCTGTTTTCTTCCCCTCGCGCCCGGCGGGGCGCTCGTCCTGCGCTGCCCCACCGGCCACGCCTATGACGCGAACAAGCGAGGCTACGTCTCGCTGGCCGGCGGCTCCCGGCGCCTGATCGGCGACAGCGCGGCCATGCTCGATGCTCGCGACGCCTTCCTCGCCGCCGGCTGGTACGAGCCCCTCCGCGATAGCCTCGCCGAACTGGTTGGCCAGGAGAACCCGCTCGCTGTCCTCGACGCCGGCTGCGGCACCGGCTACTACCTGCTCGGCGTGCTCGCCAAGCTGGACGGCGCCCGGGCCCTCGGCATGGACCTCTCCCCGGTCGCCGTCGCTCGCACCATCGCCGGCGACGACCGGATCGACGGCCTGGTGGCGGATGTCTGGGCGCCGTTGCCGGTGCGGGACGGCGTCGTCGACGTCATCCTCAACGTCTTCGCGCCGCGCAATCCCTCCGAATTCCACCGCGTGCTCCGCCGCGGCGGTCGCCTGGTCGTCGTCGTGCCGCAGGAGACGCATCTGCAGGAGCTCCGCGCTGCCGGGCTCGCTCTCGGGGTGCAGGCGAACAAGTCAGCCGAACTGGTTGCGTCCCTCGACGTGCACTTCATCCTCGAATCCCAGCGGACGTCGTCCGAGTTGCTCACACTCGACCCCCACCAGGTGACCAGCCTGGTCGGAATGGGGCCGTCGGCCCACCACACGGATGCCGCCACCCTCGCCCAGGAGCCGCACGCCGATCGCCCCGTGACCGCTGCCTTCGAACTGCTCGGGTTCCGCCGCCGCGACTGACCCGCGCTCCGCGCCTGCGCCGACGTCAGGGTACGCAAACGGCGCCCGGACTCTGTCGCGGGCGCCGTAGCGGATGGCCGTGAACGGCCGTGGGATGGGTTCTAGCGGGCGAACATGCCCCGGTAGTACTCGTAGACCCAGCCGACGAGGCAGATGACTCCCAGCCCCAGGGCGATGATGGAGATCCAGACGCCAACGGCCAGGCCGAGGAACAACAGGGCGGCACTGCCGGCGAGCAGGATCGGCCACCAGCTCCACGGGCTGAAGAAGCCGACCTCGGGGTCGCCGTCGTCGATGTTGGAGTCCAGCCGGTCTTCGGGCAGTTCCCCGCCCTGGGCGCCGTGCACCCGGCTGAGGTAGAACGCGACGAAGCTGGTGAACACGGCGCAGAGTCCGAGGGCGAAGGTGCCGGCCCACTCGACGCTGTGCTGCTTGGGGTCGAGCAGACCCCACACGACGTAGGCGGTGGTGACGACGGTGAAGAAGCCGGCGAGGATCCAGAGCAGGTTGACGTTGGCTCTCATTTATTTCACCTTGTTCGAAGCTGCGTCATACGTGGGGGCATCCGGGGCGTCCTTGCCGGGGCCGATGCCGACGGCCATGGCCACCTCGGGGTGGTTCAGGTCGAAGGCGGGACGCTCGGAGCGGATCCGTGGGATCGAGGTGAAGTTGTGCCTCGGCGGCGGGCATGACGTCGCCCACTCGAGCGAGGCGCCGAAGCCCCACGGGTCGTTCACGGTGACCAGCGGAGCCTTCCGCGCCGTGATGTACACGTTCAGGAAGAACGGGATCATCGAGACGGCGAGGATCATCGCGCCGATCGTCGACAGCTGGTTCATCCAGGTGAAGCCGTCTTCGGGCGAGTACGACGCGTACCGTCGGGGCATCCCGACGACGCCGAGCCAGTGCTGCACGAGGAAGGTGGTGTGGAAGCCGATGAAGAGGAGCCAGAAGTGCCACTTGCCCAGGCTCTCGTTGAGCATCTTGCCGGTCCACTTGGGCCACCAGAAGTAGAAGCCACTGAACATGGCGAAGACGACGGTGCCGAAGATAACGTAGTGGAAGTGCGCCACGACGAAGTAGGTGTCGGAGACGTGGAAGTCCAGCGGCGGTGACGCGAGGATGACACCGGTCAGCCCACCGAAGGTGAACGTGACGAGGAACCCGAGGGCCCAGAGCATCGGAGTCTCGAAGGTCAGCGACCCGCGCCACATGGTGCCGATCCAGTTGAAGATCTTCACCCCGGTCGGTACCGCGATGAGCATGGTCATCAGGGAGAAGAACGGCAGCAGAACGGAACCGGTGACGTACATGTGGTGCGCCCAGACCGCGACGGACAGTGCCGCGATGGAGATGGTCGCGTAGATCAGGGTCTTGTAACCGAAGATCGGCTTGCGGCTGAAGACCGGGAACACCTCGGACACGATGCCGAAGAACGGCAGCGCGATGATGTACACCTCGGGGTGGCCGAAGAACCAGAACAGGTGCTGCCAGAGGATGGCGCCGCCGTTGGCCGGGTCGTAGATGTGGGAGAGGAAGATCCGGTCGGAGGCGGCGGCGAGGAGCGCGGCGGCGAGCACCGGGAAGGCCATCAGCACGAGGATGGAGGTGACCATCGTGTTCCAGGTGAAGATCGGCATCCGGAACATGGTCATGCCGGGCGCGCGCATGGTGATGATCGTGGTGATGAAGTTCACGGCGCCGAGAATGGTGCCGAATCCGGACAGTCCCAGCCCGACCATCCACAGGTTGCCGCCGACCCCGGGCGAGAAGGTCGTGCTCGCCAGCGGTTGGTAGGCGAACCAGCCGAAGGATGCCGCTCCCTGCGGGGTGAGGAACCCGCCGACTGCGATGAGGCTGCCGAAGAAGAACGCCCAGAAGGAGAACGCGTTGAGCCGTGGGAACGCCACATCGGGCGCGCCGATCTGGAGCGGCATCAGGGAGTTCGCGAATCCGAAGAACAACGGCGTCGCGAACATCAGCAGCATGATCGTGCCGTGCATGGTGAAGAGCTGGTTGTACTGCTCTTTCGTCTGCACGACCTGCAGGCCGGGCTCGAACAGTTGGGCCCGGATCACCAGGGCCATCACGCCGGCGAGGCAGAAGTAGACGAAGGAGGTGATCAGGTACATGTACCCGATGACCTTGTGGTCGGTGGAGGTGATCCACCGCACCAGGACGTTGCCCTTGCGGTCGACGCCGGACACGCGCCGAGGTGCGGCCGGTGCGGTGGGGGCGGTGGGAGCAGTGGTGGTACTCATGGCCTAGTTGCCCTCCTGAACCGTCGGGGCGGTCGTGCCCGGAAGATTTTGATTGCGCTTGTAGCCGTTGTCGAGCTGGCCTTCATTGCCGGCGACCCGCAGCGACTGGATGTATGCGTCGTAGTCGGACTCGGAGACTACCTTGACCTTGAACAGCATCAGGGAGTGGTACTCGCCGCACAGTTCTGCGCACTTGCCCGAGTACGTGCCGATTCGTTCGGGGATGACCGACATGTAGTTGGTCTTGTCGGGGATCATGTCCTTTTTGTAGAGGAAGTCGATGACCCAGAAGGAGTGGATGACGTCGCGGGACTCGAGCGCCAGTTCGATCTTCTTGCCGACGGGGAGCACCAGGGTGGGGATCTCGGACTCGACAAGCGAGCCCTTGGGACCGTTGAGGTCGGGCTGGCCCTGGATGCCGGCGGAGAAGACGTCTTCGTTGACGTAGTTGAAGTCCCAGGCCCACTGCTTGCCGATGACCTCGATCTTCACGTCGGGCGACTCGAAGCGCGCCTCGATCGCGGCCTGGTCACGCGCGGTGAAGGCAAAGAATCCCAGCACGAGGATGAGGGGCACGACCGTGTAGAAGATCTCGATCGGCATGTTGTAACGGAGCTGGACCGGCAGGCCGGTCTGGCCCTTGCGACGGCGGTAGACGACGACCGTCCAGATCGTGAGACCCCAGGTGATCAGGCCGACCACGAGCAGCACGAGCCAGGACGTCGTCCACAACCCGCCGATACGGTCGGTCTGGTTGGTCACCGCCGGCTGACCCTCTTCGAAGCCGGGGAGGAAGCCGTGAAGCTGGGCTTGGGTGCACCCCGCCAGAACAATGGCCAACGACGCTGCAATCGGAATAGCAGCCCATCGGAAACGATGGTTTTTGCGCACCAGTAACCTTTCGGAAAGACTCGACGACACTTCACTGGAAGTGCATTTCTCGATTCCCAGCCTACTGCGAGAGACGGCTCCGGATGTGCACCAACGCGGCCGGGTGGATAACGAATTCGCCTCCAGTCACAGTATTCGCGGGCGCCGACCCTCCGCCGAACCGCGACACGCCAGGTGCCTGGTGTGTTCGGACCTGGTGTGTTCGGACAGGGACGGCGCTCAGCCGCTGCGGATCAGCTGAAGGAGTCTCCGCAGGCGCAGCTTCCGCCGGCGTTCGGATTGTCGATCGTGAACCCCTGCTTCGCAATGGTGTCTTCGAAGTCGATGGACGCTCCGTCGAGATAGGGCACGCTCATCTTGTCGACGACAACCTCAACCCCGTCGAAGTCGACGAGCGCGTCACCCTCGAGCACACGCTCGTCGAAGTAGAGCTGGTAGATCAGGCCCGAACAGCCTCCGGGCTGCACTGCGACGCGCAGCCGCAGGTCCTCGCGGCCTTCCTGGGCGAGCAGGCTGCGGACTTTCTGGGCGGCGGTGGCGCTGAGGCCCACGCCGTGCGCTGCGGTGCCGGTTTGGGCGATGGTGTCGGTCATGCTGCTCCTCTTAATCTCGCGTCGGTACGGTCCCGTCACGTCGCTGCTGTCAATCGGTGGCGCCGCGCAGCCGGCCTGGGCCGGCTCCTACGGGTTGCCACCGTGATTCTACCCAGCGAAACGGTGAAACCACCCTCGGAATTCCCGATCCGGACGTCGACTTGGCCGAGCGGGTCAGGAAGCCGCCGGCTGGACCCTCCGGTTGAGCCGGCCGAGCAGGAAGGCCTCTGCGAGGACCGCCCGTTTGAACACTCCGAGGTGGAGTGACTCATTGGGGCTGTGCGCGCGTGAATCGGGGTCCTCGACGCCGGTGACCAGGATCTGGGCTTCGGGGAAGACCCGCACGAGGTCCGCGATGAACGGGATCGAGCCGCCGACGCCGATGTCGACCGGCGCGCGCCCCCAGGCCTCTTCCATGGCGTGCCGGGTCTCGGTGACGGCCCAGCCGCTCGTGTCGACGAGGAAGGCTTCCCCCGTGTCGACGTCGTCGATGTCGATCTGCGCGCCGAACGGGGCGTTTTCGCGCAGATGGGTCTCGAGGGCGGCGAAGGCATCCGCTGCGGGCTGGCCGGGGGCGATCCGGGTGCTCAGTCGAACCGAGATCACAGGCGACAGGGTGTTGGAGGCGTTGGCGACGGTCGGCGCGTCGATGCCGGTGATCGTGATCGCCGGCTGCGACCAGATCCGGCTGAGAACGGAGCCGTGGCCGATCGGACTCACTCCTGCGGCCAGCCCGGTCTCCTGGCGCAGCTGGGCCTCCGAGTACTCGGGGGTGGCCGTGTCGTGGCTGGTCAGCCCGGCGACCGCCACCGATCCGTCGGCGGCGTACAGGGTGCCCAGAAGACGGACCGTGGCCATCATCGCGTCGGGGACGGCGCCGCCGAACATGCCGGAGTGCGACGCGTGGTCGAGGGTGCGGACGGTGAGCCTGAATGTGACGTTGCCGCGCAGCGCGATCGTCAGCGCCGGAGTGTCGATGTCCCAGTTGTTCGAGTCGGCGACCACGATGGCGTCGGCGCGCAACGCCTCCCGGTTCTCCTCCAGGAAGGTGGCGAAGGACCGGCTGCCGAACTCCTCCTCCCCCTCGATGAAGAGGGCGAGGCCGAGGTCGAAATCGGGTCCTACCGCTTCGACGAGGGCGCGGATCGACGCGATATGGGCCATCACGCCCGCCTTGTCGTCGGCGGCTCCGCGTCCGTAGAGACGGTCCCCGCGCACTGTCGGTTCGAAGGGCAGCGTTTCCCAGTCCCCATCGTTGCCGGGAGGCTGCACGTCGTGGTGCGCGTAGAGCAGCACCGTCGGCCGGCCGTTCCGGGCAGCCCGGGTGGCAAGCACCGCCGGCTGGCCCAGTTCCGAGCCGCCCGGGATGCCGGCCTGCTTCACCTCGACGGTCTCGAACACGCCCAAACCGCGCGCCAGTTCCGCCACCATCTCGGCGCTGCGGGCCACCTGGCCACGGTCGAAGGCATCCCACGACACCGACGGGACCCGAACGAGCGCGCAGAGGTCCGCGATCGTCGACGGCAGGCCCCGCTCAACGGCCGCCCGGATGCCGTCCGCGGCCGTTGTCGACGAATTCGGTTCTGTTTCTGGAATATCGGTCATCGGGTAATCTTAAGCCAACCAAATGCAAGGAACTGATGTGGCTAAGCCTGTGAACCCAGACGCACAACCCCCCATGGAGACCGTGGAGGAGACGAAAGCCCGCCTCGCGGCCGGTCACCTGTCCGGCAAGGGGCAAGCGACGCCCAGCCGCAAGCAGCAGGAGGCGCTGAACAAGCGCCCGCTGGTGCCCGACGACCGCAAGCTCGCGGCCAAGCAGGCCAGAGGCAAGGCGGCCGAGGCCAGGGACCGCGCCCGTGTCGGCATGGCCGCCGGTGACGACAGGTTCCTTCCGCAGCGCGAACGCGGGCCGCAGAAGCGCTTCGTCCGCGACTACGTCGACGCCCGTTTCAACATCGGCGAATTCATGATCCCGGTGATGTTCCTCGTCATCCTGCTGACGTTCTTCCCCGACCCGATGGTGCAGACCTACGGCATCCTGGCGCTGTGGGCCTTCTTCCTCGTCGCGGTGGTCGACTGCGTCATCCTGGGTTTCACGCTCACCCGCAAGGTGAAGGCGAAGTTCGGCGAGCCCAAGGCCGAACGGGTCCGTTGGTACGCGGCCATGCGCGCGCTGCAGCTCCGTCCGATGCGCCTGCCCAAGCCGCAGGTGAAGCGCGGCCAGTACCCCGCCTGAGTACCGTGTCGGGTCGGGCTCATGCCCGGTCCGGCAGGTGCCGGCCTCAGGCCGAGTGCGCGCCGAACCGGATCAACGGGACCCGGAGTTCCTCGTCGGTGAGCGACCCGTGCTGGCCGATCATCTGGCGAGCCGACTGGTTCGGTTCGCGTGAGTCGTAATAGGCGACCAGTTTGCGGGCGGCGACGATGACGTCTCCGATCCGCGGAAGCACCTCCGGCGCTACCTCGCCGAAGAGGCCAGCCTCGACGGCCTCGGCCCGGGTGAACACCCAGGCACGGTCGCCCTCGGTTTCCCGCCAGGATTCGGCCAGGGCCGGCGCCTCATCGGCGCGCTCCGGTTCCAGGTAGAGCTGGACGCATCGGGGGTCTCCTCCGATGTGGCGCACTCCCCCGACGAGCTCGGGAACGGTGTCGAAAAGAACATGCCGGGTTGCCGGGACATCGACGACGCCGTGATCGGCGGTAAGCAGCAGCCCCTCGTCCCGTCTGAGGCCGGCGGCGAACCTCGCCACCGCGGCGTCGAGTGCCTCCAGTTCGGCCAGCCACCGGGCGGACTCCCAGCCGTGCGCGTGGGCGGCCATGTCCAGTTCGGGGACATACAGGTAGACAAGTGCCCTCGGTTCGGAGTCGAGCAGCGTGCGGGCGGCCGCGAATCGGTCTGCCAGGGTCTCCGCGGGCACGTAGCGGGCGCCGCGGAGCACGGCCAGGGTGAAACCGGACGCCGTGTAGCGCTTGGGCCCGATCGCGAAACTGGGCACCCCGTCGTCGGCGGCGCGCTCGAAGACCGTGCGTTCCCTTTGCCACCGTGCCGGATCCATGTCGTCGTCCCAACCGGTCAGCTGGTTCACGACCCGGTCCCTGGCCTCGTCGCGCACGCGGTAGCCGACCAGGCCATGTCGCCCCGGCTCGACACCGGTCGTGAGGGTGGCGATCCCGGCGGCCGTCGTGGCAGGGAAGACGCCGTCGAGCACGCCCGCCTTCGTGAGGTGGGAGCACAGGAAGCGCGCATGCCCGGCGCGCGCCCGGAGCTGGCCGACCCCGAGCCCGTCGGCCAGCACCACGACGGTCCGGCCGGCCGACCCCAGGCCCAGGGCATTGGGCCGGTCGAGGATCGAGGACAGGGAACTTGTCAGAACGTCGGCAAGCCGCAGGGCACTGAATTGGCGGGCCGGTAGCATGGGGGGCATCCGGCCAATTCTGACATAGACCCAGGCCGCACGTTCCAGCGCCCACCCGAAAGTGCCTGCCCCAGGCCAGCACGCCTCAACAGAATTCACGAATGAGCCGTTCAAACAGCACGCCGCCCGCCGATTTCACCGAGCGCATCGAAGACGTCGACGTGTCGACGGAGATGCAGGGGTCCTTCCTCGAGTATGCGTACTCGGTGATCTACTCCCGTGCGCTCCCCGACGCACGGGACGGGCTCAAGCCCGTGCAGCGCCGCATCCTCTACCAGATGAGCGAAATGGGACTGCGTCCGGACCGCGGCCATGTCAAGAGCGCGCGGGTCGTCGGCGAGGTGATGGGCAAGTTGCACCCCCACGGCGACACGGCTATCTACGACGCCCTGGTGCGGATGGCTCAGGCGTTCACCCTGCGGGTGCCCCTGATCGACGGGCACGGCAACTTCGGTTCGCTCGACGACGGCCCGGCCGCGCCCCGCTACACCGAGGCGCGCCTGGCCGCCCCGGCCCTGGCCATGACGGAGAACCTCGATGAGGACGTCGTGGACTTCGTGCCCAACTACGACAATCAGCTCACCCAACCCGACGTGCTGCCGGCGGCGTACCCGAACCTGCTGGTCAACGGAGCGAGCGGCATCGCCGTCGGGATGGCGACGAATATGGCGCCGCACAACCTGATCGAGGTGGTGGGCGCCGCCCGGCACCTCCTGGCGCACCCGGACGCCACCCTCGAGGACCTGATGGAGTTCGTGCCGGGTCCCGACCTGCCCACCGGAGGAACCATCGTCGGCCTGGCCGGGATCAAAGATGCCTACGCCACCGGCCGGGGCAGTTTCAAGACCAGGGCACGCGTCTCCGTCGAGGCGATCACCGCCCGCAAGGCGGGGCTGGTCGTCACCGAGCTGCCCTACCTCGTCGGCCCGGAGCGGGTCATCGAGAAGATCAAGGACGGGGTGAACTCGAAGAAGCTCAGCGGGATCTCCGACGTCACCGACCTCACCGACCGCACCAGGGGACTCCGCCTCGTCATCGGCATCAAGACCGGGTTCAGCCCGGAGGCCGTGCTGGAGCAGCTCTACCGGGTCACCCCGCTCGAGGACTCGTTCAACATCAACGCCGTCGCCCTCGTCGACGGCGGCCCGCAGACCCTGGGTCTGCGCGAACTGCTCATGGTCTACGTCGGCCACCGGATCGAGGTGGTCACCCGGCGGTCGGCGTACCGGCTGGCACGCCGCAAGGAACGCCTGCACCTCGTTGAGGGTCTGCTCGTGGCCATCCTCGACATCGACGAGGTCATCCAGGTGATCCGCGCCAGCGACGACAGCGACCAGGCTCGCACCCGCCTGATCGACGTGTTCGACCTGAGCCAGATCCAGGCCGAGTACATCCTCGAGCTTCGGCTGCGGCGGCTGACCCGGTTCTCGCGGATCGAGCTGGAGACGGAACGCGACCAGCTGCTCGCGGACATCGCCGCCCTCGAGAAGCTGCTCGGCAGCAAGCAGGCCATCCGCACCCTCGTCTCCGACGAGCTCGCCACCGTGGCCGAACGATTCGGCACCCCCCGGCGAACCGTGCTCACCGAGGCCCGGCCGAGCATCGCCGGGGCCGCCGCGAAACGCACGGCCGCGATCCTCGAGGTCACCGACACCCCGACCCGGCTCTACCTCAGCACGACCGGCCGGATCGCCCGGGTCGACCTTCCCTCCGCCGACGAACCGTTGAACGAGCGGATCGTCCCGGCACAGCGCCGCAGCAAGCACGACGCAATCCTGTCCAGCCTGGACACCACCAGCCGCACCGAGGTCGGCGCCGTGACCAGCCTGGGCCGCCTCATCCGGTTCTCCCCCGTCGACCTGCCCGTGATGCCGCCGACCTCGATCCAGCTCGCGGCGGGCGTGCGCATCGGGGATTACCTTGCCCTGCCGAACAAGGAGGAGAAGGTGCTCGCCCTGGTCTCCCTCGACTCCGACCGGGCGATCGCGCTCGGCACGCGCTCCGGCATCGTGAAACGCGTGACCCCAGGCGATTGGGCGAACCGGCCCGACTTCGAGATCATCGCGTTGAAACCGAAGGATGTCGTCGTCGGCGCCGCACAGGGTTCCGAGGCCGACGAACTCGTCTTCATCGCCTCCGACTCCCAGCTGCTGCGTTTCCCGGCCGGCTCGGTGCGCCCGCAGGGGCGCACGGCCGGCGGCATGGCCGGGATCAAGCTCGCCCCCGACACCCAGGTGGTCTGGTTCACGAGCCTGGCGCCGGAGGCGGCCGAGTCCGCCGTGGTCGCCACGATCGCCACCGGCAGCCAGACGCTCGCCGGAACGGATCCCGGCAGCGCCAAACTGTCCGACTTCGCCGAGTACCCGGCGAAGGGCCGCGCCACCGGGGGCGTGCGATCCCACCGCTTCCTCAAAGGCGAGGACACCGTGTCCGTGGCCTGGGTCGGGCCGCTCCCGGCCCGCGCCGTCGGCCCCGATGGGGCTCCTCGTTCTCTCCCCGAATCCGGCTCCCGCCGCGACGCCTCCGGCACGATGCTGGACGCCGTGGTCGGATCGATCGGCGCCCAGATCGGCACACAGAACGGCTGACCGCCGCGGCACCCGCTGCTTGCCGCGGGGCCGCCCCGGTGGACCGGCCGGGCAGGAAGCCCGGCTAAGGTGGCGGCATGACCCAGCTTCGTGACGCATCCATCCTCGTCGTCGGCGCCTCAGGGGGCCTCGGCCGTGACATCGCCCGGCTGCTCGCCGACCAGGGCGCGCGACTGATCCTCAGCGGGCGGGACAGGGGCAGCCTCGAGACCCTTGACCTTCCCGGGACGATCGTCACCGCCGACCTGGCCGTCCCGGCCGACATCGTCGCCCTGGTCGCCGGCGCGATCGCCGTCGACGGCCGCCTCGACGGCATCGTGAACGCCGCCGGCGTCGTCGCCTTCGGGGCGGCGACCGAGGTGACCGATCCGACCCTGGAACGGCTGTTCGCCGTGAACACGCTGGCCCCGATCCGGTTGCTGCGGGCCGCCCGCGCGGCCCTGGCCGAGTCGGCAGCGGCGGGGCGAAGCCCCTTCGTGGTGACGCTGAGCGGGGTCGTGAGCGAAAGCCCGACCGCTAACCTGGCGGCGTACTCCGCCTCGAAGGCAGCCCTTGCGGCCTTCGACAAGGCCGCCGGCCGGGAGCTGCGCCGGAGCGGCATCCGCATTCTCGACGCCCGGCCGGGCCACACCGAGACCGGACTATCCGGGCACCCGATCGCCGGAACGGCGCCACGGCTGCCCGCCGGTCACGCGCCCGACCTGGTCGCCCGGCGCATCGTTGCCGCGATCATGGCCGACGAGGCCGACCTGCCGAGCACGGCCTTCTCCGTTCCGGCGGTGAGCCCGTCCGCGGAGGGGGCGGATACCGATGGTTAGACGTCGATCCGGTCGCGGCTGAGCTTGTCCGAGCTGTCGATGATGAATTCCTTGCGTGGGGCGACGTCGTTGCCCATCAGGAGTTCGAATACCTTTCCTGCCATCTCCGCGTCGGCCACCCTGACCCGGCGGAGGGTGCGGTGCGCGCGTTCCATGGTCGTGGTGGCGAGCTGGTCGGCATCCATCTCGCCGAGCCCCTTGTACCGCTGGATCGGGTCCTGGTAACGCTTGCCGCTCTTCTTCAACCCGGCGAGCACGCTGTGCAGTTCGGGCTCCGAATAGGTGTAGATGGTCTCGTTCGGCTTGCTGCCCGGGTTCATCACGACCACCCGGTGCAGCGGGGGCACCGCCGCGAAGACTCGGCCCTCGGTGATCATCGGCCGCATGTACCGGAAGAAGAGGGTCAGCAGGAGGGTGCGGATGTGGGCGCCGTCGACATCCGCGTCACTCATGATGATGACCTTGCCGTACCGGGCGGCCGACAGGTCGAAGCTGCGCCCGGAGCCGGCGCCGATGACCTGGATGATCGACGCGCACTCCAGGTTGGAGAGCATGTCGGACACCGAGGCCTTCTGCACGTTGAGGATCTTGCCCCGGATCGGCAGGAGAGCCTGGTGCTCGCTGTCCCTGGCGAGCTTCGCGGTGCCGAGCGCAGAGTCACCTTCGACGATGAACAGCTCGCTCGTGGTCACGTCGTTGCTGCGGCAGTCGACCAGCTTCGCCGGCAGCGACGAGCTCTCGAGCGCGTTCTTGCGCCGCTGGGTTTCCTTGTGGGCCCGCGCGGAAATGCGGGACTTCATCTCGGCGACGATCTTGTCCAGCACGACCGCCGCCTGGGTCTTGTCGTCACGCTTCGTGGAGATGAAACGCTCGTTCATGGCCTGGGCGACGACGTTGGCGACGATGGCGCGCACGGCCGGTGTGCCCAGGACCTCCTTGGTCTGGCCCTCGAATTGTGGTTCGGGGAGCCGCACGTTCAGCACGGCGGTCAGGCCGGCCATCACGTCGTCCTTCTCCAGCTTGTCGGAACCCATCTTGAGGCGGCGGGCGTTCAACTCCACCTGGGACCGCAGGAATTTCAGCAGCCCGGCGTCGAAGCCGGCCTGATGGGTGCCGCCCTTCGGCGTGGCGATGATGTTCACGAAGCTGCGGACGACGGTGTCGTAGCCCGTGCCCCAGCGCAGGGCGATGTCGACGGCGCAGTCCCGGGTCAGTTCGGTCGGCACCATGGCGCCCTTGTCGGTCAGGACAGGGACGGTCTCGGTGAAGCTGCCGTTCCCGGACAGCCGCCAGGTGTCGGTGATGGGGGTGTCGGTTGCGAGGTGGTCGACGAACTCGGAAATGCCGCCCTCGAACTGGAACGACTCGTGTACCGCTTCGGCGCTGCGCCGGTCGTCGATGTCGATGGCGAGGCCGGGAACGAGGAACGCGGTCTGCCTGGCCCGGTCGAGGAGCTCCTCAGTCTGGAAGGCGGCTCCCCTGGTGAAGATCTGCCGGTCGGCCCAGTAGCGCACCCGGGTACCGGTGACCCCGCGCTTGACCTTGCCGATCACGCGGAGTTCGCTCTGCTTCTCGAACGGGGTGAAGGGCGCGTCGGGGCTCTTCTCCCCTGTATCCGCAAAGATCCCGGGTTCGCCGCGGTGGAACGACATCGCCCAGGTCTTGCCGTCACGGTCGACCTCTACGTCGAGTCGCTCGGACAGGGCGTTCACGACGGATGCGCCGACGCCGTGCAGGCCGCCGGAGGCGGCATACGATCCGCTGCCGAACTTTCCGCCGGCGTGCAGCTTGGTGAAGACCACCTCAACCCCGGTCAGGCCGGTCTTGGGCTCGATGTCCACCGGAACGCCGCGGGCGGTGTCCCTGACCTCGACGCTCTCGTCCGGGTGCAGGACGATGTCGATCCGGGAACCGAATCCGCCCAGCGCCTCGTCGACCGAGTTGTCGATGATTTCCCAGAGGCAGTGCATCAGACCGCGCGAGTCGGTCGAACCGATGTACATGCCGGGGCGCTTGCGAACCGCCTCGAGCCCCTCGAGGACCGACAGGTGGCGTGCGGAATAGTCTGAAGAGCTCACAACTGTCAAGAATACCGACCGGAACGCGCCTGGCTCCCCAGCAACACCCTGCCCAGAACGTCTACGCGGTGAGCGAAATGCAACCAAACGGAGTCGTAAACCGGGGCGGACCGTGTTTACATGGAGCACAGGTTAAATTGGTATCACTTGGTATCAGTCTGGAGGAGGAAAACATGTCCCAGATCGCAACCGGAAATGGTGCCATCGACCAAAGTTCCGTCGACGGGCAGAGCGCCCCTCACCAGCTCACCGCGGCCGACCGCTGCGATGCGTGCGGCGCCCAGGCCTACATCCGAGTCGTCGTCAACAACAGCGAACTGATGTTCTGCGCCCACCACGGCCGCAAGCACCAGGAGAAGCTCGCGGCGATCGCCGAGAGCTGGCACGACGAGTCGAGCCGACTTCTCGAGGACCAGCGCTCCTAGTCCAGTTCGACTACCCGTCCTTTTCGACGCGCGGTCAACGGCGCGGACGACCTCGGTCGTTCCGCGCCGTTCCCATATCCGGGGGCCTGCGTTCCGGGGGCCGAACCACCCGCGGGAGGTTACTCCGCGGTGAGGCCCAACGCCACGGCAAGCTGATTGCGCCCGGCTTTCGCTGTCTCGTCGACTGCGACGGCTCGTGCACCCGGAACGTACTCCGCGCCGGCGCGCGCCAGGGCCGTGCTGAGCAGGTGGTCGGCGAGGGAAGGGTTCCGCGCCAGCACCGGTCCGTGCAGGTGGGTGCAGACGAGGTTCCCCATGACGAGGCCCTCCACACCGGTTTCGCCACGGGCAGCGCCGTTTCCCGTTCCGGATCGAACCCGGCCGAGTGGTGACGCCTCGCCGCCGACGTAGTCGCGGGCGTGGTTCTCGAAGCCGACCAGTCTGCCGAAACGGGAGTCGACGATGAGATCGTCCGTCACCCGTGCGGACCGGGGAACCGCGCGGCCCGTGACGATTCCGAGGCCCTCGACGACGGTGCCGTCACCGAGCTCGATGCCCCAGCTGAGCAGTTCCCATCCGGTGCCGACGGCGAGGATGGGGATTCCCGCCGTGCACCAGGCGCGGAGTTGCTCCGTCATCGTGGCGAGGATGTCGCGCACCGCGACCAGCTCGGTGTCGGAGCCTGAACCGATCACGACGAGGTCGATCTGCTCGGGCAGATCGGCGGCCGTGCGCACCGGAATGATTTCGGCGTCGACACCGGCCCAACGGGCGCGCTGGGCGAGCACCCGGGCGTTCGCGGCGTCGCCGTTCGTGCCGAGGAGTTCGGGCAGGACGGAGACGATGGTGAGCGCTCGCATCACTCCCGCCCTGCCTTGTTGGAGACGAGCCCGAGGTGGGCGCGGGTGCGGCGCATGGAGTCGGCCGAGAAGATGATGGTTTTCAGTCCGATCCGCGGGTCAGGGAGAGCGAGGAATTCGTCGAGGGCGCGGCCGAGGTCGGGCTCGATCCGCTCGACGGCGACGTCGTCGTAGGCAAGCTGCAGGGCGATTTCCAGCGCCTTCGAGCCGGAGGCGAAGAGAACCCGGCCAAGCCCGGACGTGTCGACCGGCCAGAAGTAGGACGGGTCACGGACATCCGAACCGATCGCGATCAGGATCTGGTCGGTTCCGGCCGCGAGGCTGTCCACGTTGAGCTGGAAGCTCGCGGGGTTTTGCACGAGCACGAATTCGACCTTCCGGCCGCGTACCGTGACGATCTCGCCCCGGCCGAAAACGGGCGGGATCGCCGAGATGGCCGCGACCGCCACGGCAGGGTCGAAACGCTCGCCGAGGACCGCCTGGGCGGTGCTGAGGGCGGTCAGCGCATCGACGGCATAGTGCGTTCCGCGGGCGGGTAGGCCCAGGTCGTAGCTGGCACCGTCCACCAGCACGGTGGCGTCGCGGCCGTCGACCGTGGTGAGGAGCATCCCCTCCGCGGGGGAGAGGCGGTTGCCGGCCGTCACGCTGTAGCCGAGCCCGCGCGGGTTCGCCGCGAGGACGTCGGCGGACACGCCGTAGCGGGACACGGCCACGGCTCCCTCGAGGCGCGAAGCGAGGTCCACCAGGTGCTGGTCGTCGGCATTCACCACGACGGTTCCGGTGGCCCGGGACGCGATCTTGCCGAGCATGGCCGCGACCATCTCGGAATCGTGGAAGCGATCGATCTGGTCGACCATCACGTTCGTCAGCGCGACGACGCGGGGCTTCAGCGACCCGGAGATCAGGGCGCCGTGCCCTTCATCCATTTCCAGCACGGCCACGTCGCCGCTGATCCGGCCGGCCAGGCTGGCCTGCTCAAGCAGCGCCGAGGTGAGCCCCTGGCTGATGTTGGCCGTCGACTCGTTCGTGAACACGCCCAGGCCGTGCGCCCGGAGAGCGGCAACCAGCATCTTCGTGGTGGTGGACTTGCCGCTCGAGCCGGTCACGATGACCAGTCCGCCGGGGAAGCCGTTCAGGGTGCGGGACAGGAATCCCGGAGCGATGGTGTTGACGACGAGACCGGGGACCGCTGATCCCCCGCCCGGTTTCCGCCATCTCGCCAGGACCCGAACAACCCTGCCGACGAGGATCGCCGGTGCGTAGCGCACGCGGCCGCCTATTCGAGGTAGTCGCGTAGGGACTGCGACCGGGAGGGGTGGCGCAGTTTCGCCATGGTCTTCGACTCGATCTGACGGATGCGCTCACGCGTCACCCCGAACGTGTCGCCGATCTGGTCGAGCGTCTTGGGCATCCCGTCGCCGAGGCCGAAGCGCATGCGGATCACGCCGGCTTCCCGCTCGGAGAGCGAGTCGAGAAGGCTTTCGAGCTGCTTCTGCAGCATCGTGAAGCCGACTGCGTCCGCAGGGACGACCGCTTCGGTGTCTTCGATGAGGTCACCGAATTCGCTGTCACCGTCCTCGCCGAGCGGGGTGTGCAGCGAGATCGGCTCGCGACCGTACTTCTGCACCTCGACGACCTTCTCGGGCGTCATGTCGAGTTCACGGCTCAGCTCTTCGGGCGTGGGCTCGCGGCCCAGGTCCTGCAGCATCTGCCGCTGCACGCGGGCCAGCTTGTTGATGACCTCGACCATGTGCACCGGGATCCGGATGGTACGGGCCTGGTCGGCCATGGCGCGGGTGATCGCCTGGCGGATCCACCAGGTGGCGTAGGTGGAGAATTTGAAGCCCTTGGTGTAGTCGAACTTCTCGACGGCACGGATCAGGCCCAGGTTTCCCTCCTGGATCAGGTCGAGGAACTGCATCCCGCGGCCGGTGTAGCGCTTGGCGAGAGAGACGACGAGGCGGAGGTTGGCTCCGAGCAGGTGGCTCTTCGCCCGGGCGCCGTCCTTGGCAACCCACTGGAGTTCACGCCCGAGCGCGCTCTTCTTCTCGGCCTCGGTCATCACGGCCATCTTGTCTTCGGCGAACAGGCCGGCTTCGATGCGCATCGCGAGCTCGACCTCTTCGGCCGCGTTCAGCAGAGCGACCTTTCCGATCTGCTTCAGGTAGTCCTTGACCGGGTCGGCGGTGGCACCGGTGATGGCGCTGGAGTAGACGGGGACTTCATCGTCGTCGTCGACGAGGGAGAGCACGAGCGCTCCGCTGGGGAGCGGCTCGGCCGCGGCGGCGCGCTTCTTGCCCTCTTCGTCCGTGTCGTCGTCGTCGGAATCAGCGTCTTCGCCGGCAGGGTGCTCATCGTGGTCATCGGACCCCGCGGCAGCCTTGGTCTTGGTGGCGGCGCGCTTGCGCGGCGCCGGCTTCTCTTCGCCGGCGTCCTTCGCGGCCACGGCGGCGGCTGCCTTCGCGGCGGCGGCCTTGGTGAGCGGCTTCTTCACGGCGGCGGCCTTGGCTGCCGGTGCCTTCGCAGCGGTCGCTTTGGCGGGTGTCTTTGCGGGCGCCTTGACCGCGGCGGAATCAGTCTCTGCCACGCCTGGCGCGGCCGCGGTGGTTTCTTCGCTTGGCTCGGATTTTGTGCGGGTTGCCATTCGAACACCTCTCATGCCGTGGCGCTGTCGCCGGCGGCGCTGCCGGGTCGAAACGGCCGAAGTGGAGCTGGCCGGTCCAACACCTGGGCAGTGTGGATTTTGGGCAGTACTAGGACCCATGTCAAGTCCCGGGCTAATCGCAACGACAAGATTGTCGATACTCCCAGGACCAGAACGGGCCCTATTGACAATTATTGCATGCTTTGTGTATGAGGCAAGCCAGGCGCATCCTATTCCGGCCGCCGCCGCCGGCGCCACGCGCGGGCCGCCGCCACCCAGATCGGGGCGACTTCGATCCCCTCGTCGTCGGAGAGCTGCCGGCGCGTGCGCGCCCTGGCCCGCAGCAGGAAGACCACCCCCAGTCCGACGACCAGGAACTGCACGGAGAACGCCACCCGGAACGAGTCGAGCGAGTACAGGTCGCTGGCTGCGCCGGCGGCGACACGCCACCCGTCCTGAAGGTCGAGCAACAGGCCGACCAGGTACACCATCACGAAGCTCGCGGTGAACCCGCCCACGTTGACGACTCCGTTGGCGGAGCCGTGGCTCCGCTGCGGATTGAAGGTGCGGGCGAAATCGAAACCGATCAGCGAACCCGGTCCGCCGATGCCCAGGGCGACCAGCAACACGATCACCAGCCACATCGGGGGCGTCGCCGGCCAGAGCAGGACGAGTGCCCACGCCGTGAACATCAGCGCGACCACGGCGAGAACAATGTTGCTGCGCCGCAGCGGGTAGCGGGCCGTCAGGATTCCGAGGATGGGTCCGGCGATCACGCCCGCCCCGACCAGGACCATCAGCATCCCGGCCGCGAGGGACGGGTCATAGCCGAGGCCGTAGACCATGAACGGGAAACCCCAGAGAAGGCTGAAAACGGTTCCCGAGGACTGGGTCACATAGTGGGACCAGAATCCCAGCTGGGTTCCCGGTCGTTTGAAACTGTGCTTCAGCAGGGCGAGCGCGGCAGCCCAGCTGGCCGGACGATCCTCCGCCGGAACGCCGGCCGGCCGGTCCTGCACGACGACGATCACCACGACGAGCGCCACGAGAGCAACGGATGCCGCTGACACGAACGCGGCCGTCCAGCCCCAGGTGTGCAGCACCCAGGCCAGAGGCACCGCAGACATGACCTGGCCCAGCTGGCCGATATTGCCCAGCCACTGGGAGAGCTGCGGAACGCTCCGGCCGGTGAACCAGGAGCCGATCAGCCGGATCATGGAGATGAAGATCGTCGCGTCCCCGGCCCCGACGAGGATCCGGCCGACCACGGCGACGCCGATCGTCGGCGCGAAGGCCAGGGTGAGCTGCCCGCCGACCATCAGCGCGGTGCCGGAGATGACGAGCACCCGGGGACCGTAGCGGTCGATCAGCACGCCCACCGGAACCTGGGCGGCGGCGTAGACGACAAGCTGCACGACCGCGAGGCTGGAGAGCACGGCGGCCGAGCCGCCGAAGCGTTCCGTCGCCGCGACCCCGGCAACGCCCAGCGAGGAACGTTGCAGCACGGCGGACAGGTACGCGAACGACCCGATGGAGAAGATCAACCAGGAGCGACGCGAGTTCATTGCCCCTAACTTACTCGCGCGGGGCTCTGGAACGTTCAGGCGCTCCGGCCGGCGCCGCTCAGGCTGGCGGGCCCTCGTCCCGGCTGCGGCGGGTCGCCAGGAAGTTCTCCAGCTCGGCGGCGATCTCGTCCGCGCTGGGGAGCTCGCCTGCCTCGTCGGTCAGCGGCGACCGCAGGGTGCTTCCCTCCATGTACGCGTCGTAGCGCTCTTCGAGCGTGCCGACGAGTTTCGCGAGTTCGGGGTTGTCGTGCACCTGCTCGTCGATGCGCCCCACGAAATCGCGGTTCTGTTCCCTGAGCTGATCCGACGGGAAGATAAGGCCGGTCGCGGCGCTCGTACTCTCGAGGGCGGAGAGGGCCGTGGCCGGGAACTCGGTGTCCGCCAGGTAGTGCGGCACCAGCAGGACGAAGCCGACGACAGAGGCCCCGCTCTCCTGCAGCCGGAACTCGACCAGGTGGAGGGCATTGGCCGGCACCTGGGTGTGCGGCCTCCAGACGGACATGCTCTCGATCAGGTCCGAACGGTTACCGCTCACGGTGACGCCGATCGGTCGGGTGTGCGGCACCGGCATCGGGATCGCGTGCACCCAGGTGGTCGAGGACACCTTGAAACGCCGCACCAATTCGAGCACCGCCGCCGTGAACTGATCCCAACGGAAATCGGGCTCGAAGCCGGCCAGGAGCAGGAACTGCTGCCCGATCTCGTCCCGGGCCAGGTAGAGCCGGAGGGTGGCCGGCTGGTAGTCGGTGAGGTGGTCCTGGTCGAAGTAGATGATCGGGCGGCGCGCCCGGTAATCGAGGAGGACATCGGCGTCGAACGCGGCGATCACCGAATGGTCGAGGGTGTTGCGCAAGTACTCCGTGAATTGCGAGACCGCGCCACCGGCATCCGCGAAGCCGGTCAGCCCCGCGACCAGGTGCAGGCCCTCCGGGACGCGCTCGGCGTCCGCGGTCAGCTCGTAAAGGTCACCAGGATCGCGCATGCCTTTAACTCTAAACGCCAATATCCGTGCGTCGAAGGAATCGACCGCCGCGCCGTGGTGCCGAGAGCGAACAGGCTGCCCCGTAGCATCAAGGGATGACCGTTCCCCGCCTTTCCGTGTCCGCACAGCCCGCAATCGACTCCGAGGTCGACGTCCTGATCCTCGGGGCGACCTCCTCCGGCGACACCGGCGTATTGTTCGCCGACCCTGCCTTCGCGGGCCTGTCGGCGCAGCTCGCTTCCCTCGGCGTCACCGGCGGCCGCGACCAGCTCGTGCGTCTGCCTGCCTCGGTGGGTGCGGCCCGCAGCATCGCCATCATCGGAATCGGACAGGAGCCGACGGTCGACGCCCTCCGCCACGCGGCCGGATCCGCAGTCCGCCAGCTCACCGGGGTATCCTCCGTCGCGTTCGCGTTCCCGGCCACGACTGCGGAGGATGCCGAAGCCATCCTCGAGGGCGCGGCGCTCGGCGCGTACTCGTTCACGACCTACCGGCACAGCTCCCTGGCCGCCACCAAGCTCCCCGCCGAGGAGATCGTCGTGCACACCGGGCTGGACCTGGGCGACGTCCCCACGCGTGTCGGTATCGTCGCTGACGCGGTGAGCCTGATCAAGGACCTCGTCAACACTCCCCCGTCAGATCTCTACCCGGAGTCCCTCGCCCGGCTCGCCGTCGAAGCGGTCGACGCCCAGCCCGGCCTGCCGATCGAGGTGCGGGTGTGGAACGAGGATGAACTCGTCGCTGACGGCTTCGGCGGGATCGCCGGCGTCGGCCAGGGCTCGACCCGTCCGCCGCGCCTGGTCAAGGTCACCTACTCGCCGGCCGGCGCGACCAGGCACCTCGCCCTCGTCGGCAAGGGCATCACCTTCGACACCGGCGGACTCTCGCTGAAGCCGCCGGCATCGATGGTGGGCATGAAGTACGACATGACCGGGGCGGCCACCGTCCTGGCGGCCACGCTGGCCGCGGCCCGGCTCAGGCTCGACCTGAAGGTCACCGCGTGGCTCTGCATCGCCGAGAACATGCCGTCCGGATCGGCGATCCGGCCCAACGACGTGCTCCGGATCCGCGGCGGCCAGACCGTTGAAGTCCTCAACACCGACGCCGAAGGCCGCCTGGTGCTCGCGGACGGCCTCGTCGCCGCGGGCGAAGAAGCGCCGGACGCCATCATCGACGTGGCCACCCTGACCGGGGCCGCCATCGTCGCCCTCGGCACCCGGTACTACGCGGTGATGGGCGAGGACACCATGGTCGCCAGGGTCCTAGAAGCGGGCAAGGCCGTCGGCGAACAGTCCTGGCCGATGCCGCTGCCGGATGAGCTCCGTCCCCTGCTCAACTCGGATGTCGCGGACATCGCGAACGCGAAGATCGGCAGCGCCGCGGGCGGAATGCTGCTGGCCGGCGTCTTCCTCCGTGAGTTCATCGGTACCCGCGGCGAGGGCGATGACGCGGTGAAGATCCCGTGGGCGCACCTGGACATCGCCGGCCCGGCCCACAACACGGGCAGTGCGTTCGGGTTCACGGGGGTCGGACCGACCGGGATTTCGCTCCGAGCGTTGCTTCGACTGGCCGAGGACTTTTCACGCCCGTAGTACAGTCGAGGAGGCAAGATAAGCTTGCCGATCAGCGAATGCCTGCGGCGTCGTCTTCCATGACGCCCGGCAAACCGAGTTTGTGATGCACGAGGGAGTATCTGGGTGTCGGAACAGAATTTTGACCTTGTCGTTCTCGGTGGAGGAAGCGGTGGATACGCAGCGGCGTTGCGTGCGGTCCAGCTTGGCCTCACCGTTGGCCTGATCGAGAAGGGCAAGCTCGGCGGCACCTGCCTCCACCTGGGCTGCATTCCGACCAAGGCGCTGCTGCACTCCGCAGAAGTTGCGGACGTCAGCAGGGACTCCGCGAAGTACGGTGTGAAAACCCAGTTCGACGGTATCGACATGCCGGCGGTCACCGCGTTCCGCGAAGGGATCGTCGCCTCCAAGTTCAAGGGGCTGCAGGGACTGATCAAGGCCCGTGGCATCACCGTCATCGCCGGTGAGGGCCGGCTGGTCTCCCCGACGACCGTGCAGGTCGGCGAGGACACCATCGTCGGCAAGAACGTCGTCCTGGCCACCGGTTCGTACTCCCGGTCTCTGCCCGGCCTTGAAATCGGCGGGCGGGTCATCACCAGCGAGCACGCCCTCGAACTCGACTACGTGCCGCGCAAGGTCGCCGTCCTCGGCGGCGGCGTCATCGGCGTCGAATTCGCCAGCGTCTGGAAGTCCTTCGGCGCCGACGTCACGATCATCGAGGCGCTTCCCCACCTGGTCCCGAATGAGGAAGAATCCGTTTCCAAGCAGTTGGAACGTGCCTTCCGCAAGCGCGGCATCGAGTACTCCCTCGGCATCCGGTTCCAGAGTGTCAGCCAGGACGACAACGGCGTGGTCGTCACCCTCGAAAACGGCGCCACCGTCGAGGCTGACCTCCTCCTCGTGGCCGTCGGTCGCGGCGCGGCCACCGCGGGACTCGGGTTCGAAGAGGTCGGCATCACGGTCGACCGCGGCTTCGTCATCACAGACGAGCGCCTCGCCACGAACATCCCCGGCGTCTACGCCGTCGGCGACATCGTGCCCGGCCTGCAGCTCGCACACCGCGGCTTCCAGCAGGGCATCTTCGTCGCCGAGGAAATCGCGGGCCTGAACCCGATCGTGGTCGAGGACGTCAACATCCCGAAGGTCACCTACTGCGACCCCGAGATCGCTTCGGTCGGCTACTCGGAGGCCAAGGCGGCCGAGAAGTTCGGTGCCGACAAGATCTCCACGTACGAGTACAACCTCGGCGGCAACGGCAAGAGTTCCATCCTCGGCACGAGCGGCTCGATCAAGCTCGTGCGCGTCTCGGACGGTCCCATCGTGGGAGTGCACATGATCGGCGCCCGCGTGGGCGAGCTGATCGGTGAGGGCCAGCTGGTCGTGAACTGGGAGGCGTACCCCGAAGACATCGCCCCCTTCCTGCACGCGCACCCCACTCAGAACGAAGCGCTCGGCGAGGCCTTCCTGGCCCTGGCCGGCAAGCCCCTGCACGCGATGTAGCAGATCCCGGCACTCACACTCTCAGTAAGCAAATTACAGACAAATGGTTTTGAAGGAGACAGACGCATGAGCGAATCCGTTAACCTCCCGGCACTCGGTGAGAGTGTCACAGAGGGTACGGTAACCCGCTGGCTTAAGAACGTGGGCGACCACGTCGAAGTCGACGAGCCGCTGTTGGAAGTATCGACCGACAAGGTGGACACGGAGATCCCGTCCCCCATCGCGGGAATCATCGAGGCGATCCTGGTCCAGGAGGACGAGACCGTCGAGGTCGGGACCCCTCTGGTGACCATCGGAGACGGCTCGGCAGCAGCGGCCCCCACCGCCGCACCGGTCGCCGAGGCTCAGGTCGCCGCACCGGCACCCGTCGCGGCTCCGGTCGCCGAGGCACCGGCATACGTGGCGCCCGTCGCGGCTCCGGTCGCCGAGGCACCGGCATACGTGGCGCCCGTCGAGGCACCGGTTGCCGCACCGGCGCCCGTGGCACCGGCGTACGTGGCACCGGCGTACGTGGCGCCCGTCGCGGCTCCGGTCGCTGCACCGGCCCCCGTGTCCGCACCGGTCGCCGCTCCGGTGGCCGCACCGGCACCCGTGGCAGCCCCCGTGGCCGCGCCTGCCCCTGCAGCAGCGCCGGCAGCCGAGCCCGTGTCCCGCGGCTCGCACGCCGGGACCAGCGGCTACGTCACGCCGATCGTGCGGAAACTCGCCAACGAGGCCGGCGTCGACCTCTCCACAGTCTCCGGCACCGGGGTCGGCGGACGGATCCGCAAGGAAGACATCGAATCGGCCAAGGCCACGGCATCCGCCGCGACCGCGGCGCCGGCCGCACCGGCCGTCGAGGTTTCGCCCCTGCGCGGCACCACCGTTCCGATGTCCCGCCTCCGCAAGGTCGTCGCCGAGCGCGCCGTCATCTCGATGCAGTCGTCGGCGCAGCTGACGACCGTCGTCGAGGTCGACGTGACCCGCGTGGCGATCCTCCGCGACAAGGTCAAGGGTGCCTTCCAGAGCAAGACCGGCAACAAGCTCTCCTTCCTGCCGTTCTTCGCCCTGGCCGCGGCCGAGGCGCTGCAGGCGAACCCGATCATCAACGCCACCATCGACGGCGACTCGATCGTGTACCCCAGCCAGGAGAACATCAGCATCGCGGTCGACACCGAGCGTGGCCTGCTGACCCCTGTCGTCCGCAACGCCGGTGAGCTCGACCTGGCCGGCTTCGCCGCTCAGATCGCCGACCTGGCCCAGCGCACCCGCGACAACAAGCTCAAGCCCGATGAGCTCTCCGGTGGCACCTTCACGCTCACCAACACGGGGTCGCGCGGCGCGCTGTTCGACACGCCCGTCGTCTTCCTGCCGCAGAGCGCGATCCTGGGCACCGGCGTCGTCTACAAGAAGCCGATCGTCGTCACCACCGACGGCCTCGACTCGATCGCCATCCGCTCCACGGTGTTCCTGGCGCTGTCCTACGACCACCGCATCATCGACGGCGCGGACGCCTCCCGCTTCCTCGTCATGATGAAGCAGCGCCTCGAGGCCGGAGCCTTCGAAGCGAACCTGGGCATCTGAGGACCACGGCAGTCGACGGGTTCGCCCATCAGTAGTCGAAGATCTGCCTGATCCGCCAACCGGCCTCGCCCTTGACCACAAGGACCGAGGCCGGTTTGCTGTTTCCGTGCGCGGAAGCCTCGGTCAGGACGATGGCCACCAGGGCGATGCCTCCCCTGCGTTCGACCAGCGACGGCGCCGATTCTCCGGCCTCCACGGCGGACGCAACGGCATCCCCCTGGTGGGACGACCGGGCGGCCTGCCCATCCGCTGCCAGCGCCGCGGATCCGGCCTGGTCGACGCCGTCCAGACAGGCCACGGATGCCGCACGGAGGCACCCGGCGCGCAGGCGCAGCAGCACCCGCACCGCCTGCACCGGCTCGTCGCCCTCGACGGCCGCGCGATCGGCCGCCAAGTCGCCCGGCACCGCGGTTGGCGCCGGGGAGGCCGGCTGAGGGGACACCGACGAGGGAGCCGCGCCCACCGCCACCGGGGACATGGCGCCCGAGGCGGGGCCGGCACTGCCGCCCCGCGCCTCGGGCTGATAGCCGAGCGTGAGCAGCAACACCGCGCCCGCGGCGGCGACCAGCGAAGACACGAGGAGCGGACCTCGATGTGCCCGGAGTCCCACGAACAGGCGGTGACGCAGGCGCTGCCACGGCCGGGCATCCGCCTGCCGACCGGTCAGGCCGCGGAGCAGAGTGTTGAGCCGGCCGAGCAGCGTCCGGGCTCGGCCGGATCTCCGCGCAGGCCCCGGCTCGGGGCGATCGCCGTTCCCCGGCTGAAGGTCGCCGGCCGGGCCGGCCACCGCCCGGCTGCCCCGGAGGGCTCCGGTGGCGGCCCAGCCGGCCTCCCGCTCGGACCTGCGCCCCGGGGAGGGCACCCAGGGGGACGCCGCCGAGAAGACCGCCGAGGCCGGCGACCACGCGAACAACCGCCGCTCGAGTTCGTCGAGCAGGCGGTGCACGGGAAACCCCGGAGGGATCGACTCCAACCATCCGGCCGGTTCAGGCACGGCCGAATCCCCGCTCGTCTCGACACGATCAAGCACTCCCCCCGCGAAGGCCGACACCCGCAACGCCGCCTCCTCGAGACAACTTCGGAGTTCCGGTCCTGGCGGCGGCAATTCCCGAAGCCGCCCCAACCCGGTCAGAACCGGTCTCCCGGTGCGATCGAAGATGACCGCGGACTGGGCCAGCCCCTCGTGCACGTAGCCCAGGGCCAGCAGTGCGGCCAGCGCCGCCAGGATCGGCGCCAGGATCGTCACCGCCTCCCCCGGCGCCAGCAGCCTGCCGTCGCTGAACAGCCTGCTCAGCCGGCTGCCGGAGAGATACTCCTGCACGATGCAGACTCGTCCGTCGGAGAGCGTGGCCAGGTCGATGAGCGAGGCGAATCGCTTCCCGGTCGATTCGGTCAGCACCCGGAATTCCCGCTCGATCACGGCCCCAGCCGTTTCCGGGCGAAAGATCTTCAGGGCCACAGGCGGACGAGTGCCGGCCTCGACGGCGCCCTGCAACGCTGCGGTGGAAACGCCGAGGTAGACGTCGGCGCGTTCACTGGCGCCGAGCCGGCGCAGCACCCGGTACCCGGCGACGACCGCCCCGACCTCCGCCGAATTGGACGTCGAAGCCCACGTCGACCCGGTTGCGGAGCCGGGGCCGCCGGCGGCCGGAACCGGATCAGGGTCACGGCGCGCTCTGTTCCTCACCCGCCGGATTCTGCGCCCCCGGGCGACGCAGCGCGGATGCTTGTGCCGGTTCCGGGGAGATCCGGCCAGGGCGGCAGACGCCGAGGACAAGCTGACCTAGACTGGCCTGATGCTCGACTTTGTCGTCGCGGGGCTAAGCGCCAACTCCGTGCCGTATGTTGAGGGCCTTGAGCTCCAACGCGCAGTCCACCGTTCGGTCGTTTCCGGCGAGAAACCCGACACCGTCATCTTCCTCGAACACCCCGCCGTGTATACGGCCGGGAAACGTACGGAGCCGGAGGAGCGTCCCACGGACGGCACCCCCGTCATCGACGTCGACCGGGGTGGGAAGATCACCTGGCATGGACCGGGCCAGCTGGTCGGCTACCCGATCCTGCGCCTGGCCGAGCCCATCGACGTCGTCGGCTATGTGCGGATGCTGGAGGGGATCCTGATCGAGGTCCTCGCCGAGTTCGGCATCGAGGGCCGCCAGGTTCGCGGCCGTTCCGGCGTCTGGGTCGGTCCGGACCGTTTCGAAGAGAAGATCGCGGCCATCGGCATCCGCGTCGCCGAAGGAGTCACCATGCACGGATTCGCCCTCAATTGCAGCAATTCCCTGGACGCCTATGGGCGCATCATCGCCTGCGGCATCCGGGACGCCGGCGTGACGACGATGTCGCGCGTGCTCGGCCGTGAGGTCGCCACCTCCGAACTGATCGAACCGATCCGGGCCGGTTTCCTCCGCGCCATGGCGGTGGCGGCATGAGCGCCGTGCCCGAGGGCCGCAAGATGCTCCGCCTGGAGATCAGAAACGCGGAGACGCCCATCGAGCGCAAGCCCGAGTGGATCAAGATCAAGGCCAAAATGGGCCCCGAGTACCAGAAGATGCAGAACCTCGTCAAGAGCGAGGACCTGCACACGGTCTGCCAGGAGGCCGGCTGCCCCAACATCTACGAATGCTGGGAGGACCGGGAAGCAACATTCCTGATCGGTGGCTCGCAGTGCACCAGGCGCTGCGACTTCTGCATGATCGACACCGGCAAACCGGCCGAGTACGACCGGGACGAACCACGCCGCGTTGCCGAGTCCGTCGTCAAGATGAAGCTGCGCTACGCCACCGTGACCGGTGTCGCCCGCGATGATCAGCCCGACGAGGGTTCATGGATCTACGCCGAGACGATCCGGCAGATCCACCAGCAGAGCCCGGGCACCGGCGTGGAGATCCTCGTGCCGGACTTCTCGGGCAATCCTGACCACCTGGGCGAGGTCTTCTCGGCGAAACCGGAGGTGTTCGCGCACAATGTGGAGACGGTCCCGCGCATCTTCAAGCGGGTGCGCCCGGCGTTCCGCTACGACCGGTCCCTCGACGTTCTCAGCCAGGGCCGCAACGCGGGCCTGATCACCAAGTCCAATCTCATCCTGGGCATGGGCGAGGAACGGGCGGAGGTCAGCCAGGCCCTGCAGGACCTGCACGACGCCGGAACCGACATCATCACCATCACCCAGTACCTGCGTCCCAGCGCGCGCCACCTGCCGGTCGCCCGGTGGGTGAAGCCGGAGGAGTTCGTCGAGCTCAAGCACGAGGCTGAGGCGATCGGTTTCATCGGGGTGCTCTCCGGCCCGCTGGTGCGCTCCTCCTACCGAGCCGGGCGTCTCTGGGCCCAGTCCATGCTGGCAACCGGTCGTGAGGTGCCGGCGGAGCTGCGCCACCTGGCGGATGCGACGCTCGGGTTCGCCCAGGCCGTCAGCTGAACCGAAAAACGGTCACCCTCCATGCGGGCGACTCGGTAGTCTTGGAACCATGGCACGCAGCAAGGACAAGACTCCCCGCACCCCCAAAGAACCCGGCCGCTTGAAGCAAATGTGGCAGGTGTTCCAGATGACGAGGCGTTACGACTCGAACATCGTCCTGTTCATGATCCTGGCCTTCCTGATCCCGGTCGCGATCAGCCTCGCGCTCGCGTTCGTGTTCTCCCCCGGCAACGTGGTCACCATCGTGCTCTGGGTGATCGCGGGAGCCCTCGGCGGGCTCCTCGCCATGCTCATCATCCTGGGCCGCCGCGCCGAGAAGGCCGCCTACTCGCAGATCGAGGGCCAGCCCGGCGCGGTCGGCGCGGTGCTCCGCAGCTCGCTCAAGCGCGGCTGGGTCGGAAGCGAGATGCCCGTCGCCGTCAACGGCAAGACCCAGGACGCGGTCTACCGCGCGGTCGGTCGCGGCGGCGTGGTGCTGATCAGCGAGGGCCCTCGCACCCGAACCGCACGCATGCTCGACGAGGAACGGCGCATGGTCACCCGGCTGGGCGGCAGCATCGCCGTCACCGTCATCTCGGTCGGACCGGACCCCGACGCCGTTCCGCTGCACAAGCTCGCCCGGCGCCTCACCCGGATCAAGCCGACCCTGACCAAGGCCGAAGTCCTCGCCGTGAACAACCGCCTCTCGTCCATGACGAAGAAGCTCCCGATCCCTAAGGGCGTCGACCCGATGAAGGCCCGGCCGCAGCGCGGCAACTAGCCGAGCCCGGCATCCGTCAGCTGCGGATGAGGACGGTTCCGGCGATCTTGTCGTGGAATCCGCGCTGGTCCGAGTCCCAGACCAGCGCGGGAATCGCGAACCCCAACAGCACCGAACGCAGCGCGGGGCGCCAGACGCCGGCCCAGCCGCCGGTCAGCGAGATCACCCGGAGCCCGACCAGCCGGTGCCCGATGCTTCCGCCGATGGTCGGAATGAACACGATCTGCAACAGCACGAACATGCCGCTCACCGCAAACCCGTTGTAGTCCGGGAACGTGTAGTCGAAGGCCCAGAACGCGGCCCCCGTGGCCAGGACCTGGTCGATCGCCAGCGCGGCAATCCGGCGGCCCACCCGGCCGACCGAGCCTGCGCCATGATTGGGCAGTCCCAGGCGCTCCCCCGGCCACCGGCTGGGCGGAAGCTGTCCGAAGGTGGTCGGTTTCGAGGATGCGGCAGACACGCGATGAGTCTAGCGAGCCGCCCCCGCTGTAACATGTGTGAAACATAAGCGTCACTGTCGGGTAATGCCGCCCCACTAACCTCAATGGAGCCGCAGTGCGCGACTTTTCGAGATTAACGCCCACGTCGTTTGGAGTAAAACCGCATGTTCCGCGATTCGTCAGAAGTGCTCAAATTCATCAAGGACACCGACGTCAAGTTCCTTGACATCCGTTTCACCGACCTGCCGGGTGTGCAGCAGCACTTCAACATCCCCGCGTCGACCGTCGACGAAGATTTCTTCACGGTCGGCCAGATGTTCGACGGATCGTCCATCCGCGGCTTCGCGTCGATCCACGAATCCGACATGCAGCTCATCCCCGACGTCACCACCGCGTACATCGACGCCTTCCGCACCGAGCGCACGCTGATCATGCTCTTCGACATCTACAACCCGCGCAATGGGGAGATCTACTCGAAGGACCCGCGCCAGGTTGCCAAGAAGGCCGAGAAGTACCTCGCGTCGACCGGCATCGCCGACACCGCTTTCTTCGCTCCCGAAGCGGAGTTCTATATCTTCGACGACGTGCGCTACGAGGTCAACCAGTACTCGAGCTTCTACTCCGTCGACTCCAGCGAGGGCGCCTGGAACTCGGGCCGCAAGGAAGAGGGCGGAAACCTCGCCAACAAGACGCCGTTCAAGGGCGGCTACTTCCCGGTCAGCCCGGTCGACCAGCACGCCGACATGCGCGACGACATCTGCCTCAAGCTCATCGCGGCCGGCCTGATCCTGGAGCGCAGCCACCACGAGGTCGGCACCGGCGGCCAGGGCGAGATCAACTACCGCTTCGACACGATGGTGCACGCGGCCGACGACCTGCTCAAGTTCAAGTACATCGTGAAGAACACCGCCAGCGAGTGGGGCAAGACGGCGACGTTCATGCCGAAGCCGCTCTTCGGCGACAACGGCTCCGGCATGCACACCCACCAGTCCCTCTGGGCCGGCGGCAAGCCGCTGTTCTACGACGAGGCCGGCTATGGCGGACTCTCCGACGTCGCGCGCTGGTACATCGGCGGGCTGCTCAAGCACGCCCCGGCCGTGCTCGCGTTCACCAACCCGAGCGTGAACTCCTACCACCGCCTCGTCCCCGGCTTCGAAGCTCCCGTCAACCTGGTCTACTCGGCCGGCAACCGCTCGGCATCCATCCGGATCCCGATCACGGGCACGAACCCGAAGGCCAAGCGGATCGAATTCCGCGCGCCCGACGCCTCCGGCAACCCGTACCTCGCCTTCGCCGCCCAGCTGATGGCCGGCCTCGACGGGATCAAGAACCGGATCGAGCCGCACGAGCCGGTCGACAAGGACCTCTACGAACTGCCGCCCGAAGAAGCCAAGAACATCCCCCAGGTTCCCGCTTCCCTCGAGGCCGCGCTGCTGGCCCTCGAGGAGGACCACGACTTCCTGCTGGCCGGGAACGTGTTCACGCCCGAATTGATCGAGACCTGGATCGACTTCAAGCGCGAGAAGGAAATCAAGCCGCTGGCCCAGCGCCCGCACCCGTTCGAGTACGAACTGTACTACGGGGTCTAAACCGCACCGGCGGCTGAACCAGTCGTCGCAGCGATGGCACTGAGGATGACACTGAGAAGGGCCGCACTCCCCCGGGAGTGCGGCCCTTCTCGTGATCCGGCCTCAGCCGAACGCGAGCAACGGAGAAGAGGAGGCCGCGGTCAGCCTGCGAAGGGCCCGGCGCGTTCGACGGGGCCGTAGAAACGTCGTTCGAAGACTGCCCGTGCGCGACGGGTCACGGCCAGGTAGTCCTCCTCGAGCCGGTTTGCCGAGCCGGGCGGGTATTCGAGCACCCGCGCGACGCCCTCCAGCTGGATCCGGTCGGCGGGGAGCACGTCCGCGGTCCGGTTCGTCCAGAGGGTGATCGCGGAACGGCACCGGGAGGCGAACAGCCAGGCCGCCCGGAGCGTCTCGGCATCCGCTTCGCTGACCAGGTCTGCCTCCACGGCGGCCCGGAGCGCGCCGAGGGTGGACGAGGTGCGCAGCGCCGGAATACGCGCCGCATGCTGGAGCTGAAGCAATTGCACAAACCACTCGACGTCGCTGAGCGAGCCGCGCCCCAGCTTGAGGTGCCGGTTCGGGTCGGCACCTTGAGGGAGCCGTTCGCTCTCGACCCTGGCCTTGATGCGCTTGACCTCCCGCACCTCCTGCTCACCGATGCTCTCCGGGTAGCGCACCGCGTCGGCGACCCGGTCGAAGTCTCGGAGGAGCGCGGTGTCGCCGGCGACACCGCGGCCGCGCAGCAAAGCCTGCGCCTCCCAGGTCAGCGACCATCGCCGGTAGTAGGCCTCGTACGATTCGAGGGAACGGACCACCGGCCCGTTCTTGCCTTCGGGGCGCAGGCCCATGTCCAGGTCCAGCGGAAGGCGGTTGTCGTCGGTGAGCCGGTTCAGTTCGCGCACGATGAACTTCGCGCGGTCATGCGCCGCGGTCCCGTCGAGCGTGCCGGCCCGGAAGACGTACATGACATCGGCGTCGGAGCCGAACCCGAGTTCGGCGCCCCCGAATCGGCCCATCCCGATCACGGCGAATTCGATGCCGTCGGTGGGGCCGTCCGGCTCCCCCAGCAGGTTCGTCCCGCGGATGGCGGCCGTCACCCCCTGGATGATGATGGCCGTCACATCGGTGAGCCCGGCCGCAAGCTCGTCGATCGACAGCCGCCCGAGAATGGCGGAGAAGGCGAGCCGCAGCACCTCCCGGCGCCTGGCGGTGCGCATGATCGATGCCGCCGCGTCGGGACTCTCGTGCCTGGCCAGCACCGCACGGGTCTCCTCCTGGAGAACGGCAACCGACCGGGGGCGCAGATCGTCCTCGTTCTCCAGCCAGGCCACGGACTCGGGGATGGTCTCGAGCAGTTCCCCGATGAAGCGGGAGGAGGAGAGAACACGGGTGAGCCGTTCGGCCGCGCCGGACGAGTCACGGAGCATCCGCAGGAACCAGTAGGTCGACCCGAGGCTGTCGCTGAGCCGCCGGAAGGACAGCAGGCCGTAGTCGGGATCCGCGCCCTCGGAGAACCATTGCAGGAGCACCGGGAGCAGGTGACGCTGGATGGTCGCCCGGCGGGACACCCCGCCGGTGAGGGCCGCAATGTGGCCGAGGGCTCCCTTGGTGTTCCGGAACCCGATCGCGGCAAGCCGCGCCTCGGCCTGGGCACTCGTGAGGTTGAGTCCCTCCGCCGGAAGCGCGGCCACGGCCGAGAGCAGCGGACGGTAGAACAGTCGTTCGTGCAGGCCGCGGACGCGGCGCTTGACCTCGGCCCAGCGCACGGTCAGTTGCGGGGCGCTCGTGGCCAGCCCCGTCGCCCGGGCGAGAATGCGCAGGCTCGCCTCGTCCCGGGGCATCAGGTGGGTGCGCCGCAGCCGCTCCAGTTGCAGCCGATGCTCCATCAGCCGGAGGATGCGGTAATCCTGGGCGAATTCGGCCGCTTCCGCCCGGCCGACGTATCCGCTGTCCGCCAGCGCTGACAGCGCCGGAAGGGTGCCGGCCTGGCGCACGGCGGGGTCGGCCTGGCCGTGCACGAGTTGGAGCAGTTGCACGGTGAATTCGATGTCGCGCAGCCCGCCGGGGCCCAGTTTCAGCTGCACCGCGACCTCGTCGTCCGGGATGTTCTCGGTGACCCGCTCGCGCATCCGTTGTACCGATTCCACGAAGTTCTCGCGGCTTGCGCTGGTCCACACCTTGGGGGCCACCGCCTGGATGTAGCGCTGGCCGAGGTCCAGGTGGCCGGCGAGGGGCCTGGCCTTGAGCAGGGCCTGGAATTCCCAGCTCTTGGCCCAGCGCTCGTAGTAGGCAAGATGGGATTCGAGGGAACGCACAAGCGCCCCGGACTTGCCTTCGGGCCGGAGATTCGGATCGACCTCCCACAGCTCGGCTTCGATCGTCGGCTGGTTGAGTCCCCGCATCATCAGGATCGCCAGCCGGGTGGCGATGTCGACCGCCCGCGATGCTTCCAGTTCCGTAGCAGGGTCCGCCTCGGCGACGAAGATGACGTCGACGTCGCTCACGTAGTTGAGTTCCGCGGCGCCGGCCTTGCCCATTCCGATCACGGCCAGCCTGGTGGCCCGGACCTCGGCCTCGGGGAAGACCCCGGGCGCGGCCACCGGCCCGCTCGTCATGCTGCGGGCCACGGCCAGTGACGCCTCGAGCGCAGCGGCCGCGAGGTCGGCGAGTGCCCGGGCGATGCCGTCAAGGCCTGCCACCGGGTCGGCCTGTTCCAGGTCGAACGCCGCCAGCTCGGCCAGGCGCCTGCGATACCGCACCCGCAGGGCCACCCAGCCGGCGTCGTCCACGAGCGCCGCGAACCCGTCGACGGCGCCTACCGAATCGAGGAGGTCGGCCGTCAGCGCCGCACCGTCGGGCAGGCCGGCGCGCGACTCCGCAAGCACTCCCAGTTCCTCGGGATGCCGAAGGAAGAACTCGGCCAGCCCGGTCGAGGCGCCGAGGACCCTGAGCAGGCGCAAGGGAGCATCAGGGCGAGCGAGCAGTGCCCGCAACTCGTCCGGAGCCTGACGGAGCAGCGCGAGCATCCCCGTGAGGGCGCCGTCCGGGCTCGCCGTCCGGGCGAGCAGAGGCAGCAGAACCGACGGCTCAGGGCCGCCCAGATCGGCGACCTCCTCGAGCCGGCCCCTGACCTCGCCGAGTTCGACGAAACCGACCCGGGCCAGGTCGGTCAGGGTCAGCGGTTCCCGCTTCATTGCGTCCCTTTCCTCGGCGCGGGTCAGAGCATCTCCAGGTTCTTGTCGAGCTCGAACGGAGTCACCTGGGAACGGTATTCCTTCCACTCCTGGCGTTTGTTGAGCAGCACGTAGTTGAAGACGTGCTCGCCGAGGGTTTCCGCGACCAGCTCGGATTCCTCCATGAACTGGATGGCGTGGTCGAGGCTCGCGGGAAGCTGGCGGTAGCCGAGCGCCCGGCGCTCGGTGTCGCTGAGTCCCCAGACGTTGTCCTCCGCCTCCGGCGGCAACTCGTAGCCTTCCTCGATCCCCTTGAGCCCTGCGGCCAGCATGAGGGAGTAGGCAAGGTACGGATTCGCGGCGGAGTCGATCGCGCGGTACTCGATCCGGGAACTCTGGCCCTTGTTCGGCTTGTAGAGCGGTACCCGGATCAGTGCGGAGCGGTTGTTGTGTCCCCAGCAGACGAAGCTGGGCGCTTCGTCACCGCCCCAGAGCCGTTTGTAGGAGTTGACGAACTGGTTCGTCACGGCCGTGATCTCCGGCGCGTGCTTGAGCAGGCCTGCGATGAACTGCCGGCCGGTCTTCGACAGCTGGTACTGGGCACCCGCCTCGTAGAACGCGTTGGTGTCGCCCTCGAAGAGGGAAAGGTGGGTGTGCATTCCGGAGCCGGGCTGGTCGGACATCGGTTTGGGCATGAAGGTCGCATACACGCCCTGCTCGATCGCGACCTCTTTGATCACGGTGCGGAAGGTCATGATGTTGTCCGCGGTGGTCAGGGCGTCCGCGTAGCGGAGGTCGATCTCGTTCTGCCCCGGGCCGGCCTCGTGGTGGCTGAATTCCACCGAGATGCCGAGGTCCTCGAGCATCCGGACCGATCGGCGCCGGAAGTCGTGCGCCGTGCCGCCGGGCACGTTGTCGAAGTAGCCGGCGGAGTCGACCGGGGTGGGCCCGTTCTTGCCGTACTTGGACGACTTGAGCAGGTAGAACTCGATTTCGGGGTGTGTGTAAAACGTGAATCCGCGTTCGGCCGCCTTCGCCAGGGTGCGCTTGAGCACGTTGCGCGGGTCGGCGACGGCGGGCTGGCCGTCCGGCGTGGTGATGTCGCAGAACATCCGGGCCGTCGGGTCGACCTCCCCGCGCCAGGGCAGGATCTGGAACGTGGTCGGGTCAGGGTGAGCCAGCACATCGGCCTCGAAGGAGCGGGTGAGTCCCTCGATCGCGGACCCGTCGAATCCGAGCCCCTCCGCGAAAGCTCCCTCGACCTCCGCCGGCGCGATGGCGACCGATTTCAGTGTGCCGACGACGTCGGTGAACCACAGCCGAATGAACTTGATGCCCCGTTCCTCGATGGTCCGAAGAACGAAATCGCGCTGCTTGTCCATTCACGCCCCTTCTTGTTGCTCCCTAGGTTACTGGCTGGCGTCGCATCCGGGGTGAAACGGGCCGCCGACCGCCCGAATGCCGCTCTGACTACACTTGAGGCATGCCAGAGCCGACCTCGTCCGACGTGCCAGCAGCCGTCACCACGCAGAACCCGTTTGTCCCGGCGCCAGCCGGACCCAAACGGGTGCGAACCAGGCACTTCCACAACGCCAAGCAACAGGGCATCCCGATTACCGGCCTGACCAGCTACGACATGCTCACGGCGCAGATCTTCGACGCGGCCGGGATCGACTTCCTCCTGGTCGGCGACTCCGCGGGCAACAACGTGTTCGGCTACGAGACAACCCTCCCGGTGACCGTCGACGAACTCATCCCGCTCACCCGCGCCGTGGCCCGCGCCGTCACCCGCGCCCTCGTCGTCGCGGACATGCCGTTCGGCTCATACGAGACCGGCCAGACCGAAGCGCTGCACACGGCCGTCCGGTTCATGAAAGAGGCCCAGGCCCACGCCGTGAAGCTGGAAGGCGGGGTTCGCAGCTACAAGCAGATCAAGCGCATCGTGTCCAGCGGCATCCCGGTGATGGGGCACGTCGGTTTCACTCCGCAGAGCGAGCACGGCCTGGGCGGGCACATCATCCAGGGGCGTGGGGACGACGCCGAGCGCCTGATCGAGGACGCCCTGGCCGTGCAGGAGGCCGGGGCCTTCGCCGTGGTCCTCGAGATGGTTCCGGCGACCGTTGCCGCGCAGGTCACCGCGCGGCTGGAGATCCCGACCATCGGTGTCGGTGCCGGCCCGGACGTCGACGGCCAGCTTCTGGTCTGGACCGACTTCGCCGGGATGACCGACGGCCGGGTGCCGAGGTTCGTGCGCCAGTACGCGAACGTGCGCAGCGTGCTGACGGATGCCGTGCACCGGTTCAAGGACGACGTCCAGACCGGCGCGTACCCGGGCCCTGAGCACAGCTACGAATAGGCGTCAGCGCCCTTCGGCCGCATCGTCGGCGGCCCACTTGGCGCTGTTCGCCCGCAGTTTCTCCAGCGCGTGCGACGCCTCCTCCCGGGTCGCGAACGGGCCGACCCGGTCGACGGACGGGGACTCGAAACCCTGTTCGACCGCGCCGGTGCGCATGTTGTACCAGAACTGCTCTCGCTCATCTTCGGACATAAGCTTGATCCTATGCCTAAGGATTCCATCGGTCACCTGCTCCCCGGAACGGTGTCCCCGACCCGTCCCGTTCCCCGCCACATCACCCGCCCGGAATACGTCGGGAAGGAATCACCGGCCCGATTCACCGGGTCGGACGTCTACTCCGCGGAGAAGATCGAACTCATCCGCGAGTCCGGCCGGATCGCGGCCCGGGCGATTGAAGCGGTCGGGCAGGCGATCCGTCCCGGCGTCACCACCGAACAGCTCGACGCGGTCGGCCACGACTTCCTCGTCGCCCACGACGCCTACCCGTCGACCCTGGGCTACCGCGGGTACCCGAAGTCGCTGTGCAGTTCAGTCAACGAGGTGATCTGCCACGGCATCCCCGACACGACCGTGCTGGAGGAGGGCGACCTCGTCAACATCGACATCACCGCCTTCAAGAACGGCGTGCACGGGGACACGAACGTGACGTTCATCGTCGGCCAGGCCAGCGAAGAGGTCACCCTGCTCGTCGAACGCACTCGCGAGGCCCTCGCGCGCGGCATCAAGGCCGTAGCCCCCGGACGCCAGGTCAATGTGATCGGCCGCACCATCGAGTCCTACGCCAAGCGCTTCGATTACGGCGTCGTGCGCGATTTCACGGGACACGGCGTCGGCGAGGCCTTCCACTCCGGGTTGATCATCCCGCACTACGACTCCGCGCCCGTCTATGACACCGTGATGGAGGTCGGCATGGTCTTCACGATCGAACCGATGCTCACCCTGGGTTCGCCCGATTGGGACATGTGGGCCGACGACTGGACCGTCACCACCAAGGACAAGAGCATCACCGCGCAATTCGAGCACACCCTCGTCGTCACCGAGACCGGTGCCGAGATCCTGACGCTTCCCTAACCGGTAGGTTCTAACCATGAGTTCAACCACGGCAATCGGCATCGACATCGGCGGCACCGGAATCAAGGGTGCGGTGGTCGACCTGTCGACCGGCACGCTCCTCTCCGATCGGGTGAAGCTGCCCACGCCGAAGGGCGGTCGTCCGGCCGACATCGTCGACACGGTCAAGGACCTGCTGAAGACCGTCTCCGACAAGGCCGCGGCCCCCGACCTCCCCGTCGGGATCTGCTTCCCCGCCATCGTCAAGAACGGCCACACCATGTCGGCGGCGAACGTCTCCGACAAGTGGATCGGCCTCGCCGCGGAGAAGCTGTTCGAGAAGGGACTCGGCCACCCCATCCACTTCGTCAACGACGCGGATGCCGCCGGTTACGCCGAGTCTCAATTCGGCGCCGCCAAGGGCGTCCCCGGGGTCGTCATCCTGACCACTCTCGGGACAGGCGTCGGAACCGCTCTGCTCAACGACGGCATCCTGGTGCCGAACACGGAGCTCGGACACCTGCAGATCGACGGCGTCGACTATGAGACCAGGGCGGCGTACTCCGCCAAGGAGCGGGAAGACCTGAGCTGGGAGAAGTGGGCCGGCCGCCTGCAGAAGTACTATTCGACCCTCGAGGCTCTCTTCTCCCCCGACCTCTTCATCGTCGGCGGCGGCGTATCCAAGCACCACCAGCAGTTCCTGCCACTGCTGAACCTGAAGACACCGATCATCCCCGCGGTCCACCGGAACAACGCCGGCATCCTCGGCGCGGCCGCTCTCGCCGTCAAGAACCGCGCCTGACGCTGAGGCCGTGGCTCCGCCGCTGACGGACTTGCCTGGTCCCTGCAGACCGGGCCAAGTAGGGGAATGGGCCGGCTGATACGCCGGGTTCTGTCCCGGTGCGCGAAGCACCATGGACGGTCATCTATCTGGGGACTACGTTGCCGCAGCCCTCTAGCGGTCTACCCGGAAACTCGGCGAGCCGCCTTGACGTTTCCTGTCTGACCTTGCTCCGGACGAGGTTTACCAAGCCGACCAGGTCACCCTGGCCTCTGGTGGTCTCTTACACCACCGTTTCACCCTTACCTCCGGCCGAAGCCGGTGGCGGTCTACTTTCTGTGGCACTGTCTCGCGGGTTGCCCCGGGTGGGTGTTACCCACCGCCCTGCTCTGTGGAGCCCGGACGTTCCTCGCCATCCGTTGCCCTGCGGCACCGGATGTCGCGACCGTCTTGCCGACCCATTCCGAGAGTCAATCCTACAGGGGCGGACGGCGACTCAGATCCCGGACTCCTCCGTGCGCACGAGGATCGCGCCGCAGTCCGGGCAGAACAGGACCTCGTCCGCCGGCGAGGAGCGGACGGCATCCAGGTCGCTGCCGGTCAGGGTCATCGTGCAACCGCTGCAGGTGCGGGCTCGCAACAGGGCCGCCGCGTTGCCGCGCCCCGACACGAACCGCTTCTCGTAGAGCGCCGCCAGCTCGTCGGTGATGCTGCCGGCGATGGCCGCACGGTCCCGGCGCAACTCACCGAGCTGACGGTTCAGGTCGGCGAGGCTCAGGTCCCGAGCCTGCTCGGCTTCGGCGACCCGGGCGGCGATCGCGTCGCGATCAGCCTCCACCTCAGCGACGGCGGCCTCCGCCTCCTCGAGCCGTTCCATGACGGCGATCTCGATCTCCTCGAGCGCCAAGAGACGTTTGCGGAGCGCGGTGAGCTCGGTCTCGAGCGCCTGCACGTCCTTGACCGAGGAGGTGTGCTGAACCCGGTCGGCGTCCCGTGCGATCCGCTTCTCGACCACGTCGACATCCGACTCGATCCGTCGCAGCTCGATTCGGATGTCTTCCACGGCGCCGCTGCGGGTGCCGAGAGTCATCCGTGTCTTGTCCGCGGTGACGGCGAGTTCCTTGAGCTCGGCGTGCTGAGGAAGCGCCTTCGTCTGGTGCTCGACCTGCTGCAGCCTGATGTCGAGGGCCTGAAGCCGGAGAAGCTCCTTCTGTTCTGCTGGAGATGCCTTCACTTGTGTCCTGACCTTCGGGGTATTGGGCTTGCAGTATTGAGTTGGAACGGAATGGTGAGTTCTGGGCAGGTTACTGCACGATGACGAAGTCCCACGGATCGGTGCGCAGGTCGCTGACGGTCACGCGGACTCCGGGCAGCTTCGCCCGGAGGGCATCGGCTGCGGTGTCCAGCCACAGCCATTCGCTGGCCCAGTGTGACACGTCCATCAGTGCCGGCGTGTTTCCGTTGAGGAGGGCCTGTTCGCGAGCCTCGGACGCCGGGTGGTGCCGCAGGTCCGCGGTGATGTAGACATCGCTTCCGACCACGCCCGGGGTGCCGAGGAGCGAGTCCCCGGCGCCGCCGCACACGGACACGGTCTCCACCGTGCTGCCGTAGTCGCCGGACACCCGCACGCCCGAGGCGGTGGCGGGCAGCAGATCAGCGACCCGGCGAGCCAGCCCGCCCAGCGTGGTCGGGTGTTCCAGCCGTCCCACGCGTCCGATGCCCGTTCCAGGCGTCGACCCTTCTGTGATCGGCCGGCTGTCGACGAGGCCGAGGCGGCGGGCCAGGATGTCCGAAACACCGTCGGCGACGACGTCCGCGTTGGTGTGCGCGGCGAGCAGCGCACAATCCGCCCGGATCAGACGTCTGAGGAGTGCTCCCTTGTACCGGTCGGCGGCAACGGACGTGACCCCGCGGAGGAGCAAGGGGTGGTGAACCAGGAGCAGGTCGGCACCGGATTCGATGGCCTCGTCGACCGTGATCGCCACGGCGTCGACCGCGAGGTGGATGGCGTCGACGCCGCGCGCCGGATCACCGCTGGCCAGGCCGGGCGCGTCCCAGCCTTCTGCCCCGGCCAGAGGCCACAATTCGTGGACGGTGCGGGTGACTGCGGCGAGCGAGAATGACACGTCGCCAGCCTACCGTCGGCCGAGCTCAGCCGCCTTCCGGCTGAGCCGCCCGATGCGCGGCCGGGCGGGAGGTCGGCGTCTCAACGCGGCGGCCACCAGCGGCGAAGCCCCCGGCGCAGCGCACCCTGGATCACGGTCTCCTCCGGTTCAACCCGTGCACTGGCTCGCGGCGGCGGGACCCCGACCGCCACATCGTCGGCGTCGTCCGGCAGGTCCTCGTCCACGCCGGCCGGGAGCACGGGATGAGATCCCGTTGCGGGCGGTCCGGCAGTCGAGGTCTCCCCCGATGCACCGCTGGGACGACCAGCGGCAGCCAGGGAAGGCTGGGCAGGGCCGGGCTGTCCAGGGCCGGTCGGATCCGGGCCTGCGGCGTCAGGGCCGGGAGGTGCGAGGGGATCCTGCCCCGGCGAGGCGAACTCGGGCATGGCCGCATTGTATCGAAGAATGCTCAGGTCTGTTCGGCGGATTGAGCGCCGGGCGCCGCGGCCGGCAGTTCCCCGTCAGGGAGCTCACCAGCCGAGCGTGCCAGGCGCACCTTTGAACGGACCGGCCACCCGAGAGGTGATCCAGCCGCCGTAGAAGTCCCCGGGTTGCGCTTGCACGACCTCACCGTCTACGGTGCACGAGTCCATCCGGCCCGGGTACACGGCCACCCGGTCGGCGAGTTCCTCATAGCCGCCCCACGGCGACGGGTAGGTCCAGGCCGCGGCCTCCTCGCGCCGGCCGGGCGCGATCACGGTCAGGTAGGCAGCCTGGCCCTTGTGCTCGCAGATCGACCGCCCGTCGGCGGGCACCAGGCTGCCCGGGCGGAACGCCGTTCGCGGCAGGTAGTAGACCGGCGGGTGGCTGGTTTCGAGAACCCGCACCGCGTCGTACGTGTCCGCGATGACGGTGCCGCCCAGCAGGACCACCACCTGCTCGGTGCTCCGCTCGATGCGGGGCGGACGCGGGTAGTCCCAGACCGACTCCTGCCCGGGGCCGGGAACGACCGGCACAATACGCTCTGGTTTCATTCGGCCAGCGTACCGGGACCGACTGACCGATTCCGGACCGTGGCGGCCGGTTCGTGGTGGTGCAGTTCGGCGCCGAAGACGGCGGCCTGGGTGCGCCGCTGCATCCCGAGTTTTCCGAGCAGCCCGGAGACGTAGTTCTTGACCGTCTTCTCCGCGAGGTCGAGGTGTTCGCCGATCTGGCGGTTGGTCAGGCCCCGCGAGATGAGTTCGAGGACCTGGCGTTCCCTGGCGGTGAGGGTTGCCGCCGGTTCGGCCCGATCGGTCCCGAGCGCGGTGACCACGTGCGCGGCAACCTTCCGGGTGACCAGGGTCTCGCCCAGGGCGACCCGCCGGATGCTCTCGATCAGCCGCTGGCCACGGATGTCCTTGAGCACGTAGCCGGACGCCCCGGCCAGAACCGCGGCGTAGGTGGCCTCGTCATCGTCGAATGCCGTGAAGATCAGGCACTGCACCGTTGGGTTCTTCGACCTGATCGCACGGCAGACGTCGATCCCGCTGCCGTCGGGCAGGCGCACGTCGAGAACGGCAACGTCCGGCAGCGTCGCGGCGACCCGCGCCACCGCCTGCCTGGCCGTCGACGCCTCCCCCACGACCTCGAGATCGGCTTCCGCGTTGATCAGATCGGCGACGCCTCGGCGCACGACCTCGTGGTCGTCGACCAGGAAGACGCGGATCATTGTGCCTGCCCTTCCCGTTCGGCGGTGAGTTGCCCGCTCCATCGAAGCAGGCTTCCGCCCGTGTCGACGGCGGTCAGGGACAGCGCACCCTGCCAGTTCCGGGCACGCGCCGCCAGATTGGCCAGGCCGCTTGACCTGTCGGCCCCGAGGGGCCCGACCCCGTCATCAAGAATGTCGACCGTGATGGTGTCGCCGGCAACCCCGACGGACACCGTTGACTCGCTGGCCTCGGCGTGACGGAGCACATTGGTCAGCCCCTCACGGAGGACCGCCACGAGGTCGTCGGCCAGCGCGTCGGGGGTGAGCAGGTCGATCGGGCCGGAGAAGGTGATCCGCGGCGGGTTCTCGAAGAGCGGGCCGAGTTCGGCGAGCAGGTCGAGGATCCGGTGCCGAACCGACGGCCGGTCGGGGTGGATCTGGGCCGAGAGGGCGAAGACGGCCGTCCGGATCTCGGAGACGGCGGCATCGAGCGCCGTGACCTGGTCGAGGATCCGATTCCTGAGGTCCGGCTCGACAACCGTGCCGGCAATGGCCTGCAGACCCAGCCCGGCAGCGAACAGCCTCTGGATCACCTGGTCGTGCAGATCCCGTGCTATCCGGCTGCGGTCCTCGAGTACGGCCAGCCGCTGCCGCACCGCCCGGCCTCTGGCCAGTTCGAGTGCGACACCGGCCTGCGCGACGAAGTCGGTTGCCATCTCCAGCTCGCTGGGCGAGAAGCCGGGTCGCCCCGCCCGGCGCGACGCCGTCAGCACCCCGTCGGGCCGACCGCTCGTCCGCAGCGGAATCACCATGGCCGGTCCGATCAGGATCGCCCCGTCCGGATGCCCGGCCGCGCCGGAGGTCAGGAAGGGCTGGCCGCTTTCCAGCGACCGCCCGCACACCGCAGCGGATGCCGGGAAGACGAGACCGCGGACCTGGTCGGCGAGCACGCCTCGTGCGGTGTCGACCAGGAGTGTCTCGGAGCTTCCGGGCACGACGACGCAGACGAGGTCGGCATCCGCGATCGCCGCCAGCCGATCGGCGAGCAGCGCCCGCGGGTCGTCGGCCCGTTCCGATAACAGCGCCGCGCTGATCTCCGCGGTGCCGGCCGACCACCGCTGGTGTCGCTGGGTCTCCTCGAACAGGCGTGCGTTCTCGATCGCGATCCCGGCGGTGGCGGCAAGTGCGCTGAGCAGCTCCTCGTCCTCGCCGCTGAAGGCGCCCGCCGCCGGTTCGGTCAGATACAGGTTCCCGAAGACCGTTCCGCGAACCCGCACCGGAACACCCAGGAAACCGTCCATCGGCGGATGTCCCTCCGGGAAGCCGACCGACCGGTCGTCGTCTCCGAGCCTGGCCAGACGGATCGGCTGCGGGTCATCGATCAAAGCCCCGAGCAGACCCCGGCCGACCGGCAGGTGTCCGATCCGTTCGGCCAGACCATCCGGCATGCCGACGTGGAGGAACTGCTCGAGCCCGCCGTTCGACCCGATCACGCCGAGGGCGCCGTAGCGCGCCCCCACGAGTTCGACCGCGACGTCGACGATGCGGCGCAGCACGGCGGAGAGGTCCAGTTGCTCGACCACGGACTGGCTGGCCTGGAGCAGGCTGCGCAGGCGCACCTCCGGCTCGGTTGCCGCGGCCAGGAGGGGAAGCCGGTCGGTGACGGTGCTGAGCATGCGTTCAGGGGGCATGGCCATGGTCCGCCTCTCGGTCTCTTGCACGGATTCTACTCGCGTGGGACGTTCGGCCCTTTCCCCACCGGGTTCACCCTGCGAACCTTGGTGAGACCGAGGAATGGTGCGGTTTTCCAGGATGGAACGGAGTCCGGTCATGGTCGAAAGAGTGGTCGTTGCCATCGACGGGGGCCCGGCCAGCACGGCCGCCCTCGACTGGGCCCTCGAACGGGCGAAGGGCCAGCCCGTGAACCTCGAACTGACGACCGTCGTCGAACTGGGTTGGGCCCCGGCGGGCAGGCCCGACGACGACTTCCAGCCGGTCTATGAACGGGCTCTCGCCGACGCGACCCGGCGGGTCGAGCATGAGGCCCCCAACGTCAAGAAGACGAGCTACGTGCGACGCGGCGTGCCGGCCGATGAATTGGTCAGGGCCTCGGAATCCGCTGATCTGCTGGTCATCGGCACGAACAAGACAGGGGTCCTGGCCGGCGCCGTCTATGGAACCCTGCCCTTGCGCCTTGCCGCACACTCGCGTTGCCCGGTGGTCGTCGTGCCCGCCACCTGGAAGCCGAAGGCCGGGAGCATCGTTGCCGGATTCGCGGACGATGCCACAGCCGCGGGAGCGCTCGCCTTCGCGGCCGGCGAGGCGGTGCGACGGGGACGGGTGCTCGACGTCGTGCACGCCTGGTCGATTCCGGCCACCATTGCGGTCGAATACGGGGCGGTCATCCCGTTCGCCGAGCTCAGGGAGGCTCACTCCGCCATCCTTGCCGAGGCCGCCGGGCGCGTGCGCGCCGCCCACCCCGGGCTGGAGGTCAGGGATGTTCTCGAACAGGGTCCCGCGGCCATGGTCCTCGTCGGCGCTTCCGGGGAGGCCGAACTGGTCGTGGTCGGCACGCACGGCCGTGGCGCGGTCGGCAGTCTCTTCCTCGGTTCGGTCAGCCACGACGTGCTGCTCAACCTCAAGTGCCCCGTGGCGGTGATCCCGCGACCTGACCGCGTGCCGGACCCGGTGGAGCCGTGACAACCTATATCGGAGCTGACGGATCCGGCCCGAGTCGCGCAGCAATCCGCTGGGCACTCGCCCGCGCGGCCGGAGAGAGCAGCCCGGTCGTCCTCGTCCACGTCGTTGACGATGAATGGGGACTGCTCGGAGCGGGCTATGCCGCCGAGGCCGAGCGGCGGGGCCGGGAACTGCTGGATGTCGAACTGGCCGAGGCGGGGCGCCGGTATCCGGGAGTGGACGTGGGTGCAAGGATCGTGCACGGCAGCCCGGCGTGGACCCTGGCCGGCCTGCCGTCCTCCGACGATCTCCTGGTTGTCGGAACCCACAAGACCGGTTTTCTGCACGGGCGCGTGCTCGGCTCCCGGAGTGTTCAGGTGGCTGCAGCCGCCCGCTGCTCGGTTGCGGTCGCACCCGACACCACCTTCGACACCAGGCGGGGGGTCGTTGTCGGCATCGACCGCTTCGACGGGTCCGCCGCCGCCGTCGTTCGCGGGGCGCGCGAGGCCGCCCGTCTGGGCCAGGACCTGCTGCTGGTGCACGCCTTGCCGGTGAGCCATGTGCACCCGTCCATTGATCTGGCGGGCAGCACGGGTGCGGCCCAACGGCTCCTCGCTGACGCCGCCGACCGCGCCACACAGGCCGCCCCGCTGATCACGGTTCGACGCCGGTTGGTGCACCGGGAACCAGCGGAGGCTCTCCTCGACGCCGGGAACGGCGCATCGCTCCTGATCCTCGGAGTCTCCCACCCCCACGCGGTGACCCAGTCGGTCGTCGGTTCGGTCACCCACGACGTGCTGATGAATATCACGGTGCCCGTGCTCATCGCCCGAGCCTGACGCGACCGGTACATTCAGGACGATTCGGCCTCACCCGGTCCGGCCTCGCTCGATTCGGCCTCACCCAGTCCGGCCTCGCTCGATTCTGACCTGCTCGATTCTGACCCGCTCAGCGCGGGCCTGATCACCGCCACCGGGCAGGGCATCGTGAGGACGATCACCTGACTGACCGAGCCGAGCCAGAAGCGCTGCAGGCCGTGCCTTCCGTGGCTGCCGACGACCAGCAGCCTGGCACCGGCCGCGACCCTGGCCAATGTTTCTGGGGGAAGTCCGACCTCAAGGCGGAGGTCGAGGTCGAGGTCCGGATACTGCGTGGCCAGCCCGGCAACGGCCTCGGCCAGCACGAGGCGGTCGGAGTCGTCCGGCTCCATCGGCCAATCGATCAGCGCGGTTTCCGCCGTCCATGGGGTCGGCGCGCTCCAGCAATAGACGGCGGTCAACGGCTCATCGTGTCGGTCGGCCTCCTCGGCGGCGAACCGCACGGCCGCCAGCGAGGTGTCAGACCCGTCCACCCCCACTACGACGCCGCGACCCGGCGACTCCGCGCGGTCCGGGACCACCACCACCGATCCGGGCGCGCGAGCGGCGATCTGGGCGGCGCGAGTGCTGAACACGTAGTCACGGAACCGGCCGAGGGCGTGGGAGCCGACAACGAGGAGTTCCGCGCCCGCGGCCCTCTTCGCCAGCGCCGCGGTCGGGGACCCGACCAGCACTGTGGAGTGGATGTCGAGGTTCGGTTCCAGGCGGACCGCTTCGGCCAGTTCCCTGGCGAGTTCTGTCTCGGCCTGGGCCCGGGCAGTGCCACGGAAGCCGGCCGGGATGTCTCCCCAGGTTTCGTCGACCACATGCACGAGATCGACCTCGAACCGGCGTGGCGCAGCGTACCCGAGGGCCCACCGCATGGCGCCCTCGTCCGTCGGCCGTCCGCTCAGCCCAACCACAATCCGCTTGTTCATCAGGTGCTCCTCCGCTGCCCGGCAACGCCACCATCGTCGCCGCCCAGGTCAGAGACGGATAGAGGCCAAGGTCCCGGCAACGAAACGGGCTCGTTCGAGGGAGAGGATGACGATCAGTAGTCGAACTCGTCGAACTGAGGAGAGTCGAGACCGTCGCCCGTCCAGCCGACCAGCGCCGTATCCGCGCCGACGAGCGCTCGGCGGCGCAGGTCCTCGGACGTCCCTGACTCGATGAGTTCGCGAAGGATCGGCTCGCTCGTCACACTCACCAGTTGGCTGGACGCCCCGATCAGGAACCGGGCCCGGGCCGGCAGGCCCGAATCGGTGAGCACGGGGATGTCGACCACGTCAACCTGGCTCCGACCGCTCAGCGACTCGGCGTATTCCATCACCGCGTCAGCAAGATCGCTGCCCGTGACGACTGAACCCCCCGGGTGAAAAATGCGTTTCATGGTCGTCCCTCCGAAGCTCACCAAATGGCGGTGCTGCCGGGGTCTGGGGCGCGCTTTCAGTATAAAGCGATCCCTGCCGGCGAGCGAGTGTTTCAGGGGCAAGTCACGAGGACCAGTCACCTCGCGCCGGCCACCCGGGAATCGGCCACCCGGGAATCGGGCACCCGGGCGGGCTCAGAGGGACAGCCTGCGATTGACGACCCTTTCGGCCACCTCGACGAGGGGCAGGCCCTTGTTCCGGGCGTAGGACCTCAGCACGTCGAAGGCCTCCTCCATGTTCGAGTTGCGGGTGTACGCCACGACGCCCTTGGCCTGTTCGATCAGTACCCGGCTGTTGAGCGCATGCTGCAACTGCGCCCGCACGACGCCGCTCTCGCGCAGGGCCCGCTCCTGCAGGATGCCGATCGTGGCCGTGTCCGCGAGGGCCTGGACGGTGAGGAGATCGTCCGCTCCCAGGCCACCGAGGCGGTCCCAGAAGAGGTTGAGTGAGCCGATCGTCGTCTGACGCAGGCGGAGGGGAACGGAATGCATCGATTTGAAGCCCAATTCGAGCGCCCCGGCACGGAACCTGGGCCATTGGGGTGCCACGACGTCGAGGTCGGGGATCGCAACGGGCCTGCCCGTCGTGTAGCACTCTACGCACGGTCCGTTCCCGGCCCGAAGCTGGAGGATTTCGACGAGGCGGCTACGCTCGTTGGTCGAGGCGACAACCTCGAGTTCGTCGTTTTCGCCGGCGGAGAGGATGATGCCGACGGCGGACGCCTCGAACAAGAGGGCGCACTTGTCGACGAGCGTGTGCAACAGGTCGACGATGTCGTAGCCGACGACGAGTGTGTCCGCCAAAGTGACGAAGGTCTCAACCAACTGACCTTCACGTGTCTTGGTCACCATGAACCCATTCTAAGAAGGACGTCGCACTAGGAGCCGTCGTATTCTGCCGGAAAAGTGATCTTCCGTGCCACTACATCAGTTGCAACGTCACGCACCGTCCTACCGTGAGAAAAAGCATAGCCGCGAAGCACGAGCAATGCATCCGCCGCCGGGAGGTCAAGTTGCGCCAACAGCATCCCGGTTGCCTGGTGCACCACCCGCCGCGAATACCCCTCTTCCTCGATCACACCGGGCACTTCCGGACGAGCCGGCAACGCTCGCCGGAGGACCTGGCGTGCGACCAGGTCCACGAGCACAGTCGCGTCGTCGATCTGCGACGTTGACAGGCTGCCGGGCCGGGTGGAGTAGAGGTCTACCGCGCCGATGTTGAGCGAGCCGATGAACATGGGGAAGGCGAAGAGACCGCCGACATCCGTTGTCGCGATGGCCCGGGCGAAAATCGGCCAGGAACCCGACGTATGCCGGATGTCGGCGCTGAGTACCGGCCGCCGGGTCGTCAGGGCCTCCCAGCACGGACCCTCGCCGAGGTCGAACTGGAACTCGTCGATCTGAGCGGCCCGGTCGTCGCTCGCGCAGACGGTTTCGGTCCCGAAAGGAGCGCCGAGGGTCGAAATCGCAGCGCCCGTGATCGGGAGGGCACGGAGGAACGGCCGGCAGAGATCGGGGTTGCCCTCCGCCGCCTCGGAAAGCTCCAGGGCGGCCGCGGCAAAGGCTCGACGGTCAGAGGACGCCATCACGCCCCCGCCCCGGCGTCGACCTGACGACGCGCGTGGAGGATCCAGGCTGGGAGCCAGGGAAACATGGGCCGTCACGACCTCTCAGCTCCTCAATGGAGCGAATGGCTTCCGTACTGGCTGGGAGCGACGCGAATCGCCGCACTCCTCACATCGTATCGCGGCACTCAGCGCCAGTGAACGTGGTGCTGCCGGACATTCGATCATGAGCCCCGTTCCGCCCGGCGAACGGGGCGGAGATTCGGCGTCCAGGGGTGGGCCCTACCGGGCTCGAACCGATGACATCCACGGTGTAAACGTGGCGCTCTACCAACTGAGCTAAAGGCCCCTGCGCTTCGACCCTGATGGGTCGCTCACCACTATACAGATTCAGCGCACGGATGCCGCGTGCCGGTTCCAGGACGGGCCCTACCCGACTGTCAGGCGGGCTGTAGTTCCTCGATCGCGGCCCAATACGCCCCCAGGGAACGGGGCTCGCCCGGGGCGGTGATGAAGCTCGCCCGGATGATGCCCTGTCGATCGACGAGGAACGTCGCCCGATTGGCGAACCCCTTGTCCTCGAGGAACACCCCGTATTCCTTGGCGACGGCACCGTGCGGCCAGAAATCAGCGAGGAGGTTGAACGTGTACTTCTCCTGCTCGCCCCAGGCGCGCAGGGTGTGCTTCGAGTCGACCGAGATGCCGATCACTTCCACCGCGCTATCGGCGAAGAGCCCGATGTTGTCGCGCAGCTCGCACAACTCACCGCTGCAGATTCCGGAGAAGGCCAGCGGGAAGAAGACCAGCGCCACCGACTTCTCTCCCCGGAACTGGCTGAGCTGGATGCGCTGCCCGAACTGGTTGACCAGTTCGAAGTCGGGTGCCTGCGTGTCGTTTTCCAAAGCCATGGAGCGCTTCCTTTCCCTCGCCCACCGGTGAAGTGGAGCGCAGCGACACAGCCTAGCCCCGCCGGTTGTGGGAACCAAGAATGCCTCCTTGCACCCCGCGAAGAGCCCGCAGAGCGGCGTGCGCGGACCACAGCCGGAATCTGTAGGCTTGCGAAGTGCCATTGGTCCCACCCGACCGCAATCCGGCACGCCTAATTCGGCAGAACAGAACAACGGTCTGCCCAGGACAGAGAGGTCGATTGTGACTGTCAACGACCAGGACCCGTACTCGGTGAACAGCACGGATGCGGACCCGCAGGAGACCGCGGAGTGGTCTGAATCGCTGGATTCGCTTGTCGCCGCGCAGGGACACCAGCGCGGCCGGGAGATCATGCTGAGCCTGCTCAAGCGGTCCAAGGAACTGCACTTGGGCGTGCCCATGGTGCCGACAACCGACTACATCAACACGATCGCCGCCGGGAACGAACCGGACTTCCCGGGCGACGAGGACATCGAGCGCCGCTATCGTGCCTGGATCCGCTGGAACGCCGCGGTCCTCGTCCACCGCGCCCAGCGCCCCGGCATCTCCGTCGGCGGCCACATTTCGACCTACGCGTCCTCCGCCGCCCTGTACGAGGTCGGTTTCAACCACTTCTTCCGCGGCCAGGACCACCCGGGCGGCGGCGACCAGGTCTTCATCCAGGGCCACGCCTCCCCCGGCACCTACGCCAGGGCATTCCTCGAGGGCCGCCTCTCCCACGACCAGCTCGACGGCTTCCGCCAGGAGAAGTCCCACGGCCCGAACGGCATCTCCTCCTACCCGCACCCTCGCCTGATGCCCGAATTCTGGCAGTTCCCGACCGTGTCGATGGGCCTCGGGCCGATCAACGCGATCTACCAGGCGCAGACCAACCGGTACCTGACCAACCGCGGTATCAAGGACGCCAGTGACCAGCAGGTCTGGGCGTTCCTCGGCGACGGCGAGATGGACGAGGTCGAAAGCCGCGGCCAGCTCCAGGTTGCCGCGAACGAGGGTCTCGACAACCTCAACTTCATCATCAACTGCAACCTGCAGCGCCTCGACGGACCCGTGCGCGGCAACGGCAAGATCATCCAGGAACTGGAGAGCTTCTTCCGCGGCGCCGGCTGGAATGTCATCAAGGTGGTCTGGGGCCGCGAGTGGGACGACCTGCTCACGCGCGACGTCGACGGCGCCCTGCTGAACCTGATGAACGTCACCCCGGACGGCGACTACCAGACGTACAAGGCCGAGAGTGGCGCGTACGTCCGCGAGCACTTCTTCGGTCGCGACCCGCGCGCGCTCAAGCTCGTCGAGGGCTACACCGACGACGAACTCTGGAACCTCAAGCGCGGCGGCCACGACTACCGCAAGGTGTACGCGGCGTTCAAGGCGGCATCCGAACACAAGGGCCAGCCCACCGTCATCCTGGCGAAGACCGTCAAGGGCTACGCGCTCGGCCCGAGCTTCGAGGGCCGGAACGCGACCCACCAGATGAAGAAGTTCACCCTCGACAACCTGAAGACCTTCCGCGACAGCACCCGCATCCCGATCACGGATGCCCAGCTCGAGGAGAACCCGTACCTTCCGCCGTACTACCGGCCGGACGACAACGACGAGGCGATCCAGTATCTGCACGAGCGCCGCCGCGCGCTCGGCGGCTACCTGCCGGAACGCCGCAGCAAGTACACCCAGATCAACCTTCCGGGCGACGCCACCTACGCGCCGACCAAGAAGGGCTCCGGCACGCAGGAGATCGCGACCACGATGGCCTTCGTCCGGCTGCTCAAGGAGCTTCTCCGGGCGAAGGACTTCGGCAACCGGATCGTGCCGATCATCCCCGACGAGGCCCGCACCTTCGGCATCGACGCATTCTTCCCGAACGCGAAGATCTACAACCCGAACGGCCAGCAGTACACCTCGGTCGACCACGCCCAGCTGCTCGCCTACAAGGAGAGCCCGCAGGGCCAGATCCTGCACGTGGGCATCAACGAGGCGGGCGCCATGGCAGCCTTCACCAACGTGGGAACCTCCTACGCCACCCAGGGTGAGCCGCTGATCCCGATCTACGTGTTCTACTCGATGTTCGGCTTCCAGCGCACGGGCGATGCCATGTGGGCGGCGGGTGACCAGATGGCCCGCGGGTTCATGATCGGTGCGACCGCCGGCCGCACCACCCTCACCGGCGAAGGTCTCCAGCACGCCGACGGCCACTCTCCCCTGCTGGCCTCGACCAATCCCGCGGTCGTGTCCTACGACCCGGCCTACGGCTACGAGATCGGGCACATCGTGCGGTCCGGCCTCGAGCGCATGTACGGCGGGCAGCACCCCGACCCGAACGTCATGTACTACGTCACGGTGTACAACGAGCCGGCCGTGCAGCCGGCCGAGCCGGAAGAGGTGGACGTGGACGGTATCGTCCGCGGCATCCACCGCATCAACCACTCGCCGATCACCGGGCCCAAGGCCCAGCTCCTCGCCTCCGGCGTGGCGGTGCCGTGGGCACTCGAGGCGCAGGCGCTGCTCGCCGCCGACTGGGGTGTGTCGGCCGACGTCTGGTCGGTGACGTCCTGGGCGGAACTCCGCCGAGACGGCATCGCCGCGGAGGAGCACAACTTCCTCTACCCCGATGAGACGCCCCGTACCCCGTACGTCACGGAGAAGCTCGCCGGCGCAGCCGGACCGTTCGTCGCCGTGACCGACTTCATGCACGCCGTACCCGACCAGATCCGCCAGTTCGTGCCCGGCGACTTCGCAACGCTCGGTGCGGACGGGTTCGGATTCTCCGACACCCGGCCGGCCGCGAGGCGCTTCTTCAAGATCGACGGACCGTCCATGGTCGTTCGCACCCTCGAACTGCTCTCCCGCCGCGGAGAGGTGGACCGCAGTCTCGTCGGCCAGGCGATCGCGAAGTACCGTCTGTACGATGTGACCGCGGGCACCACCGGCTCGGCCGGGGGCGAGAGCTAAGGCCCCGTGGCACCCGCTCCGAAGACAAAGGAACAGACGCTCAGCTGGTTGCGCACGATTTCCGGCGAGCTGTCCACGGCGACCCTGAAACGGCTCGAGGACACGCTGCCCTGGTACGGCGACATGCCGCCGGGGCGGCGGTCCGCCGTCGGGCTGGTCGCCCAGGCAGGCATCACGTCGTTCATCTCCTGGTTCGACGACCCGCGGTCCACACCATGGATCGCGGCGGATGTCTTCGGCGCGGCCCCCCGGGAACTCCTCCGCTCGATCAGCCTTCAGCAGACACTGCAGCTGATCCGGGTCACCGTCGAGGTGGTCGAGGAACGGGTGAAGGACGGCAGCGAACTCCTCCGGGAGGCCATTCTGCTGTACTCCCGGGAGATCGCATTCGGGGCCGCGGATGTCTACGCCAGGGCCGCGGAGGCGCGCGGCCTCTGGGACGTGCGCCTCGAGGCCCTCGTCGTCGACTCGATCCTCAGCGGCGAGTACGACGACGAACTGCCCAGCCGCATCGCCGCGCTCGGTTGGCACGGTCACGGCGAGGTGTGCGTCCTCGTCGGCACGACGCCGAAGATGCTCGACGTGGACCAGCTGCGGCGTTCGGCCAGGCACATGGCCGCGGACGTGCTGATCGGGGTGCAGGGCAACCGGCTGGTCCTGGTCATCGGCCGGGCCCACCCGAAACCGACCGAAGCCGAGGAGGCCATCGGCACGGCATCCGCCCTGAGCTTCATGGAGATCGCCGTTCAGCTGGAACCGAGCTTCGGCGCCGGGCACCTGGTGCTCGGCCACGAGGTTCCCAACCTCGTCGACGCGTCGAAGAGCGCCAAGGCAGCGCTGGCCGGGTTCGCCGTCGCCCGCTCCTGGCGGAACGCCCCGCGCCCCGTGCAGGCCGACGATCTCCTGCCAGAACGAGCCCTGGCCGGCGACCCCCTCGCCCGGGCGACGCTGATCCACCGCATCTACCGCCCGCTCCAGGCGCACTCCACCGAACTGCTGACCACCCTCTGGTGCTACCTCGACAACGGCCGGTCGCTCGAGGCGACGGCCCGAGAACTCTTCGTGCATCCCAACACCGTGCGCTACCGGCTCAAGCGGGTGTCCGAGGTGATCGGCTACGACGCCACCGGGGCGCGGGAGGCCCTTATCCTCCAAGCGGCCCTGATTATCGGGTCGATCAGCGATCACGACGGTTCCACCCGACGCCGGTGACCGAGACGTCCGATCTGGTGATTATCAACAAACGTTTCGCGAATACTTGGTGCGCACTCGACACCCGTCCAGGAAATGAGCTTGGGAGACTGGTCACATGATTGTTGTCGTCTGCCCCGGCCAGGGCTCGCAAACCCCCGGATTCCTCGAGCCGTGGCTCCGCGACGCAGGCTTCGCCGCCGGTCTGGACGAGATCTCGGATGCCTGTGGGATCGACCTCGTCCGGCACGGCACGATCAGCGACGCCGACACGATCCGCGACACGAAGATCGCGCAGCCCCTGATCGTCGCGGCGGGACTGCTGACCCTCGATGCCCTCCTCGCCGGTGGACGCCGCGGCCAGATCGCCGGTATTGCCGGTCACTCCGTCGGTGAGATCACGGCCGCCGCCGGAGCCGGCATCCTGAGCCCCGCCGAGGCGGTCGGCTTCGTGCGCGACCGTGGCAGCGCCATGGCCCGGGCGGCGTCCATCGAGCCGTCGGGGATGAGCGCCGTGATCGGCGCCGACGAGACGGAGCTGTTGGCCCGCCTCGACGAACTCGGGCTCGAACCGGCGAATTTCAACGGAGGCGGCCAGATCGTCGTGGCCGGCTCGCCCGACGCCCTCGCTGCCCTCGCCGCTTCCCCTCCGGCCCGAGCCAGGGTCATCCCGCTCCAGGTTGCGGGGGCCTTCCACACCCGGTACATGCAGCCTGCGGTCGAGCAACTCGCCCAGGTCGCTGCCGGGCTGACCCCCCACGACCCCACTCTGCCGATCTGGTCGAACCGGGACGGAAGCCTCGTCTCCAGCGGGGCCGGCTTCGTCGAGCTGCTGGTGGCCCAGGTCTCTTCGCCGGTACGGTGGGACCTGTGCATGGCGTCCTTTGCCGCTGCGGGAGTGACCGGCATCATCGAGGTCGCACCGGCGGGAGCCCTCGTCGGCCTTGCCAAGCGTGCGCTCAAGGGCGTGCCCAGCGTCGCGATCAAGACGCCGGACGATCTGTCCGCAGCGTTCGACCTGATCGACCAGCAGAACCAAGCCTGACCGAAAGAGATCATGACCAAGCCAACACTCCAGCAGTCGCACGGTCCCCAGTACACCCGTATTCTCTCCGTCGGCGCCGCCCGCGGCGACCTGTCGGTTCCCAATGCTGACCTCATCGGGCCGATCGATTCCTCTGACGAGTGGATCCAGCAGCGCACCGGGATCATCAGCCGTACCCGGGCCGGCCAGGACATCCAGGCCGTCGACCTGGCCACGGATGCAGCCCGGGAGGCCATCGAGAAGTCGGGCATCGACCCGAAGCTGATCGACGCCGTCATCGTGGCGACCATCAGCAACGGCCGCCAGACGCCGTCGATGGCCGCCGTTCTGGCCGACCGGGTCGGCGCGAACCCGGCCGCCGCCTACGACGTGAACGCCGCCTGCGCCGGCTACACCTACGCGATCGCCCAGGCCGACGCCCTGATCCGCACCGGCGTGGCGCACTACGCCCTCGTCGTCGGCGCTGAGAAGCTGTCTGATCTGGTCGACCCGACCGACCGCAGCATCTCGTTCCTGCTCGGCGACGGCGCCGGCGCCGTCGTCATCGGCCCGAGTGACTACCCGGGGATCTCCAGCACGGTCTGGGGTTCGGACGGGTCGAAAGCCGACGCGATCACCATGAACAGCACCCTGCAGGAGTACCGCAGGGGCGAGACCGAGTGGCCGACTCTCCGCCAGGAAGGCCAGACCGTCTTCCGCTGGGCCGTGTGGGACATGGCCAAGGTCGCCAAGAAGGCCCTCGAGGCCGCCGGAATCGAGAGCGACCAGCTCGCCGCGTTCATCCCGCACCAGGCCAACATGCGCATCATCGACGAATTCGCCAAGCAGCTGAAGCTCCCGGCGTCCGTCGTGATCGCCCGGGACGTGGCCACCACCGGCAACACCTCCTCGGCGTCGATCCCGCTGGCCACCCACCGGCTGCTCCAGGAGCACCCGGAACTGAGCGGCGGCCTCGCCCTCCAGATCGGCTTCGGAGCCGGCCTGGTCTTCGGCGCGCAGGTCGTCGTCCTCCCGTAGATCCCCCGCAAGACCTCTAAACTGAATCTCGGTCATACGAGAGACACCCCCAAGGAGAAAAAAATGGCATTGTCCACCGAAGAAGTTCTTGCCGGCCTGGCCGAGCTCATTAATGACGAGACGGGCATCGCTGCCGACACGGTCGAGCTGGGGAAGTCGTTCACCGACGACCTGGACATCGACTCGATCTCGATGATGACCATCGTCGTCAACGCGGAAGAGAAGTTCGACGTGAAGATCCCCGACGAAGAGGTCAAGAACCTCAAGACCGTCGGCGACGCCGTCGACTTCATCGTCAAGGCACAGGACTAACCCCACCAAGGAACAGGCCGGCCGGCAGCTGCCGTCCGGCCTGATCTGTGGGTCAGGCCCACCGTTTCCACGCTGATAGAGAGTCTCGTCATGACCAAAAAGATCGTTATCACCGGCATCGGGGCGACCTCCCCGCTCGGCGGCACGGCCGCCGAAAGCTGGGCGGCCCTGCTCAACGGCGAATCCGGTGCCAGCACGCTGGACCATGAATGGGTGGAGCGCACCCAGCTTCCCGTGACGTTCGCGGCCCAGGCGAAGGTCCCCTCCAGCGAGGTGCTCGCCCGCCACGAGACCAAACGCCTTGACCCCTCCAGCCAGTTCGCCCTGATCGCCGGGCGCGAGGCATGGGCGGATGCCGGCTCCCCCGAGGCAGACCCCGAACGACTTGCCGTCGACTGGGCCACCGGAATCGGCGGGGTCTGGACCCTCCTCGACGCCTGGGACACGCTGCGCGAGCGCGGCCCCCGCCGCGTCCTCCCGATGACCGTCCCCATGCTCATGCCGAACGGCCCCGGAGCGGCGATCGGGATGGACCTGCACGCCCGCGCCGGCATCACCACTGTCGTGTCCGCGTGCGCCTCGAGCACTGAATCACTCGTCAACGCCTACAACCGGCTTCAGGCCGGGCTCGCCGACATCGTCATCGCCGGCGGGTCCGAGGCCGCGATCCACCCGCTGCCGATTGCGTCCTTCGCCGCCATGCAGGCGCTGTCCAAGCGCAACGACGACCCGGCGACCGCGTCCCGCCCCTACGACATCACCCGGGACGGCTTCGTGCTGGGCGAGGGCGCCGCCGCGCTCGTCGTCGAGACCGAGGAGCACGCCAAGGCACGTGGGGCACGCATCTACGCCGAGCTCGTCGGCGGCGCCGTCACCAGCGACGCGTACCACATCACCGCCCCCGACCCCGAGGGCTCGGCGGCCGCCCGCGCCATGATCACGGCCATCCACAACGCCGGGGCCTCCTTGTCGGATGTCTCGCACATCAACGCGCACGCCACCAGCACCCCGGTCGGCGACATCGCCGAATACAACGCGCTGCGCCGCGTCTTCGGTGACCTGCTCGAGGGCATCCCCGTCTCGGCGACCAAGGCGTCCACCGGCCACCTGCTCGGCGGCGCCGGCGCGATCGAGGCGCTGTTCACCGTGCTCGCCCTCGCCGACCGCATCGCGCCGCCGACCATCAACCTGGCCAACCAGGACCCGAACATCCCCCTCGACGTGGTGACCACGCCGCGGGCGCTTCCGGCCGGGGATCTCCTCGCCATCAGCAACTCGTTCGGATTCGGCGGCCACAACGCCGTCGTCGGGTTCCGCTCGGTGTAGCCGCGCCGGCCCTGTGGCACAGAATGACCCCGACCGGGTTCCGGTCGGGGTCATTTCTTTGAGATCCCTCGTATTTCGCTCACGCGCCACCGGGAAGAGTCAACCGGTCAACGCGCCATGCGCCATCCTCGGGGAGTCGATGTCGTTCAGCCGACCTTGTGCAGCCAGACGACGGAGTTGAAATCGCTTGCGTGGCGGAACGGTTCGAGTTCGTCGTCCCAGGCCTGCCCGAGCGCCAGGCGGAGTTCCCGGTGCAGTTCGAGGGCGTTCGCCCCGGCGCGTTCCATGGCGCTGCGCACCCGGTCCTCCGGGATCACCACATTGCCGGCGGTATCCGTCTGGCTGAAGAAGATGCCCAGGTCGGGTGTGTGCAGCCAGCGCCCGCCATCGGTGCCGAGCCCGGCATCCTCGGTCACCTCGAAGCGCAGGTGTTCCCAGCCGCGCAGCGCCGAGGCCAGGGTCGCGCCGGTTCCCGGCTCGCCCTCCCAGTAGAACTCGGCCCGCTGGGCGCCCTTGAGTACCGGCTGGTCTGACCAGTCGAAGTTCACCGCCTCACCGAGCGCGCGACCGACCGCCCACTCGACGTGGGGGCTCAGCGCACGAGGCGATGAGTGCACAAAAAGTACTCCTCGCGCAGACGGTGCCTGGCGAGTCTGTGTTGCCGTTGTTGCCGCCATCGTTTCTTCTCCGTTCTGTGAGATGCGTCTTCCCCAACGACCTCTGAACGAAACACTGCTGAAACGATGCGCACTGCAGCGAAGCTGTGAACTTGTACGGCCCTTGGGCCGCTAGCGCAATTATGCCTCAGCCGACCGTGAAATCACAAGGATCTGCGCGGCGTTGCCTGATCGCCTTGGGCATACTCGGTATGGTTATCGAGGAATCTATCGGAGGCCCTGTGTCCGTTCGCACCACCCTGCTGGCGATCCTCACCATTGGACCGGCCTACGGTTTCCAATTGCACGGCGAACTGGAGTCGCGAACGGCCGGTCGCCGCGCGGTCAATGTCGGCCAGATCTACGGCACCCTCGAGCGGTTGGTCAAGCAGGGGGCCGTCGAGTCGGGAGGGGCGACAGCCGACGGCCTGCCGTTGTATCGCATCACGACCTCGGGCCGGGCGGAGGCGCTGGACTGGCTCATATCGGTCGAGAGCCCGCGCGGCGAGGAGTGGAACGATCTCGTCGACCGGGTGCTGCTCGCCTCCTCGCTCCCCCACGTCGACTCCCTCGCCCTGATCGGGCGCTACCGCGAGCATTGGCTCGCCAGCGCCGAGCCCTCCGGGAACCAGGCGTCCCCGATCGGACAGGAGCTGCTGGAGGCCGGTGCGCGCACCGCCCTCGCCTCCGCCGCGGTCGCCTGGCTGGACTCCGTCGGGGAGTCGCTGCTGGATCCGCGCGCCGCCACCTTCCAGCGCGGACTGAGCGCCGTGAGGCCGCGCCGCGGCCGGCGCCCCGTGCCCGTCGCCTGATCCCCTCGGCAGGTTCGGTTCAGGCGGACCGGCTCATTTCGCCTGGTCGTAGCTGTCGACGGTGGCGACGGTGAGCAGGAAATCGACCGGGAAATCGCCGAACAAGTGCCGGCCGGCCGTGGCCGCCGCCCGGGTCACGATCCGCTCGACCTCCTCCACCAGACCCGTGGGGGTGTGCACGATGACCTCGTCGTGCAGGAAGAAGACAAGGTGGGGGGCGTCGGAGAAGACCGGGGAGGCTCCCGGAACGGTTCCCTCCGGTGCCCGCAGCAGGCGGAGTTCCCGGCGGATCTCGGCCATCCAGCAGAGCGCCCACTCCGCGGCGCTGCCCTGCACGATGAAGTTGCGGGTGAATCGGCCCCAGTCCCTCGCCTGGCTGCGCGCCCGGCGCTCGTCGGCATCCGTCGCCCCGGGGTGGTAGGCCTGCGCCTGCGTTGCCAGCCAGCTCTCGCCCGGACGGGGTGAGGAACGGCCCAGCCTGGTCGTCACCGTCTCACCGCGTTCGCCGGCCCGGGCGGCCGTCTCGGTCAGGGCGAGAGCGCGAGGGTAGGCCCTGGCCAGGCGGGGCAGCAGGCGCCCGCTCTCCCCCGTGGTCGCGCCGTACATCGCGCCGAGCATGGCCACCTTGGCGTGGTCGCGGGTTTCGACGACGCCGCTGGCGACGATCCCGGCATAGAGGTCGGTGCCCCGGCCCGCCGTTGCCATGGCGGTGTCGGCCGACAGCGCGGCCAGGATGCGCGGTTCCAGTTGCGCGGCATCCGCCACGACGAGTTTCCAGCCGTCGTCGGCGATGACGGCTCCGCGCACCTGTTTGGGCAACTGCAACGCTCCGCCACCGCGGGTGGCCCAGCGGCCCGTCACCACCCCGCCGGGAAGGTACTCCGGGTGGAACCGGCCGTTGACGATCCAGGTGTCCATCCAAAACCAGCCGTTGGCGCTGAGAAGCCGGGCGAGCTTCTTGTACTCGAGCAGCGGCGCGATGACCGGGTGCTCGAGCTTCTGCAGCTCCCAGGCGCGGGTGGAACTCATCGACAGGCCGACCCGCTGGAGGGCGCGCAGCAGGTCCTGCTGGGAATCCGGGTTCACCTGGGGGTCGCCGAGTTCGGTTCGGATGCGGCGGGCCAGGCTCTCGAGCTTTTCCGGCCGCAGGCCGGGAGCCACGCGCGGGCCGAGCTCGCGGGTGAGGAGCCGGTCGTGCACCTCGGTGCGCCAGGGCAGCCCGGCGAACTGCATCTCGGCCGCAATCAGGGCACCGGCCGATTCGGCGGCCAGGAGGAGGCGGAGCCGACCGGGCTCCGCGCAGGCGGCCACTGCGGCGAGCTGCAGCCGGAACTCTGCCTGCGCGTCGGAGTCCGATGAGGCCTCAGCGGTCCCATCCTCGGCGAAGCCGAGGTCGAACAGGGTCGAGCCGGGTGATGGTTCCTCCGGCAGAACGACGAGCCCGTTGTCCCAGCGGCTCGGGGCCGCCGTGGCAAGGTCGCTCGTCGCCGTCAGGGACGATTGGCGGAGGATGGCGTGGCAGAGGCGCAGGTCGTGGCCGCGTTGCACCCGCACCCCCGCGGCGAGGAGCAACGGGTAGAGCCGCGACGTGTCTTCCCAGACCCAGCGAGGCGACCCCTCTTCGGCCGCGATGACCTCGCCCAGGAACTCGGCGAACGAGAGCCGGCGCGCGGGCGCGATCTCGAGCCCCGTGGAGTCGAGGGGAACGACGAGGAACTCCCCGTTGCCGGTACGTCCGGCCAATAGGTACACGTTCCATTCTGCCCGGTGCCGCCGACGGCGGTGCGCGCGCGTGCGCCGGCGTTTTCGCCGGCGGTGTCACGCACCGGCCCAGAACTCGCGCAGAAGATCGACGGTCTCGTCATCGGAGAGCTGGTGGAAATCCTGGTAGAACGGGCCGATCGCCCAGAAGTCCTCGGGTGACTCCAGGACGACGACCCGGTCCGCGACCTCCCCGAGCTCGGCGATGACCCGGGCCGGTGCGACAGGGACCGCGACCACTGCCAGGGCGGCCCCCTGGCTCCGAAGCTCCGCCAGCGCCTTCCTGATCGTGGCCCCGGTCGCGATGCCGTCGTCGACGACCAGCGCGACCCGGCCCGTCGCGGGCACCGGCGGTCGGGCGCCGCGGTAGCGGATGCGGCGGCGCTCCAGTTCGGTCGATTCGCGGCGTGCTGACCGGCCGGCTCCGGAACCGCCGACGAAGAGAAGGTCGAGGGGGGCGTGCAGCCGTTCGGCGATCCTGACGGCGACCGGAACACCTCCCCTGGGCAGCGCGTAGACCACCGGGTCGTGAAGGTCCAGCACCGCCAGCCGATCGGCCAGTCTCCGGCCGGCATCGCTCCTGTCCTCGAACATGGCTCTCCCGCTCGGTTTCCCCCTCGCAACGGGGTTGCAGCCCTGCGCCGTCGATCCTGCCGTGTGCGGAGCCGTTTGTCGATGCCGGCGGGGTTCGTCCCTGAGCGGGAACCGTTAGGTTCACGGCCCGCGGCGCATGGGAATCGTAAGGACTCGGACTCGTGGGTCAGTGCCGGTGTCTACTCGTGCTGTACCACTCGTATCCGGCCCCGACCAGGGGCACGGTTCGCTCCGGATGGAGATTTCTTGTGTTGGACCTCGTCTACCTGCTCGGCGTGATCGCCGTGTTCGCCCTGCTCTGGGTCGTCGCCCGGGGGGTGGAGCGGCTGTGATCGTCTTTGACGTCATCGCGGCGGTTCTTGCCGTCGCCGCCGTCGGCTACCTTGTCTTCGCCCTCGTGAAGCCGGAGCGGTTCTGATGGTCGTGTGGCTGGCCGTGCTCCAGGCGCTGACCCTGGCCCTCCTCCTCGCGGTGGTGCACCGGCCCCTCGGCGACTACCTGGCGAGGCTCTACCTGTCGCAGAAAGACCTCCGCGTCGAGCGTGGCTTCTACCGGCTGATCGGGGTGGATCCTCGATCCTCTCAAACCTGGCAGTCCTACCTGCGCAGCGTCCTCGCGTTCTCCCTCGTCGGGGTGCTGTCGCTCTACGCGCTGCAGCGCGCCCAGGCGATCCTGCCCTACTCGCTCGGCCTGCCTGCCGTCCCGGCGGGACTGTCCTTCAACACCGCAGCGTCGTTCGTGACCAACACGAACTGGCAGTCCTACTCGCCTGAGGTCACCCTCGGCTACAGCATCCAGATCCTGGGACTCGCCGTGCAGAACTTCGTCTCCGCCGCGGTGGGCATCGCGGTCGCGATCGCCCTGGTCCGCGGCTTCGCGGCGCACCGGACCGGAACGATCGGCAACTTCTGGGTCGACCTGACCCGCGGCATCCTGCGGCTGCTGTTGCCGCTGTCGATCGTGGCGGCCATCGTGCTCATGGTCGGCGGGGTCATCCAGAACTTCAACGGCTTCACGGACCTGACCACGCTCAGCGGAGGGACCCAGACGATTCCGGGCGGGCCGGTCGCGTCGCAGGAGGCGATCAAGGAACTCGGCACGAACGGGGGCGGCTTCTTCAATGCGAATTCGTCCCACCCGTTCGAGAACCCGTCGGCCTGGACGAGCCTGTTCCAGGTGTTCCTGATGCTGGTCATCCCGTTCAGCCTGCCGCGCACCTTCGGCGCCATCGTCGGCGACAGGCGGCAGGGATACGCGATCCTGGGCGCCATGGCCGCGATCTTCGCCGTCTCGCTCACCCTGCTGACGGTGTTCGAGTCGTCCGGATCCGGCACGGCCCCGCAAGCGGCCGGCGGCGCGATGGAGGGCAAGGAGACCCGTTTCGGGATCGCCGGCTCCGCGCTCTACGCCACCGCGAGCACGCTCAGCTCAACCGGGGCAGTGAACTCGATGCACGACTCATTCACCGCCCTGGGCGGGATGATGCCGATGCTGAACATGATGCTGGGCGAGGTTGCCCCTGGCGGCGTGGGAAGCGGACTCTACGGCATGCTCATCCTCGCGGTGATCACCGTGTTCATCGCCGGCCTCCTCGTCGGCCGCACGCCGGAGTACCTCGGCAAGAAGATCGGACCGCGCGAGATCAAACTCGCCAGCCTCTACATCCTGGTCACGCCGAGCCTGGTGCTGGCCGGGACGGCGCTGAGCTTCGCCATCCCCGCGGTGAGAACGGATGTCGAGGCAACCTCGATCGCGAATCCGGGCCTCCACGGCCTGTCCGAGGTTCTCTATGCTTTCACGTCCGCGTCGAACAACAACGGCTCCGCGTTCGCGGGCCTCACCGCAGACACCCCGTGGTTCAACGCCGCGCTCGGCGTGGCGATGCTGCTCGGCCGTTTCCTCCCGATCGTCTTCGTCCTCGCCCTGGCCGGCGCGCTGGCCGGCCAGGTACCGGTCCCGGAGACCAGCGGCACCCTGCCCACCAACAGGCCCCAGTTCGTCGGTCTGCTGATCGGAGTCACGATCATCATCACCGCCCTGACCTATTTCCCCGTACTCGCGCTGGGTCCCCTGGCGGAAGGGCTGCAGTAAACACCATGACGACACTCACGGATTCCACCGACGTGAACGGGAGGTCAGGCCCGGAGCGGAAGCGAACCGCCAAGCCGGGCGCCATCGGCTCCCGGCAGCTGGTCGCGGCCCTCCCCGGCGCCCTCAGCAAGCTCGATCCGCGCCGGATGTGGCGCAATCCCGTCATGTTCATCGTCGAGGTCGGCGCCGCACTGACGACGGTGCTCGCCGTCGCCGAACCGTTCCTCGGCGGCCCCGCCCGATCCGGGGGCGCGGCCGTGCCGCCGAGCTTCACCGCGGGCATCGCGGCCTGGCTCTGGCTCACCGTCGTTTTCGCCAACCTGGCCGAATCCGTGGCGGAGGGCCGAGGCAAGGCCCAGGCCGACAGCCTCCGCCAGACCCGGACCAGCACGAGCGCCCACCGGGTGACCGGCTACGACCCCGCCGTTCACGGCGGCGCGGAGGGACAGGACCTCGTGACACTGTCCTCCGCCGACCTCAGGGTCGGCGACACCGTGGTCGTCGTAGCCGGCGAACTCATCCCCGGCGACGGCGACATCGTCTGGGGAATCGCCACCATCGACGAGTCGGCCATCACGGGCGAGTCCGCCCCGGTGGTGCGGGAGTCCGGCGGCGACCGCAGTGCGGTCACCGGTGGCACCCGGGTGCTCTCCGACCGGATCGTGGTGCGGATCACCAGCAACCCCGGCGAGACGTTCGTCGACCGGATGATCGCGCTCGTCGAGGGGGCGTCTCGTCAGAAGACTCCCAACGAGACGGCCCTCGGCATCCTCCTGGCAGGCCTGTCCATCGTCTTCCTCGTCGTCACGCTCACCCTCAATCCGATCGCCGGGTACTCGGCCGCGGCCGTCAGCGTGCCTGTGCTGGTCGCCCTGCTCGTCTGCCTCATCCCCACCACCATCGGCGCGCTTCTGTCGGCTATCGGAATCGCGGGAATGGACCGGCTTGTGCAGCGCAACGTGCTCGCCATGTCAGGGCGGGCGGTGGAGGCCGCCGGCGACGTGACCATCCTGTTGCTCGACAAGACCGGCACCATCACCTACGGCAACCGGCAGGCGCGCGAGTTCTCGCCGCTGGCCGGGGTGGTCGAGTCGGAGCTGGTGCGGGCCGGAGCCCTGTCCTCGCTCAGCGACCCGACCCCGGAGGGGAAGTCGATCGTGGATCTCGCGGCCACGACCGGGTTCCGGCACCAGGGCAGCCTGGAGGGTGAGATCGTGCCCTTCACCGCGCAGACCCGGATGAGCGGAATCGACCTGGCCGACGGATCGTCGATCAGGAAGGGCGCCGGTTCGGCGGTGCTCGCGTGGGTGCAGGAGACCTCCGAGCTCGACCCGGCCGTGTCCCGTGAGCTGGATGATGCCGTGGCCCGGATCTCCCGGGTCGGCGGAACACCGCTGGTCGTGGCGGCGGCCGACGGCCACGGAGCCCGGCGCATCCTCGGCGTGGTCTACCTCAAGGACATCGTCAAGGAAGGCATCGCCGAGCGTTTCGCAGAGCTTCGGGCCATGGGCATCCGGACCATCATGGTGACCGGGGACAACCCACTCACCGCGAAGACCATCGCCGCCGAGGCCGGGGTCGACGATTTCCTGGCGGAGGCGACGCCGGAGCAGAAGCTCGCCCTGATCCGCCGGGAACAGGAGGGCGGCAATCTCGTCGCCATGACCGGTGACGGCACCAATGACGCACCCGCTCTGGCCCAGGCCGACGTCGGCGTGGCCATGAACACCGGGACCAGCGCCGCAAAAGAGGCAGGCAACATGGTCGACCTCGACTCGGATCCGACCAAACTGATCGATATCGTGCGAATCGGCAAACAACTCCTGATCACCCGCGGCGCCCTGACCACGTTCTCCATCGCCAACGACCTCGCGAAGTACTTCGCAATCATCCCCGCCATGTTCGCGGGGGTTTTCCCCGGCCTCGCGGTGCTCAATGTGATGCAACTTCACTCGCCGGCGTCGGCGATCATGTCCGCGATCATCTTCAACGCGGTCATCATCATCGTGTTGATCCCGCTCGCACTCCGCGGCGTCGCCTACCGGCCCCTGGCCGCGTCCCAGATCCTCAGCCGGAACCTGCTGGTCTACGGCCTCGGCGGAGTGATCGCCCCCTTCATCGGCATCAAACTCGTCGACCTCGTCGTGGCCCTGGCTCCCGGGTTCTGAAGCCCGACGAGTTCTGAGCCCCAAAGAAACGGATAGCAGCACCATGGCCTCACCTCGCACGAACACCCGCCACTTCGGAGTCGCCCTCCGCGCCATGCTCGTTCTGACCGTCGCGCTCGGCCTGGCCTACCCCCTGGTCGTGACCGCGATCGGCCAGACCGCCATTCCTGGCCAGGCGAACGGATCTCTGCTCCGGCAGGGAGGGCACGTCGTCGGTTCCGCGCTGATCGGGCAATCCTTTACCGATTCAACCGGCGCGCCACACCCCGGATGGTTCCAGCCACGACCCTCCGCGGCCGGCACCGGCTATGACGCCGCGGCGTCGGGCGGCAGCAACCAGGGTCCGGAAAATCCCGCCCTGGTGTCCGAGATCGTCCGCCAGAAACGTGCGATCGCCGACTTCAACGCGGTGGCGCCCGATCGGATCCCGGCCGATGCCCTGACCCGGTCGGCCTCCGGCCTAGACCCCGACATCAGCCCGGCCTATGCGCGGCTGCAGGTGACCCGGGTCGCCGCTGCCCGCCACGTGGCCGTGGCGGAGGTTCGGCGGCTGGTCGAGTCTAGGATTGCGGCACGGGAACTCGGTTATCTGGGCGAACCGACGGTGAACGTTCTCGAACTGAATCTCGCCCTGGCGGGGCTGAAAGGCTGACGATGAAACGCGGTCGGCTTCGTGTGCTGCTGGGCGCGGCCCCCGGGGTCGGCAAGACCTACGCCATGCTCGAGGAGGGGCGCCGGCTGCAGGGCGAAGGCAAAGACGTGGTGGTCGCGGTCGTGGAGACCCACGACCGCGCGGCCACCGCCGGGATGCTCGAGGGGCTCGGGATCGTGCCCCGGGTCACGGTACGGCACCGGGACGTCGAGTTGACCGACCTGGACCTGGATGCGGTCATCCGCCGCAACCCCCAGATCGCACTGGTGGACGAACTTGCCCACACCAACGCGCCCGGCCTGGCCCACGACAAACGCTGGCAGGACGTTCAGGCCCTGCTCGAGGCCGGAATCGATGTGATCTCCACGGTGAACATCCAGCACATCGAGTCCCTCAACGACGTCGTGCACCAGATCACCGGCGTGCCCCAACGAGAGACCCTGCCCGACGCCGTGCTGCGTGCCGCGGACCAGGTCGAGGTGATCGACCTGGCGCCCCAGGCGCTCCGCGACAGGTTGGCCGAGGGCAACGTCTACCCGGCGGCGCGGATCGACGCGGCCCTGTCCAACTACTTCCGGCTCGGCAACCTGACGGCACTGCGCGAGCTCGCCCTGCTCTGGCTCGCCGATGAGGTCGACACCGCGCTCCAGGCGTATCGCGCCGAACACGGGATCGACAGCAAGTGGGAAGCCAGGGAACGAGTCGTCGTGGCGCTCACCGGCGGCCCGGAGGGTGAGACCCTCCTTCGGCGTGGGGCCAGGATCGCGGGTCGCGCCGCGGGCGGCGAACTGATCGCGGTGCACGTGATCAGCCAGGACGGGCTCCGGTCGCCGCACCCGGGCGCCCTCGCCGCCCAGCGCGCACTGGTAGAGAAGCTCGGTGGAACCTATCACCAGCTCGTCGGCGATGACATCCCGACCGCGCTCGTCGCCTTCGCGCGCGCGGCGAACGCCACCCAGCTCGTGGTCGGGGCCAGTCGCCGCAGCCGCCTGCGTGCAGCGTTCAGCGGCCCAGGCATCGGGGCGACCGTGGTGCGCGAATCCGGGGACATCGACGTTCACGTCGTCACCCACTCGGCCGCCGGCGGCACGATCACCCTGCCCCGGCTGGGCGGGGCCCTCACGCCGAAGCGTCGCCTGGCCGGGCTCTCCCTGGCGCTTGTCGGCGGCCCGCTGATCACCTGGATGCTCGTGGCGCTGCGCACGGAGGAATCCATCACGAGCGAGGTGCTGAGCTACCAGCTCCTGGTCGTCCTGGTCGCGCTGGTCGGCGGTCTCTGGCCGGCGCTTTTCGCGGCCCTCCTGTCAGGGTTCACGCTTGACTTCTTCTTCGTCGCGCCGCTCTACACGATCACGATCGCCGAGCCACTGCACGCGGTCGCCCTCGTGCTCTATCTCGTCAATGCGGGCCTGGTCAGCTACGTCGTCGACCAGGCGGCCAGGCGCAACCGCAGCGCTCTGCGCGCCGCCGCCGAATCGGAGCTCCTGGCGACCGTCGCCGGGAGTGTCCTCCGTGGCGAAGACGCGCTCAAGGCGTTGCTCACGCGCACCAGGGAGGCGTTCCACCTCACCGGGGTGAGGCTCCTCGACGGCCCCGAGGTGCTCGCCGCAGCGGGTACTGCCGGGGACGAGGATCAGGTCTCGACTGTTCCGGTGGGCAGCCGGGCGGTGCTCGAGCTGCGCGGCGCCGAACTCGATGCCTCCGAGCGGCGGCTGCTGGCGGTGATCGTCAGCCAGCTCGACGCCGCGCTGGAGCATCGCGACCTGGCCCGCACGGCCAGCGCGATCGGCCCCCTGGCCGAAGCGGACCGGATGCGCAGCGCCCTGCTGGCTGCCGTCGGCCACGACCTCCGTCGGCCGTTGGCCGCGGCAACCGCTGCGGTGAGCGGGCTCCGCTCCACCGACGTCACCCTGTCTCCCTCCGACCGGGACGAGCTCTTCGAGACCGCCGAGGAGAGCCTCGCCGCGCTGTCCGCCCTCGTCACGAACCTGCTCGATGTGAGCCGGCTCCAGGCCGGGGTTCTCGCCGTCTCCCTCGGCCCGGTGGACGCCCCCGAGGTCATCCTGCCGGCCCTCGACGAACTCGGCCTGGGTCCGGCCGGCGTCGAACTTGACCTTCCCGCCGACCTCCCGCCGGTGTTGGCGGATGCCGGCCTGCTCCAGCGGGTGATCGTCAACCTCCTGGCCAACGCCATCCGGTTCTCCCCGCCCGGTACCCGGGTGCTGGTCTCCGCCAGCCAGTTCGCGGGCAGCGTCGAACTCCGAGTCGTGGATCGGGGCCCCGGCATCCCCGTCGACCGGCGCGACGAGGTCTTCGTGCCGTTCCAACGGCTCGGCGACACCGACAACCTCACCGGGCTGGGCCTCGGACTGGCCCTGGCCAAGGGGTTCACCGAGGGGATGGGCGGCAGGCTCTACGCCGAGGACACTCCCGGCGGAGGCCTCACCATGGTGCTGTCCCTCCCCGCGTTCGACCGCGCGCCGACCCCGAAGGGAACCGAATGAGAATCCTGATCGCGGACGACGACCCGCAGATCCTCCGCGCCCTCCGGATCACCCTGACGGCCCGCGGCTACGACATCGTCACCGCCCAGGACGGCACTGCGGCACTCAACGCAGCCATTGAGCACCACCCCGACCTGGTGATGCTCGACCTCGGGATGCCCCACCTCGACGGGCTGGGGGTAATCGCGGGGCTCCGCGGCTGGACGCAGGTGCCGATCCTCGTCGTTTCCGGCCGCAGCGGCGCGGCCGACAAGGTCGACGCCCTGGACGCCGGGGCCGACGACTACGTCACCAAGCCCTTCTCGATCGACGAGCTGCTCGCCCGGATCCGTGCGCTCACCCGGCGCGTGTCCTCGGCCGACGATGAACCCGTCATCGTCTTCGGCGACGTCACCGTCGACCTGTCGGCCAGGAGCGTCAGCCGTCAGAGGCTCGGGCGGCCGGAGCCCGTTCGTCTGACTCCCACGGAGTGGCGCATCCTCGAGTTCCTGCTGCGGAACCCTGGAAAGCTGGTGCCTCGGCAGTCCCTGCTCACCGACATCTGGGGTCCGCACCACAGCACCGATTCCGGCTACCTGCGGCTGTACCTCGCCCAACTGCGCAAGAAGCTCGAGCCGGACCCTTCCCGGCCCCGGTACCTGTTGACCGAGGCCGGAATGGGCTATCGGTTCAGCCCCGACGCCTGAGATGTGACGTGAACCCGGCGTTCACTCCTCGTCGGAGGAATCGGTCGAGTGGTGGCGCGAGTCCCGGTTCCAGTCCTGGCTCGAATCGTCGCTGTGGCGGTCGCCGGCCAGCGCGATCCGGGTCACCTTGCCGATCGGCTGCGGCGCCCCGGTCGCATCCGGCACCACCGAATCGGTGGTCAGGTACAGGTCACCCTTCCGCAGTTCGATCGCGGCCGGCGACGAGATCGCGGTCAGCACTCTCGGCGTGTCCGATCCGCTCTCCAACACGGACACCTGCCCCGTGCCATCCGACCCGCCGAAGTGCTCGGCGACGTAGATCCTGCCGGACCCGCGGGACACCGCCAGCCCGGTCGCACCGACGAACCCGGTCGCGACCAGTTCGACGTCTCCGGAGTCCGGGTCGACCCGGTGCACGGATCCGCGCGCGCCCAGGCTCGCGTCCTCAGGCCCGCCCGGCAACGTCGTGACGTAGAGCCAGCCGTCGGGGCCGAGTTCGACGTCCGTCGGCACCGGCTCGAACCGGTAGTCGTGGTCCGCAGCGCAGGCGGGCAAGCCGGCGGCGGCGGCGATCTCAGCGGTGATCAGGATCGGGTCTCCGGTCGGCAGCACTGCCACGGCGGACACGGTTCCGTCGTAGTCGACGCGCAGGATGGCGTTGCCGCCCGCATCGGCCACGTACACGGCATCAGACAGCGCCAGGCTGGCGTAGGGGTGGGTGTCGACCACGCCGGAGTATTCGGCGGGCGGTCCTGCCGGGTCGAACTGGGCAGCACAGGTCGAGTCGAGCCCGTCGGATGCCGGTGTCCAGAGGATTGCGGAGAATCATCACGGCGCAGAACCCGATGACCCGTCCTGTGGGTTCGACAGTCTGCGCACGGCGAAGTTAAAACCCCGGCAGAAGTGCGAATTCCTGGCGGTGATCCTGACCTGTGAACCGCTGCCACCTTATTGACATCCCGTGGTCCCGGGAGCACTATGAGTCTCAAATCCGCCCCATCGATCAGACCGGGCGCGCCGCGATCGGGAGGCATTGTGCAAATTCCGGCTCAATTCGACTATGTACGGGCGAGCACGATCGAAGACGCCCTCGCCCTGCTCGACCGCCACGGCCCGGAATCCCGCGTGGTCGCCGGGGGGCACAGCCTCCTGCCGATGATGAAACTGCGGCTTGCCAGGCCGGAGTGGCTGATCGATATCAACGACCTGTACGAACTCGATTTCATCCTCCCCGAGGCAACCCAACTACGAATCGGCGCCCTAACCCGTCACTCGACGCTCCTGGAATCAGCCGACGTGGCCAGGCTCTTTCCGATCGTGATCGACGCCGAGCGGGTGATCGCAGATCCCATCGTGCGCAACCGCGGCACCGTCGGCGGGTCGCTCTGCCAGGCCGACCCGGCCGAGGACCTGGCCACGGTGTGCGACGTTCTGCGCGCCCAGGCCGTCGTGCGCGGCCCCGGGGGCGAGCGCATCCTCACGATGGACGAATTCCACAAAGGACCCTACGAGACGGCAGTCGCGCAGAACGAGTTGCTGGTCGAGATCCGGTTCCCGATCCGTCCGCGTGCGGGGAGCGCGTACGAGAAGGTCGAACGCCGGGTCGGCGACTGGGCCGTCGTGGCGGCCGGCGCAGCCGTCAACCTCGCCGAGGACGGGTCCGTGGACGATGTGGCCATCGGCCTCACCGCGGTGGGCCTCGACGGCACCATCGCGGAGGCGGAGGCAGTGCTCCGCGGCCGGCGGCCCTCTGAGGAGCTGTTCGAGGAGGCCGGGAGGCTCGCCGCACTGGCCTCGATGCCCGTCGCCGACCAGCGCGGACCGGTCGACTACAAACGGCACCTTGCCGATGAACTCACCCGCAGGGTCCTGCGTCGTGCGTGTGCGCGAGCTCTCGAAACCCAGACCACGACAACGCAGGAAGGCTGAAGTCGATGCAGATCAGCATGACCATGAACGGCGATGAGATCACCCGTGAGATTGAGCCTCGAGTGCTCCTCGTCCACTTCATCCGCGATGAGCTGAGACTCACCGGCACCCATTGGGGTTGCGACACGTCGAACTGCGGCACCTGCGTGGTCCTGATGGACGGCGTCCCGGTGAAATCCTGCACCGTGCTCGCGGCGATGGCGGACGGCCATGCCATCACCACGGTGGAGGGTCTGGCGACGGGGGCGACCCTCGACCCGGTGCAGCAGGGCTTCATGGAGGAACACGGGCTGCAGTGCGGCTTTTGCACGCCGGGAATGATGCTCACGGCGCGGGCGCTGCTCGACCGGAATCCGCACCCGGATGACACCGAGATCCGCGAGGCCATCTCCGGGCAGATCTGCCGCTGTACCGGGTACGCCACGATCGTGCGGTCGGTGAAATGGGCCGCCGAACACCCCGTAGTCACAGAGAACGCTGGAGAAGAGGTCCCGGCATGACCATCACAGAGGCCCACGCCCCGAACCCTGCAGCCGGCGACGCGGATCGCCCGATCGGCTACGGCCGCATCCAGCGCAAGGAAGACCCCCGTTTCGTGCGCGGCAAGGGACACTACGTCGACGACATCGTGCTTCCCGGGATGCTGCACGGCGCCATCCTCAGGTCGCCGGTGGCGCACGCCCGGCTCGTCTCCATCGACACCACCCGGGCCCTCGCCCACCCCGGTGTCGTGGCGGTGATCACGGGCCAGGACCTGCTCGGGCTCAAGCTGGCCTGGGCGCCGACCCTGTCGGCCGACGTGCAGGCTGTGCTCGTCACCGACAAGGTGCGCTTCCAGGGTCAGGAGGTCGCGTTCGTGATCGCCGAGGATCGGTATGCCGCGCGGGACGCCCTCGAACTCATCGACGTCGACTACGACGTTCTCCCGCCTGTGATCGACGCCCGCCACGCCCTCGACCCAGGGGCCCCGGTCATCCGGGACGACATCGAGGGGCGCACCGACAACCACATCTTCGACTGGGAGGCCGGCAACGCCGCCGAGACCGACGCGGTCTTCGCGTCCGCCGAGGTCATCGTCAAACAGGAGATCGTCTATCCGCGGTCGCACCCGGCCCCGATGGAAACCTGCGGGGCGGTCGCCGACTTCGAACCGATCGAAGGCGCCCTCACCCTGTACGAGACCAGCCAGGCCCCGCACGCGCACCGCACCCTGTTCGCGATCGTGTCCGGCATTCCCGAGCACAAGATCCGGATCGTGTCCCCCGACATCGGCGGCGGTTTCGGAAACAAGGTCGGCATCTACCCCGGCTACATCCTGGCCGTCGTCGGGTCGATCGTCACCGGCCGCCCGGTCAAATGGGTCGAGGACCGCTCGGAGAACCTCATGTCGACGTCGTTCGCTCGCGACTACATCATGCAGGGAGAGATCGCGGCCACGAAGGACGGCAAGATCCTCGCCCTCCGCACGAACGTGCTTGCCGACCACGGGGCGTTCAACGCGACGGCGCAGCCCTCGAAGTACCCGGCCGGCTTCTTCCACATCTTCACCGGCAGCTACGACCTCCAGGCCGCGCACTGCAAGGTCACCGGCGTGTACACGAACAAGGCGCCGGGCGGGGTCGCCTACGCCTGCTCGTTCCGGGTCACCGAAGCCGTTCTCCTTGTGGAGCGGATGGTCGACATGCTCGCCCGGAAACTGGAGATGGACCCGGCGGAGCTCCGCCTGAAGAACCTGATCAAACCCGAGCAGTTCCCGTACAAGAACAAGACGGGCTGGGAGTACGACTCCGGCAACTACGAGCGGGCGCTGCGACTGTCGATGGAGATCGCCGGCTACGACGACCTGCGACGGGAGCAGAAGGAGAAACGTGCCCGCGGCGAGCTGATGGGGATCGGCGTCTCGTTCTTCACCGAGACCGTCGGAGCCGGCCCGCGCAAGCACATGGACATCGTCGGCCTCGGCATGGCGGACGGCGCCGAGTTGCGCATCCACCCGACCGGGAAGGCCGTCGTGCGGATCTCCGTGCAGAGCCAGGGCCAGGGCCACGAGACCACATTCGCGCAGATCGTGGCCGAGGAGATCGGTATCCCCCCGGAGGACATCGACGTGGTGCACGGCGACACCGACCAGACCCCCTTCGGTCTGGGCACCTACGGGAGCCGGTCGACCCCGGTCAGCGGCGCTGCGGTCGCCCTCGTCGCCCGGAAGGTGCGGGAGAAGGCGAAGTTCATCGCCGCCGCGATGCTCGAAACCCGGCCGGAAGACCTCGAATGGGAGAAGGGACGCTGGTTCGTCAAGGGTGACCCGAGCGTCGGCAAGACCATGGCCGAGATAGCCATGGGCGCGCACGGCACCGTGGCCCTGCCGGAAGGCATCGACGGCAACCTGGACGCCGAGGTGACCTACGACCCGCCCAACCTCACCTTCCCGTTCGGCGCCTACATCTGCGTCGTCGACGTCGACCCGGGAACCGGCCACGTCAAGGTGCGCCGGTTCATCGCCGTCGACGACTGCGGCACCCGGATCAACCCGATGATCATCGAAGGCCAGGTGCACGGCGGCCTGACCGACGGCGTCGGGATGGCGCTGATGCAGTTCATCGGCTTCGACGAGGCCGGAAACAACCTCGGCGGGTCGTTCATGGACTACCTCATCCCCACATCGATGGAGGTTCCGAACTGGGAGACCGGGTTCACCGTGACTCCGTCGCCGCACCACCCCATCGGGGCGAAAGGAGTGGGCGAGTCGGCAACGGTCGGCTCACCGCCCGCCATCCTCAATGCCGTGGTGGACGCCATCTCGCCACTCGGCGTCACGCACATGGACATGCCGTGCACCCCGGCCAGGGTCTGGGCCGCCATGCAGGGCCGCGCGACGCCGCCGATCTAGGATGCCGGTCGTGGGCGGGGCACTGGAACAGCGTGCCCAGGAACTCGCCGGTCGGCGCGAAGCGTTCGTGCGCGCCACGGTGGTGCGCGCCCAGCGGCCCACGAGCGCCCACGCGGGTGACACGGCGCTCCTTCACGCCGACGGGCACCTGGACGGATTCGTCGGCGGCGCCTGCGTGGAGGCCTCCGTCCGGGAATACGGCTTGCAGGCGCTGTCCGCCCGCGAACCGCTCCTGCTCCGGGTCGTCGCCGGGGAACCGTCGCACAGCAGGGAGGACGGCGCCGTCGAGGTGTCGAACCCCTGCCTGAGCGGAGGCGCCGTCGAGATCTTCCTCGAACCGTCCGTGCCGGCGCCCCGCGTCGTCGTGGTCGGGGCGACCCCCGTCGCGCGGGCCCTGGCGGTGCTGGGCGCCGGGCTCGGGTTCGAGATGGAGCTGGCGGACGGCGCGGCGACGGAACCCCACCCCGACGACGCTGCCCTGATCGTGGCATCGCACGGCCACGACGAGGAAGCCTCCCTCGAGGCCGCGCTCCGTGCGGGTGTCCCCTACGTGGCCCTCGTCGCCAGCGCGAAGCGGGGTTCCGCCGTGGTTGCCTCCCTCACTGTCGAGGATGGGCTGCGCTCCCGCGTGTTCAGCCCGGCCGGGCTGGACCTCGGCGCCAGGACCCCGGCCGAGGTCGCGCTGTCGATCCTGGCCCAGCTGGTCGCCGAGCGTGCCGGGCAGCGATCGCCCGGAACCGCGGCAGCCGTGGCCGTGGCCGTGGCGGCGACCGCGATCGACCCGGTCTGCGGCATGAGCGTCGCCGCCGTCGATACCACCCCCCACGCGGAACTCGACGGGCTCACGACCTACTTCTGTTCAACGGGCTGCCGCGCTGCCTTCCTCGCCGATCCGGAGCGGTATGCCAGCCCAGCCTGAGGCGAGGGTCGCCGGCGCACTCGGGCGGACACGATGACCCCGTCGGCCCGCGCAGGCGCCGAAGACGAGGTGAAGGCGCTCATTCCCGACGTGGATTCCCTGCTGGCGAGGCTCGACGAGATCGACTATCTGGCGGACTCCGGACTGGCCACCGCGCTGTTCCTGGCCGTGCGGATGCCGCAGCCGATCCTGCTCGAGGGTGAGCCGGGCGTCGGCAAGACCGAGGCCGCGAAGGCGCTCGCCCGCGTGCTCGACACGCCGCTGTTCCGTCTGCAGTGCTACGAGGGAATCGACGCCGGCGAGGCCCTCTACGAGTGGAACTATCCTCGCCAGTTGCTCGGGATCAGGCTGGCCGAGGCGCGCAACGTGACCCTGGCCGAGACGGAGCTGTTCGGTCCGGAGTACCTGCTGCGACGCCCGCTGCTGGCGGCCATCGAGCATCCGGGGCCGCGCCCGGCCGTGCTGCTGCTCGACGAGATCGACCGTGCCGATGCCGAGTTCGAGGCGTTCACGTTCCAGCTGCTCGCCGAGGCCGCCGTGACCATCCCGGAACTCGGCACCGTGCGGGCCAGCCACCCGCCGATCGTCATCCTCACCTCGAATCGCACCCGCGACCTGCACGACGCGCTCACCCGGCGCTGCCTGTACCACTGGATCGACTACCCGGCACCCGAACGCATCGCGGAGATCGTGCGGCGACGCGTGCCGTCCAGCGCGGAACCGCTCGCCCTGCAGGCTGCGACCGCCATCACGGCGCTCCGCTCGCTCGACCTGGCGAAACCGCCCGGCATCGCGGAGGCGATCGACTGGGTGTCGGCGCTGGCCGTGCTGGGCGTCGACCGGCTCGGCCCGGCGAGCATCGACCACACCTGGGGATCGATTCTCAAGAATCGCGACGACCTCGACCTGGCCCGCTCGCGCGGGACCGCGTGGCTGATCGGTGCGGACCATGGCTGAGACCCAGGCAGTCCGGGGTGAACCCCGGGTGGAGGCCGCCGCCCTTGCGGCCGGGTTCAGCACCGCTCTGCGCCGGGCAGGGCTCCCGGTGTCCCTGGACCGAGCCGCCCGGCTGGCGGAGGCGCTCCGGCTCGTCCCGCCGTATGCCCTCGGTCCGCTGTACTGGACGAGCCGGGTGGTCCTGGTCACCTCCCAGGACCAGCTGCCCGTCTTCGACGGAGTGTTCACGGCGGTCTTCGGCGGGCTTCTCGACCCCGCCGACAGCCGGGGCGACACCACGGCCCCGCCGTCGATCGGCGCCGAACCCCGCTCCCGGCCGGCCCCGCCGGATGACCGCCCGCTCGGAGCCGACAGCGCCGAACGCGCATCGCAGCCGCCCGCCCTCGTGCCGGGCGGCGACTCCTCCGGCGTGGACGGCCCGGAGCGGGAGACGGTTCTGATGATGGCCTCGGCCGAGGAACGGCTGCACGACATGTCTTTCGCCGAGTTGACCATCAACGAGATCACCCGGATGCGCCACCTCGTGCAGCGGATCTCCCTGTCAACGCCGACGCGCCTGAGTCGCCGCACCCGGGCCTCCGCGACGAGCACCGCCCGGCTGGACCTCCGGCGCACCGTGCGGGCCGCAGGCCGCACGGGCGGGGACCCGGCCCGTCTCGTCTACGCCCGGCGCCGCCCCCGGCTCCGCCGCCTCGTGTTCCTCTGCGACGTCTCCGGCTCGATGGAGCCCTACACCAGGGTCTTCCTGTCCCTGCTCCAGGGCGCAGTGTCCGGCGCGCAGGCCGAGGCGTTCGTGTTCTCAACCAGGCTGACCCGGCTCACCAGGCAGCTGGCACTGCGGGATCCGGACCAGGCTCTCGCGCAGGCCGCTGCGGGCACAGAGGACTGGGCCGGAGGCACCCGCCTGGCCGAAAGCATCCGACGGTTCATCGACGACCACGGCCGACGCGGACTCGCCCGCGGAGCGGTGATCGTGCTGATCTCGGACGGCTGGGCTCAGGACGACCCGGCAGAGGTCGACGCCCAGATGGCGAGGCTCAGGCGGCTGGCCTTCCGGATCGTCTGGGTCAACCCTCGGAAAGTGGCGCCGGATTATCAGCCACTCGCGGGCGGCATGGCCGCTGCCCTGCCCTACATCGACGCCTTCGTCAGCGGTCACAGCTACACGGCCCTGGCGGAAGTGGCGGCGGCGATCCGCGCCGACCGCATTCCACAATCCGCGAACAGAGGGACGAAATAATGCAACTCGACAGCACATTCACCGTTGTGGCCCCGATCGACACGGTGTGGGAGACCCTGATGGACTTCGAGCGCGTCGCCGGCTGTGTTCCCGGCGCCGAGGTGCTCAACAAACTCTCCGACGACGCCTACCAGGTGGGAATGAAGGTGAAACTCGGCCCCGTGTCCATGCAGTACAAGGGTTTGATGAACGTGATCGAGCGCGATGCGACCGCGCACCGTGCCGTATTCCAGGGCCGCGCCCAGGAGGCCCACGGGCAGGGCACAGCCCAGGGCACCGCCACCCTGTCCCTCGTCGAGACGGACGGCACGACCACCGGCACGGTCAGCGCAGAGGTGGACCTCTCCGGTAAGGTCGCTGCCATGGGGAAGAGCATCATCGGCAGCGTGACCGACCAGATGATGGCGCTCTTCGCAGACAACCTGCAGGCCATGGTCACCGGTTCCGGAACGGAACCCACCGCGCCTCCGGCCGCCGGCGAACCGGCCGCGGCGCCGGCCGGGTCGCAGACGTCGCCGCCTCCCGTGTCCCGTCCGCTGCAACACCAGGCCCCGCGCACGGCCGCCACGAGCCTGAACGCCCTGGACCTCGCCAAGGGGATGCTGGCCGACCAGCTCAGCAACCCGGGGAAACTGATCGGCCTCCTCACCGGGGTGGCCTTCCTCGCCTACCGGATCGGCCGCGCGGTCGGCCGCAGGAGCTCCCGATGATGCGTTCCCCCGTCGACCATGCGTGACATCATCGACGCCCTGATGCCCGGCTGGCGGAGCGGAGGCACCGCCGGCCTCGCGACAGTGGTGCGCACCTTTGAGTCCGCCCCGCGCCCGGCAGGTGCTTCGATGCTGGTCACCCCCGACGGAGCGGTCACCGGCTCGGTCTCGGGCGGGTGTGTGGAGGGTGCGGTGTACGACGTCGCGACCCAGGTCGCGGCGGACGGCCGGCCTGTCCTCGTCCGGTACGGGATCAGCGACGATGACGCGTTCTCGGTCGGGCTGACCTGTGGCGGAATCCTCGACGTGTTCGTCGAGCCTGTCTCGCAGCACACATTCGCCCAGCTGGACCACGTCTGCGCCGACATCGCTGCCTCCCGTCCGGTGGCGGTGGCGACGGTGATCGAGCATCCGGATGTCGACCTGATCGGCCGGCACCTCGTGGTCAGGCCGAACGGGTTCGAGGGTGATCTTGGGTCTGACCGGGCGAACCGAGCCGTGAGCGACGACACCCAGGGTCTGCTGGCCGCCGGCCGCAACACGACTCTGACCTACGGCCCCGACGGTGAACGGCAGGGTGAGGGGATGCGGGTGTTCGTCAACAGTCAGGCGCCCCGGCCACGGATGTTCGTGTTCGGCGCCATCGACTTCGCCGCCGCACTGACCCGCCTGGCCGCGTTCCTCGGCTACCGCGTCACCGTCTGCGACGCGCGGGAGGTGTTCGCGACGCCCGCCCGTTTCCCGGACGCCGACGAGGTGATCGTCGCGTGGCCGCACCGCTACCTGGCCGAGCAGTTCGCGGCCGGCCTCGTGGACTCACGCTCGGTCATCTGCGTGCTCACCCATGACCCCAAGTTCGACGTTCCCCTGCTCGAGCTGGCCCTCCGCGCGCCTCGGGTGGCCTACATCGGGGCGATGGGCTCGCGCCGCACGCACCTGGACCGTCTGGCCCGGCTCCGGGAGGCCGGACTCGACGACGGCGACCTGGTCCGGTTGCACAGCCCGATCGGCCTCGACCTCGGCTCGCGGACCCCCGAGGAGACGGCCGTGTCGATCGCCGCCGAGATCATCGCCGGGCAGTGGGGCGGCACCGGGCAGCCGCTCGGCACCCTCGACGAGCGCATCCACCACGACGACCTCGACGAGTCGGCCGAGCACGCGACATTGTGACCCCTTGCCGCGGCAGGGACAACTTCCTAGACTCGGGGCAGAACCGACACTGGCCGGAACCGAATCTGGGCATGACCGGCGGCCGGCCCATTCGAAAGCGAAAAGCGAGGAGACCGCGATGGCACTTGAATTCGGAGTTTTGGCTCTCGTCGAAGCGAAGCCCGGCAAGGAACAGGACGTGTGGGACTTCCTCAGCGGAGGCCGGGACATCGTGCTCGGCGAGCCGGAGACCCGCACCTGGTACGCGTTCCGGGTGGACAACGCCACCTTCGGGATCTTCGACACGTTCGAGACCGAAGAGGGTCGGCAGGCGCACCTCGCCGGCGCGATTCCCAAGGCCCTGGCCGAGCACGGTCCGACCCTCCTCGCCAAGGACCCGGACATCCGGTTGATTGAGATCGTTGCCGTGAAATGACATTGCCGGGAGCTCTGACCTGAGGACCGGGGCCGGCGCCTATCCGTGCAGTGGGAGCGGCGTTACGCTCGCGGCATGAATGACACCGGTACTCACGGGCAGGGCCTGGGCGAACGATACGTGCACTTCATCGACTGGTTGGATCAAAAACTCGTGCGGGCGATGGGTCCGGCTCCCCTGGGCCCCTACGACGCGGTTGTGAAACGTGTCGGTGAGGCGGTGTGTCCGGTCTGCGGCCGTCCGATGGCCGAGCACACCATTGACCATTCCACCCAGAACGCGGTCCTCAACTGCCCGGCGGAGCACAAACCGCAGCCATGAGACGGGCCGGTCAACGAGTTCGGCATGCCCAAGCCGCGTGACTGAAGCCCGCCGGCGGAGCCGGACAGAGCCTCACAGGTGCCAGTACAGCGCCCGGCCCATCAAGCCGGTGCCCGACTCTGTGAATGCTCTCGTCTTCAACGGCACTTGCCGGGGCTGCTGCCAGCTTCGCCCCCATACGGTTGTTCTCCGCGCCCTGTTCCGGTGGCGCTTTCGCGAAACGACCTGAGGATGTCCATGACAACCAGCACGGCCGAAACCGTCGCCACACGCGGCCCATCGAGCATGAGCAAGGTTCCCGAACCGACCCTCGTCTTCTGGATCATCAAGATCCTGGCGACCACGGTCGGTGAGACCTTCGCCGATTTCCTCGCCACCAACCTGAACCTGGGCCTGACCAACACGACCTATGTGATGGGCGCCCTCCTCGCCATCGCCCTGGTCGTACAGTTCCGTTCCGTCCGGCACGCGCCGAGCATCTACTGGCTCGCCGTGGTGCTGATCAGCGTCGTCGGCACCCTGATCACCGACAACCTGACCGACAACTTCGGTGTCAGCCTCGAAACCACCACCATCGTCTTCGCCGCCGCCCTCCTGGCAACCCTCATCGCCTGGTATGCCAGCGAGAAGACCCTCTCCATCCACACCATCACCTCCACGAGGCGGGAAGCCTTCTACTGGCTGACGATCCTGTTCACCTTCGCCCTGGGCACCGCTGCCGGTGACCTCATCGCGGAAGGCCTGAACCTGGGCTACTGGGTGTCGGCACTCATCTTCGCCGGAGCCATCGCGCTCGTGGCCAGCTCCCACTTCATCGCCCGGCGCGGCGCCGTGGTCGCGTTCTGGGTCGCCTACATCCTGACCCGCCCGCTTGGCGCGTCCCTGGGCGATTACCTCTCCCAGCCTCGTCACGATGGCGGCCTCGGGATCGGAACCGTCGGAACGAGCGCCGTCTTCCTCACCGCGATCCTCGCGCTCGTCGTCTACTTGACAGTCCAGAAGCGCACGGCGTCCGCCGAGGCAGCACGCGGCGAGTAGCCGGACACGGGAAATCGGCGTGGGACTTCAACTGTTCAGCGTGCGAAGCGTGCAACGCGTTCGCCGGCTTCACCCTCGCGACCGTGATCCTCAGAAGCGGGCGGGGGCGGTGAGTTCGCCGATGGCGCCCCGGGCGTTGAGCCAGACGCTCAATTCGTCGGCGGGCACTGGCCTGGACATGTGATAGCCCTGGGCTTGGTCGCAGCCGAGGGCGACGAGCTCGTCGTACGCGCCAGCGCTCTCGACGCCTTCGGCAACCATGCGCATGCCCAGACTGTGGGCCAGCCCGATGGTCGAGGCGACCAGGGCTGCGGCGCGGGCATCATCGACCATGGGGGTCACGAAAGAACGGTCCAGCTTGAGTTCGTCAATGGGCAGGTCCCGCAAGTAAGACAACGAACTGTACCCGGTGCCGAAGTCATCAATGGAGATCTGAACACCGTGCAGGCGGAGCCGCGTCAGGATGTCCCGGGCCCGGTCACGGTCGGCCATGAGGAACTCCTCAGTGATCTCGAACTTCAGGACGCCCGGTGGGAGATGCCGGGCGATGAGCATGGCGGCCACCTCATCGGGCAGGTCAGTGTCGATCATGGAACTGGCCGAGAGATTCACAGCAACCGTAAGGTTTCGGCCTTCCGCGAGCCAGACGGCGGCCTGGTCCAGGGCGATGTGGAGCACTACTCGGGTCAGGGCTCGCATGAGTCCGGCTTCTTCGACCAGAGTCAGGAAGGCGTCCGAGTAGAGCAGGCCACGTGTGGGGTGGTTCCAGCGCACCAGGGCTTCCACATCGTGGACGTCGCCGGCGGGCAGGTTGATCTTGGGCTGGTAGTGCAAGACGAACTGGCCAGTCGTCAGGGCGGCTCGCAGCTCATCGACCGTGCGCAGCTGCGTGGTGAAGTCGGTGTCGTCGCCACCGCCGTAGGCGTGAAAGCCGTCGCCAGAGGCTTTGGCCTTGTACATGGCCACGTCGGCTTTGCGCAGCAGGGTGTCAAGGTCATGGCCGTCGCCGGGGAACAGGGCGAAGCCGATGCTCACCGCGCTGTGGACTGCGACGTCATCCAGGGCGAACGGCTCGGCCAGGGCCGCGCAGAGCTTGGCTGCCACCGCGGTGGCCTGCTCGGCGCCCGCGCCGTCGAGCAGGAGCGCGAACTCATCACCGCCCAGACGCACCAGGAGGTCTCCCGAACGCAACTGCTCGCTCAGGCGGCCACCCACCTGGATCAGCAGCCTGTCTCCGGCCTGGTGGCCCAGGCTGTCGTTGACCTCCTTGAACCTGTCCAGGTCCATCAACAGCAAAGCGTGGCGCTCACTAACCGGATCCCCCATCCGAGCGCCCGCTTGTGCATACAGCGCCCGCCGGTTCGGCAGGCCGGTCAGATGGTCGCTCGTCGCCTGACGGCGCAAGTCCGCCATCCGCAGAATCTGACGAAAGGCCACCGGAGTGCGAGCTGCCGCCGCGAAAACCGTGGCCCCGGCCAACACAACGGCCAGAGAAGACATATAAGTGCGAGTGCCCATCACCAGTACCCCGAGCCCAGCGAGGGTGGCGAGCCCCGACATGATCAGGGCCGCCGCACGGGTCGGGGCAGGCAGATCTGAAACTTTCGACACGGTTCGGTGCTCCGAACCGTGCACATACAGCGCGATCAGGGCGATCCCGATCGCCCAGAGGGCGTCGAGTGGAGTTCCGAGCATGTAGGCATCCGTGGTCACCTGCAACGCGTAGACAATGTCCGCCAGTGTGTAAAGCATCAGCCCCAGGACCAGCACCACCAGCCGATCGCCCCCACGGAAACCACGCACGACCACTATCCCCGTGACGGCTGCCATCAGAAACATGTCCATCAGCGGGTAGGCGACCGCCACGGCCGTGGCCAACGACCAGGAACCCGCCAAGGCTGAGGCCATCACGGGGTTGAGCACAACTGCCAACACTGCGGCCGCCCCGAGCGAGCCCACGGCACAATCCAGCCACACCGACCGCGACTGCCCGCGAACGTCGCGGCGCACCAGCAGGACCAGCATGACCAACATCAGCAGATAGAAAAGCATGTAGCCGAGGTCACCCGGGTTGGGGAACGAGGGTGACCAGTCGCTGGTCAACGGGACGTAATAGGTGTCCCCGACAGCCAGGAAGGTCATCGCCAGAGCAGCGAGCAGGACTTCCCTGCGACGAGACACGGCCCGGGCGACCGCCAGCCAACACACCACCGCGGGAGACCAGGACGTCGACAACGACAACCAGAGATCCACCGCCGGATGAGATTCTCCGCCCTGCCAGACCACTCCGCCCAGGTAGGCCGCCGCACACAGGCCCATCGTCCAGACCAGGACGGCATCAACCCGCGCACGCATCATGGCCTCATCACCCACAACCCCAGGGTGACACTGACGGGCCGGGCGAGAGTCGCGTCACCGCTAACGCACGCACACTGCGTCGTGAACATAGCCCTCTCCCCCCAGATCTGCCCATAATCTACCCGCCCGTTGAGGCAGATTGCTAAGAGGAATGGTCTATCGGAGGCGATCGCCCCTAAGTGCAATACCGTTCAGTTAAGCGTGTGAAGGGTGATTTCTGGCTCGTGGCGGGGTTGTGGCCAGTCGGCGTGATGGAAGCGTTTGGCGGGCCATTTCGAGACCTTGCGCTTGATGACACGAGGGTTTGAACGCCGTCGTCGTGCGGGGTTCAGCCGTCGGATCAGGGCTAGTACCGCATGGCGCCAGACCGCTTTGGCGTGGTCAAAGTGGGGAGGGGGAAAAAACGCCCTGAGCCACGGAGCGGCGGGCGATGCGGAGTGCGGCGATGAAGGAGACCCTGTCAGGATCACGGTGAGCGTGCTGGGCGGCCTCGACCATG
>NZ_SOFH01000025.1 GCF_004402495.1 Cryobacterium sp. HLT2-28 | reverse complement strand
ATTGGCGCAGCGGTAGCGCGCTTCCCTGACACGGAAGAGGTCACTGGTTCGATCCCAGTATCGCCCACAGACAAACCCCCGGCCTCCCGGGGGTTTTTTTTTTGCCCGGAGCTGATCGCGCACCTCGGTGCGCGGTGTCAGGGACGGAGCCTGGGCCGCCGCAGCGCCCGCTCCGTCGACAGCCAGACACCGTAATCGGGCTTCTCCAGGGTGCCGCCGAACACCGACGCGTGGGCCACCGGTTGGCGCCCGGCTTCCAGGTGCGGCCGCAGTCCCCTGCCCCAGCCGGCCGCGAGATAGGCGGGGATGTGCCCGCAGGTCTCCGTGACATCGCCGAACCGCAGATCGACGCGCACCGCATGGGCGTCGACGGGGTTGCCGGGTTCGGGCCGCAGGATGGCCAGGATCGGCGCATCGGCGGCACCCGAGTCTTTCCAGGCCGACACGACACGGTGAATGCCGGCGTAGTAATGGGATTCGCCGACGATCTCCTGCAGCCCGTCGATCGGATAGAAGACCGTCTCCGTGATCGGCACGGGCTCGTAGGTTCGGTGCCTTCGCTTCGCGGCACCGAGGGACACCATCGACACGTGTGACGCGACGAAGTCCACGACAAACCAAGCGGGTCTGGCTCCGGGCCGCCGCCCGATCTTCCGGTCGAAATCGTTCACTGTGCTCCCTGCCCTGCCCTGCTCTGATCCTCCCAAGGCGTCGCTACCGTGCGCACCGCCCAATTGGAGGGGCAGCGTCGTGCGGCCGCACCGGTGCGGCGTCATCCGTACTGGGGATGGCGGCGCGGGCGCGGGTCCGCCAGTCTCGAGGTGGAGGTCCATCGATGGAACTGTTCGTGGTGGTCGCACTGTCCCTGCTCGTGATCATCGGCATCGCCGCCTGGCGCATCCGGGTGGCCGGCCGGTCGGTCGGCCGGTCGGCCGGGGCCGACGTTCCCCGTCGCCGCGCCTCCGATGCCGTGCCCGCGCCCACTCCGCGGGCTGCTCCCGCCCCCGCCGTGTCCGCGAACACACGCCCGGGGATGGCTTTGAGCCGATATCTGCCGCCGCAGGACTGGGCGAGACTGCTCGTAGCCGACGCCGGGGGACTGCCCACTCTGTTCCTGCAGCCGCACGGCGGGGAGCTGTGGCTGACCGAGCCGACGACGGGCCTGCTCGTGAGCATCAGCAATGTGCACCTGCGCGGCCTGGGGATCTGGACCATCTGGCTGCGCAACGTCGATTCGCGCATCATCGTCGCCCGCGAAGGCCTGATCCAGCCCGGAGCGATGGTCTCCCTGGTGCGTGAGCCCGGGCATCCGGCTGCCGGCGGCGCCGTTTCCGTGCACTCGTCCAGCGGACGCAGGGTCGGCCAGGTCAGCCCCCGGATCGCCGCGGGGCTGGCCGACCTGATCGACACCGGCACCGTTCTGCACGCGGTCGCTGTCGCCTTCGACCCGAAGCCGGGTGCGGACCGGCCGGGCCTGATCAAGGTTCTGGCGGCGCCGCCGGCAACCATCGAGCACCTGTTCCGGCGGCTGCCGCGCGCCGCCACGATCGCGCTGAACGACCGGGACGCCGTCCTGTCCGGGCCCTGGGGGTCGAAGGCTTCTCCTCCGCCGCTAAAGTTGGAGAGGTTCGCACACAACTGAGGAGTTACACACGTGGTTGACGGCTTTGAGCTTTTCACCGACCGGTCCGTTGTCGCAATGCGCGTCAACGGCGAGCTCAGGGACCTCGCCGCAACGGTGACGCCGACGGATGCCGTCGAGCCCGTCACCCTGTCGTCCGCCGACGGCCTCAACATCCTTCGGCACTCGGCCGCACACGTGCTCGCGCAGGCCGTGCAGACCGTGAACCCGGCCGCCCGGCTCGGCATCGGCCCGCCCGTCACCGACGGTTTCTACTACGACTTCGACGTCGCCGAACCGTTCACCCCGGATGACATCAAGTCGCTCGAGAAGGCCATGGACCGGATCATCCGCCAGGGCCAGCGGTTCGTGCGCCGGGTCGTCACCGCCGACGAGGCCAGGGCTGAGCTGGCCGCCGAGCCGTACAAGCTCGAACTGATCGGGCTCAAGGGCGCCGCTCCCAGCGGGGACGACGCGCGCGCCGAGCTGGGAGCCGACAACGAGTCCGTCGAGGTCGGCGGCGCCGAACTGACCATCTACGACAACGTCGACCCGAAGACGGGGGAGACCGTGTGGAAGGACCTCTGCCGCGGTCCCCACCTGCCCAACACGCGCATGATCGGCAACGGCTACTCGCTCACCCGGCTGGCCGCCGCCTATTGGCGCGGCTCGGAGAAGAACCCGCAGCTGCAGCGGATCTACGGCACGGCCTGGCCCACCAAGGACGAGCTGCGTGCCTACCAGGCCCGCCAGGAAGAGGCCGCCAAGCGGGACCACCGCAAGCTCGGCGCCGAACTGGACCTGTTCAGCTTCCCGGAGGAGATCGGCTCCGGCCTGCCCGTCTTCCATCCCAGGGGCGGCATCATCCGCCAGGAGATGGAGAACTACTCCCGCAAGCGCCACGCCGAGGCCGGGTACGACTTCGTCTACACGCCGCACATCACCAAGTCGAATCTGTTCGAAACCTCCGGGCACCTCGACTGGTACTCCGACGGCATGTTCCCGCCGATGAAGCTCGACGCCGAATACGACGCCGACGGGCACATGACCCGCCAGGGCGTCGACTACTACCTCAAGCCGATGAACTGCCCGTTCCACAACCTCATCTTCCGCTCCAGCGGCCGCAGCTACCGCGACCTGCCGATGCGGCTGTTCGAGTTCGGCTCGGTCTACCGCTACGAGAAATCCGGCGTGGTGCACGGCCTCACCCGGGTGCGCGGGATGACCCAGGACGACGCCCACATCTACACCACGAAGGAGGGGATGAAGGAGGAACTCACTTCCACCCTGAACTTCGTGTTGAAACTCCTCGCCGACTACGGTCTCGAGGACTACTACCTCGAGCTCTCCACCAAGGACCCGAAGAAGTTCGTGGGCAGCGACGAAGCCTGGGACGAGGCCACCCAGACTCTCGCCGAGGTCGCCGAGGCATCCGGGCTGGAACTCGTCTCCGACCCGGGCGGAGCGGCCTTCTACGGCCCGAAGATCTCGGTGCAGGCGCGGGACGCGATCGGCCGCACCTGGCAGATGTCGACCATCCAGCTGGACTTCAACCTGCCGGAGCGGTTCGACCTCGAGTACACGGCGCCCGATGGCTCCCGCCAGCGCCCGGTGATGATCCACCGTGCCCTGTTCGGCTCGATCGAACGGTTCTTCGCGGTGCTCACCGAGCACTACGCCGGGGCGTTCCCGGTCTGGTTGTCCCCGGTGCAGGTCGTCGGCATCCCCGTCTCCGAGCAGTACGGGCCCTACCTCGATGAGATCATCGGCCGGCTCAAGGCGGCAGGCGTGCGCGCCCAGGTCGACCACTCCGACGACCGGATGCAGAAGAAGATCCGCAACCACACCAAGGCCAAGGTGCCCTTCCAGCTGATCGTGGGGGAGGAGGACCAGGCCAACGGCGCGGTCAGCTTCCGCTTCCGCGACGGCAGCCAGGACAACGGTGTTCCGATCGACGAGGCGATCACCCGCATCGTCGCCGCGATCGAGACCCGCGCCCAGGTCACCGGCCAGGGGCAGAGCTAGATGGTCCCCGGAAACGACGACGTCGGCACCGGCGCAGCCGGCACCGCCGCGACCGCCGACGACCGGTTCGAGGGGATCGAGCACTCGTCCGACTTCGCTGCGGTACCGGATGCCTTCCAGCGGCTGTGGACGCCGCACCGCCTGGTCTACATCCAGGACGGCCAGCAGCCGGACGAATCCGACTGCCCGTTCTGCCGCGCCCCCGAGATGACCGACGAGAAGGCCCTGATCGTGGCGCGTGGGAAGCATGCCTACGTGCTGCTCAACCTGTTCCCGTACAACAGCGGGCACCTGCTCGTCTGCCCGTACCGGCACATTGCGACGTATGACGAGGCGACGCCCGAGGAGGTCGCCGAAATCGGTAGCCTGACCCAGGTGGCGATGCGCGTGCTCACCGAGGTATCCCACTGTGACGGCTTCAACATCGGCATGAACCAGGGCCGGGTCGCGGGTGCGGGCATCGCGGAACACCTGCACCAGCACATCGTGCCGCGTTGGGCCCTCGACTCGAACTTCTTCCCGATCATCGCCAGGACGAAGGCCGTTCCCCGGCTGCTCGGCGAGGTGCGGCGCGAGGTCGCCGACGGCTGGCCGAAAGACGAGAACTAGCTCCACCTTCACGCTCCGCGCGACACTTCGTCGTGCGAAACCCACAAGACGCAAGGAATAGAATCAAGGCTATGACTGAAACCACTTCCGCCGAGCAGTTTGGGTCGAGCCGCGTCAAGCGCGGACTCGCCGACATGATGAAGGGCGGCGTCATCATGGACGTCGTCAACGCCGAGCAGGCCCGGATCGCCGAGGATGCCGGTGCCGTCGCCGTCATGGCCCTCGAGCGCGTGCCGGCCGACATCCGTTCCCAGGGTGGTGTCGCCCGGATGAGCGACCCCGACCTGATCGACAGCATCATCGCCGAGGTCTCCATCCCGGTGATGGCGAAGGCCCGGATCGGCCACTTCGTCGAGGCCCAGGTGCTGCAGGCCCTGAACGTCGACTACATCGACGAGTCAGAGGTGCTGAGCCCGGCCGACTACGTCAACCACATCGACAAGTGGAACTTCACGGTTCCGTTTGTCTGCGGCGCGACCAACCTGGGTGAGGCGCTGCGCCGCATCACCGAGGGTGCCGCGATGATCCGCTCGAAGGGCGAAGCCGGCACCGGCGATGTCTCCGAGGCCATGAAGCACATCCGCACCATCAAGGGTGAGATCGCCCGCCTCTCGTCGCTGAGCAAGGACGAGCTGTACGTCGCCGCCAAGGAGCTGCAGGCCCCGTACGAGCTCGTCGCCGAGATCGCCTCCACCGGCAAGCTCCCCGTCGTGCTGTTCGTCGCCGGCGGCGTGGCCACCCCGGCCGACGCGGCGATGATGATGCAGATGGGCGCGGACGGCGTGTTCGTCGGCTCCGGCATCTTCAAGTCGGGCAACCCGCAGGCCCGCGCCAACGCCATCGTCAAGGCCGTCACGTTCTACGACGACCCCAGCGTCATCGCCGCCGTCTCGCGCGGCCTCGGCGAAGCCATGGTGGGCATCAACGTGTCCGACCTGGCCGCACCGCACCGCCTCTCCGAGCGCGGCTGGTAGTCCGCAGTTCGTGAGCGTTGGAGTCCTCGCCCTCCAGGGTGACTTCCGTGAGCATGCCGCGCTCCTCCGGGGGCTCGGCGCGGAGGTCGAACTCGTTCGCCGCCCGGAGGAACTGGACCGCATCAGCGGCCTGGTGATCCCGGGCGGCGAGTCCAGCGTGATGGACAAACTGGCGCGCGCGTTCGGCCTGGCCGAGCCGCTCCGGGCCGGGATCCAGGCGGGATTGCCCGTCTTCGGCACCTGCGCCGGCCTGATCATGCTCGCCGACACCGTCCTCGACGCCATCCGCGGCCAGGAAAGCCTCGGCGGGCTTGACATCGCGGTGCGCCGCAATGCCTTCGGCTCCCAGACGGCGTCGTTCGAAACCGACCTCGACGTTCCCGTTCTCGGCGCCGACCCGGTGCACGCGGTCTTCATCCGCGCGCCCGTCGTCGAGACCGTCGGGCCGCGGGCCAGGGCGCTGGCCGGCCTCGCCGACGGCCGCTGCGTCGCCGTCGAACAGGGGAACCTGCTCGGCACCTCCTTCCACCCCGAGATCACGGGCGAGCACCGGTTCCACCAGTACTTCCTGGGCACGGTCGCGCGGGTCGGCTTCCGTGGCTGAGGTCCGCCCGTGACGCGCTTCGTCGCGCTGCTGCGCGGCATCAACGTCAACGGCATCACGATCGCGATGAACGACCTCCGCGACACGTTCGAGGAACTCGGCCACACCGGCGTGCGCACCGTCCTCGCCAGCGGCAATGTGCTCTTCGACACCGACCAGACGGATGCCCCTGCCATCAAGGCGCGGATCGAGCGTGCCCTCGGCGACAGGTTCGGCTACGACGCGTGGATCGTGCTCGTCGACACCGGCAGCCTGGCCCGGGTGGTGCGGGACTACCCGTTCGATCCCGGCCGGGAGGGCTGGCATCCGTACGTGGTCTTCGGCTCTGAACCGGCCGTGCTCGACGAGCTCGCCTCGGCGGCGTCCGGGCTGGACCCGGCCATCGAACAGGCGGCGCCCGGACACGGGGTGCTCTACTGGCAGGTGCTCCGCAGCGTCGGAATCACGAGCCCGTTCAGCAAGGTCACCGGGAAGGCGAGATACCGGACGACGACGACGACCCGCAACCTGCGCACCCTGGACAAGCTGCTCGCCGCGCCACCGGCCGGGTGAGACGGCGCCCCACCGGGCGCCTCGGGTTAGAATGAGCAGCACCCCATCGGTGCGACGACCAGGCAGCAGTGCGGCCGGCGGCAGCAGGCCGGCACCGATCCGAAGCCAAGCGAGACAAACGGGAGATTCATGTCCGGACATTCCAAGTGGGCGACAACGAAGCACCAGAAGGCGGTCACCGACTCTCGTCGGGCCAAGGCCTTCGCCAAGTTGATCAAGAACATCGAGGTCGCGGCGCGGATGGGCGGCATCGACCTGTCCGGCAACCCGACCCTGGTCGACGCGATCCAGAAGGCCAAGAAGACCTCGGTTCCGAATGAGAACATCGACCGCGCGGTCAAGCGCGGCGGCGGACTCACCGGCGAGGCCGTCGACTACTCCACCATCATGTACGAGGGCTACGCCGCCCACGGCGTCGCCATCATGATCGAGTGCCTCACCGACAACAAGAACCGCGCCGCGGCCGAGGTGCGCACCACGGTCACCCGCAACGGCGGCAACATGGCCGACCCGGGCAGCGTCGCCTACAACTTCCACCGTAAGGGCGTCGTCGTCGTCGCCAAGGGCAACAACGTCACCGAGGACGACGTGCTCGCCGCGGTCCTGGATGCCGGCGCGGAGGAGGTCATCGACGAGGGCGACAAGTTCGAGGTCCTCAGCGAGGTGCACGATCTCGTCGCCACCCGCACCGCGCTGCAGAGCGCGGGAATCGACTACGATTCCGCCGACGTCGCGTTCATCCCGCAGCTCAAGGTCGAGGTCGACGCGGAGACCGCCCGCAAGGTGTTCCGGCTGATCGACGCGCTTGAGGAACTCGACGACGTGCAGAACATCTACAGCAACTACGACGTGTCGGCCGAGGTCATGGCGGAGCTCGAAGCCGAAAACGAGTAGCGGCCGATGAGTGTCCGGGTGCTCGGCATCGACCCCGGGCTCACCCGCTGCGGTGTGGGCGTCGTCGACGTGGCGGGAAACCGCACCGCGACCCTCGTCGACGTCACCGTGCTGCGGAGCGCCCCCGACCTGCCGCTGGAACAGAGGCTGCTCCTGATCAGCCGGGGACTCGAGGAGATGCTCGACCGGCACAAGCCCGCCTTCGTCGCGATCGAGCGGGTGTTCGCCCAGAACAACGTGCGCACCGTGATGGGAACCGCCCAGATCAGCGGTGTCGCCCTGCTGCTCGCGGCCCAGCGCGGCCTGCCGGTGACGCTGCACACCCCGAGCGAGGTCAAGGCCGCGATCACCGGCTACGGCTCGGCCGACAAGGCCCAGGTCGGGGCCATGGTCGCCCGCGTGCTCGGCCTCACCGAGGTGCCCAAACCCGCGGATGCCGCCGATGCCCTCGCCCTCGCGATCTGCCATGCCTGGCGCACCGGGATCTCCGGCGGAACCCTGCCCGCCGCCCCCGGCGGACCGGCCGGCAGCCTGACCCCGGCCCAGCGGGCGTGGCGCGCCGCCGAACGAAGCTCGGTGTCGCCCGTGCCCCGTAGTCTGAAGCGGTGATCTCCTCCGTACGTGGCCTCGTCCTCTCCGCCCTCGGTTCCATGGTCGTGATCGAGGTCGGGGGAGTGGGCCTGGCCATCCAGGTCACCCCCACCACTGCGCTGTCGCTCCGCACGGGCACCGAGGCGCGCCTGGCCACCACCCTGATCGTGCGGGAAGACTCGCTCACCCTCTACGGCTTCCCCGGCGTCGACGAACTCGCGGTCTTCGAACTGCTGGTCGGTGTGACCGGGGTCGGCCCCAAGTCCGCCCTCGGCGTGCTGGCCGTGCTCACCCCCAACCAGATCGCCCAGGCGGTCGCAGCCGAAGACGACGGCGTCTTCCGCAAGGTCAGCGGCATCGGGCCGAAGACCGCCAAGCTCATCGTGCTGTCCCTGGCCGGCAAGCTCGCTGCCACCACCGTCGCATCCGCGCCCGGCCGCCCGGTCGCCAGCACCGCCGCGGCGGGCGTGCAGGCCGCGCTGATCGGTCTGGGCTGGTCGGAGCGGGTGGCCGCGCAGGCGGTCGAGGAGACCCTCGCCGAAGCCGCCGACCCTGACCAGGTCGGTGTGGCCAGCCTGCTCCGCCTCGTCCTGGCCCGCCTCGGCCCCGCCCAGCAGGCATCGGAGCGCCGCTCATGACCACCAATCCCGCGACCAACCCCGGCCTGGCCGGCGACCCCGGCGTCGAAGTGACCAACCCGGTGCTCGAAGGCGAGGCGGAACTCGCCTTCGAGGGTGCCCTGCGCCCTCGCAGCCTGGGCGAGTTCGTCGGCCAGCACAAGGTGCGCGGTCAGTTGCAGCTCCTGCTCACCGCCGCGACCATGCAGAACCGCACACCCGACCACATCCTGCTGGCCGGCCCGCCCGGGCTGGGCAAGACCACCCTGGCCATGATCATCGCCTACGAGGGCAACCGGCCCCTCCGGATGTCCAGCGGCCCGGCCATCCAGCACGCCGGCGACCTGGCCGCGGTGCTGTCCTCCCTGGTGCCGGGCGAGGTCCTCTTCATCGATGAGATCCACCGGATGGCACGGTCCGCCGAGGAGATGCTCTACCTGGCGATGGAAGACTTCCGGATCGACATCATGGTCGGCAAGGGAGCGGGCGCCACGTCCATCCCGCTCGACCTTGCGCCGTTCACCCTGGTCGGCGCCACGACGAGGTCCGGCCTGTTGCCGAACCCTCTCCGGGATCGCTTCGGCTTCACCGCGCACCTCGAGTTCTACGCGGAGTCGGAACTGGAACAGGTGCTCGGCCGCGCCGCCGCGCTGCTCGACCTCCCGATCGGCCGGGACGCCCTGGCGGAGATCGCCGGGCGCTGCCGTGGCACCCCGCGAATCGCCAATCGCCTGCTCCGCCGGGTGCGCGACTACGCCCTCGTGCACGGGGGAGACGCCGACCTGGCCGCCGTGCATGCGGCGCTGGAACTCTACGACGTGGACCAGATCGGCTTGGACCGGCTCGACCGCGAGGTCATGCAGATCATCCTGACCCGTTTTGGGGGTGGGCCGGTCGGGTTGAACACCCTGGCCGTGTCGGTCGGTGAGGAGTCGGAGACGATCGAAGCGGTCGTCGAGCCGTTCCTGGTGCGGATAGGCTTCCTCACGCGCACCCCGCGTGGGCGCGTGGCCACTCCGGCGGCCTGGCGGCACTTCGGTCTCGTCGATCCGCTGGGCGCCGCGCCTCCGGTCGCCCTCACCCTGGATGACCTATAATTCGAGTTGGCTCGCCACGAGCCGCTCGCGCACGCTTCGGCCACCGCGCCGCAACCGGAAGGTTTCACAGTTTTATGGATCCGTTGACTCTTGTCATGCTCGCCGTTCTGGCCGTGCTTGTCTTCTTCATGTTCCGCAATGGCCGCAAGCGCCAGAAGGACCAGGCAGCACTGCAGTCCCAGATGGTGGCAGGCGCCGAGGTCATGACCAACTTCGGCATGTACGGCACCATCCTGTCAATCGATGAGGAAGCCAACAAGGTCGCCCTCGAGATCGCCCCCGGCACCGTCGTGCACCTGCACCGCCAGACCATCGCGCGCGTCGTCGAGCCCATCGTGGCCGAGACCGAGTCCGAGGCTGAGCCTGTCCCGACCGTCCAGCTGAACAAGGACGACGCGATCGTCATGGGCGAACCCGAGTTCGGCCAGCGCGTCACCGACGCAGAATCCGACGAAGAGCCCAAAAAGGGCGACGCGTAACCAACCCCTCTCCATGCCCGCGCCATCGGCGCGGGCATGTGATTAGAAAGCTGAGTTTCAAGGTGGCAAAGTCGACTCCGGTCAAGAAGGCCTGGCGTTCCCTGACCTGGCTGGGTGTGATCATCGTCGGTCTCATCGCCCTCAACAGCGCCGGCGTCCTCACCGGAGGCGGTTCCTGGGCCCCCAAGCTGGCCCTGGACCTCGAGGGCGGCACGCAGATCATCCTCGCGCCGAAGCTCGAGTCCGGTCAGTCCGTCTCCCAGGAACAGTTGAACCAGGCCGTGTCGATCATCCGGCAGCGGATCGACTCCGCGGGTGTCTCCGAAGCGGAGATCAACACCCAGGGCGGCCAAAACATCGTCGTGTCCATCCCCGGGATCCCCGATGATGCGACGATCAACCGGATCGAATCCTCGGCGAAGCTCGAATTCCGCCCGGTTCTCGTCGCGGCGGCACCCTCGGCGGCCAGCGTCGGCGGCGCCGGCACCTCCAGTGCGACCCCGTCGCCCACGGTCGACCCGAACCTCTCCAGCACGCCCACCGCGGTCCCGACCAACGGCAGCGACCTCAGCTACGTCACGCCGGCCCTGCAGGCCCGGTACGACGCGTTCGACTGCAGCAAGATCGACACCTCCAATGTGGCGCCGGCCAAGGAACCACTCGTCACCTGCGAGTCCGACGGGTCGGTCAAGTACATCCTCGGCCCGGTCGAGGTCAGCGGCCAGAACGTCTCCAACGCCACCAACGGCCAGAAGACCACCCAGAGCGGCGCCACCACCGGCGAATGGGTCGTCAACATCGCCTTCGACGGCACCGGAACCACGGACTTCGCCACGGTCAGCACCCGCCTCAGCGGGCTGACGGGCGTGCAGAACCAGTTCGCCATCGTGCTCGACGGCAAGGTCATCTCCGCTCCCCGCACGCTGGCCGTGATCACCGACGGCAACGCGCAGATCAGCGGAAACTTCACCCAGGCTTCCTCCAAGACGCTCGCCGACCAGCTCAAGTTCGGCGCCCTGCCGATCAGCTTCACCGTGCAGAGCCAGGACACCATCTCGGCCACCCTCGGCTCGACCCAGCTCGCTAGCGGCCTGATCGCCGGCCTGATCGGCCTGATCCTCGTCGTGCTGTACTCGCTCGTGCAGTACCGGCTGCTCGGGCTGGTCACGGTGGCCTCGCTGACGGTGGCGGCACTGATCACCTACCTGCTGATCACGATCCTGTCCTGGCGGCAGGGCTACCGCCTCTCCCTCGCCGGCGTCGCCGGGTTGATCGTCGCCATCGGCATCACCGCCGACTCGTTCATCGTCTACTTCGAACGGGTGCGCGACGAACTGCGCGACGGCCGCGGACTCGAGTCCGCGGTCGAGGCCGGCTGGAAGCGGGCCCTCCGCACCGTGCTGGCGTCGGATGCCGTGAACTTCCTCGCCGCCGGTGTGCTCTTCATCGTCGCCGTCGGCAACGTGAAGGGCTTCGCCCTCACCCTCGGCCTCACGACGATCGTCGACGTCGCCGTCGTGATGCTCTTCACCCACCCGATGCTCCAACTGCTCGCCCAGACCCGGTTCTTCAACGAGGGCCACCGGTTCTCCGGGCTCGACCCGCGGGCACTCGGCGCCACCTACCGGGGCAGGGCCAAGTTCGCTCCCTCCCCGCAGTTGCCGTCCGGCAAGCTGGCCTCGGCCAGCCGCGAGGCCGCGAAGCGTCAAACCATCGCCGAGCGCAAGGCGGCAGAACTCGTCGGTTCCAGTACGGATCGGTCGACCGACGGGAAGGATTCCTAATGGCCAGCTTCTCCCAGTTCGGCAACGACCTGCACACCGGCAAGCGTTCGTTCAACATCGTCGGACGACGCAAGACCTGGTACACGGTCGCGGCGGTGATGATCCTGATCGCCCTCGTGGTGCCGCAGCTCCGCGGCGGTTTCGTCTTCGGCATCGAGTTCACCGGCGGCTCCGAATTCGTGGTGTCGGATGTGCCCAAGCAGGATCAGACGATCGCAGCCAGGGCCGTGAACAGCGTCGTGCCCTCCGCCGTGCCCAAGGTGTCCGATGTCAGCACCACCGGCATCCGGGTTCAGACCGACCAGCTCAGCAGCGAGGCCACCCGTTCGGTGCGCAACGCCCTGGCTGACGCGTACGGTGTGCCGGCCGACAAGGTGACGGCATCCTTCATCGGCCCGTCCTGGGGTGCGGACATCACCGGCCAGGCCCTTCGCGGCCTCATCATCTTCCTGGTGCTCGCCGCCATCGGAATGGCGCTGTACTTCCGCACCTGGAAGATGTCGCTGGCGGCCATGGTCGCCCTGCTGCACGACCTGGTCATCACCGCGGGGTTCTACGGCATCACGGGTTTCGAGATCACCCCGGCCGCCGTCATCGGCTTCCTCACCATCCTCGGCTACTCCCTCTACGACACGGTCGTGGTGTTCGACAAGATCAGGGAGAACACGAGGCAGGACGGACCGGAATCACGGCGCACCTTCGCCGAGTCGGTGAACCTCGCCGTCAACCAGACGCTCGTGCGGTCGATCAACACCTCGATCGTCGCCGTGCTGCCGGTCGGCTCGATCCTCTTCATCGGCGCGTTCGTGCTCGGGGCCGGAACCCTGAGGGACATCTCCCTCGCCCTCCTGATCGGGATCATCGCCGGGGCCTACTCGACCATCTTCATCGCCTCGCCGCTCTACGCTCAGCTGCGCACCCGCGAACCCGATGTGCGCAAGCGGGACAAGAAGGCGCTGCTCATGCGCGCCAAGGCCGGATCCGCCTCCAGGGTGGAAGTCTCCGTGTGAACCGCGCCCCCGCGCCGGTCATCGGGGCTGCCCGACTTCCGGTAACCTGATTCAACTCCGCGAGGGGCGATAATTGGGTGAGGAAGTGAGGTGACGCGATGACCGAGATAACGACTCCACCTGCCTCGGCGTCGTCGGCGGCTTTGCCGCCTGCCTCCCTCCGCCGCCTGGTGCCCCGGATATTCTCCCGGGCCCAGCCGGCCGGCGCGGTCGACACCCTGTTGAAGACCGTGCGGATGCACCACCCCAAGGTGGACCTGTCGATCATCGAACGCGCCTATGCCGCCGCCGAAGGTGCCCACGAAGGCCAGTTCCGCCGGAGCGGCGAACCGTACATCACCCATCCGGTCGCGGTCGCCCAGATCCTCGCCGACCTCGGCATCGGTCCCAAGACCGTCGCGGCGGCGCTCCTCCACGACACCGTCGAGGACACCGAGTACACGCTCGACCAGCTTCGCTCCGACTTCGGCGACGAGATCACGATGCTCGTCGACGGTGTGACCAAGCTCGACAAGGTCAAGTACGGCGACAGCACCCAGGCCGAGACCGTGCGCAAGATGATCGTGGCGATGTCCAAGGACATCCGTGTCCTCATCATCAAGCTCGCCGACCGGCTCCACAACGCGCGCACCTGGGGTTTCGTGCCGGCGGAGTCCGCGGTGCGCAAGGCGACCGAGACGCTGGAGATCTACGCCCCGCTCGCGCACCGGCTGGGCATCCAGACGATCAAGTGGGAACTCGAAGACCTCTCCTTCGCTGTGCTCTATCCCAAGCTCTACGCCGAGATCGAGAGCCTGGTCAAGCAGCGCACCCCGCAGCGGGAAGAGTTCGTGCAGCACGTCATCGACGCCATCGTCGACGACCTCAAGGCCGCCCGGATCAGGGGCAAGGTCGCCGGCCGGCCGAAGCAGTACTACTCGATCTACCAGAAGATGGTGGTGCGCGGCCGCGAGTTCGACGAGATCTACGACCTTGTCGGCATCCGTGTGCTCGTCAACTCGGTGCGCGACTGTTACGCCGTGCTCGGGGCCATCCACGCCAGGTGGACGCCGCTGCCCGGCCGGTTCAAGGACTACATCGCCACCCCGAAGTTCAACCTGTACCAGTCGTTGCACACCACGGTGCTCGGGCCGAGCGGCCGCGCGGTCGAGATCCAGATCCGCACCCAGGAGATGCACCAGCGCGCGGAGTTCGGCGTCGCCTCGCACTGGAAGTACAAGGAGCAGACCACCGGGAAGAGCTCGGGACCCGGCCCGCAGAGCGACACCGACATGGCCTGGCTCGCGCACATCTCGGACTGGCAGGCTGAGACCGCCGACCCCGGCGAATTCCTCGACTCCCTCCGCTACGAGATCGGCGCCAAGGAGGTCTACGTCTTCACCCCGAAGGGACGGGTGATCGGGTTGCCGACCGGCGCGACCCCAGTGGACTTCGCCTACGCCGTGCACACCGAGGTCGGCCACCGCACCATGGGCGCCAAGGTGAACGGCCGGCTCGTACCCCTGGAGAGCCCGCTGATCACGGGCGACGTGGTCGAGGTCTTCACGTCGAAGAACCCCGACTCCGGTCCGAGCAAGGACTGGCTCAACTTCGTCAAGAGCCCGCGCGCCCGCAACAAGATCCGCCAGTGGTTCACCAAGGAACGCCGCGACGAGGCCATCGAGCAGGGCAGGGACGCCATCGCGCGCGCGATGCGGAAGCAGAACCTTCCGCTGCAGAAGCTGATGAACCAGGACTCGTTCGCCGAGGTCGCCGCGGTGATGAAGTACGAAGACGTGTCGGCGCTCTACGCCGCCGTCGGCGAGGGTCACGTCTCCACCCAGTCCGTGCTCGAGAAGGTCGTCGCCACGCTGCAGAGCGTGGAGGAGAGCGACGCGACCGATCTCCCGTTCGCCCCGCACGGCAGAACCCAGACCCTCCGGAACAGCGACTCCGGAATCCTCGTTCGCGGCGCCCCCGACATCCTGGTCAAGCTTGCGCGCTGTTGCACCCCCGTTCCCGGTGATAAGGTCGTCGGCTTCATCACCCGCGGGGCCGGGGTGTCGGTGCACCAGGCCGGTTGCCGCAACGTGCAGTCCCTGCTCAAGGAACCCGAGCGGATGATCGACGTGGACTGGGCTCCGACCTCGAAGAGCCTGTTCCTGGTTCAAATCCAGATCGAGGCGCTCGATCGGTCGGGTCTCCTCTCGGACGTGACCCGGGTGCTCTCCGAACACCACGTGAACATCCTGTCGGCCACCGTGCACACCTCGAGCGACCGCCTCGCGATCAGCCGGTTCGTCTTCGAGATGGGGGATACCACCCACCTCGACCGCGTGCTCAACGCGGTTCGCCGGATCGACGCCGTCTACGACGTCTACCGGGTCAACGACGGCTGACGGCAGCCCTCGGCCGCTGCGAGACGCCCCAGTGCGAGGCTCCGAAAGGGAACGTAGGCCCGGTCGCAGCGCCCCAGCGCCTGCTCGGCTCCGCCCGGCCCGCAGAGCCTGAGCAGCGCGCCGATCAGCGGGACGACGTCGACGTCGGGGTCCGGCCAGCGGGCGAGGTCGACCACCGTGCGGAGGGGCCGGGTGACCCGGAGGCCGGTGATCGAGGCCGTGTCCGTCGGCGGGCAGGTCACCTCGCGCAGGATCAGCCTGGCCGAGGGCTGCAGATGCACCCTGGCGCCCACGTCCACGCAGAACTGATGGCGGCGAGGCTCCGCTGCGAGCCCGAGGATCCAGGCCGCGGTGAGGCGTTCAGCGATCGCCCTCGGCGGCACGAGGAGCGCCGCAGCCTGCGCCCGCGTGTCGGGGGCGTCAAGCTCGTCGACCGGGCACCAGAAATCGCCGAGGGTGAACAGCTCACCGTCCAGCCGGGCGCTGCACAGCTCGGCGACGGGCAGGTCACGGCCGGAGAGAACGGAACGCAACCTGGTCGTCATCCGCCCAGAGTGCGGCCGCCGCGGGCGGCCGGAAAAGCGAAACGGGGATCTGTGGACAGATCCCCGTTTTCACTGCTGTGGACGAACCGGGCGCCCCGGCGCGGCCCTACTGGCCGATGGCCTTCAACCACGCCTTGCGGGTCTCCAGGGCCTCGGTCGCCGCGGCGATGGCTGCGGCATCCTTCCCGGCCTTCGCCTCGTCCAGCTCAGACTCGAGCTTGGCAATGGCGTCGTGCAGTTGGCCGGCGAGACCCTCGGCACGGGCCTTCGTCTCCGGGTTGTTGCGCTTCCAGTGGTCGTCGTCGAGCTTGCGCACGGCGGCCTCGACCTTGCGCATGCGATCTTCGACAACCTTCACCGAGTCGCGCGGAACCTTGCCGAGCGCGTCCCAGCGGCGCTGGATCGAGCTGAGGGCCGTGCGGGCACTGGTGCGGTCGGTCTCGGTGAGCAGCAGCTCGGCCTCGGTCAGCAATTCGAGCTTCTGGGCCAGGTTGCCCGCGAACTCCTCGTTGTCCTGGGCGTCGATCTCGCTCTTGACCGAGTAGAGCACGTCGCCGGCGGCCTTGAACTTGGCCCACATGGCGTCGTCCTGCTTCTTGCCGCTGCGCCCGGCTGACTTCCAGTCGTCGAGCAGGGTGCGGTAGACGGGGATGCCGTCGGCGCCCTTCGGGGCAAGCGCCTCGGCCTGCTCGATCAGCTGCTGCTTGCGGTTGCGCACGTCCTTGTGGGCGCTGTCCAGCTCGGCGAAGAACGCCTTGCGGTTCTGTTCGATCGTGGTGCGCGCGGCACGGAACCGCTTCCACAGGTCGTTGGCCTCGCCCTTGGGGATGCGGGGTGCGTCGTGCTGGTGCGCCTGCCACTTCGCGAAGAGCGCCTCCAGTGCGGCGCTGGTCTGCTTCCACTGCGTCTTGGCCGGGTCCTCGGCGGCAAGCGCCTCGGCCTCGGCCACGATGGCGGCACGCTCGGCGACGGCCGCGGCGGCCGCTGCCTTCGTCTCCGCGCCCTGCTGCTCGGTGAGTTCGGTGACGGCGCCGCCCAGGGCGCCGAGGCGAGCCGCGAGGGCAGCGAGGTTGCCGACGGCGTTCGCGCCGGCCACAGCCTCGGTCAGGTGCGCGACGGACTTCGCGATGTCTGCCGCGGGAGCGCCGCCCTTGGCGCGCTGTTCGAGGAGCGTGACTTGTCCGTTGAGCTCAACGTACTTGCGCTCGAAGTAGGCCAGGGCCTCTTCCGGGGTAGCGTCCGGGTACTGTCCGACGGCACGTTCGCCGGTCGCCTCGCGCACGTAAACCGTGCCGGATTCGTCTACGCGACCCCATGGTTGCTGATCTGTCGTAGTCAAGAGCCTCACCTTTAAATGTCGTTGTCTGCCCACGAATGAGCCAATACCCGGTCAAGCCTATTGCAAGGCCGACCGCTGTTCGCCTGAAACTACTTAACTGATACCTGAGTGATGGTCGTCGGGACGACGGGCTTGCCGTCCGTGGCACCGCCCTCCACCCCGGCGGCCACGATCTCGGCCTTCACCCGGTCGAGTCCGCTGGTGACCCGGCCGAGCACGGTGTAGCCGCCGACGGCGTCCGCCGGGATGGTCGTGTCGTCATAGACGATGAAGAACTGGCTGCCCATGCTGTAGGCGTTCCCGCCCTGGCGGGCCATGGCGATGGTGCCGGCCGGGTAGACGCTGTCGGCGGGGGCGTTCTCGACCGGTCCGTAGCTGTAGCCGGGACCGCCCGTGCCGTCGCCCTTGGGGTCGCCGCACTGCAGCACGGAGAATCCGCCGGTGGTGAGCCGGTGGCAGGACACCCCCGTATAGAAACCGGATTTGACCAGGCTGATCATCGACGACACGGCCTGCGGGGCCGCGGCGCCGTCGAGTTCGATCCCGAGGGGGATGGAGTTGAGGTCCATCGTCCCGGTCCAGCTGCGGCCCTCCGCGAGCGTGCTGGGGGGCACGTCGCCCGTGTTCGCCCCGGCGGCAGCGGTCGGTGTGGCACTGGGCGTGGCCGCGGCCGATGCGGACGGCGCGGGGGTGCCCGGTCCGCCGTTGAAGAAGAAGACCTGCGCGAGGATGGCGAGCACGATCACGACGGTGACCCCGGCACCGGCCAGCACGTTGTCGCGCACGCGCCGCTTCTCCTGGTGTTCGTGCACGGCACGCCGCGCCTGGTACGCCCGGACGCGGGACCTGGCCTCGCGGGTTTCGCGGTCTTGCTTCTTGTTCGGTGCCACGTCGAATCCTCCAGGGGCTGCCACAGGGGCCAGGTCAGACAGGGAAAATCGGGCCGCGCGCGCGGGCCCGGACCACGTTGAACTCTACGCCAGCATCGTTCGGCGCCCGTCCAGCCGCGCGGGCGGCCACCGATGCCTGATCGGCCCCGTCACCGGCACAAACTACGCTGGACTCATGGTCGATGTTCAACCGGGACTGCGCAGCGGCGCAACCCCTCTCGCGGTGCGGATGCGCCCGACCTCGCTGGCCGAGGTCGCCGGGCAGCGGCACCTGCTCACCCCGGGCTCCCCGCTGGTCAGCCTTGCCAGCGACAAGACGGGGGAGCAGGGCTCCGTCTCCGTCATCCTCTGGGGTCCGCCCGGAACCGGCAAGACCACCCTGGCCCAGGCGATCGCCCACAGTTCCGGCCGCCGGTTCGTCGAACTCTCCGCAGTGAACGCCGGGGTGCGCGACGTGCGCCAGGTGATGGAGGAGGCCCGCACCAGCCGGGACCTGTACGGCCTGTCGACCGTCCTGTTCCTCGACGAGATCCACCGGTTCAGCAAGGCCCAGCAGGACGCGCTGCTGCCCGGGGTCGAGAACGGCGTGATCATCCTCGTCGCCGCGACCACCGAGAACCCGTCGTTCTCGGTGATCTCCCCGCTGCTGTCCCGGTCGCTGCTGCTCACGCTCGAAACCTTGAGCGACGACGACCTCGGCATCGTCGTCGACCGGGCCGTCACCGACCCACGCGGCCTCGCCGGGCGGTTCACCCTCGACCCGGATGCCAGGGCCATGATCATCCGCCTCGCCTCCGGCGACGCCCGGCGGGCGCTGACGGCGCTGGAGGCGGCATCCGTCTCCGCGGCCACCGCGGTCGAACCCGGCTCCGACGAGCCGGCGCTGATCACCACCGAGATCGTCTCGCTGGCCGTGGACCGGGCGCTGCTGCGCTACGACCGCAACGGCGACGAGCACTACGACATCATCAGCGCCTTCATCAAATCCGTGCGCGGTTCGGATGTCGACGCCTCCCTGCACTACCTTGCCCGCATGATCGAGGCAGGGGAGGACCCCCGCTTCATCGCGCGCCGGATCATCGTGCTCGCGTCGGAGGACATCGGCATGGCCGACCCGCAGGCCCTGGTCATCGCGGTGGCCGCCGCCGACGCGGTGCAGCTGATCGGCATGCCGGAGGGTCGCATCCCGCTCGCCCAGGCCGTGGTGCACTTGGCCACCGCCCCGAAATCCAACGCCGCCTATCTGGCGCTGGACAAAGCCATCGCCGACGTGCGGGCCGGCAAGACCGGCCGGGTGCCGAAGCCCCTTCGCGACGCCCACTACGGCGGGGCGAAACGGCTGGGCCATGGCAAGGGCTACAGGTACCCCCACGACGACGCCCTCGGCGTGCTCGCCCAGCAGTACCCGCCCGACGAGCTCAGGTCGGTCCAGTACTATGAACCCACCGAACACGGCAACGAGCGAGAGGTGTCCGCCCGGCTCGCGAAACTCCGCCGGATCATCCGCGGCCAGTAGCACACGGGCAGGCAGCAGGCCGCAGGCGGGAGCGCACGGGGAAGTCCCGCTGTGGTAACCTGTTCAGGCCTACAACCGGTTCGGCATGCGGCTGCGTCCGAACCCACGTTGAGGGGATTCCTCTATAGCCGAGGATCCCGTGGCACCACCCCTCTGATCTCCCATGACGCCCGGCGTTCTCCTTCGAGAGCGCCAGCGCCCTGGATTCCCCGTTCTGTTTGCAGTTCCATCGAAAGGACACCGTGTCTACCAAGTCACGTACCCGCAGTAAGACCCGCCTCTCGCGGGCACTGGGCATCGCCCTGACCCCCAAGGCCGCGCGCTACCTCGAGAAGCGTCCTTACGCTCCGGGCGAGCACGGCCGCACCAAGCGCAAGACGGACTCCGACTACGCGGTGCGCCTTCGCGAAAAGCAGCGCTTACGTGCCCAGTACGGCATCCGCGAGGCACAGCTCAAGATCGCCTTCGAAGAGGCACGTCGCGCCCAGGGCCTGACCGGTGAAAACCTGGTCGAGATCCTCGAGACCCGTCTCGACGCCCTCCTCGTGCGTTCGGCCATCGCCCGCACCACCGCGCAGGCCCGCCAGATGGTTGTGCACCGTCACATCCTGATCGACGGCCAGCTCGTCGACCGGCCCTCCTTCCGCGTGAAGCCGGGTCAGCTCATCCACGTCAAGCCCAAGAGCGAAGGCATGGAGCCGTTCCAGGTTGCCGCTGCCGGCGGTCACGTCGACGTGCTCCCGAAGCTGCCGCCGTACCTCGAGGTCGAGATCGACAAGCTGCAGGCGCGCCTCGTGCGCCGCCCGAAGCGCATCGAAATCCCCGTGACCTGTGAAGTCCAGCTCGTCGTGGAGTACTACGCGGCCCGCTAGGTCCCGATTCAGCCGCATCGCCGCCGCGCGGTGCATCTGAACTACGCTGGAGAGCGGATCATCCTTCGGGGTGGTCCGCTCTTTGGTTTTTGTCCCGCCGTGCCCTGCGGCGCCTCGTCGCATGCCGAATCTGGAATGGATGGTTGTCAATGTCAGGTGGGGATATCGCCGGACTGATCGCGGCCGCCGTGTTCGCGGTACTTGTCGGCGTGCTCGCGGTTCCACTCGTGAAACTGGGCCGCGTCTTCGACGAGACGACCGCGGCCATCCGTGAGTTGAGCCGGAACGTCACGCCGATCCTCGAGGAAACGACCACCACCATCCAGGAGACGAACAAGCAACTGGCCAGGGTGGACACCATCACCGGCAATGTGGCGGATGTCACCGGCAACGTCTCCGCGCTGGTCGCACTGGTCGCGGCGACCGTCGGCGGTCCGCTGGTCAAGCTGGCCGGGTTCTCGGCCGGTGTGCGCGCCGCCTTCCTGGCCGCCCGGCCGTCCGGCGCCCGTCGTCGGCGCAGGTAGGCCCGGGTCGGCTACGCTGGAAAGGTGCCGGTCGAGTCTGGGATTCGCCGGCCTGTCCGTGTTCGACGGCGTGACCGACCCGCAACTGCCGTCCTACGCATGTCCCACCCCGCATCCGGGTCTCCGCAATCAGGGTCTCCACACACCTCAGGGAGCATTGTCATGAAGAACTTCATCTGGTTCGTCGTCGGCGTCGGCGTCGGACTTGTCATATCCCGCGAAGCCAGCAAGACGCGCCAGGGCAAGCAGTTCTTCAGCGACCTCGACACGAAGGCCCGCGAATTCGGCGAAGCCATCTCCGAGGGCTATCGCAAGCGCGAGGCCGAACTGCGCGACGCGATCGGCGATGCCGGCGCAGGAGCGACCGACGTCGCCGCCGACGCGGGTAACGCCATCGGAAACCTGGCCAAGCCGTAGGCTGCCCACCCGGCAACCCTCTCCATCTCGTCTCAACGAACTACGGAACACATGCAGACTGCTGAAATTCGCGGGCGCTGGCTCGACTTCTTCGCCGATCGCGGGCACACCGTTGTCCCCTCCGCCTCGCTCGTCAGCGACGACCCCACACTGCTCTTCACGGTTGCCGGCATGGTGCCGTTCGTGCCGTACCTGACCGGTCTCGTGCCTGCTCCGTACCCGCGGGCGACCAGCGTGCAGAAGTGCATCCGCACCAACGACATCGAAGAGGTCGGCAAGACGCCGCGGCACGGCACGTTCTTCCAGATGAACGGGAACTTCTCCTTCGGGGATTACTTCAAGGAACAGGCGATCGGCTACGCCTGGGAGCTGCTGACGACGTCGGAAGCCGACGGCGGCTACGGTTTCGCGGAGAAGGACCTCTGGGTCACCGTCTACGAAGACGACGATGAGGCCTTCCGCTACTGGAGGGCTCTCGGCCTGCCGGAGGGGCGCATCCAGCGCCTCGGCATGGACACGAACTACTGGTCCACCGGCCAGCCCGGCCCGGCCGGTCCCTGCTCGGAGATCTTCTTCGACCGCGGCCCGGCCTACGGCATCGACGGCGGCCCGGCCACCGACGACGACCGGTATGTCGAAATCTGGAACCTCGTCTTCATGCAGTACCTCCGCGGCGAGGGCACCGGCAAGAACGACTTCGTCATCCTCGGCGACCTGCCCAAGAAGAACATCGACACCGGCATGGGCCTCGAACGCGTCGCATTCCTCAAGCAGGGCGTCGAAAACATGTACGAGATCGACCAGGTCCGCCCGGTCCTCGACCGCGCCGCCGAGCTCTCCGGCCGCCGCTACGGCGCCTCCCACGACGACGACGTGCGGATGCGGATCGTCGCCGACCACGTGCGCTCCTCCCTGATGCTGATGAGCGACGGCGTCATGCCGTCTAACGAAGGCCGCGGCTACATCCTGCGCCGGCTGATGCGTCGCAGCGTGCGGGCGATGCGCCTCCTCGGCGTCGACACGGCATCCTTCACCGAGCTGTTCCCGGCGTCCCGCGACGCGATGGCGAGCGCCTACCCGGAGGTCAAGGCCGACTTCTCCCGGATCAGCCAGGCCGCCTACGCCGAGGAGGAGACCTTCCTCCGCACGCTGGCCAGCGGCAGCAGCGTGCTCGACCTGGCCGTCGCGAAGACGAAACAGGCCAACAAGAGCGTCCTCCCCGGCCAGACCGCCTTCCTCCTGCACGACACCTACGGGTTCCCGATCGAGATCACCCTGGAGATGGCCGAGGAGGCCGGGCTGAGCGTCAACCGCGACGCTTTCGACACGCTGATGAGCAAGCAGCGGGCGATGGCCAAGGCCGACGCGAAGGCGAAGAAGACGCACCTCGCAGACCTCTCCGTCTACAGTGCCTTCCGCGCCGAGGGAGAGACCACCTTCACCGGCTACGAGACGCTGCAGACCGAGTCCACCGTGCTCGGCATCATCGTCGACGGCGTCTCCGTCACCAGCGCCGTGGCCGGCGAAATCGCCGAGGTGATCCTCGCCGAGACCGCGCTCTACGCCGAATCCGGCGGCCAGGAGGCCGACGCCGGACTCATCGTCGGCACCGGCTACGAGCTCGAGGTCATCGATGTGCAGAAGCCCGTCAAGGGGCTGATCAGCCACAAGGTTCAGGTCACCAGCGGCGAGGTCGGCGTCGGCGACCAGGCCACCAGCGTGGTCGACCCCGACTGGCGCCGCGGCGCCCGCCAGGCGCACTCCGGCACCCACGTGCTGCACGCCGCCCTCCGCCAGGTGCTCGGCCCGAACGCCCACCAGTCCGGTTCGTACAACAAGGCCGGCTTCTTCCGCCTCGACTTCTCCTGGAACCAGGCGCTGTCCCCGGCGACCCGCAGCGAGATCGAGGAGATCTCCAACAACGCGATCCGCGACAACCTGCCCGTCACCACCCGGGAGTTGCCGCTGGCCGAGGCCAAGGCGCTCGGCGCCATGGCACTCTTCAGCGAGAAGTACGGCGACCGCGTGCGCGTCGTCGACATCGGCGGACCCTGGTCGCGGGAGCTCTGCGCCGGAACCCACGTCTCCACGAGCGCCGAGATCGGCATGATCAGCCTGGTCAGCGAGGCATCCGTCGGCTCCACCAACCGGCGGGTCGAGTCGCTCGTCGGCCTCGAGGCGTTCCGGGACCTCGCCGCCGAGCGTTCCATCGTGTCCCTGCTCACCTCGAGCCTGAAGACGCCGAAGGAACAGCTGCCCGAGCGCATCAACGACCTGGTCCTGAACCTCAAGGCCGCCGAGAAGAAGATCGCCGCGTTCGAGGCGCGCGCGCTCACCGACAAGGTGCCCGCGCTGGTGGCCACCGCCGCCCGTGCCGGCTCCGCCATGGTCGTGGCGGAAAGCCTCGGCACCCTGGGCTCCGCCGACGACCTGCGGATGCTCGTCACGGCCACCAGGGAACGCCTCGGCAGCGAGCCGGCTGTCGTCGCCCTCGCCGCGGTGGTCGCCGACAAGCCGGTCGTCATCGTCGCCACCAACCAGGCGGCCAGGGATGCCGGGCACCGTGCGGGAGCCCTCGCCAAGCAGGTCGCCGGGATCCTCGGCGGCGGCGGCGGCGGAAAAGACGACCTCGCCCAGGGTGGCGGCACGAAGGTCGCGGCCATCCCGGCGGCCCTCGCCGCCGTTCGCACCACCGTCGCGGGCTGACCGGTGCGACACGGCGTGCGGGTCGGGGTTGACGTCGGCACCGCCCGGATCGGCCTGGCCAGGAGCGACCCGCACGGCATGCTCGCGACGCCGGTCGAAACCGTCAGCCGCGACCACTCCGGCGCCACCGACGTGGGTCGGATCGTGGCCGTGGTCGCCGAACTGGACGCCATCGAAGTGGTGGTCGGCCTGCCCCTGGCACTCTCCGGCAACCGGACGGCATCCACCAACGACGCCGTCGGGTTCGCCGAGACGCTCGCGCGCAGCCTGCCCGTGCCGGTGCGGCTGGTCGACGAGCGTCTCTCCACCGTCGCCGCGCAGTCCGTGCTCCGGGCGGCCGGGCGGAAGGCGAAGACCCAGCGCCCAGTGGTCGACCAGGTTGCCGCGACTATAATTCTGCAGCACGCCCTGGACACCGAACGTGCCCTCGGAAAGCCACCCGGCTCGCCCGTAGCTCCGACCGAAGGGCCGTAACCGTGTCGAATCTTCCCCCTGAGCCCGTTGATCCGCCGGGCGTCCCAGACTCCGTCGACTGGGACGCGTTCCTCGGCGGGCGGGCACCGGGTGAAGACGCCCCGGAGGCCGCCCCGGTCGCCGCCGCCCCAGTGGCGCCGCTCCCCTCCCGGCGCACCGTCCGCGGTTCGCACATCGGCGGCACGCGATCCGGCCGGCGCACGCAGCTCGCCCCGCCGCGGGAGAAACCCAGCCGAAAGGGTGCCTGGGGCTGCCTGATCGTGCTCCTGGTCCTGGTCGGCCTCGCCGCCGGCGCGGTGGCGTTCCTGCAAGGGCCGATCGCCCAGCTGGTCGCCAGCGTGCAGGGGCCGGCCGACTACACCGGCACCGGCGAGAAGAAGGTCGTCTTCATGATCCACGACGGCGAGACCGGGCAGGACATCGCCCAGGCCCTGACCGACCAGGACGTGGTCAAGAGCTTCGACGCGTTCTACGACCTGCTGCTCAAGGAATCTCCGGCCCCGGTGTTCCAGCCCGGCGCCTACCAGCTCTCCGCGAAGATGAGCGCCCGGGCGGCGCTGGACGCCCTGGTCGACCCGGCCAACAAACTCAAGCAGACCGTGGTGGTGCCGGAGGGCACCGCGGCCGTCGACGTGCTCCAGCTGATCAGCGAGGGCACCAGCCTGCCGCTCGCCGATCTCACGGCCGCCGCGGCCGACCTGGCCTCCTTCGGGCTGCCGGCCGAGGCGACGTCCCTCGAAGGCTTCCTGTTCCCGGCCACCTACACCTTCCCGCCCGGGGTGTCGGCGCGCGACGCCGTGAATACCCTCGTGGACCGGCAGTTCACGGCCCTGGACGACGCCGGGGTCGCCCCGGCCGACCGGTGGCGCACCGTGGTGCTCGCCTCGCTCATCCAGCGGGAAGCCGGCCTCGCCCCCGACTTCTACAAGGTCTCCCGGGTCTTCCTCAACCGGCTCGACCCGGCCCAGTGGGAGAGCGGGCTCCTCCAGTCCGACGCCACCGTGGCCTACGGCACCGGCAAGACCGACCTCGTGACGACGACGGATGCCGAGCGCGCCGACGCAGGCAACGGATACAACACCTACGTGCACCCCGGGCTCCCCGTCGGGCCGATCTCCAACCCGGGCGACCTCGCCATCGACGCGGCGCTGCACCCGGCGGACGGCAGCTGGCTGTTCTTCGTCACCTGGAACCTCGACACCGGGGAGACGATCTTCTCCACCACCGCGGACGAGCACGAGGCCGCCGTGGTGAAATGGCAGGCCTGGATGAAGGAGCACCCCGAATATGGTTGATTCCACCGCGTTCACCGGAAATCCCGCAGGCAACCGGCTCGCCGTGCTCGGCTCGCCGATCGCCCACTCGCTCTCACCCGCCCTGCACCGGGCCGCCTACGCGGCGCTCGGCCTCGACTGGCGCTACGACGCCATCGACGTCCCGGCAGGCAGCCTGGGCGAGTTCCTCGCCGGTCTCGACTCCGACTGGCGCGGCCTGTCGCTGACCATGCCGTTGAAGCACGAGGTGCTCGGCCACCTGGCCGGCCTGGACCGGGTCGCGACCGTGACCGGCTCGGCGAACACGGTGCTCGTCCAACTGGCCGACGGCCGGCGCACCCTGCACGGCTTCAACACCGACGTCACCGGCATGGTCAGGGCCCTGGCCGAAGGCGGGCTGCGCCGCGCGAGCCACGTGACCGTTCTCGGCGCCGGTGCGACCGCGGCGTCCGCGGTCGTCGCCGCCGCCGAGCTGGGCGCCGAAACGGTCGAGGTGCTCGCGCGCACCCCGGCCAGGGCTGCCCCGCTGGTGGAACTGGGCCGCAGCGTCGGGGTCGTCGTGACCGTCGCCTCCTGGGCCGGCACGTCCGAGCCCGGCCGCGCCGGCGACCTCGTGATCAGCACCCTGCCCGGCGGCGTCACCCCGCGGGACGACTTCCCGGCCAGCCTGCGCAGGCAGGCCCTGCTCTTCGACGTGAGCTACTCGCCGTGGCCGAGCGCCCTGGCGTCCTCCTGGCTCGAGGAGGGCGGCACCGTGATCTCCGGACTGGAGCTGCTGCTGCACCAGGCCCTCATGCAGGTGCGCATCTTCGTGAGCGGCGATCCGTTCGAACCGTTGCCCGGCGAGGACGCGGTGCTCGCCGCGATGCGCGGCGCGCTGACCCGACAGCCTGTGGAAGAATAAGCGCATGCTTCGTTGGCTCACCGCCGGAGAGTCCCACGGCCCCGAACTCATCGCCATTGTCGAGGGTTTGCCCGCTGGAATCCCGGTCTCTCTTGATGCGATCCGCCTCGATCTTGCGCGCCGCAAACTCGGCTACGGCCGAGGCGCCCGGATGTCTTTCGAACAGGACGAACTGAACGTCTCCGGGGGAGTGCGGCACGGTTTCACCCTCGGCGGGCCGGTCGCCCTGCGGATCGGCAACACCGAATGGCCCAAATGGGTCGACGTGATGAGCCCCGAACCGGTGGACGCCTCGGCAACCACCCGCGGCCGTGGCGCCCCGCTCACCCGCCCCCGCCCCGGCCACGCCGACCTGGCCGGCATGCAGAAATACGGCTTCGACGAGGCCCGCCCGGTGCTCGAGCGCGCCAGCGCCCGGGAGACCGCGGCCCGGGTCGCCCTCGGCGCGATCGCGCGGTCCTTCCTCGCCGAACTCGGCATCACCCTGGTCAGCCACACCCTCGCGATCGGTCCGGTCCGTGTCCCGGAGGGCTCACCGCTGCCGACCGCGGCCGATGTCGACCTGCTCGACGCCGACCCGCTGCGCTGCTTCGACGCCGCCACCTCGGCCCTCATGGTCGCCGAGGTCGACCTCGCGCACAAGGAGGGCGACACCCTGGGCGGTGTCGTCGAGGTGCTCGCCTACAACCTTCCTCCCGGGCTCGGGTCGTTCGTGCACTGGGACCGTCGCCTCGACTCGCAGCTCGCGGCCGCGCTGATGGGGATCCAGGCGATCAAGGGGGTCGAGGTCGGCGACGGCTTCCTCACCACGACCCGCCGCGGCTCCGACGCGCACGACGAACTGGTCCAGGCTGACGGGGCCATCCAGCGCGTCAGCGACAAGGCCGGCGGCACGGAAGGCGGCATGAGCACCGGAACCGTGCTGCGGGTGCGGGCCGGCATGAAGCCGATCGCCACGATCCCGCGCGCTCTCCGCACCGTCGACGTCGCCACCAGCGAGGCGGCACCGGCGCACCACCAGCGCTCGGATGTCTGCGCCGTGCCGGCCGCCGGAGTGGTCGCCGAGGCCATGGTCGCCCTCGTCCTCGCCAACTCGGTGCTCGAGAAGTTCGGCGGCGACGCCCTCGAGGAGACCCGGCGCAACCTGGAGTCCTACCTGGCGCACATTCCCGCGAACCTCAAAACGGGCGCGTCGAGCGACGCCTCGCTGTGAGCCGTCGGCGCTCGACGACCCGGTCAGGGTCGGGGCGGAGAGCGTGACGGAGCATCCGTTGCTGCCCCTGGTGCTGATCGGGCCGATGGCCTCCGGCAAGTCGAAGGTCGGTCGCCGGGTCGCGAAAGCCCTCGACCTGCCGTTCATCGACACCGACACCCGGATCGTCGCCGCTCACGGTCCGATCCGGGAGATCTTCGAGACGCAGGGCGAGGAGCGTTTCCGCGCGCTCGAACGCCAGGCCGTCGCCGACGCCGTCGCCGAGGACGCTGTGGTGTCCCTGGGCGGGGGGGCCGTGCTCGACCCTGCCAGCCAGGCCGCCCTCGCCCGGTGCACCGTGATCTACCTGAGCGTCTCCGCGAATGCCGTCCGGGCCCGCATCGGCGGCGGGAAACGACCGCTGCTGAAGGACGGCCTCGCCGACTGGAAACGCATCTACGCCGAACGCCGGCCCCTCTACGAAGCGCTGGCGAACGTGCGCTTCGACACCTCACATCGACCGCTTGACGTCATCGCCAGAGACGTCGTGAAATGGGTAAGAAAGAGATCGTGACCGCAACAACTGAGCCGAAATCCACCGTACCGACCGCCGAGACCACGGCGACGACCGTGATCCGGGTGGGCGGCACCGAACCGTACCCGGTCATCGTGGGCCGCGGCCTCGTCGGCGACATCAGCGAACAGCTCGGCGACAAGGTCGCCAAGGTGCTGATCGTGCACACCTCCACCCTCGGCGCGAGGGCAGTGGCCCTCCGCGAGAGCCTGCTGGGCCGCTACGAGGTGCTGATCGCCGAGGTGCCCGACGCCGAGGCCGCGAAACGGGTCGAGGTTGCCGCGTTCTGCTGGCAGGTGATGGGTCAGGCCGATTTCAGCCGCACGGATGCCGTGATCGGCTTCGGCGGCGGCGCCGTCACCGACCTGGCCGGCTTCGTCGCCGCCACCTGGTTGCGCGGGGTGCGCCTCGTGCAGATCCCGACCAGCGTGCTCGGCATGGTCGACGCCGCCGTCGGCGGCAAGAACGGCATCAACACCGCCGAAGGCAAGAACCTGGTCGGCACCTTCTACGCGCCGGCCGCGGTGATCTGCGACCTCGACGTGCTCGACGACCTCCCGCGCAACGAGATCCTCGCCGGTTTCGCCGAGATCGTGAAGGCCGGCTTCATCCAGGTTCCCGAGATCCTCGATATCGTCGAAGCGGATGTGGCCGTGGTGACCGACCCGACCACACCCCAGTTCCGGCGGGTGCTCGAGCTCGCGATCGAGATGAAGGCGCGCGTCGTCGGCGAGGACTTCAAGGAGGCCGGACTCAGGGAGATCCTGAACTACGGGCACACGCTCGGCCACGCCGTCGAGCATGCGGAGCGCTACGGCTGGCGCCACGGCGCCGCCGTCGCCGTCGGGATGATGTTCGCGGCCGAGCTGGCCCGGCTGAGCGGACGGCTCTCGGACGAGGCCGTCGACCGGCACCGCCGCATCCTCGAGTCCCTGACCCTGCCGACGAGCTACCCGGTCGGCCGCTGGAACACCCTCCTGGCCACCATGCAGCGGGACAAGAAGACCCGCAGCGGAATGCTGCGGTTCATCGTGCTCGACGATATCGGCAAGCCGACCGTGCTCGAAGGACCGGACGCTTCGCTCCTGTTCGCCGCCTACCAGGAGATTGGTTCCTGACTGGCGGCTGTTGTGCAGGCTGTGCAAGCATCCGGTCTCGTGTGTCTAGAATGACAAACGACCGGCGGATGGACCTCGGTCGCCCCTGACCCAGCCGATCGGAGGTTCGCGTGACGAGTCCGTGGACCGTTGACCCGACCGGCGAGCTCGGCCCCGAGCTGTTCATGAAGCTGGAACAGGCACACGAGGCCGCGCTCACCGACCGGATCGTGCGCTCCGGAGTGCGCCGGCTGGTGCAGGAATCCTGGGACCGGTCGCTCACCCTCCGCCTCGACCCGTCGAAGCCGGCGCCGGAGCGCGAGCTCAGCGCCGAGGAGCTCCGGGAGCTGCGCGACCGGCATCCGCTCGCCGCCGTTCTGCCCGTGGTGCACAACCTGCTGATCCGGCACGCCTTCGCCTCCGGCCTGATCGTGGCCATCGGCGACGAACTCGGCCGCCTGCTCTGGATCGACGGCGACCGCGTCGTTCGGCGGAAGGCCGAGGGAATGCTGTTCGTGGAGGGGTCCGACTGGTCGGAGCGCCGGGTGGGCACCAGCGCGCCCGGCACGGCGCTGGCCCTGGACCACGGCATCCAGATCCAGCGCGGCGAGCACTTCAGCCAGCTCGCGCATCCGTGGAGCTGCACCGCGGTCCCGATCCACGACCCGGACACGGGAGCGATCCTCGGCGTCATCGACATCACCGGCGGCGCGGAGGCGGTGGCACCGCAGACCCTCCCGCTGGTGGAGGCCGCCGTGGCCGCGATGGAGGCCGAGCTGCGGATCCAGCGGCTCACCCGCCCAGCGGGCCTGCCCCGGATGACCAGGCCCCACGCCGCCGCCGTGTCCGCACCGGCGCCCACGCCGCCGACGGTGCCGCTCCGCACGCTGCCCGCGCGCCTGGACGTGCTCGGCCGCGATCACGGACGGCTCGAAAACGGGACGACCTCCGCCGTGATCAGCCCGCGGCACGCCGAGATCCTCACCCTGCTCGCCTGGCACCGCGACGGCCTGTCCGCCGACCGTCTCTCGCTGCTGCTTACCGACCAGTCGAACTCCGTCGACAACCTCCGCGCCGAGATGGTGCGGTTGCGCCGGGTGCTCGAACAGGCGACCCCGCGGATCGGTATCGCCTCTCGGCCCTACCGCCTGGAGTCGGCCATCGACCTCGACGCCCTCCGCGTGCTCGCCCTGCTCGAACGAGGGGCGCACCGGGTGGCGCTCGGGGCGTACCGGGGGCCGGTGCTGCCGAGTTCGACGGCGCCCGGCGTCCAGGAGATCCGTGCCGAGGTCAGCGCACGGCTGCGGGAGGCCATGCTCAGCGACGCCTCGGCCGAGTTGCTGCTCGAGTATGCGCGCACCGACGAGGCCACCTACGACAGCGAGGTGTGGCGCGCGTGCCTCGAACTGCTGCCCGCACGCTCGCCCAAGCGGGCATCCGTCGTGGCCAGGCTGAAGCGGATCGAGGCGGACCTCGACCTCGCGGGCGCCGCGGAGGATGCCCGCAACCTGCCGCAACGGTGAAGCAACCTTCCCTTTCCTAGGCTCGACGCCAGGTCCGCAGCACGCGGCACCCACCGACAATGTCGTCGACGAGGAGAGAACATGACCGTCTATTCCCAGCCCGGAACCCCCGGCTCGCTAGTCACCTTCAAGCCCCGGTATGAGAACTGGATCAACGGCGGCTGGGTCAAGCCCGTGAAGGGCCAGTACTTCGAGGACATCTCCCCGGTCGACGGGAAACCGTTCGCCGAGGTTGCCCGCGGAACGGCCGAAGACATCGAACTGGCCCTCGACGCCGCGCACCGGGCCGCACCCGCCTGGGGCAAGACCACCGCCACCGAGCGCGCGGCGGTGCTCAACAGGATCGCCGACGTCATCGACGCCAACCTCGAACTGCTCGCCGTCGCCGAGACCTGGGACAACGGCAAGCCGATCCGGGAGCCGCTCAACGCCGACCTGCCGCTCGCGAGCGACCACTTCCGCTACTTCGCCGCCGCGATCCGGTCCCAGGACGGCGACCACGCCGAGCTCGACAACGACACCGTCTCCTACCAGTTCCACGAACCGCTCGGCGTTGTCGGCCAGATCATCCCCTGGAACTTCCCCATTCTGATGGCCGTCTGGAAGCTCGCCCCGGCCCTCGCCGCGGGCAACGCGATCGTGATGAAGCCCGCCGAGCAGACGCCGGTGTCGATCATGGTGCTGATCGAGCTGATCGGTGACATCCTGCCGCCCGGCGTTCTCAACATCGTCAACGGATTCGGCCTGGAGGCCGGTAAGCCGCTCGCCTCGTCGCCGCGCATCCGCAAGATCGCGTTCACCGGGGAGACCACCACCGGCCGCCTGATCCTCCAGTACGCCAGCGCCAACATCATCCCCGCCACCGTCGAGCTCGGCGGCAAGAGCGCCAACATCTTCTTCAGCGACGTCGCCCAGGAGCAGGACAGCTTCTACGACAAGGCGCAGGAGGGCTTCGTGCTCTTCGCCTTCAACCAGGGCGAGGTGTGCACCGCACCGAGCCGGGCCCTGCTGCAGAAGCCGATCTACGAGAGCTTCCTCGCGACCGCCGTTGAGCGCACCCGCAAGGCGATCCAGGGCAACCCGCTCGACACCGCCACCCAGGTCGGCGCGCAGGCCAGCAATGACCAGCTCGAGAAGATCCTCTCCTATATCGACATCGGCAAGCAGGAGGGCGCCCGGCTGGCCCTCGGCGGCGAGCGGGTCGACCTCGGCGGCGACCTCAGCGGCGGCTACTACGTGCAGCCGACCATCTTCGAAGGCAACAACAAGATGCGCATCTTCCAGGAGGAGATCTTCGGCCCGGTGCTCGCCGTGACGAGCTTCAGCGACTACGAGGATGCCATCTCGATCGCCAACGACAACCTTTACGGGCTCGGCGCCGGCGTCTGGTCGCGCAACGGCAACGTGGCCTACCGGGCCGGACGGGACATCCACGCCGGCCGCGTCTGGATCAACAACTACCACCACTACCCGGCCGGTGCCGCGTTCGGCGGGTACAAGAGCTCCGGGATCGGCCGGGAGAACAACAAGCTCGCGCTCGGGCACTACCAGCAGACCAAGAACCTGCTCGTGTCCTACTCCGAGAAGCCGCTCGGCTTCTTCTAACCAGGGCGGATCGCCGGGGGAGCGGCCGCCGCCGAATCAGCGGATGCCCTCTCCCGGTTCGAACCCAGCCACGCGTCACACGGAGGAGAACCAGACCATGTCCGAACCCGCATCCACGGCCACCGTCGTCGGCACCATCACGGTGCCGGGGGAGCACCTGCCCCGGGTCGAACTCAGCGGCACGGCCGTCTCCACCCTGAGGGAGCTGTGGGACGAATTCGGGCCCCTGATGTTCCACCAGTCCGGCGGCTGCTGCGACGGCAGCTCGCCGATGTGCTTCCCGGCCGGGGAGTTCATCACCTCCGACCGCGACGTGCTCCTCGGCCGCCTCGACATCGCCCCGGCCGGGGCCGAACCCCGGTCGATCGAATTCTGGATCTCCGCCGAGCAGTTCGAATACTGGAGCCACACCTTCCTCACCGTCGACGTCGTCCCCGGTCGGGGGAGCGGGTTCTCGGTCGAGGCGCCGCGCGGGGTGCGGTTCCTGATCCGGTCACGCCTGATGGACTCCTTCGCCTGACTCGCCGGCCCGACTCGCTTGCCTGACTCGTCCGCCTGACCGGTTCGCCCGGTCCTCCTCCACAGGACCCGCGGCGGGGCCGACCCTGTGCACAGCCGCACCGCCGGCGCACGCCGGGGGCATCCTGATCGGCATGACACTCTCCCTCCGCATCGAAGACTCCGCCCCCGTGACGACCAGCGACGAGGCCAGGGAACGCGTGCGCGACCTGGTCGGGCACGCGATCCGGCCCCAGCTCTGGTTCATGCTGCTCGACCGTCACGGCCGCCAGCTGCCCCTGCTGATCCCGGTGGACGGCATCCCGCTGCGCCCGGAGCCCGGCAGCGCGACCGTGCTGGCGGCCGGGCTGAACGCCCTGCTCGGCGAACTCGCCCCCGGCGGCAGCGTCATCCTGACCCTGGAACGGCCCGGTTCAGCGGCCCTGACCGCTCCCGATCAGGCCTGGGCCGGTGAACTCGCCGCAGCATTCGGCACGGTCGTCCCGATCACGGGAATGTTCGTGGCGCACGACGACGGCGTCTGCGACCTGACGGCCTGAGCGGGTCGCCGCACCCCTCGACTACTCTGGGGAGGTGAATGAGACCCTGCCCCCGTGCCCTGAATGCTCGAGCGAACTCAGCTATGAGATGGGTGCCCTGCTGGTCTGCCCTCTCTGCGCGCACGAATGGGCCGCCGAGCCCGGCGACGAGGCCGAACCGGCCGGAGAGGCCGTGATCACGGATGCGTTCGGCACCGTCCTGGCCGACGGCGACACCGTCACGGTGATCAAGGACCTCAAGGTCAAGGGCAGCTCCAGCGTGATCAAGGTCGGCACCAAGGTTCGCGGCATCCGCCTGGTCGACGGCGTCGGCGACCACGACATCGACTGCAAGGTGGATGGCGTCGGCCCGATGCAGCTCAAGTCCAGCCTGGTGAAGAAGGTCTGACCGGCCAGGCTGCTTCAGCGAATCCTGACCGCCCGCAGGGTGGCTTGTCTGTCCTGCTGTCGACTGACCATCTCGGTGATCCAAATGGGCGCGAACGGTGAGGTGCAACCCGGGGGAGTGGGGTAGTCCTTGAGCACCTCGAGGCGCTCACCGATGTCGATGGCACGAGCGCGGTACTCGGCGTGCTCGATCCCGATCTGGGCCAGGCACTGGTTCATCGCCCATTGCAGGCGATCAGGGGCATCCCGCAGCTCAGCCTCGATGGTGTCGAGCAGGCCGGAGAGATCGAGGTCGTCGGCTGCTTTCACGATACGTTCGGAGGTCAGCGCCCAGCCGGCACTCGCGACCACCGGGTCGGGGTCGGCGAACCAGACCCGGCGAAGCTCGTCGGCGTGCGAGTTCTTCTTCACGACGTAGTTCACGAACCAGTCCTGCACCTTGGGCGTTCTCGCCTGCCGCAACATGGCGTCCAGTTCGTCGCGCTCGAACGTTCCCGGACGACAGACCAGCAGAGAGAGAAGTCGCGCCGCGGTGTCCTCCGTCGCCCACAGTTCGCCGGCAAGCTTCGGTTGGGTCTTCAACCGTCTAGCGAGCACGCGAAGCCTACTGAGGTTCACGCCGTGGTCGTCGCCATGTCTGGCGTTCACCTCGCGGGATCTGGGGTCCTCGAGAGCAGCCAATTCGGCCAACACCTCGGTCAACGTCGTTCCGGTTGCCGTCGTCTGGGCCATCCCAGCCTCCTGCCATTACGCGTGGGATTCAGCCTACGATGAAGATCCGGCCGCTGGCAGGTCGATCCAGGCCGACGCCGCCGTGCTGTCAACACGTGGTCTCGGTCGCCGGACTTATTCCTCCCCGTTGTTGCGGGATCCGTGGTCGTCTACTATCGTACAATCAAATGGTTGTATCAGAGCTTTCCGGTCAGGATGTGAACCGTATCTTCCGCGCCCTCGCGGACTCGACGCGGCGCGACATCCTGCGCCGCACACTCGTCATGGACGTCTCGGTGTCTCAATTGGCCGACTCCTACCTGATGTCCTTCGCGGCCGTCCAGAAACACGTCGCCGTTCTGGAGGAGGCAAGGCTCGTGACCAAGGAAGCACGCGGCCGCGAGCGGATGGTGCGGGGAAACCTTGAGCGCATCCGCCAGGCGCAGCGCCTGCTCGATCGCTTCGAGGAGGTCTGGCGTGCGCGCATCGACCGTCTCGACATCCTTCTGGCTGAAGGCGATCCCGCTCCACCTGACACCTGACACCTGAGACCTGACACCTGAGACCTGAGACCTGACACCTGACACCTGACACCTGACACCTGACACCTGACCGAAAGGAAGATCATGCCCGTCACCTCCGTCGAGAAGGACCTCGACCAGCTCACCATCACGATCGTCGCCGACTTCACGGCCCCGCTCCGTCGGCTCTGGGATGCGTACACCGATCCGCGCCAGCTGGAGAGGTTCTGGGGACCACCGACCTATCCGGCGACGTTTCTTCGGCACGACGCCGTGGCAGGCGGACGCAGCGTGTACGTGATGACCGGCCCCGAGGGAGACGCGCACTACGGCTGCTGGGAGTGGACGTCGGCCGACGCTCCCCGCGCGTTCGAAGTGCTCGACAGCTTCGCCGACGCAGCCGGCCAGCCCGACCTCGGCCTCCCGACCACGCGGATGGACTTCGCTTTCGAAGAGACGAACGGCGGGAGTCGTCTGAAGACGACGTCGCACTTCGACTCTCTCGAACACATGCAGCAACTCCTGGAGATGGGCATGCTGGAGGGCACCCGCCAGGCAATGGCCCAGATCGACACGGTGCTGGCCGATCTGGCCTCTTCCGCCACCGAGCGTAAGGCGGAGGCGCAGGTCCTCAGCGACACCCAGGTGCGGGTGGCACGTGTCATCCGCGGCACCGTCGACCAGGTCTGGCGTGCGCATACCGATGCCGCACTCATGAAGAAATGGCTGCTCGGGCCCGACGGATGGTCGATGCCCGTCTGTGAGGTCGCGACCGCGGTCGGCGACACGTACCGCTACGAGTGGCAGCGGGATGGCGGCGACGAACGATTCGGTTTCACCGGCGAACTGCTCGAGTCTGAAGAGCCGTACCGGGCGGTCACAACCGAGGCGATGATCGGAATGGACTTCCCGGCAACGCTCAACGAGCTGACCCTCACCGCTGTCGAGGGTGGAACCCTGCTCTCACTCGTGATCACGTATGCGAACGCCGAGCAGCGCGACGCGGTCCTGGCGACCGGCATGACCGACGGCATGGAGACAAGTTACCAGCGTCTGGAGGGGATGTTGCAGCCGACTCTGGCCTAGTCAGGAAGGCGGTCGCCGCCGAACGACGGCGGCGACCGCACCGATTTCGACGAGCGCTCAGGGCACGCCGAGTCCGCGCCATCCGTGACGTGCGCGCTGGCCCGCGGGTCTCGAGCCGCCCCCTAGGCTGGGTGGATGAGCAGAGTCCTCGTCCTGAACGGTCCGAACCTGGGGCGCCTCGGCAGCCGCGAACCCGACGTCTACGGTTCGGCGAACCTCGAGCAACTGCGCACCATGCTCACGGAGGCGGCCCCGGAGGGGGTCACGGTCGACGTGCGCCAGACCGACGACGAGGCCGAGCTGATCCACTGGCTCTACGAGGCCGTCGACGAGCGCATCCCCGTCATCCTGAACCCGGCCGCGTTCACCCACTACAGCTACGCCCTGCGGGATGCCGCGGCTCTCGTCACCAAGGCGGGCGTCACCCTGGTCGAGGTGCACCTCTCCAACCCGCACGCGCGGGAAACCTTCCGTCACACCAGCGTGGTCAGCGCCGTGGCGACCGGCGTGATCGCCGGTTTCGGCTTCGACTCCTACCGGCTCGCCCTGGACTTCATCACCCGCTCCCTCTGACGCCGGCCGTCGGCCACTGACCGGGCCGGACGCTCCCTTTGGCGCGCGACCCCGGGGCCAACTACACTCGTCTGAGGCCTTTCGGCCGCGCACCTTCCTAATTGAACCAATTGAACGGAACACCCTTCCATGGCATCAACCGCCGATATCCGCAATGGCGTCGTCCTCAACATCGATGGCCAGCTGTGGGCAGTCACCGATTTCCAGCACGTCAAGCCGGGCAAGGGCGGTGCGTTCGTTCGCACCAAACTGAAGAACGTCGTCACCGGCAAGACCGTCGACCGCACCTTCAACGCCGGCGCCAAGATCGAGACCGAGAACGTCGACCGCCAGGACTTCCAGTACCTGTACGCGGACGGCGATTCGTATGTCTTCATGGACGTCTCCGACTTCGACCAGCTGCACGTTCCGGCCGTCGTCGTCGGCGACGCCGTGAACTTCATGCTCGAGAACCAGAACGTGACCATCGCCCTGCACAACGGCAACCCGCTCTATGTCGAGCTGCCGGCATCCGTTGTGCTCGAGATCACCTACACCGAGCCTGGCCTCCAGGGCGACCGTTCCACCGGCGGCACCAAGCCGGCCACCGTGGAAACCGGCTTCCAGATCCAGGTGCCGTTGTTCCTCGAGCAGGGCACCCGCGTCAAGGTCGACACTCGCACCGGTGACTACCTGGGCCGCGTCAACTAGTGAGCGCACGGACCAAGGCGCGCAAGCGCGCCCTCGACATCCTCTACGCCGCCGATGTGCGCCAGACGACCATCCCGGAGTCGCTCGCGATCGAAGCCGAGCGGGCCGCCAACGAGCCCGCCCGGATGGCCTCCTGGTTGTACGCGCGCGACATCGTCGACGGGGTCGTCGAGCACCGCGAGGAGATCGACGAACTGATCGAGACCTACTCGCAGGGCTGGTCCCTGGCCCGGATGCCCACCGTCGACCGCGCGATCCTGCGCATCGGCATCTGGGAGATCCTCTTCAACGATGCCGTGCCGCACGCGGTCGCCATCGACGAAGCGGTCGAGTCGGCGAAGATCCTCTCAACGGATGACTCAGCCGGCTTCGTCAACGGACTGCTCGGCCGGATCGCCCAGACCGCTCCATCCGCGTAGTATTCCAGCAAGGGTATGCGAGCAGGGGGACCACGATGACCATCGAGCCGACGGAACCGCAGCCGGGTAACCAGTTCCCGCAGGGCTACGGCCAGCCGCCGCAGGGCTACGGCCAGCCGCCGTACATCCCGTTTCCGCCGGCGCCGAAGACCAACACCCTGGCGATCGTGTCGCTCGTGTCGTCGTTCTTCGTCTCCCTCGTCGCGGTCATCACCGGCCACATCGCCCTCGGGCAGATCAAGCAGCGGGGCGAAGCCGGGCGAGGGCTGGCCGTCGCCGGCCTGATCATCGGCTACGTCGGCATCGCCGCCACGGCGTTGTTCGTGGTGCTCGCAATCGCCTTCGCTGCCGCCTTCGGCGCCATCATCGCTGCCGTCGCCGGTGGAGCGGCAGCGCCCTACCCGTTCGGCTCCGATACCTCCACCGAAGCCCCGTCCGAGCCGGACTCCCTCACCGGCCGGCTGGGGGCCGCGGACTTCGACGCAGGCTACCTCGCTGTCGGCACCGGCCCGATGACCGTCGACGTCTACTTCGACCCGATGTGCCCGTACTGCAAGCAGTTCGAGGACGCCAACGGGGCTCAGCTGCGGGCCGCTGTCGACAGCGATGCCATCACCCTGCGGTTGCACGCGTTGACCTTCCTCGACCCGGCATCGAACGGGACCGACTACTCCTCACGGGCCTCCGCCGCCCTCACCTGCCAGGCCACCCTGCGCCCGGAGGCCACCCTCGCCTACCTGGCCGCCCTGTACTCGAACCAGCCGGCCGAGAACACGCCCGGCCTCACCGACGACGAGCTGGTGTCGTTGCAGGGTGCCGACCCGGGCTTCGCGGATTGTGTGGCGAGCGGACGCTACCTGACCTGGTCGCAGGACAACACGAAGACGGCCCTGAACGGGCCGATCCCCGGTGCGGAGATCGACTCGATCCAGGGCACCCCGACCGTGCTCGTGGACGGTGCGCAGTACCAGGGACCGATCGACGATCCCCAGGCCTTCGCCGACTTCCTCGCCGGCCGGCTGTGATCCGGCTCATGGTGGTTGTCGTCGTCGCAGCTGACCCCCGGGACTAGGCATGGACATCCGTGACGCGGTCCCCACGGACTGGCCGTCGATCTACCCGATCTTCGCCGCGGTCGTCGCCACCGGGCAGAGCTACGCCTACCCGCCCGGCCTGTCCTCCGATGCCGCCAGGCTGCTCTGGCTGGGCCAGGAACGCACCGTCGTCGCGGAGATCGACGGCAGGATCGTCGGCACGGCGATCATGGGACCGAACCGGCCGGGGCGCGGATCCCACATCGCCACCGCGAGCTTCATGGTGGCCCCGGACGCCCAGGGGCAGGGTGTCGGCCGCGCCCTGGGAATCCACATGGTCGACTGGGCGATGACCCGCGGCTATCGAGGCATCCAGTTCAACGCCGTGGTCGAAACGAACGAACCCGCGGTGCGGTTGTGGCGCTCGCTCGGCTTCGACGTCATCGGCACTGTTCCCGGTGCATTCGAGCACCCGGAGCAGGGATTCGTCGGGCTCCACATCATGTTCAGGAGCCTGACTGATGGGGAACCGGCGGTGCCGGACGGCGTGTCCGCCGAGTTGCAGTAACCCGACCCGGCGGACCACCGTTCTGGTGCCGCTTCGCGTGTTAGTCGTCGCGGTGGTCGTCGTGCCGGCTGGACACGCCGGAGGCGATGTATACCGTGCGGTTCGCCGCCGGCTGGATGAGCACCGTCGGGTCCGCGCATTCCTCCGGCACCGCGATGGTGTCGCGGGTTCGCCCGTCGCCCGCCGGGCTCAGGCCGAAGGGATCGGTGGAGTCACCGACGGCGCCGCCGCAGACGAGGGTGGCGATGACGGATGCGACGGGGTTGACTCCGGTGCCGCGCGGCGGCGGAATCACGAGACCACGAATGTCGACGGTGATCCGCCCATCCGCACGCACGCGTGCCGTGCTCCGGTCGTTCACCCAGGGCGCAGTCCCAGGGTTGATGCCGGCGATGACCGGGCTCGCCGGAGCCGGCTGGCTTCCCAGAAGGTGGACACGCACGACGGAATGGCCGTCGTGGCTGTGGCCGCCGCCGTCGGCGAAGGCCGGTGCGACCGAGAAAGCGGTGAAGGCAAGAGCGGTGGCGGTGGCCGCGGTGAGTAGCCGGCCGGTTCGAGTGAGGTGCACAATCGTCTCCTTTGTCGCTTGCACTGAGCAGGCCCGGATCCGAAGCCCGCTACTGTTACCAACGACGTAGAGGCGCTGTCGGTTCATCCCGTCCGGTGTCAGGGCGTGACGACCACCTTGCCGAGGACGCGACCCTCGCCGACGCAGGCGAGCGCCGCCGCTACCCCATCGAGTGAGAAGACGCGATCGATGTGGATGCGCAGATCGCCATCGACACAGCGCTCTGCAACGGGTTCGAAGTATGCCGGCCCCTGCCTCGCGATGAGGAGTCCCAGGCTGCGCCCGCTGAACAGGCCGAGCAGAGCGCCGACCGTCACAACGCGCAGCAACGTGCGCACGTTGCCGCCGACGAAGAGGTAGCGGCCGCCTCTGGCCACTGCGCGCCGGTAGGCGAACACCGAACGGTGTGCCACGAGATCGAGCACGAGGTCGAACGGCTCGAGCCGGCTGAAGTCCGTGCTGTGGAAGTCCACTGTGGCGTCGGCGCCGAGCCCGCGCAGGTAGTCGAGCTTGCCCGCGTTGTCGACGCCGGTCACATGTGCTCCGGCACGCGCGGCGAGCTGGACTGCGAACGAGCCTGCCCCACCACCTGCCCCGTTGACCAGCACGCGTTGGCCCTGCCGAGCGTCGGCCGTTCCCTGAAGCGCGATCGAGCCTGCCTGCGGAAGTGTCGACGCCTCGGCGAACGTCAGCCCCGCCGGCTTCTGCGCGAGCGCCGATTCGGGCGCCACCGCGAATTCGGCGAATCCCCCTTTGAGGCCCAGATTGTCGCCGTACACCTCGTCGCCCACGCGCAGCCGCGTGACGCCTGGCCCGACGGCAGCGACAACGCCGGCGATATCGGAGCCGAGCACCCGCCGGGCCGGGGAACGCAGCCCGCCGATTCGCGCGTACATCGGCGTGCCCCGTAGCCCCTCCCAGTCCGTGAGATTGACGGATGTCGCGGCCACCTTGACCAGCACCTGGTTCGCACCCGGCGCCGGAACCGGAATGTCCTCGACCCTCAGCACCTCGGGCGGACCGTACCGGTCGAAGACGACGGCCCGCATGCGACCAGGAACGGCTGAACCAGAGGATGCGGACATGCGGGTCAGTGTACGCGGGGTCAGGCGCCGCCGATCCGGTCGACATCCGTGTCGGTGACGGCGCGCAACCGGGCGCGGTCAGGTGGCAGCGGGCGACTCCCGCCGGAGGCATCCGCCCAGGCGCTGAATGGGAGGTCGGCCACTGTTCGCGAAGGGGATATGGCTCTACAATCACCGAGCGGGTTCGGTGCCTGGTGGGTGGCTGCTTCGCGAAAGGTGGAAACGAGATGGAGATCCCCAGCAGTGCTCCGGGAGCGAGCGAGCGAGCACCGCGGTTGCCCCCGCGATGGTTCGTCGTGCTGGCCTGGAGGGTGCACAGGACCCTTTATCGGGTCACCGGTGGGCGTCTGGGGCTGTGGCCGGCTCGGGCCCAGCGGTGGGGCACGCTGCGATTGACCACCGTCGGACGCCGCAGCGGTCAGGAGCGGTCGGTGATCCTCGGCTACTACGTGGATGGTGCGAGTTTGGTGACCTTGGCGATGAACGGCTGGGGCGAAGCAGAGCCCGCATGGTGGCTGAACCTCCAGACGCACCCGACGGCTCGGGTGCAGCTCGCCGACGGGACGCGCGAGGTCGTCGCCCACGCCGCGACAGGAGCGGAACGGACGCGGCTGTGGGAGCGGTGGCGGGTCCTGGACAAGGACCTCGACGGGTACGCCAGCCGCCGCCCGTCTGAGACGGCCGTGGTGGTCTTCGAACCGGTGAGGTGACCGGTTCCGGTGCCGCCGGTGCCCGAGCCGGCACCGTCCCGGTGGTCGAGCCGCCCAGCGGTCGAGCTTGTCCAGACCTGGTCCCGGGACTCGGCGGTCGAACGAACCGGGTGGTCGAGCGTGTCGTGACCACGGAGACCGGGAGCCGGGTCAGGGGTGGGCGGCTGTGGCGGTGCGGGCGCGGTTCTGGTTGGCGGGGTGCCAGTTCTGTTTCGGGTCGTACCAGGGTGGGGCTTTGATCTGGGGGGAGCCGCGGACCATGCGGATTTTCCAGCCGTCGCGGTCGATGTAGTGGTGGTGGAACNTCGATGTAGTGGTGGTGGAACCAGCAGAGCATGACGCCGTTGTCGATGTCGGTGAGGCCGCCGGCCCACCAGGGGATGACGTGGTGGAGTTCGGCCCAGTGGGGTGGGGAGGTGCAGCCGGGGATGATGCAGCCGCCGTCGCGGGCGGCGATGGCGCGGCGTTGCGCGCGGTTGAAGAAGCGTTCGTTCAGGCCGAGGCGGAGCACTTCCTGGTTGGGGCCGAAGAGCACGGTTTGGGAGCCGCCGGCGCAGAGGCGTTGCTTCACGGTGGTGAGGTTGATCGGGGCGGGGACTCCGTCGATCCAGCCGACGCCGGTGCCGGCCTGCAGGTCGGCGGCGTTCACGTGCACAAGCACGGTC
>NZ_SOFH01000023.1 GCF_004402495.1 Cryobacterium sp. HLT2-28 | reverse complement strand
CGCCCGGGCGCCTTCCAGCGTCCCGGCGGAGCACCGGGCGGCGCCGGCGGCGCACGTCCCGGCTTCCAGCGCCCCGGTGGCGCGCCGGCCGGTGCCCCCGGTTTCGGCCCGCCCCGTCCGGCCGGTGGTGGCGGTGCAGGTGGCCGTGGCCGCGGCCCCGGCGGCGGAACCGCTGGTGCGTTCGGTCGCGGTGGCGGCAAGAACAAGGCTCGCAAGTCCAAGCGGACGAAGAGGGCAGAGTTCGAGCTGCGCGAGGCCCCGTCGCTGGGTGGCGTGAGCGTTCCCCGTGGCGACGGCGGAACCGTGGTGCGTCTGCGCCGCGGCGCGTCGATCACGGACTTCGCCGACAAGATCGACGCGAGCCCCGGAAACCTGGTTACCGTGCTGTTCCACCTCGGTGAAATGGCGACGGCGACGGAGTCCCTCGACGAGGCGACCTTCGACGTGCTCGGCAGCGAGCTCGGCTACAAGATTCAGATGGTCTCGCCCGATGACGAGGACCGCGAGCTTCTGCTTGCCTTTGACATCGACATCGACCAGGAGCTCGAAGACGAGACCGACGAAGAACTCTTCGCCCGGCCTCCAGTCGTCACGGTCATGGGTCACGTCGACCACGGTAAGACCGCGCTCCTCGACGCCATCCGCAACGCGAAGGTGGCCGCGGGCGAAGCCGGCGGAATCACCCAGCACATCGGTGCGTACCAGGTCGTCACCGAGCACGAGGGCATCGAACGCGCCATCACCTTCATCGACACACCTGGCCACGAGGCGTTCACCGCCATGCGTGCCCGTGGTGCGCAGGTCACCGACATCGCGATCCTCGTGGTCGCGGCGGACGACGGCATCATGCCGCAGACGATTGAGGCGCTCAACCACGCCCAGGCCGCCAACGTGCCGATCGTGGTCGCAGTGAACAAGATCGACAAGCCAGGCGCCAACCCGCAGAAGGTGCGCCAGCAGCTCACCGAATTCGGACTCGTCGCCGAGGAATACGGCGGAGACGTCATGTTCGTCGACGTGTCGGCCAAGCAGGGCATCGGCATCCAGGAAATCCTGAACGCCGTTCTGCTCACCGCAGACGCCGGCCTCGACCTGCGCGCCAACCCCGACAAGGACGCTCGCGGCGTGGCCATCGAGGCTCGCCTCGACAAGGGCCGCGGTGCCGTGGCAACCGTGCTCATCCAGTCGGGAACCCTGCACGTCGGAGACTCCATCGTGGCGGGAACGGCCTACGGCCGGGTTCGTGCGATGGCCGACGAGAACGGCGTCCCCGTGCTCGCCGCGACCCCGTCCAGGGCCGTCCAGGTTCAGGGCCTCTCCAGCGTTCCGCGCGCCGGTGACACCTTCCTCGTGATCGAGGAGGACCGCACCGCCCGTCAGATCGCCGAGAAGCGCGAAGCCGCCGAGCGCAACGCCCTGCTGGCCAAGGCCCGCAAGCGGATCAGCCTCGAGGACTTCACCCGTGCACTCGAAGAGGGCAAGGTCGAGTCGCTCAACCTCATCATCAAGGGTGACGTGTCCGGTGCTGTTGAAGCCCTGGAAGAGTCGCTCCTCAAGATCGAGGTCGACGATTCGGTTCAGCTGCGCATCATCCACCGCGGTGTCGGTGCGGTCACGGAGAGCGACGTCAACCTCGCCACCGTCGACAACGCCATCATCATCGGCTTCAACGTTCGCCCCGACACGAAGGCACGCGAACGCGCCGCCCGTGAAGGTGTGGACGTGCGCTTCTACTCCGTCATCTACAACGCACTCGAGGACATCGAGAACTCCCTCAAGGGAATGCTCAAGCCCGAGTTCGAAGAGGTGCAGAGTGGTGTCGCCGAGATCCGCGAGGTGTTCAGCTCCTCCAAGTTCGGGAACGTCGCCGGTGTCATCGTTCGCTCGGGTGTCATCACGAGGAACGCCAAGGCGCGGGTCATCCGCAACGGCATCGTCGTGGGAGACAACCTGGGCATCGAGTCGCTGCGCCGGTTCAAGGACGACGTCACCGAGGTCCGCACGGACTTCGAGTGTGGTATCGGCCTGGGCAAGTTCAACGACATCCAGATCGGTGACGAGATCGAGACGATCGAAATGAAGGAAAAGCCGCGGGTCTAGTCCTTCGCTGGTGGGTCTCCGCTCGATCCCCCCTAAAAAGGGAAGAGAGCGGGGACCCCTACCCCGATTCCCTTTTTAGGGGGGATCGAGCTGCGACAGCGTACCGCAGATACCGAACCGTCAGTCCGATGGTTGGGGAGAGCTAAGAGCGGCAGAAGTTTTTCGACAATAGGAGTAGTTACCATGGCAGATCCGGCACGCGCCAGGAAGATGGCCGACCGCATCAAGGTCATCGTGGCCAAACGGCTCGAACGCGGACTGCGTGACCCGCGGCTCGGTTTCGTGACGATCACGGATGTGAAGGTGACCGGGGACCTGCAGCACGCCTCGGTGTTCTACACCGTCTACGGCAACGCCGAGGAGCGCGCCGACAGCGCCGCAGCCCTCAAGGCGGCGACCGGGATGCTGCGCAGCGAGGTCGGCAAGAACATCACGGCCAGGCTCACCCCCTCCCTCGAATTCATCGCCGATGCCATCCCCGAGAACGCCGCGTTGATCGACGACCTGCTCCGGGAGGCGCGCGAGCGCGACACCGAGGTCGGCGAACTCGCCCGCACGGCCAAGTACGCCGGCGACGAGGACCCGTACGTCAAGCCCCGCGAATACGACGAGGATGACGACGCCGAAGACGAGGGCGACGACGAGGCTCCGGCCGCCCACGCGCACACCGAGGACCCGGCGAACTAGCGGCGAACCGGCGGCGAACCGGCCTACTCGGCCAGGTAGCGCACGAACCGGTATTCGATGCCGGTTCGCGAGGTGTGCCAGCCCTGGCCAGGGTCGACGGCGGCCCGCCGCCAGCCCGCCGGGAGGGCCGGCGCATCCGTGTCGCCGGTGTAGTCGGCGTTGATCTCGGTGACCTCGAGTACGTCTGCTGCGCCGATCGTGAGCGCGAAGATCTCCCGGCCGCCGATCACCCACGCGTCGGCGCCGGTCACGAGCGCCAGGGCGTCATCGATGGAGTGCGCCACCAGTGCGCCATCCGCCGCCCATCCTGGCTGGCGGGTGATCACGATGTTGGCGCGGCCGGGCAGCGGGCGGAACCGGGGCGGAAGCGAATCCCAGGTGCGCCGGCCCATCAGCACGGCGCCTCCGTTGGTCAGCGCCTTGAAATGGGCGAGATCCTCGGGGAGGTGCCACGGCATCGCGCCGTCGAACCCGATGACTCCGTTGCTGCTCTCGGCCCAGATCAGCCCGAGGGTCATACCGCGACCTGGCCCTTGATCGCCGGGTGATGCTGGTAGTTCTCCAGGACCAGGTCCTCGAAGGTGTAATCGAACAGGCTGTCCCGCGGGGTCTGGATGCGCAGGGTCGGCGCGGGGAAGGCACTGCGGGTCAGCTGCTCGGTGACCTGGGCGACGTGGTTGTCGTAGATGTGGCAGTCACCGCCGGTCCAGACGAACTCTCCAAGCTCCAGCCCGGCCTGGGCCGCGACGAGCTGGGTGAGCAGCGCGTAGCTGGCGATGTTGAACGGCACGCCGAGGAACAGGTCGGCGCTGCGCTGGTACAACTGGCAGGAGAGCTTGCCGTCGGCGACGTAGAACTGGAACAGGGCGTGGCAGGGGGCCAGGGCCATTCTCGGGATGTCCGCGACGTTCCAGGCCGAGACGATCATCCGGCGGGAGTCGGGGTCGGTGCGGAGCGTGTCGATGACCTGGGCGAGCTGGTCGATGCTCTCCCCGGATGCTGTCGGCCAGGATCGCCACTGCACTCCGTAGACCGGTCCGAGGTCGCCGTTCGCGTCGGCCCACTCGTTCCAGATGGTCACGCCGTGGTCGCGGAGCCAGTTCACGTTGCCGTCGCCGCGAAGGAACCAGAGCAGCTCGTAGGCGATCGACGGGAAGTGAACCCGCTTCGTCGTGACCAGAGGGAAACCGGCGGCCAGGTCGAAGCGCAGCTGGCGGCCGAAGACGCTCCTGGTGCCCGTGCCGGTGCGGTCGGCCTTGGCCGTCCCGTTGGCGAGCGTGTCGCGGAGGAGGTCTTCATACGGAGTCGGGATCGAAGCAGTCATCGCTACGATCGTACGGTCTTCCGGGCGAATTCGCCGCACGCCGGCGCGGTCGACGCGCGCGCGGATTCCGGCCGGGCGGTCACTGGTGCGGCAGGGTGTAGCCGTCGTCGCCGTGGCGCACCGCGAGCCCGTCGGAGAGCAGGCCGGCCAGTGCGCGCCGGCGCTGGGGCGGATCCGGCCACAGTCCATCGATCTCGGCGTCGGTCACGGGTCGGTGGGTGGCCCGGAGCTCGGCCATCACCAGGCCGCGCACCTGGCGGTCGCTGCCCGCGAACTTCTTCTGCACGGCCTTGCGCGGCCCGTCGTAGGCGGGGGATCCGGCGCCCACCCACGCGCAGTCCTCCCGGATCGGGCAGGCGTCGCACCGGGGATTCCTGGCCGTGCAGACCACGGCGCCGAGTTCCATGATCGCGGCGTTGAACGCGGCGGCCTCGGCGCGGTCCGCCGGCAGCAGCGCGCTCATCGCGTCGAGGTCGCGGGTGCGGGAGGGCGGTGCGGGCTCGGCGTGGCCGGCGACCGCACGGGCGATCACCCGGCGGGTGTTGGTGTCGACGACCGGATGCCGGTGGCCGTAGGCGAAGGCGGCAACGGCACGCGCGGTGTAGTCGCCGACCCCGGTGAGTGCCAGCAGGGCGTCGACGTCCTCGGGTACGACGCCGTCGTGGCGCCGGGTGATCTCCACCGCCGCGGCGTGCAGCCAGAGGGCGCGCCGCGGGTAGCCGAGGCTCGCCCAGGCGCGCACGGCCTCGCCGGGCGGCACGGCGGCGAGATCGGCCGGTGTCGGCCAGCGTTCGAGCCAGTCCTCCAGCCGGGGGATGACCCGGCTGACCGGGGTCTGCTGCAGCATGAACTCGCTGACCAGGGTGCCCCAGGCCGTGAAGCCGTCGCGTCGCCACGGGAGGTCCCGGCCGTTGGCCCTGAACCAGGCCGTGATCGCGGGGACGATGCGTCTCGCCAGGGCTGTGACCTTCACGCTTTCTAACCTAGGGTCGATCCATGAAGCTTGTCTCCACACCCCGCACCGAATTCCTCCGCGACCTTGCCTCAGAGATCCTCGGCCTCTACGGGCGGGGACGCACCGTCGTGGCCGTGGACGGCACGGACGACGCGGCCCGCACGGCGTTCGCCGATGACCTGGCCGCCGTGCTGATCGAGCGCGAGCACCCGGCATTCCGTGCGTCGCTGGCCAACTTCCGGCGCTCACGGGTCGAGCAGGAACGATTCGGCCCCGAGTCCCCTGAACGGCTCTTCCGGCACCTCTACGACTTCTCGCTGCTGCGCCGGGTGCTGCTCGACCCGTTCCGGATGGGCGGAAGCACCGGGTTCGTGACCCGGGCGTTCGACCCGGACCGGGACACCTGGATCGAGCCGACCTGGCTGACCGGGCCGCCGGACTCCACCCTGGTCATCGACGGCGATTACCTGAACCGGTCGGAGCTGCGCGACCTCTGGCAGTACAGCGTGCTCGTCGAAACGGCGGACGAGGCCGCCGACACCCTCAGCGTCGTCCCGATCGATGACGCCGGCGAGGTGCACGGTCCGGAAGATCGCGCCGCCGAGCAGGCCCAGGCCGACCGGCTCTACCGCACCGAGGTGCGACCGCGCAGCCGGGCCGCCGCCGTCGTCGACCTCACCGACCCGGCCCGGCCGCAGCGCAGGTTCTTCGACAGCTGCTGATGCGGACGCACCGGGCTCGGCGCGGGTCAGCGCGAGACGCCGGTCAGCGCAACGAGAGAGTAGCGAAGCGCGCACAGACCTCGGCCGGCGTGAGAGCGCTGCCCGAGGTCTCGACCTCATGCACCAGGGCCGTGAGCAGCACGTTCACCGGCGAGGCCAACCCGGCCAGCCCGGCCTCGCGCACGACGGCGCCGTTCAGGAAGTCGATCTCGGTGCGCTGGCCGCGCCTCAGGCTCTGCAGGGTGGAGCCGAGGTTCGGCACGTCGCCCATCCGCGCCCGCATCATCCTGGGCAGCGCCTGCCCCAGCGCCAGCGGCAGCCGTGAGAACAGGCGCAGCCTGGCGTCGCCGAGTCCCTGCAGCGCCCCGAACCGCACCCCGCGCCTCATTCCCACCCGCACGGTCTCGCGCATGCTGGCCGTCAGCACCCGGCGGAGGCCGGGATGGTCGACGACCTCCTGCACGCTGAGGCCGGTGATGGCCGGCAGCGAATTGAGCATGTTCACGACGAGCTTCGTCCACTGCGCCCCGACGAAGTTGTCGATCACCCTCGTGGGCACGGCCTCGGCCAGCACGTCCCGCCACCGGGCGGCCTGGGCGTCGGCGGGGCCGGAGCCGCGGCCGAGGTAGGTCGGCGCCGGGGTGGTGATGGTCACCCGGCCGGGCGACGTGTAGTTCGCGGCGATGATCGACAGGGCGCCGAAGCATTCCGAGCGCGGCAGCAGCCGGGACGCCGTGGCCACCCCGTCGAGACCGTTCTGCACGACGATCACGGGGGAGCCGTCGAGAACGGCCGCGTTGCCTGCGATGGCGGCGGCCGCATCCTGCGCCTTGGTGCAGACCAGGGTGAGCTCGGGCGTTTCGACGAGGCGTTCCAGGGCCGTCGGGCGGGCGTGCGCCTCGCCGAAACCGCCGGTGAGACGGATGCCGTCTGCCCGGATGGCGGCCAGCCCGGCCCCGCGCGCCGTCACCGTCACGTCATGACCGGCCCGGGCCAGCAGAGTGGCGAAGGTGCCGCCGAGGGCGCCTGTTCCGATTACCGCGATCTTCATGGCCCCAGCCTAGGTCGCGCCGTGTGGGCGGAGCGCCGCCGGAATGGCGGCTACCATGACTAGGTGAGCGACGATTCCGGGCAGCCAGGCAACGGGCCGCAGGCTAAGCCACGGCGGATGAGCGGCTCCGCCAGCGGGCTGGTGCTCATCGACAAACCGCAGGGCTGGACCAGCCATGACGCCGTCGCCCGCACCCGCCGCCTCGCCGGCACCCGCAAGGTGGGCCACGCCGGCACGCTCGACCCGATGGCCACCGGCCTCCTCATCCTGGGCATCAACAGCTCGACCCGGCTGCTCACCTATGTCGTCGGCCTGGACAAGGAATACCTCGCCACAATCAGGCTGGGCGCCGCCACCACGACCGACGACGCCGAGGGCGAGGAGCTCGGCCGGGCCCCCGCCGCCGCCGTCGCGGCGATCACGACCGAGGCCGTCGCCGCCGGGATCCTGGCGCTCACCGGCGACATCAGCCAGCAGCCGAGCGCCGTGAGCGCCATCAAGGTCGACGGAGTCCGTGCCTACGCACGCGTGCGCGCCGGTGAGGACGTCGACCTCCCGTCCCGCCCGGTCACCGTGAGCGCGTTCGAGCTGTTCGAGGCGACCCCCGTCGACGGTTTCCTCGACCTCACCGTGCGGGTGGAATGCTCGTCCGGCACCTACATCCGTGCCCTCGCCCGCGACCTCGGCGCCGATCTCGGCGTCGGCGGCCACCTCACCAGCCTCCGCCGCACCCGGATCGGCCCGTTCCGGATCGACGAGGCCGGCCCCCTGGCCGAACTCGACGTGGCCACGGCCCTGATCGGACCGGCGGCGGCGGCAACGCGCATCCTCGGCCGGCTCGACCTCACCGAGCAGCAGACCATCGACCTCGGCCACGGCAAGCGCATCGACGTGGGCGCTGACCCGGACCCCAGCCAGGCCGGACCGGTCGCGGCCATCGCCCCCGACGGGCGGCTGGTCGGCCTGGTCGAGTTCCGCGGCGGACAGGCCAAGTCCATCGTCAACTTCCCGCCGGACGAGGCATCGGCCCCCGCAGCCTCGGCTGCGGCCCTCCCCGGCACGGATGGCGCCGCGTGATCGAGTGGTTCGCCTGGGTCCAGGTCGCGATCGCCGTCGGCGGCGGCCTGCTCTGCATCGGCCTCGGGCTGCTCGGCCGCAAGCCCACCGACCTGTCGATGGGAGCGGCCGCCCTCGTCGAACTGCTGCTCCTGGCGCAACTCGTCGTGGCGATCGTCGCCCCGTTCACGGGCAACACCGCCAGCGGGAGCCTGCTCGAGTTCTACACCTACCTGGTCAGCGCGCTCCTGGTGCCCGTCGCCGCGGCGATCTGGGCCTTGATCGAGCGCAGCCGGTGGAGCACGGTCATCCTCGGCGCAGCCTGCCTGGCCGTCGCCGTCATGCTCTACCGGATGCTGCAGATCTGGACGGTGCAGGGCCTGTGAGAAAGCGCCCATCGGATGCTGCGATAATTACGAAGCCATGACTGGACCCCAGAACGAAGCCGACATGAAGACCGCCGTGGATGCCCCGACCCGACGGGTGACCGGCATCGGCCGGGTGCTGATCGCCGTGTACGGTCTCCTGGCGCTCGCCGCCACCGGCCGGTCGTTCGTGCAGATCGCGGAGAGTTTCGCGGACGCTCCACTGTCATATTCCCTCTCCGCCCTCGCCGCGGTCGTCTACATCGTCGCCACGATCGCCCTCGTCCGGAGCGGGCGCGGCTGGTACCGGGTCGCCTGGATCACGATCGGCTTCGAACTGCTCGGTGTGCTCGTGATCGGCACGCTCAGCCTCGTCGAACCCGCGCTGTTCCAGCACAAGACCGTGTGGTCGGTGTTCGGGCGCGGCTACGGCTTCGTGCCCCTGGTGCTTCCGCTGCTGGGCATGTGGTGGCTCGCCCGTCGGGCTCCGGGCCGCGCATGAAGATCATCAGGGGACTCAACAGGATTCCGGCCGACTGGCCGGCCTCCGCCGTGAGCATCGGCAAGTTCGACGGTGTGCACGCCGGTCACCGGGCCGTCATCGCCGAGTTGAAGGCCCTCGCCGACGCCGAGGGGCTGGCCTCGGTTGTGGCCACCTTCGACCGGCATCCACTCGCCCTGCTGGCGCCGCCTGAATGCCCGCAGGCCCTGATCAGCACCGAGCAGAAACTGAATCTCCTCGGCGAGACCGGCGTCGACGCCGTGCTCGTGCTCGAGTTCAACGAGGCGCTCGCCGCCCTCCCGGCAGAGGAGTTCATCGACTCCGTGCTGGTCAAGGGCCTGCACGCGAAGCACGTCCTCGTCGGCCGGGACTTCCGGTTCGGCGCCCGCGCCGCCGGCGACGTGCACCTGCTCCAGCGTCTCGGTGCCGCGGACGGGTTCGACGTGCGCCTCATCGACGATGTGAAGCCCGACAGCATCCGCCGGGTGTCGTCGACCTGGATCCGGGAGTTGCTCGCCCACGGCGACGTGCTCGCCGCCACCGGTCTGCTCGGTCACGTGCCGACGGTTCGCGGCGAGGTCGTGCACGGCGCGGCCAGGGGGCGGGAACTCGGCTTCCCGACCGCGAACCTGTCACCGGAGTCCGAGGGGCTCATCCCGGCCGACGGCGTCTACGCCGGCTGGCTGACGGATGCCGGGGTGCGCTACCCGGCGGCGATCTCGGTGGGCAACAACCCCACCTTCGACGGTGTGGCCCAGAAGCAGGTCGAAGCCTATGTGCTCGACCGGGAGATCGACCTCTACGACCACGTCGTGGACGTGTCGTTCGTGGACCGGATTCGCGGCATGGTCGCCTTCACGGGCATCGAGCCGTTGATCGTGCAGATGCGCGACGACGTCGAACGCGTGCGCCACCTGCTGTCCTGAGCTGCCGCCGTTCCGCGGCTGCCTGATCTCGACCGGGTCGCCCGCCGTCGCCGCGCCGGTTTCGGCAGGGCGCGCCCGCGCCCGCGGTCGCGCCCTGCCGAAGCGGGCGCGGTCAGGTCCTTTCCGTCCAGACGGTGATCGAGCTTGTCGCGGTGATCGAGCTTGTCGAGATCAGGGCGCCGGAGCTAGGCCGAGGCGCGCCGCCCGCCCGGAGTGAAGCCCTCCCGGCCGAACAGGAACAGCACGATGTCTTCGGCGGTGCCCTCGAACGGAGATCCCCGGCCGACGCGCCAGAGCGCATCCGTTGCGACCAGGGTTCGCCGGCGCAGAACGGCCTTGACCGGGGTGGGCGCGATCAGCGCGCGGCGGAGCGCCACCGCTCCGGTCACGGTCGGCGCCACCGGCAAGGGGAGGTCCAGCGCGCGGCCGATGTCGAAGCCGTGAACGACGGCCTCCGTCAACTCGGTGACGCCATGGCGGCCGACACCCGCCAGTCGGTCGGCGGCGATCCGGCGCAGCGCGGCGACGAGCGCTGCCGGCTCCGCCTTCGCCGCGGCCCGGCTGAGCACATCGATCCCGCGGTTCGGATTCAGGAACCGACCGTCCAGCATCGCTCGGCCCAGGCTGCGCACCAACTCCGTGTTCGTGACGCCGAGCCGCCAGACCAGGTGGCCGGCGACATCGCGCACCCGCCACTCGCCGCACAGGCTCGGCGCCTCCCACTGCTCGGGGCTGAGCCCGGCCAGGAGATCGGCGACGGCCGTCAGGGTCTCCGCGAGTGGCATGCTCCAGTCGGAACCGGCCCCTGACTCATCGACGGCCGGACGTTGACTGAACGGCAGGTACTTCGTGAATTCCGGCATGGTGTCCAGCCTAGACTTGCCCGGTGATCGACACCCCGAAGCGGCAGAGTGCCGGGCGCGCCCTCGCCCTGGTCGGGATCGTCCTGGTGGCGGCCAACCTTCGCACGGCCGTCGCCGCCCTGTCGCCGATCGTGACCCAGGTGAGCGCCGACATCCCGCTCGGAGCGGTCTTCATCGGAGTGCTCGGCATGCTTCCCCCCGTGTGCTTCGCGGTCTTCGGCATCTTCGCCCCGGTCTTCACCCGGCGCCTCGGCCTCGAACCGGTATTGATCCTCGCCCTGGCGGCGATGGTGCTCGGGCACCTGGCGAGGGGGCTCTCCGGTTCGCTCAGCTGGCTCATCATCGGCAGTGTGATCACCTTCGCCGGAATGGGCGTCGGCAACATCCTGCTGCCCCCGCTGGTCAAACGGTACTTCCCCGACCGGGTGGGCCTGGTCACCTCGTTGTACGTGACCGTGATGTCGCTCAGCACGCTGCTGCCGCCGCTGGTGGCCGTGCCGGTCGCGGATGCCGCGGGCTGGCGGGTTTCCCTCGGCATGTGGCTGGCCCCGGCCCTGGTCGCGCTGCTGCCCTGGCTCACGCTGCTGCTGCGGGAGCGGGGACTGGCACGTTCACGCGCCGCACCCGTCGTCGAGGAGGCCGAGCCGGCGCTGCTCGGCCGGATCTGGCGCTCGTCGATCGCCTGGGCCATTGCCGTCGTGTTCGCCACGTCATCGCTCAACGCCTACGCGATGTTCGCCTGGTTGCCGCAACTTCTCATCCAGTCCGCCGGTGTGACGCCGGGGCAGGCCGGGACCCTGCTGTCCCTCTATGCGGCCGTGGGCCTGCCCTGCGCGCTGGTCATTCCCTCCCTCACCGTGCGGATGAGGAATCCCGGCCTGCTCGTCTACGCCGGCATGGTCGCCTTCGTCGCCGGCGACCTGGGGCTCCTGCTCGCCCCGTCGACCCTGACCTTCCTCTGGGTCGGTCTGGCCGGGCTGGGACCGCTCCTGTTCCCGCTCGCGCTGGTGCTGATCAACCTGCGCACCCGCAGCCATGAGGGAGCCGTCGCGCTGAGCGGGTTCGTGCAGGGCGTCGGCTACACCCTGGGCGCCCTCGGCCCGCTGGTGGTCGGCGTGCTGCACCAGCTCACCGGTGGCTGGCAATGGCCGCTCATCTTCCTGATCGCGACCGGCCTCGCGATCAGCCTGGCGGGCGCTGTGATCTCCCGCCCGCACCTGCTCGAGGACGACCTGCGCGCCACACGCTGACCCAGGCCGGCCGGAGCCGCCGGCCTCAGGGAACCAGCCCGGTGCCGGTCACCGTGCCGGTCACGGCGACCTCGGCAGCCGCGTCCTCGTCGTCCCGGCGCATCGCCGGTAGGGCGATCGTGGCGAGCAGGCCGAGCAGGATGATGCCGGCCGCGCTCAGGGTGGTGATCCGGGCTGCCCCGACCATCGCCGTCTCGGCCGCGACCTGGGCGGCGGGTCCGTTCGGCAGTGCACCGAGTTCGGGGATGGCTGCCCCGGCCGAACCCTTGACGATGCCCACGATCTGCTGCTGGGCCGCATTGTCGAGGCCCGGCACCGAGCGGAGATTGTCGGTGGTGGCCGCGGCGAGAGTGGAGACCAGCAGAGTGCCGAGCAGGGCGATTCCGAGCGCCGACCCCAGCTGCCGCACGGTGCTCTGCAGCCCGGACGCCTGCCCGCTCTGGCTGACCGGCACGTCGGCGAGGATCACGCTGGTCAGCTGGGCCGTGGCCATGCCCACGCCGGAGCCGTAGACGAAGAGCCAGGCCGCCAGGACCCAGCCGTTGGCGGTGAGGCTGATGCTCAGTCCCAGGCCGGTGATGGCGACGGCCTCGAGGAAGAGGCCGATCCGCACGACGGCGCGACCGCCGAGCCGGCGGGTGAGCTGTGGTGTGCCGCCCGAGATGAGGAACGTGCCCACCGCGAGGGCGAGGATGAGCAGCCCGGTGTCCAGGGCGGTGTAGCCGAGCGCGCCCTGCAGGAACAAAGGCAGGGCGAAGAGCATGCCGAATTCGCCGAGGGCGACGACCAGCGCCGCGATGCTGCCGTAGCGGAAACTGCGGATGCCGAACAAGGTCAGGTCGAGCAGCGCCGGCCTGTGCGAGCGGGCGCGAGAGCGCTCGACGAGCACGAACGCGGTGAGCATGGCAAGGCCGAGCGCGAAGGCCACCGGCACGGGCGACACCGACCAGGACCAGCTGAAACCGCCGAGAGTGAGCGGCTCGGTGGTGGTCCACCAGCCGTAACGCTGGCCCTCGATCAACCCGAAGACCACGGCGCCGAGACCGAGGATCGAGAACACCACGCCCGCGGCGTCCGCACCGCGTTCGGCGTGAGGGTCCGTGGTCTCCGGCACCCAGAGCAGGGTGCCGACCAGCACGATGATCGTGATCGGGATGTTGATCAGGAAAGCCCAGCGCCAGCTGAAGTCGGTCGTCAGCCAGCCGCCGACGAGCGGTCCGACGGCTGCCATCCCGCCGATGGTCGAGCCCCAGATCGCGAAGGCGATCCCGCGTTCGCGCCCGGTGAACAGCGCGTTGATCGTCGAGAGGGTGGCCGGCAGGATCATGGCGCCGCCGGCGCCCTGGAGCAGCCTGGCCATGATCAGCGTCGTGGCGGAGTCGGACAGCGATGCCAGCAGGCTCGCGACGCCGAACACGACGATGCCCACGATGAGGAGGCGCCGCCGGCCGAAGATGTCCCCGATCCGGCCGACGGTGATCAGCAACGCCGCGAAGACCAGGGCGTAGACCGAGTTGACCCACTCGGCGTCGGAAGCGGTCAGGTTGATGTCCCGGATGAGGACCGGGAGCACGACGTTCACAACGGTCGCGTCCATGATGATCACGGACACGGCCAGGGCGATGATCGGCATGGCCTTCCACCGCTTCGGATTCAGTGTGGTGCCCTGGCGTGCGTCGGTCACGATGGTTCCCCGCTTCTCTCGGTCTTGCTGACACTTATGTCAGTATCATAGACCGCGCAGCGAGTGGCTCGTACACTGGATCACCGGCGGAACAGCCGGACGAGGGGATGCCATGCCGAAGATCGCAGCGCCGAGTGTCGCTGAGCATCGACTGCGCCAGCGGGACGCGTTGCTCCGCGCCGCCACCGAGCTCCTCGTCACCGGGGGAGTGAGCGCCGTGACTCCCGCGGCCGTCGGTGCCGCCGCCGGGCTGTCCCGGCCCGGCGTCTATCAATACTTCTCCTCCGGAGCCGACATCCTCGCCGCGGTGATCGAGGACGCGTTCCCGCGCGCCAATGAGTCGCTGCGGAACGCGCTCGACGGGGTGGCCGGGCCGGAACGGAGACTCGAGACCTATCTGCGCGAGACGCTGCGCCTGGCCGCCGAAGGTGCGCACCGCCCGGCCGCGGCGCTCGCCGCGGCGCTCGCCGCGGCGCAGCTTCCCGCCGAGTGCCTGGCCAGGCTGGGGGAACTGCACCGGGAGCAGGCGGCCCCGTTCCTGGCCGCGCTGGAAGAGCTCGAGGTGCCTGAGCTGCAGCTCACCGCGCGGCTCCTGGCCGGAGTGATCGAGGCCGCGATGGGCGCGATCGACACGGGCGCGCCCCTCGCCCTGGTCACGGAGCACACGCTCGCGCTGGTTCGCTTCGCCGTGGCGCCCCGACCGTAGTCAGTCGACTGCCGTTGCTGCGCCCGGAGGATCAGGCGACGAGGGCGGCCCGGTGGATGAGGGCGGCGGCGCCGATCAGAGGGCCGTCCCCGGAGAGGGCGGACGGCACCACCCGCACCCGCCGCGCGAACTCGAAGACCGTCCGTTCGTCGACCGCCGCGCGCACGAAGTCGAACAGGTCGGGCGTCACGTGCGAGAAGCCGCCGCCGATGGCGACGACGTCGAGGTCGACGAGGTTGGTGGCCGAGGCGATGGCCTGGCCGATCGCGCGGCCGGCGCGGCGCACGGCGGCCACGGCGACCGGGTCTCCGTCGGCGTAGGAGGCCGAGAGCTCCTCGCCGGTCGTGCCGGACCAGCCCTGGGTCCTGGCCCAGGCCACGGTGCGGGGGCCGGATGCGACGGCCTCCAGGCAGCCGATCCCGCCGCAGGCGCACCGGTCGTCGAAACCGCCGACCTCGATGTGGCCGATGTGGCCGGCGTTTCCGCTCGGCCCGGACACCGTGGTGCCGCCGAGGATGAGGCCGCCGCCGACGCCGGTGGACACCACCATGCCCATCAGGCCGTCCACGCCCTGTCCTGCCCCGAGCCAGTGCTCGGCCAGCGTGATGCACAGGCCGTCCAGCCGCACCCGCACCGAGACATCCGGGACCAGGCGTTCGACCAGGTCCCGGAGCGGATACCCGCGCCAGGCCGGGAGATTCAGCGGCGAGACGGCCCCGTCGGCCACGGCGATCGGCCCGGCGCTGCCGATGCCGACGCCGGCCAGGTCCGACCCGGCCGGCAGCCCGGCGAGGGCGCGGCCGACGACCGACTCGACCGCGTCGGCGAGCTGCTCGCTCGTGGCCGTTGGTCCGGTGGGGGAGCGATGCCGGCTGGACGCGAGGACGGCGCCGTGGTCGTCGACCAGGGCGGCCTCGACCTTGGTGCCGCCGAGGTCGACGGCGAGCGCGTAGGTGGGGGACATGATCCGAGCCTAGATCGTGACATCGGTTCGCCCGACTGCTCAGATGAGCAAGATTCCAAGCAGATGTTGATCGGGGCGGGACAGCAACCTAGGCTGGTCTCAAATCGGATGGAGCGCACCAGGGTGATCGACACTGACGAACTGCTGTCAATTCGTGCCGCCGAGCTGTACTACGAGGAGAACAAGACGCAGGACGAGATCGGCACCCTCCTCCGTCTCACCCGGTGGAAGGTGGGCCGGCTGCTCGCCCAGGCCAAGGCCAGCGGGTTCATCCGGATCGAGATCGTGCACCCCCGCGCCCGTCGGCTCTCCGTCGAGCGCAGGCTCCGGGAGGCGACCGGCCTGACGGATGCGATCGTGGTCTCCTCGGCGGGCGTCGCCAGCGACGAGGAACTGCAGTCCCGCACCGCCCAGGCCGCCGCCGACTACCTGACCGGCCTCCGCCCGGTGCCCCGCACCCTCGGGATCAGCTGGGGCCGCACCCTGCACGAGGTCGCCCTGCACCTCAAGCAGGGCTGGGCGCACGGGGTGAACGTCGTGCAGATCAACGGCGGCGTCAGCCTCAACCGTCGCGCCGGGACCGCCGCGGCGACAGCGGTGAACATCGCACACAAGGCGGCCGGCGCGGCCACGCTGCTGCCGAGCCCGGCCATCCTCGAACGCCTCGAGACGAAACAGGCGATCGAGTCCGACCGTGCCGTCGCCGCCGTGCTGAACCTCGCCACCGCGGCTTCGGCCTACCTCTTCAGCGCCGGACAGGCCGACGAGAACTCGGCGCTGGTCGACAGCGGCTACCTCACCGTGGAGCAGGTCGCCGAACTCGTCCGAAAGGGCGCCGTCGGCGACATCGTGGGCCGGTACATCGACAGCAACGGCAACATCGTCGACCCGGAACTCGACGGGCGCACCGTGGGCATCCAGCTCGAGCACTTGCGCCAGGCGAAGACGGCGATCGCCGTGATCGCCGGCGGATCGAAGCACGCCATCGCCCGCGCCATTGTCGGCAGCGGGCTCTGCACCGTCCTGGTGACCGACGAAGACACCGCCCTCGCCATCCTCGGCGACGAAGCTTGACCAACCCAAACCGCAAGGACAACTCATGACTAGCAGTCAATTGGCCATGGCCCAGCTGAACACCGGGGAACGTGCACTGGCGCTCCTCGGCGGCGAGGCCACCGACGCGAACCTGCGCCGGTACCTGCACGGCATTCCGGGGATCGACGCCGTCGGCCTCGAACAGCGCGCGGCCGACCTCGGTACGCGCTCGGTGAAGACCAGCTCGAAGAAGTGGGCGCTCGACAAGATCATCAGCCTGATCGACCTCACCACCCTCGAGGGCGCAGACACCCCCGGCAAGGTGCGCTCCCTGGTCGGCAAGGCCCTCACTCCCGACCCGGGAGACCCCGCCTGCCCCCGGGTCGCCGCCGTCTGCGTCTACGGCGACCTGGTTCCCATCGCCGTCCAGGCGCTCGGTTCCTCCCACGCCGCCGGCACCGCCACCGGAATCAACGTCGCGGCCGTCGCCACCGCCTTCCCGAGCGGGCGGGCATCCCTCGCCGTCAAGCTTGCGGATGTCGGCGACGCCGTCACCGCGGGCGCCGACGAGATCGACATGGTCATCGACCGGGGCGCGTTCCTCTCCGGCCGGTTCGGCCAGGTCTACGACGAGATCGTCGCCGTGAAGGAGGCCTGCAAGCGGGCCGACGGAAGCTACGCCCACCTCAAGGTGATCCTCGAAACCGGGGAACTGAACACCTATGACAATGTGCGCCGCGCGTCCTGGCTGGCCATCCTGGCCGGCGGCGACTTCATCAAGACCTCCACCGGCAAGATGGCGCCCGCGGCGACGCTGCCCGTCACGCTGTCGATGCTCGAGGTCGTGCGGGACTGGAAGCGCCTCACCGGTGCCAGGGTCGGCGTCAAGCCGGCCGGCGGCATCCGCACCTCCAAGGACGCCATCAAGTACATCGTGACCGTCGCCGAGACCGTCGGGGAGGAATGGCTCACCCCGAGCCTGTTCCGGTTCGGCGCCTCGAGCCTGCTCAACGACGTGCTGATGCAGCGCCAGAAGATGACCACCGGGCACTACTCCGGCCCCGACTACGTGACGATCGACTAAGGGAATCACCAATGAGCTTTCTTGACTACGCTCCGGCACCGGAGTCCCAGGCAGTGCTGAACCTCCGCTCGGACTACGGCCTGTTCATCAACGGCGAGTTCGTCGCCGGTCGGGGCGTTCCGTTCCAGACCATCAACCCGGCCACCGAGAAGCCGATCGCGATGATCGCGCACGCCAATACGGCGGATGTCGACACCGCCGTCGCCGCGGCCCGCCGCGCCTACGACCGCACCTGGTCGAAGCTCTCCGGCAGTGACCGCGGAAAATACCTCTTCCGGATCGCGCGCCTCGTGCAGGAACGCGCCCGCGAGCTCGCCGTCGCCGAGACCCTCGACAACGGCAAGCCGATCAAGGAGAGCCGCGACGTCGACGTTCCCCTGGTCGCCGCGTGGTTCTTCTATTACGCGGGTTGGGCCGACAAGCTCGATCACGCCGGAGTCGGACCGACCCCGTCCTCCCGCGGCGTCGCCGCCCAGGTGATCCCGTGGAACTTCCCCCTGCTGATGCTGGCGTGGAAGATCGCCCCTGCCCTTGCCGCCGGGAACACGGTCGTGCTGAAGCCCGCAGAGACCACCTCGCTGACCGCACTGCTGTTCGCCGAGATCCTGCAGCAGGCCGACCTGCCCGCCGGAGTCGTCAACATCGTCACCGGTGGCCGGGAAACCGGCCAGGCGCTCGTCGGCCACCCCGACGTCAACCTGGTCGCCTTCACCGGCTCGACCGGGGCCGGCCGGGCCATCGCCCGCTCGGTCGCCGGAACCGACAAGAAGGTCATCCTCGAGCTCGGCGGCAAGGCCGCGAACATCGTCTTCGACGACGCGCCGATCGACCAGGCCGTCGAGGGGATCGTCAACGGAATCTTCTTCAACCAGGGTCACGTCTGCTGCGCGGGAAGTCGCCTGCTGGTGCAGGAGAGCATCCACGACGACGTCATCGACCGGCTCAAGCAGCGCCTCTCGACGCTGCGCCTCGGCGACCCGCTCGACAAGAACACCGACATCGGCGCCATCAACAGTGCCGACCAGCTGCGCCGCATCCGTGAGCTCACCGAGATCGGGGAGCAGGAGGGCGGCGAACGCTGGAGCCCGGCCTGCGTGCTGCCGGACAGCGGATTCTGGTTCGCGCCGACGATCTTCACCAATGTGTCCACCAGCCACCGCATCGCCAGGGACGAGGTCTTCGGCCCGGTGCTGTCGGTGCTCACCTTCCGCACCCCGGCCGAGGCCATCGCGAAGGCGAACAACACGCCGTACGGCCTGTCCGCCGGGATCTGGACCGAGAAGGGCAGCCGCATCCTCGCCGTCGCCGACAAGCTGCGCGCCGGAGTGATCTGGGCGAACACCTTCAACCGGTTCGATCCGGCCAGCCCGTTCGGCGGCTACAAGGAATCCGGCTACGGACGCGAGGGCGGCCGCCACGGCCTCGCCGCGTACCTCAAGCCCGCCGCCGGCCGGTCCGCCGCGCGCACCGTCACGACGGCCCCCGCCGAATCCTCGCCCGAGCTCGACGCGAAGGCCCCCGTCTCACGAAAGAAGGCCGCAAAGTGACCCGCCTCGCCGTTCCCAAGACCTACAAGCTCTACATCGGCGGCAAGTTCCCGCGCAGCGAGTCCGGCCGCGTCTACGAGATCCGTTCTCACGGCGGGGACTTCCTCGCCAACGCCGCGCAGGCCAGCCGCAAGGACGCCCGCGACGCGGTCGTCGCGGCACGGTCGGCCCTCGGCAGCTGGGCCGGCGCCACGGCGTACAACCGCGGACAGGTGCTCTACCGGATCGCCGAACTCCTCGAGGGCCGCCGCGTGCAGTTCATCGACGAGATCGTGCAGACCGAGGGTGTGACCACGGCCGCGGCATCCGCCCAGGTCGACGAGGCGATCGACCGCTGGGTCTGGTACGCCGGCTGGGCCGACAAGTACGTGCAGGTCGCCGGCAACGCGAACCCGGTCTCCGGGCCGTACTTTAACATCTCCGTGCCCGAACCCACCGGCGTCGTGGCGATCATCGCCCCGCAGTCCGGCGGTTCGCTGCTCGGGCTGGTCAGCGCGGTCGCCCCTGCCCTCGTGGCCGGGAACACCGTCGTCGTCGTCGCGAACGAGACCATGCCGCTGTCCGCGGTCAGCCTCGGCGAGGTGCTCGCCACCAGCGACGTGCCCGGCGGGGTCGTGAACATCCTCACCGGTTCGCCGGCCGAGATGGCGCCGTGGCTGGCCAGCCACGCCGACGTGAACGCCATCGACCTCGTCGGGGCCGGTGACCTCGACTGGGTGCACCTGCAGATCGACGCAGCGGAGACCCTCACCCGGGTGCTGCAGCCGGAGAACGGCCCGGATGCCGCGAGCCCGTCGCTCGCCCGCATCGTGGCGTTCACGGAGACCAAGACGATATGGCACACCAAGGGCCTGATCTAGCGGCGCCCGCCCGTCGAATTCGACGGAGATTTTGCCCAAATCGGTCCAAAACCGGCTGCACAGGGCGCGAAACCAGAAAATCTCCGTCGAATTCGACAGGCATCGCGAGCCGAGTGGGCGGACGAACCGGCCGCGCCGCTACTCCTCGTGCGGCCGCTCGGTGTTGTCGTCGCGCAGCAGGTCCTCGAGGGCCTGGTCGACCTCGTCGAGCACGGGCTCCGCGCCCTGGGCCGAACTGGTCAGCCGGGCGACCAGGCTCTTCGGATCGTCGAGGTCGGCGCTCGTGGGCAGAAGGTCTGGGTGCGCCCAGAGTTGGTCGCGCGCCTCGTTGCCGACCGCATCCGTCACGGCCTGCCACATGGCGGCGGCCTCCCGCAGCCGGCGGGGCCGGAGCTCCAGCCCGACCAGGGTGGAGAAGGCGGACTCGGCGGGGCCGCCGGAAGCCCGGCGCCGCTTCACGGTCTCGGCGATCGCGTCCGCCTTGGGCAGCCGCCCCGTCGCCTCCGCCGTGACCACGTCGACCCAGCCCTCGACGAGGGCCAGCATGGTCTCCAACCGGTCGAGTGCGGCCAATTGCGCGTCGGTCTTCGGCGGAATGAGCGACCCGTTCACCATCGCCTGGCGCAATTCCTCGGGGTTGGACGGGTCGAAGCCCTCCGCCAGTTCCTCGAGCCGGCCGGAATCGATATGGATCCCGCGCGCGAAGTCGGTGATCGAACTGATCAGGTGCAGCCGGAGCCAGCGGGAATGGCGGAACAGCCGCGCGTGCGCGAGCTCGCGCACCGCCAGGTAGATCTGCACCTGGTCGGCGGGTACGTCGAGGCCCTCACCGAACTCGGCGACGTTCTGGGGGAGCAGGGCCGCCTGCTGGTCACTGAGCAGCGGGATCCCGACGTCGCCGCCGGAGACGACCTCGCTCGCGAGCTGGCCGACGACCTGCCCGAGCTGCATCGCGAAAAGGGTGCCGCCGATGCTGCGCATGACCTGGCTTGCGCCGGCCATCATGCCCTGCAGCTCCTCGGGGGCTTGTTCGGTGAGCACCCGGGTCAGCGAGTCGGAGATGCTGGTCGCGACCGGCTCGGCCAGCTGGGTCCAGAGCGGCATGGTCGCGGTGACCCATTCCTTGCGGGTCATCAATCGCGGCGTCGTGGTGAGTTCGGCGACGGAGATCACCTCGTCCAGCCAGAGGGCCGCGATGTGGAAGGCCTGGTCGAGGTCCGCGCGCTCCTTCGGGGTCGGTGAGAGAGCCCCGGCGGTCGCCCGTTCCTGGCCCTGGCTGAGCGCGATGTCCCAGTTGATGCCGCCGTCGCCACCGCCGCGCAGGGCGCCCTGCAGCTGGCTCATCAACGCTGCGATGCTGGCCGGGTCATTGGGCAGCCCGGCGGCCCCGGCGAGCTGGCTCGGATCGATCGACGACTTCCCGGACAGGATGTCGCGCAGCATGTCCCGGAACTCGTCTTCGGGATTGTGACCCTCTTCGGGTCGTGAGTCGTCGGCCACTTCAGGCACCTCTCAGTCGCGTGCCTCTACGCTATCCGGAGATCGGCTGTCCGAGCTGGGAAATGTCCTACGCTGGTGGGTCTGGTGTCCGCCTGTCGCGAACACGCAATCTGGAAGGAACCCGGTGGCCCTTTTCACCGATGACGCGCCACCGTCCGGCGAACATCCGCATCGACCGGGCCGCTCCGGACGGGCCGGCTGGATTGTGCTCGGCGTTGCGCTCACGATCGGCCTGATCCTGGGCGTTACCCCTTCGCCGTACGTGATCGAGAAGCCGGGGCCGGTCTACAACACGATCGGCGCGGCGAATCACAACGGAACCGAGACGCCCCTGATCACCATCCCCGGCGAGACCGTCTACCCGACCAAGGGCAGCCTCGACCTGCTCACGGTGTCGCTGGTCGGAAATCCCGACAACCGGCCGAGCTGGCTGAAGGTCGCCGCGGCGTGGCTCGACCCCAGCCAGGCGGTCATCCCGATCGATGCGGCCTTCCCGCCGAGCGTGACGACCAGGCAGCGTGACGAGGAGAACCAGGCCATGATGGTCGACTCGCAACAGGATGCCATCGCCGCGGCCCTGACCAACCTCGGCTACGACTACCCGACCGTCGTCTCCGTCGTCTCCCTGCCCAAGGACTCCCCGGCCCAGGGGATCATGAAGGCCGGCGACCAGGTCGTGTCCGTCAACGGCGCCGCGGTGGCCGACATCGCCGCGCTGCGGAAGGCCCTCAAGGCCAACGGCACCGAGACTCCCGCCAGCATCGGCATCGTCCGCGACGGCAAGAACCTCACCGTGCAGGTCGCCCCCGTGAAGTCCTCCACAGCCGGGGCCGTGGTCGTCGGCATCAACGTCACGACCTCCTACGACTTCCCGTTCGACGTGAAGATCCAGCTCGACCAGGTGGGCGGGCCGAGCGCCGGCATGATGTTCGCCCTCGGGATCATCGACAAGCTCACGCCGGGTGCGATCCAGGGCGGGGCGGATGTCGCCGGAACCGGAACCATCGACCAGGCCGGCACGGTCGGCCCGATCGGCGGAATCCGCCAGAAACTCGAGGGCGCCAGCGCGGCCGGCGTCGACTGGTTCCTGGCACCGGCGGACAACTGCAACGAGGTCACCGGACACATCCCCGACGGGCTCAAGGTCTTCGCGGTGAAGACGCTCGACGACTCGCTCGCGGTGCTGGACGCCATCCGCACCGACGGGGACCTGGCCAAGCTGCCCACCTGCCCGGCCGGGTGATCCGCTGCCCGCAGCAAGGGCGCAGGGTATCAGCGCCGTTGTTTCCCGCACCGGGGAGCACTGGCACCTGCGCGCCGCGCCGCTGCCTCTGCCTCTGCCGGAGCAGTTCCCTTCCGGGGGAGGTTTGAGCCTCGCGGTCAACGTGCAGCTAGGGAACGAAACCCCTGTCTAGACTAGACGTTGACCCTTATCGGACAGAGCAAGAGGCCAATTCGTGAGCACAAATTCATCCGCGGGCACCCCCCGACGGAGCAGAGCCCCCCTCGCCATCACGGCCGCGATCATCGCAGGGCTGGTGATTGTGTTCTTCATCTTCGCCGGACTGTACGCGGATGTGCTCTGGTTCGACCAGCTCGGCTTCCTCAGCGTGCTGACCACCCAGTGGTTCGCGGGCACGGTGCTGTTCCTGATCGGCTTCGTGGCGATGGCCCTCCCGGTCTGGGTGAGTATTCAGGTCGCCTACCGGCTCCGCCCCGTCTACGCCAAGCTGAACTCGCAGCTCGACCGGTACCAGCAGGTCATCGAGCCGTTGCGCCGCCTCGCCATGTACGGCATCCCGGCACTGCTCGGCCTGTTCGCCGGCGTTGCCGCCGCGACCCGTTGGCAGGTCGTGCTGATGTGGCTGAACAGCACCCCCACAGGCAAGACCGACCCCCAGTTCGGTTTCGACGTCTCGTTCTACCTGTTCGACCTGCCGTTCTTCCAGGCCCTGCTCGGCTTCGCGTCGGCCGTCGTGCTGATCGCGGCCATCGTGGCTGCCGCAACCAGCTACCTCTACGGTTCGATCCGGGTCAGCGGACGTGACGTGCTCGTCGCCCGTGCGGCCAGGATCCAGATCGCGGTCACCGCCAGCCTCTACCTGCTGCTCCAGGCGGTGAGCATCTGGCTGGACCAGTACTCCACCCTGACCGACACGAACGAGCTGTTCACCGGCGCCGGCTATACCGATGTCAACGCCACCATCCCCGGGCGGGCGATCCTCGCCGGGATCGCGGCCGTCGTCGCCATCCTGTTCCTGGTCACGGCGGTCATCGGCCGCTGGCGCCTGCCCGTCATCGGCACCGCGCTCCTGATCGTGAGCAGCCTGCTGCTCGGCTCGCTCTACCCGTGGGTGGTGCAGCGCTTCCAGGTCGTCCCCAGCGCCAAGACGCTCGAGTCGCCCTACATCAAACGCAACATCGACCTCACCAGGGACGCCTACGGCCTCGACAAGGTCGAGGAGGTCCCCTACAACGCGAGCACCACGGCCGAGCCCGGCGCGCTCCGCGCCGACGCCGAGACCACCGCGAACATCCGCATCCTCGACCCGGCCCTGGTCAGCGACGCGTTCAGCCAGCTCGAGCAGTTCAAGCAGTACTACCAGTTCCCGTCGAACCTCGACGTCGACCGGTACACGATCGACAAGAAGTCCCAGGACACCGTGGTCGCCGTGCGAGACCTCAAGCTGTCCGGCCTCAACGCCGGAGCCACCTGGGTGAACTCGACCATCGTCTACACCCACGGGTACGGCGTCGTGGCTGCCTACGGCAACCAGCGGTCGGCCGACGGCCAGCCGGTGTTCCTCGAGTCCGGCATCCCGAGCAGCGGGTCGCTTGGCAAGTACGAGCCGCGGGTGTACTTCGGCGAGAGCTCGCCGACCTACTCGATCGTGGGAGCCCCTGAGGGCAGCAAGCCGGTCGAACTCGACTACCCGTCCGGCACGGAGGGCGCCCAGCAGACCTACACGACCTTCACCGGCAACGGCGGTCCGAAGCTCGACAACGCCTTCAACAAGCTGATCTACGCCCTGAAGTTCCAGTCCGAGCAGATCTTCCTCGCCAACGACGTGAACGAGAAGTCGCAGATCCTCTACGACCGCGACCCGGTCACCCGGGTGCAGAAGGTGGCGCCGTACCTCACGCTCGACTCGGACGCCTACCCGTCCGTCGTCGACGGGCGCCTGAAGTGGATCATCGACGGCTACACCACCTCGGCCGGCTACCCGTACTCGACCCCGGTCGGGCTGAGCGACGCGATCGCCGACACCGAGACGCCGCCCCAGCCGTTCGCGCTCGACAACGTCAACTACATGCGCAACTCCGTCAAGGCCACGGTCGACGCCTACGACGGTTCCGTCACGCTCTACGCCTGGGACGACAAGGAGCCCATCCTGAAGACGTGGCAGAAGATCTTCCCATCGACGCTCAAGCCGATGAGCGCGATGAGCGGTGACCTGATGAGCCACGTGCGCTACCCCGCGGACCTGTTCAAGGTGCAGCGGAAGGTGCTCGGCAAGTACCACGTCACCGACCCCGGTTCGTTCTACTCGGTCGACGACGCGTGGACCACCCCGAACGACCCGGTGTCGCCGTCGACGAACACAACCCTGCAGCCGCCGTACTACCTCACCATGCAGGTGCCGGGGTCGGAGAAGCCGGCGTTCACGCTGTATTCGACCTTCATCCCTGACGCGACCGGCGCGACCAGCCGTAACGTGCTCACCGGCTATCTGGCCGTCGATGCGGATGCCGGGTCCACCGATGGCAAGCGTGCCGCCGGCTACGGCAAGATCAGACTGCTCACCCTGCCGAAGGACGACACCGTCCCCGGTCCGGGCCAGGTGCAGGCCAAGTTCAACGCCGACCCGACCGTGTCCACCCAGCTGAACCTGCTCAAGCAGGGCCAGTCGAAGGTGCTCAACGGAAACCTGCTCACACTGCCCGTCGGCGGGGGACTCCTCTACGTGCAGCCCGTCTACGTGCAGTCGACCGGTGAGACCAGTTACCCGCTGCTGCAGAAGGTGCTCGTGGCGTTCGGCGACCAGATCGCCTTCGAGGACACCCTCGACAAGGCGCTCGACGTGCTCTTCGGCGGTGACTCCGGTGCGAACGCCGGCGACACCAGCGTGCCGCCGACCACGACGACACCGCCGACCACGACGACCCCGCCGGCCACCGGGACGACCACTCCGCCGACGTCGACCGGCGACCCGGCGAAGGATGCCCAGCTCAAGTCGCTCCTCGCCGTCGCCAAGCAGGCACTCAGCGACAAGCAGGCGGCCCTGTCCGCCGGTGACTTCGCTGCTTACGGCACCGCGGACAAGAAGCTGGCCGACACCATCGCCAGCATGCTGGCACTGCTGGGGTAGCCCGGCAGGCACCATCCGCCACGCGCGGGTGCCGTGCCGCTCCGCCGGTGGTTCTTCCATCCGGGGGAGCGGCACGGCACCCGCGTTTCGGCGTCGGGGGCCAGTGAAAACGGGGGTTGTGGTCGGCCGGTTCGCGAGGCTGTNCGTTTCGGCGTCGGGGGCCAGTGAAAACGGGGGTTGTGGTCGGCCGGTTCGCGAGGCTGTGGTAAATTTGTACTTGTAGCGCGGGGTGGAGCAGTTCGGTAGCTCGCTGGGCTCATAACCCAGAGGTCGTAGGTTCAAATCCTGCCCCCGCAACCAATATCCCCCGGAATCCTCGTGATTCCGGGGGTTTTCTCATGCCCGGCCGCCTGGGCCGTGCACTAGCGGGGCTGTGGTAGATTAGATCTTGTAGCGCGGGGTGGAGCAGTTCGGTAGCTCGCTGGGCTCATAACCCAGAGGTCGTAGGTTCAAATCCTGCCCCCGCAACCAATAACCCCCGGAATCCTCGCGATTCCGGGGGTTTTCTCGTTCCCTGCCGCTCCTGCGAGGATAGGCGCGGGGCGGTCAACCGGGATCCTCCAGTGATCCAGGGAGAGCTGAATGCCTCTGCGCCCGTCTGACCCGACCGCCACGGTGCAGGCGGCCAGCCTCGGCACCGAGTTCTTCCGCCGCCGGCTCGACGCACTTCCGGACGGCGCGCTGGCGGGGGAGTCCCTGCTTCCCGGCTGGACCCGTGCCCACGTCGTGGCCCACGTCTGCTACAACGCCCTCGCCCTCGGCCGGCTGGCCCAGTGGGCCTCCACCGGCGTCGAGACGCCGATGTACGCCTCAGCGGAGGTGCGCAACACCGAGATCCGGGATGGCGCGCTCCTCGCCCCCGGCGCGCTGCGGCGACTCTTCGCCGACTCGGCGGCCCGCCTGGACACGTGCTGGGGTGACGTGCCCGAATCCCGGTGGGAGCACCCGGTGCGGAACGGCCAGGGCGCCATGGTCCCCGCGTCGGAAACGCGGTGGATGCGCACCCGGGAGGTGTGGATCCACGCGGTCGACCTGAACACGGGCGCCTCATTCCGGGACATCCCGGCACCGGTGCTCGAGCGCATCCTCGGCGACATCACCGGCGCCTGGCAGGCCAGGGGCGAGCCGGGCATCCGTCTGACGCCGACCGACTCCGCGAGCGCCTCCAGCGGGGCTGCGGATGCGGGGGTGCAGCTGCGCGGGTCCCTCGCCGCCCTGACCGCCTGGGCCGCCGGCAGAGGCTCACTGGGAGTATCTGCCGCCGCGGGGGACGTCCCTGCGCCGCCGCGCTGGCTCTGAACGCGGGAACGCAGAACGGCCCCGCACCTTTCGGTGCGGGGCCGTTCTGCGTTCAGTGGGCGGTCAGGCCTACTTGGCTGCCTTGCGTGCGGGCTTCTTGGCGTCGCCGTGCTCTTCGGCGCCGGTCTTGATCGCTTCGTCCACGACGGCGGCGCGGTTGGCGCGCACCTCCTTGAACGAGGTGCCGTAGTACGCGGCTTCCATGATGGTCTTCATGTCGGCGAGCATCGGCATGCGCGGGTTGGCCGGTGCGCACTGGTCGCCGTAGGCGCCCATCGCGAGGGCGTCGAGGCGACCGATGAAGTCTTCCTCGTTGACGCCCTGTGCCTGGAAGGACGGCTTGATGCCGACCTGGTCGCGCAGCTTCTCGACTGCCTGGGCGTAGGACTCGATGCCCTCTTCAGGCGTCGAGGCCGGGAGGCCGAGGTGCTTGGCGATCTGCTGGAAACGCTCGGGAGCGATGTAGCTCTCGTACTTGGGCCAGCTGGTCAGCTTGGTCGGGATGAGCCCGTTGTAACGGATCACGTGCGGCAGGTACGTGGCGTTCACTCGACCGTGGATCAAGTGGAGCTGCGCACCCGTGACGTGGGCCATCGCGTGACAAATACCGAGGAACGCGTTACCGAAAGCCATTCCGGCGATCGAGGACGCGTTGTGCATCTTCTCGCGGGCCTTGATGACGCCGGCATCCGTGCTGTTCGCCGTGCCGTTGGCGCTGATCGCGATGTTCTCGAAGATGAGCTTGATCGCGTGCAGGCAGAGGCCGTCGGTGAAGTCGTTCGCGTAGACGGAGACGTACGCCTCTGTCGCGTGCGTCAGGGCATCGAAGCCTGAGTCGGCGACGAGGAACGACGGCATCGCTGCGGTCAGCGACGGGTCGATGATCGCGACGGTCGGCAGCAGGGCGTAGTCGGCGAGCGGGTACTTCACTCCGCTGACCTCGTCCGTGATGACGGCGAACGGTGTCATCTCTGAGCCGGTTCCCGAAGTGGTCGGGATGCAGACGAGCTTGGCGAGTTCACCGAGGTCGGGGAACTTGAACGCGCGCTTGCGCACGTCGAAGAACTTTTCCTTCATGTCGGAGAATTCGATTTCGGGGTGTTCGTAGAGGAGCCACATGACCTTGGCGGCGTCCATCGGCGAACCGCCGCCGAGGGCGATGATCGTGTCGGGCTTGAAGGCCCGCATCTCTTCGGCACCCTTGGTGACGGCGGACACGGTCGGCTCGGGGAGCACGTTGTCGATGATCTGCAGCGACACGCGGTTCTCGCGGCGGTTGAGCACGTCGAGGATCTTGTCGACGAAGCCGAGCTTGGTCATGGTCGCGTCGGTGACGATGGTGACGCGTTCCACGTTGCGCATGTCCGTCAGGTAACGGATGGCGTTCGGCTCGAAGTACGTCTTGGCGGGGACCTTGAACCACTGCAAGTTGTTGTTCCTTCGACCGATCCGCTTGACGTTGATGAGGTTGATCGCCGACACGTTGTTCGACACGGAGTTGTGGCCGTACGAGCCACAACCGAGGGTCAGCGAGGGGATGAAGGCGTTGTAGATGTCACCGATGCCGCCGAGCGAGCTGGGGGCGTTGGTGATGATGCGAACGGCCTTGACGCGCTTGCCGAACTCCTCGATGATCGCGGGGTTCTCGCTGTGGATCGAGCCCGAGTGGCCGAGACCGTCGAATTCCACCATCTGCTCGGAGAGCGAGATGCCTTCTTCGGTGTCCTTGGCGTGCAGCACGGCGAGGACCGGGGCGAGCTTCTCGCGGGTCATCGGCTCGTGCGGTCCAACGCTTGCAACCTCGACCAGGATGATCGACGTGTCTTCCGGAACGGTGAATCCGGCCTGCTGGGCGATCCAGACCGGCGACTTGCCGACGACGGAGGCGTTCAGCTTGGCGCCGCCGCAGTTCTCCGAGTTGGCCTGCACGCCGAAGATGAACTCTTCGAGCATGGTCTTCTCGGCCGGGGTGACCCGGTAGGCGTGGAGGAGCTTGAACTCGGCCATGGCCTCGTTGTAGAGGGGCTCTTCGATGATGACGGCCTGCTCCGAAGCGCAGATCATGCCGTAGTCGAAGGCCTTCGAGAGCACGACGTCGTTGACGGCACGCTTGAGCTTGGCGCTCTTCTCGATGAACGCCGGCACGTTGCCGGCGCCGACACCGAGGGCGGGCTTGCCGCAGGAGTAGGCCGCGCGGACCATGGCGTTTCCACCGGTCGCGAGGATGGTGGCCACGCCCGGGTGGTTCATCAGCAGGGTGCTGGCTTCGAGTGAAGGAACTTCGATCCACTGGATACAGTTCTTCGGTGCGCCGGCGGCGATGGCCGCGTCGCGCACAATGCGTGCGGCGGCAGCGGAGGACTGCTGTGCTGCGGGGTGGAAGCCGAACACGATCGGGTTGCGGGTCTTGAGGGCGATAAGGGATTTAAAGATTGCGGTCGAGGTGCAGTTCGTCACCGGGGTGATTCCGCAGATAACACCGACCGGCTCGGCGATTTCGGTGATGCCGGTAATTTCGTCGTGGCTGATAACGCCGACTGTTTTAAGGTTCTGCATGGAGTTCGTAACGTGCTCGCATGCGAAGAGGTTCTTCACGGCCTTGTCTTCGAAGACGCCGCGGCCGGTTTCCTCTACAGCGTGAACAGCCAGTTCGGCATGCTTGCTGAGGGCCGCTACCGACGCCTTCTTGACGATGTGGTCGATCTGTTCCTGCGTGAAATTGGCATATTCGAGCAGTGCTTCGCTCGCGCCTTTAACCAGGGTGTCAATTGTTGTTGCAAGTGACTCGGTGACTGGTTTGTCGATTATTGTCATGGTGCCCCTCTTCGGCAGCCCAACTTGGGCTTTTCGCCTCTTAGCGTAATTCTACGACCCCGCGACGGGGGTCGAGCATCAGGGGTAGGGCGGCTGGGCCGTCAACAGAGATACATTGATGCATTTATGCTGATGTTTCCGCTGATTTCGGCCTCGGAAGATTTTTGAACTTTTTTCTCCAGAGGGGGAATGCGGGGTCCCCCTCCACGCGGGCGCGCCCGCGAGCGGTCCCGCGCGGGCGCCGGCGTCGCGTGGACGGGCGTGGTGCGGATGCCGGATCAGCGGCGGCCGAGGTGCTGCACGGCTGCGACGGCGTCCTGCACGGCGGCCGCGGCCCGGCCGGCTTCGGCGGTGGCCGTGCCCGACGCCAGGGTGAACCGCACGGAGGTGAGCGCCTCCTCCGCCGGGAGCCCCAGCGCGGTGAGTACGTGCGAGGGTTCGTCGCTGCCCGCCGCACAGGCCGAGCCGCTTGAACAGACGATCCCGCGCTGCTCCAGTTCGAGCAGAACGGCTTCACCGCTGGTGCCGGGGAAGACGAAGGATGCGCTGCCGGGCAGGCGCGCGGACGGATGCCCGGTGAGCCGGGCGGCGGACGTGCCGGTCAGCACCGTGGCGATGAAGGCGTCGCGCAGCCGGGTCACCCGCTCCGACGCGGCCACGCGTTCCTGTTCTGCCAGGCGAAGCGCGACCGCCAGGGCGACGGCCCCCGCGACATTCTCGGTTCCACTGCGGCGGCCGCGTTCCTGGCCGCCGCCGTGCACCAGCGGTTCGATCGGAAGCCGGCGGCGCAGGTAGGCCGCCCCGATCCCCTGGGGGGCCCCGAGTTTGTGCCCGGAGAGGCTCAGGGCGTCGACGCCCAGCTCAACGATGGAGAGGGAGAGCCAGCCGGCGGCCTGCACGGCATCGGTGTGGAACGGCACCCCCGCCGCCCGGCTGAGGGCGGTGAGCTCGCGGAGCGGCTGGATGGTGCCGACCTCGTTGTTGGCGTACTGCACGGACACCAGGGTCGTCTCCGGACGGAGCACGCGGCGCAGCTGCTCGGGGTCGACCTGGCCGGAGGAATCCGGGTCGAGCATGGTGATCTCGAAGCCGTGCAGGCGTCGCAGGTAGTCGCAGGACTCGAGCACCGCCTCGTGTTCGACCGGGGACGTGATGATCTGCCGGCCGCGGGGCGACCCGAGCGCGATGCCCTTGACCGCGAGGTTGTCGGCCTCGGTGCCGCCGCTCGTGAAGACCACCTCGGTGGCGCGGCAGCCGAGGACCGCGGCGACCGACGTCCGTGCCGCGAGCAGGGTGGCGGCCGCGGCCTCGCCCACCTGGTGGTGGCTGGACGGGTTGCCGAACCCGCCGGTGAGCTGCGGCCAGAGCGCGTCGAGCACCTCCCGGCGCACGGGGGTGGTGGCGGCGTTGTCGAGGTAGACCATCAGCGGCTCAGCCCTCGAGCACCGCGATGTCGAGGCCGAGGTCGAGTGAGCGCACGCTGTGGGTCAAGGCCCCGACCGAGATGATGTCGACCCCCGACTCGGCGATGGCGCGCACGGTGGCCAGCGAGACCCCGCCGCTGGCCTCGACCAGGGCGCGGCCGGCGGTCAGTCGAACGCCCTCCGCGAGGTGCTCCGGCGTGAAGTTGTCGAGCATGATGGTGTCGACGCCGGCGGCCAGCACGGGCTCGATCTGGTCGATCCGGTCCACCTCCACCTCGAGGTGCGTGGTGTGCGAAATGCGGTCCCGCACCTGGAGCAGCGCCTCGGTGAGCCCGAGGCCGCCGGCGGTGAGCACGGCCAGGTGGTTGTCCTTGGCCATCACGGCGTCGGACAGGCTGAAGCGGTGGTTGTGGCCGCCGCCGCTCCGCACGGCGTGGCGCTCGATCGCGCGCAGGCCGGGGGTGGTCTTCCTGGTGTCCACGATCCGGGCGCGGGTGCCGGCCGTCTCGGCGACATAAAGTGCCGTGAGCGTGGCGATGCCGCTCATCCGTTGCACGAAGTTCAATCCGATCCGCTCCGCCTGGAGGATGCCACGGGCGGGCCCGGACGCCTCCGCGAGCACCTCTCCCGCCTTGAAAGCGGCGCCGTCCGCCACGAACAGGCGCACGTCGATGCGCTGGTCGGTCAGCCGGAACGCCGAGGCGAACACCGGGCCGCCGCTGAAGACGCCGGACTCCCGCGCCACGAGCTGGGCGGTCGCCACGGCGTCGGCGGGGATGAGCACCTCGCTGGTCACATCGCCCCAGGGGGCGTCTTCGTCGAGTGCGGTGCGCACGACGGTGTCGATGGCAGTCAAGGTCAGCATGCGATGGCCTCCTCGGCCTCGGTGTTCGTTTCGGTCGTGTCCTTCGTCGCCCGGCTGAAGGCGACCGTGTGGGCGAGCTCCGGCCGGCTGGCCGGGAAGTCGGAGCGGTAGTGGGCGCCGCGGGATTCCTCCCGGCCGAGTGCCGCCGCCACGGTGATCCGGGCGAGGTCGAAGAGGTTCGCATCTTCGTATGCCTGGATCTGCATATTAGGGCGGGGGTCGGCATCCGGGCCGGTGGCCGGTCGGTTCCAGCCGGCCAGGGTGGCGGCGGCGGCAGCGAGGCCCTCGCCGCTCCGGAGCACGCCCGCGTACTGCCACATGACTCGCTGGATCGCCTCCCGGTCGGCGAACGGCAGCGTCGATCGGCCGCTCAAGGCCGCCGCGGGCCGCGGGTCCGACGTGCCCTGGACGGCGTCGGCTCCAGCGTCCCCGGCGGTGTCCACACCGTCGACAGGGGAGACCCCCAACGCGCGCACGGCCCGGTCGGCGAACACGGCCGCCTCGAGGAGGGAGTTCGAGGCCAGTCGGTTCGCGCCGTGCGCTCCGGTGCGGGCCGTCTCGCCGACCGCGTAGAGGCCGGGCAGGCTCGTTCTGCCCCAGATATCGGTGAGCACGCCGCCCATCCAGTAGTGGGCGGCCGGGGCGACCGGGATCGGCTCGGTGGCCCAGTCCAGGCCGGCCTGGCGGCAGGCCGCGGTGATGGTCGGGAACCGGTGTTCGAGCAGGTCGCGGCCGAGCCCGGTGGCGTCCAGCAGCACGGGAGCCCCGTCCTGCCCGGCCATCTCATGGGCGATGCTTCGGGCGACGACGTCGCGGGGAGCGAGTTCGGCGCCCGGGTGCACGTCGAGCATGAACCGGGTGCCGAGCGCGTTGTGGAGCACCGCGCCCTCGCCCCGCACCGCCTCCGAGACGAGGGGGGTGCCGGGCACCGCGAGGGCGGTCGGGTGGAACTGGTAGAACTCCAGGTCGGCGACTGCCGCGCCGGCCCGCCAGGCCGCTGCCACGCCGTCGCCGGTGGCCAGGGCCGGATTCGTGGTGTGCGGGTAGAGTGAGCCCGCACCGCCGGTGGCGAGGATGACCGAGTCCGCGGTGAGGCTCTGCAGTTCGCCGTCGGGGCCGAGCAGAATCGCGCCGCCCACCCGGCCGCCCGCCACGACGAGGTCGACGAGCATGGTGTGTTCGCGCACGAGCAAGCGGGGCCCGGCGCCGTCGATTCCCGGGGTGAGCGTGCGGGCCCGTTCCGCGCGTTCCCGCACGGTGGCGACCAGGGCGGACTCGATGGCGGCGCCGGTCGCGTCGCCGCCGGCGTGCAGCACGCGCGACCGCGAATGCGCGGCTTCGAGTCCGCGGGTGACCCCGGATTCATCCCGGTCGAAGTCGACGCCGAAGCGGATGAGGTCCCGCACACGGGCGGGACCCTCCGTGCACAGCACCCGGACGGCGGCGGCATCGCAGAGGCCCGCCCCGGCCCGCAGGGTGTCGACCATATGGGATTCCACCGAGTCGTCGGGGAACATCGCCGCGGCGATGCCACCCTGGGCGTACCGGGTGTTGCTGTCCGGCAGGGCCGCCTTGGTCACCAGGGTGACAGTGTGGCCGGCGTCGGTCGCCCGGATGGCGGCGATCAGTCCGGCCAGGCCGCTGCCGATGACGAGGACGTCGGCCATTTCAGGCGTCCTGGCGGGCCGGTGCGGGCGGCCGGGCCGCGAGCATCCGTTCGAGGGCGGTGCGGGCGGGCGCCGCGACGTCGTCCGACACGCGGATCCGGTTGAGCACGACGGGCGGCCGGTCGACGGTGCCGACCAGACCCTCGAGCACCCAGGCCAGGTAGCCGGCGTGGATGCGGTACATCGTCGAGCACGGGCAGATCACCGGGTCGAGGCAGAAGATCGTGTGTTCCGGATGCTGGGCCGCGAGGCGCTGCACCAGGTTGATTTCCGTGCCGATGGCGAACGTCGACCCAGCGGGAGCCGCCTCGATGGCCTTGGTGATGTAGTCGGTGGAGCCGTATTCGTCCGCGGCGTCGACGACCGCCATTGGGCACTCCGGGTGCACGATCACCCGCACGCCGGCGTGCTCCCGGCGGGCGGTGTCGATCTGGTCCACGGTGAAGCGCTTGTGCACGCTGCAGAAACCGTGCCAGAGCACGACCTGAGCGGCGTCGAGTTCGGCCGCCGTGTTGCCGCCCCGCAGTTTGCGCGGGTTCCACATCGGCATCCGGTCGAGCGGCACACCCATGGCTTTGGCCGTGTTGCGGCCGAGGTGCTGGTCGGGAAAGAACAGCACCCGCCGGCCGCGTTCGAACGCCCACTCGAGCACGGTCTCCGCGTTCGACGAGGTGCAGACGATGCCACCGTGCGCGCCGCAGAACGCCTTGAGCGCCGCCGAGGAGTTCATGTAGGTGACCGGGATGACGGGCACCCGGCCGTCGGCATCCGGGGCCGTACCGTACTGCTCCTCGAGCTGTTCCCAGCAGTCGGTGACCGAGTCGATGTCGGCCATGTCCGCCATCGAGCAGCCCGCGGCCAGGTTGGGCAGGATGACGGCCTGGGCCGGGGTGGAGAGCAGGTCGGCGGTCTCGGCCATGAAGTGCACGCCGCAGAAGACGATGGCCTCCGCGTCGGGCCGGCTCTTCGTGGCCTGGGCCAGCTGGAACGAGTCACCGACGAAATCGGCGTGCTGGAGCACCTCGTCCCGCTGGTAGAAATGGCCCAGGACGACCACCCGGTCGCCGAGGGTCTTCTTCGCGGCGCGGATGCGGTCGGCCAGCTCCTCCGGCGACGCCACCCGGTAGGTCTCCGGCAGCGCCCCCTGCCGTGGCGATCCGGTCGGGATCACGTCGCCCATGGACGAGCCCGGACCGTAGCCCGGTGTTCCGGCGTCGAACTCCCACGGCCCGGCGGCGAGCTCGGGGCTGCAGGTGCTGCCCGTGGCGGCTCCGGTGCTGATCAGCTGGATGGCCTGGTCAACGGATGCGATGGTCATACGGTTACTCCTCGATGGTCAGAAAAGCCAAAGCGGCAAATCAGGGGGCCGGGCATCCGGGTCAGCCGATCGACGGACCCAGCGGGCCCAGGTCGACGGCCCGCACGGAATCGTTGTATCGGTAGAGGCGGGGTGGACGGTGCCGGGCGCCGGCCACGCGCTCCCCGGTGTCAACGACGGTGCCGGAGGACTCGACCGTTCGGCGGAAGTTGGCCGGGTCGAGGGCCTTCTGCAGCACGGCCTCGTGCACATCCCGGAGCTGGGCCAGGGTGAAGGTCTCGCCGAGGAAGGCGTGGGCGATCCGGGAGTACTCGACCTTCGTGCGGAGCCGCCACAACGCGTACTCGACGATCCGGTTGTGGTCGAAGGCGAGCTCGGGGAGCCGGTCGGCCGGGAACCACTGCACGTTGTCGCCGTCCACGGCGAGCGCCGCCTCCCCTGACTCGACGAGCGCCCAGTAGACCACGGAAACAACGCGGGTGCCGGGGGAGCGGCCGGGGTCACCGAAGGTGTAGAGCTGCTCCAGGTACTTGGGCGCCAGGCCGGTGGTCTCCCGGAGGGTGCGTGCGGCCGCCGTCGCGAGTTCCTCGTCGGCCGGAAGGCTCCCGCCCGGAAGCGCCCACTGGCCGAGGAACGGCTCCCGGGTGCGGCGCACGAGCGGAAGCCAGAGGGTCTTGAAGTCGGACTCCGTGTCGGAACGAAGCGCGAAGATGACCGTCGAGACGGCGAGTGTCGCCTGTGCTGGTGCGGTCATCTGCGGTATCCACTAAGTAAAGGTCACTGTGACTCTAACTGGTGGCACCATCATATAGTCAGAATGACCCGAACTCACAACTTCGGAATGGCAGGTCAGACTCGATCGGATGCCGCCGCAGGCTCCAACGCCCTCACCCGGCGCGCTCCCTTGCCGGTCAGGCCCCAGATCGTGACCCGGGCCATTGCCTCGATCACGATTCCGCCGCTCATTTTCGAGGAGCCGCGGGTGCGCTCCACGAACGTGATCGGCACTTCGACCACCCGGAGTCCGGCGCGAACGGCGTGAAGCAGCATGTCGATCTGGAAGCAGTAGCCCAGGCTTTCGACGCTCGAGAGCCTCATCCGCTCCAGCGCGTTTGCGGTGTAGACCCGGTAGCCCCCGGTCACATCCCGCTCCTGCAGCCGCAGGAGCAGCCTGGAGTAGATCGAGCCGCCGCGGGAGAGCACCCGACGGTGCCACGGCCAGTTCTTCACCTCGCCGCCGGGGATCCAGCGCGACCCCATCACGACGTCGGCCGAATCGGCTGCGTCGAGCAGGGCGGGGAGCTGCTCAGGGAGGTGCGAGCCGTCGGCGTCGAGCTGCACGAGCCGGTCGTAGCCGCGGGAGAGGGCCCAGGAGAACGCCTCGAGGTAGGCGGCGCCGAGGCCGTCCTTGCTGGTGCGGTGCAGCACGTGCACCGCGGCGTCCGAGGCCGCCAGTCCGTCGGCCAGGGCGCCCGTGCCGTCCGGCGACGAATCGTCGACGACCAGCACGTCGGCATCCGGCACGCTGGCGCGCACGCGGCCGACGATCGGGCCGAGGTTGTCGCGCTCATTGTAGGTCGGGATGATGACCAGAGTCTGTGCCATGAAGCTACCTTGTCAGTTCGATGATGATGGTGCGGTTGACGGTCGTCGACCCGGTGACCGTGAATCCGAGCTGCTGCAGTGTGCGGATATCGTCTCCGGACGTGAATTCCTGGCTGCCCTTGTATTGAAGCACCCACACCGTGTTCGTGCCGGTGAGGCGATCACCGACGGCGGCCAGCGGGGCGGTCTGGTCCCACAGGTGGCCGGTCGAGTCGTAGGAACGGGTGAGGGTCACGTCCCGCATCCCCTGGAACGCCGCGGGGTAGAGGTGCAGGGCGAGGCGGGGCTTGCGGGAAGGCCGCACGCTGTCGTCGAAGACGACGGCGTCGCCGGGCCTCGCACCGGCCTGCACGATGTCCGCTGCCTGGCGCCAGTCGCTGCCGAAGTTCTTCCCGTATTGGCCGCGCTGGGCCTGGTAGACCGGCAGCATGAGCGACACGATCAACAGCAGGACCGACGCCTGCGCCCAGCGCGGCTTGAGCCAGGCGATTCCGATTCCCACCGCGATGGCAGCGGCGGGGGTGCAGATCGACAGGTAGCGCAGGGAGTACATGGGGGTCACGAAGTGTGTGCCGACGAGGAGCACGGCGCTCGGGAAGAGCATCCAGGCCAAGGCGATGGCGAGGGCATGCTTCGTCGCGCGGGTGTCGGCCCGACGGCCGCGGAGCACGAAGACGGTCACGACGGCCGCGCCGACCAGGGCCCAGGCGACGACCGCCAGGGGGGCGTTCCCGAACCACTGTTGCACGGCGGCGTCCAGCACCGCGATCTGCGGGCGGCGGCCGATGAAGGCGATCTGCTCGCGCTGGTGCACACTGGCGAGCATGACCGGCAGGGCAAGCAGCAGGCCGGCGACGCTGGACACCGCCCAGGCTCGGAAGGTCGCCATCCGCCGGGCGTCCCGCGGTGCCAGCAGGAATACTGCGAGCGCGAGCACCGGGATGAGCAGCACAACGTAGAGGAACATATAGATCCCGGCGGCGAGGAGCGCGGAGTAGCCGGCCCAGACCCCGGCGCGGGCGAGGCGGCCGGTCGGCGGGTGGCGCACGATGTGCTCGAGCAACACCACCAGCCAGACCGCGATGGCCGTCGCCATGGCGGTCGAGCGAGCCTCGGCTCCCATGTAGGTGACCCGGGGGAGCACGACGAAGACGAGCGCGGATATCGTCGCCACCGTGGTGCCGGTCAGTCGGCGCGCGAGGAGGTAGGTGCCCGCGGTGGCCACCCCGATGGCGATGGCGCTGGGCAGCCTGGTCGAGAACTCGGTTGCGCCGAAGGCCTGGATCCAGAAGTGCAGGATCAGGTAGTAGGCACCGTGGACCGCGTCCACATTTCCCAGCATCCTGAACAGCGACGAAAGGGACCGCTCCGCCGACATGACGCTCGCCGCCTCATCGCCCCAGTACGACGGCTGCCACGACCCGAAGGCCGACACGAGGATTCCGAGCAGGCCCAGCAGCGCGGCGGGCAGCAGCGGACCGCGCGCGGGCAGCGGCCGGGGCTCTGGCTGAGCCTCGGTGAGCGGGAGCGCGGAGAGGGAAGACACACCAACACGTTATGACACCCGGGTTAACGTTTACCCCGAGGGCCGGACGGCAGCCTGCGAAGGCTCTCAGGTTGCCCGGTCAGTCAGGACGCGCCGGTGCGGCGCGGCAGCCTGACCTCCACGGCAAGCCCGCCGCCGGTGTTCCGGAGCGAGATCCTCCCACCGGCGCGATCGACGATGGCGTGCACGATGGCCAGTCCCAGACCTGACCCGGTGCCGCCACCCGCCCGTGAATGCTCCGGCCGGGAGAACCGGTCGAAGGCCACCGGGATGAATCCGTCCGGCATCCCCGGCCCAGTGTCCAGCACGGTCATCACGGCCTCGGTCCCGGCCCGGTGCAGGGTCACCATGATCTCGCCCCGTCCATGCATGGCACTGATCGAATTGGAGACGAGGTTGTCGACGAGCTGGCCCACGTTTGTCGGAGAGACGGCGTAGCGGCCATCGGCATCCTCGCCGTCGACCTGGTAGTCGACGTCGAGATCCGCGCCGTCGCGCACCACCCGGGCGCGGTCCACCGACGCGGAGATCTCGGCGACGATGCCGTTCCAGGTAGTCTCAGGCGGCGGCTGCTGCCCTTCCAGCTTGGACAGTTCGAGCAGGTTGGTGGCAAGCCGGGCCAGCCGGTCGACGGTGACGGATGCGTCGGCGATGTCCTGCTCGAGGGCCGGCGCGTCTCCGGAATTGAGGCGGGCGAGCTCGAGTTGCGACTTCAGCACGGCCAGGGGGGTGCGGAGCTCGTGGCTGGCATCCGACACCACCTGCTTCTCGCGATCGACGCCGCGCCGGAGACGCCCGATGAAGTCGTTGAGCGTGATCGCGAGCCGGCTGACCTCGTCGTTTCCGGCGGGCACGAGCAAATGGGCCGACGCCCCAGCCGTGCTCAGGCTCTCCGCCTCGGCGCGGAGACGGTTCACCGGCCGCAGCGCGGCGCCGGTCAGCAACCAGGAGGCCAGGCCGAAGCCGACGGTGAGCACGATCGTGCCGATCGTCAGCACCCGGGTCAGCTCGTCGAGCAGCAACGACAGTGCCTCCTCATTGCGAGCGGTGACGATCACCCAGTTGCCGGTGTCGGTGACCGCGATCGTCGAGGCGACCAGGTAGCGGGTGTTGCCGGTGTCGACGGTCTGCGGATGCTCGCCGATCTCCGCCAGGTCATCAAGCCTGTTGTTCAGGCTCCGGGGGAGGGAGGACCTGTGCAGTTCCCCGCCGGGATCGATCACGGCGATGAGCTGGCCCTCCGTCGGCGCGTCGATCGGCTCGGTCGGGTTGCGGACCAGGTCGGCCACGAGAGGCGCCGCGTCGTTGCGCAGGAGCGTCTCCGTCGTGTCGATCAGGATCGACTGCACCTCGAGGCGGAAGAAGAACGCGGCGGAGCTGAACAGCACCGCGGCGACGAGCACGCTGCCGATGCTGATGCGGCCCCTGATCGACAGGCCGGGCAGTTTCATGTCGAGGCGTCCGTCACGGGGTCAACTCGACCGCATAGCCGGCGCCACGCACGGTGACGATGCGGATGCCCGCGGCGTCGGAGTCGATCTTGCGCCGCAGGTAGCTGATGTACTGGTCGACGATGTTCGGATCGATGTGCTCCGTGCCGTTCCAGATCTCCTCGAGGATCGTCGTCCGGTCGACCGTCTCACCCGCGTGGCTGCAAAGCAGGCGAAGCAGGGCGACCTCCTTGGGGCTCAGCGAGACGATGCGGCCGGCCACGGTCACCTTGAGGTCGCGGGAGTCGATGGCCAGGCGGCCGAGCTCGAGGCTCGCCGGGGTTCCCATCGAATGCCGGCGCAGCATGGCGCGAACCCGTGCGGTGAGCTCGGCGAAGGCGAACGGTTTGGTCAGGTAGTCGTCGGCGCCGCTGTCCAGGCCGAACACCCGATCCTCCACGGTGTCCCTGGCCGTGATCAGCAGCACGGGCATCGTGTTGCCCGAGTCTCGGATGCGCCGGCAGATCTCGAAACCGCTCATCCCCGGCAGCATCACGTCGATCGCGGCGAGGGCGAAATCGTCGATATTGATCGCGATCAGCGCGTCCATACCGTTGCCGGCCCGGACGATCTCGTAGCCCTCGGCGTGCAGGCCGCGCTGGATGAGCTCGCCCATCTGGTCATCGTCTTCCACGACCAAGATCTTCATCGGGTGCCTTTCGGTTGCCGGAACCGCGTCACCTCATGCTGGCACGTCATCGTCCCCGTGCGCGGCGGCGCGGTGCGCCAGGGGAGAATCCGTGCCGGAATCGCAGCCGCTTGCCAGCCTGGTCGACGTTCGAGCGGCAGCTAGGCTGGCGCCATGATCGATTCCGCCGCTGCCGCCGATCCCGCTGCCGACAACCCCGCTGCCGCCGATCCCACCGCCGCGATCGGTGTTGCCGTCGCCCAGTTCAGGCCGGGCGCCGACCTGGCGGGCAACATCGCGGCCATGCGCGCGCTGGCTGCGACCGCGGCCGCCCGCGGCGCCCGCCTGCTGGTGTTCCCCGAGTACTCGTCCTTCTTCGAGCCCGTGCTGGGCCGCTCGTTCGTCGCGGCGGCGGAGCCGCTGGACGGCGTCTTCGTGACCGCGCTCGCCGCGCTCGCCGGCGAGTTCGGGATGCATGTCGTCGCCGGCATGCTCGAGGTCACTGCCGACCCGGATCGGTTCTCGAACACGCTCGTGGCGGTCGATCCGTCGGGGAAGCTGGTCGCGGCGTATCGCAAGCTGCACCTCTACGACGCGTTCGGGGACCGGGAGTCGGACTGGGTGCTGCCCGGCACGGTTGCGGCGCCGGAGACGTTCCGGGTCGAAGGGCTGACGGTCGGGATGCAGACCTGCTACGACATCCGTTTCCCGGAGGTGACCCGCCGGCTCGTCGACGCCGGAGCCGATCTCGTCCTGGTGCCGTCCGAGTGGGTGCGCGGTCCGTTGAAGGAACAGCACTGGCGCACCCTGGTCACGGCGCGCGCCCTGGAGAACACCGTCTACGTCGCGGCCGCCGACCACGCCCCGCCCATCGGCGTCGGCAACAGCATGGTGGTCGACCCGATGGGGGTCGAGCTGGTCACCATCGGCGAGACGACGGATGTCGCGGTCGCCTGGGTCTCGAAGGCCAGGCTCGAGGCCGTGCGAGCCGTGAACCCGGCGCTGGCGCTCCGGCGGTTCACGGTGCAGCCCCGCTGAGAGGCCTGCTCCGCTGGCGGGATCAGCTCTCTGTGGCGATCGTTTCCTGCGAGGTGGGGGCGGCGCGCACGGTGAACTTCTGATCCGGCCGATGACTTCGTTCCGGATGGCCGGGGATGTCGGGCTCGGCCATCGCCCGCTCCTCGCCCGTGGCCACGAGGCCCTGCGAACTGTTCGCCGAGCGCGTGAGCTGGGCCAGCCAGAGCGGATTGATCGTGGGTGGCTGGCCGCCGGAGAACTTGAAATAGAGCGGGATCGCCGGGTGCAGCCAGGCGGAACTGCGGCCGTCCCCGGCCTCGGCCGCGTTGCGCCACGACAGCAGGAAGCTCTCGCCGCGGCGCAGTTTCTGCACGATCACGATCTGCAGGTGCGCCAGGATCCGATCGTCGAATTCGACGGTGACCCGGTCGTACGTCAAGGAACCCATGGGTTGCCGCTTTCATTCGGTTGAAAAAAGCGCTCGTGAGCCTGCGATTCGGTGTGACCTTGTCTCAGGAACCAGTCGTCACCTCAGTGTGGTCGCATTGACGGTGGTTCACAAGCGAATCTGCGGCGGGGTTGCGGCTGCGCCGAGCAACCGCAGGGTCTCGCCCGGACTCTCGACGTGGCCGAAGTGCCCGGTGCCCGGCAGGGTGTGCGGAGTGAAGTCCCGGATGACCCGGCGCAGCCTGGCCGTGTCGGCCTCGGCGACGAACACGTCGGAACCTCCCCGGGTGGCCCGGACCGGGCACCGGATCCGCGACCAGGCGGCATCCGCGTCGTAGCGGCCGGCGAGGGCGGATGCGGCGGCGAAGCGGCCGGGACGCACCTCGGTCGCAAGCGCGGAGATCACGCTGGGGTGCACCGCGGAGACCCGGGCGAAGAGGGGCGCGGTCAGGGGGCGGAGCACGCCCAGCCGGTCGAGTGAGCGCACCAGGGACGTGCCGGCGCGCCCGAACCCGGCGAGCACGCGCATCACCCCGAGCAGTGCGGTGTAGGCAGGGAGGATGCCGAAGCGGGACACCGGGTGCCGCACGCTGTCGATCACGGCGTAGGTCGTCGCCGAGACGAGGCCGACGGATGCCGTCTCCGCGACGAAGGACGCCGCGAGTTCCAGGGCGATGAAACCGCCCATGGAGTGGCCGAGCACCTGCCAGCGACGATAGCCGAGCGCCTCGGCGATTTCGGCGACGAGCGCGGCCGTCGCCTCGATGTCGGGCGCCCCGGCATCCGCCTGCCCGGCATCGGTATGCGGGGTGCTGTCCCCCCAGCCGGGCAGGTCGGGGATGATCAGGTCGGTGAATCCCGGGCCGACGGCGGAGCGGGCCGACTGCAGCAGCGGTGTCCAGGTCGTCCAGGAACCGGCGGCGCCGTGGAGCAGGATCGTCGCGGTGTCGCCGCCGGTGCGGCGGCCGTGCCGCACCACGATCGTTCCGCCGCGCAACCGCATGGTGCTGGTGGTCAGGCCGAACCGGCGGGGGTCGGAGGAGAGCGGGAACGGGCAGTAATCCTCGGTCGCCGGTGGCGGCACGGGCTGCACGGGTTGGGTGGCAACGGGCCGCGCCGGTCGCGTCAGCAGGATGGTCATGTTCCTGGTTCGTTGCCGACGATCGCGCGGATTGCTCGTTTCGGTGGAATAGACCAGGCTCCGCACCCGTTGCCGACAAGGGGCACCCGCCTTCCGATTCGGCGGCGGCGTCAGGCCGCCCGGTGGTGCCCGTCCGACAGAAAGAGCAACAGTGAATCTTTTCTCGCCCGTCACCCTTGGTGACCTCGAACTTCCCAACCGTCTCGTGATGGCACCCCTGACCCGGGTACGTTCCGGCGTGGAGGGCGTGCCGGGGCCGCTCGTCGTCGAGCATTACCGGCAGCGCGCCACCCTGGGCCTGATCGTCACGGAGGGCACCTACCCCAGCCACGTCGGTCAGGGCTTCCCCGGCCAGCCAGGTCTGGTCACCCCCGAGCAGATCGAGGGCTGGACCAACGTCGCCACCGCCGTGCACGCCGCCGGGGGACGCCTCGTCGCCCAGGTCATGCACGCCGGCCGGGTCACCCACGCCGCCACGAACGGCGGACGGGACGTCGTCGCGCCGAGCGCGATCGCTATCGCCGGGGAGACCCACTCCTACGACGGAAAGCACCCCTACCCGGTGCCGCGCGCGCTGCGCGAAGACGAGCTGCCGGGCGTGATCGCCGAGTTCGTGCAGGCGTCGAAGAACGCGATCGCCGCCGGCCTCGACGGGGTCGAGATCCACAGCGCCAACGGCTACCTGCTGCACGAGTTCCTCTCGCCGGCCTCGAACCAGCGCACGGATGCCTTCGGCGGCTCGCCGGAGAACCGCGCGCGTTTCGTCATCGACGTGGTCACGGCCGTGGCCGAGGCCATCGGCGCCGAGCGGGTCGGCATCCGTGTCTCACCGGAGCACAACATCCAGGACGCGCTCGAGCCGGATGCGGCCGACGTCGCCGCCACCTACGGCGCCCTGGCCGACGCCCTCGCGCCGCTCGGCCTGGCCTACCTGAGCATCCTGCACAAGGACCCGGCCGGCGAACTGGTTCAGGGCCTCCGCGCCCGCTTCGGCGGACCGGTGATGGTCAACAGCGGCTTCGGCGGCATCACGACCCGCTCCGAGGCGATGTCGATCATCGCCGACGACGTGGCCGACGCTGTCGTCGTCGGACGGGCCGCGATCGCGAACCCCGACCTGGTGCGCCGCTGGCTGAACGACCTGCCGCAGAACGCTCCGGACCCGCTCACCTTCTACGGCGCCGGCGCCGAGGGCTACACCGACTACCCGGCCCTCCAGCACTGACCGTCCCTCCCGCGCATAACTCCTGCAATGCCGGCCGGGCTTCCGGATCGCCCCCGTGAACACGGGGCGACGGATGCCGCGGCCCGCGATCTGCAGGAGTTACGCGCGGGCGGTGAGCCCGGCCAGTTGCTCCGAGGCACGCTCCAGCACGTCGACCCGCTTGCAGTACGCGAAGCGCACCAGTGACGCGTACTCCGGGCGGTGCTCCGGCGAGCAGAACGCGGCGATCGGAACCGCGACCACGCCGGCGAGGCCGGGCAGGGCCCGGCAGAACTCGGCGCCGTCCGGATAGCCCAGCGGGGCGGCATCCGCCACGATGAAGTACGAGCCCTGCGGGCGGCTGACGGTGAACCCGGCCGCGGTGAGCCCCCGTTCGAGGACGTCCCTCTTGACGCGCAGGTCGGCGGCGATCCCCGTGTAGAAGCTGTCGGGCAGGTCGAGGCCGACGGCGATGGCCGGCTGGAACGGCGCCCCGTTGACGTAGGTGAGGAACTGCTTCACGGCCAGGATGGCGGTGACCAACGGCGCGGGCGCGGTCAGCCAGCCGATCTTCCAGCCGGTGGTGTTGAAGGTCTTGCCGCCGGAGGAGATGGTGACCGTGCGCCCGCCGGCCCCCGGAAGCGTCGCGATCGGAGTGTGCGCCACGCCGAAGGTGAGGTGTTCGTAGACCTCGTCGGTGACGATCACGGCGTCGTGCCGCTCGGCGAGCTCCACGATCAGGGCGAGCGTGTCGGCCGGGAAGACCGCGCCGGTGGGATTGTGCGGGTTGTTGACGATGATCAGCCGGGTGCGGTCGGTGACCGCCGCACGCAGCTCGTCCGGATCAGGCTGGAAATCGGGGGCTCGCAACCGCACCGTGCGGTGCACGCCGCCGCCGAGCGCGATCAGCGCGCCGTAGGCGTCGTAGAACGGCTCGAACGTGACGACCTCGTCGCCGGGTTCGAGCAGCGCCAGGATCGTCGCGGCCAGTGCCTCGGTGGCGCCGGCGGTGACCAGGACCTCGGTTTCGGGGTTCGCCGCCAGCCCGTAGAACCGGTGCTGGTGACGGGCGATGGCATCGCGCAGCACGGGAAGGCCCCGCCCGGGCGGGTACTGGTTGACGCCGTCGCTGATCGCCTGACGCGCGGCTTCGAGCACCTCCGGCGGGCCGTCCTCGTCGGGGAACCCCTGGCCGAGGTTGATCGCGCCCGTGCGGGCGGCGAGGGCGCTCATCTCCGCGAAGATGCTGGCCGCGACCGTGCCGTCTGCGGCGAGGAGGCCGGCTCCGTGTGCGGTGAGCCGCCAGGCGCCGGGGATCGTCATCGTTTCGCCTGCATGCCTCCAAGCTACGACATCGGCCCGCGCGCCCGGCAACCGGCTGTGGAGAGTTCGAGCGGCATTCCCGAAACTGCTCTACGTTGGCCGCATGCGGTTCGTCAGTCGTCGCCGATCGGTCATGGGTGCCATGGCGTTGCTCGGCACGCTCGCACTCGCCGGCTGCGCGCCGCCGGCCCCGCAGGCGCCGTCTCCCACGGCCACGGATGCCCCGGTCTTCGCCTCAGACGCCGAGGCTCTGGCGGCGGCCACCGAGGCGTATGCCGCCTACCTGGCCTTGAGTGACCAAATATCGCGGGAAGGCGGGGCGGACTCGAATCGTATGGCCGCGTTGGTATCCAAAGACGTTCTTGATGAAGAGCTGAGTGGATTCGACCAATTCCGGTCCGCCGGTGCGCACAGCGTTGGGGAGACAACGTTTTCAGTCGCGAAGCTTCAATCCGCGGAGTACACCACATCGCGGCGCACAATCATTTCTCTGTACATCTGTGAAGACGTGTCTGGTGTCGATGTTCTTGATGCAACTGGCGCGTCCTTGGTCTCGGCTGAGCGGAATCCGATCACGCCTTTCGAAGTGCGCTTCGAGATGAGTCAGCGTTCTTCCCTTGTACTTGCCGAGCGCTCGGCGTGGGCTGGAGAGACGTTTTGTTGAACCGAAGACTCCCGATTGTTTGTCTCATTGCCTCTGGTCTAGTGCTTTTCGGTCTGGGCGTTTCACCTAGTTTCGCGGCCACGGGCTGTGGAAAGTTCGAACAATCTACAGGCGGCTGTCCCAATGTCTCCGGGGCAGTGAACGGCGGCGGGGTGGACCTGTCGGCTGGATTCGACGCAGGGTCGGGCGGGGGAGGCCAGGCTGGCAGTGAGGCCGGCGGTGGCGCAGGGGGCGACCCGGCCGGCGGCGGCGGAGGCCAGCAGTCCGCCGCGACGGTGCCCGGCCCGGGAACGATCGTGCGGGACGGGTTCACCATCAAGTGCGTCGCCGGCACGCCCTGCGACCCGAACCTGATCGTCAGTGTCAGCGACCTCGTCAGCTTCCGCGCGGCGGCGCCGACGCAGGAGATGGAGCCGCACGGCTGGAGCGTGGTCGGTCTGCCGACCAACTTCATCGCCACTGCCGCCGTGCACACCCGCTCGGGCACGCTGCTGGGGTTTCCGGCCGAAGTGCGGTTCACCCCGGTCGGTTTCCGCTGGGACTTCGGAGCCGGCCAGGGCCTGGACTCGGCCGGAGGCGGAGCATCCTGGGCCGCCCTGGGCCTTCCGGAATTCTCCGACACGCCCACAAGCCACATCTTCACGGAATCCGGCAGCCGCTCGATCACTCTCAGCGTCGTCTACTCGGCCGAGTACCGGTTCGCCGGTCGCGACTGGCGCGCTGTGCGCGGCACTCTGGCGGTCCCGGCGACCCCGTTCAGCGTGGTCGTCGCCCAGGCGCGCACGGTGCTTGTCAACCGGGAGTGCACCGCCGGCACGTCCGGCCCCGGCTGCTAGAGGTGCGGAGAGGCGAGCTCTGCAAGCAAGGTCACGGCTTGATCATTGAATGCTCCCAGCCTGCGCAAACCATTCACTCAGGTTCGGGCGCAAAGCTGGCATCGCTTGGAAGGAGCACACCATGACCGACAACACGCAGGACTCCGGCATCAACCCTGACCATCGCGACGACGCAGTTCCGTTCGAAGTCAATGCCGCCGGGGAAGCCATCGCTCCCACCGAAAACGCTGAGACCGTTCCGACTCCCGAGTCGGCGGCACCGGTGCAGGCTCAGCCAGAGCAGGCCCAGGCCCAGCCAGAGCAGGCCCAGTCCCAGGCGCCGTCCGAGCAGGCACAGGCTCAGCCAGAGCAGGCCCAGGCCCAGCCGGAGCAGGCCCAGCCGGAGCCGGCCCAGCCCCAGCCCCATCAGGCGCAGCCGACAGTCGCCTACGCCACAGACGCGTTCGGCCGTCCGCTGCCGGCGGACAGCACCGCCCCCAACTACTACGCCCCGAACATCGCACCACCGGCCTACGCCACCGCGAACGGGCTGCCGCCGCACACCCCGGGCTCCGGTCCGGTCCGGGACCCCGCCAAGCGACGGGCAAGCATCGCCCTGATCGCTGCGCTGGCCATCGGCGCCCTCGTCGGCGGCGCATCCGGCGCGGGTGTGACGGCGTTCGTGCTCAGCAACCAGAGCAACGGCGTCCCCGTCAACCAGGCGCAGGGCCCGAGCAACGTCGTCGTCAACAACACCGACAGCGTCAACCAGATCACCGCCGTGGCGGCGAAGGCATCGCCCAGCGTGGTCACCATCGAGGCCAGCAGCGGGAACTCCGGCGGCACCGGCTCCGGTGTCGTGCTCACCGACGATGGATACGTGCTCACCAACACCCACGTCGTCACCCTCGACGGCGCGGCCGCCGACGTGACCCTCCAGGTCAAAGGCAACGACGGCAAGCTCTACGCCGCCACCATTGTGGGCACCGACCCGATCTCCGACCTCGCCGTGATCAAGCTCACCGATGCCAGGGGGCTCACGCCGATCGACTTCGCCGACTCCGGCAAGCTCAACGTCGGTGACACCGCCATCGCCATCGGCGCCCCGCTTGGCCTGGCCGGCACCGTCACCGATGGCATCGTCAGCGCGCTCAACCGCAGCATTTCGATTGCCTCCTCTGCCGCCCCCACGACGCCGGACACGACTGCGCCCGATGGCCAGAGTCCCTTCTTCTTCGACCTGCCGAACAAGGACGGCAGCAAGTCCCAGCAGGGAACCTCGAACTCGGGCAGCATCTCCCTGTCGGTCATCCAGACGGATGCCGCGATCAATCCCGGCAACTCCGGCGGTGCGCTGCTCAACGCCAAGGGCGAGCTGATCGGCATCAACGTGGCCATCGCCAACGCCGGCGGCTCCTCCACTTCGGCGTCCGGCAACATCGGCGTCGGCTTCTCGATTCCGTCGAACCTGGCCAAGCGGGTCTCGGATGAACTGATCGCCAACGGCAAGGCCACCCACGGCCTGCTCGGTGCGAGCGTGACCAGCGCCGCCAGCAACCCGAAGAGCAGCACGGTCGGCGCCCTGATCAGCGAGGTCTCCTCCGGCGGTGCCGCGGAGAAGGCCGGTCTGAAGAAGGGTGACGTGATCACCAACTTCAACGGCGTTCCGATCACCGACGCCAACGATCTGACCGCCCAGGTCCGCGTGCTCGCGGCCGGTGACAAGGCCGAACTGAGCTACGTGCGCGACGGCAAGTCCATCACCGTGTCCGTCACGGTCGGGCAGCTCGCCAGCTAGCAGACCGCTCCTTCCTTCCCGCTGCGCCGCCGGTTCCATGCCGGCGGCGCAGTTCTGCGTTCCGGGGCCACGCAGGGCGGCAAAGTCACGGCTGGTAGGCTCAAGCGACCCTCCGGAGGAATGCAAAAATGACCAGCCAGGTGCCACCTCGCGGAGACACACCGCTGCTCGGAGTCTCCTATGTGATGCCCGTGCTCAACGATGTCACCCACGTTCGCGATGCCGTTCTCAGCCTCCTGCACCAGGACTACACCGGCCCGTTCGAGGTCACCCTCGCCCTCGGCCCGAGCATCGACGGCACCACCGAACTCGTCGAGGAGATGGCCTCCGTCGACCCGCGCATCCGGGTCGTCGAAAACGAGGTCGGATCCACGCCGGCCGGTCTGAACATCGCCATCCGGGCTTCGCAATACCCGGTCGTGATCCGGGTGGACGCCCACTCCGTGCTGCCGGCGGACTACGCGCGCATCGCGGTGGAAACCCTCGAACGTACGGGGGCGGACAACGTCGGCGGCGTCATGGACGCCCAGGGCGGGACCCCCTTCCAGAAGGCCGTCGCCCGCGCCTACGGCACGAAGGTCGGTCTGGGCGGAACCCCCCTGCACGTCGGCGGCCCCGAGGGCAAGGCGGAGACGGTCTACCTCGGCTGCTTCCGGATGGACAGCCTGGTGCGGGTCGGCCTCTTCGATGAGGGCATCAAGCGCGGCCAGGACTGGGAACTCAATCGGCGCATCCGCGACGTCGGCGGAACGGTCTGGTTCACGCCGCGCCTGCGCGTGGTCTACCGTCCCCGGCCGAGTCTCGCCCGCCTGGCCAGGCAAATGGTCTCCACCGGGCTCTGGCGCGGCGAACTCGCCCGGCGTTACCCGGCGGCCAACGGCATCCGCTATTTCGCCCCGCCGGTGATGGTGGTCGGCGTCGTGCTCGGCCTGGTGCTCGGCCTGGCCGGACTTGCCGCACTGCCCACCGGCGCGGCGCCGTGGCTGCTGCTCGGATTCCTCGCCCCAGCGGCCTACCTGCTGATCGTGGTCGTGGCCACAGTGGCCGTCACTCGCCCCGACGGGTTTCATGCCGGCCTCTGGTTTCTCGTAGTCTTGCCGTGCATCCACTTCTGCTGGGGCATCGGATTCCTGCTCGGGTATCTCAAACTCACCACCAACATCACGGCCCACACCGGGAGGCACCCATGACGCCAGCGACACCCGCGTCCGCCAGGCCGGCGTCGATCGCCGAGCTGCGCGCCGTGGCCCAGCCGCCCGAGGTGCGCCTGCGGGCCAACGCCGAGCATTGGACCGCCTCGCTCTACCTGCGGGACATCTCTCCCTACATCACCTGGATGCTGCTGAAGACCCGGATCACCGCCAACGGGGTCACGGGGCTGATGATCCTGGTCGGCTGGTCGACGGCAGCCGCGCTGCTCATCCCGGGCGTCTGGGGCGCGCTGCTGGCGCTCATCCTCGGCCAGCTCCAGATGCTGGTGGACTGCTGCGACGGTGAAGTGGCCCGGTGGCGCAAGGAGTCCTCCCCGGCCGGGGTGTTCCTCGACAAGGTCGGCCACTACACGACTGAGGCCCTCATCCCGATCGCGTTCGGCATCAGGGCTGCGGCGTTCCCGTTCGAGGCCCCGGCGGACCTGCTCTGGACCACCCTCGCCCTGCTCCTGGCCCTGATCATCGTGCTGAACAAGGCGCTCAACGACATGGTGCACGTGGCCAGGGCGAACGCCGGTCTCACCAAACTCTCCGACACTCGCGGGGAGAAGACCCTCACGTCCAGCCGCCTCGCCCAGGTGCGTCGCCTCGCCCGATTCGTGCCGTTCCACCGCCTGTACCACTCGGTCGAACTCACCATCCTGATTTTCGTGGCCGCCATTCTCGGCAGCTTCCTGGGTGAGCCCCTCGTCGACCGGGTCGTGCTGATCGTGCTCATCCCGCTGTCGTTCCTGGCCCTGGTCGGTCACTTCGTCGCCATCATGGCCTCCAAGCGTGTCCGTTCCTGAGGCCACCCCGACAGGTCCTGTCACCCGGACCGGTCCGGTCACCCCGATCGGTCCGGTCACCCCGACGGTCGGCGTCGTCGTGCTCACCCAGGGGACGCGGCCCGACGACCTGGCCCGCGGCATCCGTTCGCTGCTGGACCAGCAGGATGTGCACCTCGACATCGTCTGCGTCGGCAACGGCTGGCAGCCGACCGGGTTGCCGGCGGGCGTCAAGTCCCTCGGGCTGCCGACCAACCTCGGGATTCCGGCCGGCCGCAACCGCGGGGTCTCCTCCGTCGCCGGTGAGTTCCTGTTCTTCCTCGACGACGACGCCAGCATCCCCGACCCTCGGTTCCTCAGCGAGGCGATAGCCATGCTTCGCGCCGACCCGACCATCGGCCTTCTGCAGCCGAGGGTGGTCGACCCCTCCGGTCTCAGCTCGCCCCGCCGCTGGATTCCGCGCATCCGCAAGGGCGAGGCAACGCACTCCAGCAACGTCTTCTCAGTCTGGGAGGGCGCGGTGCTCCTGCCGCGGAAGGTCTTCGACGCGACCGGGGGCTGGGCGGAACCGTTCTTCTACGCCCATGAGGGCATTGAGCTGGCCTGGCGCGTCTGGGACCTGGGGCTTCGCACCTGGTACGCGGGCGACCTCGTTGCCAATCACCCGGTGATCCAGCCGACCCGGCACGCTGACTACTACCGGCTCAACGCCCGCAACCGGGTCTGGCTCGCCCGCCGGAACCTCCCCGCTCCCTTCGTGCCCGTCTACGCAGGCGCCTGGCTGGGCATCCAGCTGCTGCGCTGGTCGCGCAACCGTCCTGCCCTCCGAGCCTGGTTCGGCGGTTTCCGCGAGGGCTGGACCAGCGACCCGGGGGAGCGGCGTCCGCTCAAGGCCCGCACCGTCTGGCGGATGACCCTGGCCGGGCGTCCGCCGATCGTCTGACTGCTCCGGGAACCCCCGTTCGGGGGTCGCGGGGAGCCGCAGGCCCGCTGCAATCGGTACGCTTGACTGGTGGGTATACAAAGAGATGTCGGGCTTGCACTCAAGCTGGTCAGGGACGTCATGGCATCACGCAAGGCTCAACGAGTCCTCGAGGGACGCCTTGCGGTACGTGATCTCAGGCCGGACCAGCACTTCAAAATCGCGGTCTACTTCGCCGACGGCGATGTCAACCTCTACCAGATGCGCCAGTGGTACAAACCGCTGGCCAAGCTCGCCGAGACCTGGCCGGTGCTCATTCTCAGCCGGAGCGGCAGCGGGGCCCTTCCCTTGATCGACGAGGCACCCGTGCCCGTCGCCTATGTGCGGAAGGTCTCCGACCTCGAGCGGGTGCTTGAGGAGCAGGACATCCGGATCGTGCTGTACGTCAACCAGAACCCGCGGAACTTCCAGATGATGCGTTACGGGCGTCGCTGGCACGTTTTCATCAACCACGGTGAGAGCGACAAGATGTACATGGTCACCAACCAGATCAAGGCCTACGACTACGCCTTCGTCGCCGGGGACGCGGCGTTGGCCCGCCTCGACAAGGTGCTCTGGGACTACGACTTCCACAAGCGGGCCATCAAGATCGGGCGACCGCAGGCCGACCACTACGGCGGTACCCTCCCGTACACCCCGGACGAACGCCAGGTGGTGCTGTACGCCCCGACCTGGGAGGGTGACCGGCCGGCCGCTGCCTACGGTTCGATCGCGACGCACGGTGTTGCTCTCGTGACGGCCCTGCTCGACACGGGGCGGCACCGGGTGATCTACCGCCCTCACCCGCGCAGCGGTGTCGTGGACGCCGAGTACGCGGCCGCGAACCGCCGGATCATCGCGGCGATCGCCGCGGCGAATGCGCGTGACACATCCGCGAAACACCTCTTCGACTCGAGCCCCGATCTGGGTTGGCAACTCTCCGCGGCGGATGTGGCCATCGTCGACATCTCAGCCATGGTCTACGACCGCCTGGCCGCCGGGAAGTCGCTGATGGTGACGCGGCCGGCGAACCCGGAAGCCCAGATCGACTCGAGCGGGTACCTCTCCGACTGCGAGTGGCTTGACGCAGCGGAGGCCCACGACATCGAGCGCGTTCTGGAAGATCTGAACCATGACACCGCGGTGCAGCAACGGCTGGCCGTGTGGGTGGAGCGGTACTTCGGGGACACGCGAAAAGGGGTCGCCACAGAGCGCTTCCATGCCGCGGTCCAGCACCTGATGGATGAATGGGACCGGTGCGACGCGGTGCACCCTGCAGCAGCCAGCGTCGACGTCCTCGATGCGGGCCCGGTGACCCCGGACGACGCCGACCCCGACGACGGCGTTTAGTCCCGACGACGGCGTCTAGGCCCGACGACGGCGATTACGCCCGACGACGGCGTCTAGGCCTGAGGGGGCACGGGGCCATCCGCTGCAGCGTCTGACGCGCCCGCATCGGTGGCCCGTTCCGCCCGGGCCCGGCGTAGGGCCTTCGGCACCAGGCCGGGCAGCCTGCCGAGGGTTCCGCGGCCGAGTTCGGTCAGCCTGCCCGAGCGTCCCGGAAGCAGGACACTTTCCTGCACGGCCGCCTCCCGCACCTCGATTTCCCGCACCATGACGGCCCTGGCCCGGGGGTCCAGCTCAGGACGGAACCCGGCCGGGGCCTGCCCGAAGGCCAGCCGCGACGAGTGGATGACCCGCTTGCCCAGGATGTGGTTGCCGGTACCACCGATGACCGCGCCGACCCCGAACGGCAGGGCCTTGCCGATCAGGCTGGCACCCCCGCGGGCCGCGAACTGCTTGATGAACGCGCTTTTCAACCGGTCGGAGAGCGGCCCCATGATGGCCCGGGGGAGACTGGTCGTCACGAGTTCTCCCCAGTATGCGGTGCGGGCGGTGCCGTTCCCGGAAAACTGGCCGGCGAGCTGGCGCACCAGGTCTGAGCCCTCATGGCCGAGCATCATGGTCATCACCAGCGCCCGCGCGCGTTCCGGGTCATCGACGGTGATTCCATGCACCTCGCTCACGGACTGCGTGAACAGCGCCGTGGCCTCGAGGAAACCGGCCGTTTCGACCCCGGACAGGGCGAGTGTGATCCCGGTTCCGACGCCGGGTACCACGGCAGTCGCGCCGACCGCCGCGCCCCCGGTCGTCACCGCGGCGAGGTAGCGCCGTTCGAGAATCGCCACGAGCTCCACGGGGCCGGCTTGAGGAGATCGGCGCCGGATGGAACGGATGTGCGCGAGCACCGCCGGGCGGTGGATCGCCATCACCCGGTCGAAGCTCTTGGTGAGGGCGGGCGGCAGTTGGCCGCCCTGGGGCAGTCCACCGGTGGTCGACACGATCGGTTTGGGTTTCCTTGCCATCGAACTGCTCTCCTTAGCGTCCCGACGAGTTTACGTGCCGGTGTCCACATCTGCCCGACCACTGGCGGGATGCTCAAGTGAAGCCTATAGATGGAGGATGCCAGAGCCTTCCTCCGAAGCATCCCGCATCCTCGGTGACCGCCTGCGTCGCCGTCGCCGCCAGTTGTCACTCAACCAGGAGGCGGTGGCGCACCGGGCCGGTCTCAATGTGTCGAACTACGCCCGCATCGAAAGGGGTCACGGCAACCCGACGTTCCACACCCTGATCAGACTCGCCGCGGTGCTCGGCCTCGAACCGGGCGAGCTGATGAGCGGGTTCTCGGCGGAGCACCTCCCGGAGCCGCGCGACGGCCCTGAGACAGTCCTCATCCGACGGCTGCGCTGACCCGTCGCGGCTGATCCGTCGCGCCGCCGGGCCGCCGCTCACGCGGGCTTGATGCCGTACTGGGCGTTGTAGAGCGCGAGGACCTCGTCGATGGGCCCGTCCAGCACGAGCGCTCCCTTGTCCAGGTACAGGCCGCGCGTGCAGAACCGCCGGAGGTCGCGTTCGTTGTGGGACACGAAGAACAGTGTGCGCCCGCCGGCGAGGAGTTCCTCGATCCGCCGGTAGCACTTCTCGCGGAACGCCTTGTCGCCCACCGCCAGCACCTCATCGACCAGGAGGATGGGCTCCTCGAGCCGGGAGATCACGGCGAAGGCGATCCGCACCTTCATCCCGCTGGAGAGGTGTTTGTAGGGAGTGTCGATGAAATCGCCGATCTCGGCGAAGTCGAGGATGTCGTCGAAGCGTGCGTCGATCTGGGCCCGGGTCATGCCGTGCAGGCCTGCAGTGAGGTAGACGTTGTCCCGCACCGTGAGATCGTCCACGAAACCGCCGGTGATCTCGATCAGCGGCGCCACCCCCTCGGTGACGTGCACGGTGCCCTCGTCGGGGAGGACCACGCCGGTGACCAGTTTGAGGAGGGTCGACTTGCCCTGCCCGTTGCGGCCGACGACGCCGATGGCCTCGCCGCGCTGCACCGTGAAGGAGACCTTGCGGAGCGCCCAGAACTCGTCCGGCCGGCTGCGCCGCCGCCCGCCGGCGAAGAGATCCTTGAAACTGCGGCGGCCGCGACGGTTCCGTCTGAAACGGATGCCGACCCCGGTCAGCGAAATGACTGGCGCCGCCACTAGATCTCCTTCAGGACTGCACGCTCGGTGCGCTTGAAAACCAGGATCCCGAGGCCGAGTATCGCCAGCGACATCCCGGCGCTGATGCCGACGGTGAGCCAGTCCAGGTCGCCTGGGAAGAACGCCGCCCGGTAGAGGCTGAAGATCCCGCTCAGCGGATTGAACGCCGCCCAGAAGTGCAACTGGCTGGGGAGGTCCGTGGTGCTGTAGATGATGGGGGAGGCGTAGAACAGGAACCGGAGCACAAGCTTGACCGCTCGCTCCAGGTCGCGGAAGAAGACGACGAGGGGCGCGACCATCAGCCCGATCCCGGCGGTCAGAACCGTCTGGATCAGGATGGCTAGCGGGAACAGGAACGCCCCCGCGGTGATCGGCGCGCCGGACACGATCGCGAAGAAGAGCAGAACCGGCACGGAGGCCAGGAACTCAATGCCCTTCGATAGCACCAACCGGTTGACCCAGATGGTCCGGGGGATCCTGGTGGAGCGGATGAGCTTCGCCTCGCGCAGGAACGCCCGGGTGCAGTCGGAGATGGTGCCGTTGAACCACATCCAGGGAAGCAGGGCCGAGAGCAGGAAGATGATGTACGGCTCATGGCCCGCCCCGCGATTGAAGACCTGCGTGAAGACGAACCAGTAGATACCGGCCATGACGAGCGGGTCGAGGATCGACCAGAAGTAGCCCAGGAGCGAGGTCGAGTAGCGGACCCGCAGGTCTCGCTGGGTCAGTAGCCAGAGCGAATGACGGTAGCGCGCAAACGACGTGCGTTGCTCGGGGCGCACTTCCGCATAACTACTCACTCGACCAATCGTAGGTGAGCCCGGCCCGGCCCGGCTCCATCTGGGACCCAGCGAGTCCCGGGCATGAAAAAGCCCCCCGGCACCTGATTGTTCCGGGGGGCATGTTCATCGTCGACGTCTGGTTAGACGAAGAGGTTCGCGCGCTCCAGGTCTTCAGCGAAGTCGACCTCGACCGCGTAGAAGTCCGAGATGTCGAGCGGCTCGACGAGGAGGTTGTTCTTCTCGATGGCGAGTTCGATGCCGCGTTCGAAGTAGTCCTGGTCGCCGACCTTGGCGAGGTGGTGAAGCAGGACCGCCTTGTAGGCGCTCGAGATGTAGTTGATGCCGACCGCTTCGCCGAGCCCGCCCTTGACGGTCTTCGACAGCTCCTTGATGTAGCCTTCGGCGCTGGTGGTGTACTTCACCTCTTCATCCGACACCTTCGAGGTGTTCACGGTGACGAACGACTGGTCGCGGGCGACCATCGCCGCGGCCCGGTCGAGAATGGCGGGGTCGAAGACGACGTCGCCGTTCATCCACAGCACGCCGCCGGTGCTCGACGCCTGAAGCGCGCGCATCAGGCTCTTCGACGTGTTGGTCTGGTCGTACTCTTCGTTGTAGACGAAGGATGCCTGCGGGAACGCCTCGATGATGTGCTCGAGCTTGTAGCCGACCACGATGGTGACCTTGGCCTTCTTGCCGAAGGCGTGTGCGATGTTGTCGAACTGCTGCTGCATGATCGTTCGACCGTCGTTGAGTTCGGTCAGCGGCTTCGGAAGCGAACGACCGAGTCTGCTTCCCATTCCTGCTGCCAGAATGACTACCTGGGTGGTCACGATTATCTCCTAAAAAAAGATTCGAGCGACCCCTGCATCCGATGCATAAGACTCTTGTTTCGAACAAGTTTGTCTAGGGTTCACTCATAAGTTCACGTATAGACACGCCGTTATGCCAGCATCAGTCTACCTTATGCCCTCTCTCCGGGGGAAGAGGCGGTTTCCGGAGTGTGCTCAGTCCGTGACCACGGGCGCCGTTTCGGCCCGGCATTTGTGTCGTCGGCTGACCTCCAACCTGCGGTGTCAGGCGGTCCTTGGTAGGTTAGCGGGGTGACTCTTGTGCCCCCCAACTCCGAGCCCGACGAGCCGACGACAGTCCCGCCCGTGGGGGTCGAGACGCCCGCGAAACCGCAGATTCCCGCGGACGAACGCGACATTCCGGTGTCCACGGCCGCGGCACCCAAGCCGACCGTGCGCAAGGCCCCGGTTCGCAAGGCTCCGGCCCGGCCGACGGGTGCCTCCCGCACCCCCGCGGCGCGGAGCAGCAAACCGTCCGCCGCTCCGCTCGCCGACGGCGCTGAGGTTCCGCCGACGTCCGCGGGGCCGGCCCCGAAGCCCCGGACGACAAAGCCTGCGGCGCGCACCGCCGCAGCCCGCCCCGCGACCGCTCGGGCCAAGGCTGCGTCAGCGGTCGAACCTGGCGCCGATGCGCACGATTCTCCGGTGGCAACGCCGGCCGCCGCCCGGTCGGCGGCCGCGAAGGCGACGTCCGCTCGCACGGCCACCGCCAGGACCGAATCGGCCGCCAAATCGACTGCTGCCCGAGCCGACACGGCGAAGGCTCGCGCCGCGAAGGCCGCAGCGACCAGGGCCGCGGCACTCTCTGCATCCCTCGGCCAGGCCGTCGCCGAGCCGGCCGTCGCCGAGCCGACCGTGGCTGAGCCGACCGTGGCTGAGCCGGCCGTGGCTGAGCCGGCCGTGGCTGAGCCGGCCGTTGCCGAGCCGGCCGTCGCTGATCCGGCCGTGGCTGAGCCCGTTGCTGCGGAGACCGCAGTTGCTGAGCCTGCGGTCGGTGAGCCTGAGGCCGTGACGCCCGAACCGGTCGACGAGGCCGTGGAAACCGTTGTCCCACCGGCCTCGGCCGCCGAGATCCTGCCGCCAGAGTACGCAGGCCCCGTCCTGGCACCGGAAGCGGATCCCGCTGCGCCGCCGGCGGTGGCCGTCCGGGCACCGAAGAAGGCACCGGGACGGACGCCGCGCGCCTCGACGAAACGGAGACCGAAGTCGGCCCCGCCGGTCCCGGAGGGGCAGCTTACCCCGCTCGTGCTGTCGGTGACCGGGCTGAAGAAGAGTTTCGGCAACACCGTGGCCGTTTCCGGGATCGATCTCGAGGTTCGCGAGGGATCCTTCTACGGCATCGTGGGACCCAACGGTGCAGGCAAGACGACGACCCTCTCCATGATCACCGGACTCCTCCGTCCCGACGCGGGCGCCGTGCAGGTTCACGGCATCGATGTCTGGGGCAGCCCCATCGCCGCCAAGCGCATCATCGGCGTGCTGCCCGACCGGCTCCGACTGTTCGACCGGCTCACCGGGGCGCAACTTCTCTACTACTCCGGCGTCCTGCGCGGACTCGACGGAGCGACGGTGCGCAAGCGGTCGGCAGACCTGGCCGCGGCGTTCGGCCTCGAGGATGCGCTCAACCGCCTCGTCGCCGACTACTCGGCCGGTATGACGAAGAAGATCGCTTTGGCCTGCGCGATGATCCACTCGCCGAGGCTACTCGTGCTCGACGAACCCTTCGAGTCGGTTGACCCGGTGTCGGCCGTCAACGTCACGGAGATCCTGCAGAAGTACGTGGCCAGCGGCGGCACGGTTGTGTTATCCAGCCACGGCATGGACCTGATCCAGCGGGTCTGCGATCACGTGGCCATCATCGTGCAGGGGGCGGTTCTCGCCTCCGGCACCATCGACGAGGTCCGGGGTGAGAAGACCCTCGAAGAGCGGTTCATCGAGCTTGCCGGCGGACGCAAGGTTGCGGAGGGCATGGAGTGGTTGCACAGTTTCTCGGACTGAAACTCCGCCTGCTCGCGAACCTGTTCCGGCGCAGTCCCTGGCAGGTCGTCGGCATCGCGATAGCGCTCGTCTACGGCCTCGCCGTGGCCGTCGGCCTTGTCATCGTGCTGGTAGGGCTCCGCTTCGTCGGCGATGTCGTCGCCGTGCGCGACGGACTCGTCGTCGCCGGGTCGATCGTCGTGCTCGGGTTCTTTCTCGTTCCCCTGGTCTTCGGCATCGACGACAGCATGGACCCGCGGAAGTTCGCGACCATGGGCATCCCGAACCGACGGCTGTCGGCAGGGCTGGTGCTCGCGTCGCTGGTCGGGGCGCCGGCCTTCGTGCTGGCGCTGGTGCTCCTCGGCACGATCGTGACCTGGTCGCGGGGAGTGGTCGAGACGTTGCTGGCCATCGTGGCGGCCGCCCTTCTCCTGGCAACGTGCATGCTGGCGTCCCGGGTGAGCACCTCGATCGCGGCGTTCCTGCTATCGACCCGCCGGTCCCGGGAGTTCACGGGCATCATCGGCGTGCTCTTCCTGGTGATGGTGGCCCCGGTCGTGCTGCTCATCCTCAATCTCGACTGGGAGCGCTACGGCCTCGACCTGCTCGGCGGGCTCTCGGCGATCCTCGGCTGGACGCCACTGGGGGCAGCCTGGGCGGTCCCCGGCGACGCCGCCACCGGCGCGTGGGGGCCGGCCTTCCTGAAGCTGCTGATCGCCGCCGCCACGGTCTACCTTCTGTGGCTGGCCTGGCAGACCCTGGTGGCACGGATGCTCGTCACCCCGGGCCGTGAGGCCCAGGCCCGCCAGTACGGCGGGCTCGGCTGGTTCGACCGGATGCCGCACACCCCGATCGGTGTCATCGCGGCCCGCAGCCTCACCTACTGGGGCAGGGACTCGCGGTACTGGATGTCGCTGGTCATGATTCCGGTCATCCCGGTCCTGGTGATCCTGCCGCTGTCCTTCGCCGGGGTTCCGCTTCCGTACCTCGCACTGCTCCCGGTGCCGCTGATGTGCATCTTCCTCGGCTGGACGATGCACAACGACGTCGCCTACGACCACACGGCCATCTGGCTTCACGTCGCCTCCGGAACCCGCGGATTCGCCGACCGGATCGGACGCCTGGTCCCGACGCTGTTCGTCGGCATCCCCTTGATCGGGATCGGATCGGCGGTCAGCGTTTCGTTCTTCGGCGATTGGACCGTGCTGCCGTCCCTGCTCGGCGTGAGCACGTGCATCCTCCTCACCGGGCTCGGCTTCTCGAGCTACACCTCGGCCCGGTTCCCCTACCCCTCCACGAAACCGGGAGACAGCCCGTTCGCACAGCCCCAGTCCACCGACACCGCCGCGGCGATGATCCAGTCGCTGACCTTCACCGGCTCGATCCTTTTGTCGCTGCCGTCGATCTGTTTCGCCGTCCTGGGCATCTTCGCCGATCCGATCTGGCACCTGCCGGCGCTGTTCTCGGGCGTCGGAGTCGGCCTGCTCACCCTCACCGGCGGAATCTGGCTTGGCTCTCGCACGTTCGAACGGCGTGGCCCCGAGATGCTCGCGTCCGCGATCCGGGCCTGAGCCACCCACAACGGATGCCCCGCTCCTGCCTACAATGTTCGTATGACTGAAGACTTTCGCGCGAGCATTGCAGAACCAGGCCAGCCGGGCGGCGGCACCTCCACGCTCGACCGCGAGCTCGAGGAGCTCATCAACCAGGAGCAGATCGAGCCGGGCGACCACGAGCGGTTCTCCCACTACGTACCCAAGGACAAGATCCTCGAGTCCGCGATCTCCGGAAAGCCCGTACGCGCCCTGTGCGGCAAGAAGTGGCTGCCCGGACGTGACCCGGAGAAGTTCCCGGTCTGCCCGACCTGCAAGGCAATCTACGAAAAGATGAAGGGCTAGCCCGAGGCCCTACCGGTACAGCGTCGGGATGACGGGATCGCCCCGGCCGAGCCGGAACGCTTCGATCGGCAGCTCCTGCATGACGCGGGCGTTGTGGGTCCGGGCCCGCACGGTGCCGGCGGCCCCGAGGTAGCCCTCGTCGATGACGCCGTCGGTGACGAACGGCACGAGCAGGGCTCGGTCGTGACCGTCCGGCGCCTCGAACCCGGTGGGGTCTTCGTCGGCCTCACCGACCAGCACGATCTCGGCCCGGGCGATTCCGGCGGCGTCGAGGCGCCGCACCGAGCGTTTGCGGCCGCCGACTGACGCCTTGGCGGTGGACGTCTTCGCGACGGAGACCCACTCGCCGGCGTCGTCCCGGTGCGCGACCAGCTTGTAGACCATCCCGGCGGCCGGGGCTCCCGAACCGGTGACGACGGATGTTCCGACCCCGAAGGCGTCGACGGGCGACGCCGAGAGAGCGGCGATCGAGTATTCGTCGAGGTCGCTGGTGACCGTGATCCGGGTGTTCACGGCGCCCAGGGAATCCAGCTGCGCCCGTGCCCCAGCGACGACGGTCGGCAGGTCACCCGAGTCGATCCGGATCGAGCCGAGGCCGGGCCCGGCCACGCGGATGGCCAGGTCGATCCCGCGGGTGACGTCGTAGGTGTCGACGAGGAGGGTGGTCGACACCCCGAAGGCGGCAACCTGGGCGCGGAATGCGTCCTCTTCGCTGTCGTGGAGCAGGGTGAACGAATGCGCCGCCGTGCCCATCGTCGGCACCCCCCAGCTCCGTCCCGCCTCGAGGTTGCTCGTCGACGCGAAGCCGGCGATGTAGGCGGCCCGGGCGGCCGCGACGGCCGAGTATTCCCCGGTGCGCCGCGACCCCATCTCCGCGAGCGGCCGGCCCAGGCTCACCGACACCATCCGGGCTGCAGCGCCGGCCACCGAACTGTCGTAGTTGAGCACGCTCAGGATGAGGGTTTCGAGGATGACGCACTCGGCGAAGCTGCCGTCGATCGTCACCAGGGGCGAGCCGGGGAAGTAGACCTCGCCCTCCTGGTAGCCCCAGATGTCGCCGCGGAAGGCGTAGTCGGCCAGCCAGTCGAGGGTGGGGCGGCGCACGACGGCGTTGGCATCGAGCCAGGCGAGTTCGGCATCCGTGAACCTGAAATCGCGGATGAGTTCGAGCAGGCGTCCGGTGCCGGCGACGATGCCGTAGCGGCGGCCGGAGGGGAGCCGCCTGGCGAAGGCCTCGAACTGGCACTCGCGACCGGCGGTGCCGCTCTGGATGGCGGCGTCCACCATGGTGAGTTCGTAACGGTCGGTGCGGAATGCTGAGGATTCGGTCACCCGATAGACCCTATCCGCACCGGCCGATGATCGGCCCCGGTGACGATCTACAGGGCACCGAAGGCGACGATGCAGTTCTGGCCGCCGAAGCCGAATGCGTTCGCGAGAGCGTAACGAACGGGTTTCACCCGCGCGGTCAGGGGAACGTAGTCGAGGGTGCAGTCCGGGTCGGGGGTGACGTAGTTGATCGTCGGCGGGATGATCCCGGTGCGGATCGACAGGGCGCAGAGCAGGCCGGACAGGGCTCCCGCCGCGCCGATCAGGTGGCCGGTCATCGACTTCGGAGCGGTGACGGCGATTCCGTCGGCCGAAGTGCCGAGCGCCTGACGGATCGCCGAGGACTCCGCGCGGTCGTTCGCCTGGGTCGAGGTGCCGTGCGCGCAGATCATGTCGATGTCGCTCGGGTTCAGCTTCGACTTCGCGAGGGCCCTGGTCATCGCGAGGCTGGCGTACTTCCCCGTCGGTTCGGGGGCCACGATGCTGTGGCCGTCGCTTGTCAGCGCCCCGCCGAGAACCTCGGCGTAGACGCGGGCTCCGCGGGCCTTGGCGTGGGAGAGCAGCTCCATCACGAAGATCACCGCGCCCTCGCCGAAGACGAGTCCGTTGCGGTCGGCGTCGAACGGGCGGCTCGCCTCGGCGGGGGAGTCATTGTTCTTGGACGCTGCGTGCATGGCGTTCAGCCCGGCGAACATGACGGGGGTGATCGCGGCTTCGACGCCGCCGGCGATGACGACGTCAGCGTCGCCCATCATCAGGAGCGTGCGGGCCTCGAGCAGGGCGTAGGCGCCGCTCGCGCAGGCGAGGGCGCTGGCGTTGACCGGGCCGTGCACACCCAGGTCGATGGCCACCTCGCAGGCGGCCATGTTGAGGAGCGAAGACGGCACGAAACGCGGCGGGATGCGGCGCGAACCGCCGGAGTTGACGAGTTCGGTGGCCTCCTGGATCTCGGCATAGCCGGAAACGGCGCTGTTCACCACGACCGCGCTGTCGATTCCCTCCATGGACGGGCCGAACCCGGCGTCGGCCACGGCCTCACGGGCGGCGGCGATCGCGAGCTGGGACGCGCGGGAGGCCCGCTTAACCTGCTTAATGGACATCTGCTCGGCCGGAACGAAGTTCTTGACTTCGCCGGCGATCTGGGTCGGCAGACCCTCAGGGTCGAACTGAGTGATCCGAGCGACCCCGCTCCGTCCGTTCGCGAGACCCGACCAGGTTTCCCGCCATGTGTTTCCCAGCGGCGTCAGTGCGCCCAACCCGGTAATTACGACTCGATCATTCACTGGGTCATCTCCTCAAACGACGAATGGGGCGTCTTCCTGCGCGGTTACCGTCGGTTGGCGGGCCTCCATATTCCGAGTGTAGTTACGCCCATATTCCCGCTCTGGTACGTGTGACGCCCGTCCCGCGGACCCTGAGAAAACGCCCACAATCGCCCGGCCTGGGGGCCGGTGAGGCGCGCTCGCGCGAAACCCGGGCCGAGCCGGGCACTTCGCCGGGATCGGAGGATTCCGACTAAGCTCGACTGTCGTGACGGATGCACCGATTGGAATCTTCGATTCCGGAGTGGGCGGCCTGACCGTCGCCCGGGCGATCAAGGATCAGCTGCCCAACGAATCGATCCTCTACATCGGGGACACCGCGCACTCGCCCTACGGTCCGAAGAAGATCGCCGACGTGCGTCGCTACGCACTCCAGGTGCTCGATGACCTCGTCGCCCAGGACGTCAAGATGCTGGTGATCGCGTGCAACACCGCCTCCGCCGCCGTGCTCCGCGACGCCCGGGAACGCTACAGTGTGCCCGTGATCGAGGTCATCCAGCCCGCGGTGCGCCGCGCGGTCGGCACCACCCGGAACAACCGGGTCGGCGTGATCGGCACCCTCGGCACCGTCAAGTCGCGTGCCTACGAGGACGCCTTCGCGGCGGCCACAGACATCCGTCTTTTCACCCAGGCCTGCCCCCGTTTCGTCGAATTCGTCGAAGCCGGCGTGACCACGGGCGGCGAGGTCCTCGCGGTTGCGGAGGAGTATCTTGCCCCCCTCAAGGCAGCGGGGGTCGATACCCTGGTGCTCGGCTGCACCCACTATCCGTTCCTGCGCGGAGCCATCTCCTACGTGATGGGTGACACCGTCACCCTCGTATCCAGCGACACCGAGACGGCCAACGACGTCTATCGGGCCCTCGTCAGCCAGGGCGCCGAACGCGCGGACAAACGCCCGCCGAGCTACCGCTACGAGGCAACGGGCGGCAGCGCCGAGGATTTCCTCAGCCTCGCGCACCGCCTGGTCGGCCAGGACATCGCCCGGGTCGACCTCGTCGAGACCGGCACCTTCAACCTGAGCGAGCTCGTCGAATTCGCGGCATCGCATCCGAACACCAACAAGGAGACCTCGTGAACGACATTGTGCGCGCCGACGGACGAACGACAGACGAGCTTCGGCCGGTCACGATCGAGCGAGGCTGGAGCGACCAGGCCGAAGGCTCGGCCCTGATCTCCTTCGGCCGCACCAGGGTGCTTTGCACGGCATCGTTCACCAACGGCGTGCCGCGGTGGATGGCAGGCAAGGGGGCGGGCTGGGTCACCGCCGAGTACTCCATGCTTCCTCGGTCCACCAACGACCGGATGGCCCGAGAATCGGTCAAGGGACGCATCGGCGGCCGCACCCACGAGATCAGCCGCCTGGTCGGCCGGAGCCTCCGCGCCGTGGTCGACATGAAGGCGCTCGGCGAGAACACGATCGTCCTGGACTGCGACGTGCTGCAGGCCGACGGCGGCACCCGCACGGCCGCCATCACCGGCGCCTACGTGGCACTGGCGGATGCCCTCGAGTGGGGCCGGGAGAAGAAGTTCCTCGGCCAGAAGGCGCAGCCGCTGATCGACAGCGTGGCGGCCATCTCCGTCGGCATCGTCGGCGGCGTACCCATGCTCGACCTGGCCTACACGGAGGACTCGAAGGCCGAGACCGACATGAACGTGGTCGTCACCGGTCGCGGATTGTTCGTCGAGGTTCAGGGAACCGCCGAGGGAGCGCCCTTCGATCGCAGCGAGTTGAATTCCCTGCTCGACCTGGCGCTGGCCGGCACCGTCACGCTGACCGAGTTCCAGAAGAACGCGCTGGGGCGCTAGCCGTGCAGGTCGTTCTCGCCACCCACAACCCCCACAAGGTGGAGGAGTTGCGTCGCATCCTCGCCCCGCGGCTTCCCGGCATCGAGGTTCTTGCCTACGACGGCCCTGAGCCCGTCGAAGACGGCACCAGCTTCGTCGAGAACGCCTTGATCAAGGCACGCGCCGCGGCCGCTCACACCGGGCTGCCCGCCGTCGCAGACGACTCCGGCATCTGCGTCGACGTGCTCGGCGGATCGCCGGGCATCTTCTCCGCCCGCTGGGCCGGACCGGCCAGGGACGCGGAGGCGAACCTGAGGCTGCTGCTCTGGCAGCTGGCCGACGTGCCGGAGGACCACCGGGGTGCGCATTTCGCCTGCGTCGCGGCCCTGGCCCTTCCGGACGGCACGGAACGCCATGTCACCGGGGAATGGCCGGGCCAGATCCTGCCCGAGCCGTCAGGGGAGCAGGGTTTCGGTTACGACCCGATCTTCCTTCCCGACGGCTACGCGATCTCGGCCGCCGCGCTCACGCCGAACGTGAAGAACGAGCAAAGCCACCGGGCCAGGGCCTTCGAACAGCTCGTTCCGGTGATCCGGGAACTGCTCGCCGACTGACCGCCTTGCGGGACCTCGCCGGTGCTGAGAATGGCACTCATTCCCAACTGGCGGCTCAACTGGCTATCCTCCTGTGTGCGCTCTACCTTTGACGCATGGGCCACGATCACGCGCACACCTCGCAGACGAACCGGGTGCGCCTCACTGTGGCGATCGGCATCGTCGCCGCAGTGCTCGTCGTCGAGATCATCGGTGCCGCCCTCACCGGTTCCCTGGCGCTGCTGGCGGATGCCGGCCACATGTTCTCCGACCTTGCCGGCCTGGTCATCGCGCTCGTCGCGACGGTCGTGGCCGCCCGGCCTGCCACCGACCGGCAGACCTTCGGCTACCAGCGGGCCGAGGTCTTCGGCGCGCTGATCAACGGATTGATCCTCGTGACCGTGGCGATCTCCGTCGTGGTCGGGGCCGTGACCCGGCTGGTCGGCTCCTCGCCCGTCGAGGTGCAGGCGATGCCGATGCTGATCGTGGCCGCGATCGGCCTCGTCGCGAACATCGCCGGGCTGCTGCTCCTGCGCCCGGCGGCGAAGGGCTCCATCAATATGCGCGGGGCCTACCTCGAGGTGCTCGGCGACGCCCTCGGTTCGGTGGCGGTCATCGCAGCGGCGGCGGTCATCCTGCTCACCGGCTTCGCCCAGGCGGATGCGATCGCTTCGCTGGTCATCGCGGCGATGATCGGTCCCCGGGCGTTCGTGCTGCTCCGCGACGTCGTGCGGGTGCTCAGCGAGTCAGCGCCCATCGACACGGATGTCACGGAGATCCGGCGGCACCTGCTGGAGACTCCCGGGGTGGTCGCCGTGCACGATGTGCACGTCTGGGCGATCACGTCCGGTGCGCATGTTTTCAGCGCCCATGTGGTGGTGGAACCGGTGGTGCTCCAGTCGGGAGGTTCGGGAGAGCTGCTCGATGCCCTGTCCGGGTGCCTCGCCGAGCACTTCGACGTCGACCACTCGACGTTCCAGCTGGAGCCGGCGGAGCACGCCGCGCACGAGGATTACCCGCACCTCTGACCCGGCGCCAGACGCCAGGCATCCGGCGTCAGGCGTCAGGCGTCGTGCTTGTGCTCGTGGTGACCGTCGAACACGTCGGGGTCGAGCACCAGGCTTCCGGTGGCGGTCGTCACCCCTGCCCGGGTGGCTCGGCGGGCCTTCATGGTCGCCTGAACGTAGTGGAACACGGTGGGGATCAGCGTGATCAGGACCGCGCCGAGCAGGATCAGATCGATGTAGTGGCTGACGAAGTCGCGCACGGGCGGGATGTAGCCGAGGAAGAAGCCCGCGTAGGTCACTCCCGCACCCCAGAGCAGGGCGCCCGCGAGGTTGTAGATCGAATACCGGCGGTAGTTCATCCGGCCTACGCCGGCGGCCACCGGGGCGAATGTGCGCACGATCGGGACAAAACGGGCGACGATGACGGCGAAGCCGCCGAACCGTTCGAAGAACGCGTTCGTGCGTTCCACGTTCTTGACGCTGAACAGCCCGGATTCCTTGCGCTCGAACACGCGCGGCCCGAACTTGCGGCCGATCAGGTAGCCGCATTCCCCGCCGAGGAACGCGGCGAAGCCGATGGCGAGGGCAACCCACCAGATGTCGATCTTGATGGCGCCGCTGAAGGTGAGGATGCCGGTGATGATGAGTAGGGTGTCGCCGGGGAAGAGGAATCCGACCAGCAACCCGGTCTCGGCGAAGATGATCGCGCAGACGCCGAGCAGCGCCCAGGCGCCGAACCCGTCGATCAGGTACTTGGGGTCAAGCCACGGGATGAGCGCCGAATGAATCGGCGCGGTGAGAATCAAGGCGGAATGAATCACGAATGAACTCCAGTCGGTGGCCACAACGGCCGGGCGGCGGTGATCGTGGGTGCTGTGATACAGGGTATCGCCAGATTACGGGAGAACCCCGTATGCGCCGGTCAGCGTTCAGACTTCGGGGGCGACGTCATCCGCTGGTCCGGGCGCCGGCGATGGTGAGAGCGCGGAGCGGGGGCCGCGCTCGGACCGCCAGGTGCGCACGCCGAACACGATCGACACCGCGATGAACAGCCCGGCTATGACGTAGGCGGCGCTCTTGACCCCGGGAATGGCCGCAGCGAAGTAGCCCGTCAGGGTGAGTCCGACACCCCAGGCGATCGCGCCGACCAAATTGCTGCTGAGGAATTTGTAGTAGTTCATCCGGCCGACCCCGGCGATCACCGGCACGAACACTCGCGCCCAGGGCATGAACCGGGCGATCACCACGGACCACCAGCCGAAGGAGCGATAGAACTGCTCGGTCCTGGCGATCGCGGACCTGGTGCGGCGTCCGCCGTGCCGGTCGAGGGAGGAACGACCGAAACGGCGCCCCAGGAGGAATCCGACCTGGTCGCCGAGGAACGCGGCGAGTCCGGTGCCGATCGCGAGCACGGCGATGTTGAGGTTCGGGGTCGAGGCCGCGACCAGACCGGAGCCGAAGAGCAGGGAATCCCCGGTGATGAAGGGGATGAAGACGCCGAGGAAGACCGCCGTTCCCGCGAAGACGAGCGCCCAGACAAGCAGGTAGAAGACGATCGCCCCGGTGTCCGCGAGCAGATCGTTCAACTGGCCGTCCAGCGCTGACGCATTGTTCATGTGCGGGAGAGGGGACTTGAACCCCCACGCTCGAAAGCACAGGAACCTAAATCCTGCGTGTCTGCCAATTTCACCACTCCCGCGACTACGGTTCCAGTGTAGTTCGTGCGCCGGTGGGCGCCCGGTGCCCGGTCCGGAGCGAGAAGCCCGGTCAGGCAGGCGATGGGCGGCCGTGCAGGGCCTCCCGGAAGGAGTCGACCTGGTGTTGCAGTGCCGCGACGAGGGTGGCAACGGCGGGTTGGTGCAGGGACTCGGAGCGGAGCACCATCCAGTACTGGAGTTGCTCGTTGAACTGGGCGGGGAGCAACCGCACCAGGTCGGAGTGCCGGTCGGCCATGAAACACGGGAGGAAGCCGATGCCGGCGCCGGCCCGGGTCGCCTCCACGTGCACGAAGACGTTGGTCGAGCTGAGCGAGGCCCGCATCGACGGGACCAGCCGCCGCGGGGCATCCAGATCGTCGACCAGCAGCATCGAATCAACGAAGTAGACCAGCGGATGCCGGGTGAGCTCGGCCACGCTCTCCGGGGTTCCCTTCTCGGCGAGATAGGCGCGCGACGCGTACATGCCGAGCCGGTAGTGGCCCAGCCGCACCGCCTCGGCCCGGTGCACCTGTGGTTCGCCGACCACCACTTCGATGTCGAGGCCGGAGCGATGCTGGAGGGCGCGCCGGGTCACCGTGACGATCTCCACCCGGAGATGGGGATGGGTGCGTTGCAGGGCGGCGACGGCGGGGGCGGCGATGTAGGCGCTGAAGCCGTCGGTCGCCGACATGCGCACGACGCCGGACAGTTGGCTCTGCCGGCCGGCCGGCCCGTTCAGCACGGCCACGGCTGCTTCGACGTTCTCGGCCGCGTTGAAGGCCCTCTTGCCCAGCTCGGTCAGCTCCCAGCCTCCCACCGTGCGGGAGAGCACGCGGCCGTCGAGGGCCTTCTCCAGGGCGGTGATCCGACGGGCGACCGTGGTGTGGTTCAGCCCGAGACTGTCGGCCGCCGCAGTGTACCGACCGGTGCGGGCGACCGCGAGCAAGACCAGGAGGTCGTCGGGGTGGGGAGCCGGGGACGGCGGCGCAGCGAGGGTCATATCTGCAATTATGCACACGCCCTCTGTAGAAGTGGTCATTGATGCACAGGCGGACTCCGTGAATACTCAGTGGAGCCGTGTTGAATGGAACTCGACCCTCGGCCAACCACCACTAAGTGTCAGCGACGACACCGAAGGAGACAGACATGAGCGTCAATCAGCGCGTCGGAGCCGGGAAGCCCGGAACGAGCGGGTCTGGTCAGGACAGCCCGGAGGAGAAATCGGGGCTGCGCAAGATCGTGGCGGCGTCGATGGTCGGCACGATCGTGGAATGGTACGAGTTCTTCCTCTACGCCACGGCCGCGAGCCTCGTCTTCGGCAAGTTCTTCTTCCCCAACGCGGGCAGCGAACTGGACGGCATCATCGCCGCATTCCTCACCTACGCCGTCGGCTTCATCGCCCGCCCGCTCGGTGGCATCGTCTTCGGTCAGATCGGTGACCGCCTCGGCCGCAAGCACACCCTGCAGGTCACGATCATCCTGGTCGGCGCCGCCACGTTCCTGATGGGCTGCCTGCCGGGCTTCAACAGCATCGGCTATTGGGCGCCCGCGCTCCTCGTGATCCTGCGCTTCATCCAGGGCTTCGCGGTCGGCGGCGAATGGGGCGGCGCGGTTCTACTCGTGGCCGAGCACAGCCCGAACAAGACCCGCGGTTTCTGGTCGAGCTGGCCGCAGGCGGCCGTTCCGGTCGGCAACCTGCTCGCCACCCTCGTGCTGCTGACCATGTCCTGGATCCTGCCTGCCGAGCAGTTCCTCGGCTGGGGCTGGCGGGTGGCCTTCTGGCTCTCCGCGATCATCGTGGTGATCGGCTACTACATCCGCACCCACGTCAGCGAGGCGCCGATCTTCCTCGAGGCCCGCGCGCAGGTCGAGGCGGAGAAAGCGATCAGCTACGGCGTGATGGAGGTCGTGCGCAAGTATCCGAAGGGGATCCTGGGGGCCATGGGTCTGCGCTTCGCCGAGAACATCCTCTACTACACCATCGTGAGCTTCTCGATCGTCTACCTGGTCACGGTGCACCAGTACAACACGAGCCAGCTCCTGCTCGCCCTGCTGCTCGCCCACGTCGTGCACTTCCTGGTGATCCCGCAGGTCGGCCGGCTCTCCGACCGGTTCGGACGCAAGCCGGTCTACCTCGCCGGCGCCGTGCTCGGATCGACCTGGGCGTTCTTCGCCTTCCCGATGTTCGACACCCTGAACCCGGTCGTCATCGTGGCGGCCATCACCATCGGGCTGTGCTTCCACGCTCTGATGTACGCCGGGCAGCCAGCGATCATGGCCGAGATGTTCCCGACCCGGATGCGTTACTCCGGGGTGTCCCTCGGCTACCAGGTCACCTCGATCCTGGCCGGTTCGATGGCGCCGATCATCGCCACGGCGCTGCTCCAGCAGTACAAGTCCTGGCTGCCGGTGGCGTTCTACCTGGTGATCGCCTGTGCGATCACCGTCGTCGCCGTGGTCACGCTCAAGGAGACCCGGGGCATCTCGCTGCGCGAGGTCGACGCTGAGGATGCCCGCAAGCACGGCCTCGAGCCGGCGAGGGTTTCCGGCTGAGCCTGTCGAGCGACCGGCCCCGCACGCCCTTGCCAGCCCGCACCACGAAGGACCACCTGATGACCGCAGCAGCAGAGACCGTTTCCGTCCACGATGGGGGAGGCACCAGGCCCCTTCAGGGCCGGAGAGCCCTCGTCACCGGGGGAGCGAGCGGGATCGGCGCGGCCACGGTCCGGGCGCTCGCGGCCCGCGGCGCCCACGTCGTCGTCGCCGATATCGACCGGGCCGGGGCCGCGGCGCTCGCCGCGGAGGTCGGCGGTTCGAGCTGGGCGGTGAACCTGCTGGACCCGGCCGCGCTGACCGATCCGGAGCTTTCCCTGCGGTTGGCGGGCGTGGACATCCTGGTCAACAACGCGGGCGTCCAGACGATCAGTCCGATCCAGGACTTCGCTCCGGAGGACTTCCGCCGCATCATCACGCTCATGCTGGAGGTTCCCTTCCTGCTGATCCGGGCGGCGTTGCCGCAGATGTACGAGCGCGGCTTCGGGCGCATCGTCAACGTCACGTCGGTGCACGGCATCCGCGCCTCGCCGTTCAAGGCTGCGTATGTCGCGGCCAAGCACGGGCTGGAAGGCCTCTCCAAGGTGACCGCCCTCGAGGGTGGGGAACACGGGGTGACCAGCAACTGCGTCAGCCCCGGTTATGTGCGCACGCCCCTGGTCGAGAAGCAGATCAAGGACCAGGCGCTCGTGCACGGCATCCCGGAGGCGGAGGTGCTCGGCCGGATCATGCTCACGGAGAGCGCCATCAAGCGGCTGGTCGAGCCGGAGGAGGTCGGGTCGCTGGTGGCCTGGCTGGCGTCGGCCGATGCCGCCATGGTCACGGGCTCCAGCTACGGGATGGACGGCGGCTGGTCCGCCCGCTGACTTGCGGAAAAAGCACCCTCGCCAGCGCGACGAGGGTGTGCGACGAGGGTGCTCTTTTCGCAACTCACCCGGGTATGGCGACGGGGGTGTGGATAAGTTCTCCGGTGTCCTGCACCGGTGGAGCATCATTCAGGGATGAGCGAGGCCGTGCGCATCATCACCGAGCAGGTCCGGTCCCGGGTGCGCCGCGACGGCGTCGATCTCTCGACCGACCTGCTGCTGGCGGAGAAGTACGTGCACGACGAGCTTCAGCGCTACAGCGAGCGGGCGCTCGGCTCCTCCCTGCCGCTGATCCCCGACGAACGCCAGGCAGCCAGGGAGGTGGTGGCGTCGCTGACGGGGTTCGGGGCGCTGCAACCATTCCTCGACGACCCGGGCATCGAGGAGATCTGGATCAACGCGCCGTCCCGGGTGTTCGTGGCCCGCGACGGGGTTCCGGAACTGACCGACATGGTGCTTTCCGAGCGTGAGGTCCGGGACCTCGTCGAACGGATGCTGCAGGCATCCGGCCGCCGGGTCGACCTGTCCTCCCCGTTCGTCGATGCGTCCCTGCCGGACGGCTCGAGGCTGCACGTGGTCATCCCGGACATCACCCGCAAGCACTGGGCGGTGAACATCCGCAAGTTCACCCGGCGCATCCGCGACCTGAACCAGCTGGTCGGGCTGGGGTCGCTGACCCAGCAGGCATCGGAATTCCTGCGGATGTGCGTTCTGTCGGGGCAGAACATCCTCGTCTCGGGCGCGACCCAGACCGGCAAGACCACGATGCTCAACGCCCTCCTCACGGCCACCCGCCGCAACGAGCGGATCGTGACGGTGGAGGAGACCTTCGAACTCGACCTTGCCGCCCGCGACGTCGTGGCCATGCAGTGCCGCCAGCCGAGCCTCGAGGGCACCGGCGAGATCACCCTGCGCCGGCTGATCAAGGAGTCCCTGCGGATGCGGCCCGACCGTCTCATCGTCGGCGAGGTGCGCGAGGCGGAAAGCCTCGACCTGTTGATCGCGCTCAACAGTGGGCTGCCGGGGATGTGCTCGATCCACGCCAACAGCGCGCGGGACGCCCTGGCCAAGCTGTCCACGCTCCCGCTCCTGGCCGGTCGCAACATCGACTCGGCCTTCGTGCTGCCGACCGTCGCGGGCTGCATCGACATCGTGGTCCACTGCGAAATCGACCGGCATGGCCGTCGCCGGGTCATCGAGATCCTGGCGCCCAGCGGTCGGCTTGCCGGCCCCGTGATCGAGGCGAGCCCCATCTTCCTCATCGAGGGCGGAACGCTCACGGCGACCGGCGGCCATCCCGGCAAGCTCACCAAGTTCCTGGCTGCGGGGCTCGACCCCGCCATTGTGCTGCGAGCTGGTGCGGCATGAGCGTCGTTCTCGGGAGCCTGCTCGGGGCCGGCCTGCTGCTGCTGGCCTCGCCGTTCCTCTGGCCCACGCGCGGGACGGCCGATCCCGGGCGGGGCCGGCCGCGCGGGGCCTTCCGGGCAGACCTGGCCCAGGCCGGCCTGGGTGCGCTTCCGCTGCCCGCGTTCGCGGCCATTTCCCTCGTCCTCGGGGTGGCCGGCTTCGCGCTGGCCGAGGCGCTCCTCGGCATCGGGGCGTTGTCGATCGTCGCGGGGCTGGGCGGCATGGCATTGCCCGTGCTGGTTGTCACCTGGCGCGCGCGGGCGGCGCGTCGGGCCAACCGGACAGTCTGGCCCGACGTCGTCGACCATCTCGTGTCCGCGGTGCGGTCGGGTCTCGCCCTCCCCGACAGCGTGAGCAGCCTCGCCGATGCCGGCCCGGTGACGACGAGGGCCGCGTTCGCGGCGTTCGCCGGGGACTACCGGTCCACCGGCAATTTCACCTATGCCGTGGACCGCCTCAAGGAGTCCCTGGCCGACCCGGTCGCCGATCGCATCCTTGAAACCCTGCGGATGGCCAGGGAGGTCGGCGGCAGCGACCTCACGATCGTGCTCCGCAGCCTTGCGGCCTGGCTCCGGCAGGACGCGGCCGTCCGGGCCGAGGTCGAGGCCCGCCAGTCGTGGGTGGTGAACGCCGCACGGTTGGGAGTGGCGGCGCCCTGGGTGATCCTGCTCCTCCTCGGGTCGCGGCCGGAGGCGGCCGTCGCGTACAACACCAGCACCGGTGTGGCCGTCGTGCTCGGCGGTCTCGGCATGTCGGTTGTGGCCTACCGGTTGATGGTGGCGCTGGGCCGGCTGCCCGAGGAACGCCGGTGGTTCCGGTGAGTGCGTCGCTGGCGTGGGGCCTGTTCTGCGGCTGCGCGCTGGGCATCGGACTGTGGTCGATGGTGAGCACCATCCCGCGTCTCAGCCGGCCGCGGCTCGTGCACAGGCTGGCCCCCTACATCCTGGACGTGTCCGTCGAGGCTCGCGCCTTCGTCGGCCGAAGGTCGGTCGACCCGATCCCCGTGCTCGGCACCCTGTTCGCCCCAGCCTTCGGCTCCCTCAAGCGGCTGCTCGGGGCCGTGCTCGGCGGCGCGGACGGCATCGAGCGGCGCCTGCGCCAATCCGGGACAGAGCACAGCGTCGATCGCTTCCGGTCAGAGCAGGTGGTCTGGGCTCTCGTCGCGTTCGGTCTGGGCGCTGGTCTTGCCATCACGCTGCCGATGTTCCGGGCGGTGCCCATTGTGGTGTCGGTCGTCCTGCCCGTGCTGGCCGGGCTCTGCGGCGCCCTGGCTCGGGACTGGCTCCTGACCCGCGCGGCGACGGCGCGGTTGGCGCGGATGCAGAGCGAGCTGCCGACGATCCTGGAGTTCCTCACGCTGTCCCTGTCGGCGGGCGAGGGAATCCTGGATTCGCTCGCCCGGGTGTCGCGCACGAGCACGGGGGAGTTGTCGCGGGAATTCGCCGGCGTCGTCGCCGATGTGCGGATCGGCGTGCCGCTGCACTCCGCGCTGCGGGCGCTGGCCGGCCGCCTGCACCTGCCGGCGGTGACCCGTCTCGTCGATCAGGTCTCGGGTGCGCTCGACCGTGGCACGCCCCTGGCCGAGGTTCTGCGCGCCCAGGCGCAGGACTCCCGGGACAGCGCCAAGCGGGAACTGCTCGAGGTTGCCGGCAAGAAGGAGGTGGCCATGCTCGTCCCCCTGGTCTTTCTGATTCTTCCCCTGACCATCCTGTTCGCGGTCTTCCCCGGCCTGTTCATCCTTCAGTCGGGTTTCTGACCCACCAACCCACCAAGTGATTCCCACGGAAAAACGGAAAAGAGGAGCAAGATGACCACATTGCGGCGGCGTTTCCTGGCCCTGTGGAGCGACGACACCGGGGACGTCCCCGGCTGGGTCCTGATCACCCTGATGACTGCAGGCCTGCCCAATCGAACACGAAGAGGGTAATAGTTATGGATGGCCTTGAGACTCCGAATTGCCCAGCTTGCCTGCACAGGATGGAGCCGATCGAGCGATGGGGTGCGGTCGTCTGGCGATGCCCGGAGTGTGGCCTGGTGAGGCTCTAGGCGCGCCGTGCTGAATGCCCGGTGAACGCAAAAACGGCGCGCCTGCCTAGTCAAAATGTAGGCGACAGAGCGGGGTGCTGTCGTGGTGTGGTGCTGCCCGGAGTGCCGGCTGGTCAAGTTCTGACTAGTTGGCGCGGGTTGCCCTTGCAGCAGCGTGGGCAGCGCGAATTCGCGCCCCCTCCTCCTTCCTGAGCTGGCGCTCGGCGTTTCTCGTTTCTATTCGCTCTAGATCTTCTGGGCTCACGACTCGCCATGACTGGTCGGACCGATCCCAAATAACGAACTTATCTTTGAGCGTCCCAAAATGCCGCAGTACGCTTTTGTCGATCGCCTGGTTGCCATTGTGATTCTTGTAAGACCACTCTGGGCCGAAACTGTCGCGCATCGCTTTGACCAAACGGCTCTGATACGAGCGGCGCGGGCCATTCGTGCGGATCTCGTTCATGAGCCATTCTGCGATCTCGTACTTGTCAGCCATAATCGAACGCTAACGAGCGCAGCTTGGGTGGATCTACTCCCAGTGAGGGGGGTTGAGCATGGTGCCAATGGGAGGATTCGAACCCCCGGCCTGACGGTTAGAAACCGTCTGCTCTATCCAACTGAGCTACATCGGCGTGCGTGAGTAGTCTCCACTGCGCAGCCCGCTCGAGCCAATACCCCCTTCCGGGTGGATCGGCAGCGAGATCGGGGCCGTGCGGGTATGGAAAACGACGAAACCCCCGTTGTCTTCGGACAACGGGGGTGCTCTGCTTGCACTGCTCTAGTTCTCGATTACCTCGATGACTTGCACCTGACTGGTGCCGATTGAGAAAACCTTCACGTCGTCGGTGCCGTTGTTGGCGTAGAAGTGGAAATATCCATCAGCAAACCTGTATGAGTCCGCCTTCACGGTGCGCTTGAAAGCTTCGTTTACGGGAACGTCCTTGTTGATGAGGTACTTGGTCAGTGCCATGTAGTGCTCCATTCGTTTGTAGCTCGACAGTATCAATGGCCGGTGACGGTCAAATGTCCACGGGCCGGAATTCGACGTCAGGGAATGCGGCGTCTACCGCTTCATCTTCCTGTGCCTCGATGATGCCGCGGTCATCTTTCCACCCGCTGCTATGGCGCTCGCAGCGGTCCCCAATCGAATCTGCTTCCAGTGCGTACGCCGACGCTTCGCCATTCGAAGCGATCGCCACCCTGCACGACGGGATCGCTTACGCCATCTCGCTGACAGCCAAGACGAGAGTCCTAACGACTGAGATATCCAGTACTACGCAGAAACTCGGAGACCTCGTGGCGGAGGCGGATCTACAGTGGGACGTGAACAACAAAATCGTTCGAGCCCTCGTAACTCTCAACGCGGCTATCTTGAGTGACCCGACAGCAGCGGGGGACCACATTGTTGAGATGAAGAGCATCGTTGACGAGATCGAGGCCGCAGGAGAGCTCAGATGCCCTTAAGGGCATCACCATCCCCGTTGCCCTCGAGACAGCGGGACATGACAATCCGTATCGAACACAAGCCACGCCATCTGCGCGCCGGGTTCTGAGCCCTAGCGTCCTCGAATCCGGCGCGCAGACGCGTCCGTAAGCCCCCACGTGTTCGGGGGTATTGCGGCGGTCGTGTTGGACTCCACGTAGGCTTCGACGGCGGCACGGGGGAACGTGAGTACGTGGCCTTGTTTCAGGAAGGCGATCTTCTTTTGATTGACGAGCCGGCGCAGTTTGGTCGTCTCAATCTTCAGGTATTCGGCGGTCTGCTCAATCGTATTGATGTCGTCAAGTTCACTCATGGGATCACCATAGGTTGCGGATCCAACTGCCAGGGCGAAAAGTGACCGCATGGACACCTTGACTTTTTGGACACGCCGAACCGCCGCATCTGCCTCGATCCGATGAAGGCCATTCTTACCGTGTGGGGGGTGAGTAGGATGCCGAGTGACACGGCGGCCATTCAGGCACGATGCCTGCAAGGGGTCCTTGGTCCTAGAATGACGCTGCGGGCCTGTGACCGCAGAACTTAGGGGGAGCAATCATGGCTTGGGCGATGTATTACAACGGTGAACCGATCATCGGTCCGCTTGCAATCGAGAAGGTCGATGAGATTTCTGAGTTGGTACTCAAGTGCCTGGAAAGTGGTCAGCCGGTCTGGCACGACGTTCATTACCCCAAGGGAGATGGCGTCGGATTTCACCGGATGCTCATCACGCCCGGCGTGGCAATCAGCTTCCACGAGTATGACCCGTCCGGACCCGACGACACACCACTCTCTTTCCGCTAACGCGTAGGCGTAGGCGTAGAACGTCAGAATGCCCGACCACAAACTGTGGACGGGCATTCTTTGGGCGTCTACCTCTCGAGCGCGCTGAGCCGCGCCTCGATCGACTGCGCCCAGGGGATCATGAGCAGTGCGAGCCGTTCGTACTTCACGCCGTTGGGCTTGCCGTCGGTGTCGTAGTCGACGAGCCAGGACAGGCCGAGAGCGTCGACATCCTCGGCGATCAGGCCGAGCTCTGTCACCGCGTCGTCGCCCAGATTGTCGACCGCAGCAATGTAACGGAAGGTGACGAGCTGCAGGGCGTTCAACAGATGCGGGTCGAGCGTGGCCGGCATGATGTCCTGCTTGTAGCGCCTCGAACTGGGCACGTAGCCCATGGTCCCGTCGACGTGGACATACTGCGCGTTGTAGGCCCCGCCGTAGGTCAGCAGCTTGCTGTAGACGCCCGTTGAGCTCACTCCGGTGGGGAATGTTCCCGTGGTGCCGGATACTGCGCTGGATGCGGTGACCGTGCCAGGTGCGATGTTGCCCGGACTTGCTACCTTCGCGTTGATCTGCGCCGTCGTCATAGAGTTGGCAGAGATCGATGTTTGCACGGCCGCGTCGATATTCAGGAGTGTTGCGTTCACCCTGGCGACGAGCGTCTGTACCTGAGCGGCAACGTTGCCGATGTTCGTTCCGGAGGGCGTTTGCAAGTCCCTGAGCTGCCTGCGGATGTCTCCGAGCTCGCGGGCCAGCCTATCGAGTCCCGGACCGTCTGGTGTTGGATACATTCCCATTGAGTTCTCCTTGTGATCGGTTAGATTTTGCCGCTGAGAGTGCGGCCGAGTTCGCGACCGAGGATGGTTGCGTAAACGAGTGAATCTGGCGTGGCGATGGCCGGCGCGGTGATGTTGATGTTCGGAGCCGACTGTTGCGTGGAATTGGCGTTGGACACGTGGTTGCAACCGCCATTCGGTGCCGCGTACTGGATGGGTGCCGCATACCCCACAAGCCCGCCTGAGGCATACCCGCGAATGGTTCCGCCACGGTTCATGTACTCGAGCGCGGCACGGTTCGCCGGGATCGCTGTTTGAGATGCGCGCGTGACAAACTCACCCGAGGCCGCATGAATAAACATGTTGTCCTTAGACGACGGCGCACCCGGAAGAATGCCACCAGTTGCCCGGTTATACACGTCCAGTGGGTTCGGGAGCTGCACACCTGGGCCGAGCGCGATCGAACCGGGAATAGTCCGGATCAGATCCCGCAAGTGCTCGAGCCGCCGAGCCGCCTCTGACGTATCCGCAATGACCTTGAACGCCGTCTCCGCGGGAATGGCTGCGAGATTGTCGGCGATAGCCTTGGCCGCGTCAGCATTGCCAGTGAGGGCCAAAGCGCTGTCATAAACCGTCTGCCACCCAGCCTGAAGCGTGGCCCGGTATGTGTTCATGTTGCCGTCAGCGTCAAGGGTTGCCTTCGCCGAGTCCTGCGCCGCCTTCGCGTGACCGGCGAGCATGTCAACGTTCTTGCTTCCCTCAACAGTGTTAGCGTCGAGGCTCGTGCTGAACCCGTCCGCGCCCCCCTTCGCCTGTCGCACATACTCCGACAGGTCAAAGATGGACTGCTGATAATCAGCATTCGCGCCCGCAGCGTCCTGGTTCACACCGTTCTGCTTGTTCATCGAGTCAGTCAGCGACCTGATCTGGTCGTCAAGTGCAGCAGCCGCGTCCTCCGAGTTGCCGTATGAGAACACGATGGCGTCCAACGATCCAGCAGCGCCGTCTGTTGCCTCGGCCTTCTGCGCCCATGCCTTCTGGCCCGCAATGACCCCGGACGTTTCGGCACCAATCGAGTCCCGCAGAACCTTCACCGCTGCCGCGTACTCCTGAGATGTCAGACCAAGCTTCTCCGCGGCTTTCACGTCATTGCCACTGTTGACCAAATCGGTGAATGCTTGCATGTGCTTCTGGACTTCAGCGAGGGCCGGCGCGCTGCCTAGCGCCGCGTCGGTGAGGACATCAAGGCCCAGACCAATCTTCTTTGCCGCGTCATACGCCGAGTCCGATTCGATGCCCAGAAAGTTGCCCTTCTTCACCAGATTCGCCTTGGCAATCTCGCGGGAGTAGTCCGTGGTCTTGCCCGTCAGCGAGTCCAAACTGTCCTCATAGGACTTCGCGCGCTCTGTTGCCTTCGCCTGGTTGTCAGCGAATACGGCCAGGGCTATGCCTGCGATCGCCAAGCCGCCAGACAGCAGGCCAACCCCTCGAGCAGCAGAGCCACCCGAAATGCCAAGGTCAGTCAGCGACGCCTTGAAGGCCGCAATCTTCGGGATGGCGACCAGCGCCGTGCCGCCCGCCAGCGCGACAGCAGCGACCAGGCCCCCGAGAGCCAGCGCACCGCCCAGAACGGGCTCAGGCAGCGCCCCAGCGGCCGTCACAAGGCCTGTAGCGCCCTGCGTCAGGGTTCGAAGTACATCGTTCGCCCCGGAGCCTGACTGGATCAGGTACGTGTCGAACGAACCGCCCAAAGCCTCCACGTCGCCCCTGAGATTGTCGAGCCGGTCAGCCGCAACCTTCGCCGCATAACCCGAATCGTTCGTCTGGTCGATGTACTTCTTGATGCCCGCCGCGCCCTCATCGAACAGGACCGTCGAAGCGCGCACCGCATCGGACCCGAAGATCGTAGACATAGCCGCGTTACGCTGCTCAACAGAGAGATCCTTCATCGACGTTGCCAGGTTGCCGGCGAACTTCTCCATACCAATGAAGTTCCCCTGCGCGTCATACGCGGAGATGCCCAGCTCGTCCATCTTCGCGGCAGCCTCAGCCGACTGCGGAGTGAGACGCTGAAGCATCGACTTGAACGCTGTACCCGCGTCAGACCCGAGCAGGCCCTTGGCTGCGAACGCTGAGAGGGTGCCCGTTGTTTCCTCGATAGAGAGGCCGGTGGAGTTAGCGACAAGACCAGCCTGAGAGAGTGCCCCGGACAGGTCGGTAACGTCGCCCATCGCCTTGCCCGCACCAGCAGCCATCAGGTCGGCAACATGGTTCATGTCCGAACCCTTGAGGTTGAACGTCTTCAGCGCCGTAGCAGCGATACCCGCAGCATCAGCAACGTCGAGACCCCAGCAGCAGCCAGCGACAGTGCAGCATCCAGACCGCCGCTCAGAATGTCCTTCGTGGACAGGCCCGCCTTGCCGAGTTCCTCGATCGCCCCCGCAGCCTCGGTAGCAGAGTAGACAGTGGACGCACCAGCCTTGAGTGCTGCATCTCGGAGCAACGCCATGTTGCCCGTCGTCTCCTGCGTGGCAGCCTTCACGTTGCTGATCGCAGCGTCAAAGTCGCTGAACTTCTTGACAGCCAGACCGACGCCCACCAATGCCAGAGCGCCCATGCCGACCATGCCCGTGCCAATGGATGTCATCGCCTGAGACTGCGCCTCGAGCTTCGCCCTAGCCTTCTCAGCCTCGGTGCCAACACCCTGTGTCGCCTTGCGCGCCTGCTCCATACCGGAGAGGTAGTTAGTGACCTGGGCGACAAGCGCCACCTTCACGATCCTGTCAGCCATGGTTAGACACCCTCCGCAGCATTGTCAGTGAGGGTCTGCTGGATGCCCGCAATGACCGTCTCGCGGTCCGTGCGTGAGGCCCAGTCATTGCCGAGCGTGCCGGCCAGGCCCACGACCAGCTCCCACAGGGCCAACTCGAAACCGCGAGGGTCCGTGTAGACATCCTCCGCAACGGCGGTCAGGTGGAGTAGGTCATCTTCGAGGACGGCGAGAACCAATCGCAATCCACGCGCCTGATCGGTGTCTTTGTCTCCGGTGATGCTGTTGAAATCCAGGTCAAACGTCTTGTGCGTCATTCTGATTCCTTCGTCTGGTTGATGGGGCCGGGATGCGTGTGCGCACCCGGAGATTGCCAAAGCGACCGCTTGACCGTGTGCGTGCCCCGAACGATCCACAGCCACGACCTCACGTCATTGCGCTGCAACGCTTGGGTGTCGCAAAATTCGCGCACCCTGATCCGCCACGCCTGTACCTGCTCGGTGATCGACTCCGTAGAGGCCGGATCGGGGGCGAACGACGCCACCCAATCCGGCATATGGAATTGGGACTCACGGGGCCGCCTGCGAACCATCAGCGACCGCCGCGCCCGTAGACGCCGCGCACGCCGCGGGCAGCAGGCAGGTTGTCCTCGCCCAGTGCCGGGATGCCCAGCGTTGCCAGCAGGCGAGCCAAGGTCAGACGTTGCTGCCTTGCCTCCGCAATGCCGGGATGTACGCGCGAACCCTGACTACTGGTGAGCATGAGCCCATCTTCTGAAACCTGACGGTCGAGCTGCACGATGCGGTCTCGAGTCCGGCACGCTTCCTCGAGCATCGCCAACTCGTGCATGGCCCACTCAAACTCTTCAGTTGAGGAATCCCAGAGCTTGCGACCCGCAGTGTTCAAGCCCCTGGGAACCGTTATGCTCGACACCGCTTCCGCTCGCAATCTGGGATGTAAGGGAGCGAAGGGGTCATCATTCTGACCTGCCGAAAGAAAAGGTCGCCGCCCCGGAGACCGCCCGCCCTTGGATGGAAGTCAGTAGTGGCCCCTACCCCCTTGAAGGCGTGAAGCGGCATCAGAACACGGCGATCTTCGACGAGGGGGTCTCGCCTGCAGCCATGACCCTCAACGCGGAGTCACTGTATGAGGAGAGCTCCTTGGGCTTGACCGCGATGAATGCGAACTGAGCGAATACGTCTTCCCCTTTCTGCTGGATCGTCCACAGCTCGGTCACGTCCTTATCGAGCGCTGGGTTCTTTGCCGCGAACTCATTGATCACATCAACCCATTCGCGCTCGAAGGCGGTCGCGAGTACGGCGCGCACGAGCAGGTCATCGCCAGCAGTGCGGGCCTTGTTGAGCATTGCCAGTGCGGTTGTCTCGTCCCTGGTCTGGATCTGCGATGCACGATCGAGCGCGTCGCGGTATGAGATCATGCTGTTCGCATCGGCAGTGTTGGGGATTCCAAACAGTCTCCGCTCAAGAACTGCGCGACGGTCGGCGGCGGTCTTGTCAAGGCCGGTCTCGAGTCCGTTGAGTCCGTCTTTGAGGTCGAGGTAGGCGCGCGCAAGCTGTCGCAGTTTGGCTTCATTCGAAAGGTCGCGGTTGTTTCGGATGCTGGCCATGTGCTGCTCTGCGAGTGTCCGCAGGTTGCTGTTGGTGTCGGTGGCGTTTGTCATGCTGTCTCCTATAGATTTCGTCGTGCGGTTATGAAGTTGGAGTAGTCAGCAGGGCTGACCGTCCACATGCGATCGACCTTCTCGGCGGGGAGCCGGCCTTCTCGAATTGCGAGCCGTACCGCATGTTCGGTGATTCCTGTCTTTGTGGCGATTTGAGCTGGTGTGTACCAGTTCCTCAATCGTGTCGGTGCTTCCGTGGCCTCCCCGTGCTGGCTGCCGTTGACGGAAGCTGCCCATTGCATTGCCGCCCATCGGATTGCGTTGAGGGCAGCGTCGAGTTCCTGATCGTTGCCGCGGCTTTGGCTGCGGAATGTGGTCAGGCGGATATTCGTCTCGAGGATGTACGCGATGCGCGGTGGGATGATCACCCCAGACACATAGCCGGGCGGGCGGATGTACTCGCTCATGCCGCCTCCCCGTTCGAGTTGTTTATCCGATAGCGATTCCCTGCCCAGATGCCGCCTTTGGGCCTTTCGAGTCCCGCATAGTCGGCGCAGAGATCGAACACTGGACAGGTGCGGCAGAGGGGCGCGAGTGTTGCCGCGGGTACGTCGTCGGAAACGAACCGGTCGTCGTCCTGGCAGGCGGGGGCGGTCGTGAACATGGCGAATTGCAGTCGGGCGAATGCGTCCGTTGCCTTGGTCATGCGGCGTGTGCGCTGTCACGTTTGGCGCAGATGCCCGATGCGCGAGAGGCCGGGTGGAGCAGGGGAGCGGCGCAGACTCGGCAGGCCTTGGCAGGTGTAACACTTGTTACAGGTGCTGCAGCCATAGACGGCTCGACGGTCTCAGACGGTCTAGACGGTTCGTTTGGGGGTGTGATCCCAGACTGTCGCCACGACTTTAAAAAGTCTGCTCGTGCGTATCCGCGGTGATCCAGTGCGTTCTTTGTTGACCTGATCTTGATCTGAACGAGAGTCCGTCCCAGTCGCTGAACGGTCAGCGCTCGCCCGTATGCGCTCACTACGTCCCAGTAGTCGGGGTTGCGCTCGATCAGGCGGCGCACCAGCTCGTTTGAGTTCACGAACGGCTCAGAATCAGGCCAAACTGCGTGCAAGTCGATGAGCAAAACCATTTGTGGGGGCAGCTTCATTAGTCCCTCTTCTCGTTCCATTTCCACCTCCTGCATGTCTCGTTTTATGAGTCGGTCGACAACCTCGGGCCAATCACCGCCAGCTGCAGCAGCAACGCGCATAAGCGGGTTCCACTTCTCCTTCATGCGGCCTACACAGCCGGCAGGCAGCGGGGGGCGAACAGTCCGGATGAACTCCCGCGCGTCGTCCATTGCGTTGGTGAGCGCTTCCGCGTGGTCCTGCGCGTCCGCTTCTATCTCTTCCCAATCGGAGGACTCAACTACGCCGTACAGGTCGGGCATGAGCAGCACACGGATGGAGCGTGAGCGGGTGTCGTCGGGCAGGTGCGGGGAGTTGCCGGCCATTGCTACGGGCGAGTAGGTAGACATCTCGTCCACGTCCCAGTCGCCGCCCTTGCCTGGCACTAGCACGGGTCTAGTAGCGCCCCGCTTGTATCCACTGTTGAGAATGGCGATTAGGTCTTCTACGCCCGGTTTCTTGGGATCCAGGGACCGGTCTACTTCGTCAATCAGAATCGTTCGAATGCCCTTAGAGAGCATGCGAGCGAGCAGAGCAGGTGACGATATGGACGCGGCCTGAATCGGCGCGTGGCAGAGGCGCTGCATGTGCTCAAGCACGGTCGTCTTGCCACTTCCCGGCATGGTTGAGTCGAGCACTAGTCGAGGGGTGGAGTACGTCTCGAGCGCAACGTGGGTATGGGCCGCCCAGAGTGCGAGCAGGTCCAGATCGATGTCGTCGGGAACGCAGATGAACCGAGCGAACCACGACCTCACTCCGGCGAGGGTGACCCCCAGAATGGAACCGCTTGAACCGTCGTGAACCGTCGAACCGTCGTGAATCGCGCTGGATACTGTCATTCGGCACCCCTTTCGTAGGTCGCGCGGCGGGTCGCTTGTAGCTCGGCGTGACTCGGCCCGATTTTGATGGGCGAGCGCGGGTCAAAGGCGGCTCGGTAGTAGCGGTCCCTGTCTGCTAACGCCTGCTCGAGCTGCGGGGCGACGGATGCGATGCCGTCGCTGTGACCGATCGAGTAGAAGCCCATGAGTGCCGGCGTCAAGTCGTGTAAGCCAATCTCGCCGGCCTTCAGCTTCCAGAGCGTGGCGTCGAGATGCGTTTCTACGCGTGCGCCGATCTTGCCTGCGGGTTCTGTGGGGTTCGATGAGTTCGGCTTTAGGCTGGAAGTGGTTGCGTTGCGGGTGGGTTCCCTGGCCGCCTCATTCACCGTGAGGCGGCTTTCTCGTGCCGCGCTCATCGCTTTTCTGCCATGACGTTGCGCACCGCAGTCTCGCCGGTTACGTCCGAGTAGCTGAGGACGTAGGCCTCGAGCATCCGGGCGGCGACCTGCACGCTGCCTGATCGCCGCACGTGTGCGCGCACGAGGCGTGACACCTTCGACGGCGAAAGCCGCAGCGCGTTGTCGGTGACGATGGTTGCGGCACGACGGATGAGCGCTTCAACTGATTCAGTCTGTCCCGCCTGTTCGTGAATCCAGGGGGCTGGGGTGAGGGGCGCGGCCTTCAAAGCGCACCACCGCCAGCGGGGCGCAGAAGCGCTGCGAGCTTGTCGCGCTGTTCGGGAGTGAGCGGAGGTGCGCACGCGACGATGCGACTGATGTAGTCCTGAGTGGCGCTCACAGGGCATCGCTGGCGAGCGAGTGCCCAACGGCGTCAAGGCTGGCAAGGTTCACGCGGATGAGTCGAGGGCCGAACCGTTCAGCTTGCACGAGCCCTCGTGCGATGTAGCGGCGAATGGTTTTTGTGCTGACAGCACGCCTGGTGGCGGCTTCGCGGATGGTGCCCCATTCGGCAATGGCTTCGGCTGCCGTTGCGCAGGCAGGTCGACGGTATGTACTATTCAATTGGTCGAGCCCTTCGTGAAGGTTGGTGTCCGGCTTGCTCCGGGTTTGAGTTGCCACTCATGGCCCGGAGCGTTCTCTTGCGGGGCGTTGTGCCCCTTATCCGTAAAGCTACTTCAGCGAAGTGTTCATACACACGTCGCCGTGTGGATAACTCTGTGGACAAGTTGTTCAGAACACATATTCGACTGTGGATAAGTTGTAAAGCAATCTGTGGCCTGTCCCGTGAAATCAGGCAAAAAGGCTGGTCAGCGGCCAGTAAATTTCTGTGCACAATGCTGCCTAAAGTAGACGTTTAATCTTTCTTGAGACTGCTCCACTTCTGGACGCAAAAATGCCCGGCAAGCTCTCGCAGGCCGGGCATTTTCGAGCTTTGGTCAGGCGGCGTTCTCGTATATGTCGAGGATGGTCTGGATTTCGTCCCCTGAGAATCCGAGTCTCACGATGTCGGCAGCCGGCGCGTGAGCAAGGATTGGGTTTGCGTCCAGCCACGCCTGAACCTTCGGGGTGATGGCCGCCGAGTCGGCGGCCATGGTGGGCGTGTGTGCAGCCATGAGAGTGATTCGCGCGCCGTCGGCGGGGTCGGCAATCGCGGCGACCATATCGAAGAGACCGACATACGTCTGCTTCACCATGTCGCCTTCTTCGGTTCGGTACTCGTAGTGGTCGCCAGGCTCGGCGGTTCGCGCTGGGTGGCTCTTTCCGAGGATGACGGTGGACCACATGCCCGCTTCGGACTCGATTACCCATGAGGGCGACCCGATCGTGTATCGGGAGATGTCGTTTCGGAGCCGGACCGTGCGGATTGAGTCGGCGGCGAACTGTCGTTCCAATTCGACAAGCTCGGACTCTGCAACGTCGCGGAGTCTGGTGACGAGGTTTGATGAGACGTTAGAATTTGAGATGGTCTTGCCTTTCGTTGTTGAGGTGGGATCTAGCCCCTGGACTGCGCAAACAGTCCGGGGGCACTTTCATAACTACTCGGTGGCTAGGACAGCCATTCGATAGCTATGTCATTGGGGTCGAACACTCGCGTGTTCTTCTGTTTGGAAACGGTGACGGTAAAGAGAGACGAGATCACCTGCCGCTTCTGGGGTAGGCCAAAACTCTCCCACTTGGCCGCGGTGTCGCTCGCAAGAGCAAGATCGGTCATCGTCGAGCCACCGCGGGCATTGTCGATCACGACCTGCAGCCGGGCCAGCTTGTCCTGAATGATTGCCGACTGCTCCCGAACTGCGGCAGGTCGCATGGTGCCGTCTGCTACTAGCTCGGCGAGGTCGTCCCATCGGCGGCGCAGGTCGAGAGCTTCCGCCTCTTGCGGCGCTACGTCCTGGTCCACGCGAACGAGATCGAGAACGTCAGGCTGCGAGAACCGGGCAACGACAATCCCCTCTACGAGCCCGTCTAAGCGCTCCTGGTCGCGTTGGGTGCACCACTTTGCCGTACATGCGTAGGCGATGCGTGGCGGGCGGTCTACGCCGTTACGCGGGTAGTCTGGACGCGCCAGCATGCGCCCGCCGCACACCCCGCAAAGGGCTAAGCCCGACAGCAGATACTTGGTCTTGTTGCTCCAGTCATGGGGTGTCTTTCGGTGCGTTCGGAGCCGCGTGTATTCGTCCCACGTCTTGCGTGTGATGATCGGCTCCCAGTCGCCCTGCGCCACGGCTTCGCCCTTGTACTCACGGATGCCGGCGTAGGCAGGATTTCGGAGCCGGGCTCGTAACGTCGTGATGCTCCAAGGCTTCCCCGTTGCGGTCATTGTCCCGCGGGTGTTCAGGTCGTCCACGATCGAGTAATACGATTCCCCGGCGAGATACCGGGCGTAGGCGTCACGCAACACGACGGCTTCGGGCTCTACAATCTGAACCTTGCCCCCCACGCGCTCGTAGCCATACGGCCGATTCGAGAACTGCCATACGCCCGCGTTCGCGCGCTGCACATTTGCGGCGACCTGGCGCGCACCCTTCTGCTCAACCTCGTAGCGAGCGGCAGCGCCGAGAATTTGCGCCATCATTCGCCCGGCGGCATTGTTGAGGTCCAGATCCCCAGCCTTGACGGTGAGGATTCGTAGTGCGTGCTTCTCTGCCAGTTCCACGAGTTCCACGAGATCCCGAACGCGACGATAGAGCCGGTCGGTGTGCCAGACGATGATGGTCGAAACGCTGCCCGCCTTGATCGCTGCGAGAAGTTCCTGGAATCCGGGGCGCGTTCCCTTTGATGCAGACACGTCGTTGTCGACGTATTCGTGCGCGATTTCGAGACCTGTTTGGACGGCTAGTGCACGGCATTCGGTGAGTTGGCGCTCTACGGCTGCGCCTACCCCGTCCCTGTCGAGGGACTGCCTCACGTAGATGATCGTGTTCATGTTGAACACTCTATACATGTTTTGGCGGGTCTAATCATCATCATCTGGGGTTTGGCCGGCCCGGCCCTGAGCGGGGTGTTCCAGCAGGCGATCGACCGCGTGAGCGGTTTCTGACCCCCGGACGATGTTTCTCCCGCGACGCGCATCCGCCCTGGCCGGTGACCGAGGATCGGCGGCGGCCGAATTCGTCCTGGTGGGCGCGCTCCTCACGGTGTTGACCGTCACCGTCATGCAACTCGCGCTCGCCCTGCACGTGCGCAATACCGCTCTCGACGCGGCGGCCGAAGGGGCACGGTTCGCCGCCCTGGCCGACAGCAGCCTGGCCGAGGGCGTCGCGCGCACTCGGGAACTGGTCACCGTGGCACTGGGTCCCGGCTACGCCACGGATGTCGTCGCCGGCTACACCGAATACGACGGCTACCCGAGTGTGCAGGTGCGGGTCATCGCCCCGCTGCCGCTGCTCGGTCTCCTCGGACTCGATCGCGGTCTGGAGGTGGTGGGGCATGCCGCCGTGGAAGGCCTCGAGTAGGAGCTGCGGCCGGGCGGAGACGAAGCCGACCGCGGGCGTTCGCCGGTCCGTCGGCCGGCTCCTCGCCGGGGAAGAAGGGTCGGCCGCGCTCGAGTTCATCACCGCCGGGGCGATCCTCCTCGTTCCGCTCGTCTACCTCGTGCTGGCCATGTCGGCGCTACAGAGCGGGGCGTTCGCGGTCGAGGGCGCGGCGCGGCAGGCCGCCCGCGTCTACGTTCAGGCGCCGGACGAGACCGCCGCTCGCGCCGGGGCCCTCCGGGCGGTGCAGGTCGGGCTCGACGACTACGGCATCGCCGGAGACAGCGCCGCGGTGAGTATCGACTGCGGGGCCGGGGGCTGTCTGGCCCGGCGGAGCACGGTTTCCGTCACGGTGCGGATTCGCGTGGCGTTGCCACTGGTCCCCGATCTGCTGTCCCTGCGAAGCGCGGCGAGCATCCCGATGGAAGCCGTCGCCACCCAGACGGTGTCCCGGTTCCGCAGGGCCGGCTGATGAACCGGGGAGCGCCCGGTCGTTCGGGCCGGAGGTGCGCCGCGGTCTGCCGCATCTGGGGTAGCCTCGGCCCGGATGAGGAAGGCTCGACTCTGATTCTGACGATCTTCTATGCCTTCCTCGCACTCGTGCTGATCCTCGTCGTCGTGGCCGCGAGTTCGCTCTACCTGGACCACAAACGGCTGCTCACCCTGGCCGACGGTGCCGCGCTCGCCGGCGCCGAGTCCTTCTCGCTCGACGCGGTCGGAATCACCGCTGACCCGTCCGGGCCGGTCCCCAGACCCGTGCTCCGATCCGACGAGGTGCGGGCGGCGGCCGAGGATTACCTGGCGACGGCGCCCCACGGCGGCGTCGACGGGGTGGAACTGACCGGGGCCGGCTCGGCCGACGGGCAGAGCGCGAGCGTCACGCTGGGCGCGGTCTGGCGCCCGCCGGTGCTGGTCTTCTTCCTGCCGGAGGGCGTGCCGCTGGAGGTCTCGGCCGTGGCGCGGTCGGTGTTCCGGTAGCCGACGCAGGCCCGGGTTTCCCGATCGGCGCCGGCGACCCGGTACTCTCGGAAGGCGCGCCCGACCGGGTGCGGACGAGGAGAGCCGTGACCGCCCAGCGCGACCGTCTGACCGGCGCGGGCGCCCAGCTCGCGACCGAGGTCAGCATCAACTTCGGGTCGTCCCTCGCCGGGCTCGCCATTCCGCTCGTCGGCTCACCCGTGGTGGTGGCGGCCCGGCAGCTCGTGATGGCCTGCACTGTTCTGCCGTTCTACCGTCCGAAACTGTCGACCCTGACCTGGCGCAGGCTGTGGCCTGCCCTGGCCCTCGGGCTGGTGCTCGCGATCATGAACCTGACCTTCTACGAGGCCGTCGACCTGCTCGGGCTCGGCGTCGCGGCCACGATCGAGTTCCTCGGCCCCTTCGCCCTGGCCCTGGCGTCGTCGCGTCGGCCGATCGACTTCGTCTGCGCGAGCGCGGCCGCCGCCGGGGTCTTCCTCCTGACCTGGTCGACCGGGGAGCTCAACCTCCCCGGCATCCTCTTCGCCCTCGCCGCCGCGGCGGCCTGGGCGGCATACATCCTGCTCACCCGGCGGGTGGCGGTGACCTTCCCCGGCCTGGAAGGCATCTCGGTGGCGAGCGTCGTCAGCCTGGCTCTGCTCGTGCCGTTCGCCCTGGTCACGGTCGACTACTCCAGCCTGAACTGGGGTGTCCTCGGGCTGCTGCTCGCGGTCGGAGCGCTCTCATCGGCCTTCCCGTACACGCTCGACACGTTCATCCTGCGCCGGATCACCCCTCGGCTCTACGCGATCATCACCAGCTTCGGCCCGGTCATCGCCGCGCTGTTCGGCGCCCTGGTGCTGGGGGAGACGTTCCTGCTGCAGCAGCAGATCGCGATCCTCGTGGTGTGTGTGGCGGCCGGGGCGGCGATCGCCACCCAGCGGGAACGCCCGAAATCCGACCTGGAGATCACTGCGGGCGTCATCTCCTGACACCTGCGTGGCGGGGCCCGGCCGGGCTACTCGACGACGATGCCGAGGTGACCGGCCAGCAGGGGAGCGAGCAGGCTCAACTGCGATTCGTCGATGGTCGCTCCGCGCAGGCCGTCGAGGCCGCGGATGACGCTGAACTCGGCCCCGCGCAGGTCGACGTGCTTGAGGGTGGCACTGGACAGGTCGAGCGTGCCGATCCGGCAGCCGCGCAGTTCGACCCGCTGAGCGACGACGCTGCCGAGGTCGAGTTCCTCGATGATGCAATTGGAGAACAGCACATCGGTCAACTTCGAATTCCGCAGGTTCACGAAATCGAGCTTGGAACCGTCGATCTGCACGCTGCGCAGGTCTGACTCGTAGAGCTCTGTTGAGCCGACCCTGGATCGTTCGATCCGCACGTCGCGCCAACTCGACCGCGGCGCCTTCAGCACGGCAGCGTGCAGTTCGACGGCCACACACTCGGCCACGGATGCCCCGCGCAGCGTCGCGTCGTCGAGGGACACCCCGCGGAACTCGCACTCGAGGAAGCCGATCCCGGTGAGGTCACGGCCGGAGAGGTCGCAGCCGTCGAAGGACTGCGCGTCGTAGCTGCCGCCGGCCCTGAGCTCGGAACCGTCGGCGGCAGCCAGCCCGGTGAGCCGGATCGGGTCGAGGAGCGGACCGCGGGTCGCCGAGCGGGCCCTCATCAGGACGCGGACACCGGTTCGAGCACGAAGACCGGGATCACCCGATCGGTCTTGACCTGGTAATCCGCGTAGTCGGGGTACGCGGCAACCGCCCGGATCCACCACTCGTCCCGTTCGGCGCCGGTGACCTCGCGGGCGACCATGTCCCATTTGCGCGCGCCGTCCTGCAGCTCCACCAGCGGATGCGCGACCACGTTCGCGTGCCAGACCGGGTTCTTCGGGCTGCCGCCGAGGGACGCGATCGCGGCATACCGGCCCTCGTGCTCGACCCGCATCAGCGCGACCTTGCGCAGCTTGCCCGACTTCGCGCCGACCGTGGTCAGCACGACCACGGGCATCCCGCGCATCGTGGTGCCCTGGGTTCCGCCGGAGCTCTCGTACAGCTCGACCTGGTCGCGCACCCATTTTTGTGGGCTCGGTTCGTATTCTCCGTGCAGTGGCATGTCACCATTCAACGCCATCGGCGCGGCCGGCATTCCTGCTCTACGACCCGGGGGGTGGCCCTGGGCGTGGACGGCGGGGCGCGTAGCGCGGGATGTAGCGCCCGAGCAGCACCGCCCCGAACAGGCCGAAGACGCCCATCACACCGCTGGCCAGTGACAAAGAGACGAGTGCGGTCAGGCCGGACACCGCCAGGGGAGCGGCCGCGCCGCCGAGGTCGGCGGTGAACCGCCAGGCGCCGAGGAAGGGCGCCGGGTTGTTCTCCGGTGCGAGGTCCGCACCGAGGGTCATCAGGAGGCCGCTGCCGATCCCGTTGGCCAGGGAGAGGAACATCGCCACCGCGATGAACCACTCCACGTTGCTCGGCAGGTCGTGGGTGAACGCGAGCACGAGATGCCCGGCCCCGAGCCCGACCATCGACGGCAGCGCCGTCCACAGCCGTCCGAACCGGTCCATGATCTGGCCGCTGGCGTAGAAAAGGGCGAAGTCGATGCCGCCGGCGATGCCGATGATCAGCGCGATGTCGGGTTCGTTGATGCCGATGCTCACCGCCCAGAGGGGGAGGAGGACCGTGCGGGTGGCGCGCATGGCGCCGATCAGGCCCGCCCCGGTGCCGAGCTTGCCGAGCACGGCCCGATAGCTCCAGATCGTGCGGAAGAGGCCCTCGGATTCCTCGGCGGCCAGTTCCTCACCCGCGCTGCGCGTCGTGCCGTCCGCGGCGACGACCGGCTCGGGCGTGCCGAAGGTGCGCGACGGATCGCGCAGCAGCAGCAGCATGGCCGCCGCGCCGAGGCAGCAGACCACGAAGACCCAGAACACCGATTGGGTGCTGCCCGTCAACCGGATCAGTGCGGTGGCGATGAACGGGCCGATGAACCAGCCGGCCCGGAAGATGCCGCCGAGGGTGGACAGGGCCCGAGCCCGGTAGGCGAGCGGGACATACGTGGTCATGAAGGCGTGGCGGGCCAGGGCGAACACGGCCGTCGCGAGCCCGACGAGGAAGATGCCCAGCCCCAACACGAACGGGTTCGGTGCGGCGATGCAGATCAGCACGGCGATGATCGAGAGCATCGCGGCCCAGATCATCGCGTTGCGCTCGCCGATCCGGGAGACCACCCAGCCGCTGGGGATGTCGCCGATCAGTTCGCCGACCATGATCATGGCCGCGATGAGACCGGCCACGGCGAGGGATGCCCCGAGGTTGTTGGCGACGATGGGGATGAGCGGGATGATCGCCCCCTCACCGATCGAGAAGAGCAGCGTCGGCAGGAATGCGGCGAGGGCAACGGAGCGCAGGCTGAAGGAGCGTTCGGCGTTACTCATGGCTACTCGATGCTACTTCAGGCGCTGCCCGGCCACGGTCCGCACGGAACCGCCCGGTAGGCTGGGGTCCGACATGATTGAGCTGGACTTTTCGGAGCAGATCGCCGCACTGCGGGCCACCTTTGGCGACATCCGGGCGGTGATCGACATCGATCAACTGCGCACCGACATCGCCGACCTGAACGACCAGGCCGGAGCCCCCGACCTGTGGGACGACTCCGAGCACGCCCAGAAGGTCACCAGCGCGCTCAGCCACCGCCAGTCCGAGCTCGCCCGCATTGAGAGCATCGAACGGCGCCTCGACGACCTCGAAGTCCTGGTGGAGATGGCCAATGAGGGCCAGGGCGACGAGGAGTCCGCCGAGGAGGCGACTGCCGAGCTGGCGAGCCTGAAGAAGGTGCTCGGCGACCTCGAGGTGCACACGCTGCTCAACGGCGAATTCGACGAGCGACCCGCGGTGGTCACCATCCGCTCCGGCGCCGGCGGCGTCGACGCGGCCGACTTCGCCGAGATGCTGCTGCGGATGTACCTGCGCTGGGCCGAGCAGCACAACTACCCCGTGCAGGTGCTCGACGTCGGCTACGCCGAGGAGGCCGGCATCAAGTCCGCGACCTTCCAGGTCGATTCCCCCTATGCCTTCGGCACCCTGAGCGTGGAGGCCGGCACGCACCGGCTCGTGCGGATGAGCCCGTTCAACTCGGCAGGCAAGCGCCAGACCTCGTTCGCCGCGGTCGAGGTCGTGCCCCTGATCGAGCAGACCGAATCGATTGAGATCCCCGACACTGACATCCGGGTCGACGTGTTCCGTTCCAGCGGCCCCGGCGGGCAATCGGTGAACACGACCGACTCCGCCGTGCGGATCACCCACCTGCCGACCGGCACCGTGGTGAGCTGCCAGAACGAGAAGAGCCAGATCCAGAACCGCGCCGCCGCCCTGCGCGTGCTGCAGTCCCGGCTGCTGCTCCTGCAGCGCGAGCAGGAGGCCGCGACCAAGAAGGAACTGGCCGGCGTCATCACCGCGAGCTGGGGCGACCAGATGCGCAGCTACGTGCTCGCGCCGTACCAGATGGTCAAGGACCTCCGCACCAACTACGAGACCAACAACCCGAGCCAGGTGTTCGACGGCGACCTCGACCCGTTCATCGCCGCGGGCATCCGCTGGCGCAAACAGGCGCCGAAGGACTGAACCGCTTTCGGACCGAGTCCGCGGTTCGGTATGTCGCAGTAGGAAAAACCCGGATGCCTGCTTAGGCTCAAGGGGCCATGATCCGTTTTGACCACATCACCAAGAAGTATCCGGGAACGAACCGACCCGCTTTGGACGATATCGACGTCGAAGTGCTGCGCGGCGAGTTCGTCTTCCTCGTCGGTGCGTCCGGCTCGGGCAAGTCGACCTGCCTGCGCCTGGTCCTGAAGGAAGACCGACCGACCAGCGGCAGCATCCACGTGCTCGGCCAGGACCTCCGGTCGATCTCCAACCGCAAGGTGCCGTATTTTCGGCGCAATCTCGGCGTCGTCTTCCAGGACTTCCGCCTGCTGCCGAACAAGACGGTCTTCGACAACGTCGCGTTCAGCCTCCAGGTGATCGGCAAGTCCCGGGGGTTCATTCAGGAAGCAGTCCCGGACACCCTGAAGATGGTGGGCCTGGCCGAGAAGGCCCAGCGGTTCCCGCATGAACTCTCCGGCGGTGAGCAGCAGCGCGTGGCCATCGCCCGGGCGATCGTGAACAAGCCGCAGGTGCTGCTCGCCGACGAGCCCACCGGAAACCTCGACCCCACCACGAGCGCCGGGATCATGGCCCTGCTCGAACGGATCAACGCCGGTGGCACGACCGTGATCATGGCGACCCATGAGGCCGGCATCGTCGACCAGATGCAGCGCCGCGTGATCGAACTCGCCAGCGGCAAGATCGTGCGCGACGAACGCCAGGGCGGCTACGCCACCGCGGCGATCCCGACCATCACCGCGGGCGCCGGAACCCACCGGCGCGCGAGCGTCCCTGCGGCCCAGACCCCTGCGGCCCGGACCCCCGAGGCCCCCATTCCCGCCGCCCAGGCCCCCGCCGTGCCGCCACGGCTCGCCTCGGTGTTCGCGCCGACGCCTTCCGAGCCGCTCACCTTCCCGCCGGCCCCCGAACCCGTCGCCGCGCCCGCGCCCGCACCCGCACCCGCACCCGCAGTGCGGCATGAACCCGCGCCGACCAGGGCGGGGCGCGCACAGGCCGCCGCCATCGCCGCCGACACGGGCATGCCCCTTCCGCATGTCGAACCGGAGCCGGAACCGGCTCCGCCCACCGACCCGGGCCGCCCGATGGCACGGCCGGCGCTGCCGGTCACCCAGCACGACGTGCCCGAGCAGCTGACGCTCGCCGAGAAACTCGGCCTGCGCGCGCCCGGCGAGAAAACGGACCAGTCCGGCGAACAGAATGTGGGGCCCACCCGATGAGACTCGGACTTGTGCTCTCCGAGGCCGCCAACGGCCTGCGCCGCAACGCCTCCATGGTGGTGTCGGTCGTGCTCGTGACCTTCATCTCCCTGACCTTCGTCGGCGCCGCCATCCTGATGCAGATGCAGATCGGCCAGATGAAGAACTTCTGGTACGACCGCGCCCAGGTCGGGATCTACATGTGCACCGCCATCTCCCCGGGCGAGACGTGCACCGCCGGCGAGGCGTCGGCAGAGCAGATCGATGCGGTCAAGGCCCAGCTCGTGTCGCCCACGCTCGCGCCGTTCATCGACAAGTACTACTTCGAAACGCACGACCAGGCCTTCGAGAACTTCAAGAAGCAGTTCGCCGGCAACCCGGTGGCCGATTATGTGACGCCCGATCAGCTCAACCAGACGTTCTGGGTCAACCTGAAGGACCCGTCGCAATCCGACGTGCTTGTGGAGAGCCTGTCCGGCATCCCGGGGGTCGAGAACGTCGCAGACCAGCGCAAGTACCTCGATCAGATCTTCTCGGTGCTCAACGTGGCCAGTTACACGGCCATCGGAATCGCGGCGCTGATGCTGGTGGCGGCCGCGCTGCTGATCGCCACCACGATCCGGCTCTCCGCGTTCTCGAGACGCAGGGAACTGGGGATCATGCGGCTCGTCGGGGCGTCGAACCGGTTCATCCAAACCCCGTTCATCCTCGAGGGTGTCTTCGCGGCGTTGCTCGGCTCCCTGTTGGCCGGCGGGGCGATCGTGGCCCTCGTGAATTGGTTCGTCCAGGGCTACCTCGGCGCGAGGCTCAAGGGGTTCTCGCTGGTCGGGATGCAGGACGCCCTCGTCGTGGTGCCCATCCTGCTCGTGGTCGGCGCGGTGCTGGCGGCCTTCTCGGCGAACTTCGCGATCACCCGCTATCTCAAGGTGTGACCCGGTAGCGTCACCCACAGGCTAGACTGGTGGGCTGGCTGCCACCGGGCTGCCGCACCCACCATTGCTGAGGAGTATGCCGTGCCCAGGGAACAAGGCGAGAAGGTCGTGTCGACCAATCGCAAGGCACGCCACGACTACCTCATCGAGGAGACCTACGAGGCCGGGATGGTGCTCAGCGGCACCGAGGTCAAGTCGCTCCGGGCCGGTCGCGCCTCCCTCGTCGACGGCTACGCGTTCATCGAGTCCGGCGAGGTCTGGCTGGATGCCGTGCACATCCAGGAATACAAGGCGGGCACCTGGACCAACCACCCGCCGCGGCGCAAGCGCAAGCTTCTCCTGCACAAGCAGGAGATCATCAAGATCAGCCACAAGACCAAAGAGGGTGGCTACACCCTCGTGCCGCTCCGGATCTACTTCAGCAACGGCAACGCCAAGGTGGAGATCGCGGTTGCCAAGGGTAAGAAGGAATACGACAAGCGGCAGACCCTGCGGGAACGCCAGGACAAGCGCGAGTCCGACCGGGCAATCTCGGCGAGGAAGAACCTGGGCGACTAGGGCACGCCCCGGGTCTCGACGGGGGAGTGTTTCTGTTGTAGAGTTAAAGGCTGCACGGGGTGTTCTCCGGAACGTCTCGCGCGGCCTTGGAAACTCAACAGCGTGTGATAGTGACCCACTCGATTGCCGCGACGGCCATGCCGTGCGACGGCACTGAGTGCGTATGGGGATGATCGGTTTCGACATTGCCTGCGCAATTATGAGAAGCGGGTCGAGGATGCAGGGTTATCTCGTAAACGATCTCTGCAAAACAATAAGTGCCAATTCAAACCGCACTGACTTCGCCCTCGCTGCCTAAGCGAGCGCACTAAGAAGTCCGCCAGACCGGGAATGCTCTCTACCCGGATCCTGACGTCATTGAGAGAGCTTGCTCCTACTCTGAGCCGCGGGGTGTAGGGGGACTTGAACGAGGGCTGGGCTCGTCGGAGTAGATGACAGTGTCAAATTCCGGAGCCGAGTAGAACGATTTCACTGGATACACCCGTAGAAGGCATATGACCACAGCAGTGGACCGGGGTTCAATTCCCCGCATCTCCACCATCGGTCGCTATCTCACGCTGTTGCCTCTTCCGAGGACGTCGACTCGAGGGTCGACGAGAAAGGCCCGGATCCCCAGGGATCCGGGCCTTTCTCGTCGTCGGTCAGTTGTCGTCGTCGTCCGTTCCGGCTGCCGCACCGGAGCCGATGATGTCGTGCTTCGGCGCCGGCATTTCCGAACCGGCTCCGCGCACCGATTTCCAGATGGCCCGGTTGTACAGCTGCTCGTCGATCTTGTCCTCGGTATCCGTGTTCTGCCCTTCGACCGCTCCGGCCAGCGGAGCGTTCGCACCGTTGACCGTGGTCATGTCGTAGCTCGGCCTGATCGCCGAATACGGGTTGTTGTCGGCGGTCGAGGTGAACGACGCGCTCATCGGCGTCGCGAACGCGTCGAATTGGGTCATCGGCTGGATGCCCGCGAGCAGTCCGACGGTGTGGACCATCGAGGCGGTGCTGTAGAAGGTGGAATCCACCTTCCCGGTCTGGGTGTACGGGCTGATCGCCAGTGCCACGGTGCGGTGGGCGTCGACGTGGTCCGGGCCGTTCTGGGCGTCGTCCTCGGTGACGAAGATGGCGGTGTCCCCCCAGATCCGGGAGTGCGACACTGTGTCGACCAGCTGGCCGAGGGCGAAGTCGTTGTCGGCCACGTAGGCCTTCGGGGTCGGTTTGCCCGCCCGGGTGGCCTGGGTGTGGTCGTTGGGGAGTCGAACGAACTGCACCGTCGGCACGGTGCCTGCGGCGACGTTGGCGGCGAAGTCCCTGGACCACTCGTCGATCCGGGGTGACCCGCAGTCCGCCTTCAGCGGTGCGAAGGTGCCCGCGGAATCAGGGCAGGAGAGGTCATAGCCCCGGTAGTCATGGTCGGTCTGGGCGTCGAGCACCGGGTCCTGAGCTTTGGCCTGCCCTCCGGCCAGGCCGACGAAGAAGCCGTAGTTGCGGAAGCTGACACCGGCCTGGGCGAGGCGCTGCCAGACATACGTGTTATCGGGTTCCTGCGCCGCGATCTCGGGGTCGGCGTTCTCGCTGGGGTACGGGGCCTTCCGGCCGGAGTAGTTGGCCGGCCACATCTGCTCGGCGTAGGGGTTCGAGTTCGCCGACGCGACCCAGTTCCAGCCGTTCGCGCTGACCTCCGCATCCGCATAGAAATTGTCAATGGTGGTGAACTGCTTCGACAGCGCGCGAACGTTCGGAGCCGATTCGTCGCCGAAGAGATTCAAGGACGGGTCCCCGTTGCCCCTGCCGATGCTTCCGAGCACCTGGTCGTAGGTGCGGTTCTCCTTGACGACGTAGATCACATGCTTGATCGGGCTGTCCTGGCCGGGCTTGCGGGGGATCACCTCCCCCTCCGCCTCCGCGGACCGGTTGTTGCTGGCGACCTGCCGGGTCGCCCGCTTGAGGTCCGCGGCGGCGGGAACCTCGAAACTGCTCAGCGTGCCGGTGATCATCGAGCCGCTGTACTGGTTCTCCGCCGTCGCCGCACTCGACTCGGGGTCAGGATGTCCGGAACCGTCGTTGGGTCCGGCGCCCAGGCCCTTGGCGTTGGTGGTGTGCAGCCGGCCGTCGGCGAAGGAGAGGGAAGTGGGATACCAGCCCACGGGAACGACCCCGTCCACGGTCCGCGTGCCGAGGTCGACGACCGCCACGTCGTTGTTGCCCGAGTTGCTCACGAAGAGCTTCGATCCGTCGGCGTTGAGGGCCAGCCCGGTGGGATTCGACCCGATCGGTGAGTCCGCCGTGGGCGCCACGCTGATCGAAGACGTGGTGCCGGCGGCGAGGTCGATGACGGAGACTGTGTCGGCGTCCCCGTCGGAGACATAGAGGTGGGCGGCATCCGGGGCCAGTACCGACTTGTTCGGGTGCAGCCCGGTCGCGAGGGTGCCCGTTGTGGCCGGTACGCCGCCGGCAAGGGTGACCACCGACACGGTTGCGGCACCCTGGTTGGTCACATAAGCGGTGAGTCCGTCCGCGGCCAGCGTCACCCAGAGCGGACGGTGGCCGACCGGGGTCGTCGTGACGGCGCCGGAGCCGAGATCGACCACGGAGACCGCGTCGGCGAGCTGGTCGGCGACGACCAGGTGTGTGCCGTCGGGGGTCAGCGCCAGGCCGGCCGGGAAGAGATTGAGGGCGGTGCCGTCGGGCGCGGTGGTGGGCAGCGGAAGGGAGGCGCCCTCCGTGAGGACGCCTCCGGCATACGAGTAGGTGCGGATCTTGGAGTTGGCTGCGGCACTCGCGAAGGCCTTCGTGCCGTCGTGGCTCCAGGCGAGCCCCATGTAGAGGGACTCGGGGGAGGAATACGGAATGGTCTGCGTGACCGTGCCAGCGGCCACATCCACCACCTGCAGGGATTGCGTGCCCTGCCCGTTGTTGGTCACGAGCAGTGTCTTCCCGTCCGGGGAGAGAGCGGAGTTCAGGGGGAGATCGCCCAGACTGGTCTGGCGACCCGTCGGCGTGACCCGCTGGCCCACGGGCGTGACGGCCGTTCCGTCCGCCTGTGGCCCGGCTACGGTGGGGACGATCGCGGCCGCGGCAATCCCGCCGACGAGGCCGAGCACGATGAGGGCGACCAGCCCGGTGGATGTCTTTATTCTCATGGTGCCCACGGTAGGAACGCGGCAAGTCGCCCCGACGCCGTTCGTCGAGACTCCGGATGAACGTCAGACGACGTTCGCGAGCCGGGGCCGGAAATGTCGCAGGTCGGCACCCAATTCCCCAGCGGTCGGTGAGGGAAGCACGCCGATGCGCCACAATGGGCCGTGAGAGGAGCTGCATGGCTGCGAAGTGGCTGCGGAGATGGGTGCCCGGGATCGATACGGCGCTGGGTTACCGGCGCGCGTGGCTGTTTCCGGATCTCCGTGCGGGCGCGGTCCTGACCGCTCTGCTCATCCCGGTGGGTATCGGCTACGCGGAGGTTGCGGGACTCCCGCCGGCCACCGGCCTGTATGCCACGATCATCCCGTTGGCTGCCTACGCCGTATTCGGGCCGTCCCGGGTGCTGGTCCTCGGCCCGGATTCGGCGCTGGCCCCGATCATCGCGGCCGCGATCCTGCCGCTCTCCCTCGGCGATGACGGGCGAGCCGTCGCCCTGGCCGGGCTTCTCGCGATCATGGTCGGGTTGGTGCTGCTGCTCGGCGGGGTCCTGCGCCTCGGATTCGTGACCGACCTGCTCTCGAAGCCGATCCGGGTCGGTTACCTCAACGCCCTGGCCCTGCTGGTCATCGTCTCCCAGCTGCCGGCGTTCCTCGGCTTCTCGATCGAGTCGGCGTCGCCCGCCGGCGACGCCGTCGCCATCGTGTCCGCCATCGTTGGTGGCCGGATCAACCCGATTGCCCTGCTGTTCGGGCTCGGTTCGCTGGGCCTGATCGTGGTGTTCTCCCGGGGCCGGACCCGCATCCCCGGGGTGCTGGTCGCTGTGGTGCTCGCCACGGTCCTCACCGTTCTCTTCGGGTTCCAGGATGTCGTGCGCGTGGTCGGGGCGCTGCCGAAGGGACTCCCGGCGCCTGCGCTCGGCGGACTGGACTGGGCGGATGTCGCCGCGTTGATCGCCCCGGCCCTGGGGATCGCGCTCATCGCCTTCGCCGACACCGCTGTGCTGTCGCGCACGTTCGCGGCCCGCCGGGGGGAGAACGTCGACGGCAGTCAGGAGATGGCGGCGATCGGGGCGTCGAACATCGCAGCCGGCCTGCTCGGCGGCTTCCCCATTTCGGCGTCGTCGTCGCGCACGCCCGTGGCGGAGAAGGCAGGGTCACGCACCCAGTTGACCGGTGTGGTCGGGGCCGTGCTCATCCTGGCGTTCATGCTGCTCGCGCCCGGCCTGACCGGGTACCTGCCGGCGGCGACCATCGCCGCCGTGGTCATGGTCGCTGCAGCGGGGCTGATCGATGTCAGGGGTCTGGTCGCGCTGGTCCGGATGAACAAGGTCGATGCGGCGCTTTCGCTCGCCGCGTTCCTGGGCGTGCTGGTGGTCGGGGTGATCGAGGGCATCGCCGTGGCGATCGTGCTGTCGCTGGGAGCCTTCGTCAGCCATGCCTGGCGGCCATACCGGGCCGAACTCGGCCGCGTTCGCGGTCTTCGCGGCTACCACGACCTGTCCAGGCACCCCGACGGTGAGCGGCTGCCCGGCATCGTGATCGTGCGCTTCGACGCGCCCCTCTTCTTCGCCAATGGAGGGATCTTCGACGACTACGTGCGGGCGACGGTGACCGCGGCCGGCAACGGGGTGCGCACTGTCATCCTCGCGGCCGAGCCGATCACCGACATCGACACAACCGCCGTCGACGAGTTGCTCGAACTCGACGACTTCCTCGCCTCCCGCGGGATCACCCTCATCTTCGCCGAGATGAAGGGGCCGGTGAAGGACCACCTGCGCGACTACGGGCTGAACGGGAGGTTCCCGCCTGAGCGGTTCGCCGACACTGTCGGTGCGGCCGTCGACGAGGCCACCGGCACCCTGCGCGGCGACCTCGACGGCACTCAGTGGGAGGGCAAGGCCTGACGGGTCAGACGCTCGCGAGCCAGAGGTCGGGGCCGAAGATCTCGTAGTGGATGCGTTCGGCCGGAACGCCGGACTCCAGCGCCTGGGCCCGGAGACTGCGCATGAACGGCAGCGGGCCGCACAGGTAGACCGACGCGTTCTCGGGGATCGCCACATTCCTCAGGGACATGAAGCCGTCGTGGGTGCCGTCGTTCGGGGTATCGAGGCTCGGGGTTTCCAGCCACAGTTCCAGCTCGGCCGTCTCGAGAAGGGCGACGTCCTCACGCATCTGGTCGCGCAGCGCCCAGCTCTCCAGGGAGCTCTCCGCGTGCAGGACCAGCACCTCGCGCTTGGATGCACTGTCCACGAGCGACCGCAGAATGGAGGCGCTCGGGGTGCAGCCGATGCCGGCCGAGGCCAGGACGAGCGGGGTGTCGCCGTCGGCCAAAGTGATGTCGCCGCACGGGTTGGAGAGGATCAGGGTGTCGCCGACCTGTACGTCGCGGTGCAGCGCGGGGGAGACCTCGCCGTCGGCGTCCAGCTTGGTCGTGAAGACCCGAGTCGTCGCTGTCCCCGCGGAGAGGGAATACTGGCGCACCTGGCGGATGCCGTCGGGCATCCGCACGGTGACGCTGACGTACTGCCCGGGCAGGCTCGGCGTGACCGGGGTGTCGTCGGCGGGTTCGAGGGTGAACGTGATCGCATCGGTGCCGGCCGCCACCTTCCCAGTCACGACCCAGGGGGCGAGCGGCTTGTCGCTGGCCGCGCCGGCATAGAGACCCTTCTCCAGCTTGATCAGGGCGTGCGCCATCAGCCAGTAGACCTCGGTCCAGGCCGCGGCGATCTCGGCGGTGATCACGTCGCTGAGCTCCTCGGCGATGGCCTCGAAGAGGTACCGGTAGACGAGGTCGTACTGCTCGGGGCGGATGTCGAGGGAGACGTGTTTGTGGGCGATCCGGGAGAGCATCGCCTCCGGGGTGGTGTCCGGGTTCGTGACCAGGTAGGTGGCGAAGACGGCGATACTGCCCGCCAGGGCCTGCTGCTGGGTTCCGCTCTTCTGGTTGGAGCGGCTGAAGAGGCCGTCGAAGAGTTCGGGGTGGGCGGTGAGCATGCGGCCATAGAAGTTCTCGGCGATACCGGGCATGCGTTCACCGACGATCGGCAGCGTCGCGGTGATCAGGGGAAGGGACTGGGGTGACAGCATGCCGGCTCCTTGAGAGGGGTGAGGGGATGCCTCTCAAACTAGCATCTGAAATGCCAATTTGCGGCTTTCGGGTTCAAACGGATGCTCAACGCGCCCGGTCCTCCGGCGCGTTGCCGATCATTGTGCTCAAAGTCAGGGCGACGGGTCCTGACCCTCGACGAGGGACGAGGCTGGAGATCGTCGTGTCGTCCAGTTCGGAGTAGAAGGCCTCCCGCGCCCGCCGCAGGGCTGCGCGGAGGCCGCAGCCGCCGCTGAGCGGGCAGTCCCCGTGAGGGGTCTCGCAGTCTGCCACGTCGGCACGGGTGTCCAGTCGGCGCATGAGAGCGCCGACAGTGGTCTCTCGGCCCGTTGGGCTGATGCGCACCCCGCCGAACCGGCCCCGAACCACGTCGACGACCTGCAGCTCCCGCAGCCGGATGATCGCCTTGCTGACATGGTTGTACGGGGTGTCGACGCCGTCGGCGATGACGCGTGAGGTGAGCAGTACGCCGTCCGGCGCTGCGGCCAGGAGCATGGCCACCCGCAGGCACACATCAGTGAAGGCATTGATCCTCATGTTCCCAGAGTACGGTTCCCTCGGGAGTCCCGGTCACTCAGCGGGCGGCATCCGTCAGAGTGCCGGCCACCGCGCCGGCCGGGTCGTAGATCACGCAGGTCACGACGTGGTCGTCGGCCCAGGTCGCATCCGTCGGCGTGAGGTAAGCGAAGTCGAGAGTCGAACCGCGGTAGGCGATTCCCGCGAAGGCATCGAACGAAGTGGCGCAGCCCGACTCCGCCGCGGCCGTGACCGCGTCGTCACCGGGGAAGTCGTCACCCGGGACGGGAATGATCGCGTAGACCTCGTAGCCGTGCGGGGCGCCGCACGGGACGATCGGAAATCCGGCGGGGGAGGCGGCGTCGAGGTCGTCCAGGCAATCGGCGACCGCCAAACGCGGTGCGATGCGTGTGACGGCCCGCTGGGTGGTGGTTGTCGCACTCGGGGGCGCCGCCGGCAACAGGTCCGCGACCGCGCTGCAGCCGGTGAGGGTGAGGGCGGCGCCGATCAGCGCTCCGATCCGGGCCGCCGCCGGGCGATGCCTGCCGGCCGGCACTAGGGGATGAGGGTTGCGGGTTCGACGAGACCGAGGGTGCTCAGCGTCGCCTCGTGCAGCAGACCGTTCGTGGCCAGGGCACTGCCGTGCCAGGGGCCGTCCCTGCCGTCGACGGAGGTGAATCGGCCGCCGGCCTCCTGCACGATGGGGACGAGGGCCGCCATGTCGTATGGTTTGAGATCGAATTCGCCCGCGATGTCGAGGAGTCCCTCGGCCAGCAGCATGTAGGACCACATGTCGCCGTAGGCGCGCGTGCGCCAGACCTGCCGGGAGAGGCGGACGAGGGCGTCAAGCTCCCCGGCCTGGTCCCACTGCTGGATACTGTTGTAGCTCAGCGAGGCGTGGTCCAGGGTCGTCACGCCGGAGACGTGCAGCCTGGTGGGGGCCGCGCCGGGCGTGCGCTCGTCGGTCATCCAGGCCCCGCCGCCCGTGCGCGCCCACCACCGCTTGCCGAGCGCCGGCGCGCTGACCATTCCGACGACGGGAACCCCGTCCACGGCCAGGGAAATGAGGGTGCCCCAGATCGGGATTCCACGGAGGAAGCCGGCGGTGCCGTCGATGGGGTCGATGATCCATTGCCGTTCGGTTGTGCCTTCGGCGCCGTATTCCTCGCCGAGAATACCGTCGGTCGGACGGTGCTCGGCCAGTGCGGCACGGATGGCGCGTTCCACGGCCTGGTCGGCATCCGTCACGGGAGTGCGGTCCGGCTTCTCGGTGACGACCAGGTCCAGGGCGGTGAACCGCTCCCGGGAGATGGCGTCGGCCACGTCGGCGAGGTGGGTCGCGAGGGCAAGGTCGTCGTCCAGGGAAAACGTTCGGGGCTCGGTCACACGTCCAAGAATAGTAATTGCGGGAGCGGCTCGCGGGTTTGCGTCTCGATTCGCATCGGAGCCGTCCGGGATGTTAGTCTCTAGAGTCGGTTCGGGTCAGCCCGGGTCGGAAATACGCACCTCTAGCTCAATTGGCAGAGCAACTGACTCTTAATCAGTGGGTTCCCGGTTCAAGTCCGGGGGGGTGCACCATGGAGGGCCGGATTCCTGTGCAAACAGGAAGCCGGCCCTTTTTTCATGCCCGGCGCGCGGTCGCACCTGCTGCGGAAGCGGATGAACCGGGATTGGTCAGGAAATCAGGCTGAGCGCGTCGTCGTCGCTGCCCCTGGCCAGGCGGGAGAGGGCCTTCCGAGCGAGGAATCCCCGCACCGTCCACCGATGACGTCGCGTCCGGGGCTGGAAGTCGGGGACATGACAGTACACGGCCTGGCTCATCGGAGACCCCAGATATGGTCCGGGCGCCGAGCCTGCGAGCGGAACGAACGGGATGCCCAGATAGTCGACCAGTTTCCGCAACGGCACTGCGTCGATGATCGACACGAGATGGTCGATGCCGTGCTGCAGCGCGGAGAGGTACATCGCGCGATAGAGCTGCACGCTGACGGCGCCCGCGCCGCTGCGGTGCCCCGGCAGGACGGCGACCGTCCCGACGTCCCAGAGGGTGCCCCGGTCGTCGATGGCGTGCTGCTCCGCCACATCCTCCGGCAGGATGTGAAACGGCGCGGATCGGGCGTCGTTGAGGGTCTTGAAGCCCCGCGGGGAATCGCCGATGATCCGGAGCGCGCCGCTCGGCATCCCGGTGGAGCGGTCGATCGAGACGAAGAAGACGCTGCCTGCCTCGTACGGGCCGTATTCGGCCGTCATCTGGGCGGCATCATTGCCGAAGGACGCCTCGAACACGACTCGTTCGATATGGCGGGCGATGTTGGAGAACGGGCTCTCACCGGCAATTTCGATTCCGACATAGCGGTATTTCTCCGGCCAGGCCCCCGCGAGGGAGGCCAGGAGCTCCACTGTGAGCGCCCCGACGTCGTCCGGGGACAGGTCGTAGCTGGCAGTGAACTCGGCGGTCTCCGCAACAACGCGCCGATCCGTCATCAAAACTCCTTGTAGACGGCGTCGTCGCTGCCGAAGAAGTCCTTCGTGTATTCGACCGCAGTGAGCGGATCGAAGGCCTTGCAGGTGTAGATGTCCACGCTGTAGAAGAGAACGGGCTGCTCCCAGGCGTAGAAGTGCGCCCCCGAGGTTTCCCAGTGCGTCCAGCCAGCCCAGCCGAACGCGTCGCTGCGGTGCGTCACCGGTTCGATCAGGGCGGTCATGTCCAGGACGGGAGCGAGTCCGGCAAGATACCGGGTGATCTGTTCGGCGCTGATCGCTTCCGGCGGGTACGCCTCGATCACCAGTCGTTGACGGTAGATCGACGGTGCGAGATCAATCATTCAGACAGCCCCCAAGAACCTGTTCCGGCAGCGAGACACTGGGTCTTCAAACGCCGCACAAGCTGAGAATATCATTTGAAATACCCTATTTTTTCCGAGTGCGCGCGGGAGCGGCGGGACTAGCCTGTGCCCTACGAGTCGAAGGAGCGCGGATGCTGTCGATCGAGCTGGTGACGGACGCCTTCGGGCGGGTGAACGCTGCCGTGCATTCGGTGCTGCGCGATGCCGGCAGCGAGTTCCTCACCTTCCGGCCCGACCCGGATGCGAACACCGTCGCCTGGCTGATCTGGCACCTCACCCGGGTGCAGGACGACCACCTCGCCGACCTGAGGGGCGGCGAGCAGGTGTGGACCGGCGAGGGTTGGGCGGAACGATTCGCCCTGCCCTTCGACCCGGCGGCCACGGGGTACGGCCAGAGCCCCGACGAGGTGGCCGCGGTTCGCCCGGGCTCCGCACTCCTGGCCGGCTACCATGACGCCGTGCACGCCCGGACGCTCGCCTATCTCGGCACGCTGGCCGAGGCCGACTTCGCCCGGATCGTGGACACCCGGTGGACCCCGCCGGTCACCCTGGGCGTGCGGCTGGTGAGCGTGATCGCCGACGATCTGCAGCACGTCGGCCAGGCCGCCTATGTGCGAGGCATGGCGGAGCGCGCGGGATGCTGAGCAGTCCCGGCCGAACGCCATGCGCCAGATCACGGGCCGGGCTACCGCCGCCAGGAGTACTCGTTCTCGGGCCGACCGGGAGTGCCGTACCGCGGGCTGCGCAACACGGAACCAGACTCGGCCAGGTACTCGAGGTAGCGCCTGGCCGTCACCCGGGACATCCCGAGTTCGTCCATGACCTCGCTGGACGAGATCGGCCGGCTGCGCGTCTTCACGAAGTCGACCACGGCGGCCAGGGTGCCCTCGGCCAATCCCTTGGGCCGGGGCAGTTCGCTGGGCGTGCGGAGGCTCGCGAAGGCCTGGTCGACGTCGGTCTGCGAGGTGAGCGCGGACGGGGTGCCGAGCTGGAGCCGGAAATCGCGGTACTGCGCCAGCTTCTGCGCGAAGGTGGCATAGGTGAACGGCTTGATCAGGTACTGCACGATGCCCGCGGCGACGGCGCCGCGCACGACCTGCAGGTCGCGCACGGCCGTGATCGCGATGATGTCGGTCACCAGCCCGGCCGAACGCATCCGCCGGCTCACGTCCAGGCCGTGCAGGTCGGGCAGGGTCATATCCATCAGGACAAGGTCGATCGGCTGGCCGAGGGAGGCCGCGGCCGACAGGAGGCGCAGGGCGGTGTGGCCGTCGGTGGCGGTCCCGGCGTGCACGAACCCGGTCAGCCGGCCCAGGTAGGCGGTGTGCGCCTCGGCGGCGATGGCCTCGTCCTCGACCACGAGCACCCGGATGTCGGTGTCAGGCACGAGAGGTCGCCTGCGTCGCGAGGGTGGCCGGCCGGTCGGCCGGGGTTGCCGCACCGGGGAGTGTGACGGTGAACACCGCGCCGCCGCGCCGTTCGATGGTGAGGGTTCCGCCGAGGCGATTGACGGCCTGGCGTACCAGGGCCAGGCCCAGGCCGCGCCCGTGCAGGCCCGGTTCCTTCGTGCTGTAGCCGTGGCGGAGGATATCCGCGACGGCATCGGGATCCACTCCCGGTCCGCTGTCCGATACCTCGAGGACGACGTCGCCGCCGGCGCTGCTGACCGCCAGGTGGACCTCGCGCGGCGATTCGCCCCCCGCCGCGGCGTCGAGGGCGTTGTCGATCAGGTTGCCGACGACCGTCACCAGGTCCTGGGCGGAGAGGCCGGAGTCGGCGAGGGTGCCCGAGGCGTCCACGGTGAGCCTGACGCCCAGCTCGGCCGCCTGGGCGAACTTCCCCATCAGCAGTGCGCTGAGCACGGGTTCGTCAACAGAGTCGATCATCTCGTCGGTGAGCCGCTGGCTCACCTCGAGGTCCTTCGTGGCGAAGTCGAGCGCTTCCGGCACGCGGCCCAGTTCCATCAGGGACACGATGGTGTGCAGCCGGTTGGCGTGCTCGTGGGTCTGCGCGCGGAGGGCGTCCGACAGGGTGCGCATCGAGGCCAGTTCGGTGCCCAGCGACTGCAGTTCGGTGTGGTCGCGGATCGTCGCGACCCACCCCATTGGAGTGGAGCGATGGCGGATGCCCGCCGAGGGTGAAAGCGCCGGCTGCTGGCTGACCACGAGCACTCGGGTGTCGGTCAGGTGGATCTCGTCGACGGCGCTCCGGCCGCTCCCGAGGAGTTCGCCGAGGCCGGCCGGAAGCTCGAGCTGGGCGAGGGTCGGGCTGCCGGGGGAGATCGCCTGCCCCGGCGGCCGGGCCGGGATGCCGAGCAACCGGGCGGCCTGGTCGTTGTAGAGCACGAGCTCGCCGGTGAGGTCGACCAGGACCAGGCCTTCGCGCACGGAATGCAGCACCGAGTCGTAGTACACGAAGAGCTGCGCGAGCTGCTCAGGACCCCAGCCCAGGGTGACCCGGCGCAGGTAGCGCCCGAGCAGCCAGGTGGCCACCGACCCGGCCGACAGCAGGGCCAGGGCCAGGCCGAGCACGGCCGGAAGCCTGGCGCTGAGGGCGATCGACAGGTTGCTCGTCTTGACGCCGGCTGCCACCAGGGCGCGCACGACGCCCTGGTCGTCGACGACCGGCACGACGGCGCGAACCGACGGCCCGAGCGTGCCGGTCGTCACCTCGGTGAATGCGGTGCCCGCCAGCGCTGTGCCGATCGTGCCGATGTAGGGCCGGCCGATCTCGGATGCCGTGGGGTGCGTCCACCTGGTGCGGTCCGGCGCCATGATCGTGATGAAGTCGAGGCCGCCGTCGCGGGTGACCCGAAGGGCGTACGGCTGCAGGAGGCCGCTGGGGTCGGCGGAACGGCTGGCCTCGAGCACGAGCGGGTTCTCGGCGATGGCGGTGGCGACGGACAACATCCGCTGCTCAGTCTCCGCATAGCCGCGGTCTCGGGCGTCGACGAACGACCAGGCCCCGACGAACAAGGCCGCCACCACGATGAACAGGGCGTGCGCCACGAACAGGCGCCGGGCGATGCTCCAACCGGGACCCATCGCATCCGCCTCCCGGCTCTCGCATCGTGAACAGTATGACCGCAACGGTGACGGACGCCGCCTCGTCGACCAGTCTGAAACGCACCACGGATTGTCGTCGGCGCCACGCGTCCACATCAAGCCTAGACACTAGACAAAGGAGTCTTTCATGGCATCACCGCGAGTATCTCGCGCCGGCAAGCCGGCGAAACGGATCGACAAGTCCCACTACCTCTACCTGGCGGTCATCATCGCCGTCGTCCTCGGCGTCATCGTCGGGCTGGTCTTCGGCGGCCCGGACGGCTTCGCCGTGTCCCTCAAGCCGCTCGGCGATGTCTTCATCGCCCTGATCAAGATGATGATCTCGCCGATCATCTTCTGCACGATCATCCTCGGCATCGGGTCGATCGCCAAGGCCGCCACGGTCGGCAAGATCGGCGGGCTGGCGCTCGGCTACTTCCTCGTCATGTCCACCTTCGCCCTGGCCATCGGCCTGGTGGTCGGCAACCTGATCCAGCCCGGCGCCGGCCTCAACCTCAAACCGGCCGACTATGTGGCGCCGGTGGCCGCCGACTCGCAGGGCTTCCTGCTCGGGATCATCCCGACGACGCTGTTCTCCGCGCTCACCGCCGGCAACATCCTGCAGACCCTCCTCGTGGCCCTGATCGCCGGTTTCGCTCTGCAGAAGATGGGCAAGGCCGGCAAGCCGATCCTCGAGGGCATCGCCCACGTGCAGGCGCTGGTCTTCCGCATCCTGATCATGGTGATGTGGCTCGCGCCGATCGGCGCCTTCGGCGCGATCGCGGCGGTCGTCGGCTCCACCGGCATCCAGGCTGTGATCAGCCTCTTCACCCTGATGGGCGCGTTCTACCTGACCTGCGCCCTGTTCATCGTGGTCATCCTCGGCGGGCTGCTCAAGATCGTCACGGGCGTCAACATCTTCAAGCTGATGCGCTACCTCGGCCGGGAGTACCTGCTCATCTTCTCCACCTCCTCCTCCGAGGCAGCCCTGCCCCGACTGATCGCCAAGATGGAGCACCTGGGGGTGTCCAAGCCCGTCGTCGGCGTCACCGTCCCCACCGGCTACTCCTTCAACCTCGACGGCACGGCCATCTACCTGACCATGGCGTCGCTGTTCATCGCCACCGCGATGGACCAGCCGCTGCAACTGGGGGAGCAGATCGGGCTGCTCGTCTTCATGATCATCGCGTCCAAAGGGGCGGCCGGCGTCTCCGGCGCGGGTCTGGCCACCCTCGCCGCGGGACTGCAGGCCCACGCCCCGCAGCTGCTCGACGGGGTCGGCTTCATCGTGGGCATCGACCGGTTCATGTCCGAGGCCCGCGCGCTGACCAACTTCACCGGAAACGCGGTGGCCACCGTGCTGATCGGATCGTGGACCAGGGAGATCGACCGCGCCCAGGTCGACCGGGTGCTCGACCGCCAGGACCCGTTCGACGAGACGACCATGATCGCGCACCACGGCGCCCCGGTCTCCCCGGTCGAACGCCCCGACGAGGCAGAAACGCCGGAGCTCGCCGGAGCCTCGACCGCGGCCCGCTGACCGGGAGCAGGGCGTCCGCGAAAAGGGGCCGACCACCCCCGAAAAGGGGGATTGTGTTAGAGTGATCCTTGGTCTAACGACCCTTCACCAGAACGCGAACACGAAGCCGCCAGCCTTGTCGGCCGTGGGCGTACGGTGAGGCTCTGATGGAGTCGGCCCCATGGTCGCCCCAGCCCCCGCCGGAATGGTGCCGGGCCGGTCACGGCCCACCCGTTCGACAAAGCGTGCACCCGATCGTCGACCGTGAGAACGGCCACGCCGTCGTGCATCGGAGAATCCGTGACCGAAACTATTGCCGTCAAGGCCGATCGACTGTACAAAGCGTTCGGGCGCCGCCCGCACGAAATGGTCAAGAAACTGACCGGCGGGGCCACCCGCGACGAGGTGGCCTCCCTGGGCACCGCCGCCGTCATCGACGCCTCCTTCGAGGTGCGACGCGGAGAGATCTTCGTCGTGATGGGACTGTCCGGTTCGGGCAAATCCACCCTCATCCGCATGCTCAACGGGCTGCTCGACGCGACCTCCGGCACCGTGACGGTCGCCGGGCAGTCCATCACCGGGATCCCGGCCAAGCAGCTGCGTGATGTGCGCCGCAACAACGTCTCCATGGTGTTCCAGCACTTCGCGCTGCTGCCGCACCGCACCGTGATCGACAACGTCGCCTACGGCCTCGAGGTGCAGGGCGTCGCCCGGGCCGAGCGCCTGGAGCGCGCGAGCACCATCATCCGTCTGGTCGGCCTCGACGGCTGGGCCGACAGCCTGCCCTCCGAACTCTCCGGTGGCATGCAGCAGCGCGTCGGCCTCGGCCGTGCGCTCGCCGCCGACACCGACGTGCTCCTGATGGACGAGGCGTTCTCCGCACTCGACCCGCTGATCCGCCGCGAAATGCAGGAACAGCTGATCGAACTGCAGGCCGAGCTCGGCAAGACCATCATCTTCATCACCCACGACCTCAATGAGGCGATGTTCCTCGGCGACCGGATCGCGGTGATGCGCGACGGGCGCATCGTGCAGATCGGCACACCCGAGGAAATCCTGACCGACCCCGCAAACGACTACGTCGCCCAGTTCGTGCAGGACGTCGACCGCGCCCGGGTGCTCACCGCGGCGAGTGTCATGGAGCCGGTCCGCAGTGTCGTGACGATCACGGCCGGCCCCCGCGCAGCTCTCCGCACCATGCGGGACCTGCAGACCTCCGCGACGTTCGTGCTCAACCGGGACCGCAGCTTCGCCGGGGTCGTTCGTGACCGCGATGTTCTGCGCCAGGTCAAGGCCGGCGAGACCGACCTGCGCTCCATCATCCGCGGTGACGCCACCTCGGTCACCCCGGACACCCCCCTGGTCGACCTGGTCGAACCCTCGGTCGGCAGCGACCTGGCGATCGCTGTGGTCGATGCGAAGAACCGGCTCCTCGGCGTGATCCCCCGGGTGACCCTGCTGGCCGCCCTCGGCAACGTCAGCACCACCACGGGTGAGCTGCCCGTGATCGAGCCTCCGGCCACCATCTCCACCAAGGTGATCACCGAAACGCTGCGCGAAACCGCTCTGGAAGGAGCCGAACTGTGAACGACTTCCGACTTCCCCTGGGCACCATCGTCGAGGGTTTCATCGACTACATCACCGAAACGTTCGGGTTCCTCTTCGACTTCATCCGTGCCGTGTTCAAGGGTGCGTTCGAACTTGTCGACGTGCTCCTGGTCTCCCCGCCGTTCTGGGTGATCATCGTTGTCGCCGCGGCGCTGGCCTACTTCACCAGAGGCTGGAAGTTCACCCTCGGCACGGTGGCCGGCCTGGTCGTCATCCTCGGCGTCGACCAGTGGGAGAACGCCATGGACACCCTGGCGCTGGTGCTCGTTGCGAGCCTCCTTGCCATCGTCTTCAGCGTGCCGCTGGGAATCCTGGCGGCGAAGTCGAAGGTCGCCTCGCGCATCATCAAGCCGATCCTCGACTTCATGCAGACCATGCCGGCCTTCGTCTATCTGATTCCCGCGCTCATCCTGTTCCGGGTCGGCGTCGTCCCCGGCATCGTCGCGACCATCATCTTCGCGATGGCACCCGGAGTTCGGCTCACCGAGCTCGGTATCCGCGGCGTCGACCACGAGGTCGTCGAGGCCGGCCAGGCCTTCGGTGCATCGCCGTGGCGCATCCTGCGGCAGATCCAGCTTCCCCTGGCCATGCCGACGATCATGGCCGGCATCAACCAGGTCATCATGCTGTCCCTGTCGATGGTCGTCATCTCCGGAATGGTCGGTGCCGGCGGTCTCGGCGCCGAGGTCGTCGCCAGCCTGAACCGGATCGACGTCGCGCTCGGCTTCGAAGCGGGCCTGGCCGTGGTGATCCTCGCGATCTACCTCGACCGGTTGACGGCCGCGCTCGGCACGGGCGGCACGCCGCTCGGCCGGTTCTTCGGCTCCCTCCGGCGTCGCCCTCGGGCGGTCGTCGCCGCCGCCGACGATGTACCTGCCCGCACACACGAGCCGGTCGCGGTCTGACCCAGCTTTTCCCGGATGCTGTCGCATCCGTTCAGCGCGGCCATGCCGTGCACGTCCAGCATGAACTCGGTCGCCCCAAGCGGCGACAAGGTAAGGAAACCACATGAAGAACCGTTCGAAAACCATGATCGCCATCGGCGCCGTCGGGCTCCTCGCCCTCACCGGGTGCACGGCCGCGGACTCGAGTGTCGGCCACGGCAACAAGGATAAGAAGGACATGACCATCGCCGTGTTCAACGGCTGGGATGAGGGCGTCGCCGCCTCCGAACTGTGGAAGGCGATCCTCGACGAGAAGGGTTACAACGTCAAGCTTGAGGAAGCGGATGTGGCTCCCGTGTTCTCCGGCCTCTCCACCGGCGACTACGACGCCACCCTCGACGTCTGGCTGCCCGACACCCACGCCTCCTACCTCAAGGAGTACGGCGACGACATCGTCGACCTCGGCGCATGGAACGACAAGGCGAAGCTCACCATCGCGGTGAACGCCGACGCCCCGATCGACTCCCTCGCCGACCTGGCCGCGAACGCCGACAAGTTCGACAACCGGATCGTGGGCATCGAGCCGGGCGCCGGACTGACCGCGGCGACGACCGAGAAGGTCATCCCCGCCTACGACCTGAAGAAGATGGACTTCGTCACCTCGTCGACGGCTGCCATGCTCACCGAGCTGACCGCGGCAACCAAGGCCGGCGAGAACATCGTCGTCACCCTGTGGCAGCCGCACTGGGCCTACAGCGCCCTGCCGATCAAGACGCTCGAAGACCCTGAGGGTGCCCTGGCGGCAACCGAGAGCCTGCACACCTACGCCAGGTCCGACTTCAAGAAGGACTTCCCGAAGGCCGCCGGCTGGCTCGCGGGCTACAAGATGGACCTCGACCAGCTGCAGTCGCTCGAGGACGCCATGTTCGTCAAGTACGATGGCAGCGACTACGGCCCCGTGGTCGCGAAGTGGATTTCCGAGCACCAGGACTACGTCGACTCGCTGACCAGCAAGTAGCGTCGGCCCGTCCCACCCGAAGACCCCCGTCGAGATCGACGGGGGTCTTCCTCGTGCCCGCTGTCGACTCGGTTGCGGCCGCACCCGGTGTATCCCGGGCGGGTCCGGGTTCGGTTAGTCTCTGCAGTAGCGCCATCGAGGGCGCCCTACCGGCGGAGGCCGTTGCCAATGCCGGACCCGGTCGTGACGCAATCCCTGGCCGGTGCGGCCAACCGCCGGGCCGAGGACGTGCTGCACGACCTGGGGTCGTCGTCCGCGGGGCTGACCGTGGCGGATGCGGCCGGCCGGCTGATCGCGAACGGGCCAAACGCGGTGCGCACCCACAAGGCGGGCGTCTGGTCCGTGTTGTGGCGGCAGCTGCGCAGCCCCATCCTGATCCTGCTCATCATCACCGCCGGTCTCTCCCTGTTCCTCGGCGACGTCACCAATTCCATCGTGATCGGGGTCATCCTCCTCGCCAGTGTCGGGTTGGGCTTCAGCAACGAGTACCGGGCAGAGCTTGCGGCCGAGGCGCTGCACAGCCGCGTCACGCACCGGGCCGTCGTTCTTCGTGGCGGCGCCCCGGCCCAGATCGACGTCGTGGAGATCGTCCCCGGTGACGTGGTGCACCTCGGGCTCGGGGCCATCGTCCCCGCCGACATCCGGTTGCTCACCTGCGAGGATCTGCTCTGCGACGAGAGCATCCTCACTGGCGAGTCGCTCCCGGTGTCGAAAGACCCGGCGCCGGTCGCGGCGGGCGGAGCGCTGGCCGACCTCACCTCCTGCATCCTGATGGGCACGGTGATCCAGTCCGGCAGCTGCACCGGGGTCGTCGTCGCCACCGGGGGACGAGCCGAATTCGGCCGGATCGCCCTCGGCCTGGGCGAACGCCAGCCGCAGACCGAGTTCCAGGTCGGGCTCAGAAGATTCTCGGTGCTGTTGCTGCAGGTGGCACTGGCGCTGACCTCACTGATCCTCATCGCCAACCTGCTGCTGCAGCGCCCGCTGCTGGAATCCCTGCTCTTCTCCCTCGCGATCGCCGTCGGGATCACGCCGCAGTTGCTCCCGGCCGTGGTGAGCACCGGCCTCGCGACCGGCACCAGGCAGTTGGCGCGACGCAAGGTGCTGGTCAAACGGCTGGTCTCGATCGAGGACCTCGGCGACATGGACGTCCTCGTGACCGACAAGACCGGAACGCTGACTGAGGGCCGGATCGCGTTCACCGCGGCGCTGCCGGCCCGGTCCGGTGACCCGGCCGACGACCTGCTCCGGCTCGGGCTGCTGGCCACCGAGGTGGACTACTCGGCCGGGCCGATCTCGACGCTCGGGCAGAATCCGCTGGACGCGGCGCTCTGGGAGTCGCCGCGCGCCACCGCGATCGAACTCACCGGGCACCGCCGGCTCGACGTCATCCCCTTCGATCACGAACGTCGGATGACCAGCGCACTGGTGACCGGGCCGGACGGGCGGGCGTTCCTGGTGACCAAGGGATCCCCGGAGGATGTGCTGCGCGCCTGCACAGGCATCCGCCCGGAGGCGCAGGCGCTGCTTGACGAACAGTACGATGCCGGCGCCCGGGTCGTCGCCGTCGCCACGCGGGAGGCCGTCGGCCGGACCGGCATCTCCCCGGCTGACGAGCGGGATCTCGTCCTCCAGGGCTTCCTGGTGTTCCTGGACCGGCCGAAGGAGAACGCGCGTGAATCCCTGGAGCGCTTGGACAGGCTGGGGATCACGGTGAAGATCGCAACCGGTGACAACGCCCGGGTCGCCGAGAAGGTGTGCGCCGACCTGGGACTTGTCTCAGGCGGCACCCTCACCGGCCCGGATATCGACCGGCTGTCCGACTCCGAACTCGGCAGAGCGGCCGCGGAGGCGAGCATTTTCGCCCGGGTGTCTCCCGAGCAGAAGGCCCGGGTGATCAGGCTGCTCCGGGAGAACGGGCGCGCCGTGGGCTTCCTCGGGGACGGGGTGAACGATGCGCTGGCCCTCCACGACGCCGACATCGGGATCTCCGTGGACAGCGCCACGGATGTCGCCAAGGACGCCGCAGACGTGGTGCTTCTGGACAAAGACCTCGGGGTGCTCGCCGACGGGGTCATGGAGGGTCGGCGGATCTTCGCCAACACCATCAAGTACGTGCTGATGGGCACGTCCAGCAATTTCGGCAATATGTTCAGTGCCGCGGCAGCGTCCGTGGCGCTCAGCTTCCTGCCCATGCTGCCCGGCCAGATTCTGCTGAACAACCTGCTGTACGACGCGGGTCAGCTGGCCATTCCCGGCGACCACGTCGACAAGGAACAGCTGCTCGCACCGGCCCACTGGAACATCGCGTTCATCCGCCGGTTCATGTTGTTGTTCGGTCCGATCAGTTCCCTGTTCGATTTCGCGACGTTCGCACTCATGCTGGGGGTTTTCCAGGCGGCGCCAGGGGAATTTCGGGCGGGATGGTTCATCGAGTCCCTGGCCACCCAGACGCTGATCATCTTCGCGATCAGGACCCGGCGGGTCCCGTTCCTGCGCAGCAGACCGTCACTCGGACTGACGGCGGCGGCCATCACTGTGGTGGCGGTCGGAGTGTTCCTTCCGTTCTCGCCGCTCGCGGGCCTGCTCGGGTTCGAGCCGCTGCCGGCGCCGTTCTTCCTGGCACTGGCCGGGATGACGGTGCTCTACCTCGTGCTGGTGGAGGTCGCCAAGTCCTGGTTCTTCTCTCGGGCGGCCCAGCGGCCGGCCGGCGTGCGCCAGCGGCCGGCCAGTCACCAGATCGGCCGGCGGGCGGCGCGGTTCAGCATCACGGCACCGGTTGCGGTCGTCGGAGCCGTTGGGCCTCGTCGGTCCCGGCGCCACCGCTTATAGCGACCGAAGGTCTGAGCGTGGACGCGGTGGTCGGGCCGTGGCTCAGCGCCGCAGGGTGGGCATGATCGCGCCGGCCCATTCGGCGGCCTTGTCGAGCTCGCCCGTGGCCATGGGGCCTTCGCGCCCCTCCACGATGAAGCCGTGAGGTTTGGCCACGATGTGGGCGCCGGCATGCTCCAGGGCGTGGGAGATCTTTCCGGCGGCGTCGCCGTGGATGAACAGGCGCAGTCGGGTGTCGAATGCCGCAGCCCTCACGCCGTGCAACATGCCGACGCCGAGTTGGGCGAGGAAGGCCTGCATCCGCGGTGACGGCCGCCAGCCGATGATGGGGCAGCCGACGACGAGGAGTTCAACGCCGGTGAGGCGCTCGGGGGTGAGGCCGGAAACGGAGACGACAGCGGTGCCCTCGCCGAGTTCCGCGGCGATCTTCTCGGCCACGATTCGCGTGGTGCCGTAGTTGGAGTCGTAAACGACGAGTGTGCTCATGGTGGTACCTCCAGCGATCGGGTTCGGGTTGGTGCTGGTGTGACCAGTGTGGCCCCGCGGGATGGGTGCGGCAAGGGGGTCCGTGGCTGTCGAGATCACCGCCGGCCGGTCCTCCACAAAGCGTGTTTGATCAGGTTATCCACACCCCGGTGTGGGGTCGGTTGGGGGCCGGGGAATGTCGGTGGCTGGTCGTAGTGTGCGGGTATGGCCACCCTGGTGAGCACCACCCAGCAGCAGCTCGGACTGCTCTTTGACGCGGTCGCGGTCGCGGACCGGGTGATCGCGCAGTGTTTCGCGTTCCGGGCGGAGTTGATCGATCAGACCCGCCGGTTCAGCGAGGCGCACGCGGGGGAGATCCCGCGGGGACCGCAAGCGTTGTGGAGCCGGGAGGAGATCGCGAAGCGGGAGCTCTCCAGCGAGCTGGCCGTGACGCTGCGGATCCCGGAGCGCAGCGCGGAGACCCTGCTCGCGGAGAGTAAGGCCCTGGTCCAGGACCTCCCCGCAACCCGGGCGGCGTTGCATGACGGGGTGATCAGTTACCGGCATGCGCAGACGATCGTCCAGCAGTCCTGGTCGATCCCGGTCGAGGGTTTGGCCGCGTTCGAACAGGCCCTGTTGCCCTCGGCGGAGCATTTGACGGTGGCCAAGCTCAAGCACAAGGCCCGGCTGCTGCGGGAACGGTTGCATCCGGAGACGATCACGGCGCGGCATGCCGAGTCGATCGCGCAGCGCACCTCGTCCGTGGAGGCCGGGGCCGACGGGATGGCGACGTTGTTCCTGACGACGGGGGCGGAGCTGGTGCAGGCGATTTTCACCCGGGCCACCGACCTCGCCGCCAGCCTGCAAGGGCCGGACGAGACGCGCACGCTCACCCAGGTGCGCACGGATGTGCTCAGTGACCTGTTGATCCACGGGGTCACCCCGACCGGTGTCGGCACCGGGGTCAAGGCCACCGTGCAGGTGACCGTGCCGGTGCTGACGCTCCTCGGCCACAGTGAGGAACCCGGGTATTTGGAAGGGTATGGGCCGATCGACCCCGCGACGGCGCGGGATCTGGCGTCGCGGGCGCCGAGCTTCACCCGGTTGCTCACCCACCCCGAGACCGGGGTGATCCTCTCTGTGGGGAGGGACCGGTACAAGCCGCCCAAGGCGATGCGCCGCTTCCTGCGCCTGCGCGATGAGACCTGCCGTTTTCCGGGCTGCAACCGGCCGGCAAGGGGTGCCGAACTTGATCACAGTCATGATTGGGGGTTGCTCGGCGAGACCGCGCACGACAACCTCGCCCATTTGTGCAGACCCAACCATGCGCTGAAAACTCAGACCCGGTGGAGCGTCGCCCAGCAACCGGGCGGCATCCTCACCTGGACGTCACCGACCGGGCGGGAGTTCATCACCGAACCCGCCACGATACTGCCGACCGTCCTCCCCACCGGGCCGCCGAAAGCGGGCCCGCCGACAGCCTTACCGCCGACAGCCGCAGCGTCGGACCTCCCCGACGACCCGCCGTTCTGACCAGGCCTTGCCGGGTGGCCTGCTGAAAAAGGAGGGCATTCCCGCCCTGGTTACCTGGTGCCGAGCTCGCGCACCTGGCGGAGCCACTCGGCCTGGAGGGGGAGATCGAGATCGGCGCTGCTGCGGAGTTTCACCGAACTCATCCGGCCGGAACCGGCGGCCTCCAGTCGGCCTGAGGTGTCCGTGATGTCCTGGCCTCGCCACAGCAACAGGGTGACGTAGGCCGGATACGCCTTGAAGCCGGCGACCGGGGTCTTCGCGGCGAGCCAGACCGGGTGGCCGTGCCACATCTGCCCGTCCGCCCGCGGCAGCGCCTCGTCGAACTGCGCCCGCAGGGTCCTGCCGATGGCGGCGAGGTTCTCCGGGAGGGATTCCAGATACTCGTCGACTGTTGCGGGGGAAGGCATGGTGGGGCTCCTGTCTGCTGCTAGCGGGAGGTCGAATCGGCCAGGAACGCGGTGAGGTTCCGGGTGATCGCGGCGGCCACGGCATCCGTCGACGCGGTCGCGATGCCGTCCCCGACCTCCACTCCGTAGTCGCCGAACCGGGCGTGATTGGCCCCCGGGATCTCCACGAATCTGGCGGTCGCCGGGAGCAGCCCGGCGGTGTCGGCGATCTTCGCCGGGGTGCTCAGGGCGTCCGCGCTGCCCGTGAGGCTCAGTACCGGCAGGTCGTCCCTGGCCAGTGGGGCCGCGCAATAGCTTCCGAAGAGCACCAGCCCGGCGACCTGGGGTTGGTCGGCGTACAGGCACGCCCGCACTCCGCCGAGGGAGTGTCCGCCCACCAGCCAGGTCGTGACGCCGGGGGCGACCGTGGTGAACGTGTCGAGCGGCCGAAGGTCGAGGATGGCGAGGTTCAGCACCGGTTTGGTGATGACCACTGTCAGCCCGGTCTCTTCCACCGTTCCCGCGAGTTTGTAGAGATAGGCATACGGGTCCACCCGGGCACCCGGGACGAAGACGAGACCGACACCGGATGCGCCCGTTTTCGGGGCGATCACGACCGCGTTCGCGGTATCGGTCACCGAGACGGCAGGATTGCCGAACACCCTGTCGGCGGCACCCCGGTCGACGGTGCGCACCGTGTTGGCCCGGACCAGGAAGACGACGATCGCGAGCACGAACGAGGCGAGGGCCGCCCAGCCGATCAGGCGCACCCGGCGCAGGATCCGGCCCGGCCGGGAGTCGGCGGTCGCAGTCTGGGACATCGTTCCTCTTCTGTCGGGCGCGCGGTCGGCGCGGGCTCCCAATCTAGAGCGGATACGCTCAGTCGTCGAGTCCGCGCGCCACCAGAGCCTCACCGATCGCGTCCGCCGCGTACAGCGACCGCACGACCACCGGCACCGCCAGGGCGAGCAGGGAACCCTGCGTGCCTCTGGCCCTCCGCGCTTCGAGAACCTCCGCGACGATCTCGGCGACGAGCGGGATGCAGCGCAGGGTGAGCGCGACGAGCAGCCCGACACGGTCCGCATCGATCCAGCGGCGGAACGGGTGCAGCAGCGCCTGGAACCCTTCGAGAACCGCTGTGACGGTCGTCGTGAGGGTGAACAGGGCCGCCAGGGCGACCGCGACCACCAGGCGACCGGCCATCATGCCCGCCGTCGTCCAACCGGCGAACAACGCCTGGAGCGGCACGGCGATGATGAGGATCCAGAGGATCGGGCCGATCTGCTGCCAGGCCGGCCGAGGGGGGATGCCGGCCACGACGTAGAGGACGAAGACGGCGCCGAGGGCGACGAGCAGCTGCCAGGGCTGCCCGAGCAGTCCGACTACGGTCACGCCGACGGACAGGAGCAGCAGCTTGAGCAGGGTCGGCGTGCGGTGGATGATCGAGGATCCCGGGTGGTAGAGGCCGATCACGACGGCCGGCTCCACTTGTCCGGCGCCCTCACGCGAGCAGCTCCCGGTAGGAATCGAGGGCGGCATCCGGGCTGCCGTCGAAGGCAACTTCGCCCTCGTCGATCACCACGACACGGTCGAACCCGGCCAGAAGCTCGAGCTGGTGCGTCACGACGATGACCTGCTGGCTCATTTCCTGGAGGAGCTCGGTGATCCGCCGGGCGTTCCGGGCGTCGAGAAGCGTTGTCGGCTCGTCCGCCACGACGATTTTCGGCTCGGCCACGAGCACGGCGGCCAGGGCCAGCAGTTGCTTCTGCCCGCCGGAGAGCCGGTGGGCGGGGTGGTCGGCGTGGGCGGTGAGTCCGAACCGGTCGAGGGCTGCCGCCGTGCGTTCGGCCACCTGCTCGCGGGTGAGTCCCCGCCGGCGCAGGGTGAAGGCCACGTCCTCCTGCACGGTCGGCATCACGATCTGGTTGTCGGGGTTGGTGAAGATGAAGCCGACCTGTCGGCGCACCTCCCTGGCGTTCCGGGCCACATTGAGGCCGTCGACGCTCACGGTTCCGCTGGTGGGGGTGATCAGCCCGTTGATCATCCGCACCAGGGTGGACTTGCCGGAGCCGTTCGCCCCGACGACCCCGATCCGGTGCTCGCTGAGGTCGAGCCGGATGTCCCGCAGAACGCTGCGCTTCCCATAGGAATGGGATACCCCGTCGAACGTGATCCGGGTCATCGACCCGCGTGCCCCGCCGTCATTGACGGCTTGCGGCGGAGGGCTCCCGGGATCAGACCGGGGTAGGCCTTGTGCACCTGGCGGGCGACCAGCACGGTGACGACGGCCTTGGCCACGTCGCCGGGCAGGAACTTGGCGCTGTCGACGAGCGCCGCCCAGAGCGGCAGGCCCAGGTTGACTGCGGTGACCGGCACGCCGAACAGGTAGACCACGACGATGCCGCCGAGGACGGTCGCCGCCAGGGCCGGCCAGAACGGGTACCGGGGGAGCAGCACCGCGGTGAGGTAGCCGATGACGGCCACCCCGGCGAGCCAGCCGTAGAGGTAGCCGGTCGACGGCGAGGTGGTGAACCAGACGAGCCCGCCGCGCCCGCCGGAGAGCAGCGGAAGACCGGCCGCCGTGAGAACGAGGAAGAGGAGCACGGCGAAGAAGCCCTTGCGCGCACCGAGGATCGCCCCGGCGAGCATCACGCCCAGGGTCTGGAAGGTGATCGGCACCGCGACGGCGCCGATCGTCAGGGCGCCGGGGAGCCCGAGGGCGGCAATGAGGGCGGCAAAGATGGCGATCTGGGCGAGATCGCGCACGGTGAGGGTTCGGGCAGTCATGTTCTTCAATCTAGAATTCGGGGCCACCCCTCCGCTGGGGAAGACCTACAAAGAATCGGCCGGATCTCTGGTCGAGGCCTCTGAAACGCAGCCGGCGATCGCGTCGGCCGCCCGCACGAGGGCCAGGTGACTGAGCGCCTGCGGGGTGTTCCCGGCCTGCAGCCCGGCGTCGATGTCGTATTCCTCCGACAGGAGCCCGACGTCGTTGGCGAAGCCGACGAGGCGATCCATCAGTGTCACCGCTTCCGCCTCACGGCCGGAGTCCGCGTACTGTTCGACCAGCCAGAATGAGCAGGCCAGGAACGGATGCTCGCCCGCGGCCAGGCCGTCCACGCCGGCGTCCGTCCGGTAGCGGAGCACAAGGCCCTGGTGCAGCAGGTCGGCTTCGATCGCGGCGACCGTGCCGAGCATCCGCGGGTCCGACGCGTCGCAGAAGCCGACCTGCGGGAGCACCAGGAGCGAGGCATCGACCTCGTCTCCACCGAAGTACTGGGTGTAGCTGTTCCGGGCGCTGTTGAAGCCGCGCTGCTCGATCTCGCCGCGCACCTCGTCGCGGAGCCGCGTCCAGCGTTCCACCGGCCCGGGCAGCCCGAACTCGGTCGCGCCGCGCACCAGCCGGTCGAACGCGGCCCAGACCATGACCCGGGAGTGGGTGAACTCCCGGGCCGGCCCGCGCACCTCCCAGATGCCCTGGTCGGGCCGTGACCAGTTCTGTTCGAGGAAACCGGCGAGCGCTCGCTGTAGCGGCCAGGAGAACTCGGTCTCGGCGACGCCGGCCTCCCGGGCGGCGTGCAGGGCCACCATCACCTCGCCGATCACGTCGGACTGGAACTGGTCGACGGCGCCGTTACCCACCCGCACCGGTCCGGAGCCGCGGTACCCGGGCAGGCTGGGCAGCTCGCGCTCGGGGAGGTACCGCTCCCCGGCCAGCCCGTACATGATCTGCACGTCGTTCGGGTCGCCGGCCACGGCCCGCAGCAGCCAGGCCCGCCAGCCCTGGGCCTCCACTTCGTAGCCGTGGGAGAGCAGCACGGTCAGGGTCAGCGCCGCGTCCCGAAGCCAGACGTAGCGGTAGTCCCAGTTGCGGCTGCCGCCGCGCAACTCGGGCAGGGAGGTGGTCGCCGCGGCGACGATGCCCCCGGTCGTCTCGTGGGTCAGCGCCCGCAGCACGAGCATCGAACGCACGACCTCGTCCCGGTACGGCCCTTCGTGCGTGCAGGTCCCGGCCCAGCCCCGCCACCACTCGGCCGTCGTCGCGTACGCCGCCGAGACGTCCAGAGCGGGCGGGGGCTCTCGGTGCGAGGGATACCAGGAGAGCTGCAGGTCGACATCCTCGCCGGCGTGGACGCGGAAACGGGCCGCGTGCCGATGGTCTGCGGCGTGCAGCGCCGGACCGCGCACGATGATCGCGTCCGGGCCGGCCACCGCGACCAGGCCGTGGTCGCCGCCGGTCGTCACCTGGCGCACCCATGGCATGGTCGTCGCGTAACCGAAACGGATGCGCAGGTCCTCGGTCATCTCCACGGTCCCCGATACTCCGCGCACCCGGCGCAGCACATCGGCGCGATGGTCCCCGTGCGGCATGAAATCGGTCACCTCGACCGAACCGCCGGGCGTCGTCCACAGCGTTGTGAGGATGAAGGTGCCCTCGTCATAGGAGCGGGTGCAGGTCGACGCCGGGTCGGCCGGGGCGAGCAGCCAGCGCCCATGGTCCTCGTCGCCCAGCAACGCGCCGAACATCGACGCCGAGTCGTACCGGGGGAGGCAGAGCCAGTCGATGCTTCCATCCCTGCCGACCAGCGCGGCCGAGTGGCAATCGCTGATCAGCGCGTAATCCTCGATATTGAGTGCCATGCAGTCATCCTGCCAGCTACGTTGGGCTGATGACCAAGCCAATCTCGACGCTCCTGATCCTCGGCGCCGGCGGGGACCTTGCCGCCCGGCTGCTTCTTCCCGCCCTCGGCCAGCTGCTCACCGCGCACCCCGACCGGCGGGTTCAACTGATCGGGGCAGGTCGAGAGGAATTCAGCCCCGCCGAGTGGCTGGCGAGGCTGACCACGTCGTTCGCGCTGGGTGAGGGGGCCGGCGCCGCAGTGGAGAACGTCCTCGAGACAACGGAGTACCACACGAGCGACCTGGCCGATCCAGCCGAGCTGGAGCGCCTGATCGCGCTGTGCTCCGGTGTGCCCGCGATCTACTTCGCCCTGCCGCCGGCCATCGCGGCCGGGGTCTGTGACGCCCTCGCCGATGTAGCCCTGCCCGACGGCACCCAACTGGCCCTGGAGAAGCCGTTCGGCGTCGACGAGCAGGGTGCCATCGCCTTGAACGCGCGGTTGGCCAGGCTCGTTCCGGAGGACCAGATCCACCGGGTCGACCACTTCCTCGGGCGCTCCACCGTGCTCAACCTCGTGGGACTGCGGTTCGCCAACCGGATCTTCGAACCACTCTGGAGCAACATCCACATCGAACGCGTCGACGTCGTCTACGACGAACAGCTCGGTCTCGAGGGCCGCGCGGGCTACTACGACCGGGCCGGCGCCATGGTCGACATGATCCAGAGCCACCTCCTGCAGGTTCTGGCGGTGCTCGCCATGGAACCGCCATCGTCGCTGGATTCCGCCGACCTCCGAGACGCCAAGGGCATCGTGCTGCGTGCCACCCGGCTCCGCGGCGGCAGCCCCACCCGCTCCAGCAGGCGCGGACGCTACACCGCGGGAACGGTCGACGGGAAGAGCGTCCCGGCCTACCTCGACGAGAAGGGCGTTCTGGCGGCCAACGACACCGAGACCCTGGCCGAGGTGACGTTCGAAATCGACAACTGGCGGTGGGCGGGAGTGCCGTTCACCCTCCGCTCCGGCAAGGCGCTCGCCGAACGCCGCCGGGAGATCGCCATCACGTTCAAGCCCGTGCCCCACCTGCCGGTCGGGCTCAGCGGGCTGCCGGGCCCGACCGTGCTGCGCATCTTCCTCGGGCCGGACGAGATGGCCATCGACCTCAACCTGAACGGGCCGGGAGACCCGCACACCCTCGACCGGGTGCGCCTCGCGGCATCCTTCGGTCCGGGCCAGCTGCTGGCCTACGGTGAGGTGCTCGAGGGGGTGCTCGACGGTGATCCAGCCCTGTCGGTGCGGGCGGACACCGCGGTGCAGTGCTGGCGAATCGTGGCGCCCATACTGGCGGCCTGGCGCGCCGGGAAGGTGCCGCTGGAGGACTACCCGGCAGGCACTGACGGCCCGGCGGAGTGGAAGAAGCTCGGCTGAACGGAGGCCGGTCGAGGAGAGCTAGGCGACGTGGAGGGCTATGCGACGAGGCGAGCGCGCTCTTCCGGCTGCTGGGCCGACGGGGTCACGGGCTGGGCGGCGGAGAAAATCGGAAGGTGCACGGGAACCTTCGACGATGCGCGCTCGGGTTCCGCGCGCCCGGGTTCGGCCCACACTGAGATCGGCGCGGGGGTCCACGGCAGCGCGGTGGGCTCGGCGACGACCTCGCCGCGCAGGAGGGCAGTCTCGGTGCGCAGCACGGCGGCGAGCGAGGCGGCGATCTGGTGGGCTTTGAGGCCGTGGAAGATCACGTCGGTGTCGCTCTCGCTGCGGGGGACGAGGGTCCACTTGCCCTGGGCGCCCACCAGCTGTGAGAGCTGATCGTGCAGGAGGGTGAAAACCTGTTCGTCACTGAGCTCGGGAACGGGTGCGGCAATGACCGGTGCGACGCGACGTCGGCGACCAAACATTGGTGGCCCCTTTCAATTGGCATGCTCGTGTTCCTATCAGTCTGCCGCCCGGAAGGGGGCTTGACCGGATGACACGCCGCAGGAAACCGCAAGTCAGCTGTCGATTTGCCGTTCGTCCGCGTCCTTCATGACCGTGCCGATTGCGACCGCGGCGCTGAGCGCCCAGCCCAGCCACATCAGCACTAGGCGCCAGTCGCGAGGCCCGCTCCTGGTGGCCTGAAAGATGTTCCACCCGCCGGCGATGACGCCGATCATGGCGCTACTGAAGATGAACTTTCGCATGTGAGGGCCTCCTGCCTCCTACGCTACTGGGCCGGGCCGGCTCGCGCTCCCTCCGGGTTACCCGCGTGTTGCCTCGATCGCTGACCGATCGTGCAGAACCTGACCGATCGGTCAAGTAAGGTGAACGGGTGCCTCCAGAATCTTCCCCGACTCCTCCCGCGCTCACCCGGCCGAGCACCGGCGACGAGCTGCGGGCCACCGCGCTCGCCCAATTCGCGTCGATCGGCTTCGCCGGCACGTCGCTGCAGCAGATCGCCGACGCCGCCGGCTATTCGAAATCGAGCGTGCTGTACCACTTCGCCTCGAAGGAGGCGTTGCTGGGGGAGGTCCTCACTCCCGCGATCGACCGGCTCGAGGTCATCCTCAACCGGTACGTCGATGCCCCCGACGGCGCGGCGTCGCGGCGGCGGTTCGTCGACGATTTCATCGACTTCCTGCTCGAGTTCCGGCTCGAGCTGCACACCTTCATCAACCAGGCCCAGTCCCTTCGCGGCATCCCCGTCATCGACCGGGCGGGCGTGCTGATCGTTCGCCTCTCCGACACCCTCTGCCACGACGGTGCCAGCACGGAAGACCGCATCCGTTTCGGTATCGCCCTCGGCGGCGCCGCGTACACCCTGGTCGCGGGGATGACCTTCCTCGACAAGGACATCGCCCCGGCGGACGAGATCCGCCAGGCGCTCTCCGTCGTGATCACCGAGCTCCTCGCCCCCGTCGCCGTCCACACGTCCCAGTCCCGGAAGTAGCACCATGGCCACCCTGCTCTACCGCATCGGACATTTCGCCTATCGCCGCGCCTGGCTCGTGCTCGGCATCTGGGTTCTCCTCCTGGCCGGGATCCTCGGCGGCGGCTTCGCCCTCGGCGGCCACAGCCAGGAGTCCTACGCGATCCCCGGCACTGAATCGCAGGACACCATCGACAAGCTCGCGGAGGTGTTCCCGGCCGCTGCGGGCGCCCAGGTTCAGGTCGTCTACCGGGCGCCGGACGGGGCATCCGTCACCGCTCCCGCTTACCGGGACGCCATCGAGGAGATGGCCACCGCTCTCGGTGATGTGCCCGGCGTCGACGGCGTGATCACCCCGTTCTCCGAGTACGCCTCCGGCGCGATCTCGAAGGATGAATCGACCGCGTTCAGCCAGGCGCAGCTCAGCGGGCCGTCGACCACGGTCACCCAGGCCACTCTCGACGGGCTGACCGCGACCGCGTCCATCGGCCGGGACGCGGGCCTCCGGGTGGCGTTCGGCGGCCAGGTGTTCCAGGACAACACGTTCGGCATCACCATCACCGAGGTCTTCGGCCTGCTCTTCGCCGGGGTCGTGCTGCTCGTCACCTTCGGCTCGCTCATCTCCGCCGGGATGCCGCTGCTGATGGCCCTGATCGGTGTCGGGGTGGCAATCGGCGGCATCACCGCGATCTCCGCATTCGTGCCTGTCTCCAGCACCGCCCCCATGCTGGCCCTCATGCTCGGCCTCGCCGTCGGCATCGACTACTCCCTGTTCATCCTGTCCAGGCATCGCACCCAACTGGCGCGTGGCACCGACCCGCACGAGTCCGCCGCGACGGCCGTGGCCACGGCGGGCAGTGCCGTCGTGTTCGCCGGGCTGACCGTCATCATCGCCCTGCTCGGGCTGCTCGTCGTCGGGATCCCGTTCCTGAGCGTGATGGGGGTGGCCGCGGCATTCGCTGTCCTCGTGTCGATCGGGGTCGCGATCACCCTCCTGCCGGCGATCCTCGGCCTGTCCGGGGCGAGGCTCGCCCCGAAACCCGGCGGCCGGGCGCACCGCCGGGCGATGATGCCCGACACCGGCCGGCCCACCCTCGGCCGGCTCTGGGTCGGCGTCGTGCTCAAAGCGCCCGCGCTCGTGGTGCTCGTCGTCGTCGGGATCCTCGGCACCCTGGCCATTCCGGCCCTCAGCCTCGACCTCAACCTGCCCGACGGCGCCTCCGAACCGGCCGCGTCCACCCAAAACAAGGCCTACACCCTGATCGCCGACGGTTTCGGGCCCGGCTACAACGGCCCGCTGATCGTGGTCGTCGACATCACCCAGACGACGAATATCTTCGCCGACCTCGACACCATCGGAGCGCGCCTGCGCGCCCTGCCCGACGTCGCCTTCGTCAGCAAGGGAACGCCGAACCCGACGGTCGACACCGCCATCATCCAGGTCATGCCCGGCAGCGCCCCGAACGCCCCGGAAACGAAGGACCTCGTTCAGTCCATTCGTGCCCTCGCGCCCGAGATCGACGCGTCCCTGGGCACCCCCATCGCGGTGACCGGCGCGACGGCCGTCTCGATCGACATCTCCAACCGGCTCGGCAACGCGTTGATCCCGTTCGCGTTGATCGTCGTCGGGCTGTCGATCCTCCTTCTCACCATGGTCTTCCGTTCGATCTTCGTGCCGGTCAAGGCCGCCCTCGGCTTCCTGCTCTCCGTGTTCGCGTCGATCGGCGCCACCGTCGCGATCTTCCAGTGGGGCTGGTTCGCCGACCTGCTCGGCGTCGCCCACCCCGGGCCGATCCTGAGCTTCCTGCCGATCCTTCTGATGGCCGTGCTGTTCGGTCTCGCCATGGACTACGAGGTCTTCCTCGTCTCCGGGATGCGCGAGGAATTCGTCGCCAGCGGCCGCCCCCACGACGCCATCGTGCACGGCTTCTCGCACGCCGCCCGGGTCGTCACGGCGGCCGCGCTGATCATGTTCTTCGTCTTCTTCGCCTTCGTGCCGGACGGAACCGGCGCGATCAAGGGCATCGCCTTCGCCCTGGCCATCGGCGTGTTCCTCGACGCCTTCCTCGTGCGGATGACCCTGGTTCCGGCCGCGATGGCGCTCGCCGGCCGCTGGGCGTGGTGGCTGCCGCGCCCCCTCGACCGGCTCCTGCCCGACGTCGACATCGAGGGCGTCGGTCTGCGCCGGCACCTCGACGACAGTGTGTGGGCCCAGGCCCAGGATGCCGTGATCACAGCGGAGGCCGCCGTGCTCGGCGTTCCGGAAAGTCGGCTCGGGCCGCTCGACCTCACGGTGGCCGCGGGCTCCGTGGTGTTCGTCACGGCCGGCGCGACCCGTCGCCGCGTGCTCGCCGCGACCCTCGCCGGGCGCCTCGACCTCGTCTCAGGACGACTCCAGGTGTGCGGAGCGCCGCTTCCCAGCGAGCGGAGCACGGTCATGCGCACCGTCGCCCTCGCCGAGGTAGGCGGCCGGCACGACACCGGGCTCACCGTCGGCGAAGTGCTGGCCGAACGACTCGACCTCGCCCACCCGTGGCACCGCACCGCCAGGCGCCGCGCTGAGCTCACCGTGTGGCTGGGCCGTCTGGAGATCGCCCTCCCGCAACCGTCCGGCAGGTGCCCGATCACGGCGGCCACGCCCATGGCCACCCTGCCGGCCATCGACCGGGCCGTTGTGCTGGTCGCGGCGGCGCTCGCAGAACGCCCCCGCGTCGTCTTCGTCGACCTCGGTGACGGGCTCCCCATCGATCCGGGGGGCCGGGACCTCGTCGTCATCCTGGCGGCACTGGCCCCGGCCGCCACCACGATCATCCTCGGCTCAGGATCGGATTCCGGGTTCGGTTCCGTCGCCTCCCGAGCTTCCGAATACGGTGCGAGAGCCGTGCAGGAGATCACCCTTGACGCCGTGGAAGACGACGCCACTCTCGACAGAGACTCCGCCCTCGACAGAAAGGCCCTCCAGCGATGAGCACGAGGCTTGATCGACTGTTCAGCCGCACGCCAGGGCAGCGACGGTGGGCCCTCACCGCGCTGCTGGCCGGCCTGATCGTGGTGCCCCTTGCCGTCGCCGGCCTCTTCGCCGGCGCGCTCGCAAGCGCCGACCAGCGGGTCGACACCCTGCCGGCGCTCGTCGTCAACAACGACACGTTCGTCACGACCACCCTGCCCGACGGCTCGCAACAGAAGGTGCTCGCCGGGCGCCAGCTCGTCACCGAAATGACCAGACCGGCGAAGGCCGGCTCGCCGTCCACCGGCTTCGCCTGGGCGATCTCCAACTCGACGGATGCCGCCGCCGCGCTCGCCGCGGGGCAGGCCTACGCCGTGCTCACCATCCCGGCCGACTTCTCCGCCTCGGTCACCTCGCTCGGCGGGAAGGCTCCCACCCGGGCCGACCTCGGCATCCGTACCGACGATGCCCACTCCTACCTGGCCGGTTCGGTCGCGCAGTCGGTGGGCACCGCGATGACGGGGATGTTCGGCCGCGAGATCACGGCGCAGTACCTCAGTGCCCTCTACTCGAACCTGTCCGGGTTGGGCGAATCCCTCACCCAGGCGTCCGACGGCGCCGCCCAGGTTTCCTCCGGGGTGACCGGCGTCGCCACCGGCCTCGACAGCCTGGCCTCCGGGGCGGCCTCCGCGGCTTCCGGGGCGGCCTCCGCGGCATCGGGCGCCGCCGCTCTTTCCTCCGGGGTCGCGGGATACACGGGCGGGGTCGACGCCTTGAGCTCCGGCCTGGCCGGCCTCGGCTCCGGCGCGGCCGGGCTCAGCCGGCTCAGCGATGGCTGGGCGCAGTACACCGGGGGAGTCGGCAGCGCCGCGGCCGGCTTCGGCTCGCTGACCGCAGCCCTGCTCGCCAACCCCACGAATGCGCCCTACGCCCAGTCCCTGGCCGGCTACCAGGACGTTCTGGACACCCTGGCCGGGCAGGGGAACGCGCTCAGCGGCCAGACCACGACCGCGCTCAGCGGGGTGCAGGACGGCATCACCCAGAGCGCCGCGGGCGCATCCCGCCTTGCCGCCGGATCGGCACCGCTGCGCACGGGGGCGAGCGACCTCGCCACCGGGATCTCGGGGCTCTCCGATGGTGTCGCGGGGCTCTCCGGGGGAACCGCGGCCGCGGCATCCGGCGCCCACCAGCTCGAATCCGGAGCCGGCGAACTCGCGGCAGGACTCAAGGACGGCGCGGCCAGTGCCTCCAGGCTGAGCGAGACCGACCCTCAGCAGACCGCCGCCGTCGTGTCCGAACCGGTCGCCATCGTCAGCACCCGTGACAACCCGGTGGATTCGATCGGGCCGATCATCGGCATGGTCTTCGTGCCGGTCGGCCTGTGGATCGGTGCGCTGGCGATCTTCCTGGTGCTGAGGCCGCTCTCCGCGACGGCCCTGGCCTCCACCGCCGGGACCGGCCGCCTGGTCGGGCGCGCCCTCGGCCGGGCCTTCCTGGTCGCGGCGGCGCAGGCCGTCGTGGTCGTGGCCCTGTTGCACAATGCGCTCGGGGTGTCCTGGCTGTTGCTGCCGTCGACCCTGGCCTTCGCGGTCTTCCTCGCGTTCGTCTTCGTCGCCGTGCACCACTTCCTCGTCACCGCCTTCGGCCGCGTCGGGATAGTGGCTTCCCTGGTGCTGCTCGCGCTGCAGATCACCGCGGTCGGCGGCCTCTACCCGATCGAACTGGTGGCGAAACCGTTCCAGCTGGTGAGCCCGTTCCTGCCGTTGACCTGGGCGGTCAAGGGGATGCAGGCCATCACCGCGGGCGACGGCGCGAATGCGGCGGCCCCCGCGGCCTTCCTGGCCCTGTTCGCGCTGTCCGCTGTGCTCTTCTCGCTCTGGACCGTCGCCCGGCGGCGCGGGGCGCGCTCGTTCGGAGTGTCCCTGGCCCGCGGGTAAGGCTGTTGGCCGGTGCGACCTGGCCGGTGCGACCTGGCCGGCGCGACCTGGCCGGTCTAGTGGTGGCGGCCCGGCAGCAGCGCCTCGAGGGCGCGACGGGACCGCGGAAAGCGCCGGGGGCGGGCCTGCAGCGTGTGCAGCCGGGCGAAGGCGAGGGTCTCCACGAGCAGGGCCAGCCGCTCCTCCTCGGTCTTGCACTTGCGGGTGTTCACCTCGGCGACGACCTGGCCGTCCCAGCGCGCCTTCGCGAGCATGCCGAGGACCTCGGCGACGGGTTCGCTGCCCCGGCCGGGCAGCAGGTGCTCGTCGAAGACCTTGCCTTCGTCCAGAGAGCCTGAGCCGTCGCAGAGGTGAACATGCCGGAGCCGGTCGCCGAGCGAGGTGGCCATGGCCAGGCTGTCGTGCCCGCTCAGCGCGCAATGCGAGAAGTCCAGGGTGGCCGCATCGCAGTCCATCACGGTCGGGTCCCAGCCGGGGGAGTACGCCTTCACGCTGCGGCCGCCGAACTTCCAGGGGAACATGTTCTCGACCGCGATCTCGATCCCGGTCTGGGCGCTGATCTCACGCACGATCGCGAGGAAGTCCACCGCGTATTCGGCCTGCCAGCGGAACGGCGGGTGCACCACGACGGTGGATGCCCCCACCGCCCTGGCCAGCTCGGCCGAACGCTCGAGCTTCACCCGAGGGTCACGGCCCCAGACGAAGTGCGTGAGCAACAAGACGGGCGCGTGGATCGACAGGATCGGCAGGTGGTACTTCTCGGACAGCGCGCGCAGCGCCGCGGCGTCCTGGGTGACCATGTCACGGGTCACCATGATCTCGATCCCGTCGTAGCCGGCCAGCTTGGCGAGCCGGAACGACTGCTCGGTGGGGAGAGGATAGGCACACGTCGTGCTCATGCCGATGCGGATCATTGGCGTCAGCATAGTCATCGTTCCTTAACCGTTGGGGGTGCACGCCCATTGTTCCGGCCGGGCTTGTGGACCGGCTGATAACCTTGCAGAACCAGCAAGGTGATCGCGCGAGGCGCTCGCCGGAACGGAAGAGACCATCTCGCCATCAGCCGAGTCCCCCCAGTCCGCCGGTTCGGCACAGACCTACTCGCTCGTGGTGGTGTCGAACCGCTTGCCGGTCGATTTCGAGGTCGCCGACGACGGGACGGAAAGCTGGCGCACCTCGCCCGGCGGCCTGGTCACCGCGCTCGAGCCGCTGATGCGTTCCTCGGACGGGGTCTGGGTGGGCTGGCCGGGAGTCGCCGACCGCACCTTCGCCCCCTTCGTCAACGACGGGATCTCCATCGCTCCGGTGCGGCTGAGCGCGGCGGACCTGGAAGACTACTACGAGGGTTTCTCCAACGACACGATCTGGCCGCTCTATCACGACGTGATCGCCCCGCCGAGCTTCCACCGCGAATGGTGGGAGGCCTACGTGCGGGTCAACCGGCGTTTCGCCGAGGAGGCCGCGGCCGCGGCGTCGACCGGCGCGACCGTCTGGGTGCACGACTACCAGCTTCAGCTTGTGCCGCGGATGCTGCGCGAGGCCCGCCCCGACCTCGTGATCGGTTTCTTCAACCACATCCCGTTCCCGCCGTACGGGATCTACGCCCAGCTGCCCTGGCGCAAGCAGATCCTCGACGGCCTCCTCGGCGCCGACCTGATCGGCTTCCAGCGGGCGGCCGACGCCGGCAACTTCTCCCGGGCGGTCCGCAGCCTCTACGGCTACCCGACCCGCGGGGTCGCCATCGACGTGCCCGGCCACAACGGGGTGCATCGCCGCGTCATCGCCAAGCACTTCCCCATCTCGATCGACGCCCGGTCGTACGAGGAACTGGCCAGGCGGCCCGAGGTGCAGGAGCGGGCCCGGCAGATCCGGGAGGACCTCGGCAATCCGAAGACGATCCTGCTCGGCGTCGACCGGCTCGACTACACCAAGGGCATCCTGCACCGGATCAAGGCGTTCGGCGAACTCCTCGAGGACGGCAGCGTGAGCGTCGCCGACGTCACCCTGGTGCAGGTCGCGAGTCCGTCCCGCGAGCGCGTCGGACCGTACATCGCCCTCAGGGACGAGATCGAACTCGCGGTCGGCCGCCTCAACGGCGACTATTCGACGATCAGCCACACCGCGATCAGCTACCACCACCACGGCTACCCGCGCGAGGAGATGGTGGCCCTCTACCTTGCCGCCGATGTGATGCTCGTGACCGCCCTCCGCGACGGGATGAACCTCGTCGCCAAGGAATACGTCGCCGTGCGGTTCGACCGCGACGGCGTCCTGGTGCTCAGCGAGTTCGCCGGCGCGGCGGACGAACTCAAGCAGGCCGTGCTGATCAACCCGCACGACATCGACGGGCTGAAGGCGGCAATCCTCCGAGCCATCGCCATGCCCCGGCAGGAACGCCTGCGACGGATGCGCGCCCTGCGCCGCAAGGTCTTCGACAACGACGTGGCCGCCTGGTCCGCCTCTTTCCTCCGCACCCTCACCGAAGGAGCAGCCGTGCGCCCCGGCATCCCCGATCCCCTCTCCGCCGCCCTCCGGGACGTCACCAGCACCGGGACCCTGCTCGTCGCCCTGGACTTCGACGGGACCCTGGCCCCGCACGTGGACAACCCGGAGGACGCCAGGGCCGTCGACGGCACCCGCGACGCCGTGCAGCGCCTGCTCGACCAGGACGGTGTGCGCGTCGCCTTCGTGTCCGGCCGGGCACTGGTCAGCCTCCAGCACGTGTCGCAGCCGCAGAGCGACGTGCTACTGACCGGCTCGCACGGCATCGAGGTGCAGCTGGACACCCCGGAGATCGAGCTGGACCTCGTCTCCGCTGAACTCGAGCAGCTGAACACGCTGGCCCAGGTGCTCGAACGCATCTCCGGCGGTGTCGCCGGAACCTGGATCGAACGGAAACCCGCCGGCCTCGCCCTGCACACCCGGCTCGCCACCCCGCAGGCCGCCCAGTCGGCGCAGAAGCAGGCCCGCGAGCAGCTCAGCGTGCTTCTGCCGGGACTGACCGTGCGCGAAGGCAAGAACGTGCTCGAATTCGCGGTTCGTGCCAGCACCAAGGGCGACGCCCTCGAGCGCCTCCGCCGGCACACCGGCGCCGACCATGTCTTCTACGCCGGGGACGACCTGACCGACGAGGACGCCTTCGCGGTGCTGGGGGAGGGTGACCTCGGCCTGAAGATCGGCGCGGGCGCATCCCTCGCCGGCTACCGGGTTCACGGCCCGGAGGAGGTGCCCCTCGTGCTGGGAATGATCGCCGATTTCCGGGACGCGGCCGCGGAGACTCCGCCCCAGCCGGGAGCCTGAGGGCCGGCCGACGTTCGGGGCCCGGCGACGTTCTAGACTCAGTGCATGCCTGAGTATGATCTGAAACCGCGCAGCCGCGACGTCACCGACGGAATCGAAGCCACCACCTCGCGGGGCATGCTTCGCGCCGTCGGAATGGGAGATGCCGACTGGGAGAAACCCCAGATCGGGATCGCCAGTTCCTGGAACGAGATCACCCCCTGCAACCTGTCCCTTGACCGCCTCGCCCAGGCCGCCAAGGAAGGCGTGCACTCCGGAGGCGGCTACCCGCTGCAGTTCGGCACCATCTCCGTCTCCGACGGCATCTCGATGGGCCATGAGGGCATGCACTTCTCCCTCGTCTCCCGCGAGGTCATCGCCGACTCCGTCGAGGTCGTCATGCAGGCTGAGCGACTCGACGGTTCCGTCCTCCTCGCCGGCTGCGACAAGTCCCTGCCCGGGATGCTGATGGCCGCCGCCCGCCTCGACCTCGCCAGCGTGTTCCTCTATGCCGGTTCGATCGCACCGGGCTGGGTCAAGCTCTCGGACGGCACCGAGAAGGACATCACCATCATCGACTCGTTCGAGGCCGTCGGCGCGGTGAAGGCCGGCCGGATGACCGAGGCCGACGCCAAGCGGATCGAGTGCGCGTTCGCCCCCGGCGAGGGTGCCTGCGGCGGCATGTACACCGCCAACACCATGGCCAGCGTCGCGGAGGCCCTCGGCATGAGCCTGCCCGGCTCGGCCTCGCCGGCCTCGGCCGACCGCCGCCGCGACTACTACGCGCACCGCTCCGGAGAGGCCGTGGTCAACCTGCTGCGCCTGGGCATCACGGCCAGGGACATCCTCACCCGCAAGGCGTTCGAGAACGCGATCGCCGTGGCGATGGCCTTCGGCGGGTCGACCAACGTCGTGCTGCACCTGCTCGCCATCGCGAACGAGGCCGAGGTCGAGCTCAGCCTGGACGACTTCAACCGGATCGGCGACACCGTGCCGCACATCGGCGACCTCAAGCCGTTCGGCAAGTACGTCATGAACGACGTCGACCGTCAGGGCGGCGTGCCCGTGGTGATGCGGGCGCTCCTCGAAGCCGGCCTGATCCACGGCGACGCGCTCACCGTGACCGGCAAGACGGTCGCCGAGAACCTCGCCGAGATCGACCCGCCCGACCTCGACGGCGAGGTGCTCCGCACGCTCGACAACCCGATCCACGCCAGCGGCGGCATCACCATCCTCAAGGGCTCGATGGCGCCGGAGGGGGCCGTCGTGAAGACCGCCGGCTTCGACAGTGACGTCTTCGTCGGCCCGGCCCGCGTGTTCGAACGGGAACGGGCCGCAATGGACGCGCTGACCGTCGGCGGGATCGCGAAGGGCGACGTCGTCATCATCCGTTACGAGGGTCCGAAGGGCGGCCCCGGCATGCGTGAGATGCTCTCGATCACCGCGGCCATCAAGGGCGCAGGGCTCGGCGCCGATGTACTACTGTTAACGGACGGCAGATTCTCAGGCGGCACAACCGGACTGTGTATCGGCCACATAGCACCCGAAGCGGTGGACGCAGGTCCCATCGCCTTCGTGCGCGATGGTGATCTCATACGGGTCGATATCGCAGCTCGCACGCTCGACCTACTGGTCGACCCTGAAGAGCTGGCTGCACGGCGCATCGGCTGGGCTCCACTCCCACCGCGCTATACCCGGGGAGTACTCGCGAAGTACTCGAAGCTTGTCCAGTCAGCGGCCGTCGGCGCCGTGACCGGCTAGCGCTCACCATTCGTCAACGAACTAGGGACTTGATCTCATGACCGCGGATTCACCCGTGCCATCGCCATCACCCTCGCCCGCCGCGCCCGGCCTGTCCGGCGCCGGCGTCGAGCCGGAGATCCTCACCGGCTCAGGGGCCATCATCCGCAGCCTCGAGCTGCTCGGCGTCACCGACGTCTTCGGCCTCCCGGGCGGCGCCGTCATCCCGCTCTACGACGAGCTGATGACCCAGGACGCCATCCGGCACATCCTGGTGCGCCACGAGCAGGGAGCCGGCCACGCCGCCGAGGGCTACGCCTCGGCGAGCAACCGCGTCGGCGTCGCCATCGCGACCTCGGGCCCCGGCGCCACCAACCTCGTCACCGCGATCGCGGACGCCTATATGGACTCGGTGCCGATCGTCTGCATCACCGGCCAGGTCTTCTCCACCCTGATGGGCACGGATGCCTTCCAGGAGGCCGACATCGTCGGCATCACCATGCCGATCACCAAGCATTCCTTCCTCGTCAAGCGGCCGGAGGACATCCCCGCCGCCATCGCCTCCGCGCACCTGATCGCGTCGACCGGCCGGCCCGGCCCGGTGCTCGTGGACATCACGAAGGACGCCCAGCAGAACAAGGCCCCGTTCATCTGGCCGCCCAAGCTGGACCTGCCCGGCTACCGGCCGATCACCAAGGCCCACGGCAAGCAGGTGCAGGCGGCCGCCCAGCTGCTCGCCGAATCCCGCAAGCCGGTGCTCTACGTCGGCGGCGGCGTCATCCGCGCCCGCGCGTCCGAGGAACTCCTCGCCTTCGCCGAGCTCACCGGCACGCCCGTCGTCACCACGTTGATGGCCCGCGGCGCCTTCCCCGACTCGCACGAGCAGCACCTGGGCATGCCGGGGATGCACGGCACGGTCTCCGCGGTGCTCGCCCTGCAGGAGGCCGACCTGATCATCGCCCTCGGCGCCCGCTTCGACGACCGGGTGACCGGCAAGGTGTCCGAGTTCGCGCCGCACGCCACCATCGTGCACGTCGACGTCGACCCGGCCGAGATCTCCAAGATCCGCACCGCTGACGTGCCGATCGTCGGCGACGCCAAGGACGTGATCGCCGACCTCACCGTCGCCTACGCGACCTCCGTCAAGACGACGACCCCCGACATCAGCGTCTGGTGGACCTACCTCAACGGCCTGCGCGAGGAGTTCCCGCTCGGCTACTCCGAGCCGACCGACGGCCTGCTCGCCCCGCAGTACGTGATCAAGCGGATCGGCGAGCTCACCGGCCCCGAGGGCGTCTACGCCGCCGGCGTCGGCCAGCACCAGATGTGGGCGGCCCAGTACATCAAGTACGAACGGCCCAACTCCTGGCTCAACTCGGGCGGCGCGGGAACCATGGGGTACTCCGTGCCCGCCGCGATGGGCGCCAAGGTCGCCGAACCCGACCGGGTCGTCTGGTCGATCGACGGCGACGGATGCTTCCAGATGACCAACCAGGAACTGGCCACCTGCACGATCAACAACATCCCGATCAAGGTGGCGATCATCAACAACTCGTCGCTCGGCATGGTGCGCCAGTGGCAGACCCTGTTCTACGACGGGCGCCACTCGTTCACCGACCTGAACACGGGCCACGGCTCGGCGATGGTGCCCGACTTCGTGAAGCTGGCCGAGGCGTACGGCGCCCTGGGCATCCGCGTCACCAGCGCCGACCAGGTTGACGACGCGATCAAGCTCGCCCTCGCGACCAACGACCGGCCGGTCGTGATCGACTTCATCGTCAGCCGCGACGCGATGGTCTGGCCGATGGTGCCGCAGGGCGTCAGCAACAGTTACGTGCAATACGCCAAAGACCATGCACCGACCTGGGGAGAGGAATAACCATGAGCTCCCACGTTCTCAGCCTCCTCGTCGAGGACAAGCCGGGCCTGCTGACGCGCGTCGCCGGCCTCTTCGCCCGCCGCGGATTCAACATCGAGAGCCTCGCCGTCGGTCGCACCGAGATCGAAGGCCTCTCCCGGATCACGATCCTCGTCGACGTCGAAGACCTCCCGCTCGAGCAGGTCACGAAGCAGCTGAACAAGCTGATCAACGTGATCAAGATCGTCGAACTCGACCCGTCGCAGTCCGTGCAGCGCGAACACCTGCTGGTCAAGGTGCGCGCCGACAACACGACCAGGTCCCAGGTGCTCGAGGCGGTCACCCTGTTCCGGGCCCGTGTCGTCGACGTCGGAATCGATGCGGTGGTGATCGAGGTCACCGGCGACTCCGGGAAGACCCAGGCGCTGCTGCGGGTGCTCGAACCCTACGGGATCAAGGAGATCGCCCAATCGGGTCTGGTCGCCATCGGCCGCGGGTCGAAATCGATCACCGAGCGCGTCTACAAAAACTAACCACACCGGAGATCCAGGGGATCTCGGCAAGCTCGACCACCGACAACAATAAGGAGAACATTTACTCGTGTCTGAGATTTACTACGACAAAGACGCTGACCTCTCGATCATCCAGGGCAAGAAGGTGGCTGTCATCGGCTACGGCTCCCAGGGTCACGCCCACGCCCAGAACCTCCGCGACTCGGGTGTCGAGGTCGTCATCGGCCTCAAGGAAGGCTCGAAGTCGAAGGCCAAGGCCGAAGAGGCCGGCTTCACGGTGCTCGGTGCCGCGGAGGCCTCCCAGTGGGCCGACGTGATCGTCGTCCTCGCCCCCGACCAGGTGCAGCGCCACCTGTTCACCGACGACATCGAACCCAACCTCGCCGAGGGCAAGGCCCTCGTCTTCGGTCACGGCTTCAACATCCGCTTCGGTTACATCACGCCCCCGGCGGGCGTCGACGTCGTCATGGTTGCCCCCAAGGGACCGGGCCACACCGTGCGCCGCGAGTACGAGGCCGGCCGTGGCGTTCCCGTCATCGTCGCCGTCGAGAAGGATGCCTCGGGTGCGGCCTGGCCGCTCACCCTCAGCTACGCGAAGGCGATCGGCGGGCTCCGCGCCGCCGGCATCAAGACCACCTTCACCGAAGAGACCGAAACCGACCTGTTCGGCGAGCAGGCCGTGCTCTGCGGCGGCGCGTCGCAGCTGATCCAGTACGGCTTCGAGGTTCTCACCGAGGCCGGCTACCAGCCGCAGGTCGCCTACTTCGAGGTGCTGCACGAGCTCAAGCTCATCGTCGACCTGATGTGGGAGGGCGGCATCGCCAAGCAGCGTTGGAGCGTCTCCGACACCGCCGAGTACGGCGACTACGTCTCCGGCCCGCGCGTGATCGACCCGCACGTCAAGGAGAACATGAAGGCCGTTCTCGCCGACATCCAGAGTGGCGCGTTCGCCGACCGGTTCATCAAGGACCAGGACGCCGGCGCACCCGAGTTCCTCGCGCTGCGCAAGAAGGGCGAAGAGCACCCGATCGAGGCCACCGGCCGTGAACTGCGCAAGCTGTTCGCGTGGAACGCCTCGTCCGACGACGACTACGTCGACGGCGAAGCCGCGCGCTAAGCGACCCGCGCGGTAACCACAGGGTACTTCTCGGCGACAGGGCCGGCCTTTCAAGGCCGGCCCTGTCGCCGTCCGCGTTCGCCCTCGTGGCCGTCGCCGCTGCCGGCCTGCTCCGCGTCGGTCTGGCCGACCACTTCTCGCCGCGACGCAGGGTGCATCCGAGGAATCCCGGCGGGGCGTGGACGACGGACGAACCTTGGGTGAAAAGCGGGTGAACGGGCCACCAAAGCCCGAAGGGCGGCCATGAGGCACCCCCAGACTGGGGGTATGAGCCCTTTCAATCGACGTGACCTGCTGCGATCCGCCGGCGTCATCGCATTTGCCGGTGCAGCCGCGACGACGGCGGGCACGCTGCCAGCCCACGCCGCCGCGGCCACCACCACGGCCGGATTCCGGCACGGTGTTGCGTCGGGTGACCCGTTGCCGAGCAGCGTGCTGCTCTGGACGCGCATCACCCCGACGCCGGATGCGGCGCCGGGGTCGGGCGTTGGCCCCGACGTCACCGTGAGCTGGGAGGTGGCCGAGGACTCCGGCTTCCTGCGGATGGCGGCCCGCGGGTCCGTCCGGACCGGACCCGCTCGCGACCACACGGTCAAGGTGATTCCAGGGGGGCTGAAGCCCGGCGCCGCGTACTGGTACCGGTTCTCGGCATCCGGGGTGACGTCGGCGACGGGTCGGACGCGCACGGCACCCGCTGCCGGGGCCGCGGTGGACCGGCTGCGCATGGGGGTGGTCTCCTGCTCCAACTGGCAGGCCGGGTACTTCTCGGCCTATCGTTACCTCGCGGATCGCGGCGACCTGGATGTGGTCCTGCACCTCGGCGACTACCTGTACGAGTACGCCCCCGGCGAGTACCAGGCGCGGGACGTCGTCGTGCGACCGCATGATCCGGCGGTCGAGATGACCACACTGTCGCACTACCGCCGCCGCCACGCGCAGTACAAAACGGACCTCGACCTGCAAGCCCTGCACGCGGCGGTTCCGTTCGTGGTCACCTGGGACGACCACGAATTCGCCAACGACGCCTGGTCGGGCGGGGCCGAGAACCACACGGAGGGTGCGGAAGGCACCTGGGCGACCCGACGCGACGCATCCAAGCAGGCGTACGCCGAGTGGATGCCGGTGCGCTTCGAGCCTGGCGGGCACATCTACCGGCGTTTCGAGTTCGGTACCCTGGCCAGCATCTCCATGCTGGACCTGCGCACGTACCGAAGCCGGCAGGCGTCCAGCGTCGTCGACCCCGCGATCGGCAGCCCGGCCCGGACCCTCACCGGTGACGCGCAGATGGACTGGCTGCTCGGCGGCTTCTCCTCGCCGGCCACCCAGTGGAAGCTCATAGGCAATCCCGTCATGATCTCCCCGGTGCGCTTCCCCTCCACGCTCAGCGCGCAGGAAGTCGGCGCGGTCGAACAGCTCCTGGGCACCACCACGATCGACGGCGTCCCCTACAACGTGGACCAGTGGGACGGGTACACGGCCGACCGCAGCCGGGTGATAAGCCACCTCCGCGATAACGCCATCACGGACGCCGTCTTCCTCACCGGGGACATCCACTCCGGCTGGGCCTGCGATGTGCCGGCGGATCCGCTGACCTACCCGTCGAACGGCGCGTCCGTGGCCGCCGAACTGGTCTGCACGTCGGTGACCAGCGACAATCTGGACGACATCCTGGGGACGCCGCCACGGACGTCATCCGTCGCCGTCGAGGAGGCCTTCAAGGGCGCGAATCCGCACGTGAAGTACCTGGACTTCGACTCGCACGGATTCTCCGTGCTCGAGGTCACACCGGGTGCCCTGCGGATGGACTGGTACGTGCTCTCCGAGCGCACCAACCGCGCGGCGACCAGTACTTTGTCCACCTCGTGGCGGGTCGCCGCGGGCACCCAGGCCGTCAGCCGCGTCCTGTGAACGTCGACCAGCCCCCGTCGCCCGCCGGCTTCCCGGCTGCCGACCGCCGCCAGTTCCTCCGGCTGGCCGCGGCCGGTGGCGCCTCCGTCCTGCTGTCCGTCGCGGCGGGGACCGCGCTCCCCGCCCCCGCGCGCGCGGCCGCTGCCACGGCGCCGGGTCCACGCACCCGCGTCTACGTGCTGGTCGTCGACGGCTGCAGGCCGGATGAGATCACGTCGGCACTGACCCCCCGCCTGGCGGCTCTCCGCGGCGCCGGGACCAACTTCCCCGCTGCCCGCTCCCTGCCGGTCATGGAGACCATCCCGAACCACGTGATGATGATGACCGGCGTTCGCCCGGACCGATCCGGGGTGCCGGCCAACTCGGTCTACGACCGCGCCGAGGCCGTCGTGCGCGACCTGGACCGGCCGACCGACCTGCGATTCCCGACCCTGCTGGACAGGCTCAGGGATGAGGGCTTCTCGACAGGCTCCGTCCTCAGCAAGCGCTATCTCTTCGGCATCTTCGGCGAGCGCGCCACCTACCGCTGGGAGCCGTCCCCGCTCCTCCCGGTGACCGGCCACGCGCCGGACAAGTTCACGATGGATGCGCTGATCGCCATGGTCGACGGCGTCGATCCGGACTTCGTGTTCACGAACCTCGGCGACGTTGACCGCGTTGGGCACTCGGACGTCTCCGGCACAACCCTGCAGGCGGCCCGGACCGCAGCCCTGGCCGACACCGACGACCAGGTCGGCCGATTCGTGGACCACCTCGTCGCGGCGGGCACCTGGCAGAGCAGCGTGCTGATCGTGCTCGCCGACCATTCGATGGACTGGTCCATCCCATCGAACGTCATTTCCGTCGATCAGATCCTCTCCGGCCGTGCGGACCTGCGCGAGCAGATCGCCATCGCCCAGAACGGCGGGGCCGACCTGCTCTCCTGGACGGGGCCACTCCGCGCTCGGGATGCCGGCCTGGCCGATGTGCGCGGCCTCGTCGCCGCGCACCCCGGGGTCCTGTCCGTTTCTGACCCTGGCGACCTGCGACTGGGTCCGGAGGCGGGGGACCTGGTCGCGTTCTGCCGGGCCGGCTGGCGGTTCTCTGATCCCTACATCGCGTCGAATCCGATCCCGGGCAACCACGGGCATCCGGCCACCGAACCGATTCCCTTCTTCGTGGCCGGCGGGAGTCCGAGAGTCTCCACCGGGGTGTCCTCCCAACCCGCCCGCACGATCGATGTGGCGCCAACGGTGGGGGCGCTGTTCGGGCTGGCCGCACCCGCGGGCGGCTACGACGGGACGGCGCGGGCCGACGCCTTCACGGTCTGAGCCTTTCCCCATCCGCTTCCACGAGTGTCGTGCAACTGTCTCCCATTCGGACAATAGTGGCCGGCACGCGGGCAACAGTTGTCCGAATGGGTAACGGTTGCGTTCGAATTCGGTCGGGCCGACCCGCAGGAGCCTGGCCTTACCCCGGCTGATCCTGGGGAGAAACGCGCCAGGCGCAGCGGTCCCGGATGTATGCGGCGACCGGCTCCGGCGCGAAGTAGACCATGTGGCCCACGCCGTCGAGCAGGTCGGGCCGTTCGGGATCGGTCGAGCCTGGCCGTCTGCGGATCCGGGTCAGCTCCGAGGCGATTTCCCGGAACACGGGATGAGACCTGTCGCCGCAGGCGAAGCGGATGTCGGCGCCCGAGCCGGCGAGGGCGGCCGGGTCGACGGCCTCGGCGGTCAGCGGAAGATCGCCCCGGATGAAGTTCTCGGCCAGGGCCGCGCCTCGCGCCGCGTACCACTCGAGTCCTTCCGGGGCATCGAGCAGCCCCGATGTGTCCGGCGCCTGCTCGTCTCCGGACCGGGCCACCTGGACGGCCTGGGACAGCGCGGCCATGGCGCCGGCAAAATCGCCGGGATGCGCGGCGAGGTGTCGGTCGACGTTCGCCCCGGCCCTGGCAGCGAGGGCGTGTCCGGACTCCGAATGCTGGAAGTAGCCCGGCTCGAACACGAGCACCCGACGCACGAGATCGGCGTGTCGGAGGGCCAGCTGCAGTGCCACGATCCCTCCGGCGCTCGCGCCAAAGACATGGGCGCCGCCCAGCCCGAGACTTCGGATCAACTCGGCGGCATCGTCGGCATGTTGCGCTCCGCCGCAGGGCCAGCCGTCGCTGCTGCTGCGCAGGGTGCCGCGCAAATCGAAGGTGACGACGGTGAATCCGCTCAGCCGTTCGGCGATTGGCGCGAACATCTCCGCGTCATCGCTGCAGGCACCGATGATGAGGATCGCCGGACCGGTGCCGCGCACCTCCGCGTACAGCCGGCATCCGTTGATGTCGTACCGTCCGGCGCGTGGTTTCTCGGCCCCGGGCAGGGCGAAGGGATTTCGGGACTCGGGATCCGTCATGGATGGATCGTAACCCCGCCCGACGCCGGGCCCGAGAGTACGTTAAGCAGCGTTCGGGCGGATGCCCGGAACGACGTCAGTATCGAAAATCGGGGAGTCACCGTGAAGGCACTGGTTTATGGCGGTCCGGGCAAGAAGACCTGGCAGGACGTTCCGGATCCGGAGATCGTGCATGCCACCGACGCCATCGTGCGAGTTGAAACGACGACAATCTGCGGCACGGACCTGCACATTCTGAAGGGCGACGTGCCGGCAGTGCAGGTCGGCCGGATCCTCGGCCATGAAGGCGTCGGCACGATTACGGCCGTGGGCTCCTCGGTGAGCAGCCTCGCGGTCGGCGACCGGGTCATCATCTCCTGCATCAAGTCGTGCGGGCACTGTGCCAACTGCAAGCTCGGGCTCTACTCGCACTGCCTCGGCGACGAAGGACAGTCCGGCATCGGCTGGGTGTTCGGCCACCTGATCGACGGTACCCAGGCCGAGTTAGTGCGCGTGCCGTACGCGGAGAACTCCCTCCATCGGATCCCTCCGGGGGTCAGCGACGAGGAGGCCGTCATGCTCTCGGACATCCTGCCGACGGGCTTCGAGATCGGGGTGCAGTACGGCCGGGTCAAGCCGGGCGATGTGGTGGCCGTGATCGGCGCCGGGCCGGTCGGCCTCGCCGCCATCGCCACGGCCGGGCTCTACGGCGCCGGAACGATCATCGCCATCGACACCGACGAGAACCGGCTCGAGCAGGCACGCCTGTTCGGGGCGACGGATGCCGTCGTCTCCGGCAGCCACGACTGGAAGCAGCAGGTTCTGGCGTTGACCGACGGCGCGGGCGTCGACGTCGCCATCGAGGCGGTCGGCATCCCGGAGACGTTCACGATGGCGGTCGACGTCGTGCGCCCCGGCGGCAACGTCGCCAACGTGGGCGTGCACGGCAAGCCCGTCGAACTGCACCTGGAGGACCTGTGGATCCAGAACATCAACATCAGTATGGGTCTGGTCAACACCAACAGCACCCCCATGCTGCTGAAACTGGTCGCCCGGGGCAAGATCCCCGCCGGGGCGCTGACCACCCACCGGTTCGGGTTCGACCAAGTCCTCGAGGCGTACGACACGTTCTCCCGCGCGGCGGAAACCAAGGCGCTGAAAGTCGTGATCAGCCGGAGCCGGATGGCGTAACCGTTCCCCGGTCGGACGAATGTTGCCGGCGTACCGGCGACATTCGTCCGCGTCGGTAACAGTTGCGCAGTCGGGGATCAACTCGGCGGATCGGTACGCTGGAGAGATGACTTCTGGAAACTCCGGCGACGACAACCGGGACGACGCCTTGGGCTGGGCCGGCGACGACGACCCGACCCTGCAGACGGGCACCGGAACGGCCGCCGGGGACACCGGCGGGGACGGCGCAGGGAACGGGCCCGACGTACCGCCCGTGGCCCCGCCGCCCGAGGGCTGGACCGTCACCGGGCCGGCATCCGCCGTCGAGGCGCAGGAAGCCGCCGAAGCGGCCGCTGCGGCCGCTGCGCCGGCCAGTTCCTTCGCCCTGATCGCCCTCGGTGTGTTCGGCGGGGTCTACCTGCTCTACACGATCGGCTGGTTCATCGGCATCTCCCGGATCGACAATCCGCTGTCGGACGCCGTCGGGCAGTTCATGTTCTCGCTCGGACTCTATCTCGCCGTCGCAGCGCCCGCGGTCTGGTTCGGTGCGACGTTCTGGCTGACCCGCACCAGGCCTCGGGCCAGGGTCGGTCTGCTGCTGCTGGGCGTCGTCCTGCTCGCGCCGCTGCCGTTCATCATCAACGCCGGGGGAATCTCATGAGCGCGACCGACGCAACTCCGGGTGCCGGCAAGGTCGTCGCCACACCACGCGGCTCGCCGGGCGGCACCCCGCGCTGGCTCTTCCTCACCATCGCCATCGTCTTCGGGCTGTTCTACGCCTACGACGCGTGGGAGGGCGTCGGAAACCTGGTCGGACTCAACCTCGCAGCCCAAAGCCTCGACACCACCCTGAGCGGATTCGGCTGGGGGCTCCTGATCGCCGGCGTGCTGCTGCCCGTCGCGGTCTTCGTGCTCGCGATCCGGTTCGGCCGCGCCCGCTCGGCCGGCGTCCAGGCGCTCCTGCTGCTCGTGGGCCTGTGCCTGGTCGCCGCGCTCTCCGCGGACATCTTCATGTTCGGCCTCGGCAGCCTCATCGTCTGACCTGCTGAGGGCCTTCGCACGCCCGGCGCGAGCATCCGTTCGCGCGCCCGAGTCCCGGCGCGGCGGCCCCCATGCCGTCGCGGCGCATGTTGAGGAAGCGGGCGCGCGTTCCTGCGTGCGCCGCGTTCTCAAAGCTGCGCCGCGACCGCGGACGTGACCGGCACGATCGCGAGCGCGATCAGGGCCACCAGCAGCGCCTGGCCGAGCAGCCGGGGCACGAGTGGGATGGCGATCCGGCCGAACCGCTCCGGATGCCGGGCCGCGAAGGCGTTCGCCGGGAATACGGCGACGAGGAACACGATCAGGCAGACCCCGCTCGTCACAATCAGGGGTCGATAGAGCAGGCCCAGGCCGCCGGCGATTTCGCACAGGCCGGTGAGGACGACGAGCGCGCGAGGGTTCAGGATGCCCGTGGATCGCAGTCGTGGCGGGATCATCGCCGCCATCGTGCGCTGCACGGACGGCAGGAAATGGGTGACCCCCGCACCGATGAAGACCACCGCGAGAAGGAGGCGGAGGACGAATTGGACGTCGGTCAACGTAACGCTGCTCATCGCCCCATTCTGCAGCCGATAGAGTAATTTCCTAACTGGCGCCCCACGGTCGCGGCGCAAGCCCACCATTTCTGCTGCAATCGGAGGAACCTTTTTCGTGTCAAAACCAGTCGTACTTATTGCCGAAGAGCTCTCGCCCGCAACCGTTGACGCCCTTGGACCGGACTTCGAAGTGCGCAACGTCGACGGCACCGACCGCCCGGCCCTGCTCAAAGAATTAGCGTCCGCCCACGCCATCCTCGTGCGCTCCGCGACCAAGGTGGATGCGGAGGCCATCGCCGCCGCACCGCTGCTCAAGGTCATCGCGCGGGCCGGCGTCGGCCTGGACAACGTGGACATCAAGGCCGCGACCGCGGCCGGCGTGATGGTCGTCAATGCCCCGACCTCGAACATTATCTCCGCGGCCGAACTCACGGTCGGCCACATTATCAGCCTCGCCCGCCACATCCCCCCGGCGCACGGCGCACTCGCCCAGGGCCAGTGGAAGCGCTCCAAGTACACGGGCGTCGAGCTCTACGAAAAGACGATCGGAATCATCGGCCTCGGCCGGATCGGCGCCCTCGTCGCCGCGCGCATGCAGGCCTTCGGCACGAACATCATCGCCTTCGACCCGTACATCACCTCGGCCCGTGCCCAGCAGCTCGGCGTGACGCCCGTCAGCCTCGACGAACTGCTCGCCCAGTCGGACTTCGTCACGATCCACATGCCCAAGACGCCCGAGACCACCGGGATGCTCGGCGCGGCCCAGTTCGCGCTGATGAAGCCGACCGCCTTCGTCGTCAACGTCGCCCGCGGCGGACTGATCAACGAGGCAGACCTGCACGACGCCCTCGTCGCCGGCACGATCGCCGGAGCCGGCCTCGACGTGTTCGTCAGCGAACCGCCGACCGGTTCGGCGCTGCTCGGCCTGCCGAACATCATCACGACGCCGCACCTCGGCGCGTCGACCGACGAAGCGCAGGAGAAGGCCGGCGTGTCCGTCGCCAAGTCGGTGCGCCTCGCGCTCTCCGGTGAACTCGTCCCCGACGCGGTCAACGTGGCCGGCGGCGTCATCGACCCGTACGTGCGCCCCGGCATCCCGCTCGTCGAGAAGCTGGGCCAGGTCTTCTCCGGCCTCGCCGCGCACAGTCCCCTCACCAGCGTCGACGTGGACGTCCGCGGCGAACTGGCCGACTACGACGTGAGCGTGCTCAAGCTCGCCGCGCTCAAGGGGATCTTCACCAACGTGGTCAGCGAGACGGTGTCCTACGTGAATGCGCCGCTTCTGGCCGAGCAGCGCGGCGTTGCCGTGCGCCTGATCACCGACAAGGAATCGCCGGAGTACCGCAACGTCATCACGCTGCGCGGCGCCCTGGCCGACGGCTCGCAGGTGTCGGTGTCCGGCACCCTGACCGGCACCAAGCAGATCGAGAAGATCGTCGAGGTGAACGGCTACGAGGTCGAGGTTCCGTTCGCGGAGCACCTCATCGTGATGGTCTACACGGACCGCCCCGGAATCGTCGCCGTCTACGGCCGCGAGTTCGGTGACGCGCAGATCAACATCGCCGGGATGCAGATCGCCCGCCACGTCGCCGGCGGGAAGGCGCTCAGCGTGCTGACCGTCGACTCACCGGTGCCCGCGAGCCTGCTCGCCAAGGTGCGCGACGCTATCGAAGCCGACGTGATGGTCGAGATCGCCCTCACCGAGTAACCGGCCGTTCGGTCATTCGCCCGATCACGGCGAGCAACCGGTCCAGCCTCGCCGCCGACGTCAGGTCGGCGGCGAGCTGGCCCGGGCCCGCGAGGGTTGATTCGTAGTACAGACCGTCACTGATGAGCATGACCGCCTCGGCCACGTCGGGGTCGCCCACGGCCTCCTCGATCGCTGCCAGCCACTGGCGCCGGGTAGAGGCCAGGGCCTGGTTGGCCAGCGGATGCGCCCCCTGCGCCAGGCGCACGGCCGCGGCGATATAGTGGTCCAGCCGTGTTCCCTCCCACATCGAGGTGCGGATCAAGTAGTCGATCGCTCCGGCCGGGGCCGCGCGGATCTGCTCGACGTCGTCGGCGACGAGCGCCGTGAGGCGGCCGAGCAGTCCTTCGACGAGGGCGTCCTTGGAACCGAAGTGGTAGAGCAGGCCGCCCTTGGACAGCCCCGCCGCCAGGGCCACCGCCTCGAGGGTGGCCGCCCGTTCGCCGTGGTCGATCAGCAGCAGCGCGTGCGCGTCGAGGATGCGGTCGCGGGTGGACACGGATGCCGGTGCGCGGCCTGCGGGGGATGCGGGAACGGAGCTCATGATGCTACTGTACCGTCTGGACGGTATAGTCATTGTCCACCGAATCCGAAAGCAGCTTCCCGTGTCGTCCGACCTCCGCCAGACCGTCCCCGCAGTCCCTGACCTCAGTCCCCGCCGCCGGTGGTTGGCGCTGGTCGTGCTCATGCTGCCGGTGCTCCTGGTCTCGATCGACAACACCGTGCTGGGCCTCGCCCTGCCGGCCATCTCCGAGGCGCTCCGGCCGACGGGCGTTCAGCTGCTCTGGGTGATCGACATCTACCCGCTGATGCTCGCCGGGCTGCTCGTGGCCATGGGAAGTCTCGGCGACCGGATCGGGCGCCGTCGCCTGCTCCTGATCGGCTCGGCCGGCTTCGGCACCGTCTCCGTGGTGGCGGCCTTCGCCCCGAGCATCGAATGGCTCATCATCGACCGCGCCGTGCTCGGCGTGTTCGGCGCCATGCTGATGCCGCCGACTCTGTCGCTGCTCCGCTCCGTCTTCACGGAGCGCGACCAGCGGCGGTTGGCGATCGCCATCTGGGCGAGTGGTTTCGCCGCCGGCAGCGCGCTGGGCCCGGTCGTGGGCGGCGTGCTGCTGGAGCACTTCGCCTGGGGTTCCGTCTTCCTGCTCGCCGTGCCGCTGCTCCTGCCGCTGCTCGTGCTCGGCCCGCTCCTCGTTCCGGAGTCGCGTGACCCGAACCCCGGCCGGATCGACCTGCCGAGCATCCTGCTGTCCCTGGCCACCATGTTTCCCGTCGTCTACGGCATCAAGGTGCTGGCCGAACACGGACCCTCGCTCGCCACGATCGGGCCGATCCTGCTCGGGCTGGTCGCCGGCATCCTGTTCGTGCGCCGCCAGCCTCGCCTGGCCCAGCCGATGATCGACCTCGCGCTGTTCCGCACGGGCGCCTTCAGCGGGGCGATCGGCGTCAACCTGCTCAGCGTGGTCGCCCTCGTCGGCGGGTTGTTCTTCCTGTCCCAGTACCTGCAGCTCGTGCTCGGCCTGTCCCCGCTGGCGGCCGGCCTGGTCCTGGTGCCCGGCCTGACGGCCATGATCGTGGCCGGCCTGGTGATCGTGCCGATCTCCCGGCGCGTGCGGCCGTCGATCGTGGTGCCGGCCGGCCTGCTGATCTCGGCCGGGGGTTACCTGGTCATCGCCCTCGGCGGGGCGACGCTGGACGCGGTCGGGGTCTCGCTCGTGTTCGCCCTGCTCGGCATCGGAATCGGCGCGGCCGAGACCGTGTCGAACGAACTCGTCGTAGCGACCGCTCCGGCGGACAAGATGGGCGCGGCATCCGCGGTCGGTGAGACGGCCTACGAGCTGGGCGCGGTGCTGGGCACGACGATCCTCGGCACCATCCTGACCGCCGCCTACCGAGGGTCGGTTGTGCTGCCGGAGGCGCTGAGCGCCGCCCAGCGGTCGGCCGCAGCGGAGACGCTCGGTGGGGCCGTCGCCGTGGCCGGCGCCCTTCCGGCCGGCCAGGCCGGGCTGCTGCTCGCCTCTGCGCGGGATGCATTCGGCACCGGCATCGGGCCCACCGCCTGGATCGGGGTGGGCCTGGTGCTGGCCGCGGCCGTCGTGGCACTGCTCACGCTGCGCACGGCGCGGTAGCGGGACCGCTGCGCGGCGTGAGGCGTGCCGGACGGATCAGATGTCGTCGATCGAGCGCTTCTCCTGCGTGACCTGCTCGCCGTCGACGACGGCGCTGCGGGTGGTGCTCACGCTGGTGCGCTTGCGGGTGAGGAGCACGATCCCGAGGATGATGATCACGGCTCCCGCACCCATGAAGATGTAGCCGACGAAGTCGAGGTCGATCCAGTCGACGCTGATGTTCAGCGCGAAGACGAGGATGGCGCCGACGACGACGAGGAAGATACCCAGTCCAAGGCTCATGATTAACTGCTTTCTCTGGCTGCCAGGCTGTGCTGTCAGGGATTGTGTTGTCAGGAGTTGTCCAGCTTAGACAATCGATCGCTCGCAGTAGGGTTTATCTACAGGTAAATCCCAGACATACGGAGCCGAATGTCCACTCAAATCAAGCTCGCCGTCATTCCAGGCGACGGGATCGGTCCCGAGGTCGTCGCTGAGGCCGTCAAGGTGCTCGAGGCGGCGACGGCCGCTGACGACGTCGCCTTCGACCTGACCTGGTTCTCGCTCGGGGCCGCACGGTTCCTCGAAACCGGTGACGTGCTCACCGACGAGGACCTCGCCTCCATCGCCGCGCACGACGCGATCCTGCTCGGCGCCGTCGGGGGAGTGCCCGGAGACCCCCGCCTGGCCAACGCGAACATCGAGAGAGGCCTGCTGCTCAAACTGCGGTTCTCCCTCGACCACTACGTCAACCTGCGGCCCAGCGTGCTCTTCCCCGGAGTGCCCAGTCCGCTCGCCGCTCCCGGCAACGTCGACTTCGTCGTCGTGCGGGAGGGAACCGAGGGCCCGTACGTCGGCAACGGCGGCGCGATCCGCCAGGGCACGGCCCACGAGGTGGCCAACGAGGTGTCCGTCAACACCGCCTTCGGCGTCGAACGCGTCGTCCGGTACGCCTTCGCGGTCGCCCAGGCCAGGCCGGGCCGGCACCTCACCCTCGTGCACAAGACCAATGTGCTCGTCTTCTCCGGCAGCCTCTGGCAGCGCATCGTCACCGCCGTGGCGGCTGAATTCCCCGAGGTGAGCGTCGATTACCTGCACGTCGACGCGGCGACGATCTTCCTGGTCACGAATCCGAGTAGGTTTGATGTCATCGTCACGGACAACCTCTTCGGCGACATCCTGACCGATCTGGCGGCCGCAATCAGCGGCGGCATCGGCCTCGCGGCCTCCGGGAACATCAACCCTGACGGCCGGTTCCCCAGCATGTTCGAGCCGGTGCACGGATCGGCACCCGACATAGCGGGCAAGCAGCTGGCCGACCCGACGGCAGCCATCCTGTCGGTCGCGCTCCTCCTCAGCCACCTGGGTCTGACGGATGCCGCGGCGAGGGTGACGGCCGCGGTCACCGCCGACATCGCTGCTCGCAGGGGGGACGGTGCCGCCACGGCACCGCGCAGCACCACCGACGTGGGCAACGCCATCGTGACCCGACTGACAGACAAGGGACTCCAATGAGCCAGGCAGCACCGAGCCAGACAGTACCGAGCCAGACCGCACCGACCGAGACGAACGTCACGGCCCCGCTGACCTTCAGCGTCACCCGGGCGACCGCGCCCCGCACAAAGGCCGAGCGCGACGCCATCCTCAGCGACCCCGGCTTCGGCAAGCAGTTCACCGACCACATGGTCGCCATCGACTGGACGCTCGAGGACGGCTGGCACGACGCCCGCGTCACCCCTTACGGCCCGCTCCAGCTCGACCCTGCCTCCTCGGTGCTGCACTACGGCCAGGAGATCTTCGAGGGCCTGAAGGCCTACCGCCACGCCGACGGGTCGATCTGGACCTTCCGTCCGGAGAAGAACGCGGAGCGGCTGCAGCGTTCGGCCCGCCGCCTCGCCCTGCCGGAACTCCCCGTGGTCGATTTCATCGAATCGATCAAGCAGATCATCGCCGTCGACGGTGACTGGGTGCCCTCCGCGGCCGAGACGAGCCTGTATCTTCGCCCGTTCATGATCGCCAACGAGAGCTTCCTCGGCGTGCGGGCCGCGCACAAGGTCGGCTACTACGTCATCGCCAGCCCCGCGGGGGCGTACTTCACGAACGGCGTCGCGCCGATCAAGATCTGGCTCTCCACCGAGTATTCCCGGGCCGGACGCGGCGGCACCGGCGCCGCCAAGTGCGGCGGCAATTATGCCGCCTCGCTGCTGCCCCAGATGCAGGCCTACGACAACGGCTGCGCCCAGGTGCTCTTCCTCGACGGCGAGACCAGCAGCCGCATCGACGAACTCGGCGGCATGAACGTCTTCTTCGTCTACGGCACCCACAAGCTCGTCACCCCCCGCCTGACCGGGTCGATCCTCGAGGGCGTCACCCGGGACAGCATCATGCAGCTTGCCCGGGACCGCGGGATGACCGTCGAGGAACGCGACGTGACCCTCGGCGACTGGCGCGACGGCGTCGAATCGGGCGCCATTACCGAGGTGTTCGCCTGCGGCACCGCCGCCGTCGTCACCCCGATCGCCGAACTCAAGGGGCCCGACCTCTCGATCGGCAATCCGGATGCCCCCGCCGGCGAGATCACGATGGCGTTGCGCCAGGAGCTGACCGACATCCAGTACGGCCGCCTGCCCGACCGGCACGGCTGGCTCGCCCGCCTCGACACCCCGGCGGGACAGGCGTGAAGGTCGCGCGGTTCAGCCACGGCGACATCATCGCCTTCGGGATCATCGACGACGACGAACTGGTCGTGCTGAAGGGCGACCCGATGTTCGCCGGCTACGACCCGACCGGGGAACGGATCGGCTTACGCGAGGTCAAACTGCTCGCCCCGGTGATCCCGCGGTCCAAGGTGGTCGGGATGGCCCACTCCTTCTACGCGAACCGCGAGGAGCAGGCCGCCGGCGAGCAGAGGGAGCCCCGGTTCTTCCTCAAGCCGAACACCGCCGTCGTGGGCCCCGGCGACCCGATCGTGCTCCCGGCCCAGTCCCGCGACGTACGGGTCGAGGGGGAACTCGCCGTCGTCATCGGCAAGATCACCCGGAACGTGTCGGTCGAAGACGCCGAGGACGCCATCTTCGGGTACACGATCGCCAACGACGTGACCGCGCGCGACCTCTACGAGCGCGACGAGGACCTGACCCGGGCGAAGAGCTTCGACTCGTTCTGCCCGCTCGGACCGGTCATCGACACCGAATTCGACTGGACCGGCCTGTCACTCCATGGCCGGATCAACGACGAGCCGTTCCAGTCCGGCGACGCGGCCCTGCTCCGGCACACCATCGCGGAGATGGTCTCGTTCGTCTCCGGCGTCTTCACGCTCCTGCCGGGCGACGTCATCCTGACCGGCGCGCCGGGGGCATCCGGAGCCGTCGTCGACGGTGACACCGTGCAGGTCGAGATCGCCGGGATCGGCGTGTTGTCGAACCCGGTGCGGCGCGCCTGAGCCGGGCTTGCCGCCTGATCGTCAGGCGGAGCCGGGGAACCAGTACCGGATCTGGACCGTCGCCGTGTCGAGCAGCGCCAGCGATTCGGCCGCGTTGACGCGGGCGAGCAGCATGGCGCTCATCCCCAGCGACGCGAGGGTGCGGGCGCGCTCGGGGGCGCGGTCCGGCCCGGAATCTCCCGCTGCGACGGCGGCCGCCCGGAGGGCGTCCTGAAGGGTGTCCGTCAGTTCGGACCGGTAGCCGTCGACGACCTGGCGGGCCAGGTCGTCGCGTCCGGCGAGGCCCGCGGCACAGTTCACCAACAGGCAGCCGCGGCGCGGGGAGTCCTCCGGCAGGGCGGAGACCGCCCACCGGAGGTCGTCGAAGTAGGCGAGCAGCGAGACCCGGCCGATCCCCGGCCCGGTCAGGATCCTCAGCCGCGGCCGGATGACGGTGCCCTGGTAGTCCTCGACCGCGGCGTCGAAGAGCCCACGCTTGCTGCCGAAGGCGTGGTAGATGCTGGATCTCTTCAGCCCGGTCGCCTCTTCGAGGTCGGCGAGCGAGGCCGCGTCGAAGCCCTTGTCCCAGAACAGGTCCCTGGCCGCCTGCACGACGGAGGTGCGGTCAAAGCTCTGCAGCCGTCCCATGGTGTTTCCTCCGTATTCCCTGTGAGCGGTTTTGTGTATCGCTCAGTACACAATATATATTAGACCATCCGTTACAAAATAGCAGAGGAGCCCCCCATGGCCTCGTCCATCACCAGCACCCAGATCCAGCTCGTCGCCCGCCCCGCCGGCTGGCCGACGGATTCCGACTTCGGCACCATCCGCATCGACCTGCCCGAGATGAGCCCCGGCCAGGTTCGCGTGGCCAACGAGTTCGTCTCCGTCGACCCCTACATGCGCGGCCGGATGAACGACGCCAAGTCTTACTCCGCCCCCTACGCTCTGGGTGAGACCATGACCGGCGGAGCCGTCGGGCGCGTCGTCGCCTCGGCCTCCGACACGATCGGCGTCGGTGACGTGGTGGTGCACCAGTTCGGTTGGCGCGACCTGGTGCAGGAGGACGCCGCCGGGTTCCGGGTCGTCCCCGAACTCCCCGGTGTGCCGATCTCGGCCTACCTCGGCGTTCTGGGCATGACGGCGCTCACCGCCTACGTGGGCCTGCTCGAGGTCGCCGGCCTGAAGGAAGGCGACACCGTTTTCGTCTCCGGCGCGGCCGGGGCCGTTGGCAGCATGGTGGGACAGATCGCGCGGCTCAAGGGGGCCAAGCGTGTGATCGGCTCCGCAGGGTCGGCCGAGAAGGTCGCCCTCCTCACCGAAAAGTACGGCTTCGACGCCGCCTTCAACTACAAGGACGGCGACATCGCCGGACAGCTCGCCGCCGCAGCTCCGGAGGGAATCGACGTCTACTTCGACAACGTCGGGGGGGAGCACCTGGAGGCGGCACTGGCCAGCTTCAACGACGGCGGACGCGCCGCCCTCTGCGGCGCGATCTCGGTGTACAACGACACCGAGGCGGCCGGCGGACCCCGCAACATGGCGAACATGATCGGCCGCGGGCTGACCCTCAAGGGCTTCATCGTGGGCAATTACGTGCAGCACTTCGCCGCGTTCTCCACCGATATGGCCGGCTGGCTCGCCTCGGGTGAAGTCGTCTTCGACGAGACCGTGGTCGACGGGATCGACCACGCGGTCGACGCCTTCCTCGGCCTCATGCGCGGCGAGAACACCGGCAAGATGGTCGTCCGCACGGGCGAGCTCGTCCCGGCCGTCTGATCGTCACGCACAATTCCCCGCACGATTCCACCCACGACTTCACGCACGAATCCACCGAAAAGGGAAAACTCATGACCCACGTACTCTTCGTTGTCAGCGCCGCTGACCACTGGACCTTGAACGACGGCAGCCTGCACCCCACCGGGTACTGGGCCGAGGAACTCGCCGAACCGCACCGCCTCTTCACCGAGGCCGGCTGGAAGATCAGCATCGCCACCCCCGGCGGCGTGGCCCCGACGATCGACGCCGTCAGCCTTCGCCCCGAATCCGCCGGGGGAGAGGACCGCGCCGCCCAGATCATCGACTACATCGGCACCATCTCGGGCGAGCTCGACGAGCCGCAGAGCCTCGATGCCATCGACGTGGCCGACTACGACGTGGTGTTCTACCCGGGCGGACACGGCCCGATGGAAGACCTCGCCGTCGACGCGGTCTCCGGCCGGATCCTGACCGAAGCCCTCGACACCGGCCGGATCCTCGGCGTGCTCTGCCACGCCCCGGCTGCTCTGCTCGCCGCGAAGCGCTCCGACGACAGCTGGCCGTTCACCGGCTACCGGATGACGGGCTTCACCGACGCCGAGGAGGTGCTCGGCGGCCTGGCCCCGAAGGCGCCGTGGCTCGTGCAGAGCCGCCTGGTCGAACTGGGCGCCGATTTCATCGCCGGCGATTCGTTCGCCCCGCACATGGAGATCGACCGCAACCTGTACACCGGGCAGAACCCGGCCTCTTCGGCCGAGCTGGCCCGGGCGATCATCGCCGCCGTCGCCGACAAGGAGTAGCAGCAGGATTGGTCGGGGTCACCGGCGCAGTGCCGCGAGCACGGCGTCGACGTCGCCCAGGTCGTTCCAGAGATGGAACGCCACCCTGGCCCGACCGGCCCGGCCCGACGCCGTGATCCCCGCGGCGGCGAGGCCGGCCAGGTCGCTGCCGTCGGCATCCGCCCAGGTCACGATCGCCTGACCGTTCGCGGGAATGCCGAGGCCCCGGCAGAGCGCATCGCCGAGACCGGCGTCGTGGCGCCGCACCTGCTCGAGATCGAGCGAGGCGACGAACGCCAGGGCTTCCCGGGCTCCGACCCAGGCCGGCCAGGCGGGGGACACGTCGAAACGGCGGGCGTCCTCCGCCAACGCCATCTCAGGTCCGTAGCAGGACTGCCACGGATCCTCCCCGGCATACCAGCCTGCCTGGCTCGGCCGGAGCCGGGCGGCGAATTCGGGGAGCACCGTCAGGAACGCCGCACCCCGCGGCGCGCCGAGCCATTTGTAGGCGTGGCAGATCGTGGCGTCGAAGTCGCCGGCGGCCACCGGCATCCAGCCGGCCGCCTGCGTGGTATCGCAGAGGGTGAACGTTCCGTGGGCACGGGCCGCGCGGGTGATGCCGTCCGCGTCGGCGAGTCGCCCGGTCGCGGACTGCACCAGCGAGAACGCCACCAGCCAGGTGTCGGCCGTGACCATTCCCGCCAGGTCGTCGAGCGCGGCGTGCCGCACCCGAACCCCGCGGTGGGCCTGCTGCAGGAACGGGAACACCATCGAACTGAAGTCGCCGTCCACGCAGAGCACCTCGGCGCCGTCGGGCACCGAAGCCGCGACCATCGCCGCCAGCACGGATGCCTGCGATCCGATCGCCACGGCCCCGGCCGGAACGCCGACGAGTGCCGCGTAGCTCCGCCGGGCGGCCGCGATGTCGGCCGCGTAGCCGGCCGGGCAGGCCTCGCCGCGCGCCCACCGCTCGCCATCCTCGCGGAGCGCCGTCACGGTGCCGATCGTGGGCAGGCCGAGCGTGCAGGCGGCCAGGTAGCGCCCCATGATCGGAGCGTACGCTGCCTTCGCCTGCACCACGGTGAGAGCGGCGGCCGGGATGGGCGGCGTGGGCAGGGACGGCGTGGACAGGGACGGAACGGGCATGAGTCCATCGTCCCCGTGCCCTTTTCATTCGACAATCCCCGGTATCTGATTGAATCCATAAGCAATGAGTATGATTACGACATGACGCTCACCCGGCCGGAGGCCCTCGATCTCGACTCCCAGGCGCTGCGGGTCGTGCAACGAATCGCCGAACTGGGCTCGATCACCGCGGCGGCGCGCTCCCTCGGCTACAGCCAGCCGGCGGTGAGTCAGCAGCTCAAGCGGCTCGAGGCCCGGATCGGCATGCCGGTCGTCAGCCGGGTCGGCCGCGGCGTGCGCCTGACCGAGGCCGGCCGCATCCTCAGCCGCTACGCGGTCAGCGTCACCACCGCCCTCGACGCGGCGGCCGGGGAGCTCGGCGAGCTCGCCGGGCTGCGGTCGGGGCGAGTGCGGCTCGCCTCCTTCCCCTCGGCGTCGTCGACGATCGTGCCGACCCTGCTGCGGGAGCTCGCGACCGTGCACCCGGGCCTGCAGTTGAGCTATCGCGAGGCCGAACCGCCCGAGGCCGTGCAGTTCGTGCGCGACCAGGCAGCGGACCTCGCCATCACCTTCAGCTATCCGGGCGACCCGGGCGACCCGCACCGGTCCAGCGCCAGGGGCCTCGCGGTGCTGCCGCTCTGGCGGGATGAGATGCTCGTGGTGCATCCCGGCCGCGCATCCGCTCGCGACCCGCACCGTGGTCGACCTGGCCGACCTCGCGGCGGAGAACTGGATCGCCGGCTGCCCCCGCTGCCGGGCGCACCTGCTTGCCCTTGCGGAGCCGCGCGGGTATCTGCCCCGCATCGCCCACGAGACCGATAACTTCGTCGCGGTGTTCGGCCTGGTCGCCGCCGGTCTCGGGGTGGCGCTCGTGCCCACCCTGGCCGTGGCGGCATCCGCCCTGCCGCCGGGCGCGGTGGCCCGGCCGACTTCGGGCGGCGACTTCCGCACCATCCACCTCGTCGCCGCTTCCGGCTCCGACCTGATCCCGGCGGTGGCGGCCACGACCCGGGCCATCACCGGGCTGGACGAGGGCGTCTGGGCCCTCTCGGGGGTGGAACGCCTTCGCTAGGATGAACAGCGTATGTCTACGACACCAGCACACCCATTCTCGACCGCGACCGGCACCGATGTGCGCGTGCGGTTCTGCCCATCTCCCACCGGAACGCCGCACGTCGGCCTGGTGCGCACCGCGATGTTCAACTGGGCCTACGCCCGGCACACCGGCGGAACGTTCATCTTCCGGGTGGAGGACACCGACCCGGCGCGCGACACCGAGGAAAGTTCCGTGCAACTTCTCGAAGCCCTGCGCTGGCTGCGCCTCGACTGGGACGAGGGCGTCGACGCCGGCGGACCGCACGGACCGTACCGGCAGTCCCAGCGCTACGACATCTACCGGGACGTCATCGCCAGGCTCACCGAGTCCGGCCACATCTACGAGAGCTTCGCCACCGGCGAGGAGATCGAGGCCCGCAACGTGTCGCTCGGCCGCGACGCGAAGCTCGGCTACGACAACTTCGAGCGCGACCTGACGGACGCGCAGAAGGCCGCGTACCGCGCGGAGGGTCGCTCGCCGGCGCTCCGGCTCAAGGTCCCCACCGAGGACATCACGTTCGACGACCTCGTCCGCGGCGAGATCACCTTCCCGGCCGGCTCGTTCAGTGACTTCGTCGTCGTGCGGCCCAACGGGCATCCGCTCTACCCGTTCGTGAACCCGGTCGACGACGCCCTGATGGGCGTCACCCACGTGCTGCGCGGCGAGGACCTGCTCTCGTCGACCCCGCGGCAGATCGCGCTCTACCACGCGCTGATCGAGATCGGCCTGACCGACTTCGTGCCGCGCTTCGGCCACCTGCCCTACGTGATGGGCGACAAGAACAAGAAACTCTCCAAGCGCGACCCGGAGTCGAACCTGTTCCTGCACCGCGAGCGCGGGTTCATCCCCGAGGGCCTCGTCAACTACCTGTCGCTGCTCGGCTGGTCGCTCTCGCACGACCGCGACGTCTTCTCCGTCGAGGAGATGGTGGCCGCGTTCGACGTGGTCGACGTCAACCCGAACCCGGCCCGGTTCGACCTGAAGAAGGCCGAATCGATCAACGGCGACCACATCCGTCTCCTCGACCCCGCCGACTTCGCCGCCCGGCTCGTGCCGTACCTGGCCGCCGCCGGGATCGTCACCGAGCCGCTGACGGATGCCGAACGGGCCATCCTCGAGGCCGGCGCGCCCCTGATCCAGGAACGCATCGCCCTGCTCGGCGAGGCCCCAGGCATGCTCGGCTCGCTCTTCATCTCCGGCGACGCCCTCGTGCACGAGGCCGACGCGCTCGCCTCGCTGCCGGCGAACACCGCGGAGATCCTCGCGGCGTCGGCTGCGGCGCTGCGTGACATCCCCGAGGCGGAGTGGGCGCACGAGCTCGTGCACACGACCCTGGCCGCGACGCTGATCGAAGGGCTCGGGCTCAAGCCGCGGATCGCCTTCGGGCCGCTCCGGGTGGCCGTGTCCGGACGCAAGGTCTCGCCGCCCTTGTTCGAGTCGATGGAGATCCTCGGCAAGACCGAGTCCCTTGCCCGGCTCGACGCTTTGGCGGCCGTTCGGGCCGGCTGACGCCGATGCGCGCGTCGGTTTGTCCTCTTCCCGTCGGTAGGTTAGAGTTACAAACCGGCCCGCTCTTCGGAATGGGCATTGGGGTATGGTGTAATTGGCAACACGACTGATTCTGGTTCAGTTGTTCTTGGTTCGAGTCCAGGTACCCCAGCACTAACAGGCGCAGGATTCCGCGGCGAATCAGCCATCGCCCATCCCTCCTTCGAGGCCCGCCTCTGTGACCAGAAACGGCCCAATAACCCCCGTGCGGGGTCGCCCTGGCGTTCTGATGCCCGGGTTAATACGGACCCGTCCCGACCGAGTCGGGCTGATCACGGCTTCGGTCGTGCGCCTCCTGGGTATGGACGCGATGACGCAGATCACGCCGACGTTCCTCACGCAGCGGGAACTCTCCGAGTTGCTCCGGCCGCCCGAGCGCACACTGGAGGATTGGCGCCTGACGCACTCGGGGCCGCCGTACCTGAAGCTCGGCCGGCACGTGCGCTACGACGTCCACGACGTGCTCAGCCGGGTCACCGAGCACCGACATGGTTAGGCCGCGGATCCCAGCCGGTGAGCTGGGCACCATCATCGTCGGACTGCTTCCGAGCGGCCGGTACCGGGCCCGCGCATCCGCTCGTGACGACAGCGGAGCCCTGCATCGCCTCGCTGCGGTGGCCGAGACGGGGGAGGATGCGCGCGCCGATGTCCGCCGGCAGGCGATGGCTTTGTCCACGGGTGGTTCCGGGGCGCTCTCGCCGTCGAGCACGATCGCCGACGGTCGAGCTCTGGCTCGCCCAGATCCTCACCCGCGACGTGGACATCATGACTCAGCCGCCGATCCTCATCGTCAACGGCACGATCGTCAGCCCCCGCCGGGCGATGTCCCCTCGACCAAGTAGGGCTCGAACAGATACGGTCGAATGCGAGGGTGTGAGCTTCTCGTTGACCGCAACGTGCCAGATGTGCCGACCCCGGAGAGCCGAAAATGAACACACCACCGTCAGTGATCGTTTTCGATGTCAACGAAACCCTCTCGGACATGTCGCCCCTGAAGACCCGATTCGGTGACGTTGGCGCGCCGGACTATCTCGCCCGGGTTTGGTTCGCCGCCCTATTGCGGGACGGGTTCGCCCTCGCAGCAGCAGGTGGCAGTGCGAAATTCGCGCTGATCGCCGCCGACGTCCTGCGCGAGGTCCTCCGCGACGTCGCCCTGACCCGGAGCCTGGACGCCGCCGTCACCCACGTCATGGACGGCTTTGCGGGATTGAACCTGCACGTGGACATCGCAGAAGGGATCCGGGCGCTGAGAGACGCGGGATTCCGGCTCGTGACCTTATCCAACGGGTCCGCCCAGGTGGCCGAGACCCTTCTCACCAGGGCGGAGATCCGGACCGACTTCGACGTCCTCCTCACGGTCGAGGACGCCCCGGCATGGAAGCCCGTCCGTAGCGCCTACAGCCACGCCGCGGATGCCTGCGGGGTTCAGCCGGAGGACATGCTCCTGGTCGCCGTGCACCCCTGGGACATCCACGGGGCGGCCCAAGCAGGCATGCGCACCGCCTGGCTGAACCGAACGGATGCGGCCTATCCCCGCTACTTCACCGCACCGGATTACACCGTTTGCACCCTGAGCGAGCTTGCTTCACGTTTGCTGACTTAGACTTCGGAATTCAATGTCAAGGTGAGGCGCCAGCTGCCGTGCCCAACATTTGAATGGTCAGGTAGGCGGACTCGCCCCATCCGCTGTTCATCCCGTCGAGGTAGAGCAACGGCCCCACCGACTCACGCACGACCCCATGCATGAATGTGAATGCGGCCGACAAGAGACCGAGCGCGCTCAGGCTTCGGCGAGTGACACTGCCCATGCGGGGGCGAGGGCATCTGAGACGGCGAAACCCGCCACGACGAACGCGATCCCCATGATGAAAAGTACGACCCCGGCGAGGGGGTAAAACTGCGGATACTGGCGCAGATAATCGAGGCTCACTGCGTGGTTATCGGTGTCGTCGAAGCCGAGGACCGGCGGCAACAGCTCGAGCGCAAACCACGTGATCCCTCCGAGCCCGGCAATGATGACCGCCATTCCAGTTGTCGGTCAGGTTCTCGGTGATCAGGGTGCCGACGACGCTGATCAGCACCACGGCGAGCCAGTAGATCGCGAAAGCGCCACCGGAACAGGGCGTGGAGAATGGGTTCTCATCGTGGTCTCATGGTGCGGTCAATAGCGTCGATGTATGACTACTTCGGCAATCTCGACGTCGGCCTTGTCGAGGGCTTTCGGCACGCATCGGGCTCTCGTGGGTCTCACCCTGAATGTTCCCGCCGGCGAGGTTTTCGGGCTGCTCGGCCACAACGGCGCGGGAAAGACCACCACGGTGAATCTGCTCACCACACTGTTGGAGCCCTCCTCCGGTGACGCAACGATCAACGGTCACAGCGTGACGGCGGATGCGGCGGGCGTGCGCCGCTCGATCGGGTATCTGCCCGAGAACGTCCAGTTCTACGACGACCTGACCCTGCTGGAGAATCTGCGTTTCTTCGCCCGACTCTCCGGCCTGCGCCGCCCGGATGCCCGCATCCGGGACGTGCTCTCATTCTTGGATTTTGAGGGCCACGACAACCAGAAGATAGGAATGTTCAGCAAGGGAATGCGCCAGCGAGTCGGTATCGCCCAGGCCGTGCTGCACGAACCCGCGGTGTTGTTTCTGGACGAACCGACGTCGGGGCTGGACCCGGAAGGTGTGCGCACCCTGCGGGAAACGATCGTGCGCCTCAACCGCGAATTCGGCATGACCGTGTTCATGAACACCCACCTGCTGTCCGAGGTCACCAAGACCTGCACGAGCATCGGCATCCTCAATCACGGGGCACTGGTGCACCACGACTCGCTGGCGAACACGCTGGCAGCGTTCCCGGCCGAAGACTCCCTGGAAGACATCTACTTCCGTCTCGATGTCACCTCCCCATCGTGACCACGCTCCTGACCAGCGCCCGGCACGAGGTGCTCTGCATTCTCCGCGCCGGAGTCGCCCTGCTCCTGCTCGCGGTATTCCTGTGCATGGTGTCACTGTCGTCCGTGATCGGCTGGATCACCAACACCACGGTCACCCGTGTCTACGAGAAGGTCCTGACCGATGGGCTCACGACGGCCCCGAATCCGTTCACCGCCGTTTCCCCTCTCTATTACGCGCGAAACTCGGTTATCTACGTTGTGCTGATCGGCGCGCTCCTGGCAATCGTGCTGGGGGTTCAATCCACGCTGCGCGACCGCAAGTCGACCACCTCCGACCTCGTGCTCAGCCGCCCGGTGAACACGATCTCCCGCCTCGCCGGAACGCTGGTGGGCCTCGGCGTCGTCATCGCCGCGGTCCTTCTCCTCAGCACCGTGATCAGTTGGGGCTCGATCAGCATCATTGTCGGCGCCCCACTCGGGCCGGACCCTTCCCTGCGACTGGCGGTGTTCGCTGCCCTGTCCTGGGCGTTGATGATGATTTTCGCTCTCCTCGGGATGCTCACCGGGCTGCACAGCCGGAAGGAAACCACGGCCCTGCTGGTGCCGTTCGTGGTGTGGAGCGCGGTGACGTTCGTGCTGCCGCAGATCGGCGCGAACGCCCGGCCCGTCGCACTCCTGAACCCCGTGCCCGCGCTGATCACCACGGGAACCAACTCGTTCGACCTCGTCGGGGCCATCACGGGCCCGTTCGCGATCACCGAGCAGTTCAAACGAGCCGCCGGCATCGCACTGCAGGACGAGAGCCTCACGGGCAGCCCGACCGCCAGCATCGTGCTTTTGGGCGCGTTCTTGATGGCAATGACCTGGATTGTGCTGGCGACCTCGCGCCGACAGCTGAGGAGTGGTCTCAATGAGTGACACCTGGACGGTGGCCGGCAAGGAGTTGCTCGACCTGCGCCGCGACCGGCTGTTTGCGATCCTGATCGCCTTCCTGGCTGTGGCCACCCTCATCTCCGTGGCCGTCGCCTCGGCCGACTTTCGAAACCAGCAGGGCGCCTACAACCTCTACGTGGCCAACCTGGTGAAGAGCGGAACCTCCATCGCTCCGGCGGCGCCGCAGCTCTTTCCGCTGAAGCTGCTGCGTGGCGGGATCGAATACCTCGAAATCCTCGGGGCACTCTTCGCGATCGTGCTCGGCTACGAAACGATCGCCAAGGAAAAGCATCGCGGCACCCTGGCACTGGTCCTCAGCCGCCCGCTCGGACGGTTCTCTTTCGCCGGCGGCAAGATGCTCGGCCTGTCGATCGCCTGGCTGGGCGTCGTCTCCGCGCTCACCGTGGTGTCACTGCTCGCGGTCGTCACGATCGGCCAGGCACCGATCCGAGGCAGTGACGTGGCCCGACTCCTCGTAAGTAGCGGCTTCGCCTGGCTCTACCTGGTGTTCTGGACCGCCCTCACGGTCGGCTTGACGGCACTGTCGACCCGGCTCAGCACCGGACTCATCCTCGCCCTCATCATCTGGCTCGCGTTCGTACTGATCATTCCGCAGATCGGCGACACCATGGATCCTGACAACCAGGTTCCCGGTGGACTGTTCGCCACCCTCCGGATCAAGAAACCGGACGAGCTCGCCGTGCTGGCCCAGTTCTCCGCCTTCGACGGCATCCGGAACGGCCTCGAAGTGTCCTCGGTGACCAAACACTTCGAACGCCTCACCTTCGCGTTCCTCGGCATCAAAGACCAGTACAACCAACAACCCCTCGGCCTGGTCTGGGTTGCGATGTTGCCCTACTCCATCACCCTTACGGCGGCGACCTTCGCCTCCGTCGTCTTCGCCGCCCTCGCAACGACGAGACGCACTCTGCAAAGGACGCACTCATGAAGTGGAAGATCATCCTCCCCGTGGCCCTCGTCGCCCTCGCCAGCGCCGGCGTCATCGCACTGTCACAGGTCAACGCCCCGGCCAGGCCGGCCGCCACCGACACGTCCCCAGCCGCTAGGGGCACGGTTCTGCCCGTGGAATCAAACCCGATCACCAATACGAGCACCACACCCGGACTCACGATCGTGTCCGCCGCAGCGGAAGACAACGCCGACCCGGCCACTGGAAAAGCCATCGCGGACCGCCTCCAGGTCATGGTCGGCAACACCACCAGCCAGCCGTTGACAAACGTGGAGACCTACTATGTGATGACCGATGCCACCACCGGTGCACAGGAGGCCTACTACCTTGCGTTGGACGGCCTCACCCTCGCCCCAAACAGTGAGACCATGATTTCCTTCGATAACGAAACCGGTGCCGGCCACTACCCGGAGAACAAGTTCAGCCTGTACCGCAGTTCGAAGAATCAGGTCGACTTCACCATCCAGGTCAGCGCCGGCGGCGTTCAGGCCGCCAACGGAACCGCAACCAAGGGAGCAGGAACCGGTGAGCAACCCGACTGACACCTCCAGCTTCACCCCGGGCGCCGCGTGAAGGTCCTCGTGGTCGAGGATGACGTCCGCATCGCGGACGTCATCCGGCGAACCCTCACCGAGTCCGGTTACGCCGTCGACGTGGCCCACACAGCGCCCGACGGCGTGCAAGCCTTCGAAATCGAAACCTACGACCTGGTCGTGCTCGACCTCATGCTTCCCGGCCTGCCTCACGGGGGCATGGACGTGTGCCGGCGCATCCGGGTCATCAACAACGACGTACCGGTGCTCATGCTCACCGCCCTCGACTCCATGCGCACCAAGGTAGAGGGGCTCGATGCCGGGGCCGACGACTACCTCGTCAAACCATTCCACCTCGTCGAGTTGCTCGCCCGGGTGCGCGCACTGCTCCGCCGTTCACCGAGAGCACTCGCCCCCACCCTCCACGCGCAAGGGGTCACCCTTGACCCGGCTACCCGCACCGCCGTGCGCGCCGGGCGCACGATCGTCCTGACTGCAAAAGAATTCTCCGTGCTGGAATACCTCATGAGCAATGCCGGCACGATCATCAGCACCACCGAGCTGATCGACCACTCCTGGGACAGCAACTACGAGGGATTCAGCAACGTCGTGCAGACCTACATCCGCTACCTGCGCCAGAAACTCACCCTCCCCGGTGAGACCGACATCATCGAAACCCGGCGCGGCGCCGGCTACCTGATCCACGCCGACACCTGATGTTCCGCCGCGCCACCCTCCGCCTCACCGTCACCTACACCGTCGTGCAACTCGTCCTCTTCGGAGCGTTCGCGATCGGCATCTACGCGTTCGTCACCGGCACCTTTGACTTCGATGCCGCCGAATCCGACGGCGCGGGCGCCCTGAACGCGGCCGAGCAGGGATTCGCCAACCTTCGCACCGGACTGCTCATCCTCTATTCCGTACTGCTCGTGCTCATTCCCTTCTCCAGCTACCTCATGGCCCGTGCTGCCCTCGCCCCCCTGCAGAAAAGCTACGACCTCCAACAACGATTCGTCGATGGCGCCTCCCACGAAATGCGCAGCCCACTCAGCGTGGTGCAGGGCGAACTCGAACTGGCCCTCCTCAAGCCCCGCACGCCGGCCGAATACGAGCACGCCATCAGGGTCTCCCTCAAGGCCGTCGACGGTCTGACCCACCTGGCCAATGACCTGCTCCTGCTCTCCCGAGGCAACGAGGCAGACCTCGAGGACGCCTACGAGCTCGTCGACCTCGACGCGCTCGTACGGCAGGACCTGGCTGACCGTTCAGACAATCCCGTCGACGTCGGCCGCCTGACTGCCGAGTATGGCGGCAACACGATCGTGCGTGGTTCGCCGGCCCTACTCGCCCGAGCGATCGCCAACGTCATCGACAACGCACTCAAATTCACGGCCAGCCCGGGAACGGTCACCGTCCATACCAGCACCCGAAACGGCACCTGCACCGTCCAAGTGCACGACATCGGCATCGGGATGAGCGAAGACGACAGACGCCACGCCTTCAACCGCTTCTGGCGCTCCGACCAGGCCAGGGTGCACCCAGGGCACGGCCTCGGCCTCTCGCTTGTGCAACAAATCATCGAAGCACACCACGGTCAGGCCAGCCTCACCCCGCGCCCAGGCTGCGGAACCATCGTTACCCTGAGCCTGCCAGCACCCGACGCATAGTCCCCGGATCGACTGGCGAACTCGTCGACGTCATCCGCGAAGGGCCAGACCTCCTGGCTCTCACGCCCATCTCACCGGCCCCTCTCTAGCGTGTGGATATGGTCACGCGTTCGTGTGACCGATCCCTCGAAAGGCAGACCAACATGGAAAAGAAGACCAAGATTGCCGGAGGCGCAGCAGTCGCCATTGCCATCGCTATCGTCGGCGGCATTACCCTCACCGGAGCAGCCCAGGCCACACCGACAACCCCGTCATCTAGTACTCCGACCGGCGCCACGGCCGGCGACAACGACAACGTGCAGAACGAGGTCGAAGACGGCACAAACGACGGCGAAACCGCCGACGAAACCGGCGACGAAACCAGCACCGGGTCCGGCACCGACAACACCTCCGACGACATCAACGGCGTCGCCGTCGAAGACGGCACTCAGGACTAGACCGTCTCTCCGACGGATGGCCGGCGCTGGCGCCGGATTCACCACCGGCCATTCGTTCGCGAGATCACGCCCACCCGGAGCGCACCCAGTGGAATCAGAATTCGCCGTCTTTGTTGTCTGATTGACGGGGCAGAGGGCAGCGGGCAGCGGGCAGCGGGTGATTCTTTGTGGACCAAACCGCGCTGAAGACTTCACAACCCGACGCAACCGGTCTCCGTCTGACTTGCGGTTACTGTTTGCGTCTCGTCGGCCACACGGCTAAAGAACACGTGACAGATCACAAACCCCACACCAGCCGGGCAATGTTCGCCGTTGTTGTGTGTCTGCAGTCCTGATGCAGAGCGGGCGTACACTCGGCGGCAGGGCTGAACGGAGCCGTTCCTCGGCCGGCCGCCACGTTGGGGCGAGTGGTAGTTCGGGCGGGGAGCTGTGCAGTCGGCTGGATGGGTCACACGGTTGGACGCTGCGGGCAGACAAGAGGAAGGTGGACACCATGAACGGGGACGCGGACGAGAGCGTTGAGGAGGACGAGCCTGGTCCAGTTGCCGCGGTCCCGCCGGACCGCTGGCGAGCTTTACCGGCTCGGGTGCGAGTGGAGGACCAGAGCACGTCCGTGCCGGCTTCGGATGCACCGGACCCTGAGGGTGGCAGGAACCCTGACAATGACTGGCTGCTCCGGGGCGTGTGAACCGGCGTGCAAATCCAATGAAGTGGCAGGGGCGGTTGTGACAGTGCGTTGTCTGGTCGGGGACCCAACGGTCTCCTGGAGTCGCTAGCCAGTCACGTGCAGTGGCGATTCCCGAAACCCAGCGACCGTTGCACAGCAGGATCCGTGGCCGGGCACGAAGTGCGGACCGACTGTCGCGATCGCGCCATGATCGAGTACGTTAACGCAGTCCGATTGGAATGAACGGCCGTTAGCCCTTCGTCAGATCCTGGGCGAGCATCACGAGGATCCCGCTCGGACCGCGGAGATATGTCAGCTTGTAGACGTCCTGATAGGTCGCCACGCCGCGAAGCGGATAGCAGCCGTGCTTCGCGGCTCGTTCAAGCGCTGTCTCGATGTTGTCGACGGAGAACGCGATGCGGTGCATTCCGATCTCGTTGGGGAGAGTGGGTTCAGTCTCGATCGCGTCGGGGTGAAGGTACTCGAAGAGCTCGATCTGACCATGACCGTCTGGTGTTTTGAGCACCGCGATCTTGGCGTGGTTGCCGTCGAGGCCAACGGCGGTGTCGGCCCAATCGCCACTGATCGTGTCACGACCGGTGACCGTGAGCCCAAGGTCGGTGAAGAACGCGATAGTCGCGTCAATGTCGCGGACGGCGATCCCTACATTTTCCAGTTTGATAGGCATACTTCGCATGATACCGAGGCAGCCTGCTGGCCTTGCAGCGCGCCTGCTTGCATGGCCCGCAAGCCGAACCCTCAACGGGGAGGGTAGCCCCGGAGGGATCGGTCGAGTTGTCGGGGGAGCTTCGAGTTCATTCAGAAGAGTGCCGGAGTATCGATGTTGCGGGATCCCAAGGGGGGCGACCGAAGGCGCCGCGACGCGGACCTGACGCGGCCGATCGGCGCGAACCCGGCGTCAGCCGCGGGCCGGCGGGATCGTCTTGCGCATCACGGTCTTGCTCTTGCCGATGTGACGCTCGAACGTGAATCCCGCCTTCTCGAACATGGTCCGCGTGCCGTTGTGGAGGAACGAGGACGACGTCCTCTTGCCTGGCGCGAGTTCGTTGGGGAACGAGACCACCTCGCCCCCGCCGGCCCGCGCGATCAGCTCCAGCGCGCCATCCAGCGCCTCCCGCGCCACTCCCGAGCGTCGGTGGTCGCGGTCGACGAAGAAGCAGGTGATCCGCCACGGGGCCGGCTTGGTCTCGCCCGCGTCATACTCCTTGCGGTGGTAGATGCCCGGCGGTTCGACTGGGCTGCCGTACTCGCACCAACCGATCGCGGCGTCACCGTCGAAGACGAGCGCGGCATGTGCGACGCCCTCCACCACAAGTCTCTGCTTGAACGTCGGCCCGTCGTACTCGCTCTTGACGGTGTGCTCCGTGTCGTCGTGGAAATACGAGCAGTAGCACCCGCCCCAGACCCCGTTGTGCTTCTGCGCGAGCGCCAGCCACGCCGGGAAGGTCACGGGAGTGAGCGCTTTGATCACGTGCGAAATTGTCACGCCCACCTCCGGGGTTGTCTCGGGAACGAGTTCAAAAAGGTCGGGAAGCAGGCTTCGTCGCAGGGGACTCGGCGACGCCGAATGGGTGTGGCCCGGCGAAGTACCAAACGAGTGCGCCCAGCAGAGGCGCGAATACGACGGCGATCATCCAGAGGGCTTTCTCCACCTCGGACAGGTCGCGGGTTCGCGCGATCTGGGCGATGGCGTACGCGATCGCAGCGACGTAGAGGACGGCGACGACGGATGCGAGAGCGACTGCAAATGCGACTGGATTGTCTATGACGGTTCCGTTCGTTTGGATACTTCAAGATAGGACCCCCGTGAAGATGCGTCTACGGAACCCTCTCCGGAACGCTCACTTGTGCTGAACGATGAAGAGGGTGTCCGAATGATGAGCAGCTCATCGCCGCTCCCGCGGGTTTGTGGGAAGTCGTCCACACGGGATGATCAGCCGGAGGCGGCCGTCCAAGGCGGCTCAGTCCACCTCGCTTTGCCACGCTCCATCCATCACCTCGGCGGCGTATCTGCGCTCCGCTTCTGAGACTGACTCGTCAATGAAATTGGCAACAAGCCAATCCGACCGATAGCCCGAGGATCCGAGAGACCGCGCGGCAGCGGCGGCGTCGTTCTTGGACGCGAACTTCATCAGCACCATTTGACCCGAACCCCACGCCGACGCGCAGGGAAACTCTGCCTCGCATATCGATGCTGTGACGTCGTTGGCTCCGGCGAGAAGGGGGATTCCGATCCCGGGGCCTTCCTCGCCCACAAAGTATTCGGGCTGAAGGTCAACCCGTGAGTCCCGAAGTAGGAGCCACCCGGCCACTGCCGCCAAGCACAGCACCGCTAGTGCGGCCGCGGCAAGCACAGCAACGATGCGGCGGCCGAGTCGGTGCGGAAGTCCAGAATCCAAAGCGTCCCCCAATAGCTGCACGGATGAAATTCCACGGTAGAGGCACAGTGACATCTTGGGGACTTCGTGTCAATCAAGCCCGCTCGTGAGCGCGATCGGGAGGGCGTCCGTCGGATCGGATCGGTAACAAAAGAATGATGTCACCGAGGTAATTGCTGAGGGAACCCCTAGCGGGAATGTGCGTTGCTGCCCGGTGAATGTTTGGGCGCAGTTCGCTCAGGACCGATTAGATGGGGGGATGGATTCGAATTATCGGTTCTCTGCCGACGTTGCCGAGATAGACCGTGACCAGGTGCATCGCTGGATCAGCGAGCAGTCTTATTGGGCGCCGGGGCGCTCGCGTGCCAGGCAGGATGCGGCGATAGACGGCTCACGAAACTTTGGCGTCTACGACACAGAATCGAACAAGCAAGTCGCCTACGCACGCGTCATCACGGATGGAGTGACTTTTGCATGGCTCTGCGATGTATTCGTCGACCCCGAGGTTCGCGGTCGGGGCATTGGCGGTGTGCTCATCGCGGGGGTCCTGGAAGAGTGTGAGCCGCTTGGTCTGAGGCGCATCGCTCTCTCGACCTACGATGCCCACGGCGTCTATTCCAAGTTAGGTTTCACCGCTTTGGATATTCCCGAGACGTGGATGGAACGCATCGGTAACCCGCGCGCTTAGGAGACAGCAGACCAACACCGCGCCGCTTTAGGTCGTGTCGGGTCTCACGAATGTACCCCCGAGGGAACGCTTGCCAGCGACTACCTATCGAAGCCGGGCGTTGGGTTGAGTATCCAGGGACACGGCCATAAGCTGTGGCCAACCGAGGGGGCATCGGGGAATCGGTGTTAGACCTTCCGTCTCTTCCCGTCATCCGTTTCAGTCGTTTCGTGCGGCTGGGACGAGGTCCAAGAGAGGCATCTCGCAGTGGAGATTGTGAACGCATTTGCTGGGGCTGTGCTCTCATTGGTCGTCCTTGGCATCGCGTTCTATGCACTCCTTCTGGCATCCAAGCTGTTCAGATACTGGCGACTAACGCGCTCGTCAGATCGGGCGACGATCCGGCAAGAACGTGCCGAGGCGAGGATTCGGGATTCGCTGCAACTAGCGGGGTTCAAGAAGTCAGAAATCGAAGACGCTCTCCGTGAGTTGGCGGACCGCCGACAGCTCAGAAGTAAGATGCTGAACGTCTGCGCGAGGGGGGACAAATGTCGAAGAGAGCAGTTCGTGTTCGAAGTCTCGCGATTCCGGCCGGAGTGGTCGGGGTCGTTCTACTGGTCATGTCCTATGGGTTAGCGACGGTGGGTGACTTTCGTCTCGCGTACGACCGTTGCACATACGCTGCGCTGCCGTCTGGAGCGCTTCGGGCGGAGGGGAGCTTGGTCGATTCCTTCGCGTCGGCCGTTCCGATCGGATATGGCTGCACCTGGACGGCGGCAGAAGGAGGCACGGTCTCGTCGACAATCACGAACTGGTCACTCACCACGGGGGCCGGTCTTGGCCTGCTCCTCGTCGTTGTTGCCGGGTTCGCATTGTCGCGCGCGGCCCTGGCGGCGTTGCCGGCTACGAGGCGTATCGCACCCGGAACACATCGGCCAAGCTGACGGCTTGCGGGCGCAGCTGGAGATCGTACGCTTCTCACCGAGGCGACCCTTCTGGCGCGACGAGCCCCGTTCACAGTCCGCGGCACCGGGCACCGGGCACCGGAGGTACGACCGGTAGTCCTTTCGTTCCTCATAGAGTGAACGTGCGCTCGAGTCAGCGCTTCGACCGCCGTTTGCTGCGCTACCCGTCTGCGTGAGAACGGATGCGACCCACTTCATCGCCCGACCCATTGAGCGCAGAATTCGTCGGAGGAGAGCCCGTGGGACAGACAGACCATAATGACCAGAATCGACCCGTACTCATCCGTGTCAGCGCGTGCACTGCATCAATGAGAACAGCGGAAAACCGCGGTATTCAGTATGCCGCGGGCGGCGGGCTGGCCAGTTGGGGTCACGAAGTCACCACTCCAGTTCCATCTGCGCCCGCAGTCGCGTGCTCACTGGCGCATGGGCTATGTAGCGCCGATGTCCTGGGGAGGACATCCTTTGTCCCCAGATAAGGGCGCACATCGCCCGCGGTCAGCCGACCGACATGGCGGCACCGGCCAAGGTCGCCGTGACGCTCGACACGGTGACGAGCGCGACGGTCGCACTCGTGAGCGACGGCAGGTCGGCATTCAGCGGTGGCGGCGTCGACGGATCGAAGGCGACCGGGGTGCCGTCGGTGAGGTTTCCGGAGAGTGACGTGCAGTACATCGTCACGGACCCGCCCAGGATGACCTGCGTCGCGGTCGTGCCGGGTATCCGGACCGCGGGATCGGTCGAGTCGAGCGAGAAGGCATCAAGCCCGACACGGTCTGCGGTGATCTTGAGCACGGTTCTCGGCGAGCCGTCCGCGAGGGTGACCGCCACGGTGCCGATGTAACGCGCGCCCTCGAGGGTGACCGAGGAACTGCGGAGCCGGGCCGCCATGGGGGCGGCTACCGGCGCATCCTGGTCGATGGCCGCCGGAGGAAGTGTGGCCGGCGGGGTGACGGATGGTGCGGGTGCCGCCGCGGGGGGCGCCGTGGTCGGGGCGGGCGGGGGAGCGACCGTCGGGCTCGGAGTCGCTGTCGGTGCAGGAGTCGGAGTCGGAGCCGGTGTCGAGACCTGCGGGTCAGGCGCTGCCGGGGTCGTGACTCCGGGGTCCGCGAACGACGGGCCGGTGGCCAGGCCTGCGGAAGACGCACCGAGAAGCATCGCGAGCGCGACGATTGCGAGGGCGTGGCCCTGCCGTCTCCGGGCCGGTGAAGCCGACACCCTGTCGAGGAAGGACGCGGCCCGCATCCCCGTCTGGCCGGTCGTCACCGGCGTGGGAGGCTCGACACCCGACTCCGAGGGGGAGCGGAAGGCAGGGAATTCCAGATCTATCAGTGCGAGCCCGACCGGGTCGTGCGGGGCGGCGTCATCCGCGGGTTCGGGGGAGTCTGCGGTCGGAGCGCGCCGCGGCATCCAGGACACGGCCATGACCCCGCCGATGAGACCGAGGAGGGTTCCGATGAAGAATCCGCCGAGGTTGACGCCGACGAGAGCGTAGATCGAGAACGTGAGGGACATGACTCCGTAGAACATGCGGTGGGCCGGCATCGCGAGGATGAGCACGCCGAGGGTGATCAGGGCGACCGGCAGGATCATCGCCTGCATCCCCTCGATGCCCACCTGGATGCGGATGTTGCCGAGGTCCAGTTGCCCGGAGAACAGCATCTCGATTCCCGCGACGGCTATCAGCAGACCGCCGATGGCCGGCCGCGTCCGGTACCACCGGCCGAACCGGGAACCAGCGCCTGGTTCATCCGGGCCTGCTGCTGCCATCGTCGTCGCGCGTCGAAAAATGTTCACCCGATTGGTTCCTTTGCTGTGGTGGTGGAGCGCCGCAGGTGCCGGCCCGCCACGGGCGGGCCGGCACCCCGGCGAACGGAGCGACTTCTCAGGGGCGTCGCGCTAGAAGCACTTCGTTCCGTTGGTGATCTGCATGTGCAGGCCGTTCAGGGCGAACGTGCCTGCCTGGGTGCTCCAGGCCGTCTGCTTGAGACCGTTGATCGTGATGTGGTCGGCATCCTGGGCGAAATCGCCCGCGGTGCCCTTGGCGGCGGTGTTGACCTTGGAAGCGTCGACACCGATGCGGATGTTGGTGAACGTCGCGTCACCCTGGAGGTCCGTCATCCCGAGCTGCAGGGCACTGGCCTTGGCCGGATTGCCCCCGCCGCCCGCGTTGATGAGCAGACCGAGCGTGCCCAGCGGCGTCACGGTGACGACCGACTGGCACAGGTCCGTCAGCGAGGCCGAGTCGATGTTCGCGATCGCGACCGGATGCATGGTCTTGCCGTCGGCCTGCACGGCAACGCCCGCATACTGTGAGAAGCCGGTCCCGTCGAGCTTGCTGGCGCCGATCTGAAACTGGCTGCCCGACACCGCGAAGGCGACGGGCACGGCGCCCTGCGCGACGCCCGTCATCAGTACCCCCATCACGAGTGTGACGGGGATGACAGCGAGCGTGATGCGACCTGGCCTGGACTGCGTGAGTTTCTTGAACTTCATGGATCCTCCTTGACACATGAGTGTGCGGGCGACTTCGGTATCGCCCGGAGTGCAGAATATTCAGAGTATTGTCGGACTGTCAATAAGGTGCGGGCTGATTGCCGCGAAAGGGGGGTGCGCGAGCTCTGACCGACGAAGCAGAACAGTGGTCGCCCGTTCTGCGAGGAACAGTCGACACCTGTCGAGCACGGGTTCGCCTGTGGCAGGTGAGCGCGCCGAAGCGAACCCCCTCGTTCGGGTCACGCGCGGGCGCCCGCCCCGTCGCCCGTGATTGTGCCCTTAGTGTTGCAACTTCAGTTCCGAGTTGTCCCGGTCGTCACGTTCGTGAAGGCCCCAGCGCGGTTGACGTGGTCGTCCGCTGAGCGGCTGCGTCTGTGCCGTGATGAGGAAAGAAGACCCATGCCTGATCAGAACGACGCGGCCTGCGCCACCGGCACCAGGACCACGCGAACCGGGGCCACGAGCCCCGTCGGTTCGGCCACCACCCCGCACCTGGACCCACCGCTCGCCCGGTCGCTGAGCCGCCGCCACATCCAAATGCTCGCCATCGGCGGAACCATCGGAACCGGCCTGTTCATGGGTGCCGGCAAGACCATCTCCCTCGCCGGGCCGGCCGTCATCTTCGTCTACACGATCATCGGCTTCATGCTCTTCTTCGTGATGCGGGCGATGGGCGAGATCCTGCTCTCCAACCTCGATTACAAGTCCTTCAGCGACTTCGCCGGCGACCTGCTCGGCCCGTGGGCGAGCTTCTTCACCGGCTGGTCATACTGGGCGTTCTGGGTCGTCACCGGGGTCGCAGACATCGTGGCGATCTCCGGCTATGTCGACGTCCTGGCGCCGGGCACGCCGCTCTGGATCCCCGCGCTGCTCACGCCCGTCGTGCTGATCCTGCTCAACCTGCCGAGCGTGAAGGCCTTCGGCGAGGCCGAGTTCTGGTTCGCCCTGGTCAAGGTGCTCGCCATCCTCGCCCTCATCGTCACCGGCATCGTCATGATCGCCACCCACTTCACCTCGCCCTCCGGCGCCGTCGCGGGTCTCGAGAACATCTGGAACGACGGCGGGATGTTCCCCCACGGCGTCGCCGGCTTCGTTCTCGGCTTCCAGATCGCCATTTTCGCTTTCGCCGGAATCGAACTCGTGGGCACCGCGGCCGCCGAGACGAAAGACCCGGAGACGAACCTTCCCCGCGCCATCAACACCATCCCGGTGCGGCTGCTCCTCTTCTATGTGGGCGCGCTGGTCATCATCATGGCCGTCAACCCGTGGCGCACGATCGACCCGGGCAGCAGCCCCTTCATCGGCATGTTCACCCTGGCGGGCCTCGGCATCGCGGCCATCGTCATCAACCTGGTCGTGCTCACCTCCGCCGCGTCCAGCGCCAACTCCGGCATCTACTCGACCTCGCGGATGGTCTACGGCCTCGCCCAGGACGGCAACGCCCCGCGCTCCTTCGGCAGGCTGAGCAGCCGCCGGGTTCCCCAGAACGCCCTGCTGTTCTCCTGCATCTTCCTGCTCGCCGGAGTCGTGCTGCTGTACACGGGGGATTCGTTCATGGGTGCCTTCACCCTCGTCACCTCGGTGGCGTCGGTGCTGACCATGTTCGTCTGGTCGATCATCATGGTCAGTTACCTGGCGTTCCTCCGGCGCCGTCCCCACCTGCATGCCGCGTCGAAGTACAGGATGCCCGGTGCCCGGTTCATGCCGTGGGTGGTGCTGGCGTTCTTCGCGTTCATGCTTTGGGCCCTTGGCCAGGCCGAGGACACCCGCCTCGCACTCGTCGTCGCCCCGATCTGGTTCCTGGCCCTCGGCATCGCCTGGTTCGTCAACCGCAAGGCACCCCTGCAGCAGGCCCGGGTCGAGGAGTGGAAGGCCGAGGCTCGCGCGGAGAAGGCTGCGCTCGTTCGCTGACTGCCGCCGCTGACCCGGCCGGCCGGCCCTGCTGCGTCAGATCCGGGGACGCCGCGACCAGCGGTCGGCCTTCATCGCCAGGTGCAGTTCCAGCCGCACCTGCCCGCCCAACGGGTCGGCCCCGATCAGGGAGCGGATCCTCGCCAACCGGTTGTAGATGCTGCTGCGGTGCAGGTGAAGGCCGGCGGCGACATCCTGCACCGACCCGTCGGTGTCGTAGAGCAACTCCAGCATGGGCAGGAGCTCCCGGTTGGCGTCGAAGTCCTGGAGCTCAGTGAAGTAGACGGACTCGACCGGGGCCAGGTTGCGGCTGGCCGCAGCGAGGAACTGATACACGCCGATCCGGCGGTAGTCGACCACGGCGCCGAGCCGGCTGTCGACGGCGGCGGCCTGCACGGCCTTGCGGGATTGGGCGTAGGCCTCCGGCAGGCGCCGCAGGTCGTGGAAGGCCTCGCTGACCCCCATCAGGTCGGGGCGGGCCGGCGGGCCGCCGCGGCGGGCGATCTCGGCCCCGTACCGGGCGAGGACCTCGGCGTGCACCAGCTTGCCGGGGGAGTCGCGCAGCAGCACGACCGCGTGCGTTTCGGTGCCGGCGCTGAAACGGGCCGCGTCGATGCCGACGGTGGCCTGCAGGGCGGCGATGCGCTGCAGCAGGGCGCCGCCCTCCCTCTCGGCGGCGGGTCTGTCGATCAGGGTCGCGACGTGCCAGGGCCCGGTGGCGTGGATCTGCGGCCAGTCCGCGATCTCGTCGACGGCCACGGCATCGGCGGCGCAGGCGGCCAGGAACAGCGCCTCGCGCTGCCTCCGGTGTTCGGATTCCGCCGTGTTCGTGTCGAGCAGCAGTTCGGCGAGCCGGTCGAGCTGGGTGCGCACGGCCGGCAGCTCGCCGAGGATCGCCTCCGGCGACTCGTCCTGCGATCCCTGCAGGGCCCACAGGTAGCCCACCCGGAAACCGCGCACCAGCAAGGGCACGCACACCCTCCCGAGCATCCCCAGATCCGCGTTGGCGGGCACGACGACCGGTCGCACCGCCGCGGCGATGCCGTGCCGCAGTTGCCAGGCACTCACGTCGGCCGGCACCTTCTTGCTCAACAGGAAGTTGACCCGCACGCTGTCGGCGAGCGGCTGGTCACGGCTGTAGGCGACAAGTCCGCCGTCGAGGTCCTCGAGCGACAGGGCACGGTCCAGACCGGCGGCAAGCGTCTCGACGAGCTCTTCGATTTCCGCCGTCTTCATGGGCTCAATGCTATGCGCCAGCCGGGCCCCGTTTCGGACAACCGGCGACGATTGACGAGCCGAGACTCGACAGTTGTCGAGTGACAAACCCCTGCGGCGTTCCGTCGGCCTCGGCAACGCGTGCCGCGACGGCCCGGCGGGCCGGACCCGGCTGAGGGCAAAACCCCTGAACGGCTGCGGAACGGCCGCCGGGGAGGGGCGGCCGACGGCATCCGGATTCCCCGCTCGCCCTCCGTCGCGGCCGGCGGATGCCCCGCGCCCGGCTTCGCTCCCCGGGCCGGCCGCGAACGCGGCCCCTAGTCTTGACCCCGCCGCCGGCATCGTCGCACGAGGCACGCCGGCGGACCCTTTCACGAGAACCAACCAGCAACGGAGTCGGCCATGATCATCGGTGTACCCAAGGAAATCAAGAACAACGAGTACCGCGTCGCCATCACCGCCTCCGGCGTGCACGAGTTCCTGGCCAACGGCCACACGGTGCTCGTCGAAACCGGTGCCGGAGTCGGCTCGCAGATCAGCGACGAGGAGTACCGCGTCGCCGGCGCAGAGCTGGTCGACTCCGCCGACGCCCTCTGGGCCCGCTCCGACATGGTTATGAAGGTCAAGGAACCCGTCGCCGCGGAATACCACCGCTTCCGGGAGGGCCTCGTTCTCTTCACCTACCTCCACCTGGCCGCTGAGCCCGAGCTGACCACGGCGCTGGTCGACGCGGGAGTCACCGCGATCGCCTACGAGACCGTGCAGACCCCCGGCCGCGGGCTGCCCCTGCTCGCGCCGATGAGCGAGGTCGCCGGCCGGCTCTCCGTGCAGGTGGGCGCCCAGTCGCTGATGGCCCCCGCCGGCGGGAAGGGTGTGCTGCTCGGCGGCGTGCCCGGGGTGCGCCCCGCCAAGGTCGTCGTGCTCGGAGCCGGCGTCGCCGGAACGAACGCCGCCGCGATGGCCCTGGGGCTCGGCGCCGACGTGACCATCCTCGACATCAACATCGACAGGCTCCGCCAGCTCGACGGCCAGTACCAGGGTCGGCTGAAGACGGTCGCCTCGAACTCCTACGAGGTCGAGCGGGCCGTGATCGACGCCGACCTGGTGATCGGATCGGTCCTGATCCCGGGCGCCAAGGCCCCGAAGCTGGTCACCAATGCGCTGGTCGCGCGGATGAAGCCCGGCTCGGTGCTGGTCGACATCGCCGTCGACCAGGGCGGCTGCTTCGCCGACACCCGCCCGACCACGCACGAGAACCCCACCTACACGGTGCACGAGTCGATCTTCTACTGCGTGGCCAACATGCCCGGCGCGGTGCCGAACACGTCCACCTACGCGCTGACCAACGTCACCCTCCGCTACGGCGTGGCCCTGGCCAACCTCGGCGTCAAGGTCGCCTGCGAGCGGGATTCGGCGCTCGCCCTGGGCCTGAACGTCGCCGCCGGGAGGGTCACCAACCGTTCGGTGTCCGAGGCGCACGGCCTGGAACTGGCCGACTGGCGCGAGCTCGTCACGGCCTGACCCGTGCGCCCTCCGGAGCAGGGTTCTCCGCGGCGGCGATCCGGCGCATGAGTGCGATCGAGTGCCGGAGAAGCTCGCCCGGACTGCCCGTGAAGCCGCCGGTGAACCACTTCTGCATCGAGAAACGCATCACGCTACCGGCCAGGGTGACCGCCATCCGGGCCTCGTCCTCGAGGCCCGGGGTGGACTCCTCGCTGCGGCCCTGGGCGTGGAAGCGCTCCAGCACCAGCAGGGTGAGGCTCTCCTCGAGCTCGGTGATGCGCGTGTTCTCCCGGCCCAGCAGCTCGGGGGTGCGTTCGATCAGCATCCGCCGTGACCGGAGGATGCCGGGGTCCGGCTCCTGGTCGACGAGAGCGGCTGTGATCAGCCCGACGAGATCACCGAGGACATCGGCGCCGGCGCCCTGCACGAAACGGGCGAGCTCGGCATCCGCCGGCATCGGGGGAGGGGTGCCCAGGAAGGCACCCTCCTTCGTGCCGAAGTAGTTGAAGAACGTGCGCTGTGAGACCATGCCCGCGTCGCAGATCATGTCGACCGTGACGTTCTCGTAGCCGTGCTCGAGTGCCAGCGCCAGGGCCGCCTGCTCCAGTCCGGCCTGGGTGGCCGCGCGCTTGCGGGCGCGCAGCCCGTCGTCGACGGCCGGCTTGCTCGTCATGGGGCCCGCTACTCGTACCGCAGGGCGTCGATCGGGTTCTGCCTGGCGGCGGCGCGCGCCGGGAGCGTGCCGGCCAGGAACGCGATCAGCATGACGACGCCGATGATGATGGCGATGGAGCTCGGGGCGAATTGCACGACCTGCAGGCCGGGAAGGGCGGAGAACACGCCGTCGGCGAGGATGTTGCTGACCAGCGAGCCGACACCGACCGCGGCCAGGGCGCCGAGGGCGCTGCCGAGGAAGCCGATGAAGACGGCTTCGGTGCTGAACAGGGTGTAGACGCGACCGCCGTTCATGCCCATGGCCTTCATCAGGCCGATCTCACGGGTGCGCTCCTGCACGCTCATCAGCAGGGTGTTGATGATGCCGAAACCGGCCGCGATGAGCGCGATCACGGCGAACGCGTTGAGCACGCCGATGATGACGTTGATCACGGTCTGGAAGGAGCCGATCTGGTCGGCGACGGTCTGCGACGCGTAGCCCTGTTTCGTGAGGTCGTCCTTGATGGCGGTGATCTCGGCCGGGGTGCTCGTGACATCGAAATGCGCGGTGGCCGTCGCATAGCTGTCGGTGGCGCCAGCCGGAGCCCCGGTCACCTCGATGGCGTGCAGGGTGTCGGTCAGGGTCTGGTTGAGGCCGGCGCCGACGCCGAGGATCGTCTCGTTCTGCACCCCCACGACCGTGGCCTTGACCGTCTGCTGAGCGCCCGTGTAGTCGGTGATCCCGATCGAGACCGTGCGGCCGACGGCCGCCTTGGCGCTCGGGAAACCGAGGTTCTTCAGGTACGTCGTCGGAAGGAGGATCTGATCGGCCGTGCTCGCATTACTGAGCTGGCTTCCGGCGGCCAGGTCGGCCTTGGTGAGCGTGGCCGTGGCGTTGACGATGATCTCGAACTTGCCCTTGCCGTCGTACTCGATGTAGTCGGGGGTCACCCGAACCGAGGGGTCGACGCCCAGGATGCCCGAGGTCTTCTCAATCTTGGTGAGGTCCCTGGCGGTGAGCGCCTGGATGGTCGTTCCCGGTCTTGATCCGTTGCCGAGGCTCACGGTGGTCGCCTTGCTCGGGTCGTAGGCCGCCGGGCCGTCGGTGGTGGACGAGGTGGAGTCGGCCGCCTTGGAGACCGTCAGCACGTCCGCCGCGCCGATCGCGGAGACCTGGGTGTCGATGTAGCTGGTGACGCCGGTTCCGATGCCGCTGGTGATGGTGAGGGTGAACGCGCCGATGAAGATCGCGATCACGGTCAGGCCGGTGCGGAGTTTGCTGCGGAAGCTGTTCGCGATCGCGGTCTTGACGATGTCGATGAACTTCATGCGTGTGCTCCTGCGTGTGCTCCGGCGTGCCTCTTGCGCGAGGCTCCGGATTCGGTGGTGTCCTCGAGGCCGTCGCGGATGAAGATCTGGCGGTCGCAACGCGCGGCGAGTTCGATGTCGTGGGTGACGATGATGAGCGTGATGCCCTTGTCCTTGTTGAGGGCGAAGAGGATGTCCTCGACCACGGCCCCCGTCGCCGTGTCGAGGTTTCCCGTCGGTTCGTCCGCGAAGATCACCTTCGGGTTGTTGACGAGGGCACGGGCGATGACGGCCCGCTGCTTCTGCCCGCCGGAGAGGTTGATCGCCTTGTTCTTCGCCTTGTCGGCGAGTTCGAGCTGTTCGAGCGCGGCCATGCCGCGGGCTTTGCGCTCCCGGGGCGGCACCCCGGCGATCTTCAGCGGCAGCACGACGTTGTCGAGCACCGTCGCGTTGGCGGTGAGGAAGAACTGCTGGAAGACGAAACCGAAGTCCTGGTTGCGCAGCCGGTTCACCTCCTTGCCCTTGAGCTTTCGGGCGTCGGTGCCCTCGACCAGGAGGCTGCCGCTGTCCGGGTCGTCGAGCAGCGCGAGCAGGTGCATCAGGGTGGACTTGCCCGATCCGCTTTTGCCGACGATGGCGACGGATTCACCGGCCTGGATGTCCAGGGACACCCCCTTGAGCGCGTCGAAACGGTTCGCGCCGCTCCCATAGGACTTGCCTATGTTATGGGCCGAAAGCACGGGAACGCTCATGATGCGGGGATCCTTCGTCGAGAGGGTTGTGCAGAGACAATAAAATTACAGTAGCTGCACGCAGGATGAACCGTCTGGGAGCGGGCTGTGCACGCCCCGGCAGTTCGCTCCGTGCCCGGACGACGGATGCTCAGAGGTCGAGGGACTCGTCCGGCTCGAGGGGGAAGAACTCGCCACCGTTCTGCTCGGTGGCGGAGCGGATCCGGGTGTTCGAGAGTTCCTTGCCGGCGCGGGAGAGCAGCATCTCGTGGGTGGGGAAGCTGCGCCTGGGCTTGAGCGCGAGCACGTAGTCGATGACTTCGCTGATCTTGAGCCAAGGCGCGTTCGCCGGGACGGCCAGGGTGCGCACGTCGACCCCGGACGGGATGGTGAACGCGTCGCCGGCATAGTAGAGCTCGTCGTTGACCAGCACCCCGACGTTGTCGATCACCGGGATCGACTCGTGGATGACCGCGTGCTTCTGGCCGAAGAAGCGCAACCGGAAGGGACCGGCCTCGACCTCGTCGCCGGCCGCGACGACCGTGACCGGGTAGCCTGCAGCTGCCGCTGCGACCCCGGCGGGACCGAAGATCCTGACGTCGGGGTTGAACTCCAGGATGCGGTCGAGCTGCTCGGGCGTCCAGTGGTCAGGGTGCTCGTGGGTGATCACGACGGCATCCGTGTTGGCCGTGTCGGTCAGGGCCGTGGTGAACGAACCGGGGTCGATGTACAGCTTCCGGCCGGCCACGTCGACGATCAGGGCGGCGTGCTCCAGTTTGGTCAGCTTCATGCTCCCGAGCTAATACCCATTCGAGACGCCGTGCAAGCCAGGACACGGCGGGTCCGGCGGGGCCGGGAGCCGGGTGTGACGGGGTCGTCCCCCTACGCTGGCACCATGCCCGCTCCTGCCCTGCGCATCATCGTCGCCGTCAACGCCTACGCCTCCTTCGGCCGCCGTGCAGACGTCGGCCCCCGGGTTGAAGCAGCCCTTGTCGCGGCCGGCCACACCGTAACCGCACGCAGTGAAGTCAATTTCGACCTGCTCCGCACCGAGGTGGCAGTCGAACTCGTGCCCGGGGTGGACGTCCTCGTCGTAGTCGGCGGCGACGGGATGGTGAGCCTGGCCACGAATCTGGTCGCCGGGACGCCGATCGGCCTGGCGATCGTGCCGACCGGCACGGGCAACGACCTCGCTCGTGGGCTGGGCATCCCGCTCGACGACACGGAGGCCGCCATCCGTCACCTCCTCGACGCGATCGCCCACCCGCCGCGGGCGATCGACGCGATTCGGGTGCAGGCCGAAGGTCGCACCAGCTGGTGCGCCGGCGTCGTCTCGGCCGGCTTCGACGCCGTGGTCAACGACCGGGCCAACCGGATGCGGCGCCCGCGCGGCAAGAGCCGGTACACGCTCGCGATGCTGCTCGTGCTGGCGACCTTCCGTCCGCTGTCCTACCGGCTAAGTGTTGACGGCGCGGAACGCACCGTCCGGGCCATGCTGATCTCGGTGGCGAACAACAGCTCGATCGGCGGTGGCATGCGAATCGCCCCCGGCGCACTGCTCGACGACGGACTGCTCGACCTGTTCATCGTCACGCCGCTGTCGCGGCTGGGCCTGCTTCGGGTGTTCCCGAAAGTATTCTCCGGAACGCATACCGGGTTGCCCCAGGTCGAACTCAGCCGCTGCCGAAGCGTATGGATCGATGCGGACAACGTGGTCGCCTACGGGGACGGCGAGCGGATCGGTCGTCTCCCCGTGCAACTCGACGTCGTGCCCGGCGCCCTGCTCGTGCACGCCTGAGCCGCTCGGTTTGGCCTCGGCCCGTTCCATGTGGCATACTCTGAAAGTTGCAAAAACGGCCCCATCGTTTAGCGGCCTAGGACATCGCCCTCTCACGGCGGTAACGCGGGTTCGAATCCCGCTGGGGTCACAATCACAAGCTCCTCCGGTTCGCCGGGGGAGCTTTTTTGTGCTCCGCGGGTTCTTGTGCTCCGCGGGCAGGGATGCGTCCCCGGCCGGGGTGAGCGTGCCGGTAGACTTCACCGAGTGAAAGGGAGTATCCCTCTGGGCTGAGAATTCTTCGCCCTATGCCGTGATCGTCAACACGGGCCTCAGCATCGCGGCCCCGGGCACGGTGGTACCGACAGGTGCGGGAGAGACTTTCGGGTTTCGTGCTGCTCTCAGCATCCCGTCAGTGAAAGGCTTTCCCCCCGCATGGATCTTGCTCTCCCGCTCTGGTTTGAAATCGGCGCCCTCGTCATCCTCACGCTGATCCTGGTCGCCGACCTGCTGATCGTCTACAAGCGGCCGCACGTGCCGTCGATGCGGGAGGCGACCCTCTGGGTGGTGTTCTACGTGGCGCTCGCGCTCGTCTTCGCCCTGCTCATGCTCGTGCTGGCCGACGCCGAGCATGCGGGCCAGTTCCTGGCCGGCTGGCTGACCGAGTACAGCCTGAGCATTGACAACCTGTTCGTCTTCGTGATCATCATGGCCAGGTTCCAGGTGCCCAGGAAGTACCAACAGGAGGTGCTGATGGTGGGCATCATCATCGCGCTCGTGCTGCGCGGCATTTTCATCCTGCTCGGCGCGCAGCTGATCGAGAACTTCAGCTGGATCTTCTACATCTTCGGCGCCTTCCTGCTCTACACCGCCGTGCACCAGGCGGTGGCGAAGGACCCGGAGGAGGACGAGGCCGAAAACGGCCTGATTCGCCTGCTGCGCAAGCGGATGCGGATCTCCCCGGATTTCAACGGCTCCAAGCTGCGCACCGTGGTCGACGGGCGCAAGATCTTCACCCCGATGCTGATCGTGCTCCTCGCGATCGGCACCACGGACCTGGTCTTCGCACTCGACTCGATCCCGGCGATCTTCGGCATCACGACCAGCCCGTTCATCGTGTTCACCGCGAACGTGTTCGCGCTGATGGGGCTGCGCCAGCTCTACTTCCTGCTCGGCGGACTGCTCGAGCGGCTGGAATACCTCAAGTACGGGATCGCGTTCATCCTCTTCTTCATCGGGGTCAAGCTCGTCCTGCATGCCCTGCACACCAATGAGGTCGCGTTCATCAACGGCGGCGACGGGGTTGCCTGGGCGCCGGAGATCGACACCTGGACGTCGCTCGGCGTGATCGTGGTGTCGATGGCCGTCGCCACCGTGGCCAGCGTGATCAAGGCCTCCAGCGACGCCAGGAAGCGGGGCCACACCCTCGCCGAGGAGATCCCGCAGCCCGTCGAGGAGTAGCCGGCCCCGCGGCGACGAGGCCGCTGCCCGGCGAACCCCGCGGAGTTGGTACGGTGGAAGCTCGTCGCCGTCGGTGGCGCGTCCGCGGCTCATCGACGCGAAGAACCGAACACTGGAGTGCCGTGTCCCAACCTGGCGAGTTCGACATGAAGCTGCCCTCCACCCGGGTGCGGTTCTCGTTCAGCGCCCACAGCGACGTCGGACGCGAGCGCAAGATCAACGAGGACAGCTTCATGGCGCAGGCTCCGGTCTTCCTCGTCGCCGACGGGATGGGCGGCCACGCACACGGCGACGTCGCCAGCCAGACCGTCGCCCGGGTGTTCGACGAGCACATCGAACGTGGGGCGCCGTCGACGCCGGAACGCATCCTCGACGCCATCCACTCGTCGAACGATGCGGTGCGCGACCTCAGCGCCGTCGACGACTTCGGCACCGCGGTGTCGGGCACGACCCTGGCCGGGGTGGCGTTCGTGGATGCCGGCGACGACGTCGGGTTCCACTGGATGGTCTTCAACATCGGCGATTCGCGGGTCTACACCTGGGACGGCCGCACGCTGGCCCAGCTCAGCGTCGACCACTCGGCCGTGCAGGAGATGGTGGACGCCGGGCTGATCACCGCCGAGTCCGCGGAACAGCATCCGGAGCGCAACGTGATCACGAGAGCCATCGGAGCGGACGAATTCGTCGACGCCGACGTGTGGCTGTTGCCCGCGTCCGGCCGCCACTCGTTCCTGGTCTGCTCCGACGGCCTCACCAAGGAACTGGGCAACGCCGAGATCGCCAGACTGCTGGCGGCCCACGACGAGACGTCCGACGCCGGGCGGTCCATCGCCGAGGTGCTCGTCGACGCCGCACTGGCCCACGGGGGCCACGATAACGTTACGGTCGTATATGTCGAATCGGTGCTGGGCGACCCGGAAACGGGGGCGCAGCACCCGGACGACGAGAACACGCAGGATCGGATTCCCGGGGCAGGGGAACATCACGAGGACACGAGGCCGCGAAGCCAGGGGTGAGGATCAATGCTCTCGTATTGCAGCGATGAGTCGGGGGAGTGGCTGGCCGCAACACGGCCCGGCTGCCTCCTCGTCGTGCGGACGGACGGTTCCCGCGACTCCGTCGACCGGCTCTGGTCGAGCCTGGACGGCGGGGCGCAGGGTATTCTCGACGGACTGACGTCGGCCGGCCTGTTCGCCACGCCGCCGTTCGTCCTGCTGACCTGGGACACCGCCGCCGGGCCAGGCTTCACGGGCCGGGCGATCCTGCGCGGCGACGTGTCGCTGCGCCTGACCGGGGAGAACGGGGACGCCGAGCTCTCCGGCCTTGGCGTGTCCACCTGGCGTGAACAGCCCTTCTCCGGCATGACGGAGATCACGGTGGAGTGCGGGGAGTGCGGGGAGCGCGGGGATCCGCGGGCGGCGCTGCCGGCGCTGCCGCTGTCGTCCGGCGTCGTGCGTGTGCGGCGGATCTCGCTGTCGTCGCTGCCGGCGTCGACGGCCGCGCCGGTCCCGGTCGCCGAGAGCATCGCCGAGGAAACGATCACCGACCAGACGATCACCGACCAGACGATCACCGACCAGACGGTCGCCATCGTCCGGAGCGGCGGCGTTCGCCCGGCACCGGCGCCGACGCCGGCAGCGGATGCGGTCGAGCCCGCCGCGGCGCAGGGCTACGACCACCTCTTCGGCGCCACCATGATGCGCGGGGTCGAGCAGGCCGCGGTTCGCCCCGCGGACGACGACGACGCCGGTGCGGATGCCGTTGACCCCGCCAGGCACGACGGCCTCACCGTGATGAGCGGGGACATCCGCACACTCCGGGACTCCCGGCGACGTGCCCGGCCCGCGCCGGAAGCCGCCGCCGCGGCTGCGCAGCCTGCCCTGTACCTGCTCCTCCCGAACGGTGTTCGCGAGCCGCTGGGCCAGCCGATCGTGGTCGGCCGGGCGCCGGGAGTGAACAAGGTCTCCGGCGGCTAGGTCCCGCGGCTGGTCAGCCTCGGCGGGGCCGACCAGGACATCTCCCGCAACCACGTGCGGATCACCGTGGAGGGCGAGACCGTCGTTGTCACCGACCTCCACTCCCGGAACGGCACCGTCATCGTGTTGCCGGGCAAGCCACCCCAGAAGCTGCGCGGCGGAGAGTCGACCTCGGTCATCGTCGGCACCGTCGTCGACCTCGGCGGCGGCGTGACGCTCAGCGTCGGCCAGGACGCGGGCGTGGTCTGATGCGCCGCGCCACGTCGATGCCACCCGAGCTGCCCGGCTACGACTTCATCAGCACGCTGGGCTCCGGCGGGTTCTCGGACGTCTTCCTCTACCAGCAACGGCTGCCGCGGCGCCGGGTGGCCGTCAAGGTCCTCCTGACCGAGCAGCTGGGCCCGGCGACCAGGGCCCGGTTCGTCGATGAGGCGAACCTGATGGCGCAACTGTCGACGCATCCGTACATCGTCACCATCTACCACGCCGGGGTCGCCGGGGACGGCCGGCCCTACTTCGTGATGGAGCACTGTTCCGGGCCGAGCCTGGCCGAACGGTACAAGCGCGAGCGTTTCACCGCCGAAGACGCGCTGCGCACGGGCGTGCGGCTTGCCGGTGCGGTGGCGACGGCCCATGGCGCCGGAATCCTGCACCGGGACATCAAACCGGCCAACGTGCTCACCAACGACTTCGGCTGGCCGGCTCTCACCGACTTCGGCATCTCCTCCAGCCTCGAGGACGACCTCCCCGTGCAGACCCAGAGCGGCCCGTTTCCCGCCGGCTCCGGCGGCACGGGCGCGGCCCGCGAGGGCACCGGCACGAGCGACGGCCAGTCGGTCGGGATGAGCGTGCCCTGGTCGCCGGCGGAGATGTTCGAGGACGACCCGAAGCCGGATGTGCGCAGCGACGTGTTCTCCCTGGCCGCGACGATCCACACCCTGCTGGCCGGCCAGACGCCGTTCGAGATCCGTGGGCGTTCCAACGGCACCCTCGACCTGATCGGCCGGATCGAGCGCGGGGCGATCACCCCGATCGGCCGGGACGACGTGCCCAGGTCGCTGACGGCTGTGCTGGCGAAGGGGATGGCAACCAGCCCCGCCAACCGTTATGCGACGGCCCTCGACTTCGCCCGGGCCCTGCAACGGATCGAACTGGAGTTCGGCTATGCCGCAACCGGCATCGAGGTGCCGCGTCTGCCTCAGTCCGGGCCGGACGAACGGGCAGCCCCCACCGACGAGAACGAAACACGTGCCCGCTCGGTCACCACGATCGCGGCCCAGCCGGCCATCCACCGGGCCCAAACGCCGACCCCGTCAGCACCGGCCGAGACCGACGAGACACGGGGGCGCGGCGCCGTGGTCATCGACCCCCGCGGAACCGCGGCGAACGCCGACGCTGCTGTGGCGGATCCGGCCGGGGCGGCCCCGGAGGGCACAGCGCTTCGCGGAGGCGGAAGCGGAATCGAGACCGTCCTGCGGCCCCGGCGCGTCGTCGCGACTCCCGGGCAGGATGCCGCACCGCCGCCCCGACCGGCGCGTCGCCGCGCCCTGGTGCCGGCGATCTCGGTCGCGGCCGGCGTCGTGCTCGTGGGCGCGATCGTGGCCGCGGTGTCGCTCGCCGGAAGCCAGTCACCCGACCTCGCCCCGACGCCGCGCGCGACCAGCGGCGAGGTCGGGGACGCCAATCTCGTGGCCGGGGTGCCCTCGCCCAAGCTCGAGGGCACGGCCACGTCCGTCGACGGCACCGTCGTGACCTTCACGGTGAGCAATTCCGACCCGAAGAAGGGCGACGTGTTCCGGTGGGCCCGCGCCGACGAACCCACCCAGCCGAAACTCAGCACGACGGGCGACATTGCCGTCGACGGCGTCACACCCGGGTCGAAGGTCTGCGTCGACCTCTACCTGCAACGCCAGGACGGCAAGCTGTCCGAGGCGAACCGAGTCTGCAACCGATGAAGCCCCTCAGGATCGAGTACTGCGGGGAATGGCACACTACCCAGCCCGGCACCGACTTCTCGATCGGCCGGGAATCCGACCTGACCATCGACGACAACCCCTACCTCCACCGAACCTTCCTGCGCCTGTCGGAGGAATTCGGGATGTGGTGGCTCTCCAACGTGGGCACCCTCCTGTCCGCCACGGTGTCCGACACCACCGGCACAGTGCAGGCCTGGCTGGCTCCCGGAGCCAAGCTGCCGATCGTCTTCCAGACGATGCACGTGATGTTCAGTGCGGGATCGACGACCTACGACTTCACGATCCACGCCGAGGAGGACTACTTCAACACCTCCGTCTCGGCGTCCAGCGACGCCGGCACGACAACCATCCTGCCGGTGACCCTGACGAGCAGCCAGCGCCTGCTCGTCGTCGCCCTCGCCGAAGGCGTGCTCCGCCAGACCGTCCCCGGGCGCGGAGCCATCCCCAGCTCGGCGGACGCCGCCGCCCGGCTCGGCTGGAACATGACCACGTTCAACCGCAAGCTCGACAACGTCTGCGAGAAGCTCGACAAGCTCGGTGTCGACGGACTCCGCGGCGGACGCGGCAAACTCGCCACGAACCGGCGAGGCCGCCTGGTCGAATACGCCGTCGCCATCCGCCTGGTCAGCGCCGACGACCTGGCCCTGCTCGATGCGCCGACCGCGTGTTAGCTTTGTGACCGGAATGGTCCGGGGCTGGTCGTTTCGGGGTGGGAACGGCGCGGAGGGATCGACGATGGGGGCCATTGCGTCGTGGTTTCGGCTGCGCAAAGCGACGGCATCCGTGCTGGCCGTAGCGGTGATCATCGGCGTGCCGTTGACGTTCGCGGTGTTGCACCAGGGTTTCCCGGTGACGGATGTGGATTTGAGTGCCCGGGACGTGTGGGTGACGAACGGGAAGCAGTTGCTCGCGGGCCGGCTGAATCGGCAGATCGAGGAGCTCAACGGTTCGGTGAACGCCGCGTCGAGCACGTTCGACGTGTTCCAGGACGGCGACGACGTTTTCCTGTTCGACGGGAGCGCGGGGTCGCTGGAGCGGGTGGACGCGTCGTTCACGACCCTCGGCCAGCGGGTGGACGTGCCGGTGGGGTCCGAGGTCGCGTTCGGCGGAGACACCCTGGCGGTGATGGCACCCGGCTCGGGGTCGGTGTGGGTGATCAACGCGGGCAGCGATCTGAATTTCGATCCGAAGAAGTCCGATCCGGTGATGAAGCTGGGCAAGGGCGGCCATATCGCGGTGTCGAAGGCGGGCGCGGTGTTCGGCACGTCCCCGCTGACGAAGAAGCTGGTGACGCTGGCCCGGACCGGTGACAAGCCCAGCCGGACGGACCTGCCGAAGCTGGGTGCGCACCAGGTGGCGGCGGTGGGGGAGAAGGCGGTTGTCCTCGACACGGTGAAGAACCGGCTGATCGTCGACGGCGGCGAGCCGATCGTGTTGCCGGCGAATGGGCTGAAGCTGCAGCAGAGCGGCGCGGAGAACTCGTTCGCGGTGGTGGCGACGGGTGAGGGGCTGCTGGAGGTGCCGTTGGGAGGCGGCAAGGCGGTGGCCGTGTCGGCGGGCATGGAGCGGATGGTGACCGATCCGAAGGCGGTGTCGAAACCGGTGTGGCTGTACGGGTGCGCGCACGGGGCGTGGGCAGGCGCGCAACGCTACCTGGCCGCGTGCGCGGGGAAGAAGCCCAGCGCGCAGGCGATCGCGCAGCCGACCCTCGGGTCCACGCTGGAGTTCCGGGTGAACCGGAATGTGATCGCGCTGAACAACCTGTCGAACGGAAACGTGTGGCTGGTCGATGCGAATATGCGGCTGGTCTAGAACTGGGATGAGGTGACGCCGCCCGAGGAGGAGGACTCCGAGGAGGGTGACGAGAAGGCGTCGCAGCAGTCGTTCGAGGACACCCTGGCGGAGCGCACGCCGCAGAACCGGGCACCGCTCGCCCACGACGACGAGTACGGGGTGCGACCGGGCAAGACGACGGTGTTGCCGGTGCTCGAGAACGACACGGATCCTGACGGTGATGTGCTCACGGTGGTCAATACCAACGGTTTTTCGGAGGCACAGGGACGCCTGGATTACATCGACGGCGGGCGGGCGTTGCAGTTCACGCCGGCGCCGGCGATGGCGGGCACGGCGACTTTCCGATACACGGTGGCGGATGGGCGGGGTGCGGTCGCGGAGGCGAGCGTGAATCTGACGGTCCGTCCGGCGGACCAGAACCTGGCGCCGGTCTCGCACCGGGCGGGGGCGATCAGCGTGGAGCAGGGCCAACTGGTCAGTTACAACGTGCTCAGCGACTGGATCGACCCCGACGGCGATGACATCTATCTGGTCAGTGCGTCGCCGACGACCGGCGACGGGGTGCGGTTCGGCCCGGAGGGGTTCGTGACCTTCGAGAGTAAGACGGCCGAGTTGGGGGTGAAGGAGGTGCCGTTCGTGGTGTCGGACGGTGTCGTCCAGGCTTCGGGGGTGCTCACGGTGGATGTGAAGGCTCCGGGGTCGTTGAATCCGGTGGGCACGCCCGATTTCGCGAGCACGTTCGTGGGGGAGACGGTTCTGGTCGAACCGTTGAAGAATGACGTGTCGCCGTCGGGGGCGGCGTTGGGTTTGATCGGGGTGACGGATGTTCCCGGGTCGGTGTCGGCGGTGGCGAACCTGGATCGGGGCACGGTGGCGTTCTCAGCGCCGGAGGCCGGCAGTTACGTGTTCACCTACAGCCTGGGCGCGGGCGCGGCATCCAGCGTCGGTCTGATCCGGGTGGATGTGAAGGAGAGCCCGGCCGGGCAGTCGCCGCCGATCGCGGTCAAGGACACCGCCTATCTGCGCGCGGGGGAACCGTTGACGGTTCCGGTGTTGAACAATGATGTGTCGCCGACCGGGCGGGTGCTGGCGGTGCAGTCGGTCGACACGAGCGCGACCGACGACCTGGTCACGGTCGAGATCCTCACCAACACGGTGTTGCGGGTGACGACGTCGGCGGCGTTGACGCAGCAGGTGCAGTTCACCTACACGATCAGTGACGGGCAGGGCACGTCCACGGCCGGGATCACGGTGGTGCCGGTGCCGCCGCTGGTCAAGCATCAGCCGCCGGTGGCAGTGGACGATTCGGTGAATGTGCGGGCGGGGGACATCGTCAGCGTCCCCGTGCTGGCCAATGATTACCATCCGGATTCGGCGACGATGAGCGTGTTGCCGGTGCTGGCGGATGTCACGAACGCGGGCGGGCTGGCGTTCGTGACGGGCAACCAGGTGCGTTTCCAGGCGCCGAAGGAGCCCGGCGCGTTCAGTGTCGCGTACACGATCACCGACCCGTATCTGGAGACGGCGACCGCGGTGGTGCATTTCACCGTGGTGGGGCCGGACACGGCAAACAACCAGGCGCCGACGCCGGTGCCGTTGACGATGCGCACCTTCGCCGATTCGACGATCGAGGTGAAGGTGCCCCTGGACGGCATCGATCCTGACGGGGATTCCGTGTTCCTGAAGGAGGTGACGAGTCCGCCGGGCCTGGGCCGGATCATCCGGCAGGGCAGCGACTCGTTCGTGTATCAGGCGTTCCCCGGCACGGCCGGCACGGACACGTTCACCTACGAGGTGGAGGACACCCTGGGTTCCACGGCGAAGGGGACGGTGCGGATCGGGGTGATTCCGCGGCCGGTGGCGTTGTTGCCGCCGAACGCGGTCGATGATGCGATCGAGATCAAGCCGGGGCGCACCGGGTCGATCCCGGTGGTGCTGAACGACTCCGATCCGAACGGGTACAAGCTGACCCTGGCCAAGAAGCTGCCCGAGGTGGCCGACGGCATCCGGGCGAAGGTCAACGGCAGCCGGATCATCGTCGACGCGCCCGAGGTCGAGGGCACCTACACGCTCCGTTACGCGATCAGCAACGGCCATGGCGGGGCGGCAACGGCGTTCGTGCAGGTGAAGGTCACCCAGGACGCGAAGGCGCAGTACCCGACGGCCACGGACCATTACCTCGAGCCGAAGCAGGTTCTGGCGAAGGATAACGTCACGCTCACGGTGCGCGACAAGGCCGAGAACCCGGGCGGCCTGGTCGAGGACCTGACGGTCAGCCTCGAGGGCCCGAACGCGGCATCCGGTGAGGTCGGGCCGGGCGGCAAGGTCACGGTGACGCCGACGAACGTGCGCCAGGCCATCGCCTACCGGTTGACCAACGAGATCGATCACCTCAGCGCCACCGCGTTCATCATCGTGCCGGCCAAGCCCGACGGCAACGAGAAGAAGAAACCGGTGGAGGAGCAGGTGTTCCCGCCGCCGTTCCTCAAGCCGTTGCCCGAGCAGCTCGTGCGGATGAACGGGTCCAAGAACTGGACCGTCGCCGACATCGTCGAGGTGCCCTCGGGCCGGCCTGCGCTGGTGTTGTCCGCGTCGGCGACCAACAGCAACGGGGCCGCGGTGCAGCTCGACCCGACCACGCTCGGCTTCGTGCCCCGGAAGGACTTCCGCGGTCCGGCGTCGGTCACCTTCGTCGTCACCGACGGCAGCTCCGCGGCCGACCCGAAGGGTAACCAGGCGACGCTGACGATCCCGATCACCGTCGGCGACCCGAACTCCGAAGACGTGCCGCCCACGTTCACCCCGCCGAACGTGACGATCGAGGCCGGCGAGACGGCCCTGGCCGTGATCCTGCGCGCCTCCAGCGGCCACCCGAACCCGCAGGTCATCGAGCAGCTCCGCTACGGGACCCTGACCGGGTCGAGCACGGATGTCGCGGCGAACCTCGACGGGGCGAACCTCGTCGTCTCGGCGCCGCTGGGCGTGCAGCCCGGCAGCAAGGTCACCCTGTCGTTCACGGTCACCTACAAGGAATTCACCATCCCCGGTTCGGTGAACGTGACCGTGGTGTCCTCGACCCGTGCGAAACCGCAGGCCGTGGACGACGCCGGCCCGAACGGGGAGGGCATCGAGACCCGGCCGGGCACCACCCTGACCATCCCCGTGCTCGACAACGACTACAACCCGTACTCGGCCGAGGCCAAACCGCTCACCGTGATCAAGGCGGACATCGAACAGCAGGTCGGCACCGCCACCGTCAGCCATACCGCCTCCGGTGTCACCGTCAAGACCGGCTCCGGCGCGACCGGCACCCTCACCGTGGTCTACCGCATCCAGGACGCCACCCGTGACCCCCTGCGAGAAACCCAGGGACGAGTCACCCTCGTCGTCCGCAACGCCCCCGACGCCCCCAAGCAGCCGTCCGCCAGCGCCGGAGACGGACGCGTCACCATCCGCTTCAGCGCGCCGGCCGCGAACAACTCACCGATCACCGGCTGTGTCGTGCGCTACGACGGCAAGACCGAGAGAGGGTGCGCGGCCGGGGTCGACTGTGTGCTTCCCGCGACGAACGGCCAATCGTTCACGGCGACGGTCGCGGCGGTCAACGCCATCGACGAGGGTGCCCCGTCGCCCGCCAGCCGGGCGGTCACCCCCTACGGTGCTCCCACGGCGCCCCGGAACCCGGACATCACCTCCAACGGGAACGCGCCCGCCAGGCTCACGATGAGCTGGAATGCCCCGGCCCAGACCGGCGGCGGCCCGGTGCGCTACCAGTGGCAGCTGAACTCCGGCGGCTGGAACGACACGACCGGCACGTCGGCGTCGGTCTCCGGCAAGGGCGCCGGGCAATACTCCTTCGAGGTGCGCGCCATCAACAGCGGCGGCGGGGCAGTCGGCCCCGTGGCGGCATCCAGCCCGGTGCAGGTCAGCGACCCGCCGCCGCCCGCGCCGACCGGCACCGTCCTGAAGGGCAATCCGGCCCCGTATTGCATCGGCTGCCGCTATGTCGGAGCGGACTTCGCCAATCTGCCGAGTGGGAATTACTCGGTGATCACGGAAATCAACGGCAGCAGTGCCACCTTCTCGACCACGACCGTGAACCTCGGCGGGAATGGGCGACTCTGGCTGCAAAACGGCCTGGGAAAGCGAAACTCCGACTCGATCCGGGTGCGCTTCACCAACAACGGAACCGGCGCCGTCTATCACACGCGGGCAACGACGAACTGGGACGGGCTGGGCGTCACGCCCGGCGGTCCTTAGCAAAAATGAAACAGGAGCACCAGATGACAGTCACCCAGGAGCAGGCGGACTGGTTCGCCGACGCCTTCGGCAAACTCGCCGACAACGTCAACCAGGCGATCCTCGGCAAGGACCACGTCGTGCGCCTCGTCGTCGCCGCGATGCTGACCAGCGGCCACGTGCTGCTGGAGGACTTCCCCGGAACCGGCAAGACCGTGCTCGCCAAGGCCCTCGCGAAGACGCTCGACGGAACCAACTCCCGGATCCAGTTCACCCCTGACCTGCTGCCCTCAGATGTGACCGGCGTCACCATCTACGACCAGGGCAAGGGCATCTTCGAGTTCCACAGGGGGCCGATCTTCGCGTCGATCGTGCTCGCCGACGAGATCAACCGGGCCAGCCCGAAGACCCAGTCGGCGCTGCTCGAGGTCATGGAGGAGGGGCGGGTCACGGTCGACGGGGTCAGCCACGAGGTCGGCAACCCGTTCATGGTGATCGCCACCCAGAACCCGGTCGAGCAGGCCGGCACCTACACCTTGCCGGAGGCGCAGCTCGACCGGTTCCTGATCAAGACGAGCCTCGGCTACCCCGATCACGCCACCGCCGTCACCCTGCTGCTCGACTCGTCCAACCGGGCCCGCGACTCGAAGATCACCCCGATCATCGCGTCCGGCTCCGTGAACACGATGGCCCAGCTCGCCTCCGACGTGTTCGTCGACGCCGCCGTGTTGAGCTACCTGAACGAGATCGTCACGGCCACCCGCACCGATCCCTCGTCGACCCTCGGCGTCAGCATGCGCGGCGCGCTCGCCCTCGCCCGGGCCGCGAAGACCTGGGCGCTGTCCCAGGGGCGCACCTACGTGACCCCCGACGACATCCGCGACCTCGCCGTTCCCGTGCTCGCTCACCGCATCATGGTCGAGCCGGAGGCGGACTTCGCCGGCGTCACGGCCGAGGACATCGTCAGCCGGATCCTCGTCGAGGTCGCACCGCCCGCCTACCGCGCCGCATGAGCCGCGTCGCCGAGAAGGCACCCCGCCGGGTGACCCAGGCCGAACAGGCACTGGACGGCATCCGGCGTGCCCTCGGCGACGCCCTGCGCCACGCCCGGCGCCTGGTCGGCCAGCTCCTGGCCCGCGGCTGGGCATTCATCAGGCCGGTGACGGATGTCGTCGGCCCTGTCGGCTGGCTCGTGCTCGCCGCCGCCGCCGGAGCGTTCGTTCTCGCCGGGACGTTCGGCTGGAGCGAGTTCACCTACCTCGCCACCACCCTCCTGGCCGCGTTCCTCATCGCCGTGGGCTTCGTCTTCGGCCGGGCGACCTACGCAGTCGAACTGCAGCTGAACCCGCACCGGGTCGTGGCGGGGGAGCGCGCCCTCGGCCAGATGGCGGTCATCAACTCCGGCGAGAAGGGGCTGCTCCCCGCGCGGATGGAACTCCCGGTGGGCAACGGCCTGGGCGAGTTCGTCATCCCCGGCCTGGCCGCCGCCGCCCGGCACGAGGAACTGTTCGCCGTGCCGACCCACCGGCGCGCGGTGATCGTCGCCGGCCCGGCCGTGTCCGTGCGCGGCGACCAGCTCGGGCTGCTGCGCCGCACCGTGCGCTGGACCGACCCGGTCGAGCTCTTCGTCCACCCGGTCACCGCCCGGCTCCAGGCCTCCGCAGCGGGACTCGTGCGCGACCTCGAGGGCGAGATCACCAAGAAGATCACCAATAACGACATCTCCTTCCATGCGCTCCGCGCCTACGTGCCCGGCGACGCGCTGAGGAACGTGCACTGGCGCACCTCGGCCCGCACCGGCCAGCTGATGGTGCGTCAGTTCGAGGAGACGCGCCGCTCCCAGCTGACCATCGTGCACATGCCGAGTCGGCCGGCTACTCCTCCGACGAGGAATTCGAGCTCGGCGTCTCGGTCACGGCGTCCCTCGCCCTTCAGGTGATCCGCGACGGCACCCGGGTGAGCGTGGTCACCGAGGGCAGGCTGCTGAAGACGGCGACACCGGTGGCCCTTCTGGACGACTCCTGCCGGATCGACCCGGTCTTCGGGAGATACCCGACCCTGCGCGATTTCGCCAGGGACGCCACCCGGCGCCTGCCCGAACCGAGCGTGGTGACGATCGTCGCCGGATCGCAGGTCGACCTGGCCGAGTTCCGTGCCGTGCAGACGCTCTTCGGGCAGGACGCCAAGACGGTCGCCTTCCGCATCGACGAAGGCGCGACGCCCCGTGTCTCCGCAGTATCAGGACTCACCGTGATCACCGTGGGCCACCTCACCGACCTGCCCGCCCTGCTGCGCCGGGTGAACCGATGAGCCGGTTGCAGCCGTTCCCCGCCCGGGCCGGCGCCGACCTGGCCGTGCTCGGCACCCTGGCCGTGCTCGGTGTGCTCGGCCTGGAAACGTCGTTCGGCGACTACAACTTCCTTCTCGCCGGGCTCGGCGGACTGATCGTCGGCACCGGCGCCGCCATCCTCGGCTTCCGCCTGCGCCTGGGCGCCCTGGTCGGCGTCCTCGCCGCGATCCTCGCCTACTTCCTGCTCGGCACCCCGTTCACCATGCCGGCACAGGGTCTGCTCGTCGTGTTCCCCAGCGTCGCCTCCGCCGCCGGACTCGCCGTCGGCGCGGTCTTCGGCTGGGCCGACATCGTCACCCTCGGAACGCCCGTCGAGGCACCGTACTACATGCCCGTGCTGCCCTATTTCGCCGCCTGGCTGATCGCCGTGGTCGGCAGCATGCTCGCCCTGCGCTGGTTGCCGCCCCGCCGGCGAACGGTCTGGCGGGCGAGCGCCCTCCTTGTCGGCCCGGTCCTCCTCTACCTTGCCGGCATCCTGATGGGCACCGACGAGCCGTACCTGGCCGGACTCCGCGGCGTCGCCTTCGCCGTGATCGCGCTCGTCTGGCTGGGCTGGCGCCGCCCCGACACCGACCGGGGCGACGTGCCGGGAGCCCGCCGGCAGCTGCGTCGCAAACTGGCCGGCACGGTCGTCGTCGTGGTCGGGGCGATCCTGAGCGGCTCGTTGGCCGGTACCGCGCTCGCCCCCGTGCAGAAGGACCGATTCGTGTTGCGGGAGGAGATCCAGCCGCCGTTCGACCCCCTGGCGTTCCCGAGCCCGCTGGCCGGATTCCGCCGCTACACCAAGACCCTCGCCGACACCGCCCTGTTCACGGCCACGGGTATGGCGACCGGGCAGGTCCTCCGCCTCGCCAGCATGGATTCCTACGACGGGAAGCTGTGGAACGTCGCAGCGGCCGATGACGAGGCCGGCGGATCCGGCAGCTTCCGCCTCGTCGGGCGCACGATTCCCCGCCCCCCGCTGGTGACAATCGTTCAATCGAGCGTCGTCACGATCACCGACTCCGGCTACGCGGACGTCTGGCTGCCCGGCGTCGGTTACCCGAGCACGATCGACTTCGACGACGCCGCCAGCAGTGCGGAGGCCGAGAGCCTGCGCTACAACGCCGGCAGCGGCACCGCCGTGCTGACCGCCGGTGTGAAGAGCGGCTATCGGTACACCACCAGGGCCCAACTGCAGCAGACCTACAAGGACGAGGACCTCGAGGCCGTCCCGGTCGCGGCGATGACCCTGCCGGCGGCAGAGAACATCCCCGACGTCGTCGTGGCCAAGGCGGCGGAGTACACCGGCGGCGCGGACACCCCGATCGACAAGCTCCGCGCCATTCAGAAGGCCCTGAAGACTCAGGGCTTCCTCAGCCACGGCCTGGCCTCCGACGGCGTCCCCTCCCGGGCAGGCCACGGTGCGGACCGGATCGACGAGCTCTTCACCCGCAGTCAGATGGTCGGCGACCAGGAGCAGTACGCCGCCGCCATGGCGTTGATGGCCCGCAGCCTCGGCTACCCGTCCAGGGTCGTGATGGGCTTCGCCCCCGACGTGCCGGAGGGCGCCGCGAGCGTGGAAGTGACCGGTTCCGACGTCACGGCCTGGGTCGAGGTGGCCTTCGACGGGATCGGCTGGGTTCCGTTCTTCCCGACTCCCGACCGACAGATGTCCCCCAGGACCAGACCCCGAAGCCCAAGTCCGTTCCGCAGCCCCAGGTGCGCCAGCCGCCCCGCTCCGACAACCAGTCCGATGACCTCCTCACCGCCGTCGAGATCGACGACACCAAGAAGGATGACAAGGGCACAGGGCTGGTGCTGCCCGGGTGGGCGTGGGTCGTCATCGGCGTCATCGGAATCCCGGCCCTCCTGGTCGGCGGCCCCCTGCTCGTGATCGGCGCGCTCAAGGCCCGGCGGCGCCGCCGCCGGCGCAGCGCGGGCAGCGGCGACCTTCGGGTGGCCGGATCCTGGGACGAACTGACCGACGGATACTCCGAGCTGGGCTTCGAGGTTCCCCGCGGCACCACGCGGCTCCTCGTCGCCGCCGCGTTGGAGAGCCAGCTGGCCGGTCAGCAGCCGGCCGGTCAGTATCCGGTATCCGCCGGGCTCACCCCCCTGGCCGGGCGGGTCGACCGTGCCGTGTTCAACGGCCGGGAGATCGACGACGACCTCGTGGAGCAGAGCTGGGCCGAGGCCCTCGACTCACTCGGGATCGCCGAGACGTCGGCAGGGCGCCTGCGCCGGCTGGTCGGCCGGTTCCGGATCCGTTCCAGGCGCGATTGGAACAAGCAGGATTGGCGGAAGCGGGACACGAGCAGGCGGAAGTGACCCGCACCGTGCTCCCCGGTGCGACGGTGCTGCATCGGTAGAGTGGCGGGGTGGACAAACCCGGCTTCATCGTTCCCCCGCCATGGCTCGTTCCCGAGCGGGACGATGAATCGACGGTGCCGGCGGAGGATGTCGTCCCGGCCTCGTTCCCGGCCTTCCTGCCTGCCCCGATCGGCGGGATGCCCGCCCCCGCACTGCCGCCGCGGTCGGTGCCGGCCCCGGAGCAGTCATCGGTCGCCGCCTGGCGGCTGACCCTCGACGATGGGCAATCGATCGTCGTCACGGGGACGCTCGTGCTGGGCCGTGACTCGGCCGAGGTCGCTTCCCGCCCGCACGCCGGGCTCGTTCGCGTGCACGACCCTGCCAGGTCCGTCTCGAAGACGCACGCCGTGATCGACCCGGGCGGCCAGACCCTCTCGGTGACCGACCTCGGCTCCACCAACGGGGTGTCGATCACGGACCCCGACGGCCGGGTGACCGATCTCGACCCGAACGGGCAAGGAATTCTTGAAGCAGGATCACGCCTGATCCTGGGCGAATTCGGCGTCACCGTCAGCCGCGAATGAGCGCCGCTTCCGGTCTCGCCGCAGGCGAAGTGTTAGCCTGTCGGAGTGCTGTTCGGTCGACTTCTTCTTCTCTGCCGCGACGAGTCCCAGTTCTGAGGCCTCCCTTGTCGCGGAGTCTGTCGTTGGCTGCCACCAATCTTGAGGAAGACGCACACACACATGACTGACGCAACATTCACGGGCACCCGACCGCGCACCCTGGCCGAGAAGGTCTGGGACAAGCACCTCGTCGCCAAGGGCGAGGACGGCACACCCGACCTCATCTACATCGATCTGCACCTCGTGCACGAGGTGACCAGCCCGCAGGCCTTCGACGGTCTCCGCCTGGCCGGCCGCCCCGTGCGACGCCCGGACCTGACCATCGCCACGGAAGACCACAACACCCCGACGCTGGCGATCGACCGGCCCATTGCGGACCCCACCAGCCGCACCCAGATCGAGACCCTGCGCCGCAACTGCGAGGAATTCGGCATCCGCCTGCACTCCCTCGGCGACATCGAGCAGGGCATCGTGCACGTCGTCGGACCGCAGCTCGGGCTCACCCAGCCCGGGATCACCGTCGTCTGCGGCGACTCCCACACCTCCACCCACGGCGCCTTCGGGGCGATGGCCCTCGGCATCGGCACCAGCGAGGTCGAACACGTCATGGCCACGCAGACGCTGCCGCTGCAGCCGTTCAAGACGATGGCGATCACCGTCGACGGCACCCTGCGCCCCGGCGTGACGGCCAAGGACATCATCCTCGCAGTGATCGCGAAGATCGGCACCGGCGGCGGCCAGGGCTATGTGCTCGAGTACCGTGGCAGCGCCATCCGGGACCTCTCGATGGAGGGCCGGATGACGATCTGCAACATGTCGATCGAGGCCGGCGCGCGGGCCGGCATGGTGGCTCCGGATGCGACCACCTACGCCTACCTGAAGGGCCGCGCCCACGCGCCGTCCGGCCAGGACTGGGACGACGCCGTCGCCTACTGGGACACCCTCCCGACCGACGACGGCGCCGTCTTCGATGCGGAGGTCGTGCTCGACGCGGACTCCCTCGAACCCTTCGTCACCTGGGGCACAAACCCCGGCCAGGGCGTCTCCCTCAGCGAGACTGTGCCTGACCCGGCCGGCATCGTCGACGCGAACGAACGCGCCGCCGCCGAGCGTGCCCTCGACTACATGGACCTCACCGCGGGCACCCCGATGAAGGAGATCAGGGTCGACACCGTCTTCCTCGGCTCCTGCACCAACAGCCGGGTCGAAGACCTCCGCGCCGCCGCCGAGATCGTCAAGGGGCACTCCCTCGCCGACGGGGTGCGGATGCTCGTCGTGCCCGGTTCCGCACGGGTGCGGATCGAGGCGGAGGCAGAGGGCCTCGACAAGGTCTTCACCGACTTCGGCGCCGAGTGGCGGTTCGCCGGCTGCTCGATGTGCCTCGGCATGAACCCCGACCAGCTCGCCCCCGGTGAGCGCTGCGCCTCGACCAGTAACCGCAACTTCGAAGGCCGGCAGGGCAAGGGCGGACGCACCCACCTCGTGTCCCCGCTCGTCGCCGCGGCCACCGCGATCCGCGGAACCCTGTCCAGCCCGTGGGACCTGATCCAGGATGGAGACAACTGACCATGGAGAAGTTCACGACCGTCACGGGAATCGCGCTGCCGCTGCGCCGATCCAACGTCGACACCGACCAGATCATCCCGGCCGTCTACCTCAAGCGCGTCACCAAGACCGGGTTTGACGACGCGCTCTTCGCCGCCTGGCGGCAGGACCCCGACTTCGTGCTCAACCAGCCGGCCTACCGGGGAGCCAGGGTGCTCGTCGCCGGCGCCGACTTCGGCACCGGTTCCTCCCGCGAGCACGCCGTGTGGGCGCTCCGCGACTACGGTTTCGACGTCGTGCTCAGCCCGCGCTTCGGCGACATCTTCCGGGGCAATTCCGGCAAGCAGGGATTGCTCGCGGGCCAGATCACCGAGGCGGACGCGCAACTGCTCTGGGACGAAATCGAGGCCGACCCGGGAATAGAACTCACCGTCGATCTGGTTGCCCGCACTGCACGGGTCGGCGATCTGACGATCCCGTTCCTGATCGACGACTACACCCGTTGGCGCCTTCTCGAAGGCCTCGACGACATCGGCTTGACCCTGCGCGACGAGGCGCGGATCTCAGAATTCGAATCCCATCGGGAGCCCTGGCGGCCCCGTACTCTCCCCGTGAAGCAGGTAAATCAGTGAGCACAGTCAGTGAAGTCGAGCGCAATCGTGAAGTCGCGCAGCAGCGTGAAGATGAGCAGAACCGCGAGAACGCGCAGAACGCCCAGAACTGGGGCGCAGCCGTGGGGTTGAAGGGCGACAAGATCACCATCCGCGGCGGCATCCCGTTGCGCGGTCGGATCGAGCTGAAGGGCGCGAAGAACCTGGTCACGAAGGCCATGGTGGCCGCTCTGCTCGGGGAGAGCCCGAGTGTGCTCAAGAACGTGCCGAACATCAGCGACGTGCGCATCGTGCGCGAGCTGCTCGAGGTGCACGGCGTCAAGGTCACCGACGGCGTCGAGCCCGGCGAACTGCTCCTCGACCCGGTCGACGTCGAGAGCGCCCACTTCGCCGCGATCGACGCGCACGCCGGCTCCTCCCGCATCCCGATCCTGTTCTGCGGGCCGCTGCTGCACCGCCTCGGCGAGGCGTTCATCCCCGATCTCGGCGGCTGCCGCATCGGCGACCGCCCGATCGACTACCACCTCGATGTGCTGCGCAAGTTCGGCGCCGTGGTCGAGAAGCAGCCCAACGGCATCCGGATGTCCGCACCCAACGGCCTCAAGGGCACCAAGGTGTCCCTGCCGTATCCGAGCGTCGGAGCGACCGAGCAGGTGCTCCTCACCGCCGTTCGCGCCGAGGGCATCACCGAGCTCAAAGGCGCGGCGATCGAGCCGGAGATCATGGATCTCATCAACATCCTGCAGAAGATGGGCGCCATCATCACGGTCGACACCGACCGGGTGATCCGGATCGAGGGCGTCGAACGGCTCGAGGGCTACAACCACCGTGCCCTGTTCGACCGGAACGAGGCGGCCAGCTGGGCCGCCGCCGCCCTGGCCACCGACGGCGACATCTTCGTCGGCGGCGCCAAGCAGGCCGAGATGCTCACCTTCCTCAACGTGTTCCGCAAGGTCGGCGGCGCGTTCGACATCGAGGACGACGGCATCCGCTTCTACCACCCGGGCGGCGACCTGAAGCCCGTCATCATCGAAACGGATGTGCACCCGGGCTTCATGACCGACTGGCAGCAGCCGCTCGTCGTCGCCCTCACCCACGCGCACGGCGTCTCGATCGTGCACGAGACCGTGTACGAGCAGCGGTTCGGCTTCGTCGACGCTCTCGTGGACATGGGTGCCACGATCCAGATCCACCGTGAATGCCTCGGCGGGCATCCCTGCCGCTTCGGCCAGCGCAACTTCAACCACTCGGCCGTCATCACCGGTCCGACGAAGCTGCACGGCGCCGACATCGAGGTTCCCGACCTGCGCGGCGGTTTCAGCCACCTGATCGCGGCGCTCACCGCCGAGGGCACCTCGACCGTCAGCAACGTGGGGATCATCAGCCGCGGCTACGAGAACTTCATCACCAAGCTCGAACTGTTGGGGGCTGACTTCGATCTCGAAGGATAATGGGCCTGTGCCAGTTCCCGATGAAGAGTCCCAGCCGGATGAACCACTGCCGAAGCAACGAGTGACGAAGACGAGGGAAGGGTCGGAGACCACCCGGCCGTCGGTCTTCTGGGTGCTGGCGGCCCTCGTGCTGCCACTGATCAACCTGTCGGTGCGCTACAAGATCACCGATGCCGGCAAGTTCCCGCGGTCGGGCGCGTTCGTGATGGCGCCCAACCACTTCAGCGAGATCGACCCGCTGGTGATGGGCGTCCTGAGCTGGAAGCTGGGGCGTGCGCCCCGGTTCATGGCGAAGGCTTCCGTCTTCGCGATCCCCGTGCTCGGCGCCCTGCTGCGCAAGTCCGGGCAGATCCCGGTCGCCCGGGGCGGTGCCGTGCGCGGAAACGAACCGGTCAAGGCAGCCGAACGGCTCGTCCGCAACGGCCAGATGGTCGTCGTCTACCCCGAGGGATCGCTCACCCGCGACCCCGACCTGTGGCCGATGCGCGGCAAGACGGGGGCGGTGCGGATCGCCCTCGAACAGGGAATCCCGATCGTCCCGGTCGCCCACTGGGGCACCCAGGCGCTGCTTCCCCGGTATTCGAAGAGGGTCAGCCTGTTTCCGCGCAAGACGGTGCTGGTCAAGATCGGCGACCCGATCGACCTGGCCGAATTCCGCGGCCGCAACCTGGACACGGCGACGCTGAACGAGGCGACCACCATCGTCATGGAAGCCATCACGCACCTGCTCGAAGACCTCCGCGGGGAGAAAGCGCCCGTGAAGCGCTGGAATCCCGCCGAACACGATCAGAAAGAGACCGGCCGTTTTGAAGCCTAAGGTTCAGCCAGGCAAGCGGGTCGCCGTTCTCGGTGCCGGCAGCTGGGGCACCACATTCGCGAAGATCCTGGCCGACGGCGGAGCGGACGTCGTGCTCTGGGCGCGCCGCCCCGAACTGGCCAGGGAGATCACCGAGGGGCGCCGCAACAGCGACTACCTCCCCGGCATCAACCTGCCCGCCGGGCTCCGCGCCACCTCACGGCTCGACCTCGCCCTCGCCGGCGCGGAACAGGTCTTCGTCTCCGTGCCGAGCCAGTCGCTGCGGGAGAACCTGATCCTCGCCGAGCCGTTCCTCGCGCCCGGCGCGATCGTCGTCTCCCTGATGAAGGGCGTCGAGCGCGGCTCCGGCATGCGGATGAGCGAGATCATCGCCGAGGTCCTGCCGATCAACCCCGACCTGATCGCGGCCATCTCCGGACCCAACCTCGCCCTCGAGATCGCCAAGGAGCAGCCCACCGCGGCCGTCGTCTCCTCCAACAGCCTCGAAACCGCGCAGGCGGTCGCCATGCTCGCCACGAACCGATACTTCCGCTCCTACGTCAACACGGATGTCATCGGCACCGAGTTCGGCGGCGTGCTCAAGAACCTGATCGCGGTCGCGATCGGCATCGTGGACGGGGTCGGCTACGGCGAGAACACCAAGGCGTCGATCATCACCCGCGGCCTGGTCGAGATGACCGACTTCGCCGTGGCCTACGGCGCCCGGTCGGAGACCCTGGCCGGGCTGGCCGGGCTCGGCGACCTCATCGCGACCTGCCAGTCGCCGCTGTCGCGGAACAACACCGCCGGCCGGCTCCTCGGCCAGGGTTACGGCATCGCCGACGTCGTCAAGCAGATGCAGCAGACCACCGAGGGCCTCGCATCCGTCGGCCCCATTCTCGACCTGGCCCGCGCCAAGGGGGTGGACATGCCCATCGTCGAGCAGGTCCGCCAGGTGCTGGCCGGTACTCTGAAACCGCGGGACCTCGCCCCGCACCTCACCACGGACTCGGATGAGCCGCAGGGCGAAAGGACGATCGATGACTCACAAGCTCACGGTGGCGCTGCTCTTTGGGGGTCGGTCAAGCGAACATTCGATCAGCTGCGCCACGGCGGGCGGCGTCCTGGCGGCAATTGACCGCGAACGCTACAACGTCATCCCGATCGGGATCACCCGGGATGGCGCCTTCGTGCTCGAGGAGGACGACCCGGCCCGGTTCGCGCTGAACCAGGCCGAGCTGCCGGAGGTCTTCGACAACGGCAGTCGGGTGCGCTGGCCGGAGAGCACCCTGAGCCGGCAGCTGACCGTCACGGACGGCGCCGGGCTCGACTCCCGCTCGCTCGGCAACGTCGACCTGGTCTTCCCGATCCTGCACGGGCCGTTCGGGGAGGACGGCACCGTCCAGGGCCTGCTCGAACTCACCGGTCTGCCCTATGTGGGGTCAGGCGTGCTCGCGTCGGCCCTCGGCATGGACAAGCACTTCACCAAGACCGTCTTCCAGCAGGCGTCCCTCCCGGTCGCGCCGTGGCGCACCATCACGGCGGATGACTGGGCCGAAGCCCCCGGGATGGCCCACGCGGCGATCGAGGAACTCGGGCTTCCCGTGTTCGTCAAGCCCGCCAGGGCCGGGTCCAGCGTCGGCGTCAGCAAGGTGTCGACCAGGGACCAGCTCGCCGAGGCGATGCGGGTGGCACTCGCCGAGGACGACAAGGTGCTGATCGAGGCCGGCCTGGTCGGGCGCGAACTCGAGATCGCGGTACTCCAGGGGCGACGCGGGGAGCCGGCCCGGGCATCCGTCGCCGGCGAGGTGCTCGTCCGCGGCCGTGACTTCTACGACTTCGCCGCGAAGTACCTGGGCGCGCCCGGCATCGACCTGGTCTGCCCGGCCGACCTGTCGGCGACGGAACTGGCCGAGATGCAGAGGCTCGCCATCCGCGCGTTCGAGGCCATCGACGGCGCCGGCCTTGCCCGGGTGGACTTCTTCCACACCGCGGACGGCTGGGTGATCAACGAGATCAACACGATGCCGGGGTTCACGCCGATCTCGATGTTCCCCAGCTGCTGGCTCGCCAGCGGCTACACGTATCCGCAGCTGATCGACGAGCTGATCGAAGTGGCGCTCAGCCGCCGCGGAGTCCGGGCGGCCTGAGCCTGCGCTACGGCGCGGGGACCGCCGTGCCGCCGTCGGTGGGGATGGTGAGGTCGTCCACGCCCACGCACTGCCCGGTCGCGGGGATGGCGGACACGGCCTTGGCCAGGTCGACCAGGACGGTCGAACCGCTGACCTTCCCCGAGTCGATCACCAGTTCGGTCGCCGGGTCCCGGCCGTAGGTCGTGTACCGGTAGAGCGGCGCCTCGGAGTCGTCTTCGATCCAGTCGATGCCGTTGACGTTGAGGCAGGGCAGGGTGGTGGGCACCGGCACGGTGACCCCGCAGTGCAGCAGCACAGCGGCCGGGGTGCCCCAGGCGCCGGTGGCCTGCGCGTTCGTCTCGCGCTCGGGCAACGACGCGACGGCCGTCGGCAGGCGCACGATCAGGTCGGCGCAGGTCGGGTTGGCGGCATCCTTGGACGGCTCGAGCGGCACGATCGCGGTGCAACCGGTCAGCAGCACAGTGCCGGCGACGAGCGTGATGCCGACGGCGGCGCGAAGGAGACGGGAGCGGGGGGTCATTGCATTCAGGCTACCGTTTGATGCATGACGAATGCTGCGGCCGCACCGCTCCCCTCGAGCGAGACGCTCGCCGACCTGAGCGAGGGCGAGGTGCTCGCCCGGATCTTCCCGCGACTGCCCGGCTCGGACGCCCAGCTGCTCGGGCCGGGGGACGACGCCGCCGTGCTGCGGGCGCCGGACGGGCGCTACGTGGTGACGACGGACATGATGATCCAGGGCCCGGACTTCCGGCTCGCCTGGTCGACCCCGCACGACCTCGGTTGGAAGGCCGCCGCGACCAACCTGTCGGATGTCGCCGCCATGGGAGCACGACCGACCGCCCTGGTCGTCGCCATCGCAGCGCCCCCGTCGACACCGATCTGGGTGATCGAGGGAATCGCCGACGGGCTCAGGGACGGTTGCGACGCGCTGGCCCCCGGTTGCGGAGTCGTCGGCGGTGACCTGTCCGCCTCCGACGCCCTGACGCTGGCTGTGACGGCCTTCGGCGACCTGGAGGGGCGCGAGCCCGTGTTGCGCTCCGGGGCGCGCCCAGGCGACGTCGTGGCGCTTGCCGGGAGGCTCGGTGACGCCGGGTGGGGGCTGAGCCTGCTGTTCAGGCTCGGGGTCGACGCCGACGGCACCCCGGATGCCGCGCTCGCCGCGGCGCTGCGGGAGCGGCATCCGCGGGAAATCGGTGCCCAGCTCGCCCCGGAGCCGCCGATCGACCGCGGCCCTGCCGCCGCGCTCGCCGGGGCGACCGCGATGCTCGACGTGTCAGACGGGCTCGCCATCGACGCCGGCCGGCTCGCCAGGGCGAGCGGTGTGGGGATCGACTTCGATTCGACGACGCTGGGCGGCCAGGTCGAGCGCGCCCTCGGCGGTGGCGAGGACCACGGGCTGCTGGCCACGTTCCCGGCGGGTGCCGAGCTGCCGGACGGCTTCCGCCGGCTCGGGGTCGTCACGGCCGCGGCCGGCGTGGTGCTGGTCGACGGGACCCCGCACACGCAGGGCGGCTGGGACCCGTACCGCGGCTGGGACGGCGCGGCGGGCTGACCCGGCGACGGGAGAGGCAGGCGGGGCCGGTCAGGCCCGCACGGCGACGGGAGAGGCGTACCAGACGGTGGTGTCGCCGTAGTCCTTGCGCCGTTCGCTCGTGAGACCGGGGCCCCAGGCCGGCTCGGGGGAGCGGGAACTGCGTTCGACGACCACGAGGGCGTCCGCGTCGAGGAGCGGGGCGAGCGCGGCCAGGTTGTGCCCGAGTTCGGTCTCCGCCAGGTCGTACGGCGGGTCGAGGAAGACGAGGTCGAAACCCTCGCCGGTGGCGGCGAGGAACGTTTGCACGGCCTGCGAGCTCACCTTGATCTTCGGGGCGTTCTTCTTCGGGGCGTTCTTCTTCGGGGCGGCACGGAGCACGGCGTCCGTGTTCTTGCGACACAGCTGGGCTGCCCCGAAGCTGTTCTCGACCAGCGTCACGATGCGTGCGCCCCGGCTGGCCGCCTCGAGCCCGAGCGCCCCGGACCCCGCGTACAGGTCGAGAACGCGGGCGCCGCGCACGACGTCGCGGGCGTCGAGGGCCGAGAAGATCGCCTCGCGCACCCGGTCGCTGGTCGGTCGGGTACCGGTCTTCGGCACGGCCAGGGGCAGAGAACCGGCGAACCCGGCGACAATTCGCGTCATGAGATATCGAGCCTATCGCCCGCCGCCCTGCCGGCGGCTGTCCTGCCGCCGGCTGCGGCGGAGGGCGCCGGATGTCATGATGGACCGGTGACCGATACAGCAGCGTTCGCGGCGGATCCGATTCCGCCGGCCGCCACCGTGCCGCCCAACCCGGTAGCCCTGGGGACCGGCCCGGTCAGCCAGGCCCTGCTCGACTCCCTCTGGGACTTCACCGACGCGGCGGCATCCGCCCGGCGTTTCCAGCAGGCCGCGGACGACGCCGGCCGTGATGACGAGGCACGGGCAGAGCTCGCCACCCAGCTCGCCCGGGCGTTCGGCCTCCTCGGCCGCTTCGACGACGGACTGGCCGCCCTCGCCGCGGTGCAGGAGAGCACCGGGGAACCCACCGACCGGCTCCAGGCGCGCGTCGCCCTCGAACACGGCCGACTCCTCCGCAGCATGGACCGGACCGATGAGGCCGTGCCCTTCTTCACCCTCGCGGCGCGGAAGGCGGCATCCGCCGGGGCCCAGTTCCTCGCCCTCGACGCTCTGCACATGCTGGCCATCGCCGACGCCGGGCACGAGGAGGAGTGGGCCGCCGAGGGTCTGGCACTCCTCGACACGACCACGGATGCCCGGACCCGGCGCTGGGGAGTCGCGCTGCACAACAACCTCGGCTGGTTCCTGCACGACTCCGGCCGCCCCGACGAGGCCCTGCCGGAGTTCGAGGCTGCGCTGCGTGCGGCAGACACCGTCGGCACCCACGAACAGCGCCACCTGGGCCGTTGGGCCGTCGCGCGCTGCCTGCGCACCCTCGGCCGGACCGACGAGGCCAGGGCCCTGCAGCAGCAGCTGGCGGCCGAGCGGCCCGACGACGACTTCGCGCGCGCCGAACTGGCCCTGCTCGACCAGGCCGCCGACGCGACCGGAGTGTCAGGGGCAGAGCCTACGATCGTGCCATGACCGAATCGGCTGCCGTCGCACCCGGTGCCGTCACACCCGGTGCCGTCACACCCGGTGCCGTCACACCCGGTGCCGTCACACTCGACACGAAGCTGGCGAATGTCGTGGGCGGCCGCACGACCACCGCGCTCACCAAGGCGTTCGGCATCGTCACGGTCGGCGACCTGCTCAGCCACTACCCGCGCCGCTATGCCCGCCGCGGCGAGCTCTCGGCGATCGGCGACCTGCCCCTCGATGAGAACGTGACGATCATCGCCGAGATCCGCACGGTGGAGGAACGCCAGATGAAGGCCCGGAAGGGGTCGATCGTCGAGGTCAAGATCTCCGACGGCCGCGGCATCCTGAGCCTCACCTACTTCAACCAGTCCTGGCGCGCGAGACAACTGGCGCCGGGCATGCGCGGCATGTTCGCCGGCAAGGTGTCCGACTACCGCGGTCACCTGCAGCTGACCCACCCGACCTACCGGCTGTTCGGCCCGGGCGAAGACGACGAACCCGATATGCCCGCGGATGCCGCGGACGCGAAACTCTGGATCGAGCAGCCGATCGCGATCTACCCGGCCACGAACGCCATCGCGAGCTGGCAGATCACCAAGACGGTGGAGGTCGTGCTCGACGCCATCCTTCGTGTGCCCGACCCGATCCCGGCCGAACTCCGCGCCGAACGGGGCCTGCTGCCGCACGGCCGGGCGCTCGAACTCATCCACCGGCCCGAGACCGACTCGGACTGGCGCCGGGCCAGGGACACCCTCCGGTTCACCGAGGCGTTCGTGCTGCAGACCGCGCTCGTGCAGCAGCGCAACTCCGCCCGCGCCCGGAAGGCCACGCCACGGCTGCCGGTTCCCGGCGGCTTCCTCGAGCGCTTCGACGCCGCCCTGTCGTTCACCCTCACGAGCGACCAGACGGTCGTCGGCGACGAGATCGCACGCGACATCGCCGAGGACGCGCCGATGAACCGCCTGGTGCAGGGGGAGGTCGGCTCCGGCAAGACGGTCGTCGCGCTCCGGGCGATGCTCGCGGTGGCCGACTCGGGCGGGCAGGCCGCCTTCCTCGCGCCGACCGAGGTCCTCGCCGGGCAGCACCTGCGCTCGATCGTGCGCGCCCTCGGACCCGACCTGGCCGTGCAACTCATGCCGACCCTGCTCACCGGGCAGCTGCCCGTCGCCGAACGCCGGAAGGCTCTGCTGCGGGCGGTGTCCGGCCAATCGCGCATCGTGATCGGCACCCACGCCCTGCTCGGCGACGCAGTGACCTTCTTCGACCTTGGACTCGTCGTCGTCGACGAGCAGCACCGGTTCGGCGTCGACCAGCGTGAGGCCCTCCGGCAGAAGGGGGCGGTGCCGCCGCACGTGCTGGTGCTGACCGCCACCCCCATTCCGCGCACGATCGCGATGACCGTCTTCGGCGACCTCGACGTGAGCACGATCACCATGCTCCCTGAGGGGAGGCAGGGCATCGAGACGTTCGTCGTGCCCCTCGGCGACAAGCCGGCCTGGGCGACGAGGGTCTGGCAGCGGCTCGCGGAGGAGCTCGCCCTGGGCCGGCAGGCGTTCGTGGTGTGTCCGGCCATCGCGCCCAAGCAGGTGGAGGAGGGTGAGGTCCTCGACCCCGAAGCCAAGGCGCCGGCCTCCGTCGAGGAGACGCTCGCCGAACTCCGGGCCAAGCCGATCTTCGCCTCGGCGCGAATCGAGCCCCTGCACGGCCGGATGACCAGCGAGCAGAAGGACCAGGTCATGCGGGCGTTCGCCGCCGGGGAGATCGACGTGCTCGTCGCGACGACCGTGATCGAGGTCGGCGTCGACGTGCCCAACGCCTCGGCGATGGTGGTGATGGACGCCGACCGGTTCGGCGTCTCCCAACTGCACCAGCTGCGCGGCCGGGTCGGTCGCGGGGGAGTGCCGGGGCTCTGCCTGCTCGTGACGACCGCCGAAGCCGAGTCGGTGTCGCGCGAGCGGGTCGAGGCCGTCGCGGCGACCCTCGACGGCTTCGAACTCGCGCAGGTCGACCTCGAGTTGCGCCGGGAGGGCGACGTCCTCGGCAACAACCAGTCCGGCGGGAGGTCCTCGCTGCGCCTGCTCCGGGTGGTGACCGACGGCGACCTGATCGGGGAGGCGAGGGGCCATGCCCAGGCGCTGATCGACTGGGACCCCGAACTGGACAGCGTCCCCGCCCTGCGCGACGCTGTACGGCGCCGACTCGACGACTCCGAACGCGCCTCCCTGACGAAAGGCTGACGAGAAGCAGTCCGCACGGGCGTCGTTCACGGTGTAGGTCTAGGGTGAATCGTATGCGCAGGATCGCCGTCGTCCCTGGATCATTCGACCCCGTCACACTGGGGCACCTCGACGTGATCGAACGGGCGGCCGGTCTCTTCGACGAATTGCATGTCCTCGTGGTGCACAACCCCGCCAAGTCGGCGCTCCTGCCGATCAGCCGGCGGGTGTCGCTGCTGCAGCTGGCGATCAAGGATGCCGGCCTGCCCGACAACATCACCGTCGCGTCCTGGAGCATGGGTCTCCTCGTCGACTACTGCCTCGAGGTCGGCGCGAGCGTGCTGGTCAAGGGCATTCGCTCCCAGATCGACGTGGCCTACGAGACCCCGATGGCGATCGTCAACCGCAACCTCGCATCCGTGGAAACCGTCTTCCTGCTGCCGAACCCGGCCAACGCCCACGTGTCCAGTTCGCTGGTGCGCCAGGTGGCCGCGCTCGGCGGGGACATCGCACCGTACGTCCCCCGGGTCGTCGCCGATTTCCTGCAGAAGGCACCAGTGTGAACGGAGCACCAGTGTGAACGGAGCACCAGTGTGAACGGAGCACCAGGGTGAACGGAGCACCCGTCAGAGTGGTGACGGGCCCGGCGGTCGCCGGGACCGAGGTCGGTGCTGTGGCCGGGTTCGGCGACGAGGCCGAGGTGGAGACACCGATGGATCTCGCCGCCGTCGAGGCGTCCGCGCGGGCGATCATGCGCAACGTGGAGACCGTCATCGACGGCAAACACGCCGCGGTCAAGACGGCACTGACCGTGCTGCTGGCGCAAGGGCACCTCCTGATCGAGGACGTTCCCGGCGTCGGGAAGACCATGCTCGCCAAGGCCCTTGCCAAGTCCGTGCACTGCACGGTGAGCCGGATCCAGTTCACCCCCGACCTGCTCCCGTCCGACGTCACGGGGGTGTCCGTGTTCAACCAGGCCGACCGGCGCTTCGAATTCAAGCCGGGCGCCATCTTCGCCAACATCGTCATCGGAGACGAGATCAACCGGGCCAGTCCGAAAACCCAGTCCGCCCTGCTCGAATGCATGGAGGAACGCCAGGTCACGGTCGACGGCTCCACCTATCTGCTGCCGCTGCCGTTCACCGTGGTGGCCACCCAGAACCCGATCGAAATGGAGGGCACCTACGCGTTGCCGGAGGCCCAACGCGACCGCTTCATGGCCCGGATCTCCATGGGCTACCCCGACAAGGATTCCGAGCTGGCGATGCTCGACTCCCGGGACACCTCGAGCCCTCTGGCGGGCATCACCGCCGTCGTCTCCGGAGCCCAGTTGCGGGGGATGATGACCGCGGCGCAGGCCGTTTTCGCGTCCGGCGCGGTCAAGGAATACGCGGTCAACCTGGTGCGGGCCACCCGTGACGACCGGGACCTGCGCCTCGGTGCCAGCCCGCGGGCGACCCTGCAGCTCATCCGCGCGGCGAAGGCGCAGGCCGCGCTCAACGGCCGGGAATACGTGCTGCCCGACGACATCGATTCGCTGGCCGTGTCAGTGCTCGGGCACCGCCTGGTCGCCAGCAGCAGGGTGCTGGGTCATCACCACCAGGATGCCGCCCCCCTGATCGAAGAGATCGTCACCCGCATCGTCGACGCCACGCCGGTGCCGGTCGGCGCCCAGGGACGCCCCTAGGCCCATGTCCGCGTCGCGGCGGCCCCTGTGGTTTCCCCGGCTCACCCTCCGGGGCGGGGCGTTCCTCGGTGTCGGCGCTCTCTTCCTGGTGCAGTACCTGTTCACCGGGCGCCGCGACATCCTCTTCGTGGCCTGCCTGCTCCTGCTCGTGCCCGTGACCGCCGCCGCGTATGTCGCGATCCGCCCCGTGGCGGTGAAGGTGAGCCGGACGTTCCGGCCCTCGGTCGTGGAGGCCGGCCGGGGAACGATCGTCACCCTCATCGTGCGCAACCTGTCCGCCCGCCCGCTCTACGGCCTGCGCTGGAGGGACACCGGCGCCCCCGGGCTCACCACTCCCGGCGCCCTGGTGCTGCCTGGTCTCGACCGGTTCGAGGGAGGACGTGACAACGGCGCGGATGCCGTCAGGCTCGAATACTCGCTGGCGCTAAGGCACCGGGGCATCTACTCCAGCGGCCCGCTCCGGCTGGAGCGATATGACCCGTTCGGGCTCGCCTCGAGCGAATGGACGGTCGGCGAGCCCCTCGATCTCGTGGTCACCCCGACCGCGACACCTCTCTCGGGGACCGGCCTGACCGGCGCGGGCGGCGACGGCGACGCCCGTGAGCGGTTGCGGCACCTCAACCACAACTCGGACGAACTGATCGCCCGGGAATACCGGCCGGGGGACCCGCTCCGGCGGGTGAACTGGCCCGCGACCGCGAGGCATGGCGAGATCATGGTGCGCCAGGAGGAACACCGCAGCAACCCGGTGGCCAGGATCGTGCTCGACACCGCGTTGCGGGGTCGCCCTGCGCCGCCGCCCGGCCAGGGACCCGACCGCCGCTTCCGGCACGACCAGGCCTTCGAAGTGGCCGTTGAGCTCGTCGCCTCGGTGGGAGTGCACCTCCTCGACGCCGGCTTCCGACTCGACCTCGTCGAACTGGGGCCCAGCCAGCTCGGTTCCCGCACCGGGACGGGCCGCGGCGGCCTGCGCGGGGACCCGGCCGTGGATTTCCAGGAGGCCGGCGGAATGCGGCTGCTGCTCGAGGGCCTGGCCGGCGTGGTGCCCCTCGAGCCGGGCCCGGCCGGCGGGGCCCGGCCCGCGCCCGCGCTCTCCGGTGGCTACGCGCCGCAACTGCCGCTGCCGACCTTCGCGGTGCTCGTCGACATCGACGAGCAGGATGCCGCTGAGCTGGCAGCCCTCGGCGCCGCCGCCCGGCCCGCGGTGGCCTTCAACCTCGACACGATGCGGCCGGCCGCGATCGAGACGCTGCGCGACGCCGGCTGGCGCTGCGTTCCCGTGCGCGCGGCCCGGGACATCCCGGCCGCCTGGCTGGACGCCGCGCGTGCCCAGGGCGCGGCCGCCTCCACCGGGCGGGAGCCCTCATGAGCCGGTCCGGGGCGGCAACAGGCCGGCGGCGCCCGCTCCGCGCCGAATGGCCGGTCACCGGCGCGCTGCTGCTCCTGCTGCTCGTGGCGAACGGGGCCCTCGGTTCGCTGCTGCAGTCCACCACCTGGTGGTGGCTGATGGCCTTCGTGTCCGCGACCGTGCTGATCGGCCTGGCCGGGCTCCGCCGGGTCGGCCTGGCGGAGTCGCTCGCCCCGGTCGCCGGGTTCGGCATCCTGCTCGCCACGGTGACCCTGCTGTTCGGCGGCGGCACGGGGCTGCTCTGGCTGATCCCGTCCCTGGAGACCATCGACCGGTTCGGCAGGCTGGTCGACTCCGGGCTGGAGTCCATCCAACAGCAGGGCACGCCGGCCGACCCGGTCGCCGGCATCCTGCTGCTGCTCTGCGCGGGAGCAGGAGCCATCGCGGTGATGGTGCACCTGCTCGCGATCAACCTCCGGGTTCCGGCGCTCGCCGGGCTTCCCGCGCTCGTACCCGTCGCCGTTCCCGGCCTCATCATCGACGGCGGGGCCGACCCGCTGGCCCTCGTCCTGACGGCCATCGCGTTCCTCATCCTGTTGCGCGTGGACGTGCGGGTGCGGCGAACCAGGGAAGCCGACAATCCGCCGGTCGGGCCGAACGCTCCGCGGGTGGTCGGTCCGGTGCGCCGGCGGGGCCCCGGCCCGCTGTGGGGGTCGATGGTGGTCGGCAGCATCGGCATCGTGGGGGCGCTCCTGCTCAGCGTCGCCACCCCTGCCGTGCCCGGTGGAGGCTTCGCCGGCACCCGGGGCGTCGGCACGCTGCTCTTCGGGAGCGGTGTCACCCCGCTGATCAACCTCGGGCAGGATCTCCGGCGCCCCCAGTCCAGTGCGGCCCTGCACTACCGCACCACTGCGTCCCCGCCGCCGTACCTGAAACTGCTGACCCTCGACAACTTCGTCGGCGCCACCTGGATGGCCAGGGTCGAACCGGATAATCCCAGCGACAACGTCGAGGCCATCGCCCTGCCGCAGGGGCTCTCCTCCCAGGTGGTCACGAGGGAGACCAGGACGCAGATCGTCATCGACGGCGTCGCGACCCGGTGGCTGCCGACCCCGTTCGCGCCGAAGAAGGTCACCGGCCTGGTCGGCGACTGGTACTGGGACCGGTCGACCTCGACCATCGCCAGCGCCAACAGCATCACCCGCGGTCAGCAGTACACCGTCACGGCGCTCGAACTCGCTCCGACGCCCGCGCAGCTCCGGGCTGCGGGCACCCGTTACTCGGCGAGCATCCGGCGCAACCTCGACCTGCCCGGGAATCGGCCGGCCATCATCGACCAGACCGCCCGCGACGTGACCGGCGGGGCGATCTCGCCCTACGACGCGGCCGTCGCCCTGCAGAGCTACCTGAGGGGCGGCGTGTTCAGCTACGACACGGATGCCCCGGTCGCCGAGGGCTACGACGGCGGCGGCGTCGACGTCGTCGGCAAGTTCCTCGAGGTGAAACGCGGCTATTGCGTTCACTTCGCTTCGGCGATGGCGGTGATGGCCCGGTCCATCGGCATCCCCGCCCGGATCGCGATCGGTTACCTGCCCGGGTCTCGGTCGACGAGCTACATCGAGGGGCGGGACCGGTTCAACGTCGACGCGCACGACCTGCACTCCTGGCCGGAACTGTATTTCAGCGGAATCGGCTGGCTGGCGTTCGAGCCGACGCCGGGGCGCGGCACGGTGCCGGCGTACACAAGGGAGACGGATGCCCAGGTCCCGCTCGGCGGCGAGGCCGGCGGGCTCGCGACGGCCGCGCCGCGGAACGCCGACCCGGGCGGCCAGAACGTGTCCGACGGCCTCCGGGCTGCCACCTCCCCAACCGGCGGCAGCGAAGCAACGACAACCGTCTCCGTGGCCCTCGCGGCCGTCCTGATCCTGCTGATGTTCCCCGGCGGCGCGCGAGCGTTGCGGAGGCAGGGACGGCGCCGGCGCGTCCGCACCGGCCCGGGCGCCGCAGGCTGGGCCTGGGACGAACTCACCGACACGGCCGTCGACCACGGGGTGCGGGTGCGCGACACCGAGACCCCCCGGGAACTGGTCGCGCGCCTGGAGCAGCTTACCGGCCTGGTCTACCCGCCGGCCGGCGACCCCGGCGCTGCGCTGCGGCGGTTGCTGGTCGCGGCCGAACGCCAGCGTTTCGGCCGACCCGGCGCCGCCTCGGGCGGGGCCTCAGCAGCGTTGGCCGCGGACCTCGACCAGGTCACCCGCGCGATCCACGCCGGCGCCTCCTGGCCGGCGCGCATCCGTGCGATCGCGCTGCCTGCCTCACTGCGGAGGCCGTCGAGGGTGGCACGGAACGAGACCCTGCCCGCGGACGCGTAGAATCTCCCACCGTGACCAAGTTTAAGAAGACCCCGTACAAGGTCGATGTGCGCGACCTCATCAACCGGCCAGGCACCATGCACGAGCGGCACCTCGAGATCGTCGTGCCCGGTGACCTCGGAGAGAGCCTGGTGGCCGTCAAGGCGGGTTCCGCACTGACCGTGAACCTGCGCCTGGAGGCCCTGCACGAGGGCATCCTGGTGTCCGCCCAGATCTCCGGAAAGGCCGCCGGGGAGTGCGGAAGATGCCTGATTGACATCGAGTTGCCTGTCCAAGTCGAGTTTCACGAGCTTTTCGCGTACTCTCTAGACGAAGCTTATGAGTGTGAAGTTCAAGATGACCACGTGGATCTTGAACCTCTGATCAGGGACGCAGTGGTATTATCACTGCCTTTCCAGCCGGTTTGCCGGCCGGATTGCCCAGGTCTCGACCCAGAGACCGGGCAGCGGCTTGCCGAGGCCCCTGAACTCGAACCAGAAGAAAAGCGCGATCCCCGGTGGGCCGCGCTGATGGAATTCCAGGCTTCCGCAAGCATCGGCACGGATGAAGACATCCAGGCTGAATCAGATAGAGAAGAGAAGTAGTCATGGCAGTCCCGAAGCGCAAGCAATCACGCTCGAACACCCGCTCACGTCGTTCCTGCTGGAAGGCCGAAGCCCCCACCCTGGTGAAGACCATGGAAAACGGCAAGGTCGTCTACAGCCTCCCGCACCGTGCCAAGGTCGTCACCGACGCCGCCGGCACCGCGATGTTCATGGAATACAAGGGCCGCAAGGTCGCTGACGTCTAGTCAGAAGTTTTCAGGTCAGCGGATGCTGGATGCTCTGATGCCGCGCCGTCGAAGGACGAGCAACCCGAATCCGGGGTGTTCCACCTCGGGGCGCGGCATCTGCCTGTGCCCGGAGGCCGGCGCATGAACTCCGACGCATCCGGGATCTCGGCGCTTCCGGCGATCCTCGGCGTATCGATCGACCCCGGCCTGCTCGAACTCGCACTGACCCACCGGTCGTACGCGTACGAGCACGGCGGCGTGCCCACGAACGAGCGCCTCGAATTCCTCGGCGACTCTATCCTCGGCCAGGCCGTCACGGTCATGCTGTACCGCGAGTTCCCGCGCCTCGACGAGGGAGACCTCGCCAAGCGCAGGGCCAGCCTGGTGTCCAGTGTCGCCCTCGCCGAGATCGCCCGCGGGATCGGCCTCGGCGAGTTCGTCCGCCTCGGTCGCGGTGAGATCCTCACCGGCGGACGAGACAAGGGTTCGATCCTCGCCGACACCGTCGAAGCGCTGATCGGCGCCGTCTACCTCGACTCCGGCGGAGAGGTCGCGACGCAGCTCGTGCTGCGACTGATCGCACCCCTGCTGAACGACCCGGGGCACTTCGGTGTTTCGATGGACCCGAAAACAAGCCTGCAGGAGGCCGCCGCCCGGCTCGGATCCGGTGTGCCCGTCTACGGGATAGCCGAGAGCGGCCCGGACCATTCGAAGGTCTTCATCGCGACCGTCACGGTGGGCATCATCACCGCGACCGGCGAGGGCACGAGCAAGAAGCACGCCGAAATGGCTGCGGCGCTCGACGCCTGGACCCGGCTCGGCGACCTCTGATCCAGCGGCTGGTAGGCGTCTGACGTGCCCGAACTTCCCGAGGTGGAGGTCGTCCGGTCAGGCATCGAACCGGCGGCCACCGGTGCCGTGATCGCTGCCGTCGAGGTGTTCGAGGAACGCTCGCTGCGCCGCCACGACCCCGTTCCCGGCTCATTCGCCGCGCTGCTGGAGGGGCGGCGCATCCTCGGCGCCGTGCGGCGCGGGAAGTTCCTCTGGCTGCCTCTCGATTCGGGGCGCGCCCTCGTCATCCATCTGGGCATGAGCGGGCAGGTGCTCCTTCGCGCCCCCGGTTCCGACTCCGACCGGATGCTCCGGGTGCGCCTGCACCTCGACCACCCCGTGCACGGCGAGTTGCTGCTGCACTTCGTCGACCAGCGCATCTTCGGCAGCATGGCCGTCGACACCATGCAAGCGACGCGTGACGGTCTGGCCGGGGGATACTCCGGAGCGGCGTCAGGCGACTGGTCGGCGCTGATCCCGTCGCAGGTCGCCCACATCGCCCGGGACCCGATCGACCCCGACTTCTCCGCGGACGCGTTCCTGGCCGCCCTCGCCCGCAGGAAGTCAGGTGTCAAACGGGCGCTCCTGGACCAGACCCTGATCAGCGGCATCGGCAACATCTACGCCGACGAGGCGCTCTATGCGGCCCGGCTGCACTTCGACCAGCCGGCCGACTCGTTGTCCCGTGCCAGGGCACGCCTCCTGCTCGACTCGGTGCGGGTTATCCTGGGCCGGGCCCTCGCGGAGGGCGGCACGAGTTTCGACGCCCAATACGTGAACGTCAACGGCGAATCCGGCTACTTCTCGCACAGCCTCACCGCCTACGGACAGCAGGGCAAACCGTGCCCGCGATGCGGCACCATCCTGGTCAGGCAGCAGTTCATGAACCGGTCGTCCCACCTCTGCCCGCGGTGCCAGCGGCTGCGCTGACCGGGCCGTTCCCGTGCCGGCCCTGCCCCTGGCCGTCGAATTCGACGGAGAATTTGAGCAAAACCGGCCTGCGGCATCCGTTTCAGCCCCAAATCGGCAAAATCTCCGTCGAATTTGACGGGCCCGCGCCTCCCCGGCAGGGCGCGATCTGTCCGGTACCGTGGAACCGGGCGGCAGGCCCGCAGGGACCTGGCGCCGACGACCGGAAAGGGCGCAGCGTTGTATCTGAAGAGCCTCACCCTCAAGGGGTTCAAGTCGTTCGCGCAGCCCACGACCTTCGCCTTCGAGCCCGGAGTCACCTGCGTGGTCGGCCCCAACGGCTCCGGCAAGTCGAATGTGGTCGATGCGCTCGCCTGGGTGATGGGGGAGCAGGGCGTCAAGACCCTCCGCGGCGGCAAGATGGAGGACGTCATCTTCGCCGGCACGTCGACCAAGGGTCCGCTCGGCCGGGCCCAGGTGACGCTGACAATCGACAACACCGACGGCGCCCTCCCGATCGACTACTCGGAGGTCACGATCTCCCGCACCCTGTTCCGCAACGGGGCCAGCGAATACGCGATCAGCGGGCAGACCTGCCGCCTGCTCGACGTGCAGGAACTGCTCAGCGATTCCGGCCTCGGCCGGGAGATGCACGTCATCGTCGGTCAAGGGCAGCTCGACGCCGTGCTTCGGGCCAGCCCCGAGGAACGGCGCGGCTTCATCGAGGAGGCGGCCGGAATCCTCAAGCACCGCCGCCGCAAGGAGAAGACCCTCCGCAAGCTCGACGCGATGCAGGCCAACCTGACCCGGCTCAGCGACCTCGCGGGGGAGATACGGCGCCAGCTCAAACCCCTCGGTCGCCAGGCCGAGGTCGCGCGCGAAGCTCAGGGCATCGCCGCGGTCGTGCGTGACGCGCGGGCGCGCCTCCTCGCCGACGACGTCGTCACGCTGCGCACGGCCCTCGACGCGCACGGTCGCACCGAAAGCGAACGCCACTCCGAACGCATCGTGCTGCAGGAGCAGCTTGACCAGAAGCGCCTGCGCCTGCGCCGGCTCGAGGAGGCCCAGGTCGGCGACGCCGTCGACCTGGCCCGGCGCACCAGTTTCGGCCTCGAGTCCGTGCAGGAACGCCTCCGCGGCTTGTACACGCTGGCCAACCAGCGCCTGGCCCTGCTCGCCGACCAGGCCGAGTCCGTCGACACCGGGCCGAGCGTGACCCCGGCCATGCTCAGGGATGCCGCCGCCGAGGTCGACGCATTGCGGGAACGGATCGGCCTGGCCGAGACCCGGCATGCGAACGCTCGCGAGGCATCCGCCACCGCGCGTGGACGGCTCGACGCGCTCGACCTGGAGATCGCCGCGCAGGCGGCGCTGGTCTCCCGCCACGACCTCGAGATCGCCGCCCTGAAGGGGCAGGCCGAGACCGCGGCGTCCCGGCTGGCCTCGGTCAGGGGAGAGGTGCTCCGCCAGCAGAACGCCTTCGACGCGGCCAGGCAGCGAGCGGATGCGGCCCAGGCCGTGCTCGACGCGCTCCACGCCGATGCCGGGGCGGAGGGCGCCGACGGCAGCAACCTCGCCGACGCGTGCGAACGGTCCCGGACCGTCGTGACCGAGGCCGAGGCGGAGGTGGAGCGCCTGCGCGAGGAACTGCACACGCTCGAGCGTGAACGGGACGCGCTCGCGGCCCGCACGGGTGCCCTTTCGCTCGCCCTGGACCAGAAAGACGGCTCGTCCGCGCTCGTCGCCCAGGCGCAGGCCGGCATCCGCGGCCTCGTCGCCGACCACGTCCACGTGCATCCGGGCTTCGAGGCCGCGATCGCCGCCGCTCTCGGTTCGCTGGCCGACGCCGTGCTGGCGGAGACGCGGGACGCCGCCTTCGACGCCATCGGCACGGCGCGCGCCGATGACCTCGGCCGGGTCGAGCTCATCGTCGCCGGCCGCGGGAACCCGGGAACGGCCGCGGGGACCGGCGTGTCCACCCTGCCCGGCCTGTCGAACCTGCCGGACCTGTCGAACCGGCCTGGCCTGGCCTGGGCTCGTTCGGTCGTCGAGGCCCCGGCCGGGGTCCTCGCACTGCTCGAGCACATCGTCGTCGCCGACGACCTGGCGTGCGCCCGGGCCGCCGAGGACCTGCTGGCCGCCGGCGGCACGGCGCCGCTGACGTTCATCACCCTGGCCGGCGACGTGCTGAGCGAACACGTGCTGCGCGGAGGGTCCGGCGCCCGGCGGAGCAGGCTCGAACTGGTCGCCGACCGGGACGCGGCGGCCGACCGGCTCGGCGAGGTCCGGTCCCTGGTCGAGCGGGTGGGAGCGGACCTTGTAGAACAGCGCGGACTGCTCCGCCACGGCAAGGAGCAGCTCGTCGCAGCGCGTGCCGCGCAGCGGGAAGCAGAGTCCCGCGTCACCGCCCGCGCCGAGAAGTCCGGCCGGGCCACCGTGCAGGTCCAGGCCGCCACCGCCGAATTCGACCGGCTTTCCACGGCCCTGCACGTGGCAGGCGTTGCCGTCGCGGGCGCGGAGGCCGAGTCCGCTCGCACCTCCGCGGAGTTGGAGGCGCTGCGGGCGCGACCTCGCCCGGTCCTGGACGTGAGCGCGCGGGACGCCGTCCACGCCGAGGTGGAGGCCGCCCGGGAGACCGAGATCGAGTCACGCCTTCAGGTGGAGACCGCCAGGGAACGCGTGCGGGCGGGACAGGCCCGGAGCGCCGGACTCACCAGGCGGCTGGAGGCCGAGCGGGCGGCAGCGGAGGAGGCAGCCAGGCGCGCGGTGATCCGGCGCCGCCAGGTGGCGGCAGCCATGGAGGTCGCCCAGGCGCTGCCCCGGGTGCTCGCCTCCGTCGACGGAGCGGTCGGCGAGGCCCGCTTCCGCCTGGCCCAGGCCGAGGCGGAGCGGACCAGCCAGAACGAGGAACTTTCGGCCCTGCGTCGGGAGGACGCTGCCTTGCGCGACCGGCTCCAGGCTGTCACCGAGAACGTGCACGGCCTCGAACTGGAGATCTACGAGAAGAAGCTCCACCTGTCCGGCCTGCTCGAACGGGCGGGCAGCGAACTGGGCCTGGTCGAGGCCGTGCTCGTCGCCGAATACGGACCCGACCAGCCGATCCCGTCCGAAAGCGACGCCGGGGCATCGGGACTGCCCTACGACCGTGCCGCGCAGCAGCAGCGCCTCGCCGTCGCGGGACGCCGGTTGGCGCAACTCGGCCGGATCAACCCGCTCGCCCTCGAAGAGTTCGCGGCCCTCGAGCAACGGCACAAGTTCCTCACCGAACAGTTGACCGACCTCACCAACACCCGCACCGACCTGCTCACGATCATCGCGGAGATCGACGAGAAGATGGGGGTCATCTTCGGCAGCGCCTTCGACGACACCCAGGCGGCGTTCGCCGAGGTCTTCCCGGTGCTGTTCCCCGGCGGCAGCGGCAGCATCCGCCTCACCGACCCTGACTCCCTGCTCACGACCGGGATCGAGGTCTCGGTCAAACCGGCCGGCAAGAAGATCGAGCGGCTCTCACTACTCTCCGGCGGTGAACGCTCGTTGGCGGCGGTCGCCCTGCTGATCGCGATCTTCAAGGCGAGGCCGAGCCCGTTCTACATCATGGACGAGGTTGAGGCGGCCCTCGACGACGCGAACCTCGGCCGGCTGCTCACGATCTTCGAGGACCTGAAGGCCGCGAGCCAGCTGATCATCATCACCCATCAGAAACGCACGATGGAGATCGCGGACGCCCTCTACGGCGTGTCGATGCGGCAGGACGGGGTCTCGGCCGTTGTCGGGCAGCGGCTCGCGAAGGACGAGGCCCGGGCGTCCTGAAGCCGTCACCCCGCGCTGTGCCCCAGGGCGGCGAGCAACCGGGTGCAGGAGTCTCCGACCCGGCGGCAGGCCATCGAACAGGTCTGCCACGAGGGGTGAATGGCCTTCATCCGCTCGCAGGCCGCCGCTGAGACCTGGCTCGCTTCCCGGCAGGTCTCCAGGATCGAGATCGCGGTCGGACCGTTGTTGCGGGTGTGCCAAGACAATACCCGGGTCGTGGTGATGCAGATTTCAACGCAGTCGAGGTCGGCCAGGAAGCAGGCGGTGACCTCGCCGTCGCCCTCGATGGCGAGGCAGGCGTCCGCGCAGTCTTCGCTGACCTTCACCAGCGCGTCACAGGCCGTGACGCACTGGGTGATCCCGGCCTCGATCGAATTCTCCGGCCAATCCTTCACGGGCATGCCGACACCCTAGCGCCGGTGCGGGTCCCTGTCGCTAGGCGTCGGCCGCGCCCTGAGGCGGCAGTGCCGCGATGATCGGGTGGTCGAACGAGAGCACGCCGGTCTTCGCGGCGCCGCCGGGAGAACAGAGGTCGACGAAGAAGTCCACGTTGGCGGTGTAGTACTCGGCCCATTGTTCGGGCACGTCGTCTTCGTAGTAGATCGCCTCGACCGGGCATACCGGTTCGCAGGCGCCGCAGTCGACGCATTCATCAGGGTGGATGTAGAGCGAACGGTCGCCCTCGTAGATGCAGTCGACGGGGCATTCGTCCACGCAGGCGCGGTCCTTCACGTCCACGCACGGCAGCGCGATGACGTAGGTCACGACACCACCAGGCTTTCGGAGCGGGCGATGCCGACCTGTTCGTCGCGCGGCACGACCTTGACGCGCTCGCGCGTCACCGTGGACAGGTCGGCCTGGCCGAGCGAGCGCTCGTGCGCGTCGAGGGCGAGCCAGCCGGACCAGGTCGTGAAACGGATGCCCCGCTCGTCGAGCAGGGCGAGGATCGCGTCCTCCGCCGGCCGGCCGGGCTGCACCGTCAGGTCATGGTCCTCGAGCAGCTTCGTCACGGTCTCGAGTGCGTCGCTCTTCGTGTGACCGATCAGGCCCACCGGTCCGCGCTTGATCCAGCCGGTCGCGTAGAGGCCGGGCAGCGGGGTTCCCTGACCGTCGACCACCCGTCCGCCGTCATTGGGGATGACACCCCTGGCCTTGTCGAACGGCACCTGCGCCAGGGCGCTGCCCCGGTAGCCGACCGCGCGGTAGACGGCCTGCAGCGGGTAATCGATGATCTCCCCGGTGCCGCGGACGCCGCCGTCCGCGGTGGGTTCGGTGCGTTCGAAGCGCATGCCCTCGACCCGGCCGGCGCCGTAGACCTCGACCGGGCTGTGCAGGAAGTGCAGGTGAAGCCGGCGCGGAGCCCCGGTCGGTTCCCGGCTCAGCCAGCCGTTCAGGGTACGGGTCATCACCTTGACCTGGTTGTTCGACGCGGCGAGCCGCTGCTCGGAGTGCTCGTCCCGCGGGAAGTCTTCCTGATAGACCAGCACGTCGACGTTCGGGATGTCGCCGAGTTCGCGCAGTTCGATCGGGGTGAACTTCACCTGGGCCGGTCCGCGGCGGCCGAACACGTGCACATCGGTCACCGGCGAGCCGGCGAGCCCGGCGTGCACGGTGGCGGGGATGTCGGTCGGGAGCAGGTCGACCGGGTGCTTGGCCAGCATCCGCGCCACATCGAGGGCGACGTTGCCGTTGCCGATCACGGCGATGTCGGTCGCGTCGAGCGGCCAGTCGCGCGGGGCATCCGGATGCCCGTCGAACCAGGAGACGAAGTCGGCGGCCCCGTAGGAGCCGGGCAGGTCGATGCCGGGAATGCCGAGCACGGCATCCCGGATCGCCCCGGTCGCGAAGATGAGGGCGTGGTAGTGGGCGCGGAGGTCGGCCAGGTCGAGGTCGGTGCCGTAGGCCACGTTGCCGATGAACCTAATGGTGCCGGCGTCCAGCATCTCGTGCAGCGAGTTGACGATGCCCTTGATCCGGGGGTGGTCGGGCGCCACCCCGTATCGGATCAGGCCGTAGGGGGCGGGGAGTGAGTCGAACAGGTCGATTCCGACCTCGCCGCCGGCGTCCTGCACGGCCCGGGTGAGGATGTTGCCGGCGTAGATGCCGGCCGGGCCGGCGCCGATGATGGCGACGCGAAGGGGCTGGGGCGCCGTGGGGGTCCGGGTCATGAGTGGGCCTTTCGGGGTGCGGTGGTGACGAGTTGTCTTCTGGGGGTGTGCGCGTGCGGGCTCAGGGTGACGACGTCACCGACCACGACGACGGCCGGGGAGGCGACGCCGCGGCTCTCGGCCAGGGCGGCGATCGTGGCGAGGGTGCCGATGGTGACCCGCTGGCCGGGGCCGTAACCGTCCTCGATGATGGCGACGGGGCAGCCCTCGCCGCGGGTGCCGGTGGCGAGCACCGCGGCGGAGCCGGACAGGGCGCTGATGCCCATCAGCAGGATCACGGTGTGGTCCCGTCCGCCGGGGAGCGCGCGGAGCTGTTCGTGCCCGGTGACGACCGTGAAGCCGGCCGCGACACCGCGGTGGGTGACCGGGATGCCTGCCGCCGCCGGGACGGAGATGGCGCTGGTCACGCCGGGCACGACCTCCACGGTGACGCCGTGGCTGCGGCAGTAGGCGGCCTCCTCGCCGCCGCGGCCGAGAACATAGGGGTCACCGCCCTTGAGACGCACGACCCGGCGCCCGGCGCGGGCGTGCTCGACGAGCAGCGCGTTGATCTCGTCCTGGGGGACCGGGTGGTGGCCGGGGAGCTTGCCGACGTCGATCACGAGCACCTCGGGGTCGAGCTCGCCGAGGAGGGAGCGCGGGCCGAGACGGTCGGCGATCACGACGTCGGCCTCGGCGAGGAGTCTCCGGCCGAGCACGGTGATCAGGCCGGGGTCGCCGGGGCCGCCGCCGACCAGGTGCACGGTGCCGGCGCCCGCGGGGCGGCGGTGGTGGCGGAGGGGCAGCTCGCCGGCGTCGAGGGAGGTCGCGATCGCATCCCGCAGCGCCATGGCCCGGCGCGGGTCGCCGCCGGTCGACACCGTGACCGTGACGTCGTCCCGCCGGGTGACGGCGGGGACCCAGGCGTCGGAGGCCGTGTGATCGCCCGCGTTCACGCACCAGATCCGTGCGGCCTCGGCATCGGCGGCAACCTGGGTGTCGACCTCGGTCACGCCGGTCGCCGTGTGGGCGAGCCAGGCCCCGGCCAGGTCGCCGGTGCGATAGCCGCGGTTCCGCCAGGTGACGACGCCGGTGGACAGGAGGGCGCGGAGGTCCGGACCGGCCTCCGGGGCGACGACGGTGACGAGCGCGCCGACGGCGACGAGGCCCGACGCGCGCCGGGCGGCGACGGCACCGCCGCCGACGACGAGCACGGCGCGGCCGGAGAGCCTGAGGCCGAGCGGGTAGAGCGCCACCGGGCGAGGGGCGACAGGGCCAGCGGCGACAGGGTTCGCGGAGTGCGTCATCGGGGGCCTCCGGCGGTCAGGCCGCGTCGGCGCAGGAGGCTGCGCTCCGCCGGGGCGAATGCGATCAGTTCGACCAGGATGCCGACGAACAGGATGACGAGGATGGTGGCGAGAACCCCGGGCAGGTCGGCCAGGTCCCGGCTCTGCTGCAGCATCGAGCCGAGTCCGAAGCCGATCGACCCGCCCATCGCGATGATCTCCGCCGCCATCAGGGAGCGCCAGGAGAACGCCCAGCCCTGCTTGAGTCCGGCGAGGTAGCCGGGCAGGGCGGCGGGCAGGATGACCAGGGTCGCGAGCTGGAGGCGGGAGGCACCGAGCACCGTGCCCACCCGGCGCAGCTGCGGCGGAACCTGGTCGATCCCGGCGACAAGTCCGTTCGCGATCGAGGGGACCGCGCCCATCAGCACCACGAAGTAGACGGTCGCGTCCGTGAGCCCGAACCAGATGATCGCGGCAGGTACCCAGGCCACGGAGGGCAGCACCTGCAGCCCGGAGAGCAGCGGGCCGAGCGCGCGGCGGAGCAGCCGCCACTCGGCGAGCAGCAGCCCGAGCGGGGTGCCGATGGCGACGGCGATCAGGAAGCCGGCGCCCCCGCGGGCGAGGCTCGTGAGCACCGCCTGCTGCAGGCGCCCGTTCGACCAGAGTTCGCCGATCGAGGCCGCGACGTTGAACGGCCCCGGCACGAGGTCGGGGCGCGGCTGCGCGATCACGACGTAGAACTGCCAGGCGACGACCAGCGCCGCGAGCAGCAGCACCGGCGGCAGCACGCCGTCGACGATGCGCCGCCAGGGGCCACGCTCGGCGAGCGGAACCGTCTGCAGCGCGTCAAGGCCCGCCTCGAGGGTGCGGAAGTCGTCGTTCGAGGTGGCGCGGGCGGATGCGGGGAGCGCCGGGACGGCCGTGCTCTGGTCGGTGCTCGTGTCAGTGGGCATTGCGGCGGATCTCCTGTCTCAGCTGCTCGGTGATCTCGATCGACAGTCGGGATACCTCCGGGGATTCGATCCGGCGCGGCCCGGTGTCGGCCAGGCGCCACTCGTTGGCGATCCGCCCCGGACGGGACGACATCAGCAGCACCCGCTGGCCGAGCCGGGCGGCCTCGCGCACGTTGTGGGTGACGAAGACGATCGTGCGGCCGGTCTCCCGCCAGATCCGCTCGAGTTCCTCGTGCAGCAGGTCCCGGGTGATCGCGTCGAGCGCGGCGAACGGTTCGTCCATCAGGAGCACCTTGCGGTCCTGGGCGAGCGAGCGGGCGAGGGCGACTCGTTGGCGCATGCCGCCGGAGAGCTCGTGCGGGCGCTTGTGCGCGGCATCCGCGAGGTTGACGAGGTCGAGCAGTTCGAGCGCCTGGCCAGGGCGCTCGGCCCTGGGCACTCCGCGGAGTTTGAGGGCGAGTTCGACGTTGCGGCCGGCGGTCAGCCAGGGGAACAGGGCCGACTCCTGGAACATCACCGCGGCACTGCCGCTGGTGACGGTGACGGTGCCGCTGGTCGGATGCTCAAGACCCGCGATGATATTGAGGAGGGTCGACTTTCCGCAGCCGGACGCGCCGAGCAGGCAGACGAACTCGCCGGGCTCGATCGACAGGGTGATGTCGTCGAGCACGACCGGGCCGTCGGTGCCGAATCGCTTGGTGAGGCCGTCGACGCGAATGGCGGGGGCAGCGACCTGCCGCTGGATGGCCACCGTGGTGGCAGTGCCGGTGGTCGCATCGACCGTGACCGGTGCCGTCCTGGTGTCGATCATGGCTTACTCCGTTCCGAGTCCCGCGGCGCCGACCGGCGCGACGCCGGCCTTCGCGCGCACGGCGTTCAGGGCCGTCAGGTCGAAGAGACCGTCCAGTTTGCCCGGCTTCGCGGTGCCGACCGTGACGCCGGCCCCCAGCAGCACCGGGAAGGTCGCCGCGAGCGGGTCGGTCGTGAAGGTCACATGGGCGAGCGCCCGGGTGATCACGGCGTCGGAGAGGCCCTTGCCGGTGTCTTCGGTCAGCTTCTTGTTGATCACGGCGGCGGCGTCGCCCGGGTGCGCGGTGAGCCAGTCGATGGATGCCGTGTGCCCGGCGACGAGGGCCCGCACGGTCTCCGGGTGCGCGGCCAGATACTCGCTCCGGACGAGCAGCACCGTGGTGGGGAAGGCCCCGTCGGGCCAGAGGGATGCCTCGTCGACGAGCACGGTGGCGCCGGCGTCGAGGACGAGCCGGGACACCCAGGGTTCGGGCAGCCAGGCCCCGTCGATCTTGCCGCTCTGGAACAGGGCCAGGGTCTGGGCGTTGTCGGTGGGCGCGATGTGCACCTGGCCGCCGCCCGCGGTGTCGGTGTCGTAGCCCTGCTCGCCGAGCCACGCGCGGAGGGCGACGTCCTGGGTGTTGCCGAGCTGGGGGGTGGCGATGGTGGTGCCGGCCAGGTCGGCGGGCCCGTCGATGCCGGCGCGCACGACCAGGGCGGCGCCGCCGCTGGCGGCCCCGGCGACGATCGTGACGGACTGCCCGGCGCTCTTGACGAAGCTGTTCACGGCGGGATTCGGGCCGATGTAGGCGGCGTCGATGGCTCCGGCGCTGAGGGCCTCGATGGTGGTCGGCCCGGCGCTGAAGATCTGGGTGCGGAGCTTCGTTCCGCCGAGGCTGTCGGCGAGGAGGCCCTTCTCCAGCCCGACGAGCGCGGGGGCGTGCGTGACGTTGTCGAAGTAGCCGAGGCGGAGTTCCTCGGCCGGTCCGGCCGGCGCCGCCGCGCTGCCCTGCGCCGAGCATCCGCCCAACAGCACGGGAACGAGGGCGATCGCGGCCAGGGCCAGGCCGGTGCGCGAGGCGAGACCGGTGCGCCGGGTCATGCCGGTACCCCGGCGGCCACGGCGATGCCGGCGGCCGTGACGATGCCGGCGGCGAGGGTCGCGCCGTCCTGCGGATGGATGACGAGGAATGCGCCCGAACGGCGACTGGAGGCGAAGGTCTCGACCGGCAGCGCCGCGGCGAGCCGCACGGTGACGTGGCCGATGTCGTTGATGTCGAGGCTCGCGGCGGTCTCCTGCTCCAGCGTGTCCAGGTTGAGCCGGCCGGTGACGGCGGTGACGATGGCCTGCACCGTGTTGGCGCCGAATTTCACGAGGGCGCGGTCGCCGGGGGTGAGCGGCCGGGGGTCGAGCCAGAACAGGGCCGCCGTCAGCTCCTTCGTGGGGTCGGGGAGCGTGCCGGCGGCGCCGATCACCGCACCGCGGGCGATGTCGAGGTCGTCCCTGAGCCGGAGGGCGATCGACTGCGGTGCGAAGGCCTCGGTGAGTTCGGTGCCGGCGAAGTCGATCCCGGTGACGACGGTGCCGGCCCCGCCGGGCAGCACGGTGACGGCGTCGCCGACCCGCACGGTGCCGGAGGTGACCTGCCCGGCGTAGGCGCGGTAGTCGCGGAAGGCGGGCGCGTCGGCTGCGGGGACGGCGACGGCGCCCTGGGGGCGCAGCACGAGCTGCACCGGCAGGCGGAAGGCCTCGAGGGCGCTCTCGACCTCGTCGACGACCGGCAGGGTCTCGAGCAGTTCGAGCAGGCTGGGCCCGGTGTACCAGGGGGTGCGCGGGGAGGCGTTGACGACGTTGTCGCCGGCCAGGGCCGAGACGGGGATGACGTGCACCGCGCCGAGGCCGAGTTCCCCGGTGACCGTACGCACGGCATCCGCGATCTCGGTGTACGCGGCCTCGTCGTAGCCGAGCAGGTCGATCTTGTTGACGGCGACGATGATGTGCGGCACCCGGAGCAGACGCACCACGGAGAGGTGGCGGCGGGTCTGTTCGAGCACGCCCTTGCGGGCGTCGATGAGCATGATGACGGCGTCGGCCGTGGTGGCCCCGGTGACCATGTTGCGGGTGTACTGCACGTGCCCGGGGCAGTCGGCGAGGATGAAGGAGCGCCGGTTGGTGGCGAAGTAGCGGTAGGCGACGTCGATGGTGATGCCCTGTTCGCGCTCGGCGCGCAGGCCGTCGGTGAGCAGGGCGAAGTCGATGCCGCCCGCGGCGCCGCCGAAGCCGCGCTCGGTGGAGGTGCGGGTGACGGCGTCGAGCTGGTCGGCGAGCACGGCCTTCGAGTCATGCAGGAGCCGGCCGACGAGGGTCGACTTGCCGTCGTCGACCGAGCCGGCGGTGGCGAAGCGGAACAGGGTGCCGCCGGCCAGGGTTTCGGCCGCGGAGAGGTCTGCCTGTGCCGGGCTCGGTGCCTGGCTGTGGGTGGGGGCCTGGCTGTCGATGAGTGCCTGGGTCATTAGAAGTACCCGTCCTTTTTTCGGTCTTCCATTGCTGCTTCGGAGATCCGGTCGTCGGCGCGGGTCGCGCCACGTTCGGTGATCGTGCTGAGGGCGACCTCGCGCACGACGGCGTCGACGGATGCGGCATCCGACTCGACCGCGCCGGTGCAGCTCATGTCGCCGACGGTGCGGTAGCGCACCGTGCGGTTCTCGACGGTTTCGGTCGCCCGGGGCATGCTGACCGGGCCGACCGAGCGCCACATCCCGTCGCGGCGGTACACCTCGCGGTCGTGCGCGTAGTAGAGCGGGGGCAGCGCGATCTGCTCGCGTTCGATGTAACGCCAGACGTTCAGCTCGGTCCAGTTGCTGATCGGGAACGCCCGCACGTGCTGGCCGACCGTGTGGCGGCCGTTGTAGAGGTTCCACAGTTCGGGCCGCTGGTTGCGCGGGTCCCACTGGCCGAATTCGTCGCGGAGGGAGAGGATGCGTTCCTTCGCCCGGGCCTTGTCCTCGTCGCGGCGGGCCCCGCCGAAGACGGCGTCGTGCCGGCCGGCGGCGATCGCGTCGAGCAGGGGCAGGGTCTGCAGCGGGTTCCTGGTGCCGTCGGCACGCTCGTGCAGCCGGCCGTCGTCGATGTAGTCCTGCACCCTGGCGACCTCGAGCCGCAGGCCGAGGCGCTCCACGGTCGCATCACGGAAGGCGATGACCTCGGGGAAGTTGTGCCCGGTGTCGACGTGCAGGAGAGGGAAGGGCACCCGGCCCGGCCAGAACGCCTTCGCAGCGAGGTGGAGCACCACGACGGAGTCCTTGCCGCCGGAGAACAACAGCACGGGGCGTTCGAATTCGGCCACCACCTCGCGGATGATATGAATGGCCTCGCTCTCCAGCACGTCGAGCTGGGACAGGCGGTGGCTGCCGGTGGCGCGGATCGGCGAGGCGGTGTCGGTGGCGTTCACAGGTGGAGTCCGCATTCTGTCTTCGCCAGGCTGGCCCAGCGTCCGGATCGGGGATCGTCGCCCGGGGCGACGGGTTTCGTGCACGGCGCGCAGCCGATGGAGGGATAGCCCTGGGCCATCAACGGATTGACCGGGACCTGGTGCGCCGCCGCGTAGTCGAGGATGTCCTCGAAGCTCCACGCGGCGAGCGGGTTCACCTTGACCAGGCCGTTGCGCTCGTCCCAGGTGACCAGTGGCGTGTTCGCCCGGGTGGGCGCCTCGTCCCGGCGCACGCCGGTGAACCACAGTTCGTAGCCGCCCAGGGCGCGGTGCAGCGGCTCGACCTTGCGCATGGCGCAGCACAGGTTGGGGTCGCGGTTGAAGAGCTCCGCCCCGTGCAGCCCGTCCTGTTCGGCCACCGAGTGTTCGGGCAGCACGTCGACGACCCGCACGGGCAGCAGCCGGGCCACGTCGGCCCGGGTCTCGTGGGTCTCACTGAAGTGGTAGCCGGTGTCAAGGAAGAGCACGTCGACGTCGGGCAGTTGCGCGGAGACGACGTGGGGGAGAACCGCGTCGGCCATCGAGCAGGCGACCGCGACGGCGTCCACCGCGAAGTTCGCGGCGACCCAGGAGACGACCTGCTCGAAGCCGGCCTCGCCGAGTTCGGCGGCGCCGCTCTCGGCGAGGGCGCGCAACTCGTCCGCGGAGCGGAGCGTGCCCGCCCGGCCGGTGCTGTGGATGCCGGTGTTGTCGACGCTCATTGCAGTGCCTCCTCGTCGGCGCGATGCGCCCAGTGGGCGAAGGTCTCGTCGGCGCTCTTGTCGGCGATGAACCGCAGCACGATCCGTTCGACATAGTCGGCCAGGTCGTCCGCGGTGACCTTCAGGCCGCGCACGGTGCGGCCGAGGCCCGCCTCGTCCCGTCCGACCGAGGCCAGACCGCCGCCGAGGTGCACCTGGAACCCGGGTACCTGTCCGCCATCGGCGTCCGGCAGGAGCTGCCCCTTGAGGCCGATGTCGGCGGTCTGGATGCGGGCGCAGGAGTTCGGGCATCCGTTGACGTGCAGGCTGATCGGCTGGGGCACGTCGATCCCGGCCAGGCGTTTCTCCAGTTCGAGCACCGCGTCGGTGGCGGCCTGCTTGGTCTCCACGATCGCGAGCTTGCAGTACTCGATGCCGGTGCAGGCGATCGTCGAACGCCGGAACAGGCTGGGGCGTGCGGCGAGGCCGATCTCGTCGAGCGCGACGATGAGCGCCTCGACGTTCTCCTCAGGGATGTCGAGCAGGACCAGCTTCTGGTGCGGGGTCGTGCGCAGCCGGGTCGATCCGTTCGCTTCGAGCAGGGCGGCGAGGCTGAGCAGGGTGGGGCCGGAGACCCGGCCGACGAACGGGGTGACGCCGATGTAGTAGCGGCCGTCGGTCTGCTTGTGCACGCCGACGTGGTCGCCGGCGCGGGTGGGCGGCGGTGCCGCGGGGCCGTCGGGGAGCGGCGACTCGAGGAACTCGTCCTCGAGGATCTGCCGGAACTTCTCCGGGCCCCAATCGGCGAGCAGGAACTTGAGACGGGCCTTGTTGCGCAGGCGCCGGTAGCCGTAGTCGCGGAAGAGGCTCGCGACGCCGTGCCAGACCTCGGCGACGCGGTCGGGGGCGATGAAGACGCCGAGGCGTTCGGCGAGGCGCGGGGCGGTGGAGAGGCCGCCGCCGACCCACAGGTCGAATCCGACTCCGTGCTCGGGGTGGTCGACCGCGACGTAGGAGATGTCGTTGATCTCGTGCACGACGTCCTGGCTGGGGCTCCCCGTGATGGCCGTCTTGAACTTGCGCGGCAGATTCGCGAGGCTCTCGTCGCCGATGTAGCGCGCGGTGATGTCGGTGATGAGACCGCTCGGGTCGATGAGTTCGTCGGCGGCGATGCCGGCGACGGGGGAGCCGAGGATGACGCGGGGCACGTCGCCGCAGGCTTCCGTCGTCTGCAGCCCGACCGCTTCGAGGCGGGTCCAGATTTCCGGCACGTCCTCGATGCAGATCCAGTGCAGCTGGATGTTCTGCCGGTCGGTGAGGTCGGCGGAGTCGCGGCCGAATTCGGTGGAGATCTCGCCGATGACGCGCAGCTGGCTGGTGGTGAGCTGGCCGCCGTCGATGCGCACCCGGAGCATGAAGTACTTGTCCTCGAGCTCGTGCGGTTCGAGGGTGGCGGTCTTTCCGCCGTCGATGCCCGGCTTGCGCTGGGTGTAGAGGCCCCACCAGCGCATCCGGCCGTGCAGGTCAGTGCCCTCGATCGAGTCGAAGCCCTGTTTCGAGTAGACCTTCTCGACACGTTCGCGGACGCTGAGGCCGCCGTCTTCCTGCTTCCAGACCTCGTTGCCGTTCAGGGGCGCGGTGCCATCGACCTTCCACTGTCCGTTCGGACGCGACGCCTGGCGCTTCGGGCGGGCCGGCGGCGCCGTCTCGGTCTGACTCGGTGACACGATGGTTCCTCCTCCTTGAACGCGACTACGGCGACAACGGATGCCGGACCGCGTGGGAGAAAACGTACCGAGAACGGGGGGTCGGTGTCTCCCCGGCGCGTAACGGCCTGTCACGCGCCGTAGCGCGGCGTCACAGTGGGGCTCGGCAGGCCGGGTCGGCTATGGTGCGCCGGGAACGGATGTCGCGCTCGGGCGTCGCGGAGGCGGCTATCGCGCGGCGGAATACCGGTCGATGACGACCTCGACGAGGGGCGCCGGGGCCGGCTCGTCCGGCACGAGGAGTGGGCGGGTCACGACATCCGCGCCGGCCTTCTCGACCAGTCCCTGGAAGTAACCGGGGGCGAGCAGGTAGCTGCTGGCGACGACCCGCCGGCCCGGCCGGTTGATCCTGACCCTCGTCACCGCGCAGGCCAGCCGGGGTGTGGCGGCGGAGAGGAAGCCGAGGGTCACCTCGCGCCCGGCGGCATCCGCGAGGCGCTCGGCCACGACCCGGCAGGCAGCCACAGCCCGAGCATCGCTCGAGCCGGCGACGGCCAGCACGACCACGTCGTCCGGTCGGAGACCGGCCTCCGCGAGTCGTTGTCGGAGCACCGCGATGATGCGGTCGTCGGGCCCGAGCGCGCCGGCAAGCAGCACTGAGCGCCCGGTCTCGGCCCGCACGGCCTCGGTCAGGTCGACGTGCACGTGGTAGCCCGCCGACAGGAGCAGCGGCACGATGACGGCGGGAAGCCCCGCCGGGAGGGCGGCCAGGGTCGCCGGGGTGTCGGGCTGTTGCACGTCGACGAAGCCGGAGACGACCGTCAGGTCGGGCCGGGCGGCGGCCACGGCGCGCATCAGGCCGGCGACCGCAGCCTGGCCGTGTGCCGACGAGGTGCCGTGGGCGATCCCGACGAGCGCTGGGGGAGTCTGAGTGCTCACTCGACCATTCTGCCGGGTCGCACCGGCTGTGTTACCGCGGATGTCGGCCTTCACCGCCGGCTGATCGGGTAGCCGGTGCGCCGGGCGAGGCTCGAGCCCGTGCGGCCGGGCGTCGTGGTGTGCGTCGACATGAGTGCAGTGTCGTGCCGGCCCGCCCGTTCGGCTAGGTCCGAAGGTCCCGAGCCATAGGCTAGAGGCATGGCAGAACGCACCTCCTGGTCCCTCTCCGGCGCTCTGCGCGGCATGTTCACGAAGAAGACGATCGACGACGACACCTGGGACGACCTCGAGGATGCGCTCATCCAGGCCGACTTCGGGCCGGCCGTGACCGACGCGATCGTCGCCGAGCTTCGGGCGAAGGTGGCGAAGTACCACACGACGGACCCGGTGGACCTGCAACGGATGCTCCGCGAGGGCATCGAGGAACGCCTCGCCCGGCACAACCCGACCCTCACCCTCAGCGCCCGACCCGCGGTCGTGCTCGTCGTCGGCGTCAACGGCGTCGGCAAGACGACGACGATCGGCAAGTTCGCGAAGTTCCTCCGCGGTTACGACCGCAGCGTGCTGATCGGGGCGGCGGACACCTTCCGGGCCGCCGCCGTCGAGCAACTCGCCACCTGGGCCGAACGGGCCGGGGCCGACATCGTGCGGCCGCAGGCGCACGGCCAGGATCCGGCATCCGTCGCCTTCCAGACCGTGCAGAAGGCCATGAACGAGGGCATCGAGATCGTGCTCATCGACACCGCCGGCCGGTTGCAGACCAAGGGCGGCCTGATGGATGAGCTCACCAAGATCCGCCGGGTGATCGAGAAGCAGACCCCGATCGCCGAGGTCCTCCTCGTGCTCGACGCGACCACGGGCCAGAACGGGCTCGCCCAGGCCGAGGCGTTCATCGAACACGCCGGGGTGACCGGCCTCGTGCTCACGAAGCTGGACGGCTCCGCGAAGGGCGGGTTCGTGCTCGCCGTGCAGGAGAAGACCGGCATCCCCATCAAACTCGTCGGCCAGGGTGAGGGGATCAACGACCTCACCGGTTTCACGCCGCACGTCTTCGCGCAACAACTCGTCGGATAGGACGTACATGACCATCGAACACGATTTCTTCGGAATCCTCGGCAGCGACGACGCGGGCGAGGTGTACTGGTCGGACACGGCCGAACTGGGCGACCAGGACGTGCAGATCGACCTGAGCTCGCCCGACGAGGACTCCGTGTCGATCGAGGCCCTCGACATCGCAGCGGCCATGGTCAACGCGCTCGAGGAACTGGATTCCCAGGCTCGCGAGTCGCTCGTGGCCGACCTCAGTGCGGAGCGCTCAGTGACGAGCGCCTACATCACGACCGAACTCGAGGAGATGGACCCGGAGGCCCTCGAAGATGCCCTCATCTGGGACTCCGGCGACAAACAGATCGACTTCCTCCGCTCGATCCAGCTGCAGCGGGTGGGCTTCCACCCGCACCATTTCCGCAGCGAGGAGCACTTCGCGGTGCTCGAGTACTCGATCAGTCCCGACGAGACCGACGCCCTGCTCGTGGTGACGATCGACGTGCACGGAGACCCCGTGGTCATCGCCGTCGAGCAGTAACGGGCGCCGGGGCCGGCCGGGACTTCTACTGGGCCGGGAGTTCTACTGGATTGTGCCCTTGGCCGGATCGCCGAAGGGCATGTTGGCGAGCACATGCACCTCGGCCGGACCGGCGACGGCGTCGCCGGTGAGCGCGTTCAATTCGGCGATGGCCGCACCGGCGGCGTGGGCGGCCAGGTCTTCGGCCGTGGACCAGCGCTCGACCATGAAGACCCGGTCGCCGTCGGTGTGCGCCGCGTAGAGCTCGCAGCCCGGTTCGGCGTGCGCCTTGGGGGCGACAACGGCCAGCGCGTCGAGGATCTCCTGGTTGCGGCCGGGCTTCGGGGTGAGTGTTGCGATGACTACTACGGACAAGACGGCTCCAGACCTGAGAATGCGCCAACGGCGCACCCGCTCACGATAGACCTCCGGACCGGTTAAAGTAGAAGCACAATGGCTACTTTTGGAAACCTCTCAGATCGCCTGGCCGAGACGTTCAAGAATCTCCGCACCAAGGGCAAGCTCAGTGCGGCGGATGTCGACGGCACCGTCCGCGAGATCCGTCGCGCCCTCCTCGACGCCGACGTCGCCCTCGACGTCGTCAAGGACTTCACCGGCAAGGTGCGCGAGCGCGCCCTCGGCGACGAGGTCAGCAAGGCGCTGAACCCGGCGCAGCAGGTGGTCCGGATCGTCAACGAGGAGCTCGTCGAGATCCTCGGCGGCCAGCAGCGCCGGCTCGAATTCGCCAAGAAGCCGCCGACCATCATCATGCTCGCCGGCCTCCAGGGCGCGGGAAAGACGACCCTCGCGGGCAAGCTGGCGAAGTGGCTCGCCAAGGACGGTCACACCCCCGTGCTCGTCGCAGCCGACCTCCAGCGCCCCAACGCGGTCACCCAGCTCCAGGTCGTCGGGCAGCAGGCCGGCGTTGCCGTCTTCGCCCCCGAACCGGGCAACGGTGTCGGCAACCCGGTGCAGGTGGCCCGCGACGGCGTCAAGTTCGCCCAGCAGAAGATGCACGACGTGGTCATCGTGGACACTGCCGGCCGTCTCGGCGTCGACGCCGACATGATGAAGCAAGCCTCGGATATTCGCGCGGCCATCGGACCCGATGAGGTCCTCTTCGTCATCGACGCGATGATCGGCCAGGACGCCGTCGCGACTGCCAGGGCGTTCCAGGACGGCGTCGACTTCACCGGTGTGGTACTGACCAAGCTCGACGGCGACGCGCGCGGTGGCGCCGCACTGTCGGTGGCGTCGATCACCGGCCGTCCGATCATGTTCGCGTCGACGGGCGAAGGCCTGGACGACTTCGAGCCGTTCCACCCCGACCGCATGGCCAGTCGCATCCTCGACCTCGGTGACATCCTCACCCTGATCGAACAGGCCCAGGGGGCCTTCGACGAGGACGAAGCGCGCAAGATGGCGGAGAAGTTCTCCACCGACACGTTCACGCTCGACGACTTCCTCGGCCAGATGCAGCAGCTGCGCAACATGGGTTCGATCAAGAAGATGATGAGCATGCTGCCGGGCGCGGGTGCCATGAAGCAACAGCTCGAGAACTTCGACGAGCGTGAGATCGTGCGCACCGAGGCCATCATCCAGTCGATGACCAAGGCCGAACGCACCACCCCGAAACTCCTCAACGGCTCCCGGCGGCTGCGCATCGCCCGCGGTGCCGGCTCCACCGTGACCGAGGTCAACCAGCTCGTGCAGCGCTTCGAGCAGGCAGCGAAGATGATGAAAACGGTCGCCAAGGGCGGCATGCCCAACATCCCGGGCATGGGCCCGATGGCGGGCGCCGGACTCGGCGGCAACCGCGGCAAGCAGCAGCCCAAGAAGAAGGGCTCGAAGTCGGGCAACCCGGCCAAGCGGGCGGCGGAGAACGCCGCGCTGGCCTCCGGCGAGAAGCCGGCCGGAGCCGTCACAGCCGGTGGAACAGGCTTCGGCCTGGGCGGCAGCAAGCCCGTCGCGGGCAAGGCCGGCGGCCCGACCGAAGACGAGATGGCAGCACTCCAGAAGATGCTCGGACGGTAGCGGCCGAGCCGGCCCGCTCAGAGGTGCGAACGCCGGTTTAGGATGAGCGCATGACTTCCGCAGCCTCCCGCCCGGTGCGCGTCGGCGCGCAATTGGCGCCGCAGCACGCCGAGTACGCCACGATCCGGGACGCGGTCGCCCAGGTCGAGGCCATGGGCACCGACGTCGCCTTCAACTGGGACCACTTCTTCCCGTTGTCGGGTGACCGGAACGGCCTGCATTTCGAATCCTGGACGATCCTGGCGGCCTGGGCCGAGCAGACCTCCACCATTGAACTCGGCGCCCTGGTCAACTGCAACAGCTACCGCAATCCCGACCTGCAGGCCGACATGGCCCGCACCATCGACCACATCAGCGGGGGCCGGTTCATCTTCGGCACCGGCTCGGGCTGGTTCGAACGCGACTACGACGAGTACGGCTACGACTTCGGCACCGTCGGCACGCGGCTGGACTCGCTGGCCGAGAACCTGCCGCGGATCGAGGCGCGGTGGGCCAGGCTCAACCCGCCGCCCACCCGGAAGATCCCTGTGCTCATCGGAGGCGGCGGCGAGAAGAAGACGCTCCGCATCGTCGCCCAGCACGCCGACATCTGGCATTCGTTCTCGAGCCCGGAGGTGCTCGAGCACAAGCTCGGTGTTCTGGCCGGCTGGTGCGACACGGTCGGCCGGGACCCGGCCGAGATCGAGATCTCGACCGAGCTCCGCGGCCGGAGCGTGGAAGAGGCGGACCAGCTCTACGACCTCGGCGCTCGCCTGTTCACCCTGGGGCTGTCGGGCCCGCACTACAAGCTCGACCGGCTGACCGACTGGCTCGCCTGGCGCGACGACAAGAACCGGGTCTAGTCATTTCGTCGGTGCTCCAACTCTCGGAGCACAACGGCCAGGCGGTCACCGAAGCCCGACGGGACGTTGTCTGGAAGGGCGTCCGTCGGCCACCAGGCGACCTCCTCGCTTTCCGAGCTGGTCACGGGAATCGCCTCCGCAGGGGCGATGGCCGCAAAGCCGACGTCCCAGTGGGTGGTGCAGTGCCCGAATCGGGAACTCAGAGCGTGCCGGTGCACGTCGATCGGCGCGTCGCCCAGGGAACGCAGCTCGGCGATGCCGCCCTCCTCGCGGGCCTCGCGGAGTGCGGCAGCGGCCACGGACAAGTCTGCGGATTCGATATGCCCGCCCAGCTGAACCCAGAACTGTCCCTTCCGGTGAAAGCAGAGCAACACTTGACGCAGGTCCGGCGTGAAAACGAAGCAGCTCGCGGTCAGGTGCTCCGCACCGCCGTCCCGGTCAAGTGCGCCGCCGCCGCCGGCACGCACAAACGAGGCGTACTCGGTGCGAAGCAGTGTCTGGGAGGGATCGGCCGGCAGCCACTCGGTCAAGGACGTCTGAATGGCTGTTGCTGCGGCGAGCTGAAGGAGCGAGTGCATCTTCGAAGGCTAGACGAGCCGGTGGCGTCGACCCGACCCCCGGTGATCGAGCGCCCGGTGATCGAGCCTCGTTGATCGAGCTTGTCGAGATCCCCGGCCTCAGAACGGTGGGTCGTCGGGCAATGTGGCGGCTTTGGGTACGGGTGGCCCGGTGGATTGCGAGGTGGCCGGGAGTACAGTGGCCGGTTCGGTGACGAAGTCTCGTCCGGTGGGGGAGGTCCAGGTCAGGATGCCGCCGGGCTGCTGGGCCACGGTCCACCGGGTTTGGGTCTTCAACGCATGGTTGGGTCTGCAGAGGTGGGCGAGGTTGTCGTGCGCGGTCTCACCGAGGAGAGCCCGGTCATGGGAGTGATCAAGTTCGGCACCCCTTGCTGGCCGGTTGCATCCCGGGATGCGGAGCGAAGCGTCGCGCCACGGACGAGGTGCGCTTCGCGATCGACTCGGCATGCCGCGCCGTGATCGTCTCCGGGTGCAACCGTTCCCGCAGCAGCCGGGCCTTGTGCTTGAGCTTGGCCACCGTCAGGTGCTCCGCCGAGGGCAGCAGTGCCTGTTCGAACGCGGCCACACCCTCCTCGGGGATCGACCAGGACTGCTGGACTATCGCCTGCGCGTGCCGGTAACTGATCACCCCGTCATGCAGGGCCGCCCGGGTTGCGGGGAGGTCCTGGACCAGGGCCTTACTTTCCGCGAGCAGGGTCTCCGCGCTGCGCTCCGGGATCCGCAGCGTCGCGGCCAGCTCACTGGAGAGCTCCCGCTGCGCGATCTCCTCCCGGCTCCACAACGCTTGCGGTCCCCGCGGGATCTCCGCCGCGTGCGCCTCGCTGAACCGGCGGGTCTGATCGATCAACTCCGCCCGGAACGCGAAACACTGCGCGATCACCCGGTCCGCGACCGCGACCGCGACCGCGACCGCGACCGCGTCAAAGAGCAGTCCGAGCTGCTGCTGGGTGGTGCTCACCAGGGTGGCCATACCCGCACCCAGCCACCGACATCCACAGGCACCCAACCGACCCCCACACCAGGGTGTGGATAACCTGATCAAACCCATATTGTGGTGGGGAACCGCAACGCGTTCAGCGCGCGATGAGTCCCGTGCGCAGCTCGTCGGCGAGTGCGCGAACAACCGCCGGCAGGCTCCCGTCGGCGGCGTCCGCCACCCGCAACTGGCGTTGGTAGCTGGCCCCGGCGTCGAGGATCAGGTTGAGCTGGAGCAGTTCCGCCAGGCAGCCGAGGCGCTCAGCCACGGGGGAGAGCACTTCGATCAGGCGCCGCACGTCGTCGACGACGGGGCATTCGGCCCCGGCGGCGTCGAGGATGATCTCCGCGTCGAGCCCGTACCGCGAGGCGCGCCACTTGTTTTCGCGCACGAACCAGGGCTGCAGTTGCAGCACGGTCTCGCCCGCGTCCAGCCGCGTCGACATCCACTCGACCAGGCATTGGATTAACGCGGCGATCGCCCCGAGTTCCTCGGCCGTCGACACCCCGTCGCAGGCGCGGATCTCGATCGTGCCCCAGCGTGGCGACGGGCGGATGTCCCAGCGCACCTCGGTGACATCGTCGACGATCCCGGTGACGGTCATGTCCTCGACGTAGCGTTCCCACGCGGCCCAGTCGTCCAGGATCCACGGCAGGCCCGCCGTCGGGAGCTGCTGGAACATCTGGGCGCGATTCGAGGCGTAACCGGTGTTCACGCCCGCCCAGAACGGACTCGACGCGGACAGCGCCTGCAGGTGCGGCAGATAGGTGAGCAGCCCGTTCAGGATGGGGATCACCTTGGCGCGGTCCTCGATGCCCACGTGCACGTGGATGCCCCAGATCATCATGTTGCGCCCCCACCACTGGGTGCGGTCGATCAGGCGGTGGTACCTGGCCTTGTCCGTGACCTCCTGGTCGAACCACTGGCCGAACGGATGCGACCCGCTGCAGATGAGATCGACGCCCCGCGGATCGGTGATCGCCCGCACCTCGGCGACCTGGCCGACAACATCCGCGACCGCCCCGGCCACCGTGTGATGGACCCCCGAAACCAGCTCGACCGTGTTGAGCAGCAGTTCGCCGGTGATCTTCGGATGCGGCGAGCCGCCTGGCCCGCAGAGCCCCGCCAGCACCTCGTCGGCGATGCACACGAGGTCGCCGGTCTGGCGGTCGACCAGGGCGAGTTCCCACTCAATGCCGATGGTCGACCGCTCAGAGCGGGCGAATTCGATTCCCATGGGTGGCCTTTCGAGGATCGCCTCACCCGAGTGGGTGTTGTCCGCCACAATCCTGACACCGATCGGGCCGCCCTGCGTGTCAGGGTGAGTTCTCCGACCCGACCCGTGACTCGTCGACTACCGAAGCGATCTTCGCCGCAGGTCCGCGGAAATGCGGGCACTCGTGGTCAGCGTGCGCAAGCTGCGGCCGCGGTCAACCACGGCATGCCGGAGCGTACGGCCGAGCACCCAAAAGCTTCCCCCACTCCTCCTCGGTCAGTGCTCGTCCGGCAACCTGGCACGCGCGCTCGGTCCACGCCGCCGGGTCGGCGACGATCACCTGCGTCATCCCGTAGGAGTGTTCGAGCCCGACGGTGCGCTCATCGAGCTCCACGGACGCAGTCTGCCGAGCGAACATGCTGGTGCGGAAACCCGCCGACCAGTCGCCGAGGTCCCACGTGATGATCGCGCCGCCCGCGTCGGCGGTCGCGATCCGACGGCCATCCGGACTGACCGCCAGAATCCCGTTTCCGGGGATCCGAGGCAGCTCATCGCCGGATGCCGTGTCGATCACGATGGTCGGGCCGAACCCGCTGGCGTAGAGTCGCGAGCCGTCCGGCGAGAACTTCACCGCACCGAACTCCGCGCCGGGCTGCACAGCCGGTGAAAGGTCGTCAACCCACAGGGCACGAGTATTGCCGTCCCGGCGTTCATCAATGGCCTCCTGCTGGTGGCCGGCGGATCCCTAGTTTCCGTAGTGGTACCGGCACCCCGCGATGCGAACCTCGTCGCCGTCAACCTTGTAGATGAGGCGGTGCTCATCCGTGATGCGACGCGACCAGTAGCCGTGGAAGCCGTGCTTCAGCGGCTCGGGCTTTCCAATGCCCTCGTTTCCGTTTCGTGCCACATCACGGAGAAGCGTATTGATCCGCTTGAGGACTTTGCGGTCCGGGGCCTGCCACCATTCGTAGTCCATCCAGGCATCTTCATCCCAGACGAATTTCACTCCGTCAGGTCATTCACGGTGCCGAGCCCGGACTCGAGCCGTTCGATTGATCTGAGAAGGCGCCGCGCATTGGCCGGATTGCGGAGCAGATAGGCGGTTTCCTTGAGCGACTCGTACTCATCGAGCGAGACGATCACGACGGGCTCGTGCCCGGCGCGGGTGATGATGACTTCCTCGCGGTCATTGACGACCGCCGACAGGGTTTCGGCGTAGTGCGCGCGTGATTCTGAGTAGGTCATGGTTCTCATCGGAAGCCTCCCTGTACGGATTATTGTACGCGAGGGGAGCGAGGAGGGCAAGAGTGACTCGCCGCCTGCACGGTGCGCCGCCTGACACTGCTCACGCGGGCGACCGTCGATTATCCGAAACGGGGCATCGTCTGGCAGAATGATTAGTCGAGTTCTCTTGCGTTCGACCCTCTACTCAGACGCAGGAAAAAACCACCTTATTGAGCTTGTGCCGAGTGTGCCCCCACGCTCACGGCCGTCAGTTCGCCAAAAATCAAATACACAGGAGAATTGTGGCTGTCAAAATTCGTTTGAAGCGCATGGGTAAGATCCGTGCACCGTACTACCGCATCGTTGTCGCCGACTCGCGCACCAAGCGCGACGGCCGTGTCATCGAAGAGATCGGCATCTACCACCCCACGCAGGAGCCCTCCGTCATCGAGGTCAAGTCCGAGCGCGCGCAGTACTGGCTCGGCGTCGGCGCACAGCCGACCGAGCAGGTTGCCGCTCTCCTCAAGCTGACCGGCGACTGGGGCATCTTCAAGGGTGACAAGAACGCCGTCAGCACCGTGAGGGTCAAGGAAGCCAAGGTTGCTTTCGTCGCCGACGAGAAGAAGAAGCCCGTTCTCAAGCCGAAGGCCGACAAGCCCGTGGCGAAGGAAGAGGCCCCCAAGGAGGCCGTGGCTGACGCCGCTGCTCCCGAAGAGGACAAGGCGTAGTCTTGCTCGCTCCCGCGCTTGAGCACCTCGTCAAGGGGATCGTCGATCACCCGGATGACGTGCACGTTTCGACACAGAACTCCCCACGTGGCGAGGTCCTCGAGGTTCGCGTGAACCCTGAAGACCTCGGCCGCGTGATCGGTCGTTCCGGTCGTACCGCCAAGGCCTTGCGCACCCTCGTGGCCGCGCTGGCCGACGGCAGGCGCGTGCGGGTCGACGTCGTCGACACCGATTTCTGAAGAAACTGTTAGCGAGTAGTTGGTAATGAGCTTGGTGAACGACAGCACGCCGCCCCGAAGTCAACTCCGGGTGGGGCGTCTGACGAAGGCGCACGGTCTCAAAGGCGCCATCAAGCTCGAACTGTTCACGGATGACCCGGGACGTCGTTTCGTCCCGGGCGCCGTGTTCACCCTCCAGGTCCCCACGGGGTCACCCTGGCACGGCAAGACCCTCGAACTCGTCGAGCTGCGCTGGTACAACCAGCACGCCGTCGGGTTCTTCAAGGATGTGCCCGACCGCGAAGCGGCCGAGGCCCTCGCCAAGGCGATCCTCTGGATCGACCAGGATGACGAGGAACAGCCCGACGAGGAAGACGCCTGGTACGACCACCAGCTCGTCGGACTCGCCGTCGTACGCGACGGCGAGAAGATCGGCACCATCACCCGGCTCGAGCACCTCCCGGCCCAGGACCTGCTCATCGTGAAGACGCCGGCCGGCGAGGTGATGATCCCCTTCGTGAAGGCGATCGTGCCCTCGGTGGACATCACGACCGGCATCGTCACCATCACCCCTCCACCCGGGCTGCTCGAAGAGCTGCCGGAGGAACCCGATGACGACCTGCCGGAGGATCCGGACACCGAGCCGGAACCAGACTCCGAACCCGAGACGCAGGCGTCTCCGGTGGAGACCCCCGACAGCGAAGGCGCATAGACGCGACCCGAAACACCCGGGGAGTGGCGCGCCGCGCCCGTCCGACTTCCCAGCTCGTCATGACGCGGCACACCCTCCAAGGAGAACCGCAGCATGTCGTACGTCAAACCGGATCAACTCATCGATGACATCATCCACTCCGGTGTCCTTAAATCGAACCTGACCATTAAGCAGATGTTCGTGCGCGGCACCCTCGCCGGCGCCATTCTCGGCGCGGCGACCACCGTCGCGCTGACGGCCGCAGCCCAGACGGGGCTCCCGATCGTGGGCGCTGTGCTGTTCCCGGTCGGCTTCGCGATGATCCTCCTGCTCGGCCTGGAGCTCGTCACCGGCAGCTTCGCCCTTATTCCGCTCGCCATCATGGAGGGCCGCACAACCCTCCAGAAGGGGCTCACCAACTTCGCCGTCGTCATCTGCGCGCACCTCTTCGGCGCCGTGCTCTACGCGGCACTGTACGTCGCCTCGATCACCTACCTCGGCACCGAGACGAGCGACCCGATGATCCAGGCGATCATCCACATGGCCGAGCACAAGGTGCTGCCCTACGAGGCGGTCGGTGCCGGCGGCATCCTGGTCGCCATCATCAAGGCGATGCTCTGCAACTGGATGGTCGCGATCGGCACGATCATGTTCTACACCTCGAAGTCCACGGCCGGGAAGATCCTCGCCATGTGGCTGCCGGTGACCACCTTCTTCAGCCTCGGACTCGAACACGCCATCGTGAACATGTTCGTCATCCCGGCCGGGATGATGCTCGGCGCGAACATCAGCTTCGGCGAATGGTGGGTCTGGAACCAGGGCCCGGTCCTGATCGGCAACCTCCTCGGCGCCGTGCTCTTCACCGCCCTGCCGATCTACTTCTCCCACCGCACCCGGGTGAACCGGGCCGCCGCACTCGAGGGTGCGAACGAGCCGGTGCTGATCCGCTCCTAGACTTCTCTGGTGCGCATCGACATCCTCACCATCTTTCCGGAGTTCTTCTCCGTCCTCGACGTCTCGCTCGTCGGCAAGGCACGCCAGTCGGGGCTGATCGACCTGCGCGTGCACAACCTGCGCGATCACACCCACGACCGGCACAACACCGTCGACGACACTCCCTATGGCGGCGGCGCCGGCATGGTGATGAAGCCGGAGCCGTGGGGTGAAGCGCTCGATGAGATCATCGGCGAGGTGGCCGGCGGCGCAGCCGGGGATCAGGCCGGGACGGATGCCGGACCTGTCCTGATCTTCCCGTCCCCGGCCGGCGAACTGTTCACCCAGAAAATGGCCAGGTCCCTCGCGGAGGAACCGAACCTGGTCTTCGGCTGCGGCCGTTACGAGGGCATCGACCAGCGCGTCTTCGACCACTACGCCGCCACCGGCCGGGTGCGCCTGATCAGCCTCGGCGACTACGTGCTCAACGGGGGAGAGGTCGCCGTGATGGCCATGATCGAGGCCATCGGGCGGCTGATCCCCGGCGTCGTCGGCAACCCGGAGAGCCTCGTCGAGGAATCGCACGAGGACGGTCTGCTGGAATACCCGAGCTACACCAAGCCGTCCAGCTGGCGCGGGCACGACGTGCCGCCCGTGCTGCTCAGCGGAAACCACGGGGCCATCGCCGCCTGGCGCCGCGAGCAGCAGCTCGCGCGCACCAGGCAGGTGCGGCCCGACCTTCTGCCCCCAGCGAACTCCGAGGAGTAAGTCAGAATCACGCGAGTAGTCTGATGTCGTGTTCGTACGCAGACTCTTCTACTACTGGCAGTTCATCGCCGTCGTCGTGCTGCCCGCCTGGCTGCTGGTCGGCGCGTCGGTCTTCGGTGTGAGCGGCTGGATGGTGCTCGGCAGCTTCTTCGGCGGCGTCCTCCTCGGCATCGGCCTGCTCATGGTCGCCCTGCTGATCTACGCCCGCAAGGACGTGCGCGCCGCCCGGGCGGTGTCCTGGGCGGATGTCGGCGTGCTCACCCTCTGGCACGCCCTGATCGTCGCCCTCGGCTTCACAGCCTCGTCCTCCGGGCTTCCCGTGCTCGTGGTGGTCGTCGGTCTGGCCGCGTTCTGGTTCGTCATCTGGGAGTTCTACAGCGCTGCCCGGGCGAGGATGCGCGAGATGCTCGTCGTGATCGAGGAGACCGCGCGGTTCGGCACGGTGCCGGCCGGCGGCGTCCAGGGTTCACCCCAGGGTTCCGCCCCGGGTGCACCCAAGCCGCCCCGCTTCGACAGCACCGCCGATCCCGCCGTGATCGTGATCCACGAGAAGCCCGCCGAGCAGTAACGGGGCGGTCTCTTTTGCGGCACCGACCGCTTTCATGACATAATCAGCGTTTGTGCCGTAGCAAGCCTCTGCCACAGGGGAGCTGCAACGTATCGGCATGAACATACTCAGTCGGTTGCCGACGCGGGTCGCTGACAGCGGGTCGCGCGGCACAAATCGTAGTCGTCCTGTGGCGGATACAGAGAGCGAAACACTATGCATATTCTCGACCAGGTGGATGCACCATCACTCCGGAAGGACATCCCGGCCTTCCGCGCCGGCGATACCGTCAAGGTCCACGTCAACATCGTTGAGGGCGCCCGCTCTCGTGTCCAGGTCTTCCAGGGAGTCGTCATCGGCCGCTCCGGCGAAGGCGTGCGCGAGACGTTCTGCGTTCGCAAGGTCAGCTTCCAGGTCGGCGTCGAGCGTACCTTCCCGGTGCACTCCCCGGTGATCGACCACATCGAGGTCATCACCCGCGGTGACGTGCGTCGCGCGAAGCTGTACTACCTGCGCAACCTGCGCGGCAAGAAGGCCAAGATCAAAGAGAAGCGCGACTAACAGTCGACTCCCAGCATCCGCTGGATTTCTCCCTGAGCTCCTCACCCTTACACTGGGTCAGGAGCTCAGGCGGTTTAATGACAGACAATTCTCTGCCCACGCGATCAGATCGCCTGGAATCAGAAACGAAGCGCAAGAAGCGCGGCGTTGCACTCTTCCTTCGCGACCTCCTGGTCATTTTCGTGGTGGCCCTGCTCATCTCGTTCCTGATCAAGACGTTCCTGATCCGCTCGTTCTACATCCCCTCCGGGTCGATGGAGACGACGCTGCTGGTCAACGACCGGATCATCGTGAACCAGCTCGAACCCGGGCTCATTCCGATCACCCGGGGCGACGTCGTCGTCTTCCGCGATCCGGGCGGCTGGCTCCTGCCGCAGGCTCCGGTGCAGCAGAACCCGATCGTGGCCGGCGTCGACTGGGTGCTCTCCGTGGTCGGCCTCTCCGCCCCGGACAGCAACGACCACCTGATCAAACGGGTCATCGGGCTGCCGGGAGACCACGTCGTCTGCTGCAACGCGCTCGGCCAGATGAGCGTCAACGACATCCCGCTCTCAGAACCGTACGTGAACCTCCCGACCGGCCAAACGCAGGTCTCCAAGGATGCCTTCGACGTGGACGTGCCCGCGAAATCACTGTGGGTGATGGGCGACAACCGCTACAACTCGAAGGACTCCCGGTACAACGGCGACACGCCGGGCAAGGGCTTCGTGCCGATCGAGAACGTCGTCGGCCGTGCCCTGGTGATCAGCTGGCCGCTGGCCCGCTGGACCTGGCTGGACGACTACCCGGAGGTCTTCCGCGGGGTCTCCGCGGAGACCGACTAGGTGGGCGTCGTCGACCCGACCCTCGACGTCGAGCAGGCGATGATCGCCGCCGGCGCGACCTGCGTGATCGGCTGCGACGAGGTCGGGCGCGGTGCGCTGGCCGGGCCCGTCGGCGTCGGCGTGGCCGTTGTCGGCCCCGCCGCTGCGGCCATCCCCGACGGACTGCGTGATTCCAAGATGCTCAGCGAGCCCCGCCGAGAGGCCCTGGCGCCCCTCGCGGCCGCCTGGGCGCTGCACTCGGCCGTCGGGCTCGCCTCGGCCGCCGAGGTCGACGAGCTGGGCATCATCGCCTGCCTCGGGCTCGCCGGCAAACGTGCTCTGGCCCAGTTGCACGCCGCCGGGGTCGACATCGCCGGGAGCGTGGTGCTGCTCGACGGCAACGACGACTGGCTGAACAAGGCCCTGCACACTCCGCTGAACGTGGTCACCCGGGTGCGGGCCGACCAGGACTGCGGTTCGGTGGCCGCGGCATCCGTGATCGCCAAGGTGCACCGCGACCGGCTCATGATCGAAGCGGATGCCCGGCACCCCGGCTACGGCTGGGCGGGGAACAAAGGCTACGGGAGTGCGGCCCATCTGGACGCGATCGCCCTGCTCGGCCCCACCGGGCTGCACCGCAAATCGTGGCTCAAGATCACAGCGTAGGATTGAAACACCATGGAAGAAGAAGAATTCGAGGACTACGACCGCGAGGTCGAGTTGGCCCTGTACCGCGAGTACCGAGACGTTGTCGGGCAATTCCAGTACGTCGTAGAGACCGAGCGACGCTTCTACCTCGCCAACGAAGTGGAGTTGGTGCGCCGGGACACTGAGCACGACTTCTACTTCGAACTGACCATGAAGGACGTCTGGGTCTGGGACGTCTACCGCTCCGACCGGTTCGTGAAGTCGGTTCGCGTGCTGACGTTCAAGGACGTCAACGTGGAGGAACTCGCCTCCAAGGAGTTCGAGTTGCCCAAGGAACTCGCGCTCGACGAGTAGCTCGACCCGCGGCCGCCCCGGCGGCCGCGCCCCCCGATTCCGGGCCGACCACCGCCGGTCTGCCCGGCCCAGGCTGCCAGCCTGCACAACCCGGCGCAACGATGCGGCCGGGAGAGAAAGGTATGTCCTTGCTTCAGGATGCTGATCGCTGCCGAGACACGTGGATCAACCGGGAAGCACTGGCGGAGGCGATGATCCCGCTGATCGGCCGGCTGTACCGGGACAACAACGTCGTCACCAGCGTGCACGGGCGCAGCCTGATCAACCAGTCGGTGGTGGGGCTGCTCAAGGCGCACCGCTTCGCCCGGCAGATCGACGACGTCGAACTTCCCCTCGAGGAGACCCTGCCGATGCTGCAGGCGCTCGCCCGGCTGCGGCTCGGCGCCGCGTCGATCGACCTGGCCCGGCTGAACCTGGCCTACCGCGGTGACGAAGCCGGCCGGAGCCTCGACGACTTCCTGAGCGAGGAACTGGCCGACGTCATCGGTCTGCAGGGCGCCGACCCGCGCACGAGCACCGATGTCGTGCTCTACGGGTTCGGCCGGATCGGACGTCTCCTCGCCCGCATCCTGATCGAGCACGCCGGCGGCGGCCAGGGCCTGCGACTGCGCGCCATCGTCGTGCGCCGCGGGTCCGCCAACGACATCGTCAAGCGGGCCAGCCTGTTGCGACGGGACTCCGTGCACGGGCCGTTCGAGGGCACCATCACCGTCGACGAGGAGAACGACACGATCCTGGCCAACGGCACGCTGATCCAGGTCATCTACTCCTCCGACCCGGCCGGCGTCGACTACACCCGGTACGGCATCCACGACGCGGTCGTGGTCGACAACACCGGCCGCTGGCGCGACGCCGAGGGGCTCTCCCAGCACCTCGCCTGCCCCGGGGTCGCCCGGGTGCTGCTCACCGCGCCCGGCAAGGGCGATCTGAAGAACATCGTGCACGGCATCAACCACAGCTCGATCACCGCCGACGACACCATCGTGACGGCGGCCTCGTGCACCACCAACGCGATCACCCCCGTGCTCAAGGCCGTCAACGACCGTTTCGGCATCGTCGACGGGCACGTCGAGACGGTCCATTCGTTCACGAACGACCAGAACCTGATCGACAACTTCCACTCCGGTGACCGCCGGGGCCGCTCGGCCGCCCTCAACATGGTGCTCACCGAGACGGGCGCGGCGAAGGCGGTGGCGAAGGCCCTGCCAGAGCTGGCCGGGAAACTGACCGGCAACGCCATCCGCGTTCCGACGCCTGATGTGTCGATGGCGATCCTCAACCTGAATCTCGAACGGGAGACCGGCAAGGACGAGCTCAACGCCTACCTCCGGTCGATGAGCCTGAACTCCGAGCTGCACAAGCAGATCGACTACATCGACTCGCCCGAGGTCGTGTCCAGCGATTTCCTCGGCTCACGCCGGGCCGGGATCGTCGACGGGCTGGCCACCATCACCACCGGCCGCAAGGCCGTGCTCTACGTCTGGTATGACAACGAATACGGCTACAGCTGCCAGGTCATCCGGGTGCTCGAGGAGATGGCCGGGGCGCATCCGCCGGTCTTCCCGAAGGTGAGCGTGGCCGAGCCCGAACTGGCGCGCTGACCCGCGGACGTAACGCATCCGTCCTCCGTCGAATTCGACGGACATTTTCGGCAAATGGGCCCAAAGCCCCGCCTATCGGGCGCCACAGCTCAAAATCTCCGTCGAATTTGAAGGCCACGGGGGCACGTGGGCACGGTGAGGGGCGCGAGCTAACGGGGTTCGCAGATGACCACCGGGATGTCCCGGCTCGTCTTCTGCTGGTAGCCGTCGTAGCCCCTGTAGGCGGCAACGATCTGGGGCCACAGCTCGGCCTTCTCCTCCGGGCTCGCCGTGCGGGCGTGCATCGGCATGGTGGTTCCGTACACGGTGAGCTCGACCTCGGGATTCGCGACCAGGTTGAGGTACCACTGCGGGTTGCGGTCGTCGCCGCCCTTCGACGCGATCAGCACGTAACGATGCCGGTCGTGCACGGGCGCGGTCAGCATCGTCGCCCGCCGTTTGCCGCTCGACCGGCCGATCGTGTGCAGCTTGACCGCGGGCATCGAGCCGAAGTTGGCGAGGACGCGCCCGCCGGAGAGCGTGAACACGGCCCGGTGCAGCACGTTCATCGTCTTCATCTGCAGGTCGACCAGATCGTTGCGCAATCCCATGGATCCAGACTAGGAGAGGAGCCTGCCGTCGAGCACTAGCGTGGAGGCATGAATCCCGCCGCTGCTTCCCCTGCCCCCGCTGCCGCGGCCGTCGTCGCCCAGGCGCTGCGGATCGCGCCGCTCATCGACGGCCACAACGACTGGGCCTGGGTCTGCCGCGAGGAACGGGACTATTCGGTGGAGGGCCTCGAACAGGGACTCGCGACCGACACGGACATCGCCCGGCTCCGGGCCGGGCAGGTCGGCGGCCAGTTCTGGTCGGTCTACGTCAGCGACGACCACGCCGGCGCCGACGCCGTGCAGGGCACCCTCGAACAGATCGACTGGGTCTACCGGCTCGCCGCCCGGTACCCGGGGGACTTCGTCATCGCGCGGAGCGCCGCCGACGTCGAGGCAGCCAGGGCCGACGGGCGGGTGGCATCCCTCCTCGGCGCGGAGGGGGCGCACAGCCTCAATGACTCGCCGGCCGTGCTGCGGATGTTCGCCCGGCTGGGCGTGCGCTATCTCACCCTGACCCACGTGCACAACACCAGCTGGGCCGATTCGGGCACCGACGATCCCGCCCACGGGGGCCTCACCGCCCGCGGGGCCGAGTACATCCGGGAGCTGAACCGGCTGGGGATGCTGGTCGACCTGTCGCACGTGTCGCCCGCCACGGCGCACGCGGCCCTCGACCTGACCGATTCGCCGGTGATTTTCAGCCACAGTTGCGTCTCCGCGGTCGCCGACCATCCCCGGAACGTGCCCGACGACCTGCTCGGCCGGCTCGCCGCGAACGACGGCGTGATCATGCTCACCTTCGTGCCGCAATTCCTCACCCCCGAGTACTCGGCCTGGTTCGACGGGGCGAGGGACACCCCGGCGCCCGCCGTGACGATCGCGCAGGTCGCGGATCACATCGAGCATGCCCGCCGGGTGGCCGGCATCCGTCACATCGGCCTGGGCGGTGACTTCGACGGCACGGACGAATTCCCCTCCGGCCTCGAGGGCGTCGACGGCTACCCGGCACTGCTGGCCGAGCTCGCGGGGCGGGACTGGTCGGCGGAGGATCTCGCCGCCCTGGCCGGCGGCAACATCCTGCGCGTGCTGCGCGCCACGGATGCGGCCTTCGCCGCGGCCGGCGGCGGGATCCCCCTGCTCGTGCGCTGAGCCGTGCCCCCGGGGGTAGCCTCGAGCGAGGGCGCGACCAATCCGGACGGGCCGCCGCTGACGAATGAGAGTCATGACCCTGCGCCGACGTATCGCCCTGCTGACCGTGATCGGCGTGCTGTGCGCGGGGACCATCGCCGTTGTCGCCGGGGTGCTCGGCGGGGCGACCGGAACGGGGAGCGCGGGCGTCGCCGACTCGACGGCGGGATCGGCGGCCACGGGATGGCCGGCCGACGGCTCGGCCGTCGTCGCGTTCTACGGCGACTCCTACACGCGCGGCACCGGCGCATCAAGCCGGGCCGCCCGCTGGTCGACCATCGTGTGCGCCGAGCGCGGCTGGACCGAGGTCAACCCGAGCACCAACGGGCTCGGCTTCGTGAACAACCGGGCGAACCTGCCGGGGCCCGACCTCGTCGACCAGGTGATCAAGGCCCAACCCGACATCGTGATCAGCACCATGGGCTTGAACGACAACTTCGTGATGCCCGGCCGGGCCGACGACGTTCGGGCCGCGATCGACACGGACTTCACCGAGCTCAAGAAGGCACTGCCCCACACCCGCTTCATCATCGTCGAACCGTTCTGGTACACCGACGAGCGGCCCGAATCCGTGGAACGCATCATCGGCTGGGTGCGGGACGCGGCCGTGGCCATCGACGCCGACTACATCCCGGGGGCCTCGCACTGGATGGACGGGCATCCGGAGTGGAAGGCCGCAGACAGCCTCCACCCCAATGACGTCGGCTACCGCGAGATCGCGGTGCGGATGGACGCCGAGCTGGCGAAACTGGGCCTCTGACCGGTTCCGGCGAATTCCCCGCCTCACCCTCGAGCCGCCGCGGAACCCGGCCGGCTGCCGGCTCACCCTCCACAGGGCGGGGACGGCCCCGGGCCGCACCGATCCGGGGCCGTGCCGGGGACACGGCCGGCCTCCGGGCACGCTGGACCCGGAGGCACTCGTGGCAGACAAAGACGACCTGGGCAGGCGCGGCGAAGAGTGCGCGGCCGGGTTCCTGGCCGCGGCCGGCTACCGGGTCATCGCCCGCAACTGGCGGTGCGACCAGGGCGAGATCGACCTCATTGTCGAGCAGAGCGGCGAAGTCGCCTTCGTCGAGGTGAAGACGCGGTCGGGAACGGGCTTCGGGCATCCGTTCGAGGCGATCACGGTGCACAAACTCGCCCGCCTGCGCCGGCTCGCCGCGGCCTGGTGCGACCAGTCGGAGCCCCGGCCCGCGCGCATCCGGATCGACGCGGTCGCGGTCATCCTCCGGCCGGGGGCCGACCCGGTGATCGAGCACCTGGTGGGGGTGTTCTGATGGCGCTCGCGCGAACGCACGCCGTGGCGCTGCTCGGCCTCACCGGGGCGCTGGTCGAGGTGGAGGCCGACATCTCGGGCCAGCTGCCCGGCATCGTGCTGATCGGCCTGCCGGATGCCGCCCTGTCGGAGGCGACCGAACGGGTGCGGGCCGCCGCGAAGAACTCGGGGTGCCCGCTCACCCGCAACAAGCTGACCATCAACCTGTCACCGGCGGCCCTGCCCAAGCACGGATCCGGCTTCGACCTGGCGATCGCGCTGGCCTGCCTCGCCGCCGACGAGGCCGTCTCCGCGGAGTCGGTGGGTGCGGTGGTGCACATCGGCGAACTGGCCCTGGACGGGCGCCTGCGCCCGACGTCCGGAATGCTCCCTGCGGTGATCGCCGCATCCAGGCTCGGCCACAGCACCGTCATGGTCCCGGCCGGCAATGCCGCGGAGGCTGCCCTCGTGCCGGGGATGCGGGTCATCGGCGTCGCCTCCCTCCGGGACGCCGCCATCTGGCATGGTTCCCGGCTCGAACCGGTCCAGGTCGACGTGATCGCGGCGCCCGGCGAGGGCAGTGTCGAGCCCGTCGAACCGGAGCTGGCCGACGTGATCGGCAATGAGGACGCGGTTCTGGCGCTGCAGATCGCGGCGGCCGGCGGCCACCATCTGTTCATGGTCGGTCCGCCGGGGGCGGGCAAGACCATGCTGGCGGCCCGGCTGCCCGGCCTCCTGCCCGACCTCGACCCGGAGGCGTCCCTCGAGGTCAGCTCGATGCGTTCTCTCAGCGGCCGCGGGGTCGGCCCCGCCCTGGCGACCCGGCCACCGCTCGAGGCGCCGCACCACACCGCCACCGCGGCGGCGATGGTGGGTGGGGGCAGTGGCCGGATCCGCCCCGGCGCGGCGGCCCGCGCCTCCCATGGCGTCCTGTTCCTCGACGAGGCCCCGGAGTTCGCCTCAGCCGTGCTCGACGCGCTCCGCCAGCCGCTCGAGTCGGGTGTGATCAGCATCCATCGAGCGAACGCCGTGGCCCGGTTCCCGGCCAGGTTCCAGCTCGTGATGGCCGCCAACCCGTGTCCCTGCGGCCAGTACGGGGCCGCCGACCTCGACTGCAGCTGCCCGCCGAGCGCCCGGAGACGATACCTCGCCCGGCTCTCCGGCCCGCTGCTCGACCGGATCGACATCCAGCTGCGGGTGCAGCGCGTCACGGCCGCGCAGTTGCGCCTGGCCGCCGACGGTCCACGCCTGACCAGTGCGACGGCGAGAGCGCACGTTGAGCAGGCCAGGGCCGCGGCGGCGGAACGGCTGGCAGACACGCCATGGTCGCTCAATTCGGAGGTGCCGGGGCCGTGGCTGCGCGGCGCACACGCCAGGCTCCCCGGCGAGGCGACCGCGATCCTCGACCGGGCGCTGGAACGCGGCGGGATCACCATGCGCGGCTATGACCGGGTGCTCCGGGTGGCCTGGTCAATCGCCGATCTCGGCGGCGTTGCACGCCCCGGCGCCGAACAGGTCGGGCAAGCGCTCTACCTGCGGAAGGGAATGACATCATGACGCTTTTCGGACTGGACGAGGCCGCGGTGGCCGGGCTTGCGGAAGGCGTGCGCCCGTCGCACGCCCCCCGGGCCGGGATGGAACCCGGCCTCGCGGGCGAGGTGTTCGCCCGGGCGGCCTGGACCTGCATCGCCGAGCCAGGGGACGGCACCGCCGGGGTGCTGGTCGACCGGCTCGGTGCCGGGCCGGCCCTGGCCGCCGTGCTCGAGCCGGGCTCGCCAGGCAGGCTCGCCGCGCGGGTCGGGGCCACCGGCGTGCCGGAGGGCTTCGCGGAGGAACTGGGGCAGGCCCTGCAGCGGTGGCGTCCGCGCCTGTCTGCGGGGGAAGTCACCCGTTGCCTCCAGCAGGCGGCCCGGGTGGGCGCCCGGCTGGCCCTGCCTGGTGACGAGGTGTGGCCCGCCGGGGTCGACGACCTCGGCCGGAATGCCCCGCTCGCCCTGTGGTGGCGAGGCACCGCCCCGGCCCTGGCCTCGCTGGCGAACTCGATCGCCCTGGTCGGGGCGAGGGCGGCCACCGGGTACGGCGAACACGTCGCCATAGAATCCTCGGCCGGGCTGGTCGACCGCGGGTTCACGATCGTCTCCGGGGCTGCCTACGGCATCGACGGGATGGCCCACCGGGCGGCCCTCGCCAGCTCGGGGTTCACCGTCGCCTTTCTCGCCGGGGGAGTCGACCGGTTCTACCCGAGCGGCCACGACGCGCTGCTGGGGCGCATCGTGGCCGCCGGCGCGGTGGTCTCCGAACTGCCGTGCGGGGCTGCCCCGACGAAGTGGCGATTCCTGCAACGCAACAGGTTGATCGCGGCGTCCAGTGCGGCCACGATCGTGTTGGAGGCAGGCTGGCGGTCGGGTTCGCTCAACACGGCCGGGCATGCCGCCGCCCTCGGTCGTCCGCTGGGGGCCGTGCCGGGCCCGGTCACCTCTCCGACGTCGGCCGGCTGCCACCGGCTGATCCGAGAATACGACGCTGTGTGCGTGACCACGGCAGCGGAGATGGCCGAACTCGTCGGCGACCGGGTGGTCCAGGTGCCGCTCGACTTCCCCGGTGACAGAGAGACGGGCACCCGGGGCGGCGCACCGGGCCGGGGTGAACGCACCAGCGACCAGATCCGGGTGTTCGACGCTTTGAGCGCCCGGTCCCCGCGCACTGTGCATGACGTGGCCCGCCGGGCGGGCCTGTCCGTCGCGGCCGTCCAGGGTGCGCTCGGCGGCCTCGACCTCGAGGGCGCCGCCCGGGAACGTGAAACCGGCTGGGTGCGCGCCTCCACCTGACCCGCGGGTTAGGTTGGACAGCATGACGCAGGCAACGATGCTCAGCTCAATCCTCTACGACACCGGGTTGCCGCGCCCCTACGCCGATAGCCGGCCGCTGCGCCACGAGACGGTGGCGGTGCCGGTGCCACGTCCGGGCGAGGTGCTGGTGAAGATCGAACGGGCCAGCCTGTGCCACTCCGACCTCTCCGTGGTCAACGGGTCCCGGCCCCGTCCGCTGCCGATGGCGCTCGGGCACGAGGCTGCCGGGACGATCGCCGAGGTCGGCGCCGGCGTGACGGATGTCCAGGCCGGCGACCGGGTTGTGCTCATCTTCGTGCCGAGCTGCGGCGACTGCCGCGCCTGCGACGCCGGCCGCCCGGCCCTCTGTCACCGCGGTGCGGAAGCCAACGGCAGCGGAGACCTCCTGCACGGACCGGCCGCCCTCAGGACGGCGTCGGGAGTGAGGCTCAACCACCACCTCGGGGTCTCCGCCTTCTCCGGGTTCGCGGTCGTCGCCCGCGAGTCCGTGGTCGTCATCGACGAGGATGTCCCGTTCGACATCGCGGCCCTGTTCGGCTGTGCGGCGCTGACCGGGATCGGCGCCGTGCGGAACACCGCCCGGCTGGCCCCCGGCCAGTCCGTGGTCGTCTTCGGTCTGGGCGCGGTGGGCCTGATGGCGGTCATGGCGGCCGCCCGCATTCCCGGAACCTGCGTGATCGCCGTCGATCCGCTCCCCGAGAAGCAGCGCCTCGCCCTCCGGGCCGGCGCCGATCATGCCGGTTCCCCCGACCAGGTCGCAGCGCTCGTCGCGGAGTACGCCGGGGACGGCGTCGACGTCGCCATCGAGGCCGTCGGCAGCGCCCGGGTGATGGAGGCCTGCCTCGGGCTCCTCACCCGAGGCGGCGCCCTGGTCTCGGTCGGGCTGCCGCGTCCCGACGAGATCCTCAGCGTGCCGGCGCTGCAGTTCGCGGGAACCGGCGTGCGTTTGCTCGGCTCCTACCTCGGCGATTCCCTGCCGGCGCGGGACATCCCGCTCTATCTCCAGATGTGGCGTGACGGCACCCTCCCCGTCGAGCTGCTGCACACCGACACGAAGCCGATAGCCGAGCTCAACGAGGGCCTCGATGCGCTCGCCGACGGGGCCGTGGTGCGGCGGCTCTTCGCCTTCGCCTGACCCGGACGTGCGGCGCACCCCGCGAGCGTCGGGGGCGAGCCGTAGTGTGAGCGACATCGATGAAAGGCAAGGCAAGGCATGGCAGTCGTCCCGAACCAGCAGGTCCAGCAGACCCACCAGGTCCAGCAGGTCCAGCAGATCCAGATGGGCCAGCACGGGCCGGCCAGCCACCTGATCGCCCACATCAGCGACACGCACTTCCTCGGCGGCTCTCGGGCGCTCTACGGAACAGTCGACACCGACACGCCCGCGCGCCAGGCGCTGGCCCAACTCGAACGCTCCGGGCTGCGCCCCGACGCTCTCGTTTTCACCGGCGACATCGCCGACACCGGGGAAGCGGATGCCTATCGCCGGGTGCGCGCCCTCGTCGAGGCGTCGGCCGATCGACTCGGCGCCCAGGTCGTCTGGGTGATGGGCAACCACGACAAGCGAGCCGCATTCCGCACCGACCTCCTCGGCCAGGCCGGGTCCGACGCCCCGGTCGACGCGGTGTTCGACCTCGGGGGAGTCCGCCTGATCGCGCTCGACAGCAGCGTTCCCGGTTACCACCACGGCGAGCTCACCCAGTCCCAGCTCGACTGGCTGGCCGACCTGCTCAGCGAACCGGCACCCCACGGCACGGTGCTGGCCCTTCACCACCCGCCCATCCCCACCATGATTCCGCTGATGAGCATCCTGGAACTCCGCGGCCAGGCCCGGCTCGCCGAGGTGATCGCCGGCAGCGACGTCCGGACCATCCTCGGCGGTCACCTCCACTACGCCACGACCGGACTGTTCGCGGGCGTCCCGGTCTCCGTCGCCGCCGCCACCTGCTACACCCTCGATGCGAGCGCCCCGCAGGGGGGACTGGTCGGGCAGAGCGGTGGGCAGTCGATCAACCTCGTGCACGTCTATGACGACCAGATCGTGCACTCGACCGTGCCGCTGGGCGAATTCGACGTCGCGACCAGGTTCGACCCGGCATTCCTGGCCCGGATGCAGTCGCTCAGCCCTGAGGAACGCACCGAGGCCTTCTCCCGCCAGGTCGACTCGACTGGAAGCGTGGCGTGACAGGCCAATCCGTGACAGGCCAATCCGTGACAGGGCAGACCGTGACAGGGCAGACCGTGGCAGGGCAGACCGTGGCAGGGCAGACCGTGCCAGGGCAGACCGTGCCAGGGCAGACGATATCCCTGGCCGCGGCCGTGGAGGACTTCGCCGTCTACCTGGCCGCGGAGCGCGGCTTCTCCCCGCATACCATCCGCGCCTACCGGAGCGACCTGGCCGGGCTGCTCGCGTTCGCCGAGGAGCGCGGCGTGGCCGGCTCGTCCGCACTGACCCTGGACCTCCTCCGGGACTGGCTCTGGGTCGGCAGCCAGGCCGGGCTGGCGCGGGCGACCATCGCCCGCCGGTCCGCCTCGGCGCGCGGCTTCACCGCGTGGCTGGCGCGCACCGGAGCGAGCCCGGCCGACCCGGCGATCCGGCTGCGCTCGCCGAAGCCGGGCCGCACCCTGCCCCGGGTGATCAACCACGCCCAGATGCAGGACCTGCTCGGTCACCTCGAGCAGCGCGCGGCCGGCGGCGAGCCGCACGCCCTGCGCGACCTCGCGATCGTCGAACTGCTCTACGCGTCGGGGCTGCGCGTCTCCGAACTCGTCGGACTCGATACCGGCGACGTCGACCTGCACCGGCTCACCGTGCGGGTGACCGGAAAGGGATCGAAGGAGCGGGTCGTGCCGTTCGGAGTCCCGGCCCAGTCCGCCATCCTCGGGTACCTCGACCGGGGGCGGCCGGTGCTGGCCGCCGCGAAACTCCCGCCCGAGACCCCTGTGCACAATCCCGCTGTGCCCGCGGCCGCTGCCTTGTTCCTCGGCACCGCCCGGCGGCGGCTGGGCGTGCGGGCCGTGTACCGCCTCGTCGCCACCCTCCTCGCCGATGTTCCGGGCAACGGCCCGGCCGGCCCGCACGCGCTGCGCCACACGGCGGCCACCCATCTGCTCGACGGCGGCGCCGACCTCCGGGCGGTCCAGGAGCTGCTCGGTCACGCGAGCCTCGGCACCACCCAGATCTACACCCACGTGTCGGCGGAACGCCTCAAGCGGAGTTACCTCACCGCGCACCCCAGGGCGTAGCCGGCCCTTCCCCGGCGAGCGGCAGCAGTACGGCCCGGCGGATGCCGCCGAGGTACTGGCGGGGAGAGACGTACCGCCCGTGCAGGCGCGCCCCCAGGTGCACGCACCGGCCGGAGCAGTGACCGCCCGCCCCGACATGCCCGACCAGCTGGCCGCGGGCGACCGTCTCACCCGCCGAGACGACCGCGGCCACGGGCTCCAGGCTCGAGGTCAGGTCGCCGGCATGCCGGATCGACAGCACCGGTCGGTCGACCACGATTCCCGCGAAAGCCACCACGCCGTCCGACACGGCGAAGACCGGTTCCCGCTCGCCCGCGGCCAGGTCGAGACCGCGATGTCCCGCGGAGTAGTCGGTGGCAGGCGCTGCGAACTCGGCAAGCATCCGGTGCGTCGTGAGCGGCCAGACCCAGGGCTGAGGTGGGGGCACTGCGGCGGGAATGAGGGCGGCGGCAGCCACTGCCGCTGCGGCGAAGAGGCGGGGGAGCTGCATGCCTCCACCGTGCCGCTGTCCGGGCGCGCCCGGGCCGCCGGTCGGGCATCCGTGGAGGGGGCCGTCCGGCCACTCACTGTGGTGGGAACCCCGGCGCCTGCCGGTGCACGGCAGCCCTCCCGTCGGGTGCTAAACTCGTCCAAGCAGCGCTTCGTGCGCTGACTACGCGTGCCCAATCGGCCTCCGTATCCACTCGGTCCTCGCTTCCCCGGAAGCAGGCGGATGCGTGCCGGGCACCAGGAGTAGTGGTCATCCGATCACGACACAAACCGATTGGCGTTGCTCTGCCCTGCAGGCGCGCCGGACAAGGAGTACGGCTCATGGCCGTCGTAACCATTCGCCAGCTGCTCGACAGCGGCGTGCACTTCGGGCACCAGACCCGCCGTTGGAACCCGAAGATGAAGCGATTCATCTTCACCGAGCGGTCCGGCATCTACATCATCGACCTGCAGCAGTCGCTCGGGTTCGTCGACAAGGCCTATGACTTCGTCAAGGAGACCGTCGCCCACGGCGGCACCGTCCTCTTCGTCGGAACCAAGAAGCAGGCGCAGGAATCGATTCAGGAGCAGGCGACCCGTGTCGGCCAGCCCTACGTCAACCAGCGCTGGCTCGGTGGCCTCCTCACCAACTTCCAGACCGTCTCCAAGCGTCTGGCCCGCATGAAGGAGCTTGAAGAGCTCGACTTCGAGGACACCGCCAAGAGCGGCTTCACGAAGAAGGAAATGCTCATCAAGAAGCGCGAGCTCATCAAGCTTCACAAGAGCCTCGGCGGTATCCGCAACCTCACGAAGACGCCGTCCGCGCTGTGGGTTGTCGACACCAACAAGGAGCACCTTGCCATCGACGAGGCACGCAAGCTCGGCATCCCCGTCATCGCGATCCTCGACACCAACTGCGACCCCGACGACGTCCAGTACCCGATCCCGGGCAACGACGACGCCATCCGTTCGGTCGGCCTGCTGACCCGCATCATCGCGGACGCAGCGGCCGAGGGGCTCATCCAGCGCCACGCCAAGCCGGAGGCCGAAGTCGAGCCTCTCGCCGCCTGGGAAGCCGAACTGCTGCAGACCGGTGAAGCCGCTGCAACCGACGCGACCCCCGAGCAGTCGTCCGCCGAGACCGCTGAGGTTGCCGATGTAGCCGTCGCCGCCGAGCAGGTCGCCGCCGAGGCCGTTGTCGAAGAGGTCCCCGTTGTGGAAGAGGAAGCCGCAGCCGTTGCTGCCGCCGACGCTCCCACCGAAGAAGCCAAGTAAGGAATCGAGTATGGCAAGCATCAGCCTCGCAGACGTGAAGGCGCTGCGCGAGCGTCTTGGAACCGGCATGGTCGACACCAAGAACGCCCTCGTTGAAGCCGAAGGCGACATGGAAAAGGCCGTCGAGCTCCTCCGGATGAAGGGTGCCAAGGGCAACGCCAAGCGCGCTGACCGTTCCACCTCGGAGGGTCTCGTCGCCGCCAAGGAAATCGGCGACACCGCCACCCTGATCGAACTCGCCTGCGAGACCGACTTCGTCGCCAAGGGCGACAAGTTCGTCGCGCTGGCCGACAAGGTCCTGGACGCGGTTGCCGCGGCCGGCGCCACCACGGTCGAGGAAGGCCTGGCCGCCCCGGCCGGCAGCCAGACCGTCGGCGAACTGATCGACGGCGAAGCCGCGATCATCGGTGAGAAGTTCGAACTGCGCCGCGTCGCATCCGTCAAGGGTGCGAAGTTCGCGATCTACCTGCACAAGACCAGCAAGGACCTGCCCCCGCAGGTCGGCGTTGTTCTCGGCTACTCAGGTGACGACGCTGAGACCGCGCGCAGCGTGGCCCAGCACATCTCGTTCGCGAACCCGGAGTACCTGGCCAAAGAAGACGTCCCCACGGATGCCGTCGAAGCCGAGCGCCGGATCGTCACCGAGATCTCGAAGAACGAAGGCAAGCCGGAAGCGGCGCTGCCCAAGATCGTCGAGGGTCGCATCCACGCATTCTTCAAGCAGGTTGCCCTGCTGGAGCAGGACTACGCCAAGGACAACAAGGTGTCCGTCAGCAAGGTCCTGGCCGATGCCGGACTGACCGTGTCGGGCTTCGCCCGATTCAAGGTCGGCGCGTAACAGGATTCACAATGAGGGAGACCGGGTTGCAGTCGCAATCCGGTCTCTTTCTCTGTGTGGGCCCCCAGCAGCGCACACAGTAGTTTTAGAACACGCACAACGGAAGGACGCTCACGGGCATGTCAGACACGCGAACGAAGCCGAGCAAGAAGCGCAGGGTCCTCCTCAAATTGTCGGGTGAAGCATTCGGGGCAGGCAGCCTCGGCGTCAACCCCGACGTGATCAGCGCCCTCGCGCGCGAAATCGCCGAAGCAGCCAGGACCGTGGAAATCGCCATCGTCGTCGGCGGCGGCAACTTCTTCCGAGGCGCGGAACTGTCCCAGCGCGGCATGGACCGAGGTCGTGCCGACTACATGGGCATGCTCGGAACCGTGATGAACGCCCTGGCCCTGCAGGACTTCCTCGAGCAGGCGGGCGCGGAGACCCGCGTGCAGTCCGCCATCGCCATGACCCAGGTCGCGGAGCCATACATCCCGCGCCGCGCGGAGCGCCACCTGGAGAAGGGCCGTGTCGTCATCTTCGGTGCCGGCGCGGGACTCCCGTACTTCTCGACCGACACGGTCGCCGCGCAGCGCGCCCTGGAAATCGACGCGGACATCGTGCTCGTCGCCAAGAACGGCGTCGACGGGGTCTACTCTGCCGACCCGCGCACCGACCCGGACGCGCGCAAGATCGACCACATCACCTACCAGGATGCCCTCCAGCGCGGCCTCAAGGTCGTCGACTCGACCGCGTTCAGCCTCTGCATGGACAACGGGATGCCGATGCAGGTCTTCGGCATGGCACCGCACGGCAACGTGACCGCCGCCATTCTCGGCGCCGATCTGGGAACCCTCGTCTCCAACTAGGATTGTTGAAGCCACCGAAGAAGGAGTCACCGTGATCACGGATGTTCTGTCCGATGCCACCGCACGCATGCACAAGGCACTCGAAGCCGCCAAGGACGATTTCGCGACCGTACGAACCGGACGCGCGAACCCGCAAATGTTCGCGAAGATCCTCGTCAACTACTACGGCACCGCGACGCCGCTCGAGCAACTCGCCTCCCTGCAGAACCAGGAGGCGCGCACGCTGCTGATCGGCCCGTACGACAAGGGCGCCCTGCGCGACATCGAGCAGGCCATCCGCGACACCCCCAACCTCGGCGCCAACCTCGGCAACGACGGCAACGTCATCCGGGCCACACTGCCGGAGCTCACGGCCGACCGTCGCAAGGAATACGTCAAGATCGTTCGCACCAAGGCCGAAGACGCCAAGGTGTCCGTGCGCAACCTGCGTCGCAAGGCGAAGGACGAGCTCGATGCGCTGAAGAGCGAAGTCGGCGACGACGACGTGGCCAGGGCCGAGAAGGAACTCGAGCAGATCACCAAGACCCACGTCGACGCCATCGACGATGCGCTCAAACGCAAAGAAGCCGAACTCCTCGAGATCTAGGGCGGAGTCAGCGTCATGTCGGACGATCCGAACAAGGAACTGCCGCCCAAGCGCGCGCACGGGGTCAGCCGCGCAGAGTTCCGGGCCCAGGTGCACGCGGCCAGGAGCGACATCGAGCGGCAGATGCAGTCGACCCGCGCCGACTTCGAGCGACAGGTGCAGGCCACCCGGGCGCAGCTCGACGCGACCAACGAACGGATCGAGGCGCGCACCGGCCGCAACCTGATCCTGGCGATCCTGATCGGGCTCGCCCTCGGCCTGTTCATGCTCTTCAGTCTCATCTTCATCAAAGAGCTGTTCATGGTCTGCGCGGCGGCGTTCGTCGGCCTCACCGCCTTCGAACTGGCCCAGGCGCTCCGGCACGCGGGCCGGAATGTCCCACGCATCCCCGTGGTGCTCGCGGCGGTGTCGGTCGTCCCCGCCGCCTTCTACCTCGGGGCGGCCGGCCAGTGGCTGGCCATGCTGGGCGGCATCCTGCTGATCGCTCTCTGGCGAGTGGCGCTGCTCATCCTGCCGGCTCACCGGGCGCCCGCCCGCGACGTGGTCGGTGACATCGGCTCCGGGTTCTTCATTCAGTCGTACGTGGTGTTCCTGGGCAGCTTCTCCGTGCTGTTGGCCGCCCAGCCCGACGGGCAGTGGTGGACGCTCGCCTTCCTGCTCCTCGTCATCTCCGCCGACACGGCCGCCTACGCGACCGGCCTCAGCTTCGGCAAGCACAAGATGGTTCCCACGATCAGCCCCAAGAAGACCTGGGAGGGATTCGCCGGGGCCGGCGCGGTCTGCCTGATCGCCGGAGTCGTCCTCGCCGTCTTCATGATGCATCAGCCCTGGTGGTTCGGGCTCATCTTCGGTGTGGTCATCCTGCTCAGCGCCACCTTCGGCGACCTGGCCGAGTCCCTGATCAAGCGCGACCTCGGCATCAAGGACATGAGTTCCTGGCTGCCGGGCCACGGGGGCTTCCTCGACCGGCTGGACTCGATCCTGCCGTCGGCTGCCGCCGCGTACGCGCTGTACCTGATCTTCGCCTGAGTTGCCCGCTTTCGACACCATGGGCAGGGTGGGGCAGAATGAAGCAGTGACCACCACCTTCCCCCGCACGCCCAAGAAGACGCTCGGCTACAGCGCAGCCCAGGTCGATGAGTTCCTCGAGGCTGCCCGGCGGGCGTATGACGGTTCAGACGACAGCGCGACGCTCACTGCCGAGACGATCCGGCACACCGCATTCGCCATGAAGAGGGGCGGCTACTCGCCCGTGCACGTCGACGCGGCCCTGGAACGGCTCGAAGACGCCTTCGCCTCCCGCGACCGTGACCTCGCCTCCCGCACCGGCGGCCAGCAGGCCTGGCTCGAGGACGCCCGCGCGAAAGCGCAGGTGCTCGTCAACCGGCTCAGCCGACTCTCCGGCCACCGCTTCTCCCGCACCAGCTTCCTCAGCGTCGGCTACAGCCGAGCGGATGTCGACCGATTCGCGAACAAGCTCGTGAAGTACTTCGAGGCGGGATTCCCGATCACGGTCGACGATGTGCGCGGGGTCGTCTTCAAGCCGGAACGGGGCGGCTACCGCGAGGCCCAGGTCGACGCAGTCCTCGACGCCGTCGTCGACGTGATGTTGGCGGTGCGCTGAATGCGGCTCCGTTATCTGGCTGTTATCCCGAATCTGGGCTAGGCTCGACGAATCGTGGGTAGACATCTGAACATCATCGCGTCCGAGCCGGCCGGCAGGCCCGTCAGACCCCGGATGCGACGACCTCGGTCCCGCGGGCAGGCCTCCCTGTTCACCTTCGCGTTCACCGCTGCGGCCGCGTTCGTGCTCGTCAGCGTCGTCGACCCGTACTCCGGCGCCACGGCATCCCCCTACTTCCAGATCGCCGGCGATCGCTTCGGCGGCCAGGCCGTGCAGGAGATCCAGGTCGCCGGGGCATACACGAACACCATCACCCGCGACAACTTCACCGTCACTGAGAAGCCGAAGCCCGTTCCGGTTCCGGTTGCCGCCAAGTCCGCCTCCAGCTCGAGCGGCCGCGCCCCGTCGGCAGCCGTGCCCGACCCGGGCTCCGCCCAGGCGATCGCCCATGACAAGGTCGTCGCCCGCGGCTGGGGCGAGGACCAGTTCAACTGCCTCGTCTCGCTCTGGAACAAGGAGTCCGGCTGGCGCGTCAACGCCGCCAACTCGTCCAGCGGTGCCTACGGTATCCCGCAGGCCCTGCCCGGTTCCAAGATGGCGTCTGCCGGCGCCGACTGGGAGACCAACGCCGGGACACAGATCGAATGGGGCCTCGGCTACGTGTCGGGCCGCTACGGCACGCCCTGCGGCGCCTGGGCGCACTCCGTCGACAACGGCTGGTACTGACCCGTAGCGACACCGTCTTCCGGCCCAGCGCCATCGACGTAGACTGGCCGAATGCCACGCAGCAACCGACCCAGGGGCCACCGACCCGGGCCGGAGGAGAACGGCGACGGCCTCGACCGGCTGCGGGCCGGTTGGCGTCGCACGGAGACCCGCAGAGACGGCCTGTGGACAGTGCAACCGGTCGCTGCGGCGCGGGCGGGGAAGAGTTACGTCTGCCCGGGATGCAACCTCGAGATCGAACCGGGCCGGGCCCACCTCGTCGCCTGGCGCGGTGACGGCCTGATGGGTGAGGCCGCCGACCTCGCCGCCCGCCGCCACTGGCACGCACACTGCTGGAAGATCAAATGACGCCGTCCGGTGCCGGCCGAGAAGGAGCATCCGTGAGTCCGAACGCCGTAGAAATCAGGGGCGGGATCGAACTGCCGGCCGTGCGCGAGCACATCGAACTGCACACCACGGACGGCCTCACCCTGGTCGGGGAACTCGCGACTCCGGCGGATCGCCCCCCGGTGGCGACCCTCGTCACCCTGCACCCTCTGCCGACGCACGGCGGATTCATGGATTCCCACATCCTGCGAAAGGCCGCCGGGCGACTGCCGGCCCTGGCCGGACTGGCCGTGCTGCGGTTCAACACCCGCGGGACCACGTCGCCCCGGGGCACCAGTGACGGGGTTTTCGGCCACGGCGACGCCGAACGCGCCGACGTGGCAGCGGCCATGGCCTTCGTCGCCGAACGGCACCTACCGAATCCGTGGCTCGTCGGCTGGTCGTTCGGCACCGAGCTCGCCGTCAAGTACGGCCTCGAGCATCCGATCCGCGGCGCCATCCTGCTCTCCCCGCCGCTGCACCGGGCGACGGATGCCGAACTGGCCGCCTGGGCAGGCAACGAACGCCAGCTCGTGGCCATCATTCCCGAACACGATGACTATCTGCGCCCCGACGAGGCGAGGAAACGGTTCGCCAGTGTGCCGGGCACCCGGTTCATCGCCGTCGACGGCGGAAAGCACCTGTGGGTGGGGGAGAGCCAGACCCGTCGGATCCTGGACGAGATCGTCGCCGTCGTGAATCCCTCGGCCGCACCGCTGCCGACAGTCTGGGCCGGCCAGGCGGTACCGGGTTAGAGCTCGTTCTGCCTGGGGATGACGACCTGCTTGATGATCATGATCACCGAGGCGGCGACGGGGATCGCGATCAGCGCGCCCAGGATGCCGAGCAGCTGTCCACCGGCCAGGGCGGCGACGACGACGACGGCGCCCGGAACGGACACCGCCCGGTTCATGATGTTGGGGCTGAGCAGGTAGGCCTCAACCTGCATGTAGACGAGGTAGTAGATCGCCGCGACGAGGGCGGTCAGCGGCGAGCTCCCGATCCCGGGCACGAGGCAGGTCAGCACGATGATGACCGAACCGCTGATCGTGCCGACCAGCGGAATGAGCGAGAGCAGGAACGCGATCAGTGCAAGCAACGCCGGGAACGGCGCCCCGATGATCGAGAGGAAGATGAAGCTCAGTATTCCGTTGCACAGCGCGAGCGCCGCCTGACCGATCACGAAGCGTCCGACGGCCGTCGTGATCTGTTCGGTCAGATCGGCGAACCGCTCGCGCTTCGTCGCCGGCACCAGCTGGTACATCGCCCGCTTGATGCTGTGCAGTGACGCGGTGAAGTAGAGCGACAGGATGAGGATGATCAGCCCGCCGAACAGGCCGCTCACCACGGCGAGCCCGGACTGGATCAACGTCGTTGTGATCGTGGTCAGGTTGCCGCCGAGATAGTCCGTGATCGAGGCGACGATTTCGTTGACCTTGAGGCCGGGGAACTGGCGCTGGATGTCCGCCAGGAAGGTGGACGTGTTCACCGACTTGACGAGGTCGGGGATGGCCTTGGAGAGCTTGGCAACCTGGTCGACGATGATCGGCACAATTGCGAAGACCACGCCCGTCAGCACACCGACAACAGCGACCAGCACGGTGAGGATTGCGGCCCAGCGCGGAAACTTCTTCTTCTCCAGCCAGGACACGGCCGGGTCGAGGCCCAGGGAGATGAAGAGAGCAGCACCGACGTAGGTGATGATCGTCTGCAGGGTGACGACGGAGCTGATGATCAGCAGTCCGAGGCCGACACCCAGGGTGCCGATCAGTCCGACTCGGAACGCGTTCTGGATCTTCACTCTGAGTTTCCCCCTGCTTCGGTCTAGTCGTCTGTGGCCGTGACCCTCTCCGCCTGGGTGAGGAGGCCGCGCAGGCTTTCGAAGTAGCCGGCAACCGCGTCGCGCTCAATCCTAATCTGCGAGAGGCGCTCTTCGGCGTCGGTGACGAGGGCGCGTGTGCGCGCCTCCGCCTCGGACACCAGGGCGGCAGCCCTGGCCTCGGCCTCACGCACGATCTGCTCCGCGCCGGCTTCGGCCGCCTTCTTCGCGATCCTGGCGTCGTTCCGGGCGCCGCTGTCGAGCTGGTCGTTCAGCGCGCGCAGCTCGGCCGTGCGCTTGTTCGTGTCGGCGAGCTGGCGGGCCGCCTCATCGAGGAACTTCTGGGTCTGCGCGACGGCCTCCTGGTGGCGGACCAGGTGCCCCTGCTCGGCCTCGTCACGGCGAGCCTTAAGCTCGATGTCGAGGTCGGCCCTGGTCTGGTCGATCTCGCGCCGCAGCCTGGCCGCTTCATGCTCCCCGCGCTTCCGTGCGGCGGTGAGCTGGTTGTCCAGGTCGATCCGCAGTTGTTCGCTGTCGGCCGTGAAGTCCGCGCGGGACTGCTCGTTGTCGCGCGCCTGGTCGGCGTGGGACTGCTCGAGTTCCGCGGCGAGATCGGCCCGGGCCTTCTCGATCTCCCGGGCGAGGGAGACTCGCTGGCGCTCGAGGTCCCGGGTGAGGTCGGTCTGGGCCTGTTCCCGCTCGATGACGAGGTCGGCCCGGGCCAGCTCGATCTCGCGTTCGAGGTCGATCTTCGCCTGCTCGATTTCGATTGCCAGTTCGGCGCGGGCCAGCTCGCTCTCGTGTGCCAGATCGATCCTGGCCTGCTCGGTCTCCCTGGCCAGGTCCAGGCGGTCCTGTTCGGTCTCCGCGGCGAGGTCGATCCTGGCCTGCTCGGTCTCCCTGGCCAGGTCGGCGCGCTGCTGGTCCAGTTCGTGCGCGACCTCGGCCCGGGTGAGTTCGGTTTCGCGGGTGAGGCCGGCCGCGATCTCGCGGGCCTCCGTGGCCTCCCGCTGGGCCACGACCCGCACCTCGGCAGCCTCGCGTTCGGCCTCTGAGCGGATGGCCGCCACCTCACGTTTGACCGTGGCGCGCAGCTCCGCGGCCTCGGTGGCGACCGCGCCGCGAATGGCGGCGGCCTCCTGGACGCCGTCCTGAGTGAGGGTGGTGTAGTCGTCGTGGGCGCGGGCAAGCAGGTCGTCGGCTTCCGCGGAGGTATCTTCGAGGATGCGCTCGGCCTTCACCGCGGCATCCGACAGGACGCGCTCGGCGTGGTCGGCCGCTTCGCGGCGGAGCGTGTCGACCTCGGCGGCAGCGGACGCGCGCAGACGCTCGGCGTCGATGTCGGCCTGGGCGATGACACGGGTGGACTGCTCCTCGGCCACCCGAAGTGTGTTCTCGAGCTTGGTGCCGAGCCCGGAAAAGGTGGGGCTGCCCACTTCCTCGATTTCGGCGTTCAGGTCGTCGATGTGCGCGGCCAGGCGCTTGATCTCCCGGGCGGCCTCGGTGGCCTGGCTGTTCGCCTGGATCAGGTCCCGGCGCAAACCCTGCAACGCCTTGTCGACCTCTTCCTTGTCATAACCACGGAAAACCTGGGTGAAATCAGCTTCGTCGGTCGGCACGCTATCTCCTCATAATGGGACTCTGACCCCGCATTCGGGTTCTCTCAGGGCAGGGCCGTGATAATTTTAGTCTGTCCGGGAGACCGGGGCGCGTCCCGAGTTCAGGGGGCTATTAGGCGCCTCTCAGCGGCACCCAGTATCGTGAGACGTCCTGTCTGCTGCAACCCGGGCTCGAATCCGGGCGGTGCGTGCGAGTGCGTGCGTCCGGCGGCCGGCGACACAGGAGGGTTTACGTGCGTTTTGTTCTTGCCATTGTGGCATTCGTCCTCGCGGCCGCGATGATCGTTCTCGGCATCGCCCAGCGGACGGTCTTTCTTGAACCGGCTTCCACGAGCGTCAGCACCACGGTCGCCGACGATGTCCGGTTCGCGGTCATCGAGCCCAGTGCCCTCACCGCCTTCCCCGGCAGCCAGACGCTCACCATCACCGGGTCAGACACCGTTTTCGCCGCCTACGGACGGTCGGGCGACGTCACGGCGTGGCTCGCCGACGAGCCCTACGACGACATCCGTCAGGTCAAGAACACCGCCAGGCTGAGCAGCAAGCTCACCGAGGCCCCGGCGGCGACCGGTGAGGCGTCGACGGATGCTCCCGCCGGTGCCCCCGTGGCACGGCAGAGCACCGACCCGGTCGGCTCCGACCTGTGGCTGCAGGAGTTCAGCGGCAAGGGCTCGCTGACCACCACCATAAATGTTCCGGACGGCATCGCGGTCATCGTCGCCTCGGACGGCACGAAGCCCGCGCCGACGAAGATCACCATCACCTGGCCCACCGACAACTCGACCCCGATGGCCGGTCCCCTGATCGCCGGAGGTGGAGCGCTCGCGGTCATCGGGCTGATCCTCTACCTGTGGGCGCTCATCCACCTGCGCCGCTCCCACGGTCCCCGCCGAAACCTGCCGCGCGGGCCGCGGATGCCCCGGCTGCCCCGGGTGCCCCGGCCCAAGTTGATCAAGGCGAGCGAGATCACCGGTCCGCGCCGTTCCATCACCCGCAAATTCATCGCCACCGTGCCGGTCCTCCTGGTGACCGGCCTCGTGCTGAGCGGTTGCTCCGCTGATTTCTGGCCCAGTTCCCCGGCTACTCCCGATGCGGCGGCCAGCGCGACCGCCGCCGCGACCGACGTGCCCAAGGCCGTCAAGGACGTGCCGCCGCCCGCGGTGACGGTGCCCCAGCTCGAACGCATCGTGCGACGGATCGCCGTTCTCACCACCGACGCGGACGCCAAGCTCAACGGCGACGCCCTCGCGGCCCGGTTCACCGGCCCGGCGCTGGAACAGCGCCTGGCCAACTACAGGATCCGGGCGGCCATCGCTGACTACCCGGCGTTGCCCGCGTTGCCGGCGTCCCCGCTGACACTGACGCTTCCCCAGCAATCCTCGACCTGGCCACGGGTCGTGATGACGGTCATCCAGAGCGCGGACGATGCCGCTGTCGCACCGACGGCCATCGTGCTGAGGCAGGAGACTCCCCGGTCGGCCTACCTGATCGAGTATGCGGTGCAGCTCGAGGCCGCGGCGAAGGTGCCGGATGTCGCCCCGGCGACCATCGGCGCGCCGATCATCGCCCCCGACTCGAAACTGCTGCTCCTGCCGCCGGGCGAGGTGGCGGCGGCCTATGCCGACATCCTGCTCCAGGGGGACAAGAGCCCGTCCTACGGCCTGTTCCAGGTGAAGGGCGACACCTTCCGCACCCAGGTGGGACTCGACAAGAAGAACGAGAAACGGGCCGCCCTTCCGACGACCGCGTCGATCGATTTCGCGGCCGCCGTCGGCGCTGGTTCACCGGTCGCCCTGGCGACGAACGACTCCGGGAGCATCGTCGCCGTCAGCATCACCGAGACCGAGACCGTGAAACCGGTCGACGCGGGCGCGACGGTCAGCCCGGAGGGCGCCAGCAAGGCGCTGTCGGGCGTGTCGGCGACCGCAAAGGGAATCCAGAGCACTTACGGCGACCAACTCCTGTTCCACGTGCCGGCCGCCGGTTCATCCGACAAAATCGTCCTCCTTGGCTTCGCCCAGGGTCTGATCTCATCCACGGAGCTTCCATGAGTCTTGTGCCACCGTCCGGCGTCAATATGCGCGGAGCCGTCGACCTCTCGTCCCTGGTGAACCGGCCACCGGCTTCCGTCCCGGGGTCACCTGCTGCGGCAGCCGGGGCAGCGCCGGCCGCCGTGCCGGTGCCGAGCCTCACCCTGGAGGGCACCGACGCGAACTTCGGCGAGGTGCTCGAACTGTCCATGACGGTGCCCGTGATCGTCGACCTGTGGGCCGAGTGGTGCGAGCCGTGCAAGCAGCTCACGCCCATCCTCGAAAAGCTCGTCGCCGAGTACGAGGGCCGGTTCGTGCTGGCCAAGGTCGACGTCGACTCCAACCCGCAGCTGACCCAGGCGTTCCAGGCCCAGTCGATCCCGACCGTCGCCGCGGTCATCGGCGGCCAACCGGTGCAGCTCTTCAACGGGGCGATCCCCGAAGGCCAGGTCCGTGAGGTCCTCCAGCGCGTGCTGCAGCTCGCGGCCGAGCACGGAGTCACCGGCACCGCCGTCGCACCGGAGCCCACGGGGGAGGCCGACGACGCGGCTGAGGCGCCGGCGCCGGTCGAACCCGAGTTGCCGCCCCTGCACCGTGAGGCGTACGAAGCCATCGAACGTGGCGACTACGCCGCCGCGACCGCGCTCTACAAGACCGCGATCGCGCAGGACCCGCGCGACCAGATGGCCATCGCCGGCCTCGCCCAGGTCGGCCTGCTGGCCCGGTTGCACGGCCGGACCATGGCCGAGATCCGCGCGGAGGCCGCTGCGGCGCCCGGGGATCTCGACGCCCAGCTGCTCGTCGCCGACCTGGACCTGTCCGGCGGCCATGTCGAGGACGCCTTCGACCGCCTGCTGGCTCTCTTCCCGACCCAGGACCCCGCCGGCAGGAACAGGATCCGCGAGCGCATCCTCGACCTGTTCGAGGTCATCGGCCAGGACGACCCGCGCGTTGCCCCGACCCGGTCCCGCCTGACGGCCCTGCTCTACTGACCCTCCCGCCTCCTTCCGCTCCGCGAGAGTGCAGAATCGGCCCCTTCCGAAGAACTGAAGGGGCCGATTCTGCGCTCTCACGCGGTGGGCGGCAGGTCAGCGACGCAGACGCAACCAGAGGCCGGCGAGCGGCGGCAGGGTGAGGGTCGCGGATGCCGGCCGGCCGGCCCAAGGCTCGGCGACCGCGTCCACGGCACCGAGGTTGCCCACGCCGGAGCCGCCGAAGATCTCCGCGTCCGTGTTGACGATCTCGTCCCACACCCCGGCGAACGGCAGGCCGACCCGGTAGCCGGTGTGCGGCTGCCCGGAGAAGTTGAACAGGCAGGCGACGGGATTGGCGTCGTTGTCCCAGCGCAGGAAGGAGATCACGTTCTGGGCGGCGGCTCCGCCGTCGAGCAGCTCGAAGCCGCCCGGGTCGTTGTCGCGCGCCCACAGGCTCGCAGTGTCCCGGTAGGTGCGGTTGAGGGCACCGACAAGGGTGAACAGCCCGCGGTGCGCGGGCTGGTCCAGCATCCACCAGTCGAGGCCGCGCGACTCGCTCCACTCCGACCGCTGTCCGAATTCCTGGCCCATGAAGAGCAGCTGTTTGCCCGGGTGGGCCCACATGAACGACAGGTAGGCGCGCACATTCGCGAGCTGCTGCCACGAGTCGCCCGGCATCTTCGCGACCAGGGAGCCCTTGCCGTGCACGACCTCGTCGTGGCTGATCGGCAACAGGAAGTTCTCGCTGAAGGCGTAGACGAAGGAGAAGGTCATCTCATTGTGGTGGTAGGCCCGGTACATCGGGTCGATCTGCATGTACTCCAGTGAGTCGTGCATCCAGCCCATGTTCCACTTGAAGCCGAAGCCGAGCCCGCCGCCGGAGGTCGGTGCGGTCACCCCGCCCCAGTTCGTGGACTCCTCGGCGATCATCACCGTTCCGGGGTTGCGCTTGTAGGCCGTGGCGGTGATCTCCTGGAGCAGGCTGATCGCCTCGAGGTTCTCGTTTCCGCCGTAGATGTTCGGCTCCCACTGGCCGTCCTCCCGGGAGTAGTCCAGGTAGAGCATGGAGGCGACGGCGTCGACGCGCAGGCCGTCGATGTGGAACTCCTCGAGCCAGTAGAGCGCGTTCGCGACGAGGAAGTTGCGCACCTGCTTCTGCCCGAAGTCGAACACGAAGGTGCCCCAGTCCATCTGCTCGCCGCGGCGCGGGTCGGGGTGTTCGTAGAGAGCCTGGCCGTCGAATCGGGCCAGGGCGAAGTCGTCCTTCGGGAAGTGCCCGGGAACCCAGTCCATGATCACGCCGATCCCGGCCTGGTGCAGCCGGTCGATCAGGTAGCGCAGGTCGTCGGGGTGACCGAACCGGCTGGTCGGCGCGTAGTAGCCGGTGACCTGATAGCCCCAGGACCCGCCGAAGGGGTGCTCGCACAGCGGCATGAACTCGACGTGCGTGTAGGCGAGTTCCTCGAGGTAGGAGATGAGTTCGTCCGCGAGGTCGCGGTAGCCGAGCCCGGGACGCCACGACCCGACGTGCATCTCGTAGATGCTCATCGGTCGGTCGTGCTGGTCGGTGGCGCTGCGCGCGCTGAGCCAGGCGGCATCCCCCCACTCGTACGACGTCTCGCCGATGACGGACGCCGTCTTCGGCGGCACCTCGGTGTACCGGGCCATCGGATCGGCCTTGCGGACCCAGTCACCGGACTGCGTGAGGAGCTCGAACTTGTAGTTGGAACCGGCGGGGAGGCCGGGCACGAACAGCTCCCAAACGCCCGTGCTGCCCATGTTGCGCATGGAGTGCAGCACACCGCTCCAGCCGTTGAAGTCACCGATCACGCGCACCGACCTGGCGTGCGGGGCCCAGACCGAGAACGAGGTTCCGGTGGTCTCGCCCATGGCTCCGGCGTGCGAGCGGTAGTGCGCGCCGAGCACGTCCCAGAGGCGTTCGTGGCGGCCCTCGCCGATCAGGTGCAGGTCGAGCTCGCCGAGGGTGGGTAGGAAGCGGTACGGGTCGTCGACGATCCAGGTCGGAGCGTCACTGTAGCGCGCCTCCAGCGTGTAATCCTGCAGGCCGAGGGTGCTGACTCCCTGCCAGATCCCGCGGCTCAGGTGCGCCAGCTCGACGTGCGCACCGGTCGACAGGATGGCGAAGACCTCGGTGGCCAGCGGGCGCAGGGCGCGGATGACCGTGAGCGGGTCGGTGACGGCGCCGTCGCCGGCTCCGGACGGCTGCAGCAGGTGCTGGCCGAGGACCTCATGCGGGTTGTAGTACCGGCCCTCGGCGACGGCCTCGAGCACCGATTCCGGGAGCGTCGGGAGCGACCCGGCCGGGGACGAGGAGGACGAGGTCGGCGTGGGCGTCGCTACGGCGGGGCTCGCGGCCGGGGCGGTCGCTCTGGGCGGGACGGTTGCCGTCGGCGGGACGATCGCCGCGGGCGGGACGGTTGCCGTCGGCGGGACCGTCACGGCGGCCGGGTCCTCGTGGGCGTGCTTCATGAGACTGGTCCCTTCACGTGCAGGATGTGCACCGGTTCGGTGAATGCGTCGAGGCGCACGAAGTTGTCGGCGGCCCAGGTCCAGGTGGCCCCGGTGATCAGGTCCTCCACCTCGAACGACCCGCCCTCCGGGATGCCGAACCGGGTGACGTCCAGGTGCACCACCGTCTGCCGCACCGAGTGCGGGTCGACGTTCGCGACGACGAGGAGGGCGTCCGGAGCCCCCGTGCCGGTAAACGGCGCGTCGAGGAACTTGCTGTAGACGAGGATCGCCTCGTCCTCGCTGGAGTGGATGTCCAGGTTGCGCAGCTGGCCGAGCGCCGGGTGTTCGGCCCGGATCCGGTTCAGCACCGTGAGATACGGCGCGAGCGAGGCGCCGTGCGCCTCCGCCGCGGCGAAGTCGCGCGGACGGTACTCGTACTTCTCGTTGTCGATGTTCTCTTCGGCGCCGGGGCGCGCCACGGACTCGTAGAGCTCGAATCCGCTGTACAGGCCCCAGGTCGGCGCGGCGGTGGCGGCGAGGGCCGCACGGATCTTGAACGCGGCCGGGCCGCCGAACTGCAGGTACTCGGAGAGGATGTCCGGAGTGTTCACGAACAGGTTCGGGCGCACGAAATCGGCCGTCTCATGGGCGAGACCGTCGAAGAACTCCTCGAGTTCCTCCTTCGTGTTGCGCCAGGTGAAGTACGTGTAGGACTGCTGGAAACCGACCTTGCCCAGTCCCTGCAGAAGCGCCGGACGGGTGAACGCCTCGGCCAGGAAGAACACGTCCGGCGCCTCGTCGGCGATCGTGGATATCAGCCATTCCCAGAAGTCCAGCGGTTTGGTGTGCGGGTTGTCGACCCGGAAGATCTTCACCCCGACGTTGATCCAGTGCCGCACGATCCGCAACACCTCGGCGCGGATGCCGGCCGGGTCGTTGTCGAAGTTGATCGGGTAGATGTCCTGGTATTTCTTCGGCGGGTTCTCCGCGTAGGCGATCGACCCGTCCGGGAGGGTGGTGAACCACTCCGGATGCTCGGTCACCCACGGGTGGTCGGGGGAGGCCTGGAGCGCGAGATCGATCGCGATCTCCACCCCGCGGTCCTTTGCTGCGTCCAGGAAGAAGGCGAAGTCGGCCAGGGTGCCCAGGTCGGGGTGGATGGCGTCATGGCCGCCCTCGGCCGAGCCGATCGCCCAGGGCGATCCCGGGTCGTCCGGGCCGGCGCCCAGCGTGTTGTTCGGCCCCTTACGGAAGGCGCGGCCGATCGGGTGGATCGGCGGCAGGTAGACGACGTCGAAACCCATGGCGGCCACGGCCGGCAGGCGCTTCGCCGCGGTGCGGAACGTGCCGCTCTGCCAGGAGCCGTCCTCGCGGCGCACCGCGCCTTCGGACCGGGGGAAGAACTCGTACCAGGAGCCGACCCCGGCGCGGAGGCGCTCGACCAGGATCGTGCGCGGCTCCGAGACCGACTCGAGGCCGGTGATCGGCCGCACGGCGACGGCGGCCAGCAACTTGGGATCGGACAAGACGGTGAAGCGCGCGTCGACGGATGCGGTGACGTCGCCGAGCGTCTTCGCCGCGGCGGTGAACAGGCGCCGTTCGGCCACGGGCCGGCCCTTGTCCGTGCCGGCGGCCGTGAGCAGTTCGGCACCGATCAGGAACATGAGTTCGACATCGATTCCCGCCGGGATCTTCACCGAAGCGTTGTGGTGCCAGGTGGCCCATTCGTCCGCATAGGCGCGGACACGGTACTCCCACCGCCCCTGGCTGCCCAGGAGGACCTCGGTTTCCCACCGGTCGGTCCCCGGCGCGCCGGGGCTCATCGGGTGACGGGTGAGCGTGCCGTCGGGGCTGGTCAGCAGCAGCATGGCGCCGATCAGGTCGTGGCCCTCCCGGAACGCCGTCGCGCCGAACGGCACGACCTCGCCGGTGAACGCCGTGACCGGCCAGAGATTGTCGGGCAGTTGCGGGGACAGGTCCAGGATCGGGATGCGCCCGATCCGGGTCGCCCGGGGAGTCGGCGTCGCTGGGGCCGCTGCCGCCTGCCGTGCCGCCGTGGTGGTCTTCGGGAGGGGCCGGGTCGTACCGGATGATTCAGGAGCCGCGCCTGCGCGTTTTACTGTCTTAGCCACCTACTGACCGTAGCGCGAAATGTCGGCCCGGTGCGGTGCGCATTAACGCAATGGACACATCCCGGCCCTAGGCTTGGGTCCGTGAAGGCGATCCGCAAATTTACCGTCCGTACCGTCCTGCCCGAGTCGCTTGCAGCGCTCGATGAGTTGGCGGGCAACCTGCGCTGGTCCTGGCATGAGCCGACCCGCCAGCTGTTCGAGCACATAGCCCCCGAGCTGTGGCGTGAGATCGGCGCCGACCCGGTGGCGCTGCTCGGGTCCGTCGACCCGGCCAGGCTCGAAGCGCTCTCCCGCGACCACGACTACGTGTCCTGGGTGAACTCCGTCCGCGCCGACCTCAGGGACTACCTCGAGCAGCCGCGCTGGTACCAGGGACTCGAGGGTGAGAAGCCCGAGTCGATCGCGTATTTCTCCCCGGAGTTCGGCATCGCGGCCGCGCTGCCCCAGTATTCGGGCGGGCTGGGCATCCTCGCCGGAGACCACCTGAAGAGCGCCTCCGACCTCGGCGTGCCGCTGGTCGGGGTCGGACTGTTCTACCGGGCCGGCTACTTCAGCCAGGCGATCTCGCCTGACGGGTGGCAGGTGGAAAGCTACCCGCTGCTCGACCCCGACGGGCTGCCGCTGTCGGTGTTGCGCCGGGCCGACGGCTCGGCCGTGCAGGTGTCCCTCGCCCTGCCGGACAACCGCACGCTGCACGCCCGGGTCTGGCAGGCCATGGTCGGCCGGATCCGCCTGCTCATGCTCGACACGGACATCCCGGAGAACGCTGACGACCTGCGCCTGGTCACGGACCGCCTCTACGGCGGCGGCGGTGAGCACCGCCTGCTGCAGGAACTGCTCCTCGGCATCGGCGGCGCGCGCGCCGTGAAGCTCTGGAGCAACCTCAACGGGCGCCCGGACCCCGAGGTATTCCACACCAACGAGGGCCACGCCGGTTTCCTCGGCCTGGAACGCATCTCCAGCCTGATCGGCGACGGACTCAGCTTCTCCGAGGCCCTGCAGGTCGCGCGTGCCGGGACCGTCTTCACCACCCACACGCCCGTCGCGGCCGGAATCGACCGGTTCGAGCGCAGCCTGGTGCGCCGCTACTTCGAGACCGACCTGCTTCCGGGGGTGGCGGTCGACGACCTCCTCGCACTCGGCGCCGAGAACTACCAGGACGGATCACCCGACGTCTTCAACATGGCGCTGATGGGCCTCCGCCTCGGGCAGCGCGCCAACGGCGTCTCCAAGCTGCACGGCGAGGTCAGCCGGCGGATGTTCAAGGGACTCTGGCCGGGCTTCGACGCGGAGGACGTGCCGATCGCCTCGATCACCAACGGGGTGCACGCGCCGACGTGGACCGACCCGGCGCTCCTCGCGCTCGCCCAGAACCGTCTCGGCACCAGCGACACCTCCGAGGCCGACTGGGCGTCCGACGCCGTCTCCGACGACGACCTCTGGCAGGTGAGGGGCCAGATGCGCCTCCAGTTCGTCGAGGACGCACGCCGGCGGATCGCGACGGCCTGGCTTGTGCAGAACCCGGGCGGCATCGTGCCGTCCTGGATCGGCAAGGTCTTCGACCCCAGCGTGCTCACCATCGGCTTCGCCCGCCGGGTTCCGACCTACAAGCGGCTCACCCTGATGCTGCACGACCCCGAACGCCTCCGAGCCCTCCTGCTGCACCCTGAGCACCCGATCCAGATCGTGATCGCCGGCAAGTCCCACCCCGCCGATGAAGAAGGCAAACGCCTGATCCAGAAGGTCGTGCAGTTCGCGGCCGATCCTGAACTGCGCACGAGGATCGCCTTCCTTCCGGACTACAACATCGGCATGGCCCAGTTGATGTACCCGGGCACCGACGTCTGGCTCAACAACCCGCTCCGGCCGCTCGAGGCCTGCGGCACGTCCGGGATGAAGGCGGCCTTGAACGGTGCGCTCAACCTGTCGATCCTCGACGGCTGGTGGCCTGAGTACTACGACGGGAAGAACGGCTGGGCGATCCCGTCGGCGGATGCCGCCGGGGACTCCGCCGAGCGAGACCGGATCGAGGCCGACGCGCTCTACGAGCTGATCGAGCACCACGTCGCCCCCCGGTTCTACGATCGCAACGCGGACGGCGTGCCCGAACGGTGGGTGTCATCGATCCGGCACACCCTCGCCGGGCTGTCCCCGGAACTGAACGCCGGCCGGATGGTGCGGGAATACGTGCAGAAGCTCTACCGCCCGGCCGGCCAGGCCGAGGCCCGGCTCTCCGCCAACAACTACCGGGCTGCCCGCGAGCTGGCCGTCTGGAAGGGCCGGATCGTCGCGGCCTGGCCTGGCGTGGCCGTGGCCCACGTCGAATCGGGTGGCGTCGCTACCGTGCCGCAGGTCGGCGACGAGCTGCACCTCCGCGCGCACGTGCACCTGAACGGCCTGGAGCCGGGAGACGTGACCGTTGAGGTCGTCTACGGGAAGAGCCTGGGCAACGACGAGCTCAGCGACGTCAGCACGCTGGCCCTTACGGCTGCGACCGATCCGGACCAGGAATCCACCGGCAGCCCGGCCCCCGGCAACGCGACCCTGTTCACCGGCACGGTCCAGCTCGACCGCGGCGGCGCGTTCGGCTACACCGTTCGCGTCGTGCCCCGCAACGACCTGCTGATCAGCCCGGCGGAGATGGGGCTCATCGCCGTCGCCGGCTGAGCCTGCTCGGCCGGCCTACCCTCGGGAGATCGCCGCGAACACGGCGCCGGATGCCCGGGCCAGGTCGGCGGGGGCGAGTTCGATGTCGAACCCCCGCCGGCCGCCTGAGACGAAGACGGTGTCGAAGAGCTGGGCATCCTCGTCGATGACCGTCGTCAACGGGGTCTTCTGCCCGATCGGGCTGATCCCGCCGACGACGTAGCCGGTCTTGCGTTCCGCGGTCTTCGGATCGGCCATGACGGCCTTCTTCGCGCCGACGGCCGCGGCCAGCGCCTTGAGGTCGAGCTGGCCGGTGACCGGCACGATGCCGACGACGAGGGTGCCGTCCGCCTCGGCGAGGAGAGTCTTGAACACCCGGGCCGGGTCGAGGCCGAGCTTCTGGGCGGCCTCGAGTCCGAAGTTGGTCGCGTGGGCGTCGTGATCGTACAGGTGGGGCGTGAAGGCGATGCCGGCCCTCTCGAGGGCGAGCGTGGCGGGGGTTCCCGCACCGTGATCCGCCCGCCTGCCCATGCCGTGTCGTCCCCGGGTGACGGCTAGTGGGCCCGGAAGAGCTGCATCGACGCGCCGGGGACGAGCAGCCGGGCTCCGGGGGCGTGTTCGATCACGGCATCGCTGATGTCGTCGTGGCTCGAGTCCCAGAGCAGCGTGTACGAGCCGACCCCCGTGTGCACGGGCAGCGTCACCGTGACATCCGCTTCCCGGCCCTGCACGATCAGCAGGATCCGATTGAACTCCTCGCGCTCCGGGGTGCTGGCCGCGAGATACTGCAGCGTGCGCTCATCCGACGAGTGCCAGTCCTCCTCGGACATCGACTCGCCCAGGGCGTTGTACCAGTCCATTTCGCTGGCGCTGAGGGTCGTTTCGCCTGGGCGACCGAACCGCACCGGCCGGAGTGCCGGATTCTCCCGGCGCAGTTCGAGCAGGCGCCGGCTGACCCGGTGCAGGTCGACCTGCCAGTCGTCCAGGTCCCAGTTCAGCCAGGTCAGTTCGCTGTCATGGCAGTAGGCGTTGTTGTTGCCGCGCTGGCTGCGCCCGAATTCGTCGCCGGCGGTGATCATCGGAACGCCGGCCGAGAGCAGGAGGGTGGCCAGCAGGTTGCGCATGGCCTTCCGCCGGGTCGTGAGGATGGTGGTGTTGCGGGTGGGGCCCTCGACGCCGTGGTTGAACGAGTTGTTGCTGTCGGTGCCGTCCCGGTTCGACTCGCCGTTGCCGACATTGTGCTTGACGTTGTAGGCGGTGAGGTCGGCCATCGTGAAGCCGTCATGGGCCGTGATGAAGTTCAGCGAGGCAAGCGGCCCGCGCTCCTGCGAAAACGTGTTGGACGACCCGGCGAGACGGGTCGCGAAACGGCCGATGCCGCTGCCCGCATGACCGTCGCGCGCCGCGGCGAGGTCGGTCAGCCAGAACGAACGCATCCGGTCGCGGTAGCGGTCGTTCCATTCCGTCCACCCGTCGGCGAAGTTGCCGGTCTGCCAGCCGCCCTGCCCGATGTCCCAGGGCTCGGCGATGAGCTTCACATCGGTGAGGTCAGGGTCGGTCCGGATCGCCGTCAGCAGAGGGTGGTCGCGCTGGTATTCGACGTTGCCGTCCCGGCCGAGCGTCACCGCCAGGTCGAACCGGAAGCCGTCGATCTGCACGTCGTTCGCCCAGTAGCGCAGCGAGTCGAGCACCAGGCGGTGCGGCACCTCGTGCGACACGTTCAGGGTATTGCCGCAGCCGGTGACGTCGATATACGCGCCCGCGTCGTTCTGGCGGTAATAGGTGGCGTTGTCGATGCCGCGCAGGCTGCTGACCGGGCCGTTCGGTCCCTCCTCGGCGGTGTGGTTGTAGACCACGTCGAGGATGACCTCGAGGCCGGCCTCGTGCAGCAGCTTGACCATGCCCTTGAACTCCCGGAGCACGGCCTCCGGGCCGGCGGACTGGGAGGCCATGGTGGCGTAGTCGGCGTGCGGGGAGAAGAAATTGAAGGTGTTGTAACCCCAGTAATTGGTCAGGCCCTGCTTGATCAGGCGCTGTTCGGAGACGAATGCGTGCACCGGGAGCAGTTCCACCGTGGTGACACCGAGGTTCTTCAGGTACCCGATCGTCGACTCGTGGGCGAGGCCGGCGTAGGTTCCGCGCAGGTCGGCCGGGACCGCCGGGTTGAGCTTGCTGAGGCCGCGAACGTGGGCTTCATAGACGACCGTGTGGTCGAGGGCGATCTTCGGTTTGACCGACCCGGCCCAGTCGAAGCCGCCGTCCACGACGGAGGACTGCCACTGGTCGGGGCCGACCCGCACGAGACCCCGGGAATACGGTTCGATCAGTGTTTTCTCCGGGTGGAACGAGTTCCTCGACGAGGCGGGACCGGAGACCCGGATGCCATAGCGACGGCCGGGGGAGAGGGTACGGGACCGCCCGAACCAGACGTCGTTGGTGTCTCTGGTCATGGGGACGGTCTTGACGATCCAGTTGGGATCGGTCTCGTCGAAAATGCACAGTTCCATGGAGTCGGCGTTCTTCGACCACACTCGCAGCTCGCCGCCGTTGGCCCCCAACCGGACGCCGAGGTTGCGCAGGGGATCACCGGAAGTCATGGGTTCTAGAGTAATGAGTACAGACGGTCGGTTTTGACCACAATCAGACCTGCCGACGCCCGAAAACCTGCAGAGGATCCCCATGTCGGTCTACCTGGACCACGCCGCGACAACACCGATGCTCCCCGGCGCCATCGCGGCGTTCAGCGAAGCGATGACGGTCGTCGGCAACCCCGCGTCGATCCACAGCCAGGGCCAGCTCAAGAAACGGATGCTCGAGGAAGCCCGCGAAACCGTCGCGGCCAGTGTGGGCTGCGACCCCATCGAGGTCGTCTTCACGGCCGGCGGCACCGAGTCCGTCAACCTCGGCATCAAGGGGCTGTTCTGGGCCCGGGCGCCAAGGCGGCGCATCCTCGTTCCCGGCGGGGAACACCACGCCACCGTCGACACCGTCGAGTGGCTGGAACGGCACGAGGGCGCAATGATCGACTGGTTGCCGCTGGACGAGCACGGCCGGGTCGACCCGGCCGCCGTCGCCCGGGCGATCGCGGCCCACCCCGAGGAGATCGCCCTGGTCACCCTGCTGGCCGCCAACAACGAGGTCGGAACGATCCAGCCCGTGGCTGAGGTCGCCGCGCTCGCGGCGGCCCACGGCATCCCGGTGCACGTCGACGCGGTGGCCGCCTACGGGCACGTCCCGATCGACTTCCGCACGCTGCGCCGCGGGGGAGTGTCCGCGGTGAGCGTCTCGGCGCACAAGATCGGCGGCCCGGTCGGCATCGGCGCTCTGGTCCTGTCCCGCCGCGCGACGGTGGAACCGCTTGTGCACGGCGGCGGGCAACAGCGTCAGGTGCGCAGCGGTACCCAGGACGTTGCGGCAGCCGTGGCCTTCGCCGTGGCCGCGGCCGCCGTCGGGGTCGACCTGCCCGGCGAGAACGCACGGGTGGCCCTGCTGGGGCAGGCCGTCGTGGACGGGGTGCTCGCGGCGGTGCCCACGGCGCAACTCAACGGCGACCCCGACCCGGCCCGCCACCTGCCCGGAACGGCCCACTTCAGCTTCCCCGGCTGCGAGGGCGATTCACTCCTGTTCCTGCTCGACGCGGCCGGCGTCTCCGTGTCGACCGGCTCGGCCTGCCAGGCCGGCATCCCGGAACCCTCGCACGTGCTCCGGGCGATGGGCCGCACCGAGGTGGAGGCCCGCGGGGCCCTCCGGATCACCCTCGGCCGCACCTCGACCATGGCCGACGTCGACGCCCTGCTCGCCGCCCTGCCGGCCGCCCACGCCCAGGCCTCCCGGGCCGGCATGGCCGACCGCGTGCCGGGCCGCTGACCTGCGCCTCCGTTGACCGAGCGTCCCTGACCCGTCGCATCCGCCGCCCTCGGCCGATGCTCGAGCGCCACCGTTGCGCCGCTGCGCGCCCGGTGCGCCTGGCGCGCAGCGGCGCAATTGGCGCGTAGGCCTTCCGGCCTCGCGCCGCGGCGGCGGAGCGGGCGCGTTGGCCAAACGGTCCGACCCTATTACACTCGTCAGGTGAAGGTTTTGGCAGCAATGAGCGGTGGGGTGGACTCCGCCGTCGCCGCAGCCCGCGCGGTCGAGGCGGGACACGAGGTGGTCGGCGTGCATCTGGCGCTGAGCCGGATGCCGGGCACTCTCCGCACCGGAAGCCGGGGCTGCTGCACGGTCGAGGACTCGATGGACGCCCAGCGGGCGGCCAACATCATCGGCATCCCTTATTACGTCTGGGACTTCTCCGAGCGGTTCAAGCTCGACGTGGTCGACGACTTCATCGCCGAATACGCCGCCGGCCGCACTCCCAACCCCTGCATGCGCTGCAACGAGCGGATCAAGTTCGCGGCGCTGCTCGAGAAGGCCATCGACCTCGGCTTCGACGCCGTCGCCACCGGGCACTACGCCACGATCCTGACGGATGCCGACGGCAACCGCGAGCTGCACCGGGCCAGCGCCTGGGCCAAGGACCAGTCCTACGTGCTCGGTGTGCTCACCCAGGACCAGCTCGCGCACTCGATGTTCCCGCTCGGGGCGACCCCGTCCAAGGCCGAGGTGCGCGCCGAGGCCGCCGAGCGCGGCTTCTCCGTGGCCACCAAGCCCGACTCCTACGACATCTGCTTCATCCCCGACGGCGACACCCGCGGCTGGCTGGCCGAGCGCGTGCCGCCGGCGACCGGCGACATCCTCGACCGCGATGGCAACACCCTCGGCCTGCACGAGGGCGCCGCCGCGTTCACGGTCGGCCAGCGCAAGGGCCTCCAGATCGGCACCCCCGCCGCCGACGGCAAGCCGCGGTTCGTGCTCGAGGTGCGCCCGATCACCAACACGGTCATCGTCGGGCCCAAGGAAGCGCTCGCGATCAAAGAGATCGCCGGCACGAAGTACACCTGGTGCGGCGTCGCCCCAGAGCACCCGGAGATCGCCTTCGACTGCGACGTGCAGATCCGCGCCCACGCCGACCCGGTTCCCGCGGTGGCGCGGCTGGTTCCGACAGGCTCGACGACCGATGGTTCGACCACAGGCGGGGTGGAACTGCGAATCCTGCCGGTTGAGCCGCTGACCGGCGTCGCGCCCGGCCAGACCGCCGTGGTCTACCTCGGCACCCGCGTGCTCGGCCAGTGCACCATCGACCGCACCGTCAGCGCCGTCCCCGTCGCTGACTCGGCCGTCGCCGCACATGCCTGACGGCGCGGCCGCCGAAACCCCGGCCGACCTGCACCGGGCCGCGGCGGAGGTCGCCGACCTCACCCAGCGGATCCTGGCGGCCAGGGACGCCTACTACGAGCGCAACGAGGTCGTGATCTCCGATGCCGACTACGACGCCCTGGTGCACCGTCTCGGCGTGCTCGAGGGCGAATTCCCCGAGCTGGCCAGCCAGGACAGCCCGACCCAGACCGTCGGCGGCCGCGCCGAGACCAGCCTGTTCGCACCGGTGCAGCATGCCGAACGCATGCTCAGCCTCGACAACGTGTTCTCGATCGACGAGTTCGCGGACTGGGCCGCGAAGGTGGAGCGGGACGCCGGCCGCGGCGTGCACTACCTCTGCGAACTCAAGATCGACGGGCTCGCCATCAACCTCCGCTACGAACACGGCGTGCTGGTCACCGCGGCGACCCGCGGCGACGGTGTGGTCGGCGAAGACGTCACCGAGAACATCCACTGGGTCCCCGGAATCCCGCGACAGCTGACCGGCACCGGCCACCCGGCCCTGATCGAGGTGCGCGGTGAGGTCTTCTTCCCGGTCGAGGCCTTCCGTGAACTTAACGCCGAGCAGGCAGCCGCCGGCGAGCGGGTCTTCTCGAACCCGCGCAATGCCGCGGCGGGCTCGTTGCGCCAGAAGGCCGAGGGCAGGGCCGCCGAACCGCTGCGGCTGATGCGGGCCAGGCTCGGCCGGCTCCGGATGCTCGTGCACGGCATCGGCGCCTGGGCGAACCCGCCAGTGGCCGCCCAATCCGAGGTGTACGCGCTCCTGCGCGGCTGGGGTCTGCCGACCAGCACCTACTTCATGGTGGAGCCGACCGCCGCGCAGGCGGCGACCTTCATCGAGTACTACGGCGTGCACCGCGCAAGCGTCGAACACGAGATCGACGGCATCGTGATCAAGGTCGACGAACTCGCCCTGCACGCCGAACTCGGCGCCACCAGCCGGGCTCCCCGCTGGGCGATCGCCTACAAATACCCGCCGGAACAGGTCAACACCAAGCTGCTCGACATCGTCGTGAGCGTCGGCCGCACCGGTCGGGCCACCCCGTTCGCGGTGATGGAGAAGGTGCGGGTCGCCGGCTCCGAGGTGCGCCAGGCCACGCTGCACAACCAGGACGTGGTCAAGGCCAAAGGCGTCCTGATCGGCGACACCGTCGTGCTGCGCAAGGCCGGCGACGTCATTCCCGAGGTGCTCGGCCCGGTGATCGAACTCCGCGACGGCACCGAACGCGCCTTCGTGATGCCCGTGAACTGCCCGGAATGCGGCACCCCGCTCGCCCCCGCCAAAGAAGGGGACATCGACCTGCGCTGCCCGAACGCGCGCAGCTGCCCCGCCCAGGTGCGCGGACGGGTCGAACACATCGGATCGCGGGGTGCCCTGGACATCGAGGTTCTCGGCGAGGTCGCCGCAGCCGCGCTGACCCAGCCGACGGTGCCCGCCGAGCCGCCGCTCTCCACCGAGGCCGGCCTGTTCGACCTCACCCTGGCCGACCTGTTGCCGATCGAGGTGGTCGTGCGGGACGCCGAGACCGGGCTGCCACGCGAGGAGGAGGACGGTGCCATCCGCCTGCGCACACCGTTCCGGCGCAACCCGTCGGCCGCGGAGAAGAAGCAGGGGATGACCGGGCCGCAACCCTCGTCGAATGCGATCAAGCTGCTGCGCGAGATCGAACTGGCCAGGACCAAGCCGCTCTGGCGACTGCTGGTGGCCCTCAACATCCGTCACGTCGGCCCGGTGGCCGCGCGTGCCCTCGCCGACCACTTCGGGTCCCTCGACCTGGTCCGCGCCGCCACGCGGGAGGAGCTCGCCGAGGTCGACGGGGTCGGCGGCATCATCGCGGACGCCATCCTCGCCTGGTTCGAGGTCGACTGGCACCGCGAGATCGTGGACCAGTGGACGCGCGCCGGGGTCCAGTTCGTCACGCTCGGCCATCCCGGGCCTGGCGCCGCGGCCGCGGCCGGCGGGGTGCTCAGTGGACTGACAGTCGTCGCCACCGGCTCCCTCGAGGGCTACAGCCGGGAGGAGGCCCAGGAGGCCATCATCGCTGCCGGTGGTAAGTCCGCCTCGAGCGTGTCGAAGAACACCGACTTCGTCGCGGCCGGTCCCGGCGCCGGGTCGAAGCTGGCCAAGGCCGAGCAACTCGGCCTCCGGATCCTCGACGCAGCCGAGTTCCACCTGCTGGTGACGCACGGCCCTGCCGCGCTCGGAGACGCTGCGCCGGCGGACGGCGCGGGGGAGACCCCGTCCAGCACCTCCGACTGACTCAGCGGCCGGCGGCCGGCAGGGTTCCGTCGTCGACCCAGCCGGCCACCATCCGCGTGAACAACTCCGCGTCTTCGATGCTCCACACGTGGTGCATGCCCGGCGCGATCCAGGTGCGAGTCTGCGGCAGGAGCGTCTGCAGCGTCGCCAGGCTGTCCCGCACGAGCCGGGATTCCTTCTCGCCCGCCACGGCCAGGAGCGGGCCGCGGTAGCCGCCCAGTCCCTCGGGGCTGCCGCCGCGGTTCACGTCCTCGAAGACCCGCGCGGCATTGTCCGGCCGGATGTCCAGGCCGTGTTCGACGAAGACGGTCACCGCGTCCGCGGGCAGTCCGAAGGCCTTCGCCTGCGCGCGCCAATACCAGGGGCGGCCCCAGAGGTGCAACTGCAGGGTGTTGACGAAGCGGGCCAGGCCGTGGATGCCGTCCAGGGGAACGCCCGAGACGAGGCAGGAGCGCAGCAGGCCGGGATGGCGCGCCATGACCTGCACCGCTACGAGGCCGCCGAGGGAGAGCCCGACCAGGTGGGCGCGGCCGCCGTGCGCGTGCTCGGCGATGGCGGCGGCGACGTCGTCGGCGGTCTCGGCGAGTGAGCGCCAGTCTTCGGTGGAGCGGGCCCCGAAGCCCGGCAGGTCAGGGGTGAGCAGGTGGCGGCCGGGGAGGCCGGCGACCTGGGGCTCCCAGGACCAGGCCGCGACGGACCCGCCGTGCAGGAAGACGATCGTGTCGGTGTCGGTCGCTTCGGCGCCGTGTTCGAGGGGGTAGTTCATGACAGCGCCTCCACTGTTTCGGCCAGCCAGGCCAGCTCGGCCGCGGCGTGGCGGATCCCGTTCCGGAGGGTGGCGCGCCGGAGCGTGTGCGCGAGGTCGACGGCTTCGCCGCCGTCCTGCCCGACCAGGGCGGTGAGCCGAAACAGGACGGCATCCGCCTCGGCCCGGCGAGCCTGGAGCAGCGCGGTCGCGGCCGGGATCCCGAGTTCACCGACGAAGAAGACCCGCACCAGGAAGGCGTCGTGCGGGGTCTCCGGGGGCAGCGGCGAGGCCAGCCATCCGTGCAGGGCGGTCAGGCCGGTCGGGGTGATCCGGTGCAGGCGCCGGTCCGGACGCCCGTCCTGAGTGATCACTTCCACCTCAGCGAGACCGTCGGCGACGAGGAGGGCCAGGGTGCGGTAGATCTGGGACTGGTCGGCGGACCAGAAGTGGGCGACAGACGCTTCGATGGTCTTCTTGAGGTCGTAGCCCGTGTGCGGTTTCAGCTCGAGGACCCCGAGGATGGCGAATTTCAGTGACATGGTTATATTAGACCATGCACATATAGGACTTAGCAAGTATTAAATGGGGGCGAAAAGACACCCCTTTGTGGGGGAAGTGCGACCGGCCAACCGAGCCCCCGTTTCAGTACTCTGAGTATGCAGGCCTTGTGTTTCACGTCGAGCTAACCGACTGCTCGGTGTTCGTGAGGGGACGTACCCGAGTTTGCTCTTAGCGGCGGCACTGATATCCGCCTCACTGACCTTCCACACGGTCAGTGAGCCCCTCGGGGTGCACTCGCTCACGCCCCCGGCGGTGAGCGCCAGGGTCTCGGCCGCCCCGGCACCGGCGGGCGCCGTCATCCTGTCCACGCCGCTCCGACTGGACCTCGCGGTCTCCGGGGAGCCAGGGGTCGCCGGGCAACCGGCCATCTCCGTGCAACCGGCGGCCTCACTGGTCGCGGGGGCGGACGCCGCTCTCGAATCAGTGCGACGGATGTCGGGGGCCAGCCTCCTCGCCGGCCTGTCCCGGCTGTCCGTCGGCGACATTTCCACCTTCGTCGCCGAGTTCCCCGGCCAGGTCGACTCCCTGCTGGCCGTGCCCCCCGCCGCAACCGAGGTCACCGGGTGGTGGACCGGATTGGACGGCACCGAGCGGTCGTCCCTCCTCGCCGGGGCGCCCCGGCTGGTCGGCAACCTCGACGGGATCCCCTTCCGCGAACGCGGGCGGGCCAACGCCCGCTACCTGGGCCAGAGCCTGGCCGCGGTGGACCGCCGGCTCGCGGGCACGCTCGACGACGCGGCCCGGGACGCCGCCACGCGCGAGCGCGCCATCCTGACCCAGGTGCAGGCCGCTCTCCGCCCAGCCGACGGGGGTCCGCGGCGATCCCTGGTCCTCCTCGACACCGTGGCGGGGGGCCGGGCCGCCATCGCCCTCGGCAACCCGGACACCGCGGCATTCGTCAGCTACCTCGTGCCGGGCATGAACTACGGGGTAGAACCCCAGATCGTGAACTGGACCGCGACCGCGGAGTCCCTGTACGCCGAACAGCGCGCCGTCCTCGCCGAGCGGGCAGCGAGCGCCCGCGGATCGGTCGCCGCGAGCATCTCCGTCGTCTCCTGGATCGGCTACGAGGCCCCGGACCTGTTCAGCGTCGGGGGTCTCGACCACGCCGGCGCCGGCGCCGACTTCCTCGAGAAGTACTCGCAGGGCATCCGCTCGGACCGTGCCGGCGACCAGCCCTTCGTCTCGGTGTTCGCGCACTCCTACGGCTCCACGGTCGCGCTCACGGCCCTGTCCCGCGGATCGTTCGAGGTCGACGCGCTGGTCCTGGTCGGTTCTCCCGGCAGCCAGATCCAGTCCGTCGACAGCCTGAGCGTGGCCAACGGCAACGTGTTCGTGGGGAAGGCCGACTGGGACCCGGCGGTCAACAGCGCCTTCTTCGGCAGCGACCCGGGGGCGGAATCGTACGGCGCCCGGCCGCTGGGGGTGTTCGGAGCGCACAACCGGCTCACCGGGACCTGGCTCTCCGGTTCGCTCGGCCACAACGCCTATTTCGACCGGGGCAGCGAGTCACTGCACAACATGGCCCTGATCGGAACGGACAACGCGGATCTGGTCACCAACGGCTCCGAATAGAATTGGGGAATCCACCTCGACGATAATCGGAGCAACATGTCTGAAATCACGGCCGAGCAGGTAGCGCATTTGGCCAACCTCGCCCGGATCGACCTCAGCCCGGAGGAGATCAACCGCCTCACCACGGAACTCGGCCAGATCGTTGATTCCGTCGCGAAGGTGGCCGAAGTGGCCACCCCTGACGTTCCGGCGACCAGCCATCCGATGCCGCTGACCAACGTTTTCCGCCCCGACACGGTCGTTCCCTCGCTCACCGTCGAACAGGCGCTCTCCGGCGCGCCCGACCACGACGGCGACAAGTTCCGAGTGCCCGCGATCCTGGACGAGGAGTGACCATGACCAACCTGATCAAGCTGTCCGCCGCCGACCTGTCCGGCCTGCTCGCCGACCGATCGGTGAGCTCCGTCGAAGTGACGCGCGCCCACCTCGACCACATCGCGGCCATCGACACCGATGTGCACGCCTTCCTGCACGTGGCCGGGGATGCCGCCCTCGCCACCGCGGCCCGGATCGACGCCCGCCGCGCCGCCGGCGAGGTCCTCGGCCCGCTCGCCGGGGTGCCGATCGCCATCAAGGACGTGCTCGCCACCCAGGACATGCCCTCCACGGCCGGCTCGAAGATCCTCGAGGGCTGGATCCCGCCCTACGACGCCACCGTCGTCAGGCGCGTGCGCGACGCCGGGCTGATTCCCCTCGGCAAGACCAACATGGACGAATTCGCGATGGGCTCGTCGACCGAGTTCTCCGCGTACGGTCCGACCCACAACCCGTGGGACCTGGACCGGATCCCCGGCGGGTCGGGAGGCGGCTCTGCCGCCGCGGTGAGTTCCTTCGAGGCTCCCCTCGCCCTCGGCAGTGACACCGGCGGTTCCATCCGCCAGCCGGCTGCCGTCACCGGCTCGGTCGGCGTCAAGCCCACCTACGGCGGAGTGTCCCGCTACGGCTCGATCGCGCTCGCGTCCTCGCTCGACCAGGTCGGCCCCGTCACCCGCACGGTCTACGACGCGGCCCTGCTGCACGATGTGATCGGCGGGCACGACCCGCTCGACTCGACCTCGCTCACCGATTCCTGGCCGTCGATGGCCGCCGCCGCACGCGCCGGACTGGCCGACGGCGCCCTGAAGGGCGTTCGGGTCGGCGTGATCAAGGAGCTCGCCGGCGAGGGATTCCAGCCCGGCGTCAAGCAGCGCTTCGAGGAGACGCTCGCCCTGCTCGCCCGTGCCGGAGCGGAGATCGTGCAGGTCAGCGCGCCCAACTTCGAGTACGCGATCGCCGCGTACTACCTGATCCTGCCCGCGGAGGCCTCGAGCAACCTGGCCCGGTTCGACTCGGTGCGCTTCGGCATCCGGGTCAACCCGGCCGAGGGCCCTCTCACCAGTGAGCGGGTGATGGCGGCCACCCGCGACGCCGGCTTCGGTCCCGAGGTCAAGCGCCGCATCATCCTCGGCACCTACGCCCTCAGCGCCGGCTACTACGACGCCTACTACGGCAGCGCCCAGAAGGTGCGCACGCTCATCCAGCGCGACTTCGACGCGGCCTTCGCCCAGGTCGACGTGCTGGTGTCGCCGAGCGCACCCACCACGGCCTTCAAATTCGGTGAGAAGATGACCGACCCGATGGCGATGTACCTCAACGACGTCACCACCATCCCGGCGAACCTCGCCGGCGTGCCGGGAATGAGCCTTCCGATGGGGCTCGCGCCAGAGGACGGGCTGCCCGTCGGCCTGCAGATCATGGCGCCGGCGAAACTGGATGCCCGCCTGTACACCTTCGGTGCCGCCGTCGAGCGCCTGCTCGAGGCCACCTGGGGGCACACCCTGCTCAGCCAGGCGCCCGAACTCGCGCCCACCGAAATGTTCGCCAGCGAAGAGGGAGTCGTCTGATGAAAAAGGCCGAACTGATGGACTACGACAAGGCCCTCGAACTGTTCGAGCCGGTGCTCGGCTTCGAGGTGCACGTCGAACTCAACACCAAGACCAAGATGTTCTGCGGCTGTGCCAACGAATTCGGCCAGGGTGCCAACACGAACACCTGCCCGACCTGCCTCGGCCTGCCGGGCGGGCTCCCGCAGGTGAACGCGAAGGCGATCGAGTCGAGCATCCGCCTGGGCCTCGCCCTCGGCTGCGAGATCGCCGAGTACTCCCGCTTCGCCCGCAAGAACTACTTCTACCCGGACACCGCGAAGAACTTCCAGACCTCGCAGTACGACGAGCCGATCGCGTTCAACGGTCAGCTCACCATCGAACTCGAAAGCGGCCGCCAGGTCACGGTCGACATCGAGCGCGCGCACATGGAGGACGACGCCGGCAAGCTCACCCACGTGGGTGGGGCAACCGGTCGCATCCAGGGTGCCGACTACTCGTTGGTCGACTACAACCGCGGCGGCGTGCCGTTGGTCGAGATCGTCACCCAGATGATCGAGGGCGGCGAGGCCGACTCCCCGGAGATCGGGCGCACCTACGTCGCCGCGATCCGCGAGATCGTGAAAGGCCTCGGCGTCTCCAACGCCCGGATGGAGGAGGGCAACGTGCGCTGCGACGCCAACGTCTCGCTCCGCCCGCGCGGCTCGAACATCCTCGGCACGCGCACCGAGACCAAGAATGTCAACTCCCTGCGCTCGGTCGAGCGTGCCGTGCGCTACGAGATCCAGCGCCAGGCGGCGCTGCTGGCCGCGGGCGGAACCATCACCCAGGAGACCCGGCACTGGCACGAGGACACCGGCATCACCTCGGCCGGCCGGCCCAAGTCGGATGCCGACGACTACCGCTACTTCCCCGAGCCCGACCTCGTTCCCGTCGCGCCGTCGCGGGAATGGGTCGAGGAGCTCCGTGCGACCCTGCCGGAGCCCCCGGCCGCCCGGCGCAAGCGGCTCCAGGCCGATTGGGGTTTCGCGAACCTGGAGTTCCAGGACGTCGTCAACTCCGACCTGCTCGACGCCGTCGAGGCCACCATCGCCGCCGGATCGGCAGCCCAGGCCGCCCGCAAGTGGTGGACCGGTGAGGTGGCCAGGCTCGCGAACGTGGCCGGCGTGGCCGCCGACTCCCTCGTGCACCCCGTTCAGGTTGCCGCGCTGATCGAACTCGTCGTGGCCGGAACGCTCACCGACCGCCTGGCCCGCCAGGTGCTCGAGGGCGTAATCGCCGGCGAGGGCACCCCGCTCGAGGTCGTCGAGCTGCGCGGCCTCGCGGTCGTGTCGGACGACGGCGCGCTCATCGCCGCGATCGACGAGGCCCTGGCTGCGCAGCCCGACGTGCTCGCGAAGATCCGCGACGGCAAGGTGCAGGCCGCCGGCGCCGTGATCGGTGCCGTCATGAAGGCCATGCGCGGCCAGGCGGATGCCGCCCGGGTGCGCGAGCTCGTGCTGGAGAGAGCGGGAGCGGCGGAGTAATGGCATTCGGGAAGAAGCAGCGGCCGGCCGAACCCGGGCGAACCGGGTTCGGCGTGGGGGTCCAGGTCGTGGTGCGGCTCGACCGCGGCAACTACCCGGATTCCCACGCGCCGGACCCGAGCGGGGTGATCGTGGCCGGTGGGGACATGGAAGGCGCCGCGCTCTACGCCCCGGTGACCCTGCGCGAGGCGGTCTGGGTCGTGCAATTCGACGAACCGTTCTACGGCCTCGACGGGTCGGGCCCGCACGAGTCCGCCCGGGTGACCCAGAGTCACCTCGAAGCGGCGCTGGAAGCATGAGCGTGACCCACGAGCGCCCGGCCGGCGCGGCGGACATCCGTCGCTGGCGACAGTACCTGGCCGACGAGCAGGCCGAGGCCGCGGTCTACCGCGACCTGGCCGCGCGTCGCACCGGGGAGGAGAAGGAGATCCTGCTCGCCCTCGCCGAGGCGGAGGGCCGCCACGAAGCGCATTGGCGCGGCCTTCTCGGAGACCAGGCCGGGACACCGCGGCGCGGCGCCATGCGCACCCGCTTCCTGGGGTTCCTGGCCCGCCGGTTCGGCTCGGTGTTCGTGCTCGCCCTGGCCCAGCGGGCCGAGTCCCGTTCGCCCTACGACGACGACGCGGATGCCACCAGTACGATGGCCGCGGACGAACGCATCCACGAGGAGGTCGTGCGCGGGCTCGCGGCCCGCGGTCGCCAGCGTCTGGCCGGAACCTTCCGTGCCGCGGTCTTCGGCATCAACGACGGCCTGGTGAGCAACCTGGCACTGGTGCTCGGAATCGGAGCCACCGGGGTTCCGACGTCCACAATCCTGTTCACCGGCATCGCCGGGCTGCTCGCCGGCGCCCTGTCGATGGGAGCCGGGGAATACGTGTCCGTGCGCTCCCAGCGGGAACTGCTCGAGGCATCCACCCCGAACCCGGCGACCCGAACGGTTTTGTCCCACCTCGACCTTGCGGCCAACGAACTGACCCTGGTCTACCGAGCGCAGGGAATGAGCCCGGAGCGGGCCGAGGTGCACGCCCGGGAGGTGCTGCGCACGGTGGCCATCGCCACCGGTCCGGTCGACGTCGCTCCCCGGGGCGGGCTCTCGCCCGCGGTCGACGAGCACGAGGCGATCGGCACCGGCCTCGGCGCGGCAACGTCGAGTTTCTGTTTCTTCGCCTCCGGGGCGATCCTGCCCGTCCTTCCCTACCTGTTCGGGCTCAGCGGGCCTGCGGCGATCATCGTGGCGGCCGTGCTCGTCGGCCTCGCCCTGCTGGCCACCGGCGCAATCGTCGGGCTGCTCTCCGGCGGACCGCCTCTCAGACGAGCCCTCCGACAGCTGCTGATCGGCTTCGGCGCCGCCGGCGTCACCTACCTGCTCGGATTGCTCTTCGGCACGTCGATGGCCTGATCTGGTCTGACTCCAGAGATCGAACTCGTCCGAACCCCCGCACCTCGTCTCGCTATGCTCGACCACCGCCGGTGATTGAGCTCAGTACGCGCGGTGATCGACGAACGGCATCCTCGGCCCGCGCCGAGGCTTCCCGGCCACGCCGCTGTTCTCCAGCAGCCGCACCACCCGGAAGCGGTGCGGCCGCCACTGCTCCATGGCGGCCACCAGCTGCCGGTCGTCGAACTCCATGTCGAACAGGGCATGCCCGATGAACCCGGCCAGGTGGTAGTCGCCGACCGAGAGCGCATCCGCGTCGCCGAGGGCCCGCTGGGCGACCTCCGCTGCCGTCCAGACCCCCACGCCCGGCACCGATCGGAGCCTGGACGCCGCCTCTTCCGGGGACAGCTCCACACAGCGCTCCAGCTGCCGCGCCACGGCCAGGACAGCCATCACGGTCCGTGACCGTTGAGGATCGACGCCGGCCTTGTGCCATTCCCAGGACGGGATCAGCTGCCAGGCGCGCACGGTCGGCACGACCATCATGGGACCGGGGGTCGGGCCGGGGGCCGGCGTGCCGTACGCGTGCACCAACCGCCGCCACGATGCGGTAGCCTGCACGGCGATGACCCGCTGCTCGAGGATCGCCGGGATCAGCGCCTCCATCACCCGTCCCGTCTTCGGGATGCGCAGGCCCGGATGCCGCCGGTGCGCGCCGTCGAGCACCGGATGGGCGGGGCAGAACCCGGCCGGGTCATCATCCCGCCCGACCATCGCGGGTGCCGCGTCGATCGCGGCCCGGGCGCCGGCGCCCCAGGCCTGGCAGGTGATGGTGTGCAGGTCCGACTGCGCGAACCGCAGCGAGGCCGGTCCGTCGACGGTGAGTGTGGTGCGCCACAGCGACCCGTCGGCGGCGACCTGATGGGTCGGGTCGGCGCGGCCGCGCCGCAGGTGGGCGAGGGTGAGGGCGACGTCGGTCGGATGCCCGGGGTGCCAGGTGGAGGCGGCATCCGGGGAAATCGTGGGTGGGAGAGTCATCGTCCTCGTCGGGCGTAGCCATCCAACTCCCGGCGTGCCGCAGGGGCGAGCGTGCACTCGGGCAGACGCCGGGCAGAAGCGTCTTGATCGGAGCGATCGTTTCGCAAAAGTGTACGCCTTCGGCCGGCTGCGCGGCGGGTCGGCCGTGGCCGGGTGCCCGCAGCATGGACCGGTGCCGACGAGGCCCTGGCCACGAGCAACGGTCAGGCCGATCTGGTCGAGCAGAAGCGCGGGTTCTGGGTGGCCGGGCTCGGCATCTTCGCGCTCTGGAACCTGTTCACCCTGGTCGGTGCCCTCGCGGGCGACAGCCCGGTCTGCCCATCCTGGTCGCGGCCGTCGCGACCGGCCAGACCCTGAGCCTCGACTCCCGGGTGGGGACACCCGGCCGGGGGTCGCCCTTGTAGAATCGTCCATGGCCCTGCGCCTCCAGGGACACCGCACCGGAGTCCCACGGGTGCCCCTGAACCGCCCCTCGAGAGGCAGCAATGAGCCTGATCCGGCTGAACGACGTCAGCGTCCGCTTTGAAAACGCGCAGATCCTGCGCGAGGCGTTCTTCCGCCTCGAAACCGGCGACAGGGTCGGCCTGATCGGCAAGAACGGGTCGGGCAAGACGTCGATTCTGAAGCTGGTCCTCGGCCAGGTCCTTCCGGACACCGGCACCGTCAGCCTCGACGCCGACATCAAGGTGGGCTACTTCTCCCAGTTCTCCGAGCTGAACGGCCAATCCACGATCCTCGAGGTGCTCGACGAGCTCTTCGCCCCGATCAAGGCCATCGAAGCCGAACTGGCGTCGATCGACGCGGCCATCGCCGCCGACCCGTCGGGCAGTGCGGAACTGGACCGGCTCATCCACCGCCAGGCCGAGCTTTTCGAGGACATGGACCGGCTCGACGGCTGGGACTACACCCGCCGCATCGACACCGCACTGACCACCCTGGGCTTCGACGAGGCCCACCGGGTCTGCTCGATCGACGAGCTGTCGGGCGGGTGGCGCAACCGCGCCGCCCTGGCCAAGATCCTGCTCGAAGGCCCCGACGTCCTCCTGTTGGACGAGCCCACCAACTACCTCGACGTGGCCGGTGTCGAATGGCTGGAAGCCTGGTTCCGCACCTTCCGGGGCGCCGCGATCATCGTCTCCCACGACCGCAGGTTCCTCGACGCCGTCGTCACCCGGATCATCGAGGTCGAGAACTTCCACCTGCACGAGTACCCGGGCAACTTCGGCGAGTATGTGGTGCAGAAACAGTTCAGGCTCAAGAACCTGGAACAGCAATTCGTGCACGAATCAGAACTGCTCGCCTTCGAAGCGGAGGGGATCGCCGACCGCCGGGAGGCCGCGAAGGCTGCCACCCGGGACCTCGGAAACCAGCTGGCAAAGATCAAGAAGGCCCGCACGCCGCGACCCGTCGACCAGATCATCACCGAGATCTACGGTGGCCTGCACGTGAAGGATGTCCTCTGCCGGGTCGAATCGCTCGGCAAGTCCTACGGCGACAAGGTGCTCTTCCAGGGGCTCAGCTTCGAGATCAGGCGGGGCAACCGGATCGTGGTCCTCGGCGCCAACGGCAGCGGGAAGACCACCCTGCTCCGGGTGCTCACGGGCGAGGAACGGGCCGACTCCGGCGAGGTAGCCTGGGCGAGCGGGACCGCCGTGGTGTCCTACAACCAGGTCCTCGCCGAACTCGACGACACCGACACGGTCACCCACGCCGTCAACGCGATGCCCGGCAGCCTGGCCTTCACGGCGACCCGGAAGTCCGTCGGCCGGTTCCTGTCGATGTTCCAGTTCTCTGAGGCCGACCTCAAGCAGAAGATCGGCAACCTGTCCGGCGGCCAGCGTGCGCGCGTCGCGATGGCGCAGTGCCTGCTCTCCGGCGCATCCGTGCTGCTGCTGGACGAACCGACCAACCACCTCGACATGTCCAGCACCCAGGTGATGGAGCGGGCGCTGCTGCACTTCCCCGGCGCCGTGGTCGTGGTCAGCCACGACCGCTTCTTCAGCGACAAGATCGCCAACCGGCACCTCGTCTTCGGCGGCGACACCGCGGCGCCCGGTGAGATCGAGGTGCGCGCGGCCTGATGGTGGCCGGGTCGCGTCGTGCGGCCTACGCTAGCGGTCATGGGAGCCAATGCCGACAAGCCGATCGTGCTCTTCGAGACGGTGGCCGACTGGGAAGCGTGGTTGGAGCAGAATGCCGGCCATGACGGAGTGAGACTCCAATTGCGCAAGAAGAAATCCGTCGTACCCGGGATCACCTATCCGCTGGCGTTGGAGAGCGCGCTCTGCTTCGGCTGGATCGACGGGCAGGCCGGGTCTCTCGACGACGACTACCATCTGCAGGTCTTCACCCCGCGGCGCGCCCGCAGCGTGTGGTCGCAGCGCAACCAGGGCCTGGTCGCCGCGCTCATCGCGGACGGGCGGATGCGCCCCGCCGGCCACGCGGAGATCGACCGGGCCAGGGCGGACGGCCGGTGGGAGGTGGCTTACCGCCAGAAGGACAGCCCGGTGCCCGAGGACCTCCGGGTGGCCCTCGACGCCAACCCTGCCGCCTCGTCGGCGTTCGCGACACTGGACTCCCAGAACCGGTTCGCGATCCTGTTCCGCATCAACGCTGTGAAAAGAGCCCAGACCCGCGCCGCGAAGATCGCGGGCTACGTGGAGATGCTCGCGGACGGCCGCGCGATCTACCCGCGATGAGCCTCCGGCGAACGGATGCCTAAGGAGCCAGGTCGCGCCGGCGGAACGCCGTCGTTCCCGCGGCCAGGAACGCGACCGCGACCACCGTGAGCCAGAGCAGGCCGTCGAGGTTCGGATCGGGCCCCGGCAGGAGCGGCGAGTGCGCGAACGGGCTGAGGTCGATGACCATTTGGGGCACGCCCCACAGTGTGCCGAACTCGCCGGCCAGGATGAACGCGATGTAGGCGACCCAGGCGCCCGCGGTGGCCCGGGGCCAGAGGCCCCAGATGAGGATGGCCAGTCCCACCACGACCCACGCGGCCGGGATCCTCGCGATCGCCGCGATCGTGACCCGGGCGATCTGGCTCGGATCATCCACGGCGAGGGCATGACCGGCGCCCGTTCCGGCACCGGCGATGATCAGCAGCCAGGCGACACCGGCGAGGGCCAGCCCGCCGTGAGCGGCGAGCATCCGGACCCGCCCGACCGACGTCGCGAGGAGCGCCTCCGCGTGCCCCGCGGCTTCCTCGCCCCGGAGCCGGGACACCGCGACGATGCCGTAGGCGGCGACGAAGGTGCCGAACAGCCCGATCTCGGCGGCGAGGAAGGCATCCGTCAGACCCTGCCTGCCGCCGAGCTGTTCGATGATCGCCTTCATACCGGGGGAGTTGAGAAGCTCGGCAACCGTGTGCGCGATCGTGCCGAGAACCGGGCCCAGGATGGCCAGTGCGATGGTCCAGGCCAGCAGCGTGGGGGCCTGCAGGCGCCAGGCCAGGCCGAGCGGCGTCCCCAGCCGGCCCGATGCCGGACCGGAGCGCTCGGTGATCATCCCGCTGCCGAGGTCCCGGCGACGACGCAGGAGGAACGCAGCGGCCGTGGTCACCGCCGTGGCGGCCAGGGGGAGTGCCAGGACGCCCCAGTGGTCACCCGCGAACGCCCTGATCTGCTGATTCCACCCGATCGGCGACAGCCAGGACAGCCAGCCTGGTCCGGCTTCGGAGAGGTCACCGACCGCCCGGAGCAGATAGGCGACCCCGATCCCCGCCAGGGCCAGCCCGCTGGCGGCTCGTGCGCCCGTGGTGACCTGCGCGGTCGCTGCGGCCAGGCCGGCGAAACAGGCCCCCGTGACCGCCCAGCCGGCGCCGAACGCCACCGAACCGGCCGCAGGCAGGCCCGCGGCGAGGAGCCCCGCGGCGGTGGCCGCCCCGATTGCCGCGCTGGCCCCGATGGCGACGATCAACGCCGCGGCGAGCGGGGCCGAGCGCCCGACCGCGCCGGCGCCGATAATCTCGAGCCGTCCCGACTCCTCCTCGGCGCGGGTGTGCCGGATCACGACGACCACCATCAGGATCGCCACGGCCACCGCACCGAAAACGGCGGGTTTGAACATGGCCAGCGCGCCGAGCGAGGCGGGATCGTAGATCCGCCCGTACATGGCCACGATCGCGGCGGACGCGTTGACCGCCCCGGCCGCCTCGATCCGGGACGCCGGATCGGGGTACAGGCCCGCGGTCGCCGACGCGGACGAGGCGGCGATCCCGGCGAATCCGAGAACGGACCCGAGCAGCAGCCAGCGGTCCCGGCGCAGTGCCAGACGTAGCAGGCTGCCCGTGCCCCGCAGCTGGGTGCTCACCTCCGTACGCTCTCGTAGTGGCGCAGGAACAGCTCCTCCAGGGTCGGCGGGCTGCTCGTCAGCGAGCTGACCCCTGCCGCGCCGAGCGCGGCGAGCAGCCCGGGGAGACCGGCCGTTTCCACGCTCGCCGTGATGCGGTTGCCGGTCACCACCACCTCGTGCACGCCGGGCATCGCGGCGAGACCGGCCGGCACCGCCGGCACCTCGGCCTGGATCACCGTGCGGGTCAGGCGCCGCATGGCGGCGATGGAGCCGGTCTCCACGACGGCGCCATTTCGGATGATGCTGACCCGGTCGCACAACGCCTCGACCTCGGCCAGGATGTGGCTGCTCAGCAGTACCGTGCGCCCGGCGGTGCGCAACTCCTGCACGCAGGAACGGAAGGTGGCCTCCATCAGCGGGTCCAGGCCGGAGGTCGGTTCGTCCAGGAGCAACAGCTCGACGTCGCTGGCCAATGCGGCGATCAACGCCACCTTCTGCCGGTTGCCCTTCGAGTAGGTGCGGCACTTCTTGGTGGGATCCAGCTGAAACCTCTCCAACAGGTCGGCGCGCCGCACCGGGTTGAGTCCGCCGCGCAACCGGCCGAGCAGATCGATGACCTCTCCGCCGGACAGAGACGGCCAGAGCGTCACATCCCCGGGCACATAGGCCAGGCGGCGGTGCAGGTCGACCGCGTCGGACCACGGGTCGCCCCCGAGCAACGCCACCTCTCCGAAGTCGGCCCGGAGAAGCCCCAGCAGGATGCGCAGGGTCGTCGTCTTTCCCGAACCGTTCGGTCCCAGGAAGCCGTGAACCTCGCCGACCTCCACAGCCAGGTCGAGGCGATCCAGGGCCCTGACCTTGCCGAAACTCTTCGTCAGGCCCCGCACACTGATGGCTTCGCTCATATTTCACACCCTACTCAGCCTGACGGGCGCGGACGAGAGGGGCCATGATGGCGGCGAAGCGCATTGTGACCCGACCGCAACATCGGAAACCGGACGAAGTTACATCCGCTTCCATATGATTTAGCGACAAGGACGAGCGAGGAGGCCCCGTGGCTGCTGACCGACCAGCGATCCGGTTGACCGGGTTGACCAAGACGTTCGGCGCGGTCAACGCCGTCGACGGGGTCGACCTCGACATCGCGGAGGGGGAGTTCTTCTCCATGCTCGGGCCGTCCGGCTCGGGCAAGACGACAGTGCTCCGCCTGATCGCCGGATTCGAACAGCCCACCAGCGGCACGGTGTCCCTCTTCGGCCAGGACGTCACGGAGCGCGCGCCATTCGACCGTGACGTCAACACGGTCTTCCAGGACTACGCGCTCTTCCCGCACATGAGCGTGCTCGACAACGTCGCCTACGGACTCCGGGTGCGCGGGATGCCGAGACGCGAACGGCACGCACTGGCCAGGGAAGCGCTCACCACCGTGCGCCTCGAGGGTTACGGCGACCGTAAACCAGGTCAGTTGTCCGGCGGCCAGCGCCAACGGGTCGCCCTCGCCAGGGCGACGGTGGTGCGCCCCAAGGCGCTGCTCCTCGACGAGCCGCTCGGTGCCCTCGACCTCAAACTCCGGGAACAGATGCAGGTCGAGCTCAAGGAACTGCAGCGCGAACTCGGGATCACCTTCATCTTCGTCACGCACGACCAGGAGGAAGCCCTCACCCTCAGCGACCGGATCGCGGTCTTCAACGAGGGCCGAATCGAGCAACTCGGCAGTCCGGCCGAGATCTACGACAAACCGGTCTCACCGTTCGTCGCCGCGTTCGTCGGCACCTCCAACATCTTCGACGACACCCTGTCCAGGCTGGTGCTCGGGCGCGGCGGCATCCACTCCGTGCGGCCGGAGAAGATGAGCATCGGCCGCGAGGGCACCGCCATCCACACCGACCGCGAGGCGGCGGGCGTCATCGCCGAGGTCATCTACGTGGGCAGCAGCACCCGACTGATCGTCGACCTCGACATCGGCACACGCGTCACCGTGCTCGAACAGAACGACGCCGACCGGGTCGGCGAAGACGAACGCGGATCCCGGGTGCAGGTGGGCTGGGACGAACGCGACACGGTGGCCCTGGCCGCCGCCCCGGTTCCCGCCGACGACCTTCCCCCGCTCACCAGACCAGAACCCGCAACACGCTAACTCGAATGGAGACCGCAATGAATCGCTCTACTCCCCCTCGTCGCACGAAGACGTCGGCCACCCTCGCCGGGCTGGCCATCCTCTCCGTCGCCCTCCTGACCGCCTGCGGCACGACCTCGGCCGGCAACGGCGGAAGCACGGGGGCTAAGGCCCCGACGAAACTCGGCACCAACGAAGGGGCGGTGTCGATCCTCGCCTGGCCGGGCTACGTGGAGGACGGCAGCAACGACCCGGCCGTCGACTGGGTCAGCGCCTTCCAGGACGAGACCGGGTGCAAGGTCACCAGCAAGACCTACGGCACCTCGGACGAGGCGTTCAACCTGATGAAGACCGGCGACTACGACGTGGTCGCGGCATCCGGCGACGCCTCGCTTCGTCTCGTCGCGGCCGGCGACGTCGCCCCCGTGAACACCGACCTGATCCCCAACTACGCGGGCGTCTACGACTTCCTCAAACTGCAGGCCTGGAACAGCGTCGACGGCGTCTCCTACGGGGTGCCGCACGGCTACGGGGCGAATCTGCTCATGTACACAACGGACGCCGTGACCCCGGCGCCCACGTCCTGGGACGTCGTGTTCGACAAGTCCTCGGCCTACAAAGGCAAGGTCACCGCCTACGACTCGCCGATCTACATCGCGGATGCCGCCATGTACCTGATGAGCCACCAGCCCGACCTCGGCATCAAGAACCCCTACGCCCTCGACGAGAAGCAGCTGGCCGCGGCCGTGGACCTCCTCAAGGTGCAGCGCCCGAACATCGGCGAGTACTGGTCTGACTACCTCAAGTCGATCCAGGCATTCGAGACCGGGGACACCGTCGTCGGCACGACCTGGCAGGTCATCCGCAACTCCCTGGCCCCGGGCACCAAGGCGGAGGTCGTCGTGCCCTCCGAGGGAGTCACCGGTTGGTCGGACACCTGGATGGTCGCGGCGAAGGCGAAGAACCCGAACTGCGCGTACGCCTGGCTGAACTACATCAGCAGCCCGAAGGCCAACGCCCAGGCCACCGAGTACTTCGGCGAGGCACCCTCCAACCAGAAGGCCTGCGACTTCATGTCTAACCCTGACCAGTGCTCGCTCTTCCACGCCGGCGACGCCGACTACGCGTCGAAGATCTGGTATTGGACCACCCCGATCGCCACCTGCGTCGACGGCCGCACCGACGTGAAGTGCACCGACTACGCCGCCTGGACCACCGCCTGGCAGGGGATCAAGGGCTGACGCGCGGGCCATCCACCCTCCGTTTGAGCCGCGTCCGGCGAGAGAAAGACACCATGACCGTTGACACCCCGACCCGGCCTGCCGGCCGGCCGATCGTTCCCGCCCCGCGGGACACGGTCGCCCGGCGGGGCTCGGTCTTCCTGAGCAGGCATCCGAGGCTGCGCCTGTCGCTGCTGCTGTCGGCGCCGATGTTCTGGCTGGGCCTGGTCTACATCGCGGCCCTGGCTGCCCTGTTGATCACCGCGCTCTGGACGGTCGACACCTTCACCGGCACAATCTCGCAGACCTGGACTCTCGACAACATCGTCGCGGTGCTCACCGGGTCGCTCTACCAAACGGTCACCCTCCGTACGCTCGGGGTGGCCCTGATGGTGACCCTCGTCGACATCCTGATCGCCCTGCCGATCGCGTTCTACATGGCCAAGGTGGCCAGCGCCCGACTGCAACGGGTGCTCGTGATCGCGGTGCTGATGCCGCTCTGGGCGAGCTATCTCGTCAAGGCCTACGCCTGGCGCTCCGTGCTCTCCCGGGACGGGATCTTCGAATGGCTGGCGGCGCCGTTCGGCGGTCACACCCCGGGCTACGGCCTGCCCGCGACCATCATCACGCTGTCCTACCTGTGGCTGCCGTACGTGATCCTCCCCATCTACGCGGGGCTCGAGCGGGTGCCGGACTCGCTGCTGGAGGCATCCGGAGACCTGGGCGGCAAGACCTGGTCGACGCTGCGCCTCGTGGTGCTGCCGATGATCTGGCCGGCCATCATCGCCGGCTCGATCTTCAGCTTCAGCCTGTCGCTCGGCGACTACATCACGGTGAACATCGTCGGCGGGGCCAACCAGATGCTCGGAAACCTCGTCTACACGAACGTCGGCGCGGCCAACAACCTGCCGCTCGCCGCGGCCATCGCGCTGATCCCGATCGTGATCATCTTCGCCTACCTCGCCGCGGTGCGCCGCACCGGTGCGCTGGAAAACCTGTAGGGGCCATCATGAGACTGAGCCGCCCAGCCCGGGGCCTCCTGGCCGCGATCACGATCGTCGTGCTCGCGGCAATCTACCTGCCGCTTGTCGTGGTGCTCGTCAACTCGTTCAGCACGAGCACGAGCCTGACCTGGCCACCGCCCGGCTTCACCCTGGAGTGGTGGGTGAAGGCCTTCGGCAACGCGGGCGCGCTCGATGCGGTGCTGACCAGCGTGCAGGTCGCGCTCGCCGCCACCGTGATCTCCCTGGTGCTCGGCACGCTGGCCTCCCTGGCCCTGCAGCGCTTCGAGTTCTTCGGGCGGGAGGCGGTGAGCCTGCTGGTGATCCTGCCGATCGCGCTGCCCGGCATCATCACCGGCATCGCGCTCAACAACGCGTTCCGCACGATCCTCGGCGTGCAACTCTCCATCGTCACCGTGATCGTCGCCCACGCCACGTTCTGCATCGTCACGGTGTTCAACAACGTGATCGCGCGCCTCCGCCGGCTCGGCACGAGCTACGAGGATGCGTCCGCCGATCTGGGCGCGGGGGTATGGACGACCTTCCGGCTGATCACGTTCCCCCAGCTGCGATCCGCACTGTTCGCGGGTGGGCTGCTGGCGTTCGCCCTGTCCTTCGACGAGATCATTGTCACGACCTTCACGGCAGGGTCGTCGGTGAAGACCCTGCCGCTCTGGATCCTCGACAACCTGTTCCGGCCGAACCAGGCCCCCGTGGTCAACGTGATCGCCGTCGTGCTCGTGCTGGTGTCGATCGTGCCGATCTACATCGCCCAGCGCATCGCCGGGGCTGAGAAGATCGCCCGGTAGGGCACCCGTCCGGTCGAGACCCCGGGTCTCGGCACTAGATGTACCCGGCCATAACGTTGGTGACACTTTCGGGCTTGTGAAGAAGGAGGACCTCCGGGCTTAGTGGAGGTATCTGAAATCTTCACAAGTCACGGAGGTCCTCATGGGTCACATTAACGCGCGTTTGACTGTTCATGGAAAAGTTCTCCTGATCGAGCGGGTGACTGTGGATAACCGGCCCGTCGCTCACGTCGCGAAAGAGCTCGGCATCTCCCGCCAGTGCGCCCACCGCTGGGTCGCCCGCTACCGCGCCCAGGGCTATTCTGGGCTCCTCGAACGATCCTCCCGGCCCGGGTCCTCACCACGGAAGACCAGCCCGGAGCGCGAAGAGCTCGTGCTGAAATCACGCCGCGATCTCAAGTCCGGGCCGCTGCGTATCGCCGCAGCGACCGGCGCGCCGGCCCGGACCGTGTCCCGGATACTGGCCCGACACCACGTCCCCCCGCTGGCCTGGTGCGATCCCCTCACCGGGCAACTGATCCGCGCGACCCGGGCCACGGCCAACCGCTACGGACGCGAGCGACCCGGCGAACTCGTCCACATCGACGTGAAGAAACTCGGCCGGATCCCCGACGGCGGCGGCTGGAGAGCCCACGGCCGCAGCGAACAGGTGCGCGGCCGCGGCATCGGATTCGACTACGTCCACGCCGTGATCGACGACCACACCCGCCTCGCCTACATCGAAATCCACCCAGATGAGAAAGGCGTCACCGCCGCCGGCGTCCTCACCCGGGCGGCCGCATTCTTCGCCGATAACGGCATCCCAAAAATCGAACGAGTCCTCTCCGACAACGCCTTCGCCTACCGGAATTCCGCCGCATTCCACCAGGCCGTCGCCGACCTCGGCGCGGAGCAACGCTTCATCAAACCGCACTGCCCCTGGACCAACGGCAAAGTCGAACGCCTCAACCGCACCCTCGCCACCGAATGGGCCTACAGCCGAGTCTTCACCAGCAACGACGAACGCACAGCAGCTCTTGCACCCTGGCTCAATTACTACAACACTGAACGCATCCACACCGGCATCGGAACAACCCCCATCAGCCGAGTGTCACCAACGTCATGACTCAGTACAAACTAGACCCGCGCGTCCCGCCCGGTCAGGGCGAGCAGCCGCGACTGCAGCGGGGCATCCTCGGCGACCGGCACAGGGGAGGCGAAGAGGCCGCTGGCCTCCAGCGTGTCCCGCTGCGGCTCGAAGACCGTCCAGACGGCCTCGACGAGCGACCCGTCGAGCGTGTCGTCTGCGGCCGTCGCCCGGGCGAGGTCCCAGGTGTGGATGGCGACCTCGGAGACCTGCTCTCGCAGGTAGTCGAGTGCGGTCACGGTGTCGTAGGACAGGGCCACAGGGGCGTCCAGCGGCGTCGCCCGCCACGCGGCGGTCGCTGCCTCCGAGTAGGTGCGCCATTCGGCGGCCAGGTCCGCACCCAGCGGAGCCAGCGCGCGGCGGGCCTCGAGCGGGGAGAGCCCGCTGAGCAGGGGCGGGATCCACTGTTGCTCGAGCACCACATGGCGCACGAGGTCCCGCACGGTCCAGTCGGCGTCGGGCGTGGCCTGGTCCCACTCGGTGATCCGGTCCATCCGGGCGGTGAACTCGTCGTGGGCCAATTTCTGCAGCGCAATCCAATCGTGCGTCATGGGTGCTCCTTTCGTTGTCGAGTGCAACCGAGTTCGGCCCGCCCGCATTCCGGGAGACGACATCGGATGCCGGGAATCGGGTGGCGCGCGAAGGCCGCCGAGTGGGTTAGGGTCGCTCCATGAGCAGGCAGGACGGAAGCGACCGCACGGTCTCGGCGGCATCCGTCGACGACAGCACCGCGACCCTGCTGCACGTCGACCTCGACGCGTTCTTCGCCTCCGTGGAACTGCTCGACCACCCCGAACTCGTCGACAAGCCCGTTATCGTGGGGCACCGCTCCGGCCGGTCCGTCGTCACCGCGGCGAACTACGTGGCCCGGCGCTACGGGGTCAACTCGGCCATGCCAATGGCACTCGCGTTGCGCCGCTGCCCGGCCGCGATCGTGCTCGAGCCCCAGATGAGCCGGTACAAGCATTTCTCGGACCAGGTGATGGGCATCTTCGGCGACATCACGCCGCTCGTCGAACAGCTCGGCATCGACGAGGCGTTCCTCGACGTTGCGGGCGCCCGACGGCTGCACGGTTCGCCGGCCGTGATCGGGGCCCTGATCCGGCGCACCGTGGAGGCCGAGACCGGGCTCACCTGCTCCGTCGGCGCCGCGTCGACCAAGTTCGTGGCCAAGACGGCGTCGGGGCGCGCCAAACCCAACGGGCTGCTCGTGATCCCGGCGGAGGAGACCCTCGCCTTCTTGCATCCGCTGCCCGTCGGTGCCCTCTGGGGGGTCGGCCAGACGACCGAGGCCTCCCTGCTGCGGCTCGGCCTGCGGCAGATCGGCGATGTGGCCCGCACCCCGCTCGCGGTGCTGCAGAAGACCGTGGGGGAGGCGTCCGGACGCAAACTGCACGACCTGGCCTGGGGGCGGGACCCGCGCACGGTCACCACCGAGCGTGAGGAGAAGAGCGTCGGCCACGAGGTCACCTTCGAGCACGACGTCACGGATGTCGCCCGCCTGCGGAGCGAATTGCTGCGCCAGTCCGATGCGGTGGCGGCCCGGCTTCGCGGCGCAGGCCTCGTCGGCCGGTGCGTGGTGCTCAAACTGCGCTACGCGGACTTCAGCACGGTGACCCGGTCGCGCACGCTCGCGGATGCCACCGACGTCGGCCGGCGGATCTATGAGGAGGCTGCGGCCAGCTTCGACACCCTCGCCGCCTCGGGCATCCGAGTGCGCCTGATCGGGGTGCGCGTCGAGCAACTGGGCGACGGTGACGGCCAGGGCCTCGGCCTGTGGGACCCGGACGACGACTGGCGGGGAGCCGAGCGGGCCGTTGACACGGTCACCGCCCGGTTCGGGCGGGGCGCGGTGCGTCCGGCCTCGTTGCTCAAACCCGACAAGGGGTAGCCTGAGGGCATGACTAGCCTGCCAGAGAAGCTCGCAGAAATTTCCCGTTCCGCCGGCGTGAAGACCGCCTACGGCGACCCCGTTCAGGTGGACGGCATCAGCCTGGTGCCCGTCGCCCTCGTCTACTACGGCTTCGGCGGCGGCGAAGGCGATTCCGCGGAGAGCGGCAAGGGCAGCGGTGGCGGCGGCGGCGGAATGTCCCTCCCGATCGGCGCCTACGTGAAGTCGGGCGGTTCGCTGCGTTTCGAGCCGAACGTGATTTCGTTGCTCGCCGTCGGCATCCCGTTCGTCTGGGTGGCCGGCAAGGCGATCTCCCGCGTCATCCGCGCGCTGAAGCGCTGACGCGCCAGGGCACTCGGGTCGTCGAGACCGACCGTTCAGTTGACGAAGACGTCGGGGACGCCGTCGCTGTCCTCGTCGAGCCGTTCCTTCGCTTCGACCAGTCGGTAGTGCCGGTTCCGTGCGCGCAGCACGACCGTGGCGAGGAGCGCGGCGAGCAGTGACCCGGTCAGGATGGCCACCTTGGCGTGGTCGTCCAGCACCGTGCCGTGACCGAATCCGAGTTCGCTGATCAGCAGCGAGACCGTGAATCCCACCCCGGCGAGCATCGCCACCCCGATCACGTCGACCCAGGCCAGGTCAGGGTCCAGGGTTCCCCTTGTGGTCCTGGTGACCAGCCAGGTGGCGAAGAGGATGCCCACCGGCTTCCCGACGACCAGGGCGACGACGATGCCGATGGCAATCGGGTCGGTCAGGGCCTTCGTGAGTCCCTCGGCGCCGCCGATGCTCACCCCGGCGGAGAAGAACGCGAACACGGGCACGGCGAAACCCGCCGAGATAGGGCGGATGCGGTGCTCGAGTGTCTGGGCGAGGCCGGGACCGGCGTCGGGGCCGCCCCCCTTCCGGCTGCGCAGCACCGGCACGGCGAAGCCGAGCAGCACGCCGGCGACCGTGGCATGGATGCCGGAACCGTGCACGAGGGCCCAGACGAGCAGCCCGATCGGCAGCAGGATGACCCAGCCCGCCCAGGTCTTCCTGCCGAAGAAGTTCGAGTGCCGGTGGGTGAGGTAGGCGAAGAGGGCCAGCGGCACGACGGCCAGGAGGAGCATCATCGGCTGGATGTCAGTGGAGTAGAAGAACGCGATGATCCCGATGGCGAGCAGGTCGTCGACCACGGCGAGCGTGAGCAGGAAGATGCGCAGTGCGCTTGGCAGGTGGGAGCCGATCACGGCGAGGACGGCGACGGCGAAGGCGATGTCGGTGGCGGTGGGCACGGCCCAGCCGCGGAGCGCTTCCGGTCCGCCGCCGATGTTGATGGCCACGAAGAACAGGGCCGGGGTGATGACACCGCCGATCGCGGCCGCCACGGGGACGACGGCGCGGCTGAAGGTGCGCAGGTCGCCGGCGACGAACTCGCGCTTCAGCTCGAGACCGGCGATGAAGAAGAAGATGGCCAGAAGGCCGTCGGCCGCCCACGTGCCGAGGCTGAGCTTCAGGTGCCACGGCTCGAAACCGACCTCGAAGTCGCGCAGCGAGAAGTAGAAGCCGGCGGCCGGGGTATTGGCAAGAATGAGGGCGACAACGGTCGCCGCCAGGAGCAGGGCGCCGCCCACGGTCTCCTTGCGCAGGATCTGCGCGACGTGGAGGTGCTCCAGGTAGCTGCTCCGGCGGAAGATCTGCGCCCTGGTCTCTTCGGCGGGGGCGGACGGAGATGGTGGGTTCACGGGAGATCCTCTGGATTTCGGCTCGGCTCTAGGGCGTCGACCAGGCTTCCCGACTCACCGCTTCCAGCGTACACGGGGTCGGTTCCGGAGCCAGGCCGGCAGGTGCCAGGGGCCGCTCACTGGAAGCCCGCGCAGGAGCCGGCGCCGGCGCAGGATGAAGCGGCGTAGCAGCACGATCAGCAATGCCGCGAGCAGCAGGGGGACGGCGACGCTCACCCTGGGACGACCGGACGGGTCGACCGACCGTATCCGGTCCGGGCGCGGATTCGAGTCATCGTCCGAGTCTACGCGGCGGTCTATACTCGACTACGAACACGGGAGTCCGGTCAACCGGGCTGAGAGGAAGCTTCGGAAAGCTTCGACCGTCGAACCTGATCTGGATCATGCCAGCGCAGGGAGGCAGATTATCTCGTACCCGTGCCCTGTTTTCTCTACGGAAAGGGCACGAACAGTGCACACTGAAACCATCATCGCCACCCGGTCGGTCTCACGGAAATGGCGGGTCGTCGACATCGTCATCGCCAGCGTCATCGGCGTGGCCAGCGGCTTGATCTTCGTGGTCTGGAACCAGGCCTACAACCCGCTCAGCGGGCTGCTCACCCCGCTCCTGCCCGGACTCCAGGCCCTCCTCGGAGGCGGCTGGCTGTTCGCCGGGGTGCTCGGCGGCCTGATCATCCGGAAGCCCGGGGCTGCCCTGTACGCCGAGCTGCTCGCAGCCGTGGTCTCCACCCTCGTGGGCGGCACGGCCTGGGGTGCCACCATTCTCGTCTCCGGGGTGGTCCAGGGTCTCGGCGCCGAACTGGTGTTCGCGATCTTCCTTTACGCCAACTACCGCCTGTACGTCGCCCTCCTGGCCGGCGCCGGCGCCGGGCTCGCCCTGGCGGTCAACGACCTGCTGTTCTGGTACCCCGGTTCCGCGGCGCCGTTCATCACGATCTACACGCTCTCCTCCGTCCTCTCCGGCATCGTCGTGGCCGGTCTGTTGTCCTGGTTGGCCATGCGCGGCCTGGCCCGCACCGGGGCGCTGTCCCGGTTCGCCGCCGGCCGGGCGGTTCGTGCCTCGAACTAGGGCGCGGAAACGATGACCGCCGCGAATTCGCCGACCTCCCGGGGTGCGTCCGTCGACGCCCGGGGGTGGGGCTGGCGGCACGCCGGACGCACCGGCTGGGCCGTCTCCCGGCTCGACCTGCGAATCGAACCCGGCGAACGCGTGCTGCTGCTCGGCGCGTCCGGGGCGGGGAAGTCGACACTGCTGCACGCACTGGCCGGCGTACTCGGCGGCGACGATGAGGGCGAACAGCACGGCAGACTGCTGGTCAACGGTGGCGAGCCGGCCGCGGCCCGCGGCCAGGCCGGGCTGCTGCTGCAGGACCCGGACTCGCAGGTCATCCTTGCCCGGGTCGGCGACGACGTCGCCTTCGGCTGCGAGAACCTCGGTGCGCCGCGCGAGGAAATCTGGCGGCGCGTGCAGGAGAGCCTCCACATGGTGGGACTGGACGTACCGCTGGACCACCCCACCTCGGCATTGTCCGGCGGCCAGAAACAACGCCTCGCCCTGGCCGGCGTGCTCGCGATGAGGCCGGGTTTGCTCTTGCTCGACGAACCCACGGCGAATCTCGACCCCGCAGGAGTGATCGAGGTGCGCGACGCCGTGGCTCGGATTCTCGAGCATTCGGCGGCGACCTTCATCGTGATCGAGCACCGGGTGGCCATCTGGCAGGAACTGGTGGACCGGGTGATCGTGCTCGACCAGACCGGGGGAGTGCTGGCCGACGGCCGACCGGATGACGTGCTGGCCAGCCAGGGCGAGCGGCTCTCGGCCGCCGGGGTCTGGGTGCCCGGACGCGGCCACGGGATGCCGATCCGGCGGGCCACCGTACGCGACGTGGCGGACGGCACCCTGCTTCGCGCGGAGTCCCTCGCCATCGCACGCACGAAGAGCGTCGTCGTCGCCCGGGACCTCGACCTCACCGTTCGGGCAGGGTCCGCCCTGGCTGTCACCGGGCCGAACGGGTCTGGGAAGTCGACCCTGGCGCTCACGCTCGCCGGGCTGGTGAAGCCGGCGGGTGGACGGTTGGAGGCGAGTGCCGGGTTCGCCGACGGGGCGGGCGCCGCTCCGATCGGCTGGACCTCCCGGCAGCTTCTGACCAGGGTCGGCACGGTGTTCCAGGATCCCGAGCACCAATTCGTCGCCGGCACCGTGCGGGCCGAGCTCGCGGTCGGCCCCCGGGCCCTCGGCCGGAGCGGGCCGGCCGTCGACAGCCGGGTCGACACCCTGCTGCAGCGGCTCAGGCTCGACCACCTCGCGGAGGCGAATCCGTTCACCCTGTCCGGCGGGGAGAAACGACGCCTGTCTGTCGGCACAGTGCTGGCTACCCAGCCGCGCCTGCTCGTCCTCGACGAACCGACATTCGGCCAGGACTTCCGCACCTGGCGTGAAGTGGTGGCGCTGCTGCTCGAGCTCATCGACGACGGAACAGGGGTGCTGGCGGTCTCCCACGACAGCGACTTCGTCGCGGCCGTTGCCGACCGGGAATACCGCCTGACCGACCGCGTCGCCAACCGCCAGCCGGCGGCCCCGAGATGAGCGTGCTCAGGGTCCCCGAAGGGACGCAGGCGATCTTCCGGGTCAATCCGGTGGCCAAGCTGGCGGCGGCGCTCCTCCTCGCCGGCGTGCTCATGCTCACCATCGACTGGGTGTCCGCCCTCGTCGCGCTCGGCTGTGAGGCCGTCCTGTTCTTCTGGGCCGGATTGAGCGCACGGATGTTCCTGCTCCGCACCCTGCCGGTCTGGCTGGCCGCGCCGACGGCTGGCCTGACCACCCTCCTCTACGGGCAGGCTGCCGGTCAGGTGTACTGGGCATTCGGGCTCGTCCACGTGACACAGGGGTCAACCGACCTGGCTGTGGCCACGACCCTGCGGATCCTGGCGATCGGCCTCCCGTCGGTCGTGCTGTTCGTCACGGTCGACCCGACCGACCTCGCCGACGGCCTCGCCCAGGTCGTGCGCCTGCCGTCCCGGTTCGTGCTCGGAGGCCTGGCCGGCCTCAGGCTGGTCGGCCTGTTCATCGAGGACTGGCGTGCCCTCGAACTGGCCAGGCGGGCCAGGGGAATCGGCGACGGCGGCGCCATCCGCCGGCTGGCCGGCCAGGCGTTCGCGCTGCTGGTGTTGTCCATCCGGCGCGGGAGCAAACTGGCGACGGCGATGGAGGCCAGGGGCTTCGGCGCCCCGGTCCGTCGCACCTGGGCCAGGCCGTCCAGGTTCGGCGGGCGCGAGTATGCCCTGGTCGGCATCGGCCTGCTCGTGGCGTTGCTGGCCGTCATCGTCTCGGTGGCGACGGGAAACTGGAACTTTGTCCTCGCCTGAGCCGGACGGGCGCATGTCGGCGCTGCTCGCACCGATCCTCGCCGCCCTGGCCGGCGCCGGGCCCACCCCCGTCGTGCTCATCGACGGGCCGAGCGGGGCCGGCAAGAGCACCCTGGCCGACCGGCTCGCCGCCGCCTGGCCGGGGGAAGAGCCGGTTCTGGTGCGGCTCGACGACATCTACCCCGGCTGGCAGGGACTCGACGCCGCCGTTGAACATCTGACCCGGCAGGTGCTCACCCCGCGAGCGGACGGACTGCCCGCGGCCTGGCAGCGCTACGACTGGGCCAACGCCCGCGCCGCCGAATGGCATCCGGTTGATCCGGCGTGTCCGCTCATCGTGGAGGGATGCGGCGCCCTCGCCGCCGCGCACCTCCCGTTCAGCGAGATCCGGGTCTGGCTCGCCGCCGACGACGGCGTCCGCAAGAAGCGCGCCCTGGCGAGGGACGGGGACATGTTCCGGTCGCACTGGGACGAGTGGCAGCACGAGTGGGAAGCCTACCTGGGCCGGGACGACCCGGAACACGGCGCCACGATCCGGCTCAGCGGGACGACGGAGATTCCCTGCCCGCCGGCGCCTGAAATCGGCCGCCTAAAACCGGCCGTCCCGGACTAGGTTGGAGACATGGCCAGCCCCGAAACCCACAACGTCCTCTACACGGCGGAGTTCATCGACGGTCCCCTCGAGGGGCAGGTCGATTCACGCGTCCTCGTGCACGGCAAGCACGATTCCCGGATCAGCATGCTCGCCGCCGTCGAGGGCATCGAAGCCCTGTTCTGGTACGACGAGGTCGACGAACGCGACGTGCAGGGCCGGTTGCACGTGCGCTACCGCTTCGATGCCGGCGACAGCGACCCGTACCTGCCGACCGACGAACAGGACTGACGAACAGGATTGTCGGGCAGCAATGACGGCCAGCAGGGGCCGTCCGTCAGTCCTGAGGGTTAGCGGCGCGCCGCCAGCAGCGCGGTGATCATGGGGACCGGATTCAATAGGCGCCAGCCCGGACCCGGTGCGCTGATCGTGCGGTCGAGCACGAGCGGCGCCGAGACCGGGGTGCCGGCCGCTTCGACCGACACCCGGCCGATGGTGCGCCCCGCCCGCCCCGTCGAGAAGGTGTCCAGGGTGACCGTGGCCGCCCCGGGAGCCTGGGCCTGCCAGCCGAACCGGGTCTTCGAGGCGCGCACCGTTCCGGACGAGGCGGCGCCCCACGGGGTGCTGAACCGCACGTAGGCGTCTCCCTTGGCCAGCACCGGAAGCTCGCTGACCCCGGAGCGGGCGCTCTCCATCAACGCGGTGAGATCCGTCTTGAGCGTGTCGTAGTCGGGTTCGCCGATCACCGCTCCGGAGAAGGTGAAGACGGATTCATCGCTGCTGACACGGGCGGTGAACAGGAAGCAGACGCCGGCGGCATCCGTGTAGCTGCGGGACACGCCCGTGATGCCCTCGTCGGGCAGATAGGCCGTGGTGTTGTCGACGCCGCGCTGGCCGACCAGCGCCGACGGGGGCTGGGAGAGCATTCCCGCGATGACCGGGTCGGAGGCGGCCATGCCGGCCAGGCGGGCCAGGTCGGTGGCCGTTCCGGCGCTTGCGTCGTGGAGGCCGTTGGCGTCGGCGACCGTCGTGCCGTCCAGGCCGTGCGCGGTCAGCCAGGTGTTGGCGGCCGCGACATAGGCGTCGATGGAGCCGAACGCCCAGCGCGCGAGGGTGTCGGCGTGGTTGTTGCTGGAGCCGAGGACCATCGCCTGGAGCAGCTCCGTCTCCGTCCACAGCTCACCGGGGAAGACGACGACGGTGCGCGCGCCCGAGTTGCCGTAGTCGATGTAGTCCTGGTAATCGGCGGTGGTGATCGGGATCTTCGGACCCGCGGTACCGGCTGCCAGGGGCTTCGCGTCCAGGACCACCAGCGCGGTCACGATCTTCGCGGCCGACGCCATCGGCAGTGCGTCTGCGTTGCCGCCGACGGCGATCGGGGCGGTCTTCGCTATCGCGGAGGCATCCGGTGTTGTCGCGCCAGGGGCTGCGGTGTCGAGGGCGACGATGGCGCTGCCTCCCTGAGCGGGCAGCACGGGTGGGAACGGAGTGGCGTCGTTGAGCGCGGGGGTCAACCGAGTGGCGGTCGCGGCCGGGAGCGGGCCGAGGAGGGTCGCCGGGCCGTACACGCCGATCAGCAGGATAGCGAGCGCGCCGACCGTGATGCCGATGAAACGGCCAGGTCGGAATCTGTTCATGGGTTCAGGCTAGCAAGCGCCGGTCATCCCCAGCCGAGGTCGTGCAGCCTGTCGTCGTCGATGCCGTAGTAGTGCGCGATCTCATGCACGAGGGTGATGTGCACCTGGTCGCGCAGGTCGTCCAGATCGGCGCACAGCTCGAGGAGCGGTTCGCGGAACACCACGATGCGATCGGGCATCTCGCCGAACCCGTATTGGCCGCGCTCGGTCAGCGCCACGCCGTCGTAGAGACCCAGGGTGTCCAGTTCGCCGTCTTCCGGGCGGTCCTCGACCACGAAGATCACATTGTCGAGCCCGTCGACCATATCGTCGGGCAGGAGATCGAGTTCGTCGATAACCAGACTTTCGAACTCCTCGGGACCCAGTTGCAGCATCCGTTCAGCATCTCACGGGCGCGGGGCGATCGGGATGCCTAGCCGTTCGCCGCGGCGTTGATCGTGATCGTGTCGAGCCCGCCGTCGGCGACGCCCCACTTGTCGAGGATCGCTGCGTAGGAACCGTCATCGACCATCGACTGAAGGGCGGCCTGCACGGCCTTGGCCAGTGGCGCCCCTTTGGCGACGGCCAGGCCGTAGGGCGAGACATCGAACGTCTTCCCGGCAGTCTGCAGTTTGCCGCCGGTACGGGAGATCGCGTAGAGGGTGACGGGCGAGTCGGCGCTGAACGCGTCGGCCTGGCCGAGGATGGCGGCGTTGGTCGCAGCGTCCTGGGTGTCGAATTTCAACTTGGTGATCGGTGGCTTCCCGGCCGCGACGCAGGCATCGCTCTTCGCCGGGATCTCATCGGTGTCTTCGTAGGTGGTGGCCTGCACGGCAACCGTCAGCCCACAGGCGTTCTCGGGGTCGACGGACTTCCCCTTGGCCGATGCCCACTGGATGCCTGCCGTGTAGTAATTGACGAAGTCGACCTGCTCTTCGCGCTTGACGTTGTCGGTGAACGAAGACTCACCGACGTGCATCTTGCCGCCGATGATGTTCGGGATGATGGTGTCGAAGTTGGCCACCTTGTATTCGGCGGTGAGGCCGAGCTTGGCGGCGAGAGCATCGGTCAATTCAATGCCCCAGCCGATCGGGTTGCCGGAGTCGTCCTTGAACTCGTTCGGGGAGTAGTTCGGGCTCGTGCCGATCACGAGAACGCCGGCTGCGGTGATCTCCTTCGGCAGCAGGGCCGCGGCCGTGTCATCCTTGCCCACGGCGGTGCCGGTCGCGGTCCCGGTGGAGCCGCCCGGCGAACCGGCGGAATTGTTGACGCAACCGGTCAAGAGCAGCGCGGCCAGGGCCGCGACTGCGGGGACTGCATAGCGCACGCGCATGGAGACTCCTTCGTCTGTTTTCCCCCACCCGTCGAGTGTGCGGCGCGGAGCCGGAACGGAAGGATTCCCCCGGAGTCTATGAGGCCGGCTGGGAGGGAGCGCTGCCGGAGGACACAGTGCCGGGAATGACAACCGGATCGTGATGGAGGCCGGCCGGAACCGGACCATGTTCGGGGCTTAAACGCAGAAGCTCCACCCGAGGTGGAGCTTCTGCGACATTGGGGTGACTGACGGGGCTTGAACCCGCGACCTTCCGGACCACAACCGGACGCTCTACCAACTGAGCTACAACCACCATGTGTTGCGCTTCTCCCGAAGAAGCAGCGGCAACTCAAGAATTCTATTACACGTTTGGGCTGAATGTGGACACGGCTTCGGCCGCGCGCGATTTCGCCTGGTCGCTGGTGGGCCCGGGGTCGGTCACGAAGACCGTCTGGCGGTAGTAGGCGAGCTCGCGGATGGATTCCAGGATGTCGGCCAGGGCGCGGTGACCGCCGTCCTTGGCCGGCGCGTTGAAGTACACCCGCGGGTACCAGCGGCGGGCGAGTTCCTTGATCGAGGACACGTCGACGTTGCGGTAGTGCAACTGGTTGTCCAGGCGTGGCATGTACTTGGAGAGGAAGGCCCGGTCGGTTCCGATCGAATTGCCCGCGAGCGGGGCCTTCTGCTCGGCCGGGATGAACTTCAGCACGTACTCGAGGACCTCGAACTCGGCCTCGGCCGCGCTGACCCCGTTGGGGATCTCCTCGATCAACCCGGAGGAGGTGTGCATCTCCCGAACGAAGTCACCCATGTTGGCCAGGGCGGAATCGTTCGGCTTGATCACGATGTCGAGGCCCGGGTCGATGATGTTGAGGTCGTAGTCGGTGATCACGACCGCGATTTCCACGAGTTCGTCCGAATCCAGGTCCAAACCGGTCATCTCACAGTCAATCCAAACCAACCGGTCACTACTTTTTGTCATGTGACGAGTCTAGCGGCGGCCACCGACCGGCCCTGGGGGAGCGGCCCCGCGCCGACCTAGACTGGTTCCGACACCGTCGACGGCACGGATACGTTGCCCCGGCACCGTCTGGAAGGGAACCCCTGATGGAACTGACCTACTTTTCTTCCGCGTTCTGTGAGCCGTGCCGGCAGACCAGGGCGGTGCTGGCTGAGGTGGAGCGCCTGGTTCCCCAGGCGCACGTACGGGAGCTCGACGTGGCCAGGGACACCGCGGAGGCCGAGGCCAGCGGCATCCGGATCACGCCGACCGTCATCGTGCATGATTCCGCCGGGGCGGAGGTGTTCCGGGCGACCGGCGTGCCCACCCTCTCCCAGGTGCTCGTGGCAATCGCGAAGGCCCTGTGACCAACCCGGCGGGCCGTCTGCTGTATCGTTGAACCGCTTTCCCCGCCCCCGTAGCTCAGTGGATAGAGCAGCGGCCTTCTAATCCGCTTGTCGTTGGTTCGATTCCAACCGGGGGCACCACGAGCGCGGTCTGATCAGGTTTTTTTGTCCTCATGGAAAAGCCAAGACTTGATGCACTCAACGTATATTCAACGTTTATTCCACCGTGCCCGCGGTCCGCGTCAACCTGGGGGAGAGGGGCGAGATTGTGGTCAACATCATGTTGACCAGCTCGAACCCGCGAATCTAGGGCGCCGGGGACGCGACCGGCATCCGATGTGTTTGCCGGGTCCTGCCGTTGGAATACGTCCCCGGGCCGTAGTCAACCGGGATATTCGCGGCTTCGTCAAGATCGTCGCCGACGCCGAGACAGGCGGATCGTGGGGATAAGGTCACAGGACGACTCAGCTTCGGCGAACGCCCAGCCTGGCTATTCAGCGGACTGCGGTAGTTTAAGACTTTGCAGACTTTCAACTAAGAAGGCGAACAGCCCCTGTTGGCTACATGGGGTAATCCATGCCCAGCACTAGGGAATTGAAGATGGCGGCACTGAGAGAATTCACGAAGACAAACTTGGATAAGCAAGGATTTGGAGGCCTCGATGATGACGCCAAGTCCTGCTACTCGCGGCCCCTACGATTCACACCGGCAATTGGCACTGTCTTGATCGTTGTCGGATTGGTCTTGCAGTCGCCTATATTTCTGGGTGTGGGGGCAATCGTTCCTCTCACCGGGGCACTATTCCCCCGTGGCATGATTCTCGACCTGGTCTATAACTTGGGCGTCCGCCATCTGTTTCGTGCTCCGGCGCTTCCCCCCACGCCCAGTCCACGACGGTTTTCCTACCTGCTGTCTACTGTGCTGATTGTAGGTTCAGCCTTGTCCTTCTACTACGGATTGGCAGCGCTGGGATTCGTGCTGGGAGGAATGGTCGCTCTCGGAGGCACAATCCTCGCCACCACCCATTGGTGTCTCGGATCGTGGTTCTACAGACTGATTTTCGCTCACGCGGCGGCAAAGTAAAGGGCAGGGCCACGCAACAAAAGCACAGTGCACCCGTGAGGTCCGCAAGACTGGGTTGGGCTGGGCACAGCTGTACTTCCACAACCACATGGTGCCTTTCGGGCATTGGCTTCGTGGTCCGTCCATGATCGTCCTGCCAATCAGCTACCGGAGGATCAGCGGACGTAGGAGAAGACACCCATCATGCCGCGGCCAGCGTGATAGGCGTTGTGGCAGTGGGCGAGCCACTGCCCGGGATCATCCGCCTCGAATTCGATGGCCACCGTTTCGTTAGGACGGACGATGACGGTGTCCTCACGGGCTCCGTTGCCGGCAATTTGGAAAGTGTGCCCGTGCAGATGCATGGGGTGCCACATCTTCGTCTCGTTGATGATCTTCACTCGGATGCGGTCGGTGGCGGCGACCTCGAAGGCGCCGGCGAAGGGGTTCAGCATGTCAAAATGACGGCCGTTGATGCCCCAGTTGTATTTCGCCATGGTGCCGGTCAGGCGCATGGTGTGCCCGCGGTCGGGCGACCGGGATGGCAGCAGGACGGACTCGTGACCCTTCAGCCGACCGCCGTCGGTGACTTTTCCCTCCAGCACGGTGGGCAGCCCCGCTGCATCCGGGGCCGACCCGGTAGGCGGTGTCGCCTGCTGCGTTGAGGATTCGCAGGCGAACGCGGTTGCCGGGAGGGCTGGCAAGGACTTCGGCGTCACTGGTTGTTTTGCCGTTGAAGAGATGGGCCGGCATGTCGCGTCCCCTGCGTCGCCGCCGAGGTAGGAGCTGTGGGAGACCTTGAGCATGTGTTTCATGCTCATTACGGGATTCCAAGTCCCACACAGTAGTACAGCCCCAACAGGGCACCTCGCCCAGGGGATCCCGTGCCGAGGCTGAGGAGTGAAATGGCCGTCAGGGTCGGCCCGAGGCAGGGCGTCCAGCCGATGTCGAAGACCAGACCGAGTAGAGGTCCCCCGGCCAGCCCGGTGGCCGGTGCGAAACGGGGTTTCACTGTGCGTTGGAACGTGGAGAAGGCGCCGATGAACGTAAGTCCCATGATGATCACGACGATTCCGAGAGCGCGGGTGATCGGATCTTGCCAGGGGACCAGCCAGTACCCCGCCGCTCCGAAAGCGGCGCCATAAGAGATGAACACCACCGAGAAGCCCAGGACGAACAGGCCGACCCCGGTCAGGCGGCGCCGCCGGGGGTGGGCGCCTTCTTGACCGGCCATGCCGCCGACGTAGGCCAGGTATCCGGGGACCAATGGCAGCACGCAGGGGGAAGCGAATGAGATGAGGCCGGCCGGCACGGCGATGGGGATGGCCATCAGCAGTTGCCCGTTGAGGACGATTTGGGCGAAGTTTTCACCCATCGTTGCTCTTCGTCGACGGCATCATTTCTGTCCGGTGGCGTCGCCGGTCGGTACGTCGTCGGCGTCAGTGGATGCGGCAGTCGGTGGGAGTTCCGTGATCGGTTGGTGAAGCGAGGTCCATTGCCGACCGGGCAGGTATGGGCTTGGTTCCGGTTCCGTATGGCGGCGCGATTGGACGATGATCAGGATGAGGCCGACGACGGCGACTGCCGTGGCTGTGATCATGTTGATCTTGATCCCGAGCAACTCGAATTCGGTGGGGTCGAGCCGGAAGGATTCGAACCAGGTGCGACCCACCCCGTAGATGATCAGGTAGAGGCCGAGGGTCTTGCCCCAGCGGAGGTTGTACTGACGTTCGGCGAGCAGGACGATAATGACGCCGGCCAAGTTCCACAGAATCTCGTACAGGAACAGGGGGTGAAAGAGGGTGTCCGCGGGCAATCCGGTCGGGAACGCGGGCTGGGACGGGGTGATCTGCAGGCCCCACGGGAGCGTGGTGGGGGTGCCGAAAAGTTCCTGATTGAAGTAATTTCCGAGGCGCCCGAACGACTGGGCGAGGAGCATACCGGGGGCAAGGGCGTCGCCGAACGAGAGGAATCGCACTCCGGCTCGACGGCAGGCAACGTATGCTCCGAGGCCACCGAAGAGGATCGCACCGAAGATTGCCAGCCCGCCCTCCCACACATAGAGGGTCTTCCAGAGATCCGCTCCGGGAAAAAAGTAGTCGGTCGGATGCGTGACCACATGATAAAGCCGTCCGCCGATGATGCCGAACGGGACAGCCCACAGCGTGATGTCGAGGACGATTCCGGGCTCTCCGCCGCGGCGGGTGAGTCGGCGGGAGGTCAGGATCACGGCGACAACGATGCCGGTGAGAATGAACAGGGCGTAGAAGTGAATCTGGAAGGGTCCGACCTGGATGGAGCTGATGTCGGGGCTCGGGATGCTGGTGGGAATGGTCATGGGTGGGGCGTGCTTTCCTGGGTCTGGCGCGGGCGGCGGGCGCTCGTGTGCCGCCGTGAGATGGTCATTCTTCTGGTTCGAGCGCGGTCTTGATCAGCGCATCGAGGACGCTGGAGTCGGGGATCCGGCCGAGTATCCGTGCGGACAACCGGCCTTTTGTGCCAAGGTCGAGTGTGTCCGCAACGGCGTTCGGGGCGACCGTTCCCCCGATCCGGGAATTCCGCCGACGGTCATCCAAGGGCGATCCCTCTCGCGCTCATGAAGGGCGCCGGGTTGATTCGGGCGCCATCGACTCGAGTCTCGAAGTGTAAGTGGCATCCGCTGGATGCCCCAGTCGTGCCCACGAGGGAGATGGTCTCGCCGGCGGCAACCTGCTGGCCATTGCTTACCAGGATTTGGCTGTTGTGTGCGTAGCCGGTCTGAACGCCGTTGCCGTGGTCGAGGAGGACCCAGTTGCCGTAGCTTCCCAGATACCCGGCGTAGATGACCGTGCCTCCGGTCGCGGCAGATACCGCTCGCCCGCACCCGGCAGCAATGTCGGTTCCGTAGTGAAAGGCGCCCACTCCGGCGACGGGTCTGGAGGGGCGTGGGCCGAAGGAGTCGCTGATCCAGCCAGACACGGGAAGCGCCCAGCCTTGCTCGCTGAGCTGACCGACATCGAGCGCGGATCCTCCGCCACCACCCCTGGACGCAGCAGCAGCAGCCGCTGCCGCGGCCGCCGCTGCGGCCGCTGCCGCTTCGGCTGCTCGACGCACTTCCTCGCCCTTGGCGTAGTCAGCTTCAGTGGCGGCACGATTTTCGCTGAGAACCGCGAGTTGCGCCTGGAGAGTGCCTGCGTTCTCTTCCTGTTCCGCAAGCTTGGACTCCAGTGCGGCTCTGGCCGCGATGGCCTCGGTGAGCGCCGTCTCGGCTCTCCTGGCCAAGGCGCCAAGCGCATCCTTTGCTACCTTCGCCTGGTCGGTCAATGCGGTCGCCGAATTCCGGTCCGCTGCTGCCCTGTCATAGATCATGGTTGAACGCTCGGTGAGCTTGCTCATGGCGCCCAGCTGGTAGAGCAGGGCGTCGGAGTTTTCGCCCTGGAGAAAGAGGGTCATCGAGAGATCGGACGCACCCGCACGGGCCAGCGTTGCAGCCAATCGGCCGGCCTGTTGTTGGGAGAGGCCGGCGCGCTGGGTGGCGTCATCGGCTTGGCTCTGGAGAGTGGTGGCACGGTAGGTGGCTTCGTCGAATGCGCCCTGTGCGTGCTCGTACTCGGCGCCGCGTCGAACGGCCAGGTCCCGGGCCGTCGCCACCTCGGTCGCGAGCCCTGCGATCAGGTCCTTGAGTGCGGTGATCTGAATCTGCTTGGACGTCTCGCTGGAACGCGCGGTCTCGACATCTGACCACGACGGATACTCGCCCGCTGCCGCCGGGGACGTCACACCGATGACGGCGACCAGCGACAGCGTGGCGACCATAGCCCCGGCCCATTTCCCGATGAACGGGCGTTTGGACGTTTGCGGGTGGTAACTAATTTGCGCCATTGGGACGTACTTTCTCTGTGAGCCAGGCAAATGGATACGTCGGTGTTGTGCCGTCGAGCAGGATCTCGAATAAAGGTGTGGTCCGGTGCTGTGCCCGGTCGAGCCGACGTTCCCCACGAGCTGGCCGACCAGAACGGGTTGCCCCACGGTGAGAGCGAGGGAACCCTTCCTCATATCCAGTCCCTTGGGGAAGCCCGAGCAGCCGTAGCAGGGCGGCACTCGCGGCCCAAAGTCCGTCGAGATCGGCGCCCCGACCGTGAACGGCCCCTGGATTGGAGGATTCACGTTGTTGTTCGAAGCATGAGCGGGCCCGCCAGCGCGGTGCCCCGGGTGTCGAAGGGCCCTACAGGGTCGCGAGGATGTCTTTCATGATGCCGATCTCATCGGTCTGGCTTTTCACGATGTTCGACGCCATGGCCTTCGCGTCCACGTTCTGACCCTCATCCAGTTCCAACTGCGCCATTCTCACGGCGCCGTCGTGGTGGACGATCATCTGCTTCAGGTAGAGCTTGCCGGCATCCGCGCCGGTCGCATCGGTGAGAGCCGTCATGTCGCCATCGGACATCATTCCGTCCGATCCGTCGCCCATCCCCGACATTCCGTCCATGCCCTGGGTGCTGGCCTCATCGGTGCCCCAGTCACGGAGCCACGCCTTGAGCTGGGTGATCTCGGGCTGTTGGGCCGCCTTGATATGGGTGGCGAGGTCGAGAATGCGCTTATCGATTCCGTCCTTGGCCACGATGCTGTCGCTCATCTCGACGGCCTGTTCGTGGTGGGGGATCATCATCTGCGCAAAAGTCACATCAGCCGGCGCGAAGGCGGCGGAGGCGGAGGGGACGCTGGAGGAGTCGGATGAGGCGTTGGGGGCTGTCCCGTTGGTGCAGGCACTGAGCGTGAGCGCCGCGGCGACGGCTAATCCCGTGAGGAGATAGGTACGTGATTTGAGCATTTTTCTTCCATTCATAGTCAGACTCAAGAAACCGGAGCGCCGAGTGGCGCATGATTCCGCGCGTCCTGGTGACGGCGCGCGCAGGGTTTCGGTCTAAATGCGACTAATGGAAAGTATGGTCAGCCTCGGGCAGTAGATGTCGAGTGTCGGCCCGCCCAGTCGGCGAACGACGGGGCCGCCGGCGTCGAGCAGCCGACGATACACGGACGGTGACCGAGCAAGAATGATCAGCGAAGTGAGCGCGATCACAATGGTGCAGGTGATCGCGAGGAGTGCACAGTCCAGCACGCAGTCGAGGCAGCCGAGCATCCCGAAGCCGGAGTGTGCGGCAACGGACAGCGCAGCGGCAGCGCTACCCGCGGCGGCGATACCCGTTACGGCGAAACCGACATCCGCACGGTGGCTCTGGTCCGATGCGGATTTGGGTGCGGTCCCGCCGGTCTCATGCGCTGCATGGGTCGAACTGATGGCGAGGAGACCGACCAGCATTGCGGCCATGGCGAGCAAGGCAACCAGGGAGGACCGGAGCGGAGGCCGCCTGAGGTGTGTCGAGCGTGCACTGCGATCGAGCTTCATCTCACCTCCGAGTCCATGGCTGTCGCTGACTTCGCGTATACCCTCCCACAGTATCGACTTTCGGGTGCGGGTACCTGTGAAACGGATAGCAACGGCCGGGGCGCGGGAAGTGACTGGACTTTGCGGCCAGGACGAATGCGCAGACGGTGGGTTTCATCGAATCTTCACACACCCGGAGGTCGAAGCTTCATGCCGCGTCCGCATGCTGGTGTGAAGGCGCCAATCGGTGCCTGAATGCGAAAGGGGCTGGGAAAGATGAAAACGAACCGAAGGAGCATTACCGGAGGACTGGTTGGGCTCGGGTTGGTCGGAGCGCTCCTCACCGGCGGCGTTGTCGCCGCTCAGGCGGATGCGGGCGATGGCACGACTCCACAGCCGGTGTCGACGTCCTCGCCAGCCGTCGGAATCCGACAGTTCGGCCACATGTCCGGAACAATGCTCGGCCAGAATTCCCCGATGACCGCGGTGGCCAGGTACCTCGGCCTGAACCAGACTGAGCTGCAGGACCGGCTGATGTCGGGCGAGTCGCTCGCGGCGGTCGCCAAGTCCCAGGGCAAATCTGTTTCGGGGCTCACAGACGCGATGTTCGCGGCGCTCAAGACCAATCTCGGCACCAACACCAGCCTGACATCAGATCAGAAGACCGCAGTAGTGGCGCAGCTGAAGATTCGCATGGACACGATGGTGAACGCGACACACACCCCGGGTGAGGGAATGGGAGTGGGAATGGGAATGGGGATGGGCGTGGAACCTGGTGCCGGAATGGGCATGCACGCGGACCCGGGAATGGGCTCAGGAATGGGTTCGGGAATGACGCCGACCACGCGCTGAAGGAGTGCATCATGCGAAAGAAGACGATGATCGCCGCGGCGATTGCAAGCGGAACGCTGGCAATCGTGGGGCTCACGGGCCTGTCTGTTGGCGCGGGCAATGCCCTCAGCGGGGGGCAACCCCTGCCCTTGCTCGCTTCCCGATCCTCATGCCCTACCCCCCGGCTACCAGGGACGGTCGTGAACGTGGATCTGACGAATACGGGAGGCCCCATGATGGGCAACAGCCCCGGCATGATGTCTGGTGGCGGCAACCGGGAAATGTTCGGTGGAACGATGCGCCTGAGCATTGATCAAGCGCTCGTTGGTCGCGGGACGGTGTCCTTTCTCGCGACCAATGGCGGCAGCATCAGCCACGAATTGGTCATCTTCCCCCTGGCTGATTCGCAGGTCGTCGGCACCCGGCCCATGTCACGTGAAGGCCAGGTTGATGAGGAAAGGAATCTCGGCGAGGCATCCTCCAACTGCGGCGCCGGCGCCGGCGAGGGAATCGCTCCCGGAGCGTCAAGCTGGGTCACGCTGAAGCTTTCGCCCGGACGCTACGAAGTCGTCTGCAACCTGCCCGGACACTATTCGGCCGGAATGTACAGCGAGCTGACCGTCACCTGAATTTCCAGCCCGGTCCTCGGGCACATTCACAATCACCAACGAACAAAACCGAAGGAGCAGAAGAAATGATGTGGGGAACCGGATACAACATGGCGTGGGGATGGCCGGTCGGGCTACTCATGCTCGCCGCAATCGTCTTGCTGGTCATCTGGGCCGTGCGAGCGTTTGCCGGCGGAACGGATGGTGGAGGTCAACGCGGAGATTCTCCGCTCACCCCGGGACGAGGGGAACGGAGCCAAGCACGTCAGATCCTTGATGACCGCTTCGCGAAGGGCGAATTGGACACCACGGAATATCGGGAACGGTTAAAGCTCCTCGAAGACAAGGTCCGATGAAAGTTCTCTCTCAACGAGTCCCGTGAGCACGGCTCAGCGTCGGCGCCGCTCGGCGGTTCCGGCGCTGCCGGCCTGTCGTTGCGGCCATAATCAGAGGAAAGGGGTGAGACATGCACAAGGTCCTGGTCGTTGACGATGAGCCGCAGATCCGGACAGTCCTGTGCGGCTACCTGGAGGCAGAAGGTTATGAGGTGGCGGAGGCTGCGGACGGCGCTGAGGCGCTTGCCGCACTCCGCAACGATCCTCCGGCCCTCGTGCTCCTGGACGTGATGCTTCCGGGAATGGACGGACTCGAAGTCCTCCGGCAGTTGCGCAGCTTCAGCGACGCGTACGTGATCCTCCTCACAGCGCGGGCTGAGGAGGTCGACAAGCTTGTCGGACTCGGTGTGGGTGCGGACGACTATGTGACCAAGCCGTTCAGCCCGCGCGAGGTCACGGCCCGCGTGAAGGCCATGCTGCGTCGTGACAATCGGGGCGACCGGACCGATGCAGACCCCCTGCTTCACTTCGACGGCTTGTCCGTCAACCCGGCCCACCGGGAAGTCGAGGCGAACGGAACACCAGTGGTGCTGTCGAGCCTGGAATTTGACCTTCTCGCCGCACTCGCCGCCGAGCCCGGGCGAGTGTTTTCACGGGCGCAACTGCTGGAGAAAGTCTGGGGCTACGACTTCTACGGCGACGAGCGGGTCGTCGATGTCCACATCCGCAGTGTGCGCGCGCGACTCGGAGACGACGCCGGCGACCCGCACCTGATTGCCACCGTGCGCGGAGTGGGCTACAAATTCGTGGGCCGGCCCCGATGAGAATGCGCCTGTCGCTGCGGCTGTTCATCTCCTATGCTGCGGTTGCCGTGGTCGGCGGCATCGTCGCCTACCTGACAATCTCGCTGCTCGCCCCACGCCTGTTCGAGGATCGGCTGGGGATGATGATGAACAGTGACGGAACGGGCATGTCCATGGGGAGCATGGACGCGGCGAGCGTGCGCTCCGCCTTCCTCTCCGCCCTGACGACCTCGCTCATCATCGGCGTGCTGGCCAGTGTCGTCGCCGCCGGATTCGTGGCGGCGGCAGTGACCGGTCGTCTTCTCCGACCCCTCAACGCGGTGCGGGCCGCAACGAAGCTGATTGCCGCGGGAAAGTACGGAGGCACGGTTCCCGTGCCCTCCGAGCCGGAACTGGCCGCGCTGGCCACTGACGTCAACACCCTCGCCCGGGCCTTGGCTGACACGGAGTCCCGGCGCACACGGCTGCTCGGGGAAGTTGCGCATGAGATGCGAACCCCGCTGACCGTGCTGGACGGCTACGTCGAGGGCCTGATCGACGGTGTGTTCACCGCCGGCCCCGACACGTTCGGCTCCCTCAGCGAGGAACTGCGCCGCCTGCACCGGCTCTCCGACGACCTCTCCAGCCTCTCGCGCGCTCAAGAGCAGCGACTCGACCTGAACCCAGTCACTGCAGACCTGGCCGTCCTTGCTCGCCGCGCCGCTGCGCGCCTCTCACCTCAATTCGAAGATGCGGCGGTCACGCTGAAACTTGACGCCGACACAGCACTCCCCGTGCATGTGGATCCCGACCGAATGACCCAAGTTCTGACCAACCTTCTCGGTAACGCTCTGCATGCCACTCCCGCCGGTGGAACCGTCACGATCACTGCGCGTGGTGCCGGTGGCCGCGGCGAAGTCGTCGTGAGCGATACGGGAGTGGGCCTGGACGAGGAGGATAGAGAGCGGGTATTCGAGCGGTTCTACCGTGTGCCAAGCCAGGCCCGTCGGTCAGCAGGATCGGGGATCGGCCTGACGATCGCCCGCGAGATTGCACGCGCGCACGGTGGGGACGTCACCGCATCGTCGGCCGGCCCTGAACGCGGGGCGAGCTTCACGGTAGTCCTGCCTTTGCGCATAGGCGGCCGTGAAAGCTGACACGTCGGGCGTCAACACGAGGGCGGGTTGCCTCGGGTGCCGCGCCGACGGCAGCCTGCCCCGTCCCTAGCCAGTGCGGCCAGGAACGCCGGGTTCTTTCTGGAGGCCAGGCCGTGGACCGTCCACGCGGCCGCTGTCGTTCACCTTCTACGGGGCTTCGATCGGCACCGGAGTGGATGCCGCGTCCGAGCTGAGGCCGGCGGCCGTTGGAAGGTGAAGCCGCTTCAGGAGGAGGGCGTTGACTGCGACGATGACGCTGGAGCCGGACATGGAGAGGGCCGCGATTTCCGGGCTCAACCGGATGCCGAGGCTGGGGAAGAAGACACCGGCGGCGATGGGGAGGGCGAGGGCGTTATAGCCGATGGCCCAGCCGAGGTTCTGGCGCATCTTGCGCAGGGTGCCCTTGCCGATCCTCAGGGCAATCGGCACATCGAGTGGGTCGGACCGCATCAGGACCACGCCGGCGGTGTCGATGGCGACATCCGTGCCGGCGCCGATGGCGATGCCGAGGTCGGCCTGCGCCAGGGCGGGAGCGTCGTTGACTCCGTCGCCGACCATGGCGACCCGTTTGCCGGTGGCCTGGAGTTCTTTGATCTTCGCGGACTTGTCTTCGGGGAGGACCTCGGCGATGACGGTGTCGATCCCCAGTAGGGACGCGATGCGGGCGGCGGTTGCCTCGTTGTCGCCGGTAAGCATGACGACTTGGATGCCGGCGTCGTGCAGGGCGGCGACGGCGGCGGCGGCGGTTTCGCGAACGGCATCGGCGAGGGCGATCACGCCGTTGGCTTTCCCGTCGACAGCGACGAGGACGGCGGTGCGTCCGGTCGAGGCGAGTCTCTCGCGGGTTTCGGCGACCGGGTCGATGTCGATGCCCTGGGCGAGCATCAGTTTGCGGTTGCCGACGAAGACCTCGTGGCCGTTGACGGTGGCGCCGGCACCGTGGCCGGGAACGTTGCGGAACTCGGAGGCGGTCATCACGGCTGCGCCCTGGGCGGTGGCGTAAGTGACGACGGCGCCGGCGAGGGGGTGCTCTGATTCTCGTTCGACGGCGGCGACGAGGGCGAGGAGTTCACTCTCGTCCATCCCGATTGCGACGAAGTCGGTGACTTCCGGTTTGCCCTGGGTGAGGGTGCCGGTCTTGTCCATCACGACGGCATCGATGCGGGCCGAGGTCTCCAGGGCGGTGGCAGTCTTGAAGAGGATGCCCCGTTTGGCGCCGAGTCCGGTGCCGACCATGATCGCGGTCGGGGTGGCGAGTCCGAGGGCGTCGGGGCAGGTGATCACGACGACCGTGATGGCGAAGAGGATGGCGGTGGGCAGAGTGGACCCGAGGAGGAGCCAGGTGACGAGGGTCGCGGTGCCGCCGATCAGGGCGACCAGGACGAGCCAGAACGCGGCCCGGTCGGCGAGGCGCTGGCCGGGGGCTTTGGAGTTCTGCGCTTCCTGAACGAGGGCGACGATTCGGGCCAGGGCGGTATCGGCGCCGACCGCGGTTGCGCGGACCCGGAGGGTTCCGGTGGTGTTCACGGTTGCGCCGATCACGGGTGATCCGATGCTTTTGGCGACCGGGAGGCTTTCTCCGGTGACCATGGACTCGTCGATGTCGGATTCGCCGTCTTCGACGACACCATCGGTGGGGATCTTCGAACCGGGGCGCACCATGAGCAGGTCGCCGGGGATCACTTCGGCGGTGGGGACCTCGACCGGTTCGCCGTCGCGGATCACGAGCGCCATCGACGGGGCGAGTTCGAGCAGTGTGCGGACAGCGTCGTTCGCGCCGCCTCTGGCGCGCATCTCGAACCAGTGGCCGAGCAGGACGAAGCTGGTCAGCACGGTCGCGGCCTCGTAGAAGACGTCGCCGCCGCCGGTGAGGGTGACGATCAGGCTGTAGACCCAGCCGGCTCCGACGCCGACGGCCACGAGGACCATCATGTCGAGGGTGCGAGCCCGCAGCGCCCGGACGGCGCCATCGAAGAAGATCCAGGCGGAGTAGAAGATGACCGGCAAGGACAGGATCAACGCGAAGATATCGTCGCGGAGACCGAATGGGGTTGGCGCGGTGAAGCCGAACACGTCGCGTCCGATCGGCGACCAGAGGGTGATCGGGATCGACAGGACGGCCGCGAGGATGAACCGGTTCCGCATGTCCTTGATCATGCCGTCCATGGACATGCCGCCGTGGCCGCCGTGTCCCATCGTGTCCTGCATGCTGCGTTCAGGTGGCGCCCCCTTGACGGCGCCCATTGTGGAGTGGTCCATTTTCGAATGACCCATTTTCGAGTGGTCCATCGGTCCCATCTTTTCCGTCTTGCCTGTCTGTTCCGACGCGTCGTGACCGCCGGACTTGCCGGTGCCGGACGACCTGGATGTGGATTTTTCGCTCATGCGAAACTCTTCCCTTCAAAATCGGACGCTGCCGTGAGGCCGCGGCGTTATGCGACAACATCAACTATATACCCCAAGGGGGTATCTATTGAAACCGCAGAGGGCGGTGGATTGTTCCCGACCGGCGCCGGAGCGCGCCGAGAAGGCACAGCGCCAGGCCGGCGAGACCGAGCCCGGAGACGAGCCATTCGATGCCGCTGCCGACGCGCATAGCGGGGGTGACGGTGTCGCTGAGCGGCACGGTCTGCACCATGGCGCCCGGTTCCCAGGTGGGGAGGCTGTCGAGGGTTTTGCCGTCGGGCGTGATGATCGCACTCGAGCCGACGGTGGAGATGTTGACGACGGTACGACCGGCCTCGATGGCGCGGAGTCGGGCGATGGCGAGCTGCTGCACGCTTTCGTCGGTGCGTCCGAAATCGGCGTTGTTCGTCTGGGCGAGAATGATCTGTGCCTTCGCGTCGATCATTTCCCGGACCAGTCGGTCGTCCGCGATGTCGAAGCAGATCGCGATCCCGGCCAGGATACCGTTGAGGTCGAACACGTTGCCGCGCGTGCCGATCTCGTAGTCACGCCAAACGAGGTCGACCAGTTCCGGCGCGAAGGGGCGCCAGAATGTTCGGTCCGGCAGGTACTCGGCGAAGGGGACCGGGTGCGCCTTGTCGTAGACACCCACGGCGCCCTGGCCCGCCTTCCACAGGAGGGAAGAGTTGTAGAACTTGCCGTCGCGTTCCGTGATCGTGCCGGTGACCAGAGGCGCGTTCATCGCTCGGCTGATGTCGTCGCTGACCCTGGCGGCATCCGCGGACCGGGTCGGGTCGATGTCGCTGCTGTTTTCGGGCCAGACCACGAAATCGACCTCTTCGCCGCCGAGCGGCACGGTCGCGGAGGCGTGGTCGGCCAGGATCTGGCCGGGCGCGTACCGCGCGAAGAGGCCGGCATCGGAGGCGCCCTGAACCGCCGCGAGCCGTGTGCTGCCCGTCTGGATGGTTGGCAAGGCCGGCACCGCCAGCAGAATGGCAATGGCAGCGACGGCGATTCCCAACCGCAGGGCGCATTCAAGCCGGTACTCCCGGAGCAACTGCAGTATGAGGGCGCTCAACCACACGACGATGAAGCTCAGACCGGACATGCCGACCCAGGCGACGAGGGAGCCGAAGGGGCTCTCCGACTGGGAGAGGGCCACCCGCCCCCAGGCGAATCCGCCGTAGGGCCAGACCGCAGTCAGGGCTTCTCGCGCCGTCCAGATCCCGGCCACGATGACCGGAACGACTCCGAGACGCCCCGGTGCGCCTGACCAGACTCGGGGCCCGACCCGCAGCACGACGCCGATCAGAGCAAGGCTGGCTCCGAAGAAGATGGCTTGCAGGGTGGCCAGGGCCAGCCAGGGGACCGGTCCGAGGTAAAGGGTGAGCCAGCTGATGTGTACCAGCCAGAAGGACAGGCCGGCAACCATTCCGACCAGCAATCCGGCCCCCGGTCCGCGACCTAAAAGCGCCAGGAGCATGAGGACCACCCCGACCGGAGCGAGAACCCACCAGCCGCGATCCGGGAAGGCGCCGTCGAGAATCGCTCCGGCACCGGCCGCGAGCAGGATTGCGGCCCACAGCGGTAGTCCGGTCGCGCTCGCCGGGGTGAGGGACCGGTGATCTGCTCGCCGCTGGAAGTCGCGGTCGAGCATGGGACCGGCCTTCCGAAGCGTTGGCTCCGCTGCCCGGGCGATTAGGGATGCTTCGATGTTCTCAATCCTCCCGGGACGCGCTGCGCCCGTTCCATCCTGTAAACGGCCACAGTCGCGATATCGCGGAACCTGCCGCCCGACACCGAGTGCGCTGACGCTTTCCTGTGTGTTGTCCTGAGCAGGAGGTCCTGACGAGGCCCACCTACTACTATGAATGATAGTAGAACCGAAAGGGAGGCGCTCATGCGCACACAAATCTGGATATCTTCGCTGGCGGCCGCTGGATTGATCGTGGCCGGCTCAGTCGCCCCTGCATACGCGGCCCAAAGCGCGCTCACGACCGATGGCATGGCGGGGACCACGGAATCTCAGGAAGTGAGGGGGCACGCAGGGACCGCCGCCATGGCGAAGATGCACAGGCAGATGAAGAAGGACATGACCGACATGACCGACATGGACATGACTGACATGACCGACACGGACATGACCGACATGAAGGGTGAATCCGGCGGAGCGAGGATGGACGCGAAGATGAAGGCTCATCATGCGGCCGCATCGTCCACGTCCGCTCACACGCATTCCACCGAGCAGGGGGAATCATGAGCCAGGTCCTCTACACCCTCGCTCTGCTTGCCTGCCCCGTCGGTATGGGATTGATGATGTGGTTCATGATGCGCGGCAAGAAGCACGACGGCGCGGCGACTTCCCTGTCGCCCGGCGACGCGGCTGAATTGGCTACGCTTCGTGCCGAGGCCGACCTTCTGCGTGCGAACCAGCATGACCTCCGATCGACGGCGACCCCGCCGACTGCGGCTGACGGTTCCCGATGACCGAGCTCATCCTGCCTGCAGCGATTCTGTTGGCGTCGGTGACCCTGACCTACCTCTTCTGCGTGCGCCCGATGCTCAAGGGCCACTGTGCCCACGGCCATCCGGCCGAATCGATGGACCGCCTGGCCTCATCGACGACCGAGGCAACGGAGCTGACCCGCTTGCGCGCGGAGCTGGCGACGCTGCGAGTGACTCCACTCAACCGCACAGACGGTACGTCGACTCGCGCCTAGCGTCCTTTCATCCGCCGCAACTCATCATGAAAGGGAAGGAGGCCACATTGTCCGGCTGCTGCAAACCCACCACCGACGCTCCGCACGAATGCGGGGAAAGCTGCACCTGCTCCCCGCGATGACACACCCGTAGTGACACGGGAATCCCCGGCCGGCGACCGCCCGGCCGGGGATTCCCGCGTCGGGGCGGGCTTCTGAGCTACATGGTGAGGGATGTATCGCCCGGAGGGCAGGGCGGCATGGTGCCCGCGGCGGTGGCGGGAGCGAGAGCGAAGAACAGTGGCAGCGCCAGCAGCACGCCCGCGCCCGCGGCCGCGATCACGGTTCTCGCCGCACCGAGCGGTCGGTGCGGGGCGACAAGTCGCCGCACACGGATGACGGCCGACTCGCCACCGGCGCCAAGCGCCGGGGCAGGGGCCAGGCCGTGTTCGGCCAGTCGCACGAGCGCCGTGGCCACAGTAGTCCGGCCGCTGCGCCGTGCGGCATCGTCGTCTGCCAGCATCTCGACGAGACGGCCGAGCGTGCCGCGGGCCTCGCGGAAGACCGCGATCCGGGGGAAGGCGCAGTGCAGCGTCTCGGCCGCGGCCAGGATCAGGTGGTGCCGACCGCGCAGGTGCGCCTGCTCGTGCGCGAGCACGGCGATGAGCTGATTGTGATCGAGCGCCGTCAACGCCGCACTTGTCAGAACGACCCGATGCTGGCGACCAGGCAGGCAGTAGGCGGCGGCCGACGCATGCTCGATCACGAACGCGTCGTAGTCACGGTGTCGCTCGCCGAGAACTGCAAGGGCATCCAGCTGGGTTTGCCGATCGCGGGACAAGCGGACCCGGACGGCGATGAGAGAGTAGCAGACCCTGCCGAGCACGGCGAGGGCCGCGACGGCCCCCGTCGCGCTGACGGCGGCACCGCCGGGGGTGGAGTATTGCGCCAGCAGAGTCATCGCGCAGGCGCTGATGAACTCCGCCAGGTTCGTCGTCCAGGGGATCGCCGGAATCGCGAGGCTCAGTCCGGCGAACACGACGGCGGACACCAGCGACAGACTGAGGGCTTGCCAGACCGCGATTCCGAGCCGAGGTGACCTTTCGAGCCAGGGGATTCGGCGCAGGATCATGGGTCCGAGGCCGGCCACGAGCGCGGCGTAGAGGATCAGGGCGGCCGGCGCGGTCATGGGGTGGCGGCGCTCGGGCCGTGCTCCGTGCTCTGATTCAGGGCCTCACGGAGTCGAGCGACCTCGGCGGGCGGGATCTGTTCAAGAAAATGCAGCAGCGTCGCGGTAGTGTCGGCACTCCCGGCCAGCACCGTCCCCATGAAGGCCGCCGTGTACTGTTCGCGCGTCATCACCGGGCGATAGCGGTAGGCCCGACCATCCTTCTCCCGGGTCAGGATGCCCTTGCGACGCAGGTTGTCCATCACGGTCATCACCGTGGTGTACGCGAGGACACGGTCCTTTTGGAGGTCCTCGAGAACCTCACGCACGGCAACCGGGTGATTCCAGGACCACAGTCGATCCATGATGAGCTTCTCGAGTGTGCCCAACTGACGCATGCGCACACTCCCTTCCGGCGGGGCTGCCACCGGCATCCGTCTTCAACTACTCAGCATAGTACCGGATGGGACTGGCCGCGCGGATCGGGTGCGTCAGCCGTCGATCCCGCCGGAACAGGGAGCACCGGGTTCGGGAGTTTGGGGGCCCTGCAAGTAGGTGGCCAGGAATTGTGCCAGCCTGGGGTCGTCGGCGCTCTGCAGGCTGAGCTGCTTGCCCCACGCGCTGACGACCACGGGTGCCGGCAGATCCGGATATGGGCTGAGCAGTTCATAGTCGTTGTCGGCAGCCTGCGCGGCGAGCATGTCGCGTTCGTCGGCTGGGAGGTCGGGGTGGTAGGTGACCCAGACGGCCCCATGCTCGAGGGAGTGCACCGCTCTCCAGGTGTCGACCGGGTCCGGGTAGATTCCGCAGTTGGTGAGTTGCTCGGAATGGTCGCCTCCCACGGGAGGCACGGCAGGAAACGCCACCTTGTTGACGACGTGGTCTCGACCCAGGCCCTCCGAGCTCACGACCCCTCGTATCGGCCCAGTGGCGATCGGGGTCGATCCCGTTTGGCCGGACACGATCACCAGGGTGACGGTCAGGGCGGCTGCGAGGATGATCACGGCCCCAGAACCGTAGAACCAGAGTTTGCGGCGCCGCTCGGCGCGTTTGAGATCTGCCTTCACGGATGCGACGACAGCCTGCCGATGCGGGGTCGCTCCCATCCCGAGGTTCTTGGGCTTCATTCGGAGGCTCCTGTCCGGGCTGCGCCCGTCATCTTCACGAGTTGGCTGAGTTGGTGGCGCAATTTCTTTTCCGGGAGGCGTCCGTAGCTGAAGAGCGCACCGTCGACGAGGACTCCGGGAGCGAAGGCGACAGCGTGTCGAAGTGCCAGCGCCCGACCGGTTTCGCTGCCGAGAGGGATCTCTTCGACTTCGAGGGGGAACTCCAAGGCTAGCCGAGCAAGTGCGATCTTTGCCTGCTCGCAGGAGACGCAGGAAGCCTGGGTCAAAAGGATGATCCGGGTCACGAGGCCAACCGGCCGTCCTGCATATCGGAGAGGATCTGCTCCAACGGCACATACATCGTGAAATCGGGCGCGCCGCCGTAGTCCGCGCGCCACTCGATGTCACCGGTCGGGCCCACCAGGACAAAGCTGTGACCGTTCCGGGAATCGCCCATCATGCCGTATTTGTTCGCGTCGTACTCAATGGAGACGTCAAGCCTGGTATCCGCCAGGGCCAATGCCGTGAGCTTGTCATCGGACATCTTCTGAGCAATCAAGTCGACAGGTCCGCTGGTGATCGTGACGAGTTCGTCGATCCCGGCCGACGTCAACTGTTCGTCAGCGGCGGTCAGGTCTCGGATCTGATCCCAGCAAGGCTGGCAACCGATTCCCTCATGGAAGAACAAGAGAACCGATTTGCCCCGATAGTCGCTGAGGTTGACGATCCCGCCCGCAGTGGAGGGCAAGGAAAATGGGGGAGCCTTCTCGCCCGGACCGGGACTGCCGACCGCGTAACTGGCGGCTACTGCTGCGCCCGTGGGCGCCGACGGAGTGGGCTGCGCGTTCAGGGTGACGAAGAAGATGGCTGGGAGCACGGAGAGGACGCCGATCACGATCAGGGTTCTCCACAGTCGCGGGTGAGTCGTCCGCTTCATCGGGCCGGACGGCGGGAGGGTCGTGCTGGGTGAAGCCATTACTCGGATTCCTTCGTTTTCGTGTTCGTGTCCGTGGGGGTGTGCGCGTGCTCGGGCTGCTAGGCGGCCGGGGCCGATTCCGTCGCGGGTCGGCTGGCCCGGGATCGGCTGGCCAACGCCAGCCAAATGAGCAGGACCAACGCCGCGAATACGGCGACTGAGGTGATCCAGCCGGGAACGAACGACAGGAACTGCAGTATGAGCGCGGCGCTGTGCCCGAGCGCGGCGGCGACCTCGACCTGCCACCCGTCGGGTGCCATTCCGGGACCCTGCACTGCCAGCGCGATGGTGATGGCTCCCATCGCAACCATCAACCCGCCCGATACCAGCGTCACGAGCGGCATCCGCTTGCCCGAGCCGGGCCAGAGCGGCACGGATGCCGACATCACGCGACTGCTGCCCCAGTCTTTCTTGTCCCAGACCAGGGCCAACACGGTCAATGGTGCGACCATGCCGAAGACATAGGCCACACCCACCACAGCTGCGGCAGGGATCGACGACGCCGCCCCGGATAGTGCTGCCACGCCGGCCAGCACCGGGGCACAACAGGCGCTAGCCGCACCGGAGAAGACCCCGAGGCTGTAGACGGATCCGATGCCGGTTCCACCACCGCGCCCGGATGGCATCGGAAGCATCAACTTCCAGCCGAGCAGGGTGGCGACGCCGACCCCCACCATGAGCAGGCCGACGACGCTGAAGATGCCGAAGTGGTATTGGAACAGGATTCGGCTCACGAGCGCGGCACCGAGGGCGATCGGCAGGATGATCGTGGCGATCCCGGCGGAGAACACGAGCGTCATTCCCAGAATTTGGGTGCGACTTCGAAAGCTCGAGGCGAAAAACGCCGGCAGCATCACGGACACACAGCACGGCGCCATCAGGGCGACGACACCGCCGAGAAATGCCGCGAGAATCGTTGTCGAGAACAGAATTTGTTCCATGGGCCAGCTCCGATCAGGAATGCTGGGACGACAACCCAACTACTAACTAATCTAGTAGATGGAAGCTGACCCGAAGCTGAGAGTGCGCGACCTGCCCAAGTCGTCGAGACCGACGCGCGCCCTGTGAGGCGGAAGCCAGCCGCAGGTCAGGTCACGGTGGCCGGTTCGGTGTGCAGCGCGCCAGTGTGCGTCGGCGCGACGGTCAGGGTGAGTCCGCGGAATCGGCGGAGGCGGAGGCTGTTGCTGACGACGAAGACCGAGGACAGTGCCATCGCGGCGCCGGCGATCAGCGGGTTGAGCAGGCCGAGCATCGCGAGGGGAATCGCGGCCACGTTGTAGGCGAAGGCCCAGAACAGGTTTGCCTTGATGGTGGCGAGGGTGCGTCGGGAGAGTCGGATCGCGTCCGCGGCCGCGACCAGGTCGCTGCGTACCAGGGTCAGGTCGCTGGCCTCGATGGCGACGTCCGTTCCGGTTCCCATCGCGATGCCGAGGTCGGCGGTGGCCAGCGCGACGGCGTCGTTCACGCCGTCGCCGACCATGGCGACGACGCGCCCTTCGCTCTGAAGTTGCCGGATGGCCTCGGCCTTCTCGGCGGGCAGGACGCCGGCCCGCACCTCGGTGATGCCGACTTCCGCGGCGACGGCTGCGGCGACGATCTCGTTGTCGCCGGTGAGCAGCACCGGGCGCAGGCCGAGGCGACGGAACTCGGCGATCGCGGCCGCGCTGGTGGGCTTGACCGTGTCGGACACGGCGATCAGGCCTTTCGCCTGACCGTCCCAGGCCACGGCGACCACGGTGCGACCCTGGCCCTCGAAGGAGGAGAGCGCCGCCTGGAGGTCGGAGGGGAGCGGGATGGCCCACTGGTCGGCCAGCCAGTGGGGGCGGCCGACGAGCACGACCCGCCCGTCGATGAGGGCTTGCACGCCGAGCCCGTCGGTCGAGGCGAACGATTCCGGCGTCGGCAGGTCACCGGTCCGGTCCCGGGCGCCGGTCACGATCGCCTTCGCGATCGGATGTTCGGAACCGGTCTCCGCCGCGCCGGCGAGGCCGAGGAGCTCGGCCTCGGTGGTGCCGGCGGTGGGGGCGGTCGCGACGAGGGTCATCCGGCCGGTGGTGACGGTGCCGGTCTTATCGAGCACGATGGTGTCGACCCGGCGGGTGGATTCGAGTACCTGCGGGCCCTTGATCAGGATGCCCAGCTGGGCGCCGCGGCCGGTGCCGACCAGCAGCGCGGTGGGTGTTGCCAGGCCGAGCGCGCACGGGCAGGCGATGATCAGGGTGGCCACGGCCGCGGTGAACGCCACGACGGGCCCGGCGCCGAGGAGGAGCCAGACGACCAGGGTGGCCAGTGCCAGCCCGATCACGATGGGCACGAACACGGCGGACACCCGGTCGGCGAGGCGCTGCACCTCCGCCTTGCCGGTCTGCGCCTGTTCGACCAGGCGGCCGAGTTGGGCGAGCTGGGTGTCTGCGCCGATCCGGGTGGCCCGGATCACCAGACGCCCACCCGAGTTGAAGGTGGCGCCGACGACGGCGGCGCCGGGGCCGACCTCGACGGGGACGGACTCGCCGGTGAGCATGCTGGCGTCGATCGCCGAGTTGCCCTCGGTGACCGTGCCGTCCGTGGCGATCTTCTCGCCCGGACGCACCACGAACAGGTCGCCGACGACGAGGGACGCGGTCGGCACGGTGGTCTCGATGCCGTTCCGGAGGAGGGTCGTCTCCTTCGCTCCGAGTTCGAGCAACGCTTTCAGGGCGGCGCCGGAGCGCTTCTTGGCGCGGGCCTCGAAGTAACGCCCGGCCAGGATGAACACGGTGACGGCGGAGGCGACCTCGAGGTAGATCTCGTGCGCGCCGCCTTCCGGGTTGGCGGTGAGGCTGAAGTTCATGGTCATGCCCGGCATCCCGGCGGTGCCGAAGAACAGGGCGAACAGCGACCAGCCGAGGGCGGCGAGCACGCCGATGCTGATCAGGGTGTCCATGGTCGCCGCGCCGTGGCGCAGGTTGGCCCAGGCGGCACGGTGGAAGGGCCAGGCACCCCAGACGGCGACGGGCGCGGCCAGGGTCAGGGCCAGCCACTGCCAGTTGCTGAATTGCAGCGGCGGGATCATCGAGAGCAGCAGCACGGGCGCGGCGAGCACGGCGGAGAGGATCAGCCGCTGGCGCAGGCTCGCGACCTCACGGTCCTGCTCGGTGGGCGCGTCGGGTGCCGTGGCTTTGGGCGGCCGGGGTCGTTCGGCGGTGTAGCCGGTCTCTTCGATCACGGCGATGGCCTGCTCGAGGGTTGTGCCGTCGGGGAGGAAGACGCTGGCCTTCTCGGTGGCGTAGTTCACCGAGGCCTCGACCCCGGGCATCCGGTTGAGCTTCTTCTCGATCCGGGCCGCGCAGGAGGCGCAGGTCATTCCGCCGACGAGAAGGTCGACCTGCTCCCCGCTCATGAGCTCGCCGGGACCAGTTCGTAGCCTGCTTCATCGATGGCGGCAGCCACGGCGGCCGCGTCGAGCGGGGCGGCACTGGAGACGGTGACCACCGAGACACCACCCGGGACGAGTGCGACCGTGACATTCTCGGGGCCGGCCAATTTACCGACTTCCGCCGTGACGCTGGCGACACAGTGCGAACAGGTCATCCCGGTCACCCGGTAAGTTGCGGTGGACGTGTTGCGGGGGAGTGCCGTTGTGCTTTCGCCGTGATCTGAGTGCGAATCGCAGGTGCAGGATGCATCAGTCAGGCCGAGGTCGTTCACATTCGTGGTGTGCATAAGATTCAGTGTTCCTTTCGATCCGCGACGTTTTCGCGAACTCTCGCCGTCTACCCCTGTGGGGTATCGAAACAATTATACCCCTGTGGGGTATGATTATGTGACGATGAGATTCCGGACCGCGGACGGCGTGGTTTTGGTCCGGTGTGGAGATGAGAATGGAACGACAATGAGTGAGTCAATCGAAGCCTCGACCGGGGAGCATTCCGCTCATCACGGCTATATCTCCGGCAAGGATGCCTACCTCAAGCGGCTGCGTCGGATCGAAGGGCAGGCCAGGGGTATCCAGGGGATGGTCTCCGACGAGAAGTACTGTATCGATATCCTCACCCAGATTTCGGCGATGACGAGCGCCTTGCAGTCCGTTGCGCTCGGCCTGCTCGACGACCACCTGAACCATTGCGTCGTGTCCGCCGTCGCCGCCGGAGGCGAAGAGGGGGTCCTCAAGATCAAAGAGGCCTCGGAGGCGATCGCCCGGCTGGTTCGTTCCTGACCCGAGGCGGACGCCGTCGAGGACGGCGCTCACGGACGTCGATACCGACGCTGTCGGACTTCTCATTGCGCATCAGCGGCAGGGTGCGGGAGAACCAGACGGTGACCAGGATCCTGGCGCCGATCGTCCCGGGCGGAACCGGCAGGCCAGCCTGGTGCACGGGTTCCACGAGAACCAGATCCTCAAGGAAGTGGCTCGTGTCAAACACACATGGCGAGGCTGAGCCCACTGTCCCGGTGGCGGCATAGACGTCAAGGGGGTTGACTCGTTTGCCGCCCTGATCTCGGCCAAGGTCGTGCCTGCCGTTGCCGCTGCCCACCAGCTACCCGGCCAGGGACGCCCGGGGTCCGCGCCGTTCGCCACCAAGTTCCGCACATACTCCTTCACGATTGCTAGCCGCAGCCCGGGATCGGTAACAGTCTCGTCGAAGCGGCTCATCAGGTCAGCCGTCGGCACCGAAGGCAGTTGGGACTTCACGCTGCGGGATCGTTGAGTGGGCTCGTCAAGGTGCTCGAGAGCCTGGCACCCCGATTATTTCCAGCGAATATCCCGGCTCATTCTCATGAACGGGTCGGCATTGATTGCTGGACTCCGGTACCGCCACTTCTTTAGCGCTCGGGTGAGGAGTTCGGCCGTCATGTTCGTCTGCCCGACGCAATGGTGTAAAACGCGTGGGTAAAAAATGGCACCCATGCCCCTTAAAGTGACTAAACCTCATTAGTGTTTACCGTGAACAACCTAGTCCAACGGGACCTCCCCGTTGGCCGCTTACCAAGGAGACCATCGTGAAACGATATTCCATGGGGATACTCGGAGTTTCGACCGTTGCGTTACTCGCTGTGGCCGCACTCGGATCCGGCGCTGCGCAAGCGCACACTCCGCAACCGGCAGGCCCAGGCAAAACTGTAACGCTGACCGCCGATCTCACGGAACTCAACGGCTCTGGGGCATCCGGCATCGCTACCGCGACAATTCGCAACCAGAGGATCAAGCACATAGACGTGCACGCCTCCGGGCTGACACCCGACGCTCCGCACGCGCAACACATCCACTTCGGCGACCAGGCGCTCCACGAGTGCCCCACCCCGGCGCTGGACAGCAACGGTGATGGCCGCGTGAACACGGCGGAAGGTATTCCGGCGTACGGACCGGTCGTCGTTTCGCTGAACACAACGGGCGACACAACTCCGGCCAGCTTCCTGGATGTGACGCGTTTCCCGGTGTCCGAGGACGGCAGCTACGACTACAGCCGCGATAACATCCGCATCACCGCGGTCGCGGGGACGGGCTTCACCGGGCCCGACGGAGCCGGAACAGCCAGACAGATTGCCGAGGCCATCCGCAAGGGCGAAGGCGTTGTTGTGATCCACGGCATCGATTACAACGGCAACGGCGAGTATGACTTCAGCTCAGGTGCAAGCGAACTCGACCCGAACCTGCCTGCAGAAGCGACGGACCCGGCCGCCTGCGGAGTGCTGCACTGAGTCACCAGCCCAGGAACCTGCCGTGGGCAACAATCGCCGGTGGTCCGCCTTCACAGGCGGGCCACCGCTCGCTACCGGTCCGTTGCGCGCAACTCCGGTCTCGACGTGTTGCTTCCGCCGGTTGAATCCGCCTTGTCTCCGTCGGTCTCCGGTGGATCCGGCGATCCTGTCAGCCTGGTGGGCGCACTGCTGCCGGTGTCACTGCGAGTGACCAGCCGACGAGGCGCCGGGGCCGTCGCGGGGCGGGGGGATCTGCTGTGGGGACGCTGGCAATCGATGTACGGAATGACCGAGGCTCCGCGTGCTTGGTAGGTTCGTCGTATGCAAGAAGTGCAGGCGCGAATCATCGCGGAACTGAACGTGTCCCCGACCATTGAGCCGGCGCTCGAGTTGCGCCGCAGAGCCCAGTTCCTCGTGGACTACCTCCGGCGCACCGGGGCGAAGGGCCTCGTGCTCGGGATCAGCGGCGGCCAGGATTCGAGCCTGGCCGGACGGCTCTGCCAGCTTGCCGTCGAGCAGCTGGCCGCCGAGGGGCACCCGGCGACCTTCCTCGCCGTGCGCCTGCCCTACGCGGTGCAACGCGACGAGGACGACGCCCAGCTCGCCCTGGAATTCATCCGGCCCCAGTCGAGCGCAGCCTTCAACATCCAGCGCGCCGTCGACGGGATCGACGCCGAATACCTCGTCAGCATGGGCCGGGAGCTCCCCGACTTCGACAAGGGCAACGTCAAGGCCCGCGCCCGGATGGTCGCCCAATACGCCCTCGCGGGCGCACAGGGGCTCCTCGTCGTGGGCACCGATCACGCGGCCGAGGCGGTCACCGGGTTCTTCACCAAGTACGGAGACGGCGGAACGGACATCCTGCCGCTCACGGGGCTGACCAAACGGCAGGGGCGCGCGCTCCTGGTCGAACTCGGCGCCCCCGAGCGGCTCTACCAGAAACAGCCGACCGCAGACCTGCTCGACGACACCCCCGGCCAGACCGACGAGGACAACCTGGGCCTGCGGTACGAGCAGATCGACGACTACCTCGAGGGGCGCCAGGTCGACGATGCCGTGGCCGACGCCATCGAGAAGCGCTACCTGGCCACCGAGCACAAGCGCCGCGTGCCGGCGTCGATGTTCGATGAGTGGTGGCGTTAGGGCGGATCGTCAGGGCGGATGGATCTAGGACGCGGCGTACGGCGCGGGCCGCACTTCGAGCGCCTGCACGTCGTCGAGGAGGCGCTGGGTCTCCGTCGACGGTGAGGCCGGGGTGGTGGCGTAGTTCAACGGTGCCGGCACCGGCGCAGCCTGCGGGGTCGAGTACTGGTCGTGGTGTTGTTGCGCGGCCCACGCATCCTGCTCGGCGAGCAGGCTCTTCTCGGAGGTGGTGTTCGCCACCTTCCACCGGTCCAGGTCGCTGAGGAAGACCTTGCGCGCCCGAGCAGGCTTGTGCTGCCATTCGATCAGACGGTCACGGAACTCGAGCAGAGCCGGTTCAAGCTGGTAGCCGAAGGTGGCGGAGGTGCGCTTGAGCTCGGCCAGCTGGTGCGCGGCCCAATTCGCGGCCACGGCCGACCCCTTGATCGGCAGGAGGCGCAGCTGGATGTCGGCCTGGCCGACGGCGCGGTCCGCCATGACCTGTTCCTGCGGGCTCAGCGAGTTCCAGACGGATGCCTCGGTCGCCGCGTCCACCAGGGCGCCGATGACGGCCGCCTTCAGCTCTCGATCATGCTGGGCGAGCAGGTGGCGGATTGCTCCTCGGGAGATCCACGCGGCCAGCAGGCTGGCCACGATGATCGCGACGACGAGCACCACGGCGCTGAACACCATGGTCTGATTGCTGGCTGCCGTGAGCCAGGACACGAAACTATTCCACCACTGCATGAGCGGCACTTTACCGGGACCGATCCCGGTTCGCGGGGAACACGCCCGGCGTGCCTGAAAGGTCGTGTCGGCGAAGATGCAGAAGACTCACCGGAAGCAATCCGCGGCGTCGTCGATGTTCCAGAAGGTGCCGAGGGCCGTCGTCCGGGTGGACGCCAGGAGACGCCGCGCGGCGAAGCGCTCGTCGAGGCCGTCGGTGCTTCGTTCGATGTGGCCGAGCACCGCCCCGCTACGGGTGACCACGCGCCAGAGGCCGTCGGCGACGGGCAACAGGGAGAGGCCGCGGACGGTTCCGGTCGCCGGCCCGGGAGGACGGCCGGGCTGAAGAGGAAGGCGGGACTGAAGAGGATGGCCGGACTGAAGAGAACGGTTCGGCAGGGCAGCAGCTGTGGACAAGGAATCCTCCGATATCGGCCGGCCGCGGTTGATGGTGTCTCCACGCTACGGCCGGCCACCGACATTCAATCCGGGGCTGCGGCGACCGGCTCGCTCCCGAGGGCGAGGGCGAGGTCCGGGCTGGCGAGGTCCAGATCGACCGCCTTGTTCACCCGGGCCGTCTGCGCGACCACGATGCCGGCGACACCGAGCAGCGCCATCGCCGCGACGCGAGGAGAGCGTAGAGGTATCCCACCGACTAACGCAGTCCGGTGCCGTGCACGGCGAACGGTTCGATCGCCGCGATCTCGTCCGGGGTCAACGTCGGGGCGTCCAGGGCCGCCACGGTCTGCTCCAGCTGGCCGACGCTGCTCGCCCCGACCAGCACACTGGTCACCGACCGCTGGCGGAGGATCCAGGTCACGGCAAGCTGGGCCAGGGTCTGGCCGCGCTCGGCCGCGATGGCGTTCAGGCCGCGGACCCGCTCGAGATAGGTATCGGTGAGGACATCCGAGGACAGGAACCGGCTTGTCGCCGCCCGGGAATCCGCCGGGACGTTCCCCGACAGGTACCGGTCGGTCAGGAGACCCTGGGCCAGCGGTGAGAAGCAGATGCTGCCCACGCCGAGCTCATCGAGCACCGGGAAGAGGCCGTCTTCGACATGGCGGTCGAACATCGAGTAGCGCGGCTGGTGAATCAGGAGCGGCACGTTGTACTCGGCCAGAGCGGCGGCGGCGGCCCTGGTCTGTTCCGGCGTGTAGCTGGAGATGCCCACGTAGAGGGCCTTGCCCTGCTGCACGGCGGAGGCCAGGGCTCCCATCGTCTCCTCGATCGGGGTCTCCGGGTCGGGGCGGTGGGAGTAGAAGATGTCGACGTAGTCCAGTCCGAGGCGGCCGAGGCTCGCGTCGAGGGAGGACAAGAGGTACTTGCGCGATCCGAAGTCACCGTACGGTCCGGGCCACATGTCGTAGCCGGCCTTGGTTGAGATGACCAGTTCGTCGCGGTAGGGAAGGAAGTCTTCGGCGAAGATCCGGCCGAAGTTCGTCTCGGCCGAGCCATAGGGAGGGCCGTAGTTGTTGGCCAGGTCGAAATGGGTCACTCCGAGGTCGAAGGCCCGGCGCAGGATGGCCCGTTGGGTGTCTGTCGGCCGGTCGTGCCCGAAATTGTGCCAGAGACCGAGTGAGAGTGCCGGAAGCTTGAGGCCGCTCCGTCCGGTGCGGCGATAGGTCATCTCGGAATAGCGGTTCTCAGCAGCAACGAAGGTCATGCAGTTACTCTAGGACCGTGCAAACTTTTGTGGTCGCAGGTGGATGTTTCTGGTGTCTCGACGCCGTGTATCGGGTGCTTCGCGGGGTGACCGACGTCGTGTCGGGCTACACCGGGGGAGACACGCCCGATCCCAGCTATGAGTCGGTCTGCACCGGCCGTACCGGGCACGCGGAGGCGATCGCGGTCACCTTCGATCCGGAGGTCATCCCGGCCGGCGTGATCCTTGACGTCTTCTTCACCCTGCACGACCCGACCCAGCTCAATCGTCAGGGCGCCGACGTGGGAACCCAATACCGCTCCGCGATGTTCTACGCCGACGACGAACAGAAGCAGCTCTTCGAAAAGGCGCGCACGCGTGCCGCCGAATGGTGGGGCGAGGGCATCGTCACGACGATCCAGCCGCTCGGCGAGTACTTCGTCGCGGAGGACTACCACCAGGACTTCTTCGCCAAGAACCCCGGCCAGGGCTACTGCATGGCCGTTGCCCTGCCCAAGGTGAACAAGATCCGCAAGTCCTACGCGCAGTACATTCTTCCCTAGCCCTCCACAGGCAGCGGCACGGTTCCCTCGTCCACGTGGATGGCGGACCGGGCACGCACCGGCACGGCCCTGTCGCAGACTCGGAGCACGCGACCCGGGGGTGACGGAGACAGGCACGAGCGTTCGCTCCCGGGTCGCGCGCGCCGAGCCGTAGCCCGGCGCCCGTCGAGGTGCAGGGAGCACGCAATGAGCGACATCATCACGGTGACCGGGATCGTGGCGACAACACCGCGCCACGTCGTCACGAGCACCGGGCTGGCCATCACCACGTTCCGGCTGGCTTCCGGTCAGCGCAGGTTCGACCGGGCGAAACAGTCCTGGGTGGACGCGGAGACGAACTGGTACACGGTCTCGACCTTCCGGCAGCTGGCCCACAACGTGGTGCGGTCGGTGCGCCGCGGTGAACACGTCGTCGTTGCCGGCCGGCTGGCTGCGCATCCGCGACTGGCACAACGCCGACAAGAACGGCACCGCGGTCGAGATCGAAGCGGACAGTGTGGGCCACGACCTGACCTGGTGCACCACGATCTCCCAGCGTGCGGCCGCGGCGCCCGGGCGGCTGTCCGGGGAGCCGTCCCAGCCTGCAGAGCCGGCAGAACCGTCGGAGCCGTCCTCGGCACAGGAACAAACGGCACAGGATCAGGCTGAGTCCCGCGGCTTCCTGCCGAGGGAGGACGCCGGCCTGGTCACCCTAGACTCTTAGGGTCGGCCGCATCCGTGGCCCCTGGAAGGACGCCCCGTGCAGGTTGGACCTGGGATGGACCCGCGGCGCAGGGCAGGGGCGGTGGTCCCTCGGATGCTCGGTACCGCGGCCGTGCTCGCCCTCGGGGCAGGGCTCGGCCTGGGCCTGTCCGGCTGCGCCGCTGCGCCGCCCGCGACATCTCCGGCACCGTCGCCGAGCGCCTCCGCGCCGGCCGCCTCAAGGCCGGCCGTGGCCCCGTCTCCGTTGCCCGCCCCGACCCTGCGGCCCGACCAGGACGCGCGCACCAATCTCGCCTATTTCGATTTCGTGGCGTCCGGCGTTGTGGCCGCCAACCCGGCGGCCGGCGGTCGCGACTTCATCGACGCGCTCGTCGCGGCCGGCTTCGACCGGGCCCGGATGGAGGTGACCTTCGACGAGACCAGTGCTGCGCTCGCCGCTGACTCGATCCAGTTCGCCGTGCGCTTCGACGCGGAATGCCTGATCGGGCAGAACGGGCCGGCCACCGGCGGCTATCACGGCGCCGTCATGCCGGTGCTGGCGAGCGGCACGTGTCTGGTCGGGGCCACGCGGCAAATAGACTGGTAAGCACTATGGCCGAATTTATTTACTCGATGGTCCGCGCACGCAAGGCGGTTGGCGACAAGCTCATCCTCGACGATGTGACGATGTCTTTTTTCCCCGGCGCCAAGATTGGCGTGGTCGGGCCGAACGGAGCCGGAAAATCCACGATCCTCAAGATCATGGCCGGCCTCGACACGCCGAGCAACGGTGAAGCGAAACTGTCACCCGGCTACAGCGTCGGCATCCTCATGCAGGAGCCCGAACTGGACGAGACGAAGACCGTGCTCGAGAACGTGCAGGAAGGCGTCGGCCCGATCAAGGCCAAGGTCGACCGGTTCAACGAGATCAGCCTCGCCCTCGCCGAGCCGGACGCCGACTTCGACGCCCTCCTGGCCGAGATGGGCACCCTGCAGGAGGCCATCGACGCCGCCGACGCCTGGGACCTCGATTCCCAGCTCGAACAGGCCATGGACGCCCTGCGCACCCCGCCGGGAGACTCGGCCGTTTCCGACCTGTCCGGTGGTGAGAAGCGCCGGGTGGCGCTGACCAAGCTGCTCCTGCAGAAGCCCGACCTGCTCCTCCTCGACGAGCCCACCAACCACCTCGACGCCGAAAGCGTGCTGTGGCTCGAGCAGCACCTCGCGCAGTACCCCGGCGCCGTGCTCGCCGTCACCCACGACCGGTACTTCCTCGACCACGTGGCCGAGTGGATCGCCGAGGTGGACCGCGGTCACCTCTACCCCTACGAGGGCAACTACTCCACCTACCTCGAGAAGAAGCAGGAACGACTGCTGATCGCGGGCAAGAAGGACGCGAAGATGGCCAAGCGCCTCGCGGACGAGCTCGAATGGGTGCGCTCGAACGCCAAGGGGCGCCAGGCCAAGTCCAAGGCCCGCCTCGCCCGGTACGAGGAAATGGCGGCGGCGGCGGAGAGCACCCGCAAGCTCGACTTCGAAGAGATCCAGATCCCGGTCGGCCCGCGCCTCGGCGCCCAGGTCATCGACGCGAAGAACCTCACGAAGGGCTTCGGCGACCGTGTCCTCATAGACGGGCTCAGCTTCACCCTCCCGCGAAACGGCATCGTCGGCATCATCGGCCCGAACGGTGTCGGTAAGACGACACTGTTCAAGTCGATCGTGGGCAAGGAGCCCCTAGACGGCGGCGAGCTCAAGATCGGTGAGACCGTCGCGATCTCCTACGTCGACCAGGACCGCACCGGAATCGACCCGAACAAGACCCTGTGGGAGGTCGTCTCGGACGGCCAGGACTACATCCAGGTCGGCAAGACCGAGATCCCGTCCCGTGCCTACGTGTCCACCTTCGGATTCAAGGGCCCCGACCAGCAGAAGAAGGCCGGCGTGCTCTCCGGTGGAGAGCGCAACCGTCTCAACCTGGCGCTCACCCTCAAACAGGGCGGCAATCTGCTCCTGCTTGACGAACCCACCAACGACCTGGACGTCGAAACGCTCGGCTCGCTCGAGAACGCGCTGCTCGAATTCCCCGGCTGCGCCGTGGTGATCACTCACGACCGGTGGTTCCTCGACCGGATCGCAACCCACATCCTCTCCTATGAGGGCACCGACGAGAACCCGGCGAACTGGTACTGGTTCGAGGGAAACTTCGAATCCTATGAGCAGAACAAGATCGAGCGCCTCGGCCCGGATGCCGCGAAGCCGCACCGTTCCGCCTACCGCAAGCTCACCCGCGACTAGGGCCACGATGAAGCTTCATGTGCCGATCACGCTGCGCTGGTCCGATCTTGACGCGTACGGCCATGTCAACAATGCCGCGATGCTGCGCCTCCTCGAGGAGGCGCGCATCCAGGCGTTCTGGCTGGACGAGGACGCGACCGAGCCGGCGCTGGGAGCGGGCACCGCGGTGCTCGACGGCCGGCCGGGGGCCGCGACGCTGACCCTGATCGGCAGGCTCGAGGCCGAATACCTCGCACCGATTCCCTACCTGCGGCAACCGGTCGTCGTGCGGCTCTGGCTGGGCAAGCTCGGCGGGGCCAGCCTCGAAGTCTGCTACGAGGTGTGGAGCCCCGACGGAGTGCTTCCCGCGGTGCTCTACGCCCGGGCGAGCACCACGATCGTGCTGGTCGACGCCGCCACCGAGCGGCCGCGCAAGATCAGCCCGACCGAGCGCGACGCCTGGACGCCGTACCTGGACGAGCCCGTCAGGTTCTCCCGGAGGGCATCCGTTCCGGAGGACTAGCCCGGTTTCGGAGGGCTACCGCGGGGTCTCGCTGAACGAGCCCTGCCAGATCGCCCGGCTGCCTGATTCGCCCACCAGCACGGTTTGCCAGGTGGCCACGCCACCGAGTCCGAGGGCCAGCAGCACCAGCAGCACGTTGACCGCCCGTCGCCCGGTCCCCGGGCGCGCACGGCGTCGCCGGTCCTGCACGGTGTGCCAGAGCCAGACCAGGACGCCGAGCAGCCCGAGGGAGAGCGTCCAGGGCCAGAGCGCCCCGCCCAGGCCCGCATGCACGCCGATCAGCGGGGTGGGGGCCACCCGGGCCTGCAACCAGGCACCGGCCTGGCTGGTCAGCGGCACCAGCACGATCACCGCCAGCCCCAGCGCCGGCAGCACGATGCCCAGGCGGCGTCGCACCCCGGGGAAGACCGCGGCGAGGAGCACGGCCAGGGCGGTCACCGGCACGAGAACGACGACGAGGTGCACGAGGAGGACGTGCAGGGGGAGACCGTTGACGGAGTAGAGGTCCATGGCCGCCCGGCTCCTAGGTGGCGGTGACCGAGTCGCCGGTCACCGACACCGGCACCGCGACCAGCGGGCTCGGGGCCGGTCCACCGAGGACCTCGCCGGTCATCGCGTCGAACTTCGAGCCGTGGCACGGGCAATCGAATTCCTTGCCGACTGGCTTCACTACGCAACCCCGGTGGGTGCACACGGCGCTGAATGCGATCACCTTCCCCGCGGTGGGCTGGCTGACCAGGATGGGCTTTCCGTTCAGTGACGCCTCGAGCGAGCCGCCGACCGGGATGTCGGCCAGCTTGGCGACCTCCGTCGAACCTCCCGTGTCGGACGTCGTGGCGCCCTCCTGGTCGGTGGGTGCGGCATCCCCGGTCGCGGCCGGCCCTGTGCTGCAACCGACGAGTGCGACGGCGGCTCCCGAGCCTCCGATCAGGAGGGCGGCCCGGCGGGAGATGCCCACGGCGGTATCGGCTGGAATCGTGGTGGAGTTCGTCATGGTTCTCCTTGACCGGGTTCGCGAATAGGTTGGGGTCGGCAGGGCGATGCTACCCAGTGGACCTGTTACTCAGTACAACGACACGGTGGCGCTTTCGGTTCAGCGTCCGGGTGAACCCCGCCGGCGGGTCCGACGTGTTAATGACGGGAGGTGCATGGTGACGGACGAGCGGGCCGAACTCCTGCGTGCCCTCCACGATGAACATGCCCCGGCGCTCTGGCGTTATGTGGTGCGACTGACCGGGGACGCCGCCCTCGCCGACGATGTGGTGCAGGAAACCCTGCTCCGGGCCTGGCGCCTGCCCCGCGTGCTCGACCAATCGGAGACGTCCGCCCGGGCCTGGCTGTTCACGGTGGCCCGCAACCTCGTCATCGACGACCGCCGGTCGGCCAGGCACCGCCACGAGTTCACGACCGATCAGCTCCCCGAACAGCTGACTGTCGACCAGACGTCCGCCCTGCTCGATTCCTGGCTGGTCGCCGACGCGCTGGCAGGGTTGTCCCCCGAACACCGGGCCGTGGTGATCTGCGCGTACTACCGCGGCCAGTCGGTCGCCGAGACCGCCCGGCTGCTGGACATTCCGCCCGGCACCGTGAAGTCCCGCCTGCATTACGCGCTCCGGGCGATGCGGCTGACCCTGCACGAGCGGGGGGTGAGCGAACGATGACCACCCCGGATGCCTACGCCGACTGGGATGCCGCCTATGTGCTCGGGGCGCTGACCTCCGGTGAGCGGCACGAGTTCGAGCGTCACCTCGCCGAGTGCCCCGACTGCGCCCGGATGGTCGCCGAGCTCGCGGCACTGCCGGGGCTGCTCGGCACCGTTCCGGCCGAAGAGGCGCTCGCGCTGGACCGGCAGGCAGCGGAGCCGCACCCCGACTCGGCGCCGCGGGACGCCGACCGTGCCGGCGGGCCGGGCCTGTCCGGCCTGTCCGGCCTGTCCGGCGAGAGCCTGCCGCGGCTGATGGACCGGGTGCGGCGGCGCCGTCGTCGCGTGCGCGTGCTCGTGGCCGGGGCCGTCGTGGCGGTGGCCGGTGCCTCTGCAGCCGCCGCCCTCGTGCTGGCCACGGTGCTCCCGGGGGCTCCCGGCGCGCCGGTCGCGGCTCCCGTTGCCTCCCCGGCTCCCGCAGCCTCCGCGGCGCCGGGCAGTGCCCAGCCCCGGGCAGCCCGCACGGTGATGGAGCAGGTCGTGCCCAGCCCGCTCAGCGCCAGTTTCGTGCTGACCGGCGAGGCCTGGGGAACCAGGATCGACTCGTCGTGCAGCTACGCGCAGACCGGCGGAGGCTCCGGCTCCGCCGAACGGGCGTATTCGATGTACGTGACCGACACCCGCGGCAGGGTGACCCTCGTGGCGACCTGGCTGGCCGGCCCGGGCACCGCGATCGAGGCCGTAGGCACGACCAGCGTCGCCCGGCACGACATAGCCTCCGTCGACATCCGTCTCGAACCGGACGGCCTGGTGCTGCTGGCCGGCCGGCCGCAGTCCTGAGCTGAGCGGGACTACTCGGCGTTGGTGGGCACCCTGAGCATGCCCTCCTGGGCCACCGTGGCCAGGAGGAGCCCGGACCGGCTGAAGATGCTTCCGGTGGACAGGCCGCGGCCACCCTGCGCCGAGGGGGAATCCTGCACGTAGAGCATCCACTCGTCGGCACGTCCGAAGCGGTGGAACCACATGGCGTGGTCGAGGCTCGCGACCTTGAGCCCGGGGGTGGCCCAGGCGATGCCGTGGCGCCTCATGATCGGCTCCATGATCGAGTAGTCGCTCGCGTAGGCCAGCGCCGCGCGGTGCAGGTCGGGGTCGTCCGGCAGTGGGCCGAGCGTCTTCATCCACACGGCCTGGCGCGAGGTGTGCTCGCCGTTCACCGTCAGGTAGATCGGCGACGGGATGTGGCGCATGTCGAACGGGCGTTCGCTGGCCCAGTAGCGCGCGATCGAGTGGTCGACCCTCTCCAGGGACTCCGCCGCGGTCGGCAGGGATTCCGGGTCGGGCAGGTCGGTCGGCATGTCGATGTGATGTTCGAGGCCCTGGTCGTCGTCCTGGAACGACGCGATCATCGAGAGGATCGGCCGCCCGTCCTGGTAGGCCTGCGTGCGGCGGGTCGCGAAGGAGCGTCCGTCGTGGATCCGGTCGACCGAGAACGTGATCGGCTGGCCCACGTCGCCCGGACGGAGGAAGTAGCCGTGCATCGAATGAACGTGCCGGTCGTCCGGCACCGTGCGCATCGCCGCGACGAGCGACTGGGCCAGGACCTGTCCGCCGAACACCCGGCCGAGCGGCATCCATTGCGACGGCCCGGTGAAGATGTCCTCGTTCGTGCGGGCACCCGTGTCGGTGAGGTCGAGGGCGGTCAGGAGACCTTGCATCGGCTCGTCCATGTGGCCTCCTCAGGCGCGTGAAGGGGGGTTCGTGTGAGCCCCGTCGTACCTTGGTAGTTTAGGAGCAGATGAGCAAGTCATTTTCTCTCACGGATTCCCATTCCCTCAGCGACCTCCAGGTGTACCTGTCGCGTGCCAGCCGGGTGGAGGACGGTTCCGTGCGCCTGATTTCGGCGGCCGGGGTGCTCGCCGTCTACACGGCCATCCTCTACCCGCGCGGACTCCTTGACGGTAGCCCGACGGTGCTCGGCCTGCGCACGTTCGCGCTCGGCACGCCGGTCGAGCTCGATGCGGTCGTGCCGGTGCGCTCACTGCTCGACCGGCTGGCCAGGCTCGTGTCCGCCGTGACCCTGCCGGACGCGCCGGTCAACGTGACCGTGCCGCTCGAGGTGACCACCGTGACCTGGGCCGGGATCTCCCCGCCCAAGGGCGGCTGGACTGCCCTGGGCGAGACGGATGCCGCCCTGCTGCAGGCATCCGCGGACGCCGGGATCGAGGAGGTCGCCGCGGTGATCCCGACCGGGACGGGCGGCCAGATCGTGCAGCGCGTACGCTCCGAGGTGTGGGGCCGGCCGATCCCCGGACTGGAGATCGTGCCGGCCGGCGCGGCCTTCGCCGCCGTCAGTCTCGGCTTCCTGCCGAAGGAAGAACCCGTGCGCCTGTTCGAGACCGGCCCGTGGACCCGGCTGAGCACGAGCCGCGGCCACATCCTGGTGCGCCGCAAGCCCTGGTCGCTCCGCAGCTGACCGGCGTCGTCCGGCGGCGCAGTTGCGGAGAAAGCACCCTCCCGTCCACGTCGAGGGTGCTTTCCCCGGAACTCAACCGCTGAGCGGGTGAGCGTGTTGCTACTGGCCGGCCGTGATTCCCGCGGGCTCGACTTCGGGCTCGACTTCGGGTGCGGCGTCGGCATCGGGGGCGGCTTCGGACGTGTCCCGGCCCCGCCCGCCTCGGTAGCGCCAGATGCCGATCCCGACCACGACGGCCGCGAGGAGCAGCGACAGCAGCAGCGACTGGCGCGTCGATTCCTCGACTATCAGCATGCCGCCGAGCAGGGCCAGGATGCTGACGATCGCGAACCAGGTGAGGTACGGGAAGGCCCACATCTTCAACGACAGGTTCGCCTGCTCGACGGGACTCATCCGGCGGCGGAGCACCAGCTGCGAGACCGCGATGACGAGCCACACGAAGAGCGCGATCGCCCCCGACGTGTTGGCGAGGAAGAGGAAGACCGTGTCGGGGGCGACGTAGTTGAGCGCCACGGTGATGAAGCCGACGACGGTCGCGGCCAGCACCGCGCTGCGCGGCACGCCTGTCGCCGAGATCGTCGCCCAGCTCTTCGGCGCGTCACCACGCGTCGACAGCGAGAACAGCATCCGGCTCGCCGTGTACAGCCCCGAGTTCAGGCAGGAGAGCACGCTCGTGAGCACGATGACATCCATGATGGTGCCCGCTCCGGGGATGCCGAACAGCTCGATGACGGCGACATAGGGGCTCTTCGCGACCGAAGCGCTGTCCCACGGCAGGAGCGTGACGACGACGGCGATGGAGCCGATGTAGAAGATGAGGATGCGCCAGACCGTTGACTTGACGGCCTTCTTGACGGCGTCGACCGGGTGTGCCGACTCTCCGGCCGCGATCGTGGCGATCTCTGCGCCGAAGAACGAGAACACGACGACGAGGACGCCGCCGAGGACGGCGCCTGGGCCGTTCGGGAAGAAGCCGCCGTGGCCCGTCAGATTGCTGAGGCCGGGAGCCTGGACGCCGGGAAGCAGGCCGAAGATCGCGGCGACGCCGAGCAGGAGGAAACCGATGATCGCGACGACCTTGATCGATGCGAACCAGAACTCGAATTCGCCGAACGACTTGACGGAGGCGATGTTGGTCAGCGTCAGCAGCACCATGAGCACCAGGGCCCAGACCCACTGGTCGACGCCGGGAACCCAGCGATGCACGATCGCCGCGCCCGCGGTCGCCTCGATTCCGAGGACGATGATCCAGAACCAGGCGTACAGCCAGCCGATGCTGAAGCCGGCCCAGCGGCCGAGGGCGCGCTCGGCGTAGGTCGAGAACGACCCGGTCTCCGGGCTCGCGGCGGCCATCTCGCCCAGCATGCGCATGACGAGGATCACGACGAAGCCGGCGGCCGCGTAGGCGACGAGGATGCCGGGCCCCGCCTGCTGGATGGCGGCGCCGGACCCGACGAACAGGCCGGCGCCGATGACGCCGGCGATCGCGATCATGGACAGGTGGCGGGGCTTGAGAGTCTTGGACAATTCCCCCGGCCCGGCCTTGTTTTTCGAATCAGGGGTACCAGCTCGAGGCATCATTGCCATTAAGTTCCAAAAAGTTGTGGGGACATCCCGCGCGCCCATCGGCGATCCGCAGGGCAATCGGACGATTGACTTCGGTCACGGTACAGGACGGCCCGGGGAGCGCCAAACCGGGACCGGCCCCCGGCTGCGACGTATCAGGGCGCCAGGACGTCTCCGGTTGCGAGCAACGCGGCCCACACATCGGCGCGGGCGTGGAAGGTGCCGAGGTCACGGCCGAGCAGCTGCTCGGCCTGGCCGATCCGGGCGCGGACGGTGTGCCGGTGCACCCCGAGCACCTCGGCCGCCGGCCCGAACTGGCCGTTCTGCTCCAGCCACACCCGCAGCGTGGCCAGGAGCGCGGTGCCATGGGCGGCGTCATGGTCGCTCAGCGGCGCGAGGGCCGCGCGGGCGACCTCCGAGGCATCCGTCCTGGCCAGGAAGGCGAGCACCCCCTGCCGGGAGATCAGGTCGAAGGCCACAATCCCCGGTTCGCCCTCCTGCGCACGCTCGAGCGCCTGGCGGGCCTGGGCGAGCGCCCTGGGCAGTGACCGGTACGGGGCCGGGTCTGAGACCCCCACGTGCAGGCCGAACCCGACCAGATCGTCGAGCAGAGGGCCGGCCTCGGAGTCGAGGCAGACGACGACGCCGGCACCGACCCGGGCGTAGAAGAGGTGCCCGCCGCGCTCCTCGACCCGGAGCTCGAGGAACTCGGTCAGCGCATCCAGGCGCTCCGGGGGAGGGTCGGCCACAGCGACCCGCACCGGCTCAGCCGGGAAGGCGCCCCACAGCTCGGCCGAGATCGTGTGCGCCAGCTCGACCTGACCGCCGAGCAGCGCGTGCAGCAGCCCGGAGCGGAGGTGCCCCCGGGCGCGGGCGAGCGCCGTGTTCTGCTCGAGGGCGAGCCCGGCGAGCGCGATCACGCTGGTCACGACCTCCTGGCCGGCCAGGTCGAGCGGGGTGCGGCCGCCGAGCGCGAGCACGCCGCGTAGCTGGTCGCGGCGCCCGAGCGTCTGCAGGTTGAGCGTCTCGTCGCCGTCGTCGACGGTGAGGCTGGCGCGCTGGCCGCGGCGGAGCATCCGCGCGGCCTCGTGCTGCGCCCGGTCGAGGGAGCCGGGGGAAGCGGATGCCCCGGTGAACGCATCGCGGGGGAAGACCCGGTCGAGCGCCCCGCTCGGGTCGAACAGGGCGACCCAGTGGCCGAGCTGACGGGACAGCTCGCTCAGGGTGGCGCTGAGGCCGTCGGGGCGGAGGGCTGCGAGCGAGATGGCGCGCTGCGCGGCCAGCGTCCAGGTGTCCCTGGCGAAGCGCAGTTCGGCGACGAGGTCCCCGGCGGTGCGGGCCACGGCGATGAACGGCGTGCCGTAGGGCACCTCGACGAGGGGGATGCCCCTGGCCAGGCAGGCGGCGACCAGCGCGTCGGGCGTGCCGTCGCGCACGACCTCGGTGCCGAAGCCGAGGCAGGCGATGCCGAGGTCGGCCAGCCGGTCCACGTAATCGGTGTAGAAGGCATCCGTGGTCGCGTCGGAGGTGAACTGACGACCGGTGGTGAGCAGCATCTGGCTGGCGGAGAGGAACGGGGTCGGATCGGGCAGGTCCGAGCTGTGCACCCAGTCCACCGGCGCATCGAGCGCGCCGGCCGGGAGGTCGGACTCCGGGGTCAGCAGGCGCAGGTCCAGGCCCGGCTGGGCGAGGAGGCGGCGCAGGGGAGGGAGCAGCGGTGGGGCCACGGACGGAGACATGCGACGAGTGTACAGGGCGGCGAAAGATCGGACGTAGGTTGTACATAATGGCAGGCGCGGGTGGGGGCTGCCGTGCATAGCATTGCGCAATTGGCATCGTCGCCGGCAGCGCGGCGATGCACCTGTGTCGCAGAACTGGAGCAGCCATGACCATCGTCGAAACCCCCACATCCACCGTGCCGCTCGGCGGACCGAGCCTCCCGCAGGAGCGTCGCCTGGTGACGAGCATCCCCGGCCCGAAATCGCAGGCTCTGCAGGCGCGCAAGGCGCAGGCGGTCTCGGCCGGCGTGGGGGTGACCCTTCCGGTCTACATCGTCGCGGCCGGCGGCGGCGTGCTCGTCGACGTCGACGGGAACTCGCTGATCGACCTCGGCAGCGGCATCGCCGTCACCGGCGTCGGCAACAGCGCTCCGCAGGTGGTCGAGGCCGTCGCGGCCCAGCTCGCCCAGTTCACCCACACCTGCTTCACCGTCGCCCCCTATGACTCCTACATCGAGGTGGCCGAGACCCTCAACCGGCTCACCCCGGGCGACCACGCCAAGCGCAGCGCCCTCTTCAACTCGGGGGCCGAGGCCGTGGAGAACGCCGTCAAGATCGCCCGGCACTACACCGGCAAGCAGGCCGTCGTCGCGTTCGACCACGCGTACCACGGCCGCACCACCCTGACCATGGGGCTGACCGCGAAGAACCAGCCCTACAAGAACGGCTTCGGCCCGTTCGCCGCCGAGCTCTACCGCGCGCCGATGTCCTACCCCTACCGCGACGGCGGCCTGGACGGCGTCGTCGCCGCGAAGCGGGCCATCTCGCAGATCGAGAAGCAGATCGGCGCCGAGAACCTCGCCGCAGTGATCATCGAACCGATCCAGGGCGAGGGCGGCTTCATCGTCCCCGCGCCGGGCTTCCTGCCCACGCTCGTGGACTGGTGCCGGGCCAACAAAGTCGTCTTCATCGCCGACGAGGTGCAGACCGGTTTCGCCCGCACCGGCGACATGTTCGCCAGCGACCACGAGGGCATCGTTCCGGACCTGATGGTGATGGCCAAGGGCATCGCCGGCGGCCTCCCGCTCTCCGCGGTCACCGGCCGCGCCGAGATCATGGACTCCCCGCAGGTCGGCGGCATCGGCGGCACCTACGGCGGCAACCCGCTCGCCTGCGCCGCGGCCCTGGCCACCATGGCGGCGTACGAGTCCGAGAACCTGGTCGCCCGGGCCAGGGAGATCGGCGCCATCCTCACCGGCCGGCTGAACGCCATCCGGACCGCCGACAAGCGCGTCGGCGACGTGCGCGGCCGTGGCGCCATGATCGCGGTCGAACTGGTCGACGCCGCGACGGGCGAACCGGATGCCGCCCTCACCGGACGCGTCGTCGCCGCCGCCCACGCGCAGGGTGTCATCCTGCTCACCTGCGGCACCTATGGCAACGTGATCCGTTTCCTGCCGCCGTTGAGTATCCCCGATGGACTCCTCATCGAGGGCCTTCAGGTCGTCCAGGCCGCGCTGGCCGCCGCATGAGCCTCCTCGAGGCCGCACCGACGGCCCTCCTGACCGCACCGGCGACCCCGCTCGCCACCCCGCTGATCGATGCCCGCGCCCAGCTGGCCAGCGCGATCGACGTGCTCGGCTACGGCGCGGGGCTGCAGTCCCTGCTCTCCACGCCGCGCCGGGAGATGACCGTGGCCGTGCCGCTCCGCCGGGACGACGGCAGCACCAGCCTGTTCACCGGCTACCGGGTGCAGCACAACCTCTCCCGCGGACCGGCCAAGGGCGGTCTGCGCTACAGCCCGGGAGTCACCCTCGACGAGGTGCGCGCCCTGGCGATGTGGATGACCTGGAAATGCGCCCTGATCGACGTGCCGTTCGGCGGCGCCAAGGGCGGGGTCACCATCGACCCTCGCCAGTTCTCCCAGGCCGAGCTGGAACGGGTCACCCGGCGCTACACCAGCGAGATCCTGCCGATCATCGGCCCGGAGAAGGACATCCCCGCCCCCGACATGGGCACCGACGAACGCACCATGGCCTGGATCATGGACACCTACTCCGTCAACGTCGGCTACACCGTTCCCGGCATCGTGACCGGCAAGCCGATCAGCCTCGGCGGGTCGCACGGTCGCGCCAGCGCCACCTCCCGCGGGGTCACCCACATCGCGCTCGCGGCGCTCCGGCACCGCGGCATCAGCCCGCACGGCGCCACCGCCGCGGTGCAGGGCTTCGGCAAGGTCGGCCACGACGCCGCCGTGTTCCTCACCGACGCCGGCGTGCGTGTGATCGCGGTGAGCGACCAGTACGGCGCCGTCTACAACCCGAACGGACTGGACTTCACCCGGCTCGGCGCCTACGTCGCCGCCACCGGACGGGTCGTCGGCTACGACGGCGCCGAGCCGTTGGGCGGCGACGCCCTGCTCGAACTGCCCGTCGACCTGCTCGTGCCGGCCGCCGTCGAAGGAGTGCTGCACGAGGGCAACGCCGCCCGGGTCAGCGCCCGGATCATCGTCGAGGGCGCGAACGGTCCCACCTCCCCGGCCGCCGACCGCATCTTCGCCGAGAACGGCCAGCTCGTCGTTCCCGACATCCTCGCGAACGCCGGCGGTGTGCTCGTCTCCTACTTCGAGTGGGTGCAGGGCAACCAGGCCTACTGGTGGAACGCTGACGAGGTCGAGCACAAGCTGGAAGAACGGATGCTCGGCGCCTGGCAGCAGGTCGTCGAATACGCCGCGGCCCGGGACCTCTCCCTGCGCGCCGCCGCGACCGTGCTCGCGGTCGAACGCGTCGCCGAGGCCCACCTGCTCCGCGGCCTGTACCCCTGACAACGGCCCGGCGCGGCCGTGCCGGACGAGAGAACCTGCGTGAACCAGAACCAACCGAAAGAGAACATCGTGTCCCGTCGTGAAACCGACCTGCTCGCCCGCGTCCCCGACGGGCTCTACATCAACGGGGCCTGGCAGCAGGGCGGCGGCGACCCGATCGAGGTGACCGACCCGGCGACCGGGCTCGTGCTCAAACGGATCGCGAACGCGGATGCCGCCGACGGCATCCGTGCCCTCGACGCCGCGGTCGACGCGAGCGCGGCCTGGGCGGCGACCGCCCCGCGGGTGCGCGCCGAGATACTGCGCCGCGCCTTCGACCTGCTGCAGGAGCGCCGCGACGACTTCGCCCTGCTGATGACGATGGAGATGGGCAAGCCGCTGGCCGAGGCGAACGGCGAGGTCACCTACGGCGGCGAATTCCTGCGCTGGTTCAGCGAGGAGGCCGTGCGGATCAGCGGCCGCTACGGGCTGAACCCCGAGGGCACCGGGTCGATGGTCGTCTCCCAGCACCCGGTGGGTCCGTGCCTGCTGATCACGCCGTGGAACTTCCCGCTGGCCATGGCGACCCGCAAGATCGCGCCGGCTCTCGCCGCGGGATGCACCGTCGTGATCAAACCGGCCGAACTGACCCCGCTGACCACCCTCTACTTCGTGCAACTGCTCGAGGATGCCGGGGTGCCGGCCGGGGTCGTGAACGTGATCACCACCTCCGCCTCCTCGGCCGTGGCCGGGCCGATCATCGCCGACCCGCGGCTGCGCAAGCTGAGCTTCACCGGGTCGACCCCGGTCGGTCGCAAGCTGATCCAGCAGGCCGCCCAGGGCGTGCTGCGCACCTCGATGGAGCTCGGCGGCAACGCCCCGTTCGTCGTCTTCGAGGACGCCGACCTGGACAAGGCCGTCGACGGAGCGATGCTCGCCAAGTTCCGCAACATCGGCCAGGCCTGCACCGCCGCCAACCGGTTCATCGTGCACGAATCGATCGCCGCCGAGTTCGGCCGCCGGCTCACCGAGCGGGTCGCCGCTCTCACCATGGGCCGCGGCACCGAGGAGGGCGTCACCATCGGGCCGCTCGTCAACGAGGCCGCCGTGGCGAGCACCGACGCGCTCGTGCAGGACGCCCTGTCGAAGGGTGCCACCCTGCTCGCCGGCGGGGTGCGCCCCGAGGGCCCCGGCTCGTTCTACGCGCCGACGGTGCTCACCGGCGTCGCACCCGGCAGCGCCATCCTGCACGAGGAGATCTTCGGACCGGTCGTCGGCATCGTCACCTTCGCCGACGAGGACGAGGCCGTGCGCCTGGCCAACTCCACCGAGTACGGCCTGGTCGGCTACGTCTTCACGAGGGATCTCGCCAGGGGACACCGGATGATCGGCCGCCTGGAGACCGGGATGATGGGCCTGAACACGGGGCTCGTCTCCAACGCCGCGGCGCCGTTCGGTGGCGTCAAGCAGTCCGGCCTGGGCCGCGAGGGCGGGCTCGAGGGAATCCACGAGTACCTCCAGGCCAAGTACACCCTGATCCCGGTCTCCTGACCCCGATCGAACCCGAAGACACCAACTCACACTGCAGGGGAGCAATCATGACCACGATTGAACGCGACATTGTCATCATCGGAGCCGGGGCATCCGGCCTCACCGCCGCGACCGAGCTTCGGAAGGCGGGCCTCACCGTCGCCGTGCTCGAGGCCAGGGACCGGGTCGGCGGCCGGCTTTGGACCGACGACATCGACGGCGCCATGCTCGAAATCGGCGGCCAGTGGGTCTCGCCTGACCAAGACGCGCTAAAGGAGACGATCGCCGAACTCGGCCTCGAGACCTTCGCGCGGTACCGCACCGGCGAGAACGTGTACATCAACGCCGCCGGGGAGCGCACCCTGTTCGAGGGCGAGATCTTCCCGGTGTCGGCCGAGACCGAGCGTGAGATCCTCCGCCTGATCGAACTGCTCGACGGCCTCGTCGCCCAGACCGACCCCGACCGCCCCTGGGCGCACCCGCGCGCGAAGGAACTCGACGAGATCTCCTTCAGCGCCTGGCTGGAGAACGAGACGACCGACCAGGAGGCCCGCGACAACATCGGCATGTTCATCGCCGGCGCCATGCTCACCAAGCCGGCGCACGCGTTCTCCACCCTGCAGGCGCTGCTGATGGCGGCCAGTGCCGGCAGCTTCAGCAACCTCGTCGACGCCGACTTCATCCTCGACGAACGAGTTGTGGGAGGCCTCCAGCAGGTGCCGATCCTCCTCGCCGAACGGCTCGGCGACGACGTGCACCTCGGCCAGGCCGTGCGCACCCTGCGCTGGAACGAGGACGGCGTCGTCGCCGTCACCGATGACCTCGAGGTGCACGCGCGCCGCGTCATCGTGGCTGTCCCGCCGGTGCTCTACAGCCGGATCTCGTTCGAGCCTCCGCTGCCGCGCCGCCAGCACCAGCTGCACCAGCACCTCTCGATGGGCTTCGTGATCAAGGTGCACGCCGTCTACGAGACCCCGTTCTGGCGAGAGGACGGCCTCTCCGGTACCGCATTCAGCCCCTACGAGCTCGTGCATGAGGCCTACGACAACACGAACTTCGGCGACAGCCGTGGCACCTTCGTGGGCTTCGTGTCGGACGAGGCCGCCGACCTGGTGTTCACCCTCACGCCGGAGGAGCGGAAGACCCGCATCCTCACCTCGCTCTCGCACTACTTCGGCGAGAAGGCGCTCACGCCGGTCGTCTACTACGAGAGCGACTGGGGCACCGAGGAGTGGACCCGCGGGGCCTACGCGGCGAGCTTCGACCTGGGCGGGCTGGCCCGCTACGGCGCCGATCTGCGCACCCCCGTCGGGCCGATCTCCTTCTCCTGCAGCGACCTGGCCGGAAAGGGCTACCAGCACGTTGACGGCGCCATCCGGATGGGACGCGACACCGCCGCGGCGATCGTCGCCTCCGCCGAACTCGTCTAGCGCTCTCGCGCCGCGGCGACCTCAGGTTGTCGCGGCGCACCTTTGGGCAGCGGGCGCACGTTCTACCGTGCGCCCGCTGCCCAAAGGTGCGCCATGAGGCCGCGGTCGGGCGGGGCGGACCTACAGCGCCGCGGCGACCGCGCGGCCCGCGGTGCGGCCCGAGAACAGGCAGCCACCGAGGAACGTGCCCTCGAGCGAGCGGTAACCGTGCATGCCGCCCCCGCCGAAGCCGCTGGCCTCCCCGGCCGCGTACAGGCCGGGAACGGGCTGCCCATCGGGACCGAGCGCGCGCGCGAACAGGTCGGTCTCGATGCCGCCGAGGCTCTTCCGGGTGAGGATGTGCAGCTTGACGGCGATCAGCGGCCCGTTCTTCGGGTCGAGCAGTTTGTGCGGGCTCGCCACGCGGATGAGCCGGTCGCCGCGGTAGTGCCTGGCCTGCCTGATCGCGGTGATCTGGGCATCCTTCGTGAAGTCGTTGTCCAGCTCCCGGTCGCGAGCCCGGATCTCCCGTTCGATCCGGGCGAAGTCGAGGCGCACCTCCGGTGAGCGGCGCTGCATGCCGGCCAGCAGTTCGTGCAGGGTGCCGGCGACGACGAAATCGGCGCCCTTCGCCTTGAACGCCTCCACCGGTCCCGGCGCCCCGGGGGTGACCCGTTTGGCGAGCAGGGCGAGGTCCTTCCCCGTCAGGTCGGGGTTCTGCTCGCTGCCGGAGAGGGCGAACTCCTTCTCGATGATCTTCTGGGTGAGCACGAACCAGCTGTGGTCGTGGCCGGTGCCGAGAATGTGCTCGAGAGTGCCGAGGGTGTCGAAGCCGGGGAACAGCGGCGCGGGCAGCCGTTTGCCGGTCGCATCGAGCCAGAGCGACGACGGACCGGGCAGGATCCGGATGCCGTGGGCCGCCCAGACCGGATCCCAGTGCTCGATTCCCTCGGTGTAGTGCCACATCCGGTCCCCATTGATCAGGCGGGCGCCGGCCCGCTCGCTGATGCCGAGCATCCGGCCGTCGACGTGCGCGGGAACGCCGGAGAGCAGGTGCTCCGGGGCGGCGCCCAGCCGGGACGGCCACTGGGCGCGCACGAGGTCGTGGTTGCCGCCGATCCCGCCGCTTGTCACGATCACGGCCGAGGCCGCCAGCTCGAACTCGCCGACCCGGTCGCGGGAACTCGCCGCGCCGCGGGCGGCAGGGCTCGGCGCGAGCACGCCGCCGCGCACCCCGGTCACGGTCCCGCCGGTGACGACGAGGTCGTCGACCTGGTGCCGGTGCAGCGCCGTGACGTGCCCGGAGGCCACGCCCGCCCGCACCCGGGCGATGAACGGCGCGAGTAGGGCGGGCCCGGTGCCCCAGACGATGTGGAACCGCGGCACCGAGTTGCCGTGCTCGAGCGCCGTGTAGCCGCCCCGTTCGGCCCAGCCGACGACCGGGAAGAACCGGATGCCGCGCTCGTGCAGCCAGGCGCGCTTGTCCCCGGCCGCGAAGTCGAGGTACGCCTCCGCCCACCGCCTGGGCCAGTAGTCCTCGTCTCGGTCGAAACCGGCGCTGCCGAACCAGTCCTGCCGGGCCAGCTCGGACGAGTCGTGCACGCCCAGGCGGCGCTGCTCAGGGGAGTCGACCAGGAAGAGCCCGCCGAAGGACCACCAGGCCTGGCCACCGAGCGAGGACGCCGGTTCCTGCTCGACCAGGATCACCCGTTTGCCGGCGGCAACCAGTTCGGCCGTCGCGACGAGGCCGGCCAGGCCGGCCCCCACGACGATGGCGTCGGCCTCGGCCGAACTGCTGGACGGGGGGACGGCGCTCATCGTGGCTCACCCTCACTCGTCAAGTTCGACGGACATTTTGCCGGAATCGGCTCAAAATCGCCCTGTTGAGCGCCGGAACACGAAAATGTCCGTCGAATTCGACAGGGGCGGCTACTCGTCGAACGTGTTCAGCATGGCGTGGGCGGCCCGTTCCAGGTAGTCCCAGAGGGTCTCCCGCTGCAGCGGCGGCAGGTCGGCGCTGTCCACGGCCTCCCGCATGTGCGCGAGCCAGCGGTCGCGTGCCTCCGGGTTCACCTTGAACGGCTGGTGTCGCTGGCGCAGCCGCGGGTGGCCACGCTGCTCACTGTAGGTGCCCGGCCCGCCCCAGTACTGCTCGAGGAACATGGTCAGGCGTTCCTCGGCCGGACCGAGGTCGGCCTCGGGGTACATCGGCTTCAGCACCGGGTCGGTGGCGACGCCGCGGTAGAACTCGGCGACGAGCCTCGCGAAGAACGGCCGTCCGCCGACCTGTTCGTAGAACGAGGCACCGATCGCGGCGCCGTTCTCGCCGTCACGCAGATGCACGCGAGACGGAGTGGCGGCGGCCGCCGCGGCCGGGGCGGATGCCGGCATAAGCGTGGGCGTGGGCGCGGGCGTGGGCGTGGGCGTGCGGTTGGACTCAGGCGTCATCGCGGATCTCCGGATCTGGTGCCGACTTCGGCGAGCTCGGGGTGGGGTGTTCGGCGTCCAGCTCCGCGGCGGACTTCACGGGCTTCCCGGCCGGCGCCTCGGCGGGTTTCACTGCAGCGTTCCCTGCCGGCTTCCCGGCCGGCTCCTGGGCTGGGGCGCTGCCGCCGGATGTCGTGTCTGCCGGGTGCTCGGCGGCATTCGTCGCGGCATCCGTGGCCGCGACACGGCCCTTGCGCGGGGCGCGGGGGAGTCGGGATTTCTTCCGCACCTGCACCGGCGCGGTGAACGGGGCGGTGATCGCATCGGGAACGGCGGCGGCGGCCTCGGCGGCGGCGTCGGACGGTTCATCGGTGCCGGGGATTGCTGCCGCGTTCACGGAGCCGTCCGGTCCGGTCATCACGACGCTGTTCAGCGGGGTCAGCCCGATGCCCAGCCCGTCCAGCGCCTTCTTGAGGTGCAGGCGGAGGTCGCGCGCGAAGTCCCACTTGGCCGAAACCCGGGTCTTCACCACGAGGCGCACGACGAGGGCCTCGGCCGAGATCGACTCGAGTCCCCACACCTCGGGCTTCTCCAGGATGACGGGGCGCCACTTGCGGCTGGAGGCGAGCGCCCTGGCCACCCGGAGCAGCTCGGCCTGCACAGCCTCCACATCGGAGGCGTACGGGATGGCGAGGTCGATGATCACCCTGGCCCAGCCCTGGGACATGTTGCCGACACGGAGGATCTCGCCGTTGCGCACGAACCACAGGGTGCCGTCGACGTCGCGCACCTGGGTGACCCGGATGCCGACCGTCTCGACGACGCCGGAGGCGAAGCCGACGTCGACGATGTCGCCGACGCCGAGCTGGTCCTCCACGACCATGAACAGGCCGTTGAGGATGTCCTTGACGATGTTCTGCGCGCCGAAGCCGAGCCCGGCGCCGAGCGCGGCCGTGAGCAGGGCGAAGGAACCGAGGATGTCCGTGTTGACGATGTTCACGATCAGCAGCACGGAGACGATCAGCAGGGTGACGTTGACGATGTTGGTGAGCACGGAGCCGAGCGTGCGGGTGCGCTGCACCACGCGCACGGCGGCCACCGGGGAGACGCTCAGCGCCTGGGTGTCCATCACGTTCTGGGTCTTCTTCACGCCGGAGACGATCTGCCCCACGACCCGGTCGATCACGAAGTGCAGCCCCCAGCGCAGCAGGAAGGCTCCGATGACGATTGCGGCGATGTTGATGACCTTGAGCCACAGATCGACGGTGAAGAATTGGGTGAGTTCAAGCCAGATTGCGTCGAAATTCATATTGGTACCAGTCTACCGAGAGCCGCCGGGCAGAGGCTGGGACCCTCGCCGACAACGCGGGACGGGATACCCAAAACCCCCGCCGTGCGCCCGGTGCGGGCGGCGGCGAGGGCCGTGAGGCGTTCCAGACGGATGCTCCGGGCCGGTTAGACCGCGTCCCGCGCCTGGGCGGCGAGGGCGCGCTCCACCCCGGCCAGGTTCTCGATCACCAGGCGGCGCAGGGCGAGCGGCTCCGGGTTGGCGTCGAGCCAGGCGCGGGTCGCATCGGCCAGGGCCTGGTCGGCCAGCGGGGACGGGTACAGGCCCAGGATCAGCTTCTCCGCGATCGAGAAGCTGCGCGACTCCCACACCGACTGCAGCATGGCGAAGTACCGGTCCACGAACGGCTCGAGCAGCGTGGTGTCGTTGGCCCGGAGGAACCCGGCCGCGGTCACGCGCACGATCGTGTTCGGCGCGGTGTCGACGTCGATCAGTGACGACCAGGCAGCCTGCCTGCCCTCCGGCGTCGGGATGGCCGCGCGCGCCTGGGCGGCCGACTGGGCGCCCGTCGCGGTGTTGTCACGGGCCAGGGCCGCGTCGATCTCGGCCGTGCCGGCCTTGCCGCCGGCGACGAGCGCGATCAGCAGCTCCCAGGCCAGGTCGGTGTCGATCGTGAGGCCGTCCAGCGGTGCGGAGCCGTCCAGGAGCGCCGCGACCGAAGCCAGGTGGCTGCCGGTGGAGGCGACCGAGGCGAAGAACTTGACGAACTGGAACTGGGCGTCGGTGCCGGGTTCGGCGTGCCGGGCGAGGGACCAGAGGGCGTCGCCGACCTCGGTGACCGTGTTAGCGCGGAACTCCTCGGCGACATAGTGGGTCGCGGCGAGCACGACCTGGCCGAGCACGGTGCGCAACGTGGTCGACTCGGTTTCGGTGGCGACGTTGCCCAGCACGAGGCTGATGAAGTCGCGTGGTGCCGTCTCTGCGTCGCGGGTCGCGTCCCAGACGGCGCCCCAGACGATCGCCCGGGCGAGCGGGCTCTCGATCGAGGACAGGTTCTCGAGGGCGACGTCCTGCGACGCGGCGTCGAGGCGGATCTTCGCGTAGGCGAGGTCGTCGTCGTTGAGCAGGACGAGGGCGGGACGGGCCAGTCCGACGAGCTCGGCGACATCCGTTCTCGGCCCGTCGACGTCGATCTCGACCCGGTGGGTGCGCACGAGGGAGCCGTCGGCGAGGTCGTAGAAGCCGATCGCCAGGCGGTGCGGGCGGATCGTGGGGTAGTCCGCTGCGGCGGTCTGCAGCACGGTGAAGCCGGTGATGGTTCCGGCCGGATCGACCGTGACCTCGGGGCGGAGCGTGTTCACGCCCGCCGTTTCGAGCCAGAGTTTCGTCCACTCGGTGAGGTCGCGGCCGCTGGAGGCCTCGAGCTCGACCATCAGGTCGTTCAGTTCGGTGTTGCCCCACTCGTGCTTGGCGAAGTAGGAGGCAACGCCGGCGAAGAACGCGTCCCTGCCGACCCAGGCCACGAGCTGCTTGAGCACCGAGCCGCCCTTGGCGTAGGTGATGCCGTCGAAGTTGACCTGCACGTCTTCGAGGTCGTTGATGGTGGCCGTGATGGGGTGCGTCGACGGGAGCTGGTCCTGCTTGTAGGCCCAGCTCTTCTCCATCACGGCGAAGGTGGTCCACGCCTCGGTCCACTCGGTGGCCTCGGCGGTGGCCATGGTCGACGCCCATTCGGCGAACGATTCGTTCAACCACAGGTCATTCCACCACTTCATGGTGACCAGGTCGCCGAACCACATGTGCGCCAGCTCGTGCAGCACGGTGACCACGCGGCGCTCCTTGATGGCGTCGGTGACCTTCGAGCGGAAGACGTAGGTCTCGGTGAAGGTGACCGCGCCGGCGTTCTCCATCGCGCCGGCGTTGAACTCCGGCACGAACATCTGGTCGTACTTGTCGAACGGGTATGGGTAGTTGAACTTCTCCTCGAAGTAGGTGAAGCCCTGGCGGGTCTTCTCGAACAGATAGTCCGCATCGAGGTACTGGAACAGGCTCTTCCGGCTGAACAGGCCGAGGGGGATCGTGCGTCCGTCGCTCGAGGTCAGTTCGCTGCGCACGACGGAGTACGGGCCGGCGACGAGGGCCGTGATGTAGCTGGAGATGGTGTGGGTGGGCGGGAAGACCCAGGTCTTCGCGCCGTTGCCGGCATCCGTCGGGACGGGCGTGACGGAGTTGGAGATGACTTCCCAGGCCCCGGGCGCGGTGACCGTGAAGGCAAACGTCGCCTTGAGGTCGGGCTGCTCGAACACGGCGAAGACGCGGCGGGAGTCCGGCACCTCGAACTGGCTGTAGAGGTAGACCTCGTTGTCGACCGGGTCGACGAAGCGGTGCAGGCCCTCGCCGGTGTTCGTGTAGACGGCGTCGGAGACGACCGTGAGGGTGTTCTCGGCGGCGAGGCCGTCGAGCTGGATCCGGATGCCGTCGCTGACGGCTGTAGGGTCGAGGGAGACCCCGTTGAGGGTCACCGAGTGCACTGCGCTGGTGATCGCGTCGATGAAGGTGGACGAGCCGGGCGTGGCCGAGAACTCCACCGTCGTCGTGCTGCCGAACGTCTCCGCACCGGTGGTGAGGTCGAGGGCTACCGCGTAGCTCCGCACGGCAATGAGCGCCGCACGCTCCTGGGCTTCGATCCGGGTGAGGTTTTCTCCAGGCAACTTATTCTCCATCTCAGTTTCGACCGGGGCTTCTGGCTCCGGACGCACGACGGTTAAGCCTAGCCACTATTGCGGCGGAGGCAGGGAAAACGCGGGCAGGAGCCCGGTCCGGTGCGTCCCGTGACCCGCCGGGAACGGAATAGGAGCGGCCGGGCGGTGGTTGGCCGGGAGATGAAAGCAATAACCTATGCGCGCTACGGCAGCCCCGATGTCCTCGAACTCACCGATCAGCCGATGCCCAAGGTCGCTCCTGGCATGGTGCTGGTGCGGGTCAAGGCTGCGGCGGTCAACCCGGTGGACTGGAAGGTCATGGCCGGTTATCTGGACCCGCTGATGGACATCCAGTTCCCGGCGATCCCCGGCTGGGACGTCGCGGGCGTCGTGGAATCGGTGGGGATCGACTCGCCGGAGTTCGCCGTCGGTGACGAAGTCATCGCCTACGGCCGGAAGGACTACGTGCAGGGTGGAACGTTCGCCGAGTTCGTCGCGCTTCCAGAACGTATCCTGGCACGCAAGCCGGCGTCGCTGGGCTGGGAGCGGGCGGCCGGGCTGCCGCTGGCCGGGCTCACCGCCTACCAGGTGCTGACCCGCCTGGGCGTGGGCGCCGAGGACACGGTCCTGATCCACGGCGGTGCCGGCGGCGTCGGACTGCTCGCGATCCAGATCGCCGTCGCCCGCGGCGCCCGGGTGATCGCCACGGCCTCCGAGGCGACCCACGCTTTCCTGAGCGCGCTCGGCGCTGAGCCGGTGCGCTACGGCGACGGCCTCACCGAGCGGGTGCTCGCGGCCGCTCCCGGCGGCGTCGATGTCGTCGCCGATTTCGTCGGCGGCGTGCTCGAGACCACGCTCGCCGTGCTCGCTCCCGGCGGCCGGCACGCGTCCATCGCCGACGGCACGGTCGAGCAGCACGGAGGCACCTGGATGTGGGTGAACCCCGTGGCCGCCGACCTTCGGGCGGTCGCCGCCCTGGTCGAGGCCGGAACCCTCACCGTTGAGGTGGCCCTTTCATTCCCGCTCGAGGAGGCCGCGGATGCCTTCCGCCTGAGCATGGAGGGCCACACCCGCGGCAAGATCGTGGTGCGGGTGAGCTGAGGCCGGTCCCGGCGGCCGGCGCGGCCGCCGGGGTCCGCCCACGGGATGAGTTGCGCCGACTACCTGTGGGGCGCCCTGGGCACTCGGTCCCTCGCATCGGATGCGATCAGGTCCGCGCGGGGAGCGCCTGCCAGCCGTCGGCGCGCAGCCTGCCCTGGCGTTCGCGGCGCCAGGAGTCCGACTCCGCCACGGCGGCGAGGTGCAGCACCACCCCGACGGTGGGCTCGTCGGAATAGTGCGCGAACGGGGCATGCTCGACGTGGTGCACCACAGTCCGTTGGGCGGAGAACCCCGTCAGTTGCCCGGGGACGAAGCTCTCGCCGGCCCGCGGAACGGCGTCGACGAGCGTGCGCCGGTGCAGTGCTTCGCCGGTGAACTCCGTGCAGGCGTCGTCGCCGAAGACCAGCAGTCGCACGTCGATCGCGGTGCGGTTCTTCGTGACCGAGTGCACCGGGCGCCCAGCGACCGCGGGAGCGCGTTCGGCGACCTGACCCCGGGTGATCGCACCGGCCTGGTATTCGACCATCGCCGTTGCCACCGCACCGAGACTGACCCGCTCGGCGTCGTTGCCGATCAGGAACTCCACCTCGTCGTACACCGGGTGAACGGGCTCCACGATCAGCACCGCGCGGGCGTCCGGGGTGATCGCATGATCGCCGCGGCGTGCCCGCCCTGCGCCGCTTCCGAGGAGCGTCTCCACCTCGTCGTAGACCGGGCTGCCGAGTTCGAGCACAAGAACCGGCCGTTCCCGCGGCACAATCCGCTCGGTGGTGGCGCGAAGCGTGCTGCGCATTTCACGCAGGAGAGCTTCCCTGAGTTCTGTGGAGATTTCGGTCATCGTCGGCTTTCCGTTTCGTTGCATCGTGCAGTGGCGGGGTCGTGCCGTTCGGGGATTCGGGCGGAGGCTAGGCTCCGGGCGCTGCCACCTGGGTTTGGGGGAGGGCGATGTCCCACCCCTCCTTGCGCAGTTCTCGCTGTCGTTCCAGTCGGCGCTCGCCCGATTCGGCCAGTGCTGCCACATGCACCACGACCAGGACCGTCGGTATGGCGCAGTTCTCCGGGAAGGGCGCGTGCTCGACGCGTTCCACCATCGGCCGCAGCGTGTCGAATCGACTCAATTGGCCGGGGGAGAAGAATTCTCCGGCGCGGGGCACGGCATCGACCAGGGTGCGGCGGTGCAGCGCCTCGCCCGTGTAGTGCGTGCAGTCCTCGTCGCCGAACACCATCACCCAGAGGTCGATGGCGGTGCGGTGCGCGGGGGGCGCCTCGGCAGGTGCTGCGGGGGTGCTGCGCGCATCCGCTGGAATGCGCCGCAGCCGTGCCATCCGGGTCTGGTGCTCGACCAGGGCGGTGGCCACGAGGGCGAGGCTCTCATGCTCGGCGATGGTGTCCAGGCGGGACTCGACCTCGTCATAGAGCGGACTCGCGGCGACCGGGTGGGCGCTCACGTGCGCCCGAGGACGCCGGGCGAGCGGTGGTTCGCTCGGGGCGAGGGAGGCCAGCATGTCGCGCAGCGACAGCTCCCTGGTCGGCGTGGGCGTCTCAGTCATCCGGTGGTTCCGTTCCGGTCGTCATCGGCAGTCGGCGGCACGCACAGCGTTGCGCAGGTCCGTTTGACCTCATCCGGGTCGGGAGCGAGCAGCCTGTCGGCAGGGCGTGGAGACCGCAAACGAGCACTGACCCCCCAAACTAGTCACAGTTGGGATGAGAACCTAACGGACCTGTCGCTTGGGCGCGCCGTGAACGCGGGCGGCGGCCCGCCGGTCGGAGGACGCCTCGGGCGTGACCCACCGGGCGACCCCGGCCAGAATTAGGAGCACGGCCCCGACGACGGCCGCGCCCAAGAACGCGGCGCCCGCGCCTGCCGCCTCGACGAGCACCCCGGCCAGGGCGCTTCCGGCCGCGGCCCCGACGTTGTGCGCCGTATTGACCCAGGTCGTCGCCTCGATCTCCCGTCCGCCGCGGCCGAAGTCACTCGCACCGACGTAGGCCACGATCATGATCGGGGACAGGCAGAGCCCGGCCAGCGCGATCAGGACGCCAAGCGCCAGCGTCGACGTGGCCAGTCCGGCGGCGGCGATCCCGGCCGCGAAGAGAGCGGCGATGACGAACAACTGTCGTCGTGCCGATGACCGGATCCGCAGGGCGCCGTAGACGAGCCCGCCGACCGCGCTGCCGGCGGCGAAGAGAGCGAGCACGATTCCCGCCTCGGCGGTCGAACCGGCATGGCCGGTCGCGCCGCCCGGAGCGGTGGCGCCAATCCAGGCTGGGACCGCGATGTAGACCGTGCCGACGAGGACCCCGGCCGCGAGTACGGGCAGCAGCAGGGCCGCGAAGCGCGGGTCGGTCAGAAGAGCATCGCCCGGCGTGCGCCCGTCGGCCTCGGCCGGGGCCTGGCCGGGCAGCATGGCCGGGGAGGAGACCATCAGCGCGGTCCCGACCACGATCAGGGCCGCGGGAATGAGCAGGGCCGTGCTGGGAGAGATCCAGAGCAGGATCGCCCCGGCGAGCACCGGGCCGGCCAGGTAGAGCACCTCCTCCAGCACGGCGTCGAGGCTGAGGGCCTTCCGGAGGAGTCCGGGGGCCGGCAGGAGAGCCGCCCAGAGCACACGCATGATCGGTCCGAGCGGCGGCGCGACGGCGCCGACGACGCCGGCCAGCGCGATGCTCCACCAGGCCGAGTCGCCGGTCCCGGTCGCGAGGGCGAGCAGGCCGAGGGACGCGGCGAAAGAGAGTGAGAGCGTGAGCAGCGTCCGTCGGCGGCCGAACCGGTCGATCAGCCGGGCCCGCAGCGGCGCCAGGAAGCCGGCGGTGGCCCCGTAAGCGCCCATGGCGGCCCCGGCAACCGCGTAAGACCCGGTGGCTGTTTCGACCGCGATGAGCATCGGCAGGCCGACGAGCGCATACGCGAAGCGGCCGGCGAGGGCGCTCGCGAAGACGAAAGGAACCCCGGGTGTCGTGAGCACGGCGGCGTAACCCGGCCGGGCGGCGTCGAGGGGCCGTGACGGCGGAATGGGTACTGAGGAAGAGGAGGGCATGGACGAAACTCCGAAGAATGTGCGCGCCGTGCGCGAGTGAAGGAACCGGGTGGTCGAAGCCGAACCGGTCGCTAATCACACAAGGGGAGCATTCGGCCACCATAGCCGATCGGATGCCGCCCGGCCGGTTTCACCAGGTGGCGGGCTTGTAGTCCTTGAGGAAGACACCATAGAGGTCTTCGCCGGCCTCGCCGCGCACGATCGGGTCGTAGACGCGCGCCGCACCGTCGACGAGGTCGAGCGGGGCGTGGAACCCCTCCTCGGCGAGGCGCACCTTGGTGGGGTGGGGGCGTTCGTCGGTGATCCAGCCCGTGTCGACGCTCGTCATCAGGATTCGGTCGGAGCGCATCTCTTTCGCGCTGGTGCGGGTGAGCATGTTCAGCGCGGCCTTGGCCATGTTGGTGTGCGGGTGGCCGGGGCCCTTGTACCCGCGGCCGAACACGCCCTCCATCGCGGACACGTTGACGATGTAGGTTCGCCGGGCGCCGGATGCGGCCATCGACGCACGCAGGCGGCTCACCAGCAGGAACGGCGCAGTGGTGTTGCACAGCTGCACCTCGAGCATCTCGAGCGGGTCGACGTCCTCGACGTTCGCGGTCCAGCTGTTCGCCTCATGCAGGTCGGGGACGAGCCCGCCGGCGTCGATGGCGGTGCCGGCGGCGAGGCGTTCGAGCGACGACGAGCCGGGGGCGAGGGCCAGGGCGGTGAGGTCGTCGGCGGTCAGCACGGATGAGGCCGTGCCGGCGGCCGCGGCGGCCAGGATCGGGTGGCTGGTCACGGACGCCGCCAGGGCCGTCGGGTGCGCGTCATTGGTGTGGCCGAAGCTGACGATCTCGGGGATGCTGCCCTCGGGAAGCGGCGACGACTCGGCCTCGACCAGCATCGAGTAGGAGCCGGGGGAGCGACGCACGGTCTGCGCCGCGTTGTTGATCAGGATGTCGAGCGGGCCGGCCGCAGCAACGGAGTCGGCCAGGCCGATCACCTGGGCCGGGTCGCGCAGGTCGATCCCGACGATACGCAACCGGTGCAGCCACTCGGACGAATCCGGCATGGCACTGAACCGGCGCACCGCGTCGCGCGGGAACCGGGTGGTGATGGTGGTGTGGGCGCCGTCGCGCAGCAGGCGCAGGGCGATGTACATGCCGATCTTCGCGCGGCCACCGGTGAGCAGGGCGCGCTTGCCGGTCAGGTCGGTGCGGGCATCCCGTTTCGCGTGACTCATCGCCGCGCAGGCCGGGCAGAGCTGGTGGTAGAAGGCGTCGACGAGGGTGTACTTCTGCTTGCAGATGTAGCAGGCCCGGGGAACGAGCAACTCGCCCGCGGACGCCCGGTCCGTGCCGAGACGCAGCTGGGCGCCGATGGTCTCGTCGTCGATGCGGGTGGGGGCGCCCGTGGCGGTCGCGGCGATCACTTCACGGTCGGCGTCCGCGATGGCCTGGCGCTTCTCGCCGCGCCGGGCGATCTTCACCGACTTGAACATCTTGGCGGTGGCCTGCCGCACGGTGACGAAGTCGGGGTCTTCGGGGTCGATCTCGCTCAGCGAGGCGAGCACGCGCAGTGCGATCGCCATCTCGGCGGGGTCGATGGTGGGTGCTGCCTCCGTCGAGGGTGCGGGCTCGGTCGAAGGCGCGGTGCTCATCCGTCAAGTCTACGATCCTCTCCCGAACCAACTGTTGCCCGGCCGGACAACTGTTGCCGGTGTACCGGCAACAGTTGTCCGTTCGGGCAACAAATGGTGGAGAAAGTCGGGCTAGACCTTGAGCGACTCCGGCTGGTCGTCCAGCACCGGAAGCTCAATCGACGAGGTCGGCGGCTCATAGGTGTGGTCGAACGGCATCTCGTCGGTGTTCAGGTCGGGGTTGTCGTCCTGGGTGGCGACGAGTTCACGGGCCTCGAAGACCGAGTCGACGCTCGGCATCGACCCGAGCAGCGGCAGGCCCGCGGTCTCCCGCATGAAGAAGATCGCGATTCCCCCGACGACGGATGTTCCCATCAGGTAGTACGCCGGCATCATGTCATCGCCGGTGCCCGCGATCAGCGCCGCGATGATGAACGGCGTGGTCCCGCCGAAAATGGCGACGGAGAAGTTGTACGCGATGCCCATCGCACCGTAACGGCTTTCGGTCGGGAACAGCGCCGGCAGGGCCGAGGCGAGGTTGGAGACGTAGAACGTGACGGGCAGGGCGATCAGGGCCAGGCCGAGCAGAGTCGACCAGATCTCGCCGACGCCGATCAGCATGAAGGCGGGGACGGACAGCACGATGGCCGTCGCCGACCCCATCCAGAGCACGGGACGGCGGCCGATCTTGTCGGAGAGGCGTCCGGCCAGCGGGATGCACAGGGACATGATCACCAGGATCGGGATCGTCAGCAGGGTGCCGTGGAGCTCGTCGTACCCCTTGGTCGCGGTCAGGTATGTCGGCATGTACGAGGTCAGGGCGTAGCCCAGGCTGTTGGCCGCGGCGACGAGGATCATGGCGACGATGATGCCGCGCCAGTGCGCCTTGAAGGTGCTGACCGGACCGTTCGAGGTGCTGGACTCGTCGGTGAACGACGGGTCCGTGGCGGCCAGTTCCTTGGCATCCAGGGACGCCTGGAAGGTGGGGGATTCCTCGATCTTCAGTCGGAACCAGATCGCGATCAGGCCGAGAGGTCCGGCGATGAGGAACGGGATTCTCCAGCCCCAGTCCTCCATGACCGGCTGTCCGAGCGTGACCTGAAGCACGGACACGAGCGCGGCACCGATGGCGAAGCCGAGGTAGCTGCCCATGTCGAGCAGGCTCGCGAAGAAACCGCGGTGCTTGTCGGGCGAGTGCTCGCTGACGAAGGTGGTGGCGCCCGCGTACTCACCGCCGGTGGAGAAGCCCTGCACGAGCTTGGTGAAGACGAGGAGCGCGGCGGCGAGCATGCCGACCATGGCGTAGCTGGGCAGCAGGCCCACCGCGAAGGTGGATGCGGCCATCAGGATCAGGGTCATCGACAGGACCCTCTGGCGGCCGATCTTGTCGCCGAGCCAGCCGAAGAAGACTCCACCGAGCGGGCGGGCGATGAAGGTCGCAGCGAAGGTGCCGAGCAGGAAGAGCGTCTGAACGGTCTTGTCCGCCTCGGGGAGGAACACCGGGCCCATCGTCGTGATCAGGTAGCCGAACACTCCGACGTCGTACCATTCCATGGTGTTACCGACGATGGTTCCGCCGAGTGCCTTCTTCAGGCGGGACTGGTCGACCACGTTGACGTGGGACACCTTTAAGCGGCGCTTCAGGAGTGGATTCTTCATCTTCCCGGAGGCGTTTTTGACGCCCTTTTTCAGGTCGGTCATGCTGGGGTCTCTCGGCATTTTGGCTTCTCTCGTGGAGGTCATGTGCAGGTGAAGTTGAGGGGCCCGTTCTCGGGCATAGCAAACAATTTTAGCGCAAAAACGCCGTCAACCCGAATTTCTGCCGGAGATAGGGCCCCTGGACAGGGGTTTACACAAGGGTGGTGCCGGGCATTCGGGGGGCATTCGGCTCCTAGGCTGGTAGCCATGGCTGACTCCGTGAAGTTCTGGTTCGACCCCTCCTGTCCCTGGGCCTGGATGACATCCCGCTGGGTGGGAGAGGTCGCCGAATTGTGCGGTTTCGACGTGACCTGGTGCGTGATGAGCCTTGCCGTGCTCAACGAGGACAACGAGGTCAGTGAGGAGTACCGTTCCTTCTTCCCGCGGGCGCTGAAATACACCCGCCTGGTGCAGGCCGCGCAGGAACTGCACGGCCAGAAAACCGTCAAGGTGCTTTACGACGCGCTCGGCACCCGAATTCACCCGGGCGGCAGCATCGAGCCCGATGAGGTCATCCCTGCCGCACTGGCCGAGGTCGGACTACCCGCCTCCTTCGCGGCCTGGGCCGACAGCACCCACTATGACGAGCAGATGCGGACCAGTCACTTCGACGGGATGAACCGGGTCGGCCAGGACGTGGGCACCCCGGTGATCGCGGTCAACGATGTGGCCTTCTTCGGCCCGGTGGTGTCCCCGGCGCCCAAGGGCGACCAGGCGCTCGCGCTCTGGGACGGCGTTGTCGCCGTGGCCGGCTACGACGGTTTCTTCGAGATGAAACGCACCCGCACGGTCGGCCCCATCTTCGACTAGGCACGCGTGGGCGACCGACGCTGAACGGTGCCGGACTAAATAGACTCGTGTCATGCGCATCTACATCGCCACCGATCACGCCGGGCTCGATTTCAGCCGCCACCTGTTCGAGCATCTCACCGAGGCCGGCCACGACGTCATCGACCACGGCCCGCAAACCTACGACGCCCTGGACGACTACCCGTCGTTCTGCATCAACGCGGCTCAGGCCGTCGTCAACGACCAGGCCGCGGGCATCGAGGCGCTCGGCGTGGTCTTCGGCGGCTCGGGCAACGGCGAGCAGATGGCGGCCAACAAGGTCGTCGGGGCCCGGGCGGCCCTGGTCTGGAGCCTCAACACGGCCAGGCTTGCCCGCGAGCACAACAACGCGAACGTCATCTCGATCGGGGCCAGGCAGCACACCATCGACGAGGCGATCACCTTCATCGACGCGTTCATCGCCGAGCCGTTCCCGGCCGACGAACGGCACCTGCGTCGCATCCGCCAGCTCGCCGAGTACGAGGCGACCCGCGACATCGTCGGCAAGAATATCGTCGGCGAAGACATCGTGCGCTAGCGTGCCCGAGGGCCACTCCGTACACCGCATCGCCCGCCAGTTCGCCCGCAATTTCGTCGGCCGGAGGGTGCATCTCTCCTCGCCGCAGGGACGTTTCGCCGCGGGTGCCGCGCTGCTCGACGGCCATGTGATGACGGATGCCCGCGCCGTGGGCAAGCAGATGTTCCTCGAGTTCGACCACGGGCTGTGGCTGCGGGTGCACCTGGGCATGTACGGCGCGTGGGACTTCGCCGGGGACATCCTGATGGATGCGACGATCGCGTCCGCGAACGGCCGGATGGGCCAGACCAGCCAGCGCGGAACCGACGTGGACTCCGCCGTGCTGGATGCGGCGGTGCTGGATTCCGCGGGGGAGAACTCGATGCACAGCATCGGCGCGCCACGGCGCACCCGGGTGCGAATGGCCGAGCAGGAGAAGGAGATCGACCAGCCGGGCACCTTCCCACCGGAGCCGGTCGGCCAGGTGCGAGTGCGCCTGCTCACCGACACGGTGTCGGCCGACCTGCGCGGGCCGACGGCGTGCGAGGTGCTCGACCCGGCGCAGGTGCAGGCCGTGATCGACAAGGCCGGACCGGACCCGCAACTCGACGACAGCACGGCCGCGGAGGACCGGTTCACCGCCGTGGTGCGGCGCAAGCCCACCCCCATCGGTCTGCTCCTGATGGACCAGTCCGTCGTCAGCGGCATCGGCAATGTCTACCGCGCCGAGCTGCTCTTCCGGGCCCGGGTGAACCCGTACGCCCCGGGGAAGTCGCTCCCGGAAGACACCGTGCGCGACCTGTGGCGGGACTGGGCGCACCTGCTGAAGATCGGGGTGGAGACCGGTCAGATGATGACCATGGACGACCTCGACGGTGACGAGTGGCGGCTGGCCATGAAGAACCGCGCCGACCGGCACTGGGTCTACAAACGCGAGGGTCTGCCCTGCCGGATCTGCGGCACCCACATCACCCTCGCCGAGATGGGTGCCCGCAAGCTGTACTTCTGCCCGCGCTGCCAGGCCTGAACCATGCCCAGAGACAGGAACCTCGACCGATGAGACACAATCCCTCCTTCGCGCTGGACGACCCGGCCGAGATCAGGCGCCTGGTGCGGGAGAACCCGTGGGCGACCATGATCAGCCACACCTCCGACGGGGAACTCGTCGCCTCGCACTACCCGGTCGTGCTCGACGAGGACAGCGACGAGATCGTACTGCTGAGCCATGTCGGCCGGCCGGACGAGCAGCTGCACGAGCTCGGCCGGCACGAACTGCTGGTGGTGATCCAAGGGCCCCACGGCTACATCTCGCCCGGCTGGTACGACGCGTCACCGGCCGTCCCCACCTGGAACTTCATCACCGCCCACCTCTACGGCACCCCCGAACTTCTCGGCGCCGCCGAGAACCTCGCCGTGCTCGACCGGCTCGTCGATCACTTCGAAGACCGGATGCCCGAGCCCCGGCGGTTGAACGGCACCGCCGAGAATGCCGCCTACGCCGCCCGGATCTCGGCCGGCACGGTCGGCTTCCGGCTGCGGGTGACCCGGGTGGTTGCCAAGAGCAAGCTCAGCCAGAACAGGCCCGCCGAGACCGTCGCCCGGATCCTGACCGAACTGGAAGGCTCCGGGCCCTATGCCAGCCCGACCCTTGCCGCCGAGATGCGCCGGGTGCACGGCCGGACCGACCTTGCCGCCGAGATGCGCCGGGTGCACGGCCGGACCGACTCACCGGGCGACCGGTCGTGACCGGGCTCTCGCTCACCCTGCGCAACGCACGCCTGCCCGGCAGTGACGAACGGGTCGACGTCACGGTCACCGACGGGGTGATCCGTCAGATCGGGTACCAGGGCAGGACGGCTCCCGGGCAGGAGAGCGTCGACCTCGGCGAGCGCTGGCTGATCCCCGGCCTGTGGGACAACCACGTGCATTTCAGCCAGTGGGCGCAGACCGCCCGCCGCCTCGACCTGTCCGCCACGGCCAGTGCGACCGAGGCGGCCGGGCTCGTTCGCGAACGGGCCGGGGAGACGCTGACGGGGGAGACCCTCGTCGGCTTCGGTTTCCGCGACGGCCTCTGGCCGGATGTCCCCGGCCGGGCCGTGCTCGACGCCGCCTCCGGCGACCTCCCCGTCGTGCTCGTCAGCGGCGACCTGCACAGTTGCTGGCTGAACTCCGCGGCGCTCGCCGCCCACGGCTTCCCCGACCACCCCACCGGGCTGTTGCGCGAGGACGACGCCTTCGCCGTCGTCAATGCCCTCGGCACCGTGCCGGACACGGTGATGGACGGCTGGGTCGACACGGCGGCGCGCGCCGCGGCCGCCCGCGGCGTGGTCGGCATCGTGGAGATGGAGATGGCCTGGAACCCCGGTGACTGGCAACGCCGGATCGCGGCCGGGACCGACACGCTGAGGGTCGAGACCAGCGTCTACAGCCAGCACCTGGAGCAGGCCATCACGCTCGGCCTTCGCTCAGGAGCCGTGCTCGCGCGCACCGGCGGACTGGGCGTGATGGGGCCGTTCAAGGTCATCACGGACGGGTCGCTCAACACCCGCACCGCGTACTGTTTCGACGAGTATCCGGGGCTGGCGGGCCAACCCGGTGCGCACGGGCTGCTCACCGTGCCCCAGGACCGGCTCGTCGGCCTGATGCGCCGGGCGGCGGCGGGCGGCATCCGCCCCGCCGTGCACGCGATCGGTGACCGGGCCAACGCCCTGGCCCTCGACGCCTTCGCCGAGGTCGGCTGCGCGGGGAGCATCGAACACGCCCAACTGCTCCGCGCCGAGGATGTGGCCCGGTTCGCGGCCCTCGGCGTCGTCGCCAGCGTGCAGCCCGAGCATGCCCTCGACGACCGGGACGTCGCCGACCGCTACTGGGCCGGCCGCACGGGACGGGCCTTCGTACTGAAGTCCCTGCTCGACGCGGGCGCCACCCTGGCTCTCGGCAGTGACGCCCCCGTCGCGCCACTGGATCCCTGGGTGACCATCGCGGCGGCGGTCGGGCGCACCCGGGGAGGACGTGAGGCGTGGCAGCCGGGGCAGGCGATCTCCAGGCAGGCCGCGCTCGCCGCATCCGCCCGCGGCCGGCACGGGATCTCGATCGGCGACGTGGCCGACCTGGTGGTCTGCGAGACCGACCCGTTCGTCGCATCCGTCGCCGACCTCCGGGTCATGCCCGTGGCCGCCACCCTGATCGCCGGAAGGTTCACGCACAACACCCTCCAGCCCTGACCCTTCGACCCTGACCCGATAGCCCCGCCGACAGCCCTGGCCGTGTGCCTCCGGGACGCCCGCGTGCGGGGGTTTTCCCCCGAGGCGATCCGGTTGCCAGCCGGATGCCGCCGAGACGGCCCACCGGGAAGGCTGGATGCAGGCACACTGGCTGGAGGAAGAACATGAGCACCACAGAAACAACAACATCCGCGACGATCGACGACCGGAGGGAGAACACCGTGCAGGACCCTGCTGTGCGGCGGGGCGGCTATCGGGCGCTGTGGCGCCGGGTGCCGCGGGAGCTCGGCTTCCTGCTGCCGACGCTGCCCATCGCCGTGGTCGGGCTCTCCCTGCTCAGCACCGTGTTCTTCACGGGTGCCGGCATGATCGCCATCTTCGTCGGCCTGTTCATCGTCGCGCTGGCCCTCTACATCGCCCGGGGGTTCGGCATGTTCGAGCTTGCCCGGCTGCGCTGGGCAGGGCAGAACCCGATCACGCCGCCACGCTGGGACCCGGCCGGCGAACCGGCAACGCCGCTCCGCACGGTGCTCGGCCCGCTCGTCAACGGGCACTACTGGCTCTACCTGTTGCACGGTATGGTCGTGAACTTCATCGCGGGACTGGTCAGCTGGATCGTCACCGTGGTCTGGCTGGCGGTCGGGCTGGGCGGGATCAGCTACTGGTTCTGGGGCCGGTTCCTGGAGAACGGCAACGGGGTCAGGGTGCCGCTCTCCACGCTCGTGACCGACTGGATGCGCCAGGGCAACCCGCCGGCCATCGACCCGTTCGTCGCTGAGAGCCTGTTCCAGCTCATCCTGGGTGCGGCCTTCCTGGCCACCCTGCCCTTCATCACCCGGGGATTCACCGCGATGCACCAGTTCATCGCCCGGGGCTTGCTCGGCGCGTGGCGCTCCGAGGCTCTCCAGCGGGAGGTCGCCGACCTGAGCGCGTCTCGGGGGGCCGCCGTCTCCGCGGAGGACCGGTCGCTCCGCCGGCTCGAGCGCGACATCCATGACGGACCCCAGCAACGCCTGGTGCGCCTGCAGATGGACCTGGCCAGCGCCGAGCGCAAGCTCGAGACCGACCCGGCGGCCGCGCGCGGGCTGCTCGCCGAGGCCAGGCAGCAGGCGAACGACACCCTCGAGGAGCTGCGCGCGTTGTCCCGCGGCCTGGTCCCCCCGATCCTCCAGGACCGCGGCCTGATCGTCGGCCTCGAATCGCTCGCCGCCCGCAGCACCATCCCCGTGCAACTCGAACTGACCGTCGACCCGGCGCTGCGGCTGCCATCCGAGATCGAACGCAGCGCGTACTTCGCGGCGTCCGAGCTGCTCACCAACGCCGCCAAGCATTCCGGGGCCACCGGCATCCGGCTGCACCTGGCGCTCCGCCGGGTGCCGGACGACGACACCACCTGGCTGGACCTCTGGGTGATCGATGACGGCGTGGGCGGCGCGGTCCCGACCGAGGCGCACGGCCTGCGCGGTCTCGACGAGCGCCTCCGCGGCCTGCGCGGGGTGCTGTCGATCGACAGCCCGGCGGGTGGTCCGACCGCGGTGGGGGCTCATATCCCCCTCACCGACACCGCGCCCAGCTCGATCGCCCTATCCTGAACAGGTGACCCAGTCTGCGAGCGTGACGGATGCCGCACCGGCGGCCGCCCCCTTGCGACTGGTGCTGGCCGAGGATTCGCTCCTGCTCCGGGAGGGGCTGATCCGGCTCTTCGATGAGGCCGGCTTCGTGACCGTCGCGTCCTACGGCGACGCCGACGCGCTGCTCGCCGAGATCGACGCGTTGCGGCCGGACATCGCCGTGCTCGATGTGCGGATGCCGCCCACCTTCCGCGACGAGGGGGTGCGTGCAGCGCTGGAGCTGCGGCGAAGGCTGCCGTCGGTGGGCATCCTGCTGCTCAGCCAATACGTGGAGGGCACCTACGCCCATGAGCTGCTCGCGGCCGGGGAGGGTGGCATGGGCTACCTGCTCAAGGACCGGGTGGCGTCGCTGGACGACCTCACCGACGCGCTCACCCGGATCAGCGCCGGCGGCACCGTGCTCGACCCGCAGGTGGTGCGCGAGCTGCTGGGTCGCCGCACCGACCCGCTCGCGGCGCTCACCCCGCGGGAACGCGACGTGCTCGCACTGATGGCCGAGGGCCGCACGAACGTGGGCATCGCCTCCGCCCTCGTGATCGGGGTCGGCGCGGTGGAGAAGAACGTCACCTCGATCTTCCAGAAGCTGCAGCTCGACGACTCCGGCTCGGACCACCGCCGGGTGCTCGCGGTGCTCGCCTTCCTCCGGCGCTGAGCCCCTCGCCCGTCCCGCGAGTCGCACCCCCGTGTGTCGCACCCGGGTGTCGCATCCCGGAGTAGTTCGGAACATGGATGCCGGGCCGAGGGGGGAGGATAGGAACATGAGCGCAATCGAGAATTCCAAGCTGGCCATCATCGGGGCGGGTGCCGTGGGCACCTCCCTCGCCTACGCCTCCCTGATCCGCCAGTCCGCGCGCGAGGTTGTGCTCTACGACATCAACGAGGCCAAGGTCGAGGCCGAGGTGCTCGACCTCGCCCACGGCACCCAGTTCACCGGCGCATCCTGCGTGTCGGGCGGGTCAGACCTGGACGCGATCGCGGGCGCCAACATGGTCGTGATCACGGCCGGCGCCCGGCAGCACCCCGGCCAGTCCCGCCTCGACATGGCCGGGGTCAACGTGGGAATCCTGCGCGAACTGATGCCCAAGCTCGTCGAGCGCGCCCCGGATGCCGTGTTCATGATCGTCACCAACCCCTGCGACATTCTCACCTACGCGGCCTTGCACTTCAGCGGGCTTCCGTCGGCCCGCGTCTTCGGCTCCGGAACCGTGCTCGACTCCTCACGGCTGCGCTGGTTGCTCGCCCACCGGGTCGACGTCGCGATCGCGAACGTGCACGCCGTGATCGTCGGTGAGCACGGCGACTCGGAGTTCCCGCTCTGGTCCCAGGCCAGGGTCGGCCCGATCTCGCTCGCCCAGTGGGTGGCGGACGACATCTCACCCGTCACGAACGGGCGCGCGAAGTTCTCGGAGGCCGAGTTCGAGACCATCACCGAGGACGTCAAGACCGCGGCGTACCGGGTCATCGCCGGAAAGGGTGCCACCAACTACGCGATCGGTCTCTCCGGGGCCCGAATCGTGGAGGCGGTGCTGCGTGACGAGGGCGCCGTGCTTCCGGTCAGCTCGGTGCTGACCCGGTACCGCGGCGTGAGCAAGGTGGCGCTGTCGGTGCCGACCGTGGTCAACGCCGATGGCGTGTCCCGGGTGATCGAGGTGCCGTTCTCCGACTCGGAGCAGACCCTGTTCCAGCACTCGGCAGACACCCTCCGGGCGACCCTGGACCGGCTCGGACTGGACTGAGCCCGGCGCATCCGTCTCAACCGGTGATCTGCACCGGCGCACCATCGGCGACGAGCGCCCAATCGACGCGTGCGAACGATGCTGGTTCCACCACCTGCGCCCGGGTGACCCAGTCGATGATCAGCTGTCGGATCTCCTGCTGGGCGTTGTGCACCACCGGTGCGGTCGTGACCCCGGGGAAAGCGCCGCCGCCGGACTGCCGGTAGTTGTTGATGGCGATGACGAATTGCGCCGCGGCGTCGATCGGAGCGCCGTCGTAGGCGAGGTCGGCGATCCTCGAGCCGGGGTCCCTGGCGACGTCGATCGTGTAGCTGAGGGATGCGTCGAGGCCGCCCATCACGTCGTAGTTGTAGTCCGGCGTGCCGGTCGGCGTCACGGCGGTGACCGCGTTCGTGAGCTGGTCCGGCGTGAACGGCCCCGCCCCGACGACCTGTCTGAAGTACTGGGCCGACTTTTCGAGGTAGGCCTTCACCTGGGCGCCGGTGAAAACGATGCCGAGGAGGGTGTTGTCGAAGCTGTACAGTCCGGCCACGTCGCGAACGGTCACCTCGCCGGCGGGGATCGCGGCCTCCCGATTGAACGGGGCCGCGATCGACAGGATCGGCAGGCCGGCCTGCGGGGTCCCGGCGATCGCCGCGCGCACCGCCTGCCCCTGCACGAGATTGATGAAGTCCAGCGCCGCGGTGTCCTCGTAGCGCGCGGTGGCGCACGACATCGCCTCGGTGCAGCTGCCGATGACTGAGTTGACGTACCCGACGACCGTGTCGTGGTCGGCGCGGAGCAGGTCGGCCACCTTCGGGTCCTCCGGGACGGTGTTGCTGTTGAGCACGCTGGATCCGGCGCTCGCCACCTCCCAGCGGCCCCGGCGCTTGACCAGTGACAGTTCGATCAGGGACAGCCGCATGCCCCAGCGCAGCGGCTCCGTCAGAATCACGGTGCGACCGGTCTGCGCGTTGACGACTCGCCGCTCCGGAATCTCCTGGTGGGCATGACCGACCAGGATCGCGTCGATCCCGGGAACCTGCTCGGCCACCAGGGTCGCCGCGTTCTCGGGGTAGGGGAGGGCGTCGCCGTACGACGACGAGGTCGTGGCGCCGGAGTGCGCGGCCACGATGACGACATCCGCCCCCGCGGCACGCAGGCGCGGCACCCAGACGGCGGCCTGCTCGACGAGGCCGGGGAAGGTCAGCCGGCCCTCGACGTTCGCCTTGTCCCAGATGGCGATCCCCGGATTGGTCAGGCCGAGGATGCCCACCTTGATCGGCTTCTCACCGGCCGGCTTGATCGTCTTGATGACGTAGGGCGCGAAGGCAGGCAGCCCGGTCGCCGAGTCCAGGGCATTCGCCCCGAGCAGCGGAAAGTCGAGCTGGTCGGCGAAGGTCCGGAGCAAGGGGATGCCGTAGTTGAACTCGTGATTGCCCAGGGCTGCGGCGTCGTAGCCGATGTAGTTCATCGCCGCGGCCATCGGGTGCAGGTGACCGTCGGTGATCGGCGCGATGCGCGCGAAATAGTAGGCCAGGGGAGTGCCTTGAATCGTGTCGCCGGCGTCGATCATCAGCGTGTTCTCGCGCCCGCGCTGCACGCGCACCGCCTCGACGAGCGTGGCCACCTTGGCCAGGCCGATGTCGTTCCGAGCCGAGTCGTCGTATTCGGTGTTCTGGAAGTAGTTCCAGTTGAAGACGCAGCCGTGCAGGTCGGTCGTGCCCATGATCGTCAGGGAGACGGGGTCTCCCGGCCGATGCCCGCCCCCGCGCTCTGCCGCCTGGGCCGGGGTCATGCCGGCGGCGGTCAGCACGCTCACCGCCGCGAAACTGCCCAGCACGTTGCGTCGAGTCAGTTGGATTGGCACATTCACTCCCCAGGTGTACCTCTCGAGAGAGGCGTTGTGAGGCAGTAACCAACCCCACCGGCCACGCTAGACCCGTGCGAGAATCCCTGTCAATCAATCCGGATTCGCACGGGGCGTGGGCTGTCGCAATTCGGATGCTGCGTCTAACCTGCCAATGAGGTCTGCAAGTCACTGAGGTCTGCAAATCACTGACGGCATCGCGAAGGGGAGGATCAGATGGCGACGGACGGACGGGCACGGGTGATCGTGCGGGACGGGCCATGGGGCTTCGTTTTCCTGTTGGCCTATATCGGGGCGGCCATCTACTTCATCTCCCTCTCGACGGGCACGTTCTGGGGCGTCATCCTGGGTCTGCTCCAGGCCATCGTCTGGCCGGTCTACGTCGTCTACCACGTGTTGCTCCTGATCGGCGCCTGAGACAGCGGAGCCAAGCCTGATCACGCAGAGCCAGAAAGGACTCGGCCATGACTCAACTCGTCCTGTTCCACCACGCCCAGGGATTGACTCCGGGGATCACCGCGTTCGCCGACCGGCTGCGCGCCGACGGCCATGACGTGCACACGCCCGACCTGTTCGACGGCCGCACATTCGACAGCATCGAAGCCGGCATGGCCTACGTCGGAGAACTGGGGTTCGGCGAGGTCATGGAACGCGGAACCCGGGCCGCCGACGCCGTCGGCGACAACCTCGTCTTCGCCGGCTTCTCTCTGGGCGTGGTGCCGGCCCAGATGCTCGCCCAGACCCGCCCGGGCGCCCTGGGCGCCGTGTTGTGCTACTCCTGTGTGCCTGTGTCCGAATTCGGCGGGGCCTGGCCGGTCGACGTTCCGGTGCAGATCCACGGCATGGATGCCGACCCCTACTTCGTCGACGAGGGCGACATAGACGCGGCCCGGGCCATCGTCGCCTCCGCTCCGAGTGCCGAGCTGTTCCTCTACCCAGGCGATCAGCACTACTTCGCCGACAACTCCCTGCCCTCCTACGACGCGGATGCCACCGAACTCCTGCTGCGCCGGGTCATCGATTTCCTGGGCCGGATTCGCGGGTAGCCGACTCGGTCCAGGGCAGCCGGGCGCCGACTGGTCATTGGCCGGCGGGCGGTTGCCAGAGCTCTACCCTGTTTCCTTCCGGATCGATGACCCAGGCGAACTTCCCGTACTCGGACTCGCCTGTGTTCTCCTGAACGTCTGGGTTCTCCAGAACGTTGCAGCCTTCTTCTCGCAGGGCCTCAACCAGGGCATCGAGATCCTCGACCCGGTAGTTGACCATGAACGAAAGTCGCGGACATGACCGTTCTAGGTGCCGCCCGCAATCGCGGCGGGATACGCGACGTCGACCCATTCCTGGCCGAGGGATTCCAGCTGCGCGCTTCCGGCCGTTACGCCGGCGACGACCGCGGCGAGTAGCGCAGCGTCGTCGTGCGCAATCCGCAGCACCGCGTCCTCCCCGTAGTCCGTACCCAGGATGAGCACTCCGCGCTGGCGCAACTCCGCCTCGATTCGACCGGCATCCGCGTGGGACAAAGCGAGCGTGAACAGTTCACGGCGTGCACGCTGCACGACCAACCCGCGGAACCGGGCCTCGTCGATCGTGGTCAGAACGGCATCCGAGTAGGCGCGCACGAGGCCGCCGGCACCGAGAAGGGTGCCACCGAAGTAGCGGCTGACGACGGCCGTGCAATCGACGAAGCCGCGCCCGGACAGCGCCTCGAGCATCGGCCGGCCCGCAGTCCCTGACGGTTCACCGTCGTCATTGGCCCGGCGCACCTGATCGGGAGTGCCGGTCGGACCCAGCACGAATGCCGAGCAGTGGTGGCGTGCGCTCCAATGTTCCTTGCGCGCCTCGTCGACCGCAGCACGCGCGGCATCCTCGGTCTCGGTTCTGACCAGGCGGCAGAGGAACCTGGATCGCTTCACTTCGATCTCGGTGTCAACGCGGCTGCCGACGCCGCCGTGCAAGGTGAGATCAGGCATACGCCTAGTCTCCCGCGTTATCGCCTAGTGCGTTTCAGACGGAAGGGGCGAAAACCGACCGCGCGGAGCCGGACCTGCGGTGCTTTACTGACATGAGGAAATCTCAGAGGAGGTGCACGATGAAGACTCAGACTTACCTGGGTACTGACATTGCAGGGATGATGCAGGCGGCGCGGGCGGAAGCGCGCCGCATCATGGAGGCGAACAACGGCGACCTGGTCGCCGATCACAAAGCGATCCTGGACCGGCTGGAAGCGGCCGAACTGATCACCGACGAAGAAGTGCAGACGCTGCTGGACCTCTACAAGCTCGGGTTCGAGGCCGGGGAAGGGAAAGCCGACCCCCAGCGGGCGTTCTTCGAGTCACGGGACGTCTACGGCAAACTGGCCGCCGGCGGCAAAGCCAGCCCCGTCGCGCTGGTCGTTGCGTCGGCTGCCGTCGGGTCGTTCGATATCGCAGTGAATCCTGAAGGAACGACGACGGTCACGATCGCCAAGGTGAGCTACGGCTCCAGCCTTGCGGGTATCGGAGCCGGCATCGGGTCGCTCCTGGGAGGGCCGGCCGGAGGGGTGCTCGGTGGAGCGATCGGCGGCCTCTTGGGCGGGATAGTGGACGACAAGAAGGGCAAGAAGTAACCCGGCCGGCCAATCTGGAGGGGATGACGGGAATCGAACCCGCGCCATCAGTTTGGAAAACTGAGGCTCTACCATTGAGCTACATCCCCAGGCGCGATCTCCCGCGCACTCGATCACTGTAGTACACGTTCCGGGGTGACGGATGCACGGCGGGTCGCTTTCGCGTCCTGACCGTGCAGTAGACTTACCGAGGTCATTCCGCTGGTGCGTGAGCTTTGCGCTCCGAAGGATGACTCCAACGGGTTGAGAAAATATCCGGGGCGTAGCTCAGCTTGGTAGAGCGCTCGGTTTGGGGCCGAGAGGTCGCAGGTTCGAATCCTGTCGCCCCGACAGTCACCCCCCAGAACATCGTTCGAACACAGGAGATACCCACGTGAAGTCCACGGTCGAAAAGCTGAGTCCCACGCGCGCCAAGGTCACCATTGCGGTGACCCCCGAGGAGCTGAAGCCCAGCATCACCCACGCCTACGGGCACATTGCCGAGGACATCAACATCCCCGGTTTCCGCAAGGGCAAGGTTCCGCCGCCCATCATCGACCAGCGCGTCGGAAAGTCCGCCGTGCTCGAGCACGCGGTCAACGAGAGCCTCGACGGTTTCTACCGGAAGGCCGTTGAAGAGCACAAGCTGCGCCCCCTCGGCCGTCCGGAAGCCGACATCGTCGAATGGCCCAGCGACAAGGACTTCTCCGGAGACCTGCTCCTCGCCATCGAGGTCGACGTGCGCCCCGAGATCGACCTTCCCGCCTACGAGGGCCTGAAGCTCACCGTTGACGCCGTCGAGGTGTCCGATGAAGACGTCGCCGAGGAGCTCGACCAGCTGCGCAGCCGTTTCGGCACGCTCGTCACCGTCGACCGCCCCGCCACCACCGGCGACTTCGCCCAGATCGACCTGGTCGCCAGCATCAACGAGCTCGAGGTCGACAATGCGACTGGCATCTCCTACGAGGTCGGCTCCGGCGACTTGATCGACGGCATCGACGAGGCGCTCGACTCCCTCAGCGCCGGCGAGACCACCACCTTCAACTCGAAGCTGATGGGTGGCGACCACGAGGGCGAGACCGCTGAGATCACCGTCAAGGTCATCGCCGTCAAGGAGCGCGAGCTTCCCACCGCCGACGACGACTTCGCGCAGATCGCCAGCGAGTTCGACACCATGGCCGAGCTCACCGAGAGCCTCAAGGCGCAGGTCCTGCGTTCGAAGGCCTTCGGTCAGGGCAGCCAGGCCCGGGAGAAGCTCGTCGAACAGCTCCTCGCCTCGGTCGAGGTTCCGATCCCGACGTCGATCATCGAAGACGAGGTGCGTCGCCACCTCGAGGGCGAGAACCGCCTCGAGGACGACGAGCACCGCGCCGAGGTGACCGAGTCCAGCGAGAAGACCTTCCGCCAGCAGATCCTGCTTGACACGATCGCCGAGGCCGAGAAGGTCCAGGTCAGCCAGGACGAGCTCACCCAGTACCTGATCCAGGGTGCCAGCCAGTACGGCATGGACCCGAGCGAATTCGTGCAGGCGCTGAGCGGCAACGGCCAGATCCCGTCGATGGTTGCCGAGGTCGCCCGTAACAAGGCCCTCGCGATCGCGCTGGGCAAGGCTGAGGTCGTGGACTCCAACGGGGCGCCGGTCGACCTGTCCGAGTTCGCCGCCGTTGCCGCGAACGACGAGGCCGCCGACGAGGAAGAAACCGAGGAGGCCGACGAGGCACCCGAGGCCGACGCCGCCCCGGCCAAGCCGAAGAAGAAGGCCGCAGCAAAGAAGTAGCACGCCACGAGAACGGGGCCGGATGTCGCAGACATCCGGCCCCGTTTTTGCGTGTCGCCCCGTCCTTCGCCACTTCAGCGTCCCGGGGGAGCGTCGCGGGGGCGGCGCGCAATCTGCCGAGGGCGAACACGGCCGTTCTCGCGCGTCCGACCCTATAGATTCATTCTGAAGCGACAAGCGAAACGGAGCGCGACATGGCCGATATGGCACCTACACCCGGCGTTTTTGACCGACTGCTGAAAGACCGCATCATCTGGCTCGGTTCAGAGGTTCGGGATGAGAACGCCAACGAGATCTGTGCCAAGATCCTGCTGCTGGCCGCAGAGGACTCTGAGCGGGACATCTTCCTCTACATCAACTCGCCCGGCGGCTCGATCACGGCGGGCATGGCCATCTACGACACGATGAAGTTCGTTCCGAACGACATCGTCACCGTCGGCATCGGCCTGGCCGCGTCGATGGGCCAGTTCCTGTTGTCCTCCGGCACCAAGGGCAAGCGCTACATCACCCCGAACGCACGCGTTCTGCTGCACCAGCCGTCCGGCGGATTCGGTGGCACCGCCGCCGACATCCAGACCCAGGCCAAGGTGATCCTGGACATGAAGAAGCGGATGGCCGAACTCACCGCAGAGCAGACCGGCAAGTCGGTCGAGCAGGTCCTCATCGACAACGACCGCGACAACTGGTTCACCGCCCAGGAGGCCGTGGCATACGGCTTCGTCGACCACTTGCGCGAATTCGCGTCGGATGTGGTCGGCGGCGGCGGCACCGACGACTCAGTGAACAAGAAGTAGGACGGGCAGAAACGACATGGAATTCACGAATTTTGGTCACCAGGCCGGGGGCCGCGCCCCGCAGTCGCCCGAGGCCCGCTACATCCTCCCCACTTTCGAAGAGCGCACCGCCTACGGGTACAAGCGTCAGGACCCCTACGCGAAGCTGTTCGAGGACCGCATCATTTTCCTCGGCGTGCAGGTCGACGACGCGTCCGCCGATGACGTCATGGCCCAGCTCCTCGTGCTGGAGAGCCAGGACCCCGACCGCGACATCGTGATGTACATCAACTCACCGGGTGGTTCCTTCACCGCGATGACGGCGATCTACGACACGATGCAGTACATCCGACCGCACATCCAGACGGTGTGCCTCGGCCAGGCAGCGTCCGCCGCCGCCGTGCTGCTCGCCGGCGGAACGCCCGGAAAGCGCCTCGCGCTTCCGAACGCGCGCATCCTCATCCACCAGCCTTCGGCCGGCGGTCAGGGTGGCGGGCAGGCGTCCGACATCGAAATCCAGGCCGCCGAGATCCAGCGGATGCGCGAGTGGCTGGAATTCACCATCTCCCACCACTCCAACCGCACGGCGGAGCAGGTCCACAAGGACATCGACCGCGACAAGATCCTCGGCGCCCCCGAGGCCCTCGAATACGGCCTGATCGACCAGATCCTGACCAGCCGCAAGAACGTTCCCACGCTCGTCAAGTAGCGCTTCGCAACAATCGCACGTCGAAAATGGCGGATGCCCGGCTGGCTGACAGCCGGGCATCCGCCATTTTCGGGGCCTCACGGCCGTTTCTCGCCCAGCCGCCGTTATCGCATTTCCACCGGTCCGCACGGCTTGCACACCACAGTCACAGGCACAGGCTAGGCTCAGTTCAGCGTTACCAGCAATACCGATGGAGGAGGCTGACGGATGGCCCGAATAGGCGAGAGTGCAGACCTGTTGAAGTGTTCCTTCTGTGGGAAGAGTCAGAAGCAGGTCCAGCAGCTCATTGCCGGTCCCGGTGTGTACATCTGCGACGAGTGCGTCGAGCTGTGCAACGAGATCATCGAGGAACGCCTGGCCGAGGCCGGCGCCGAAGAAGGCAACGGCGAGTTCGACCTCCCCAAGCCCAAGGAGATCTTCGGATTCCTCGAGGAATACGTCATCGGGCAGGAAGCCGCCAAGCGCGCCCTCGCCGTGGCCGTCTACAACCACTACAAGCGCGTGCGCGCCCGGGCCACCCTCACCGCCGCCGACGCCATCCACGACGACGTTGAGATCGCCAAGTCCAACATCCTGCTGATCGGCCCGACCGGCTGCGGCAAGACCTACCTCGCCCAGACCCTCGCGAAGCGGCTGAACGTTCCCTTCGCGGTGGCGGATGCGACGGCCCTCACCGAGGCAGGTTACGTCGGTGAAGACGTCGAGAACATCCTGCTCAAGCTGATCCAGGCCGCCGACTACGACGTCAAGCGCGCAGAGACCGGCATCATCTACATCGACGAGATCGACAAGATCGCGCGCAAGGCCGAGAACCCGTCGATCACCCGCGACGTCTCGGGCGAGGGTGTGCAGCAGGCGCTGCTGAAGATCCTCGAAGGCACGGTCGCATCGGTTCCGCCGCAGGGCGGCCGCAAGCATCCGCACCAGGAGTTCATCCAGATCGACACGACGAACGTGCTGTTCATCGTGGCCGGCGCCTTCGCGGGCCTCGATGACATCATCTCCACCCGGGCCGGCAAGAAGGGTATCGGTTTCGGCGCTCCGCTTCACAGCAAGGGCGACGACGTCAACCTTTTCAGCGAGGTGCTCCCCGAAGACCTGCACAAGTTCGGTCTGATCCCCGAATTCATCGGCCGGCTGCCGGTCGTCACCACGGTCACCCAGCTCGACCAGGTGGCCCTGATGCAGATCCTCACCGTGCCGCGGAACGCCCTCGTTCGCCAGTACCAGCGCATGTTCGAGCTCGACGGCGTCGAACTCGAATTCGAGCAGCCGGCCCTGGAGGCCATCGCCGACCTAGCGGTGCTCCGCAAGACCGGCGCCCGGGGCCTGCGAGCCATCATGGAAGAGGTGCTCGGGCCGATCATGTTCGAGGTGCCGTCGAGCTCCGAGGTCGCCAGGGTCGTCGTGACCCGGGCCGCCGTGCTCGACAACGCCGAGCCGACCATCGTGCTGCACAAGGCGCGCCGGGTGGACAAGTCCGCCTGAGCCGACGGACCTCGTAGCCCAGCGCTGGGCTCGCGCAGGGCGCAAACTGTTGCCGCAACGGACAACTGTGGTCGGTGTGCGGACAATTGCTGTCCGCACTGGCAACAGTTGCCGGAGCGCGGGGCGGCTAGGTCAGGCCGCGCCGGTCGAGCAAGGGCTGGATGCGGGCGTCCCGGCCGCGGAAGTCCCGGTAGGCCGCCAACTGGTCGGCGCTCCCGCCCACGGCGAGCACGTGCTGGCGGAACCGTTCGCCGTTCTCCCTGCTGAGGCCTCCGTTCTCGGTGAACCAGTCCACCGTGTCAGCGTCGAGCACCTCGCTCCAGATGTAGGAGTAGTAGCCGGCGTCGTAACCGCCGCCGAAGGTGTGCGCGAAGTAGGTGCTCGCGTAGCGGGTGGGCACCGCCTCGTTCGCCAGGCCGGCGGCGGCGAGGGCGGATGCCTCGAACTCCGCGACATCCGTCACCACGGTGTCGGCGTCGATCAGGTGCCAGGCCTGGTCGAGCAGGGCCGCAGCCAGGTACTCGCTGGTGAGGAAGCCCTCATTGAATGTCGCCGAGGCACGGATGCGGTCGACCAGCTCGTGCGGCATGCTCTCGCCGGTCACGGTGTGCTTCGCGAAATTCGCCAGCACCTCCGGCCAGAGCAGCCACATCTCGTTGACCTGGCTGGGAAACTCGACGAAGTCCCGGTAGACGCTGGTGCCGGCGAACTTCGGATAGGTGACCCGGGCGAAGAGACCGTGCAGGGCATGACCGAACTCATGGAACAGGGTCGTCGCTTCGTCGTAGCTGAGCAGGGTCGGCTCACCGGGCGCGGGTTTGGGCACGTTGAGGTTGTTGCAGACCACCGCTGGGGTGCCCAGCAGCTCGGACTGGGAGACGAGGGGGTTCATCCAGGCGCCGCCGCGCTTGGAATCCCGGGTGTACAGGTCGAGGATGTACAGCCCGACGGGGGAGCCGTCGGCCTCGGCGACCTCGAAGACGCGAGCCTCCGGGTGCCAGGCGACCAGGTCCTCCCGCTCGGTGAACGTCACCCCGTACAGGCTGGTCGCGGCGTAGAACACGCCGTCGTGCAGCACGCGTTCGACGTCGAAGTAGGGCCGCAGGGCCTGGCTGTCCACGTCGAACCGGGCCCGGCGCACCTTCTCGGTGTAGAACGCCCAATCCCAGGCGGCCAGGGTGAAACCGCCGCCCTCACTGTCGATGACCGTCTGCAGGTCGGCCTGCTCGGCCAGCGCGTTCCGGGCAGCGGCCGGCGCAAGCCGTCCGAGCAGGTCGGCGACCGCGTCCGGCGTCTTCGCAGTCTCGTCCGCGGTGACCGCGGACGCGTGGTTAGCGAACCCGAGCAGCCGGGCCCGGGCGGCGCGCAGGGCGGTGATCTCGAGCACCAGGGCCCGGTTGTCGTGAACCCCGCCACGGATGCCGCGGGCACGGGAGGCGGCCAGCAGCCGCTCCCGGACGCCCCGGTTGGTGAGTTGCGCCAGGTAGGGATGGCTGGTGGGAAGCACGAGGGTGATCACGTAGCGTCCGGCCAGCCCGCGGGATTCGGCCGCCAGGGCCGCCGCCGAGATCTCCCCGGCCGAGAGCCCGTCGAGCTCGGCGACATCGTCGAGCACGAGGGCCAGGTCGTTGGTGTCGGCCAGCAGGTTCTTCTCGAACCGGGTGCCGGCGACACCGAGCCGCGCGTTCAGGTCGCGCAGGATGGCCTTGTCCTCGTCCGACAGGCCGGCCCCGGCGAGCGTGAACTCGGTGAAGTACCGTTCGACCAGATACCGCGACTCCGGGTCCAGGCCCAGCGCATCCCGTTGCTCATGCACGGCGGCGATGCGGGCGAAGAGCGCGGGGTCGAGCCGGACGGCGTCGGCGTGCGCGGCGAGCAGCGGCGCCAGCTCCTCCTCGAGCGCGTTGGTGAAGTCGCTCGAGTGCGACGAGCTCAGGTTGAAGAAGACCTCCGCCACCCGGCTGAACGCCTGGCCGCTGCGTTCGAGGGGCAGCAGGGTGTTCTCAAAGGTCGGCGGTTCCGGATTCGCTCCGATGGCCGCCACCTCGGCTCGCTGCTCCGCCATCCCCTCGAGGAAGGCGGGGCGGTAGTGCTCCTCGGTGATCTCCGCGAACGGGGGAAGCCGGAACGGGAGCGTGCTCGGGCGCGAGAAGGGATTCATCGATTCACCATGAAACAAACCTAGTTCGACCGACACCGGTTCCGCTTCCGTGCGTAGGCTCGGGGCATGACCGACCAGCGCGACCAGCCCGAACGCCCCGAGACCGCACCGCGCGACCACTACACGCACGGTCACCACGAAAGCGTGCTCCGCTCGCACACCTGGCGCACCGTGGCGAACTCGGCGGCCTACCTCATCCCGCACCTCCACCCCGGATCAACCCTCCTCGACGTGGGCTGCGGGCCCGGCACCATCACGGTCGACCTGGCCCGGCGCCTCTCACCCGGCCAGGTCACCGGCATCGACGCCGCGGAGGAGATCATCCACCGCGCGGCCGGGCTCGCCTTCGACGAGGGGGTGCGCAACGTGGTCTTCCAGGTCGGCGACGTCTACGCCCTCGACTTCCCGGACGAGTCCTTCGATATCGTGCACGCCCACCAGGTGCTGCAACATGTCGCCAACCCGGTGGCGGCGATGAAGGAGATCCGGCGGGTGCTCAGGCCCGGCGGGGTGTTCGCGGCGCGGGACGTCGACTACGGCGGGGTGATGATGCATCCCAAGCTGCCCGGCCTGCTGCTGTGGATGACCGCCTACCGTGACGTGCACTATTGGAACGGCGGCGACCCCGACGCGGGGCGGGCGCTGAAGGCCTGGGCCCGGCAGGCCGGATTCACCAGTGTCGCCAGCAGCGCGTCGATCTGGTGCTTCGCCTCGGACGCCGAACGCGAGTGGTGGGGAGAGTCGTGGGCCGTGCGCGCCACCGAATCCGCGTTCGCGGCGCACGCGATCGAGGTCGGCGCGGCCGACCTCGCCGACCTGCGACAGATCGCGGCGGCCTGGCGGCAGTGGGCGGCCGACCCCGACGGCTGGTTCGGGATGCCGCACGGCGAGATCCTCGCCCGGAAGTAACATCAAGGGTGCCCTTCCTGGATCAGCTGAATCACTGGGCCCGGCACCAGCCGGGCGCGACGGCCGTCGAGGTCGGCGCCGACCGGCTCAGCTTCGCCGGACTCGCGGCCCGGGCGACCGGCGCGCTGCCCGAGGAGACCGACCGGGCGTTCATCACCGCCATCAGCCTGCCCAACGGCATCGACTTCGCCGTCGCCCTCACCGCCGGGATCGCCGGCGACGGCGCCGTCGCCGTGCTCGACCCGGGCTGGCCGGTCGCCCAGCGGGAGACCGTCACAGAACGGCTGGCCGCCGAGGGCGCTCGGTGGCAGCCGCGGTCCCGGCCCGGTTCCGTCCCGGCCCTGGCCGACGGGCGCCCCGGCTCGGTCTTCCTCTACGGATTCACCTCCGGAACCACCTCCCTGCCCAAGGCGTTCACCCGCACCCGCGAATCCTGGCGACGCTCCTTCGAAGCCGGCACCGACTACTTCGGGCTGACCCGGCACGACCGCACGCTCGCGCCGGGACCGTTGTCCTCCAGTCTCACCCTGTATGCCCTGGCCGAGTCCCTGCACGCCGGCGCCACGTTCGTCACCCTGCCGGAATTCGACCTGGCCGCCGCCCTCGCCTGCGTCGCCGACCGGGAGATCACCCGGCTCGTGCTGGTGCCCACCGTGCTACGCCTGCTCGCCGAACGCGGCCTGGCCGGCGGGGTGGACGGCCGGGGGCTGACCAGCATCATCAGCGCCGGCGCCCGGCTGGATCCGGCCACCCTGGCCGCCGCACGACGGTTCGCGCCCAACGCGACCATCCACGAGTACTACGGGGCTGCCGAGCTCAGTTTCATCGCCGCATCGACGCTGCGCCCGGGGGAGGCGCCCGGAACGGACGTCACGGCCGTCGGCCGCGCGTTCCCCGGAGTCTCCCTGAGCATCAGGGACGAGTCCGGGCGGGAACTGCCCCGGAACGAAACCGGCACGATCTTCGTGCGCAGCGACCTGGTCGGCAACGGCTATGCCTGGGGCGACGACGGCGAGGCCTTCCGCCGCGACGGCGACTGGTGCACGGTCGGCGACCTCGGCTTCCTCGACCGGGACGACGTGCTGCACTTCCGGAACCGTCGGGCGGACATGGTCGTCACCTCCGGCCAGAACGTCTACCCGCAGGAGGTGGAGGCGGCCCTGCAGGGCCTGTCCGGCGTCACATCCGTCATCGCGGTCGGGGTGCCGGATGCCCGCCGGGGCGCCCGGCTCGTCGTGGCGGTCCTCGGCGGTCCCGAGGTCGACGCGGCCGTGCTGCGCCGGGCCGTCGCCGCCTCGCTCGCCGAAGCGAAACGGCCACGGTCCTACTACCGGCTCAAGGCGATGCCCCTCACCCCCAGTGGCAAACTCAGCCGCAGCATCCTTGCCCGCTGGATCACCGAGGGAGACCCGCGTGTCACCGCACTGGACTGATTCTGCCGGGTCTGGCCACGCCGGGCCGGGCGCCGACCGTGAGCCGGTCGTCCTCCTCGGCCGCCGCACCGCCTTCGGCCGGGTGAACGGCGCTCTGGCGACGCTCACCGCCGACCGGTTGCTCGCGCCGGTGCTGGCCAGGCTGCTGGCCGACGCGGGCGTCGCCCCGGAGACGGTCGACGATGTCATCATCGGCAACGCGGTCGGCGGTGGCGGCAACGTGGCACGCCTCGCCCTCCTGCGCGCAGGCCTGCCCGTGACGGTGCCGGGCCTGACCGTCGACCGCCAGTGCGGCTCCGGCCTCGAGGCCATCGTCCTGGCCTGCCGGCTCATCGCCGCGGGCGCCGGTGACATCTATCTGGCCGGCGGCGTGGAGAGTTGCAGCACGGCGCCGCTCCGGGCCCACCGGCTCTCGTCGACGCCAGGGCACCCCGACTTCTTCGACCGGGTGCGGTTCTCGCCCGACGAGGTCGGCGACCCCGAGATGGGCGTCGCCGCCGAGAATCTGGCCGACCGGTTCGGCATCACCCGGGAGCGACAGGACGCGTTCGCACTCCGCAGCCACCGGCTGGCCATCATGGCCGGCGCGTCAGGGAAGCTGGCCGAGGAGATCGTCGCCCTGGCCACCGAGGCCGGCCGGGTCGATGCCGACGAGGGCCCGCGGCCCCGCCTCACGGCCGGCCTGTTGAGCCGGTTCGGTCCGGCCTTCCGGGCAGGCGGGACCGTCACCGCCGGCAACTCCTGCGCAGACGCCGACGGGGCCGTCGCGGTGCTGGTGACCAGCCGGCGGACCGCGGATGCCCTCGGCCTCGGCGGTGGGCTGCGATTCGTCGATTCCGCGGTGACGGGCACGAACCCGGACGTCCTCGGCATCGCCGGCGGCGAGGCGGCCCGGCTGGTGCTCTCCCGGCAGGGGCTTGGGGGAGCGGACCTGTCCCGGATCGAATTCACTGAGGCCTTCGCGGCCCAGGTGCTGGCGTCGCTGGATCTGCTCGGTGTTGCGGAGGAGCGCGCCAACCTGCAGGGCGGGGCGCTGGCTGTCGGCCATCCGTTCGGCGCGAGCGGCGCGCTGCTGGTGCTCGGCCTGCTGCGGCAGTGCCGGGCCGCGGCCTCGCCGGGAGAACTCGGCCTCACGGCCGTGAGCATCGCCGGGGGACTGGGCGTCGCGGCGCTCTGGGCCTGGGACGACACGGGTGGCGCCGCGCGGCGGGACCGGTAGCCGGCGAGACGAGCCGCGGTTCAGCCTGGGGTCGGAATAGCGGTCGCTCCGGCCTTCATCGAACGTCGGGTCTCCAAGCGCAGTTCCATCTCGCTCATGACGATGGCCGCGAGGTCCCCGAGGGTGGCAAGTTCCTGTTCCGTGGCCAGGCGCGGTTCGAAGTCGAGCACGCACAGCGTGCCGAGGTTGTGTCCGTCGCGGGTGCGCAGGGGCACTCCGGCGTAGAACTGCAGGCCGAAATCGTCGGCAACAAGGGGGTTCGCCAGTGTCCGTGGGTCGAACCGGGCATCTTCCACGACCCAGGGCAGGTCATCCATGATGGCCGACGCACAGAGCCCGGGGTGCCTGTCGATATTGTCTATCTCGAGTCCGTGGTGGGACGTGAACCAGATCCGATCGTGATCGACGATGGTGACGAGAGCGACTGGAACCGAGAATACCCGGGCGGCAATCGCCGTGATCCGGTCGAATGCCCCGTCGGCCGGTGCCTCAGGCAGCCGGTAGCGCTCTACCGCGAGCATCCGGGCCTCCTCGGTCGACGGCTCGGGATCGGTGCCGACACCCCTGTGCCGGCCGGTCTCGGACGCCACCAGCTGGCGCAGCGCCGGGACCAGATCGTGGATGGACGGGCGGTCTTTCGGGTTGCGGGCGGTCATGGCCGCCAGGAGGGCCCGCCATTCCGGGGCGAGGCCGTGCGGAATGGGCGGATCGTTTCGCAGCCGGGCCAGCGCTGACTGGATCGGGTCGCCGGGAAAGGCGACGGTGCGGGTGAAGCACTCGAGGAGCACGAGACCCAGCGAGTAGATGTCGCTGGCCGACCCCAGGTTCTGACCGCGCGCCTGTTCGGGGCTGAGGTAGGCGGCCGTGCCCGTCGTGACGGTGTCCGTGTCACCGCCCGGGGCGGCACCGACCAGGGCGATACCGAAGTCGGTCAGCTTCGCACGGTACCGTGCGCTGCCCTGGTTGTAGTCCACCAGCAGGATGTTCGCCGGCTTGACGTCTCGATGCACGACGCCCCGATGGTGAATGTACTGCAGGCCCTCGGCCAGGTCGAAGCCGATGTGCGCTATCTGGCGAGGAGTGAGCGGACCGCGCTCGAGCTTGACCTTGAGATCGGCGCCCGTGACAAGCTCCATGACGAGGTAGACGCGCGGCCGGGCAGCATCCGTTCGGTCGACGCCCGCGTCGAGCAGGGTGACGAGACTGTGGTGATTGAGGCTCGCGAGGAGGTTCACCTCGTCTTCCTGCAGCCGGATGTCCTTCTCGCTCGTTGCCGACGCGTCGAAGACCTTGACGGCGACGTCGCGACCCAGCGATTCGTCCGTGGCGCGAAAGACCGAGCCCTTGCCGCCGCGGCCGATCAGTTCCTGCAACCGGTATCGTCCGCGCAGTCGCGGGGCGCCGGCCTCGGCGACCTCAGGCGAGCGCCCCGACGTGGTGATGACATCCATGAGAGAGCCTTCGTGTCGTGCCGCCGTCACCACAGGCGGTCCGGCGAGTCCACTTACTAGACGTAGCTCGATGTCGATATGTCACGCCGGTGACTCTTAGATCCAGTCCTCGTCGTCCTCGACCGCCACGGCAGGCTGGGTGATGGTGGCGCTGTCTTCCCCCGGGTTGTACCGGATGACGGTGCCGTCGTCGAGCTCGAGCACCGGCTGGGCCTCCAGCCAGGTCAGCGTCCAGCGCCAGCCGCTGTTGTCCTCGCCCAGGGCGGCGAGTTCCTCCTCGACCGCCTGGATCGCGATCTCGACCACGTGCGGCAGCCCCGTCGGAACCGGTCCGCCGAGTGGGAAGCGGTTTCCCAGCTGCACCCTAGAGCTCTATCTCGTAGGTGACCCAGTCGGTGCGGGTGGCGACATCGTCGTAGAGACGCTGGGCCTCAACATTGTCGGCAGCCGTGATCCACGCCAGGGTGCTGAGGTGGTGCTCGGTGGCGTATTGCTTCGCGAACTCGATCAGGGCACGTCCCACCCCGCTGCTGCGCGACTCTGGGACCACGAACAGGTCGTCCAGGTAGAGTCCGCGGGTTGCGCTGAGCGTGTTGGGCACCTCGCGATAGTGGGCGAAGCCGATGAAGTCACCCTCGTCATTGACGGCGACCGCCCCGGCCAGCACGTGGTCCTTGTCGATGATCCAGCTCCAGACCTGGAGCGCCTTCTCATCGGTGAGCGCGCTCTTGTAGAACTCGCTGTAGCCCTCGAAGAGGCCTAACCACGAGAAAAAGTCCTTGTCGCCCAGTGTTCGTACCTTGACTGACATCCGGTTCTCCTAACTCTCTGGCACCGTGTCGAGCACGATATCAGTGACAGCCAATTCGCTGCCATCGACAAAAACCAATTCCGAGATACGACCAACGGCCCGCAGATCATCGGAAGCCTGCGCGAGCAGGGCAACCTCAGCGGCCGTTCCGCTAATTACAGCAGATGCGACGGCAGATTTCTGGGATGCTTTCGCATCGGTCTTGGCGCGCCGGATGCCGGTGAGCGCCCGGCTGGCCAAATCGAGCAGGGCGACGTTGCCGGCACTTCCCGCGGCGAGCTCGGCCTGGCTCGGCCACGGCGCTCGGTGCACCGAGCCGTCGTTGGACCAGGACCAGGCTTCCTCCGTGGCGAACGGCACGAACGGCGCGAACAGGCGCAGCAGCGTGGCGAGGGCCGTGCGGAGCGCGGCGACGGCCGACGCCTGGCCGGCGCCGCTCTCGCCGTAGGCGCGTTCCTTGACCAGCTCGAGGTAGTCGTCGCAGAAGGTCCAGAAGAAACTCTCGGTGAGTTCGAGCGCGCGGGCGTGGTCGTAACCGTCGAACGAGGCCGTGGCCTGGCCGACGACCACGCTCAGCCGGGCGAGCATGCTCTGGTCGATCGGCTCGGTCACCGGGGCGTCCGCGGCGCCGTCGAAGCCGAGGATGAACTTCGACGCGTTCAGGATCTTGATCGCGAGGCGACGGCCGATCTTGATCTGGGTCGGGTTCTTCGGGTCGAACGCGGCATCCGTGCCCAGGCGCGACGACGCGGCCCAGTAGCGCACCGCGTCGGAGCCGTGCTGCTCGAGCATGTCGGCCGGGGTCACCACGTTGCCCTTGGACTTGGACATCTTCTTACGGTCGGGGTCGACGATGAAGCCCGACAGCGCCGCGTGCTGCCACGGTGACACGCCGTGCTCGAGTTCGGCGCGGAGCAGGGTGGAGAACAGCCAGGTGCGGATGATGTCCTGACCCTGCGGGCGGAGCGAGTACGGGTAGACGAGGTCGAACAGTTCGGGGTCGCGTTCCCAGCCTCCGGCGAGCTGCGGGGTGAGCGATGACGTGGCCCAGGTGTCCATCACGTCGACCTCGCCGACGAAACCGTTCGCGGCCCCGCGCTGGTCGGCGCTGTAGCCGGGGGCGGTGTCGGACGACGGGTCGACCGGGAGCAGGTCGCGGGTGGCCACGATCGGCTGGTCGAAGACCGGGTTGGCGTCGGCATCCAGCGGGTACCAGACAGGAAGGGGGACGCCGAAGAAGCGCTGGCGGGAGACGAGCCAGTCGCCGGTGAGGCCGTTGACCCAGTTCTCGTAGCGAACGCGCATGAATTCGGGGTGCCACTGCAGGTCGGCGCCGTGGGAGATGAGGCGGGAGCGCAGGGCCTCGTCGCGGGCACCGTTGCGGATGTACCACTGGCGGGTCGACACGATCTCGAGCGGCTTGTCGCCCTTCTCGAAGAACTTGACCGGGTGCACGATCGGTTTGGGCTCGCCGATCATGTCGCCGCTCGCGCGGAGCAGTTCCACGACGGCCTGCTTGGCGGAGAAGACCGTCTTGCCGGCCAGCTGGGCGTAGGCGGCACGGCCGGCCTCGCTCACGATGACGTCGGGGGCCTCGGCGATGATCCGGCCGTCGAAGCCCATGATCGCGCGGTTGGGCAGGTCGAGTTCGCGCCACCAGACCACGTCGGTCACGTCGCCGAAGGTGCAGATCATCGCGATTCCGCTGCCCTTGTCCTTCTGGGCGAGGTGATGCGCGAGAACAGGCACCTCCACGTCGAAGAGCGGGGTGCGCACAACGGTGCCGAAGAGCGCCTTGTACCGTTCGTCGTCGGGGTGCGCGACGAGGGCCACGCAGGCGGGCAGCAGCTCGGGGCGGGTGGTTTCGATCTCGATGGTGCTCTCGTCGGGCTTCCGGAACGACACCCGGTGGTAGGCGGCGGGCATCTCCTTGTCTTCGAGCTCGGCCTGGGCCACGGCGGTGCGGAAGGTCACGTCCCAGAGGGTCGGCGCCATCGCCTGGTAGGCCTCGCCGCGCTCCACGTTGCCGAGGAACGCGAGCTGGGAGGTGATCAGCGAATCGTGGCCGATCGTGCGGTAGGTCTGGGTCCAGTCGACGCTCAGGCCGAGGGTGCGCCAGAGGGCCTCGAACTGCTTCTCGTCCTCGATGGTGAGGCGCTCACACAGCTCGATGAAGTTGCGGCGGCTGATCGGGAGCTGGTCGGCGGCCTTGCTGCTCTTGCCGTCGCCGCCCTCGAACGGCGGGGTGAAGTCGTCCGCGTAGGGGAGCGAGGGGTCGCAGCGCACGCCGTAATAGTTCTGCACCCGGCGTTCGGTGGGCAGGCCGTTGTCGTCCCAGCCCATCGGGTAGAACACGTCGCGGCCGCGCATCCGCTGGAACCGGGCGATGACGTCGGTGTGGGTGTAGGAGAACACGTGGCCGATGTGCAGCGAGCCGGAGGCGGTCGGCGGCGGGGTGTCGATGGAGAAGATGTTCGCGCGGTTGGCGGAGCCCCGGTCGAACCGGTAGGTGCCGGAGTCTTCCCAGTTGCCGCCCCACTTGGTTTCGAGACCCTCGAGGGCCGGTTTGTCCGGAACGCTGGCGGCGGTCATGTTTCTCCGTTTGTCTATGTGCGGCACCGAGTCGTTGGTGAGGTGCCTGAGTATTGGGCCTCACCCAATCTACCGGATGCCCTGTTCCCCGCCGATTCCGGCGGTGCTCGAGTGTTCGAGTGCGGCCTCCGGCTCAGCCCAGGCGGGGGACCGCGGCGAGCAGGGACTGCGTGTACGGATGCCGCGGCGCCGTGAAAACCTGCGCCGTGTCCCCGGTCTCCACGATCGTGCCGTCCAGCATCACCGCGACCTGGTCGCTGGCGTGCTGGATCACCCCCAGGTCGTGGGAGATGAGGAGCAGGCTGAGGCCTCGCTCCCGCTGCAGTTCGTCGAGGAGATCGAGCACCTGGGCCTGCACCGTCACGTCGAGGGATGACACCGGTTCGTCGCAGACCAGGATCTGCGGCTCCGAGGCCAGCGCCCGCGCGATGCCGACCCGCTGGCGCTGGCCGCCGGAGAGCGACAGCGGGCGCCTGCTGAGGAGCGTCGCCGGAAGCGACACCTGGTCGAGCAGCTCGAGCACCCTGGCCCGGTCGCGGGCGGCGTTCCCCGCCTGGCGGGCGGCGTGGCGCGCGCCCCGCACGGCGTCGCGCAGCACCGCGTCGACGCTCAGTCGAGGGTCGAAGGAGCTGAGGGCATCCTGGTAGATCGCGCCGAGCTCCGGGCGCAGGCGCCGGCGCTGCCGCTCGGTGACGGCGCTGAACGGGCGACCGAGCACCCGCACCTCACCCGCATCCGGTCGGCTGAGGGCCAGCAGCAGACGCGCCGTCGTGGTCTTGCCCGAACCGGACTCGCCGACCAGACCGAGGGTGGTGCCACGAAGGAGCCGGAAGGAGACCCCGTCCACCGCCCGCTGCTCACTGCCGTCCGGCCTCCGGAAGGTCTTGACGAGTCCGGACGCCTCCAGCACGACCTCGGCCGGAGCCGGGGCCGACGCCGACGCCGGGGCAGAAGCCGGGGCATCCGCCCGGCCTTCGGGGGAGGACAGCCGGGTGCCGCGCGGCTTGTCGATCGGAATCGCGGCGATCATCCGCCGGGTCTGCTCATGCTTCGGCGAGGCGAGCAGCCTCGCGGCCGGCCCGCGTTCCACGATCCGACCGGCGCTCATTACCGCGATCCGGTCGGCGATCCGGCCCACCACGGCGAGATCATGACTGATCAGCAGGATGGCCGTCCCATGCCGTTTGAGGCTCTCCAGGAGGTCGAGGATCTGCGCCTGCACCGTCACGTCCAGTGCCGTGGTCGGTTCGTCGATCAGCAGCAGGGGCGGGTCGAGGGCGATAGCGGAGGCGATCAGCGCGCGCTGGCGCTGCCCGCCGGACAACTCGCCCGAACGCTGCCTCACCCGGGTGCGGCCGTCGGGCAGCCCCACCCGCTCGAGCACCTCCTGCACCCTGGTCCGCCGCGCCGCGCGATCGAGGGTGGTGTGCAGTCGGAGCGAATCGGCGATCTCGCGGCCAATCGGTCGCAACGGGTCGAGGGAGACGAGTGCGTCCTGCAGCACCAGGCCGACGTCCCGGCCGCGCCGCCGCCGCCACTGCGCGTCGGAGAGGCCGAGCACGTCGCTCCCGTTGATCTCCAGTTCGGCGGCCTGCAGCCAGGCGTCGTCGCCGGCCAGGCCGATCAGGCTCCGGGCGGTGACGCTCTTGCCGGAGCCGGACTCGCCGACCAGCGCCAGGCATTCGCCGGGGGCGATGTCGAAGGAAACCCCGGCGACGACCGGATCGGTCCCCGGCTGCCCGCCGAACCCCACCGCGAGGTCCCGAACGCGGAGCATCGAGACGAGCGTCGGGGTCACCGCGGCACGGCGGGCGGCGGGACCGGTTCCCTGGCTCATGCGTGCCTCAATCGTCGTTCCAGGGCGCGCCCCAGGCTCGTCGCGGTGACCGCGGTGAGCACGATGAACAGCCCGGGGAAGAAGGCCATCCACCAGGCCGACGTGATGTAGGTGCGCCCGGCCGAGAGCATGGCACCCCATTCGGCGGCCGGTGGGGCTGCGCCGAGCCCGAGGTAGCTCAGGGCCGACGCCCAGACCACGGCCTGCCCGATGCCGAGGGTGCCCAGCACGAACAGCGGCGCCAGGGTGTTCGGCAGGATGTGCCGCACCAGGATCTGCCGGCGGCCGCGGCCGAGCACGGTGGCCGCCTCCACGAACGCCGAGGACCGCACCGAGATGAGCTGGCCCCGGATGATGCGGGCATAGCCGGGCGCCGTCGCCAGCCCCACCGCCACGGTCGCCGTCTGCGTTCCGGGCCCGAAGACGAGGATGACGAGCAGTGCCAGCAGAAGTCCGGGGAACGCGAACAGCACCTCGAGGAACCGATTGACGGTGAAATCGACGACCCGGCCGAGCATCCCGGCCATGGTTCCGAGCACGATCCCCAGGCCGAGCCCGATCGCCGTGGCCAGGATGCCGATGACCAGGGAGCCTCCGGTGCCGTGGCTGACCCGGGTGAAGATGTCCCGGCCGGACTCGTCGGTGCCGAACCAGTGCGCGAGATTCGGCGGCTGGAAGGCCGACAACGGGTCGATGGCGAGCGGGTCGCCCGGTGCGAGAACGGAGGGCGCGACCGCGGCCACGACGAGGAACAGCGCGAATGCCGCGGCGAGGGCCTCGGCCACGCCGATCCGGCGGCGGCGAGGTTCCCGGGCGCGCGCCTGGCGGCCGAGGTCGGCCTGGATCTCGAGGTCGCTCATCGCCGGCGCAATCGCGGGTCGGCGATCCACTGGGCCAGGTCGGTGACGACGGTCATCAGGATGTACCCCACGGCGACGATCATCACCACCCCGATCACGACGGGCACGTCGCGCACGGTGACCGCATTGAGCATCGTGCGGCCGAGGCCGGGCCGGGCGAAGATGGTCTCCACCACGACTGCGCCGCTGATCAGGGAGCCGAAGGCCCAGCCGGAGAGGCTGATCGCCGGCAGCGACGCGTGCCGGAGGGCATGGATCCAGCGCACGCCGCGATCGCCCTCGCCGCGGGCTCTCGCCGAGAGCACGAACGGCGACTCGAGTGCGGTGAGCAGGGACTCGCGCATGATCTGGCCGAGGAACCCGGCCAGGGGGACGGCGAGGGTGAGCACGGGCAGCACGAGGCCGGCCGGGCCCGGGGTGCTGATCGGCGGCAACCACCCCAGCCAGACGCTGAACAGCACGATCAGCGCGGTAGCCAGCCAGAAGTGGGGCAGCGCCGCCGCGACGATCTCCAGTCCGGAGCCGAGGTACCAGGCGAAGCGCCCGCCGCGGGTCGACCAGGTGGCGAGCACGAGCGCGAACAGCCAGGCGACGACGAGCGCGAGTGCCGCCAGCAGCAGGGTCCCGCCGAGCTGGCCGACCAGGAGCGGGGCGACATCCTGCCTGAGCGCGTAGGACCGGCCGAGGTCGCCGGTTGCCAGCCGGCCCAACTGGGCCAGGTACTGAACGACGACGGGCTGGTCGAGACCGTACCGGGCCCGCACCGCGGCCAGTGCCTCCGGCGACGTCTGCGAGCCCGGACCGCCGAGGATGGCCTCGGCCGGGTCGCCGGGGATCAGCCTGATCGCGAAGAAGGTGATCGTGGCGACGGCCCAGAGCACGAACACCGCCCCGGCCAGGCGGGCGGCGAGCAGCCCGGGCAGCGTCCGGCGGAGAGCGCGCCGTGGGCGTGCCCGAACCGGCCGGGCGGAGCGGGGTGCTCCATCCGGCCTCAGCGAACCCGCCGCCGCGTCGGTCACTCGGCGGGGAGCCAGGCGTCGTAGAACGTGGGAGTGGACACGGTCGGCATCGCGCGGGCCCCGGAGACGCGGGAGCTCAGCAGGTAGTGGTTCTGCTGGTCGTAGAGCGGCAGGAGGTAGAAACCCTCCAGGACCTTGTTCTGCACGTCCGTGTAGAGGGCGGCGCGCTTGCCGGCATCCGTCACAGTGGCGGCCTCGGCGAGCAGCGCGTCGACCGCGGGGTCGTTCACCTGCGCGTGGTTGGCGAAGTAACCGCTGGGGGCAGGGACGATGCCGGCGGAGTCGAAGAGGATGCGCAGCACGTCAGGGCCGACCTTCGTGTACGGGGCGCTGACGGCGTCGTAGCCGTTCTCGCCGAGAGCCGTGTACCAGCTGGAGAGGTCCATCGGGGTGAGCACCACGTCGAAGCCGGTCTTCTTCGCGGTCGCCTGGAGCTGCTCGAACAGCGACTGCTCGGCGGGGATGGACTGGTTCGTGCTCACCGGGAACTGCACGGTCAGGCGCGCGCCGTCCTTCACCCGGTAGCCGGCCGAGTCGCGGGCAGTCCAGCCGGCTGAGTCGAGCAGCTTGTCGGCTGCTCTGGCGTCGTAGCCGAACAGGTCAGGCCGCTGCACGGCGGTGGCCTCCACGCTGGAGAGCGCGGAGTACGACCGCGTGGCGGTGCCCTGGAAGAGGCTGCTGACGGCATCGTCCACGTTGGCCGAGCGGATGAAGGCCTCCCGCACGAGGGGGTCGTTGAACGGCGGCCGGGACGAGTTCAGTTCGATCCGGTTCGAGGCTCCGGGCCGGGGCGCGTCGAGGTGGGTGATCGTGTCACCCTTCTCCGCCTGGACGATCGTGTCGGGCTGGGCGTTGTCGATCACGTCGACGTCACCGGCCTGCAGGGCCGCGAAGCGCGACGCCGAGTCGGGGATGAACCGCCAGATGATTTTGGCCAGGTACGCCGGGCCGGAGTGGTCCGCGTCGGCGGGCGGCGACGTGTAGCCGGCGTTGCGCACGAGCACGACCGAGTCCTGCTTCTCCCAGCTCTCCACCTGGAACGGGCCGGTGCCGACGGGGGCCGCGCAGTTCTCGTCCACGCCCCGGGCCAGGCCCGTCGGGGACTCGATCGCCAGCCACGGCTGGGTCAGCGATTCGAGGAGGGCGCCGTCCGGTTGGCTCAGGACGAATCTCACCACGTTCGCCGAGACGGCCTCGGTGCTCGCAACCTTCGCCAACGCCAGGTAGCCGGTCGAGGACCCGGTCTTCGGGTCCCGCAGGTGCGCCAGGTTGGCCTGCACGGCGGCCGCGTCGAGCGGGGTCCCATCCGTGAACGTCACGCCGTCCTTGAGGGTGAACTCCCAGGTGAGCCCGTCGGGGCTCTCCGTCCAGGACTTCGCCAGCCACGGGATGATCTGGCCGTTGGAGTCCCGGGAGACCAGCGACTCCAGGTACTGCGTGCTGACCAGGGCCTGCGGGTAGTTGCCGCCGACGTGCGGGTCCAGGCAGGTCGGTTCGGCGTCTCCCGACGCGTAACTGAGCGTGCCGCCCTTCACCGGGGTGCTGCCGGCGTCGGTGCCGGGGGAGGCCGTGCACGAGGTGAGGAGGAGGGCGGCGGCCAGAACGGCCCCGATGACGGCCGGACGATGTGAATGGACCGAGGAATGCATGCGGTGATCTCTTTCCACGGCAGGGAACGGCCGAGTGTGCTGGTCGGGGTGCGGCCCCGTGGTGGGCCGCCAGTGTCCCATCGTAAAACATCCGGTGGCGGCCGGGAATTCCACCCGGCGGATACGGCAGGCTAGAATTACGTACGCATGACTATGATCCGGCCATCACCGGTGAGTCTTCGGAAGAACGGTCCTCCGGGGCCTGGTAGAACCGAACGGGTCGGGCCCGTCACAGCCTCTGAACAAGCGGTCGCCCGCTCACCCGGGCGGCAAGCGAGGTGGTACCGCGGCGGATCCCTTTCGGAGTCGGCGTCCTCGTGGAACAGGGCAGGCCTGCCTCACGCAGGACGCAGAAACTGCCCGACTCGTCCAGGAGAAGCATGACGTACCCCCAAGGTCAGCAATCAGGTTCGGCCGACCAGCAGTCCGGCTCGATCGTGCCGTCGCCGAACTTTCCCCAGCTCGAAACCGAGGTGCTCTCGTTCTGGAAGGACGATGCCACCTTCCAGGCGTCGATCGACAACCGCGAGGGCGCGCCCGAGTGGGTCTTCTATGACGGCCCGCCGTTCGCCAACGGCCTGCCGCACTACGGTCACCTCCTGACCGGGTACGCGAAGGACCTGTTCCCGCGTTTCCAGACCATGCGCGGCAAGCAGGTGCACCGCCGGTTCGGCTGGGACACCCACGGGCTGCCGGCCGAGCTCGAGGCCGAGCGGGAGCTCGGCATCGTCGACAAGAGCGAGATCGAGAAGATGGGCATCGGCGCCTTCAACGCCGTCGCCCGCAGCTCCGTGCTCAAGTACACCAAGGTGTGGGAGGAGTACGTCACCCGCCAGGCCCGCTGGGTCGACTTCGAGAACGACTACAAGACCCTCGACATCACCTTCATGGAGTCCGTGATCTGGGCCTTCAAGCGGCTGCACGACAAGGGGCTCGCCTACGAGGGCTACCGGGTGTTGCCGTACTGCTGGCGCGACCAGACCCCGCTGTCCAACCATGAGCTGCGGATGGACGACGACGTCTACAAGATGCGCCAGGACCAGACGGTCACGGTCACCTTCCCGCTCGTCGGGGCGAAGGCGGAGGTGCTCGGCCTCACCGCAGTGCGTGCCCTCGCCTGGACGACGACCCCGTGGACCCTGCCGACCAACCTCGCGCTCGCCGTCGGCCCGCAGATCGTCTACGCCGTCGTGCCGGCCGGCCCGAACGGCACCCCGGACGCCACCGTGCTCCGCGAGGAGACCGGGCGAACGGATGCCTCGGCCGAGGTGCTCGGCGCCGAGTACCTGATCGCGATCGACCTCGTCGGCAACTACGCCAAGGACCTCGGCTACGAGTCCGCGGCCGACGCGACCGCGGCGATCGCCCGCACCGTGCTCGGCAGCGAACTCGAGGGCGTCTCCTACGACCGGCTCTTCGACTACTACGCGGACACCGCGGTGTGGGGCACCGGGAACGCCTGGACCATCGTCGTGGCGGACTATGTCACCACCGCGGACGGCACCGGCATCGTGCACCAGGCCCCGGCCTACGGTGAAGAGGACCAGCGGATCTGCGAGGCCGCGGGCATCCCGGTGATCATCTCCCTCGACGACGGCGGCAAGTTCCTGCCCGACGTGCCCGAGGTGGCCGGCCTGCTCTGGTCGGACGCGAACAAGCCGCTCACCCAGCTGCTCCGCGCCGAGGGACGCCTGCTCCGCCAGGCCAGCTACGAGCACTCCTACCCGCACTGCTGGCGTTGCCGCAACCCCCTCATCTACAAGGCCGTCTCCAGCTGGTTCGTGCGGGTCACCGACTTCCGGGACCGGATGGAGGTGCTCAACCAGGACATCAACTGGGTCCCGGAGAACGTCAAGGACGGCCAGTTCGGCAAGTGGATCGGCAACGCCCGCGACTGGTCGATCAGCCGCAACCGCTACTTCGGCTCGCCGATCCCGGTCTGGAAGAGCGACAACCCCGACTACCCGCGGATCGACGTCTACGGCTCGCTCGACGAGCTCGAGGCCGACTTCGGCGTGCGCCCGACCGACCTGCACCGCCCGTACATCGACGAGCTCACCCGGCCGAACCCCGACGACCCGACCGGCCAGTCCACCATGCGGCGCATCACGGATGTGCTCGACGTCTGGTTCGACTCCGGCTCGATGCCCTTCGCCCAGGTGCACTACCCGTTCGAGAACCGGGATTGGTTCGACAGCCACAACCCGGCCGACTTCATCGTCGAGTACATCGGGCAGACCCGCGGCTGGTTCTACATGCTGCACGTGCTCTCGACGGCGCTGTTCGACCGCCCCGCCTTCAAGAACGTCGTCAGCCACGGCATCGTGCTCGGCAACGACGGGCAGAAGATGTCGAAGTCCCTGCGCAACTACCCCGACGTGAACGAGGTGTTCGACCGGGACGGGTCGGATGCGATGCGCTGGTTCCTGATGAGCTCCTCCGTGCTGCGCGGCGGCAACCTCATCGTCACGGAGGAAGGCATCCGGGAGGGTGCCCGCCAGGTCATGCTCCCGCTCTGGAGCACCTGGTACTTCTTCTCCCTCTACGCCAACGCGTCCGGCGAGAACGGCTACGACGCCGGCTGGCGCACCGACTCCACCGACGTGCTCGACCGGTACCTGCTCGCCAAGACCCGCGCCCTGATCACGGACGTCACCGCCGACCTGGAGAACCTGGACAGCACTCTCGCGTCCGCCCGGCTCCGGGACTTCGCCGACGTGCTCACCAACTGGTACGTGCGCCGGTCGCGCGACCGCTTCTGGGCCGGCGCGGCGGCCTCGGGAACCACCGGCTCCGAGGCCTTCGACACCCTGTACACCGTGCTCGAAACGCTCACCCGGGTTGCCGCGCCCCTGCTCCCGCTCGTCACCGAGCGCATCTGGCAGGGACTCACCGGCGGCCGCAGCGTGCACCTCGAGGACTGGCCCGACCCTGAACTTTTCCCTGCCGACGATGTGCTCGTCGCGGCCATGGACCAGGTGCGCACCATCAGTTCCACCGTGCTCTCCCTGCGCAAGCAGGCGGGGCTGCGCGTGCGCCTGCCGCTCGCGAACCTGACCGTGGTCACCACCGACACGGCGGCGATGGCCCCGTTCGAGGCCATCCTCCGCGACGAGCTCAACGTCAAGAACGTGTCCCTCGTGGAGCTCGCGGCCGACAGCGCCACCGCCTACGGCGTCACCTCCCGGCTCAACGTGAACGCCCGGGCCGCGGGCCCCCGACTCGGCAAGCAGGTGCAACAGGTGATCAAGGCCGCCCGCGCCGGCGACTGGACCGAGACCGACGGCGTCGTCACCGCCGGCGGGATCGAACTGGCCACGGGAGAGTACGAGCTCGTGCTGCAGACCGGCGGCCCGTCCGCCGACGCGGGCCAGGGCGCCGAGTCCGGCGACACGACCGCGCTCGCCCTGCTGCAGGGCGGCGGATTCGTGCTGCTCGACACGACCACGACGGCCGAACTCGAGGCCGAGGGATTCGCCCGGGACCTGATCCGTGCGGTGCAGGATACCCGCAAGTCCGCCGGATTCGAGGTGAGCGACCGCATCCGCCTCGACCTGGTCTTCTTCGACGACCTGGACGCGGCCACCTTCGCCCTCGCGGCCGGCGTCGATGTGCCGGCCGAAACCCTGACCACCCGCTTCGCCACCCACCGGGCGAGCGACGCCGACGCCGAACTGCTGGCCGCGACCCTGCCGTCGGAGTGGCTCGGCGACCTGGTCGGCGCTCCGGTCGAACACTACGTGCGCTTCGAAGCGGGGCAGTACGCCAACCGGGGTGCCGTGCTCGTCGCCGTCGCCAGAGAGAACGGACTCATCCATGTCTAAGTCCAGCCCCACAGCAGGCGACGCCGCGCGGGAGGCCGGCGACGCCGTCTACACGGCCCTGCTCGCCCGCGTCGGCGAAGGATCGCCGCGGCCCCGCCTCGAACCGACCAGGCGCGCCCTCGAACTGCTCGGCGACCCGCAGACCGTGTACCCGATCATCCATATCACCGGCACCAACGGCAAGACCAGCACCAGCCGGATCGCCGAGAGCCTGCTCCGCGCGTACGGCCTGCGCACCGGCCTGCTGATCAGCCCGCACCTCGTGCGGCTCAATGAGCGCATCGTGATCGACGGTGAGTCGATCGAGGACGAGGCCCTCGCCGCGAACTGGGACGACATCGCCCCCTACCTGCGGATGGTCGACGACGAGCTCACCGCCGCCGGCGACGAACCGCTCACCTTCTTCGAGGCGCTCACCGTTCTCGCGTTCGCCTGCTTCGCGGACGCTCCCGTCGACGTCGCCGTGATCGAGGTCGGCATGGGCGGCGAGTGGGACTCCACCAACGTCGCCGACGGGCAGGTCGCCGTGATCACGCCGATCGCCCTTGACCACACCAGGCGCCTCGGCGACACCATCGCGGAGATCGCCCGCACCAAGTCCGGGATCATCAAGCCCGCGGCATCCGTCGTCACGGCGAAGCAGGGCGAGCAGGCGCAGGCCGAACTCGAACGCGCCGTCGAACTGACCGAATCGACCCTGGCCAGTGAGGGCGAGGACTTCGCCCTGCTCGCCAGCCAGGTCGCCGTCGGCGGGCAGCTCATCTCGGTGCGCGGCCTGGCCGGCACCTATTCCGACCTGTTCCTGCCTCTCTACGGCACGCACCAGGCGCAGAACGCGGCCGTCGCGATCGCCGCCGTCGAATCGTTCATCGGCGCCGGCAGTCAGGAACTGGCCTACGACCTCGTCGAGGAGGGGCTCGCCTCCGCCACCTCGCCCGGCCGGCTGCAGCTGGTCGGCACCGACCCGACCGTGCTGGTGGATGCCGCGCACAACCCGCACGGCGCGGCCGCCCTCGCCGCGGCGCTGGATGCCTACTTCGACTTCGACGAGATCGTCGCCGTCGTCGGCATCCTGGCCGACAAGGACGCCGCCGGGATCATCGCGGCGCTCGAGCCCGTCGTCGCCCGCTTCCACGTCACCGCGTCGCACTCCGAACGGGCCATCCCCGTCGACGACCTCGCCGACCTGGTGGCGCGCACGGTCGGGGACGACACCACCATCCGGTTCGACGACCTCGCCCAGGCGCTCGAATCGGCCAGGGACTGGGCCGAGGAATCCCCGCGGCGCGCCGTCATCGTCACGGGGTCGATCACCCTCGTCGGTGAGGCGATCGCCCTGGCCGACGCCCGGGAATGGCTGAAGAAGTGAGCCGTCGCTCGGTGAAACGGTCGCTGGCCTCGATCGTGCTGGGCTTCGAGATCATCGTCGTCTTCCTCGCCGCGCTGGTCGTCTTCGGCCTCGGCGCGCTGCCGGCGTGGCTCGCGCTCGGCGGGGGAGCGGCGCTCTGCCTGGCGATGGCCTTGGTGATCGGCCTGCTCGGCCGCGACTGGTCGTACTACGCCGGCTGGTCGATCCAGGCCATCGTCGTCGCGACCGGTTTCCTCAACCCCACGATGTTTTTCGTCGGCGCAATGTTCGCTGCCATGTGGACGTACTGCATGATCGTCGGCACCAGATTAGACAACCAGAAGGAGAGCTCATGAGCACCCAGATCGAAGAAACCCTCGTATTGGTCAAGCCGGATGGCGTCGCCCGCAACCTGTCCGGTGAGATCCTGCGCCGGATCGAAGCGAAGGGATACTCCCTCGTCGACGTGAAGCTGGTCGAGCCCGAGCGGTCGCTGCTCGTGCAGCACTACGCAGAGCACGAGGGCAAGCCGTTCTTCGAACCGCTCGTCGAGTTCATGGAAAGCGGCGCCATCCTCGCCCTCCGGATCGCCGGCGAACGCGTGATCGAGGGCTTCCGCGCCCTCGCCGGGACGACCGACCCGACGACCGCGGCACCCGGCACCATCCGCGGCGACCTCGGCCGCGACTGGGGCGGAAAGGTGCAGCAGAACCTCGTTCACGGCTCCGACTCGCCCGAGTCCGCCGCCCGCGAGCTGGCCCTCTGGTTCGACTGACCGCCGGTTCGACTGACCGCCCGGGGCTACTCCAGGCTCTTCCGCCGGGCCTCGATCTCGGCTTCGAGGTTCCGGATCCTCGCCGCCTCCGCGTGGAACTCGATCTCCCGTTCGAGGTCGGCCAGCTCGTCCTCCGTGGAGCGGCTCGGAACACCGGTGTACTTCCCGCGTGAGGGTTCTCCCGGTCGGGGTTCGCCCGGCCGGGAGGGTCGTGCCTGGCTCCGGCGGGGGTCGCCGAACGTGCCCCGATCGATCGGAGCCGCATACTCCCGCCCGACGGCGAACCAGAGGATGCTGCCGATGACCGGAAGCAGGATGACGATCATGATCCACACCAGCTTCGGCAGATGCTGAACCTGGCCGTCCTGCCTGGTGATGATGTCGATGAGCGCACCGAGCAGCAGCAGAAAGAACACCGCGGAGATCAGCATGTACATGGGCGACAGTCTAGTGACCCGGGCGCGCTGAACGTGGGTCGATTTTGGTCGTTGATCAGGGGTCGAATCGGGCCTGCCGTGCCCCGCCGAACTGTGAGAAAAGTCGCCCTTTCCCGGGTGGAAGACCTGCTTTTCTCACAGCTCGGCGGGGTGGGGGGTTCGAGGCAGGTCAGAGCCGGTGCAGGAAGTCCATCTGCACCTGGGCGATCGCCGCGGCGACCAGGTAGCAGCCGATCGTGATCACGACGATCCAGGAATAGGCGCCGGCGGCGAAGCGACGCACGGCGGCAGGTGCCGGCAGGTTCCCCTCCGTGAGGTTGTGCAGCGTGACGGCGAGAAAGACCGGAATGGTCACGACCCAGGTCACCATGCACCACGGGCAGAGCACGTCCAGCACGAAGAAGCTCTGGCCCATCAGCCAGACCACCAGTGCGATCGCGCCGGTGACTCCGACGTTGAGGCCGATCCAGAACCAGCGGGCGAATCGGGCACCGGCGAGGATGCCGGCCCCGATCGTGATCACGACGGTCCAGCCGATGAGGCCGATCAGCGGGTTCGGGAAACCGAAGATCGCGCCCTGCCACGAGCCCAGGTTGGTGCTGCAGCCCACCAGCACACTGAAGTTGCAGGAGAGCTGGGCCTGGGGGTCCTCGAGGATGTGGATCTTGTCGAGGGTGAGCAGGAAGGCTGCGGTCAGGGCGATCAAACCGCCGATGATGAGGAAAATTGCGAGCCCGACGGGGCGCTTGGACGTCTCGGGCTGGGGCACCTTCGGATTATGCCATGCGCCTCGCGCGTCTTCCTGAGAATGCATGCGATAATCGAAGAAGTCGCTTGAGCCGCGCTCAAGCCGATGCCAGAGAAGGCCTAATGGGCAGCGAAAGCCCAGATTCATTGGTCCCACGACCAAAGGTATTAGCAGCCAGAGCCAAGAGCCGGTTGCGAACGAAGAGGATTCCCGAGGCTTTTGCGCAAGCAAAAACCTCGCATGAGAGGAGCCGGATGGGTGGCGCGGTCGCCCAAAACCGGTCAAGGAGCGCACCAGTGATGGTGGAAGACAACGAAATCAAGAAGCGCAAGGGACTGTTCGGCGGTCGCAGGACCAGCCGACGGGCATCCGCGGCCGCACCGACCACGCCGGAGGTGGCCGTAGAGCCGCAGCCCGTTGTGACGGATGCCGCCCAGGCCACTGAGGCGGCGGCGACCAACGCCGCGCCGACCCGCGCGACCAGGACCAGCACGGCGCGGACGAGCGCCGCGACCACCACCGATGGCCCGGCCGAATCGAACTCCGCTTTCGAGGCCCAGCCCCAGACCCCAGCGGAACAGGAACCCACCGTGGACCTCACCACCCCGCCCGTCGAACAGCCCGAGGTGCGACGCCCGTCGACTTCGCTCCTCTTCCAGGCGCCGAACATCCTCCCGCTCCCGGCCCGCACCGCTGCGCGCCAGGGAACCGCCCGCCAGGACGGCTTCCGCCAGGACAACCTCCGCCAGGACGGCTTCCGCCAGGACCAGGACGACGACGGCGATGAAGCGTCGACCGTGCGCCGCCGGGCCCGCCGCCGCACCGGCGACGAAGGACGCTCCGGCTCAGACGACCCGGCGAACACCGTCGTGCGGGTGCGCACCCCGCGCGAACCCGAACTGATCACCGAGCCCCAGCGGATCAAGGGCTCCACCCGGCTCGAGGCCAAGAAGCAGCGCCGCCGCGATGGTCGCGATGCCGGCCGCCGCCGCCCCGTGATCACGGAGGCCGAGTTCCTCGCCCGCCGTGAGGCCGTCGACCGGGTCATGGTCGTGCGCGCCAAGCACAACAAGATCCAGATCGGCGTCCTCGAAGACGGCGTTCTCGTCGAGCACTACGTGGCGAAGAACCAGGATGCGTCGCTGATCGGCAACGTCTACCTCGGCCGAGTGCAGAACGTGCTCCCCAGCATGGAAGCCGCGTTCGTCGACATCGGCCGCGGCCGCAACGCCGTGTTGTACTCCGGTGAGGTCGACTGGGATGCCGCCGCTGAGAACTCGGGCAACAGCAGCCAGGCCCGCCGGATCGAACTGGCGCTGAAGCCGGGCGACAAGGTGCTCGTGCAGGTGACAAAGGACCCGATCGGCCACAAGGGCGCGCGCCTGACCAGCCAGGTCTCGCTCCCGGGCCGCTACCTCGTCTACGTGCCCAACGGTTCGATGAACGGGATCAGCCGCAAGCTGCCCGACACCGAGCGTGCCCGGCTGAAGAAGATCCTCAAGGAGGTTCTCCCCGACAATGTGGGCGTCATCGTGCGCACCGCTGCCGAGGGTGCCACCGACGAGCAGCTCACCCTCGACGTGAACCGTCTCACCACGCAGTGGGCGTCCATCGCCAAGCAGGTCGACACGGTCCAGGCGCCGGCCCTGCTGCACAGCGAGCCCGACCTGCTGATCAAGATCGTGCGGGATGTCTTCAACGAGGACTTCCAGAAGATGGTCATCTCCGGCGACGACTCGCGCGAGATCATCGAGGCCTACCTGCGCCAGGTGGCCCCCGACCTGGTCGAGCGCGTCGAACGCTATGAGGGCGACGTCGACGCCTTCGACGAATACCGCATCTCCGAGCAGATCGAGAAGGCCCTCGACCGCAAGGTCTGGCTGCCGTCGGGCGGATCCCTCGTGATCGACCGCACCGAGGCCATGACGGTCGTCGACGTCAACACGGGCAAGTTCGTCGGCTCCGGCGGCAACCTGGAAGAGACCGTCACCAAGAACAACCTCGAAGCGGCCGAGGAGATCGTGCGCCAGCTGCGCCTGCGCGACATCGGCGGCATCATCGTCGTCGACTTCATCGATATGGTGCTCGAGACCAACCGGGACCTCGTGCTCCGGCGCATGCTCGAATGCCTCAGCCGCGACCGCACCAAGCACCAGGTGGCCGAGGTCACCTCGCTGGGTCTCGTGCAGATGACCCGCAAGAAGCTCGGTCTCGGACTTCTCGAATCGTTCAGCGAGAACTGCGAAGCCTGCGCCGGCCGGGGAATCATCATCCACCACGACCCGGTCGTCAAACACCGCCAGACCGCGCAGCCCGCCATGGAGCGTCGCCCGCGCAGCAAATCGGGCGGCAACGGCGGCAACGGGGACGCCGGCAGCCGCGGCGGCGACAACGGCCATCGGGGCGGCAGCGACAACGGTCACCGCGGAGCCGGCGCGCAGCAGTCGGAGCCGGCCAAGTCCACTGTCGGCACGCACGGGATCACCGAGGACGCCAAGCACGCCCTCGCGCTGATCGCGGCGCGTACCATCACCCGATCGCTGACCGGTTCCATCGCTGTCGTCCCGGCCATGGAGGCCAACCCGATCGCGGCGGCGGTCGACGCGGCTGCTGTCGAGACGGCTGCGGGCGACGCGGCAGTGACCGAGACGGCGATGACCGAGACGGCGATGACCGAGACGGCGACGTCTGCCCCGGTCACGGCCGGCGAAGCGGAGGCGGCGGCATCCGCGCCCCTGATCGACGACGCCTCGGAGTCGGTGGCGATCCTCGACATCCCGCTGAAGAAGTCCCCGCGCAGCCGGCGCACGGTCAGCAAGCAGGTCACCGACCAGCTCCTCGACTCCGTGCTCGAGGCTCTCCCCGAGCCCAAACAGCCCGGCCAGGGTCGTTCGCGCAGCCGCCGTGTCACCACCGCCGGCGGCTCGACCGCCACGGTGCAGCCCATCGTGACCCCCGGGCACGACGCTCAGCAGTAGCGGTTCCGCCCCAGGCGACCGATGGAGACCCGGCTTCGGCCCGGCCTTCATCGGTCGCCTATCTTTAACGGGCTCCGACGGGTGCGGGCTGCGGGAGCGGGGCGCCGACGGCTAGGAGCCCGGGTGCTCCGGACGGGTCGCGCGATCCCTTTTCGTCACTCTGAGCCCGCTGGCCCGCAGGCGCAGCACCAGCTCCCGGTTGCCGACCGGATGCGCCCCAGCGGCCACCAGGACGTCGTAGAGGCGCGCGGGCACGTCATAATGATCCAGGTCGAATCCGCGCAGGGGGATCTCGTTGGCGGCCGCGAAGGCGTGCAATTCGTCCAGCGAGGTGTCGCTGATCAGATGGGACCAGACGGTACCGTGGGCGGGCCACATCGGACGGTCGATCAATACGGTCATCACCAGATTCTATGTTCCCGGTTCGGTTTGACCGGGGCAGGAGGATCAGCTAAAGTCGATTGTTGGTGTGCGATGGGCCTGAGCCCGCGCGGTCACCAAGGTTTTCTGACAGCGACGAGCCGACTTGGCCCGTTCAACGCAGTAACTTTCCATCTTAGGAATCGGGGCCTCACGGCTCCCCAGAGTTAGGTACGTAACGTGGTTTACGCAGTTGTGCGCGCCGGTGGGCGGCAGGAGAAGGTAGAGGTCGGGACCATCGTCACGATGGACCGAATCAAGGCTGATAAGGACGGCAACGTCGAGCTGGCCGCCGTGCTTCTCGTCGACGGCGACAAGATCACCTCTGACTCGAAGTCGCTGGCCAAGGTCACGGTTACCGCCGAGGTCCTCAACGACCTCCGTGGTCCGAAGATCGTCATCCAGAAATTCAAGAACAAGACCGGGTACAAGAAGCGTCAGGGGCACCGTCAGGAGCTCACACGCGTTCAGGTCACCGGCATCGCCTAAGGCCTGAGGAGAAGAACAGATGGCACACAAAAAAGGTGCGAGTTCCACTCGCAACGGTCGCGACTCCAATGCTCAGCGCCTCGGCGTGAAGCGTTTCGGTGGTCAGGTTGTCAGCGCGGGCGAGATCATCGTTCGTCAGCGCGGCACGCACTTCCACCCCGGCGTCAACGTCGGCCGCGGTGGAGACGACACGCTCTTCGCCCTGGAGTCCGGCTCGGTTGAGTTCGGCGCCAAGGGCGGCCGCAAGGTCGTCAACATCGTGGTGGCTGCCGCGTAGGCATCCACAACTCTTGAACGTCAGGGCGGGCCTTTGGCTCGCCCTGACGTGTTTTCGCCACCTGAAAGGGGCACCCCATGGCCACATTCGTTGACCACGTCACGCTGCACCTGAGAGCGGGCAACGGAGGGAACGGCTGTGTCTCCGTCAAGCGGGAGAAATTCAAGCCCCTCGCCGGCCCCGACGGCGGAAACGGCGGAAACGGCGGCGACATCGTGCTCGTGGCCGACCCCCAGGTGACCACGCTGCTCGGCTACCACCGTTCGCCGCACCGCAGCTCCTCCAACGGCGGCCCCGGTATGGGCGACCACCGCGCCGGCTACGCCAGCGACCTGATGGAGCTGTCCGTGCCGCTGGGCACCGTCGTCAAGGACGCCGAAGGCAATGAACTCGCCGACATGACGGAACCCGGCTTCCGCATCGTCGTCGCGCCCGGCGGCCAGGGCGGGCTCGGCAACGCAGCCCTCGCCTCGACCAAACGCAAGGCGCCCGGTTTCGCACTCCTCGGCACTTACGGCTGGGAAGGCGACATCCAGCTCGAGCTCAAGACCGTGGCGGATGTGGCGCTCGTCGGCTACCCGTCGGCCGGCAAGTCCAGCCTGATCGCGGCGATCTCGGCCGCACGTCCCAAGATCGCCGACTACCCCTTCACCACCCTGCACCCCAACCTCGGCGTCGTCGACGCCGGCGAGGTGCGGTACACCGTCGCCGACGTTCCCGGCCTGATCGAGGGCGCCAGCGAGGGCAAGGGGCTCGGGCTCGAATTCCTGCGTCACGTCGAGCGCTGCACCGCGCTGCTGCACATCCTCGACTGCGCCACCCTCGACCCCGACCGCGACCCGCTCAGCGACCTCGACGTCATCCTCGGCGAGCTGGCGGCCTACCCGGTCCCCGAAGGCCAGAAGCCGCTGCTCGACCGGCCGCAGCTCGTCGCGCTGAACAAGATCGACGTGCCGGAGGCCCGCGAACTCGCGGACTTCGTCAAGGGCGACCTCGAGGCGCGCGGGTACCGCGTGTTCGAGATCTCCACGGTCAGCCACGAGGGCCTTCGCGCGCTCAACTACGCGCTGGCCGAGGTCGTCGAAGCCGGCCGGGTCGAGGCAGCGGCGACGCAGGCGGCCAAGCCGCGCATCGTCATCCGCCCCAAGGCCGTCGACGACAGCGGTTTCGTCGTCAAGGTCGAGGGTGGCTCGTTCGGCAACATCTACCGGATCATCGGCACCAAGCCTGAACGCTGGGTGCAGCAGACCGACTTCACCAACGATGAAGCGGTCGGGTTCCTCGCCGACCGGCTGGCCAAGCTCGGGATCGAGAACGAACTGTTCAAGGCCGGCGCCATCGCCGGGTCGACGGTCATCATCGGCCCCGGCAACGGCGTCGTCTTCGACTGGGAGCCCACGCTCACGTCAACGGCCGAGCTGATCACCGCGCCCCGCGGAACGGACACCCGGCTCGACGACTCCAAGCGCCGCACGAGCAACGAACGTCGCGAGGAGTACTTCGGGCGGATGGACGCCAAGGCGGCCGCCCGCGCCGAACTCATCCGCGAACGCGAAGCCGGCATGTGGTCCACCGGCGAAGAGGAATTCAACGGCGACGTGACCGGCGACGGTTCAATCCCGGTGAAGGGAAAGCAGGAAGGCGAGTCCGAATGAGCGCCAGAGCCCGCGCCCAGGTGTCCTCCGCGCGCCGGATCGTGGTGAAGGTCGGCTCCTCCTCGATCAGCGGTGACAACGCCGACCAGATCGCACCGCTGATCGAAGCCCTCGCCGAGACGCACGGGCGCGGCGTCGAGGTGGTCCTGGTGTCCTCAGGGGCCGTCGCGAGCGGGATGAGCCACCTGAACCTCGACGGGCGACCGAGCGACCTGGCCACCCAGCAGGCGGCCGCGTCCGTGGGGCAGAACGTGCTCACCGCCCGCTACCAGGAGACCCTCGACCGGCACGGCATCGCCGCGGGGCAGGTGCTGCTCACCGAGGGAGACCTCCTCAACGAGCCGCACCGCAGCAACACCCGCCGTGCGGTGAACCGGCTCCTCGACCTCCGGATCATGCCGATCGTCAACGAGAACGACACCGTGGCCACCTACGGCCTGCGGTTCGGCGACAATGACCGCCTCGCGGCCATGCTGTCCGTGCTCATCCGGGCCGACCTGCTGCTGCTGCTCAGCGATGTCGACTCGCTCTACACCAAGCCCCCGCACCTGCCCGGCGCCGAACGGATCGACCACATCGGCTTCGACGAAGAACTCGCCGGTATGGAATTCGGGGCGACCAAGGCGGCGGGCGGCGTCGGAACCGGCGGCGCCAACACCAAGGTGAAGGCGGCCCGGCTGGCCGCGTCCGCCGGCACCGCGGTGCTCGTGACCGCGACCGGACTCGCCGCGGATGCCCTCCGCGGCGAGGAGGTCGGCACCTGGTTCGAGCCGATGCCCACGGCGCCCGGGCGCGCGCTCCTGTGACCCGGGCCGGGGAATGAGCGTGCTCGCACGGAATGAGATCGCATCGGCGGCGCGCATCGTCGTCAAGGTCGGGTCCTCGTCGATCAGCGGCGAGAACGCCGGCCAGATCGCCCCGCTGGTCGACGCCCTCGCCACGGCCCATGGGCGCGGAGCGGAAATCGTGCTCGTGTCCTCCGGAGCCATTGCCACCGGGATGCCCTACCTTCAGCTCGACGAACGGCCCACCGACCTCGCCACCCAGCAGGCCGCGGCATCCGTCGGTCAGAACCTGCTGATTTTCCGCTACCAGGACAGCCTCGATCGGTACGACATCGTCGCCGGCCAGGTGCTCCTCACGGCGGGCGACCTCGAGAACCCGTCACACCGCAGCAACGCGCACCGGGCCATGGACCGGCTGCTCGGGCTGCGCATCCTGCCGATCGTCAATGAGAACGACACCGTCGCGACCCACGAGATCCGGTTCGGCGACAACGACCGGCTCGCGGCCCTCGTCGCCACCCTGATCAAGGCCGACCTGCTCGTGCTGCTCAGCGACGTCGACGCGCTCTACACCCGTCCGCCGCACTTGCCGGGTGCCGAGCCGATCTCGCACGTCGGCGCCGGCGACCGGCTGCCCGGCGTCGAATTCGGCGCAAGCCGTTCCGGCGTGGGCACCGGGGGTGCGGGCACCAAGGTGTCGGCGGCCCGGATCGCGGCCGACGCCGGCACCGCAGTCCTGGTCACCTCGACAGCGCTGGTCGCCGAGGCCCTCCGCGGTGACCTGGTCGGAACCTGGTTCGAACCGAGCGCCGGCGCGCCCACCCTGCGGCCCGGCAGCCCTGCTCGGCAGACCACCCAGCGCTCCGGCGGCCCCGTCGCGTAAACTGCCGGGATGTCCTCACAGACCCTGACCGACACTGTCCAACTCACGCCCATCCTCGAGGCGTCCCGGCGGGCGGCGGTTGACCTCGCCGCCGCGCCGACCCAGGTGAAGAACCGGGCGCTGGCCGCGGTGTCCGCCGCGCTGCGCGGGAACGTCCCCGACATCCTCACCGCCAACCGCGCCGACCTGGCCGCCGGCCGCGAGAACGGCCTGTCCGGCGGGATGCTCGACCGCCTCATGCTGGACGAGGCCCGGATCGAAGGACTCGCCGCCGCCGTCGAGCAGATCGCCCTGCTCACCGACCCGATCGGCGAGGTGGTGCGGGGGAAAAGCCTGCCCAACGGCATCAGGATCAGCCAGGTGCGGGTGCCCTTCGGCGTGGTCGGGGTCATCTATGAGGCCAGGCCCAACGTCACCGTCGACATCGCCGCGATCGCGCTCAAGAGCGGCAACGCCGTCGTACTCCGCGGCGGATCCGCCGCGGAGAACACCAACCGGGTCCTGGTCGGCCTGTTACAGCAGGCGATCGGTTCGTCCGGGCTTCCCGCGGAGTCGGTGCAGACGATCGACCCCTTCGGGCGCGAGGGCGCCACCCTGCTGATGCAGGCCCGCGGCCACGTCGACGTGCTCATCCCCCGGGGAAGTGCCGGCCTGATCCAGGCGGTCGTGAACCAGTCGAAGGTGCCCGTGATCGAGACCGGGGCGGGAGTCGTGCACATCTTCCTCGACGAGAGCGCCAACGCAGACTGGGCGGTGGAGATCGTGCACAACTCGAAGGTGCAGCGGCCCAGCGTCTGCAACGCCCTCGAAACCCTCCTCGTGCACCGGGATGCCGCCGCACGGCTGCTCCCCGGCGTGCTGGCGAAGCTCGCCGCATCCGGCGTCACGGTCCACGGGGACGCGCGGGTGCGGGAGATCTTCCCGGCCGCGGTGCCGGCGACCGAGGAAGACTGGGGCACCGAATATATGGGCCTCGAGGTCTCCGTGGCCGTGGTCGACTCGCTCGATGACGCGATCGCGCACATCCGCCGCTACTCCACCGGGCACACCGAATCGATCATCACCAACGACGTCGTCAACGCCGAGCGGTTCCTGGCCGAGGTCGACTCCGCCGCCGTCATGGTCAACGCCTCCACCCGGTTCACCGATGGCGGCGAATTCGGATTCGGTGCCGAAGTGGGCATTTCGACCCAGAAACTGCACGCCAGGGGGCCGATGGGCCTGCCGGAACTGACCAGCACCAAATGGATCGTGCGTGGCTCGGGCCAGGTGCGCGCGTAGGCCCCGCTAGAATACTGTCGGAGTCGTCCAATCTTGCCGGGCACCCCTGAACCGCCTCTGAATGGAGAACCCATGTCGTTCCTGAACGTAGTGCTCGCGCAGGCCGAACAGGTCGCCTTGCCCATGCCGACGTTCGTCTACGGCCTGATCGCCCTCGTGACCTTCGCCGCCCTCGGCGTCGTCGTCTGGTCGTACCGTGACGTGGCGAACCGCCACCAGGCCAAGGCGAAGGCATACGCCGACGCTCACGGCGGCGCCCGCGCCGGCCACTGAGGCTGACGTTTCGATGCCGGAGCGCCGTCTGAGAATCGGTGTGATGGGCGGCACCTTCGACCCGATCCACCACGGGCACCTCGTGGCCGCGAGCGAGGTCGCGCAGAGCTTCGACCTCGACGAGGTGATCTTCGTGCCGACCGGCCAGCCGTGGCAGAAGTCCGATGTGACGGTCAGTGAACACCGTTACCTGATGACGGTCATCGCGACGGCGTCGAATCCGCGCTTCACGGTGAGCCGGGTCGACATCGACCGCACCGGACCCACCTACACGATCGACACGCTCCGCGACCTGCACGCCCAGCACCCGGACGCTGAGCTCTTCTTCATCACCGGCGCCGACGCGATCCGTCAGATCCTGAGCTGGAAAGACGTCCAGGAGCTCTGGGACCTCGCCCACTTCGTGGCTGTGAGTCGTCCGGGACATGAGCTCAGCGTTTCGGGATTGCCGAACCAGGACGTAAGCTTGTTGGAAGTTCCGGCTTTGGCTATCTCGTCCACAGACTGCCGGGCACGTGTGAACCGGGGATTCCCGGTCTGGTATCTGGTCCCCGATGGGGTTGTCCAGTACATCTCAAAGCATCATCTGTATCGGAGTGTGGCATGACGTTGGGTAATGACCCACAGCCACTGACGCGTCGTCAAGCGCGCGAGTTGGCCCAGGGGCACGAGCCTGCCTCGGCAGACCAGCAGCATTCGTCGACCCACATCCCCACGCACACGTCCGGCACCACGCCGGTGCGACCCCCGGCCCCGGTCCCTGTCACGCCCGCCGCCGTCACACCGGACACCGAGCCCGCTTCCGCATCCGTTTTCGCGCCGCCGGCGACGAAGTCCGGCTGGGCCGGCGCGGTGAGCGCCCCGCGCCAGCCCGTCCCCGAACGAACCCTGACCCGCCGTGAACTGCGCTCCCTGCAGCTGGCCCAGGGCCACGACGACGAATCGGGCCCGTCCGAGCCGGCCCCGGTCGAGTTGTCCGCAGCCGAGACCCCCGTCGTCGAGGCGACGCAGGTCAAAGCGAAGCAGGCCGTGCCCGTCGAGTTCCTCGTCGAATCGAAGACCTCTTCCACGGCCTCTGCCCGGGCCCGCCCCGGGGTGCTCCACCCGCCGGTCGGTCACTGGTCCCTCGATCGTGACGAAGACGACGGTTCCTTTCCCGGCGGATCACCGATCGAGCCGTTCGACCAGCTGATGAGCCGCGGGATCAGCGCCGGCGGAATCCCCACGACCACCAACGCCCTCATCCTGCCGTCGATCCCGCACCAGGGCACGACCTCCGGACCGTTGACCAGCACCGGCGAGATCATGATCACCGGGTCGATCGACCTGCCGCGCAGTCTCGGCTCGACGGGCGCGCATCCGAACCTGTTCGATTCCGCCGAAATGGACCACATGCTCGACCAGCTCGATGAGAGCGGTCACCACAGCGACGTCGCCCCGGTGAGTGCCAGCCGCGCTGTCAGCACCCACGCCTCGACCAGGGGCGTGATGGCGCCGCCGGCCAAGCGCGGGGTGACGCTTCCCACCGTCCTGACGATCACCGTCGGCGTGCTCGCCCTCGGCGTTGTTGCGCTGTTCATTGCCGGCTACGTTCTCAAGATCTTCTAATGCCACTTCATTCGCTTTCACTAACTCAGGGATCCATTCGATGACCGCTTCTGCCCATGCTCTCGAGCTCCTCAAGCTGGCCGCTGCCGCCGCAGACTCGAAAGCGGGGGAGGACCTCGTCGCGATCGACGTCTCGAACCCCCTTCCGCTTGCCGACATCTTCCTGATCGTCACGGGGCGCTCAGAGCGCAACGTCGTGGCCATCGCCGGCGAGATCGAAGACAAGCTCACCGAGGCCGGCCACAAGCCCCTGCGTCGCGAGGGCCGCGCCGAGGGCCGTTGGATCCTCGTCGACTTCGGAGACCTCGTCGTCCATGTCTTCCACGAGGAAGAACGCGTCTACTACTCCCTCGAGCGTCTTTGGAAGGACTGCCCCGTCATTCCGATCGAGCTGCCCGCCCACAAGGTCCAGGAGTAGCAGTTGGTACTCAACAGGCTGGGGATGTAGTAGCCTAGAGAAGTTGTTTCGGGCCGGAAGAAATGGAATCCGGCCGAAGCACAATCTGGGTCCGTGGCGCAGCTGGTAGCGCACCTGCATGGCATGCAGGGGGTCAGGGGTTCGAATCCCCTCGGATCCACCAAAAACTGTTTGACGAAGAAGACCCGCTCACTGAGTGGGTCTTTTTTGTTTGGCAGGGAAGACCCGCTCACTGAGCGGGTCTTTTTCACGGTCCGGCCCGCCCCTGTCGGGGAGCCCCGGTCGGGGGGATGATGTGCGGGAGCACAATCATCCGCTCGATCAAGGAGGTTCCGGACAATGGTCGTCTTCGCCGATCGCGTCGATGCGGGTCGCCAACTCGCCGAACGCCTTCTCCACCTGCGTGACCGGGATGTGGTCGTGCTCGGTCTGCCGCGCGGCGGTGTTCCCGTCGCGTTCGAGGTCGCCGAGGCCCTCCACGCGCCGCTCGACGTGATCGTGGTCCGCAAGCTCGGGGTTCCGTACCAACCCGAACTCGCCATGGGGGCGATCGGCGAAGGCGGCGCCCGCGTGCTCAACACGGAGGTGCTCACTCTCACCGGCGTGACCGCTGAGGAGCTCCGCACCGTGGAACGTCGAGAGCGGACACTGCTGGACGAGCGGGTGGCCGGCCTCAGACTGGGCCGGGAGCGGGTGGATCTGACGGGGCGCACCGTTGTCATCGTCGACGACGGCATCGCCACGGGCTCCACGGCCCGCGTGGCCTGTGAGGTGGCCCGTCACCTCGGCGCGGCGACGGTGATCATGGCCGCGCCGGTGGTGCCGGCGGAAACGGTCGGAAACCTTCCGGGGGCCGACGAGGTCGTCTGCGTCCTGGCTCCGCACCGGCTGGTCGCCGTCGGGAACCACTACCGGGACTTCTCCGCGACCAGCGACGAGGAGGTCGTGGTGCTGCTGGATGCGGCAGCCCGGCGGATGCGCAACGGCCGGGTCGTGGTCGACGACCTGGATCGCGACGTCGAGATCCCCGCTGACGGCGTGCTGGTGGAGGGCCATCTGCGCTTGCCCCAGGGCGCCACGGGGATCGTGCTCTTCGCACACGGCAGCGGCAGCAGCCGGCACAGCCCGCGCAACCAGTTCGTCGCGGAGGTGCTGCTCCGAGCCGGCCTGGGGACCCTGCTCCTGGACCTCCTCACGGCCGACGAGGAGACTGACCGATCCAACGTCTTCGACATCGGACTGCTCGCGAACCGGCTGACCGCGGCAACCGCGTGGTTGCGGCACCGCCCTGAGACGTCACAGTGCCGGATCGGGTACTTCGGAGCGAGCACCGGCGCGGGCGCTGCGCTCTGGGCGGCGGCGGAGCCGGCCAGCGACATCTCGGCCGTCGTCTCCCGTGGAGGACGACCCGACCTGGCCGGCGCCCGGCTGCCACTCGTACAGGCCCCGACCCTGCTGATCGTGGGCGGAGCGGACGAAGCCGTGCTCGAGCTCAACCGGCAGGCCCAGGCCCGCCTGCACTGCCGAAGCCGACTCACGGTCGTGGACGGAGCCACGCACCTGTTCGAGGAACCGGGCGCCCTCGCCGCCGCCGCCAACCTGGCCACCGACTGGTTCTCCCGCTACCTCCTCCCGGAGCGGGGCGAGAACGGGGACGACCCGACCGGGTTCTGAGGCCGCCCCGGAGCGTCACGGATGCCGCGGCATCCGTTTGGACCACCACCGGCGGTGGCCGATAATGGGGCTGTGCCGACCCCTGAACCGACAGCCCTCCGACCTGGGCCCTGCCCGTGCCAGAGCGGCGACTCCTACCTCGGCTGCTGCGGGCCGCTCCACGACGGCCTCTCGGTCGCTCCCACCGCCGAACGACTGATGCGCTCCCGGTACAGCGCGTTCGCGGTCGGCGACGTCGGCTACCTGCTCTCGACCTGGCATCCGAGCACCCGGCCCGACGAATTCGAACTGGACGCCACCCTCGTCTGGACGCGCCTCGACATCGAACGGACCGAGCGCGGGGGACCGTTCGACACCGACGGGGTGGTGGAATTCACGGCGCAGTGCCGCGCCGACGGCATCCGCAGCCGACAACATGAGGTGAGCCGCTTTGTGCGGGTGGATCGCCGCTGGCTCTACCTGGACGCAGCGGACTGACCTGGCGCCCGGCCGGACCGGCCGATCACGCGAAGTGGGCGGCCAGGCGCTCTGCGTATTCCGGTCGAGCGCCCTCTGAACGCACCGTCTGGATGACGTGCTCGTCCACGCCCAGGGCGCTGAGGATGCCGGTGAGCCCGGCCACGTCCTCGTCCGACATGATCATCGGGTCCACCGTGGTGCGCACCTGCAGGTCCACCGGGGAATCCAGAGCGACCCGGAGGCAGGCGAAGGCCTTGGCCGCCGCGGACTGCACCCCGGTGACTGCGCCGTAGAGCCGCTCGGGCGCCTTGATGTCGAGGCCGACCCAGTCGCAGAGCGGAAGCACCTCGGCGAACCGTTTCGGGTAGGGACCGGCGGTGTGCATCCCGACTCCGAAGCCGAGCTCCTTCACTTCGCGCATCGCCGCGGCCAGGCCGGCCTGGCGGGTCGGTTCCCCACCGGAGAAGACGACGCCGTCGAGCAGGCCGTGACGTTTGGCGAGGAGCTCGCGCACCTGCTGCCAGGCGAGCGTTCCCGGCGTGCGCGGGTCGAGCAGTTCGGGGTTGTGACAGTAGGTGCAGGCCAGGGGACAACCCTGGAGGAACACCGTTGCCACGAGCTTGCCCGGCCAGTCACAGGTGGACAGGCTGACCAGCCCCGCGATCTGCAGGTCGTCCGCGCACGCCGGCGTGCTCATCGGGCCATCGCGGCTTCGACGAAGTGGGTGCGCTCGGCGTGCTCGCCCTTCTTGCCGATGTTGAACGAACTGACCGGGCGGAAGTACCCCATCACCCGGGTCCAGACCTCGCACGGACCTCCGCAGGTCGTGCAGGTCGGGTGCTCGCCGGCCAGGTAGCCGTGGTCAGGGCAGATCGAGAACGTCGGCGTGACCGTGATGTACGGCAGCCGGTGCGTCGACAGACTGCGCTTGACCAGCTCGCGGCAGGCCGCGGCAGTGGAGAGCTTCTCCGACATGTACAGGTGCAGCACGGTGCCGCCGGTGTACTTGGTCTGCAGCTCGTCCTGACGGTCGAGGGCATCGAACGGGTCGTCGGTGAAGCCGACCGGCAGCTGCGAGGAGTTCGTGTAGAACGGGTTCGCGACGGTGCCGGCCTGCAGGATCGACGGGAAGCGTTTCTTGTCCTCCTTGGCGAACCGGTAGGTCGTGCCCTCGGCCGGGGTGGCCTCCAGGTTGTACATGTTGCCGGTGGCCTCCTGGAACTCGATCATGCGGGTGCGCACGTGGTCGAGCAGGCGCACGGCGACCCCGTGGCCCTCCTCGCTGGTGATGTCGTGCGCGTCGTCGGTGAGGTTGCGGATCATCTCGTTGATGCCGTTGACGCCGATGGTGGAGAAGTGATTGCGCAGGCCCGCGCCGAGGTAACGCTTCGTGTACGGGAAGAGCCCGTCGACGATGAGCTGGTCGATCACCGTTCGCTTGAGTTCGAGGGAGTCCCGGGCCAGGTCGAGCAGGCGGTCGAGGTCGGCCAGCAGAGCGGCCTCGTCGCCGCGGTGCACGAAGCCGAGGCGTGCGCAGTTGATGGTGACGACGCCGAGCGAGCCGGTCTGCTCCGCGGAGCCGAACAGCCCGTTGCCGCGTTTGAGCAGCTCGCGCATGTCCAGTTGCAGGCGACAGCACATCGACCGGATCTGGTTCGGCTTGAGCTCGGAGTTGATGAAGTTCTGGAAGTAGGGGGTGCCGTACTTCGCGGTCATCTCGAACAACCGGTCGGCGTTCTCGGATTCCCAGTCGAAGTCCTCGGTGATGTTGTAGGTGGGGATCGGGAACGTGAACACCCGGCCGCTGGCATCCCCGGCCGTCATCACGTCGATGTAGGCGCGGTTGATCACGGCCATCTCCTCGGCGAGCTCGCCGTAGGCGAAGGACTGTTCGACCCCGCCGATCACGGGCACCTGTTCGCGCAGGTCCTCGGGGCAGACCCAGTCGAAGGTGAGGTTGGTGAACGGGGTCTGGGTGCCCCAGCGGGAGGGCACGTTGAGGTTGTAGATGAGCTCCTGGATGCCCTGGCGGACCTCGGCGTAGCTGAGCTTGTCGATCCGTACGAACGGCGCCATGTAGGTGTCGAAGGAGCTGAACGCCTGGGCTCCGGCCCATTCGTTCTGCATGGTGCCGAGGAAGTTCACGATCTGGCCGATCGCGGAGGAGAAGTGCTTCGGGGGAGTCGATTCGACCTTGTCCGGCACTCCGTTGAGTCCCTCTTCGAGCAGCACGCGCAGCGACCAGCCGGCACAGTAGCCGGCGAGCATGTCGAGGTCGTGGATGTGCAGTTCGCCCTCGCGGTGGGCCTTGCCGATTTCAGGGGAATAGACGTTGGAGAGCCAGTAATTGGCGACGACCTTGCCGGCCGTGTTCAGGATGAGGCCGCCGAGGGAGTACCCCTGGTTCGCGTTGGCGTTGACCCGCCAGTCGGAGCGGTCGAGGTACTCGTTGATCGACGTGCTCACGTCGACTGTGGTGCGGGTGACGTCGCGTTCGCGTGCGTGCTGGTCCCGGTAGGCGATGTAGGCCCGGGCGGTGGCGGCATAATTCTTGGCGAGCAGGGTCTGTTCGACGAGGTCCTGCACCTGTTCGACGGTCGGGTAGGCCCGGCCCAGGTCGGCGAGCGCCACGACGACGGTGTTCGTGACGAGGTCGGCGTCGTCATCCGACATTTCTCCCGACGCGGTTCCGGCGCTGTTGATGGCGGCACGGATGCGCTGGGCATCGAACGGTGCGGTTGCGCCGGTGCGCTTGATGATGCCTAAGGGAGAAATGTTTTGTGGTGTCATTCGAGGCGTTCCTTGGATTGTGGCCGACATCCGGATGATGGGGGCCGTTGAATCACCACCATACGCCCGAGCACCATATGTAGTGGTCGGCCCGCGCCGTGCAACTGCATGTAGTGGTTGGGTCGGATACTTAGTGCCCAATGTTTTCCAGTCGACCGCGGGCGGGCAGCCTTCGAAAATGTTGTCAGACCACATTGGGCGATCGCGGTGCCACGGGCGAGTCGCGGCTGCTCCGCCGGCGGCGGGGTCCGTCGCGGCCGCGGCCCCGGCCGTGCCGCCGGTGATCAGGACCGTTCGACCGGACATCGACTTCTCGGGGTTCGTTTCCATGGTCGTGCTCCTTCTCGTGGTAGTCGGGTTGTCAGGGGTCCTGGTCGGATGCCGGGGAGCCGTGGGTCACAGCGTGACGACGATCTTCCCCCGGGCATGGACCTCGGCGAAGTGGCGGATCGCCCCGGGCACGTCGCGGAGCGGGTAGCTCCGGTCGACGACCGGCGTGACCTTCCCGGATTCGACGAGGGTGCGCAGGAGGTCGAGGTTCTCCCGGCTCGGGGTGCCCACGAATGTGCGCACGCTCTGGCTGACGAAGCGGGACAGTACGAGCGCCCCGACCACGCGGCCGAGCGGCCCCAGTACCCGGCCGCCGGTGCCGCTGGAGAGCACGAGCGTGCCCGTGGGCGTGAGGGAGCCGATGCAGGAGCGCACGGGATGGTTGCCGATGAGGTCGAGGATGAGGTCGTAGCGCCGGCCGTTCGCCGTGAAATCGTGCCGGGTGTAGTCGATCACCTCGTCGGCGCCGATCGATCGCACCAGGTCGACGTTCCGCGCGCTGCAGACACCGGTGACCTCGGCCCCGAGGGCCCTGGCGATCTGCACCGCGAAGCTGCCGACACCTCCCGAGGCGCCGTTGACCAGGACCCGCTGCCCGGCCCGCAGGCCGCCCGCGTCGCGGAGTCCCTGCAGGGCGGTGTTCGCCGCAAGCGGCACGGTGGCGGCCTGCTCGAACGAGAGGTTCGCCGGCTTCGGCGAGACCAGGGCTGCCGGTGCGCGGGTGAACTCGGCGAAGCCTCCCGCCGGGACCTGGGCGTACACCTCGTCACCGGGGCGGAACCCGGTCACGCCCGCGCCGACGGCCTCGACCAGCCCCGCGACATCCATGCCTCGGACGCGTTCTTTCGGCCGCCGCAGCCCGAATGCCAGCCGGCCGATCAGGGGACGGCCGGTCGTCAGCACCCAGTCGGCGTGGTTGACAGCGGCCGCGCGGACCCGGATGAGCACGTCGTCGTCGCCGATCCTCGGCCTGTCGACGCGCTCCAGGCCCAGGACCGCCGGTGACCCGTAGCGGCGCTGCACGATGGCCTCCATCGTCTGGTCCGGTGTGACCGGCTCCGGCGAGGCCTCTTCGCCGACGGTCGCTCTGCTGGAATGGCTTGTCCTGGTCATTGTGCCCTCCTGGGGTCTCGGTGACACCTGCACCATACGGCGTAAGGTGATTGGTGCGAATGTACCATACGATGTAAGGTGTGTTCAGGGCTCAACCGGCCGACCGCGGGCACGGGTCGCCCGGCACGCAGACGGAGGCATGAGATGGCGACCACGGCACCCAACGAGTCGACGCGGGCGCCGGTGACCCGGGAGAGCGCCGTGCGGGCGGCGGTCGCGCTCGCCGACCGGGACGGGCTGGATTCTCTCAGCATGCGCAAGCTCGCCCGTGAGCTCGGGATCGAGGCGATGTCGCTCTATTACCATGTCACGGGCAAGGACGACATCCTCGACGGCATGGTCGAGGTCGTCGTCGCCGAGATGGCCCTCCCGGCCGACGGTGCGAACTGGAAGGCGGCACTGCGGGACGGTGCCGAGTCTGCGCGCGCGGTGCTCGGACGGCATCCGTGGGCCATCAGCCTGATGGACTCGCGCACCACCCGGGCGACGCTGAACCACCACAATGCCGTGATCGGCTGTCTCCGGAACGCTGGTTTCAGCATCGGTCTGGCCGCGCACGCGATGTCCCTCCTCGACAGCTACGTGCACGGGTTCGCCTTGCAGGAGGCGTCACTCCCGCTCGACGAGTCCGGCGACATCGGCGCCGCGACCGAGGAGATCATGGGCCGGCAGGACCTGATGGCGGAATTCCCGCACCTGTCCGAGATGGCCGTGGCGCACATCCTCCAGCCGGGCTACGCCTACGGGAACGAGTTCCGGTTCGGTGTGCGCGTGATCCTCGACGGCCTCGAGACGGCATTGGCCGCGGATGCCGCCACCGCGTCGCGCGGCCGTCTCTGACCTGGCCCGGCATCGGCAATCCCCTCGGCCGGGCGGGGGAGACCGCATGGTCAGCCGGAACGCGTTCCCACGAGGAACGCGGTGACGACACCGCGGGTTCCGAGCGTCCCGGAGCCCGAGATCGCGGCCACCTCAACGGTCCAGCGAGGTGACGACCGATCGATGCCGTCGCCCTCCGCCGCCCAGACGGCTCCGTTCACGGCGCACGAGTATGTCCCGAACCAGCCGGGGTGCGCGGCCAGGTCGTTCCAGACGCCGCCGCTGCGGATCAGGCAGCGGTCACCGTCGCTGAGCACCAGGCCGAGTGGCTGGGCCGTGGCGAGGGCCGGCGCCGCCGGGAAGCTGTCGCTGAGCGTCATTTCGACCAGGTCAGGGCTCCACGGGTCCCGGAAACAGATCGCGGTGGCCGGGGCGGCTCCGTTCCAGCAGGCGACGGCATAGGCGCTCGACGGTGAGCAGACCAGGATGTCGTCGTCGACGGCGACCGGCGACGGGCGGGCCGTGGACGGCGAACCGCAGTCGATCGTCACGGACGTGTCGCTGGTGACGGAGAACCCGCCCGCCGGCCGGCCGGCTGCGGTGACCGGGCGAAGCACAATGCGTTTCGTCGGCGTCGATGGCTCCGCGCTCGGCGTGGAGGAGTCCGATGGAGGCGCCACCTCGGATTGCGCGGCGCATCCCGGGAGCGTGGCGAGGGCAATGCCGAGGGCGATGAGGAGCAGCGAGCGCATCCCAGCCCTCCGTCCCGCGGGCTTCCCGAACTCCGGCCGGGCGGTCGTGACGAGATGTCCGCCGGGTATCCGTGCCCTCTGAGGCCGCCCTCTGAGGCCAGACGCTACCCGCGGCCAAACTCCCCGTCAAGGGAGTCGTGACGAGGTCGATCATGCCCGGTGACAGGTGAAACCCTCAGCGGTGACGGAACTCCGACCGCTGACGGGAATGCAACTCGGTGACATGACGGCGCCGGCGCTCATGTTCCGCGTCGAACGCGTCCTGCCCGCCCGCTTTCGCGATGAAGCCGGGATGGTCTGAGTAGTGCACCCACCGGTCGAGGTCGGCCCGCGCCGCGGCGAGCTCCTTCGGCGTCGGTGCGGAGGCATCAGGCTGCATGGCTCGATTATGGCGTGATCGAGGGCCGAGGTGTTGCTCCCGCGCAGGTCCGGCGATGCCGGACGCACTTTTACGGAACGGGCATTCCGTCCGGGCCAGGGGTCGATTCGCTAGAGTCCAGTCATGAGGGCAGCGGTGTACACACGGTACGGTCCGCCGGCCGTGGTCCGGATCGAAGAGGTGGGACGACCGGCCGTCCGGGCCGGGCAGGTGCTCGTCAGGGTCCACGCGACCACGGTCAATCGCACGGACTGCGCCTGCCGGGCCGCCAAGCCGTTCTTCATGAGGCTGTTCACCGGGTTGACCGGCCCGCGCGCGACCGTTCTCGGCAACGAGTTCGCGGGAGTGGTCGACGAGGTCGGCGCCGGCGTCAGATCGTTCGAGGTCGGCGACAGGGTCTTCGGGTACATCGAGGGCCCGTTCGGGGCCCACGCCGACTACCTGTCGCTTCCCGCCACCGGATCGATCGCGACCATGCCGGCGCATTCGACGTTTGCGGAGGCCGCCTCGAGCACGGAGGGCGCGCATTACGCCCTGGCGCAGATCAGGGCGGCGAAGATCACGGCGGGCCAGGACGTGCTCGTCTACGGTGCGAGCGGCGCGATCGGATCGGCGGCGGTTCAACTGGTCAAGGGCCTCGGCGCCGGCGTGACCGCTGTCTGCGGCACGGCGAACGTGGAACTGGTGAGGGGACTGGGTGCGGACCGGGTCGTCGACTACCAACTGGAGGACTTCACCGCAGACAGCCAGGCCTACGATGTCGTCCTCGACGCGGTCGGCAAGAGTTCCTTCGGCCGATGCAGGCCGCTCCTGAAGCCCGGCGGGATCTACATCTCCACGGAGTTGGGCCGCCGCGCCGAGAACCCGTTCCTCGCCCTGATCGGTTCGCTGCATTCCGGCACGAGGGTGATGTTCCCCATCCCCACCCACGACCAGGCGATGATCGTGTTCATCAGGGGACTGATCGAGAGCGGGACATTCACGGCGGTCGTCGACCGAACGTATCCGTTGGACCGCATTGTCGACGCCTACCGGTATGTGGAGACGGGTCAGAAGACCGGCAGCGTCGTGATCAGCCTGACGGATCAGGCCTGACAGCTGTTCCTCGGCACGACGGCCGCGGGAACGCTACCGGGCTGCCGTTCCGCAACCGAAGACGGCCGTCATCGGGTGTGGCACCGTCGCCCCATCGGCACCGGCCAGGGCGCCGGCCAGGTCCGCCAGCAACGCCGCCGCGGCATCCGGGCCCAATGAGGCGATCTCCGGGCCGAACGGGGTCCCGGCAATCCCACGGGCTTCGTCTCCGGGCGTGGGCCAGCGAACCGTGAGGCGTTCCCGTGTCGCGATGACCTGCTCGAATCCGCCGCCCGCCAAAGCTGCGGCCACACCGTCCGGGGTCATCGAGAGCGTGCCGCCGGCCATCGCCCGCGCGAATGGTGAGTCGGGCAGGTTCCGCCGAACGAATTCCGCGTAGCTGTCGAACGGTTCCAGCCGTTCACCGAGGGCCCAGACCGCAACGGCAACCGTGCCGCCCGGCCGGAGAACACGTCGCATCTCCCGAGCGACAGCGACCCGATCCGGCATGAAGGGGAGGCACCGGTGCCGGCTGCCACATCGAGCACGATCTGGCCGGGGCGGGGGCCCGCGAACTCGACCAGGCGCCTGGCCCATGGGTCGAACAGGTACGGCTGGAGGTACCGGCGATAGTGCTCGGCGATGCGTGCGGGTTCGAACAAGCCCTGGTCCGGGACGGTCACAGCCGGAACTCCTCTCGGTCTTGTCGCGGGTGCCTTTCGTCATGGCCGACCGGCGGACCCGTTGCCTCTCATGACGAAGCTAGACCCTCAGGGCGGCCGGGCGGAAGCCCTGGTCGGCGGCGACCGAATCGAACCGGGTGAAGCTCGCCTGAAACCACGATGGTCGGGACCTGAGGCTCCGGAATAAGACCGGCCCCGGCGCGGTTTCCCCGTTGAATGCATTTGCATGCAAATTGACTGAGGGAAGACGACGATGGCGCAGAAGATCGAATTGGGACTGGACACCTTCGGAGACGTGACCTTCGACGCGGCGGGGGAGCTGCTTCCCCAACCGCAGGTGCTGAGGAACGTGGTCGCCGAGGCGGTCCTGGCCGACCAGGTCGGGCTGGACTTCTTCGGCATCGGCGAACACCACCGCAGGGACTTCGCCGTGTCGGCACCCGAGGTCGTGCTCGCCGCGATCGCGGGCCAGACCCGCGGCATCCGGCTCGGATCCGCCGTCACCGTGCTCAGTTCCGACGACCCCGTGCGAGTCTTCCAGCGCTTCTCGACCCTCGACGCCGTATCGAACGGGCGCGCTGAAGTCATCCTCGGCCGCGGCTCGTTCACCGAGTCGTTCCCGCTCTTCGGCCTTGAACTCGATCAGTACGAGCTTTTGTTCGAGGAGAAGCTCAACCTCTTCACCGAGCTGCTCAAGGAGAAGCCGGTGACCTGGTCCGGGGAAACGCGGGGCGCGCTGAACAACCAGAGTGTCTACCCGCCCACCGAGACCGGGTCGCTCCGCACCTGGATCGGGGTGGGCGGCAGCCCGCAGTCGGTCGTGCGCGCCGCGCACTACGGTCTGCCGCTCATGCTGGCCGTCATCGGTGGCTCGCCGCTCGCGTTCGAGCCCCTGGTCGCCCTGTACCACCGCGCCCTCGCCCAGTTCGAGAAGCCGACCCAGCCGATCGGCGAGCACTCGCCGGGATACGTCGCGGCGACGGATGCCCAGGCCCGAGAGGAGATGTGGCCGCACTACGCGGCCATGCAGGAGCGGATCGGACGCGAACGAGGCTGGGGGCCGGTCAGCCGGGAACGGTTCGAGCACGATGCCGGCCCTGACGGCGCCCTCTTCGTCGGCTCGCCCGAGAGCGTCGCCACCAAGATCGCCGCCGTCGCGAAGGGTCTCGGCCTGTCGCGGTTCGACCTGAAGTACAGCCTCGGCACGCTCGCCCACGAGAAACTGATGACCAGCATCGAGCTTTACGGCACCCGGGTGGCCCCGCTTGTGCGGGAGCAACTGGCCTGATTCGGCGTCGCCGCGGCTCCGCAGGATGTGGCGGACTCCCGGAGACGGTAGCGTACTGATGTGTTCTGCGGCCGCCGCCGGGCACCTGTATCGATCCGAAAAACCCTGAGGAGTCCCTTGGAAACCTGGCCTGGAACTGCTTACCCGCTCGGCGCCACCTATGACGGGAGCGGAACGAACTTCGCCCTCTTCAGCGAGGCCGCCACCCAGGTGGAACTCTGCCTGTTCGATGATGACGGCGGCGAAACACGCATCGACGTCATCGAGTCCAGCGCGTTCATCTGGCACTGCTACCTCCCGCTCGTGCAACCCGGCCAGCGCTACGGCTATCGGGTGCACGGCGACTACGACCCGGAGAACGGCCAGCGCGCCAACCCGAACAAGCTGTTGCTCGACCCGTACGCTAAGGCCACCTGCGGCACCATCGACTGGGACCCGTCGCTGTTCTCCTATGACTTCGGCGACCCCGATTCGCGCAACGACGACGACTCCGCGTCGCACATGATGCTGGGCGTCGTCGTCAACCCGTTCTTCGACTGGGTCGGCGACCGCCCGCTGCGCACGCCGTACAGCGAATCGCTGATCTACGAGGCCCACGTCAAGGGGCTCACCAAGTTGCAGGAGCTCGTGCCGGAGTCCCAGCGCGGCACCTACGCGGGAGTCGCGCATCCGTCGGTCATCGACCACCTGCAGAAGCTCGGCGTCACCGCCATCGAGCTGATGCCGGTGCACCAGTTCGTCAACGACGGCACCCTCGAGGAAAAGGGGCTGAACAACTACTGGGGCTACAACACCATCGGCTTCTTCTCCCCGCACAACGCGTACTCGTCGACCGGCGACCGCGGCCAGCAGGTGCAGGAGTTCAAGGGGATGGTGCGCAGCCTGCACGATGCCGGCATCGAGGTCATCCTCGACGTGGTTTACAACCACACCGCGGAGGGCAACCACCTCGGCCCGACCATTTCCTTCAAGGGCATCGACAACCAGGCCTACTACCGGCTGATGGACGACGACAAGCGCTATTACATGGACTACACGGGCACCGGCAACACGCTCAACGTGCGGCATCCGCACTCCCTGCAGCTCATCATGGACTCGTTGCGGTACTGGGTGATCGAGATGCACGTCGACGGCTTCCGGTTCGACCTGGCCTCGGCGCTGGCCCGCGACCTCTACGACGTCGACAAGCTGTCCACCTTCTTCGAGCTCGTGCAGCAGGATCCGATCGTGTCCCAGGTCAAGCTCATCGCCGAACCGTGGGACGTCGGCCCCGGCGGCTACCAGGTCGGCAACTTCCCCGCCCAGTGGACGGAGTGGAACGGCAAGTACCGCGACACCGTGCGCGACTTCTGGCGAGGTGAACCGTCGACCCTCGGCGAGTTCGCCTCCCGGATCACCGGCTCCGCCGACCTCTACGAGCACTCCGGGCGACGCCCGGTCGCGTCGATCAACTTCGTCACCGCGCACGACGGGTTCACCATCAACGACCTCGTCTCGTACAACGACAAGCACAACGACGCCAACGGCGAGGGAAACAACGACGGCGAATCGCACAACCGGTCCTGGAACATGGGCGTGGAAGGTCCCACCGACGACCCGGAGGTGCAGTCCCTGCGCGCCAGGCAGCACCGCAACTTCCTGGCCACCATGCTGCTCTCGCAGGGCGTGCCGATGATCCTGCACGGCGACGAACTCGGCCGCACCCAGCAGGGCAACAACAACACCTACGCGCAGGACTCCGAGCTGAGCTGGATCCACTGGGATGATGCCGACCACCCCCTGATCGAATTTACGGCCGCCGTGTCCCGGCTGCGGAAAGAACACCCCACCTTCCGGCGCAGCCGGTTCTTCGACGGGAATCCCGGCAAGCGTGCCGAGGGCGACCCGCTGCCCGACATCGTCTGGCTGAACAGCGACGGCCAGGAGATGCAGACGCAGGACTGGGATGAGAACCGGGCTCGCACGGTCGGCATGTTCCTGAACGGTGACGGGATCCGGGAGCGGAACTCGCGCGGTGAGAACGTCACCGACGTCAACTTCCTCCTCATCTTCAACGCGGACCACGAAGACGTCGCCTTCACCCTGCCGTCCGCTGACTACGCGCCGGCCTGGGAGATCGTCGTCGACACCGCGGGCCACGGAGCGGATGCCCTGCCGCACGCCGCCGGCGCCGTGCAGACCGTGTCGTCGCGCTCGCTCGTGGTGTTGCGCGCCTACCAGCCGCCCGAATCCGTCCCGGATCACTCCGTCGCGGCCTCCCTCGCGGCCCTGGCCGGTTCGCCGATCCCGCCCGACTCCCTGTCCGGCGGCGTCGCAGCGGATGCTGCCGCTCCGGGTTCGGCGCCGGCCGTCGAGGCGACGGCCGAACCGTCCGCAGAGCCGGTGAAGAAAACGCGGAAGCCGCGCGCCAAGCCGGAAGAGAACAAGTGAGGATCCCGCTTTCCACCTACCGGGTCCAGATCACGGCGGACTTCGATCTGGACGCTGCCGCCGGCATCCTCGACTATGTCACCGCGCTCGGCGTGGACTGGCTCTACCTCTCGCCGCTGCTCGCGGCGGAGGAAGGCTCCGACCACGGCTACGACGTGGTCGACCATTCCACCGTCGACCCGGCGCGCGGCGGGCCGGACGGGCTCCTCCGGTTGGCGACGGCCGCGAGGGAGGCGGGGCGGGGAATCCTCGTCGACATCGTTCCCAACCACGTCGGGGTCGCCACCCCGCGGCAGAACGCCTGGTGGTGGGACCTGCTCGCGGGCGGCCGGGGCTCGCGCTTCGCCGAAGCATTCGACGTGGACTGGGCGGCCGGAGCGGGCCGCATCCTGCTCCCGGTGCTCGGTGACGGTGACGCTGAACTCGACGCGCTTGAGATCGTCGGCGACGAACTCCATTACTTCGACAACCGGTTCCCGCTTGCCGCCGGCAGCGCCGACGACGGGGCTGACGCCCGCACCGTGCACTCCCGCCAGCATTACGAACTCGTCAGCTGGCGCCGCGCCGACACCGACCTGAACTACCGGCGTTTCTTCGCCGTCAACAGCCTCGCCGGGATCCGGGTCGAAGTGCCCTGGGTGTTCGAGGAATCGCACCGGGAGATCGTGCGCTGGGTGCGGGACGGGCTCTTGCACGGCCTGCGGGTCGACCACCCCGACGGCCTGGCCGATCCGGGCGGCTACCTCGACCGGCTGCGCGCGGCCACCGGGGGTACCTACGTGCTCGTCGAGAAGATCCTCGAGGGTGACGAACAGCTGCCGGCGAACTGGGCCACCAGCGGCACCACCGGCTACGACGCGCTGGGCGACTTCGACCGCGTCCTCGTCGACCCGGCCGGCGAAGATGAACTCGACGCCCTCGAGACGCGCCTGCAGCGGGAAGCGGGACGCCTCGAGGACGCCGACGCGCTCGCCTGGGAGGAGCTGGTGCACGCCGACAAGCGCACCATCGCCGACCGGACCCTGCGCGCCGAGGTGCTGCGACTGGCCAGGCTGGTGCCGGAGATCGCCGACCCGGCTGACGCGATCGCCGAACTGCTCGCCTGCTTCCCGGTCTACCGCTCCTACCTCCCGGTCGGCATCGACCGGCTGCAGGCCGCCGCACGGTCGGCCGTGGCCCGCCGCCCCGAGCTGGTGTCGACGATCGACCTGCTGCTGCCCGTGCTCGGCGACCCGGGGCATCCCGCCGCCGTCAGGTTCCAGCAGACCTCCGGAATGGTGATGGCCAAGGGCGTCGAAGACACCGCCTACTACCGTTACAGCCGGCTGACCTCGCTCAACGAGGTCGGCGCCGACCCGTCGGAATTCACGATCGACCCGGCCGAGTTCCACCGCCGCCAGCAACTGCGGCAGGCCACCATGCCCGGCTCGATGACCACGCTCGCCACCCACGACACCAAACGCGGCGAAGACGTGCGGGCCAGGATCACCGTGCTCGCCGAGGTCCCCGCCGAATGGGCGAGCACCCTGGACTCTCTCCGCCAGGCGGCGCCGCTCGGCGACGCCCCGTTCGAGAACCTGCTCTGGCAGGCCGTGATCGGCGCCTGGCCGGCCAGCCCCGAACGTCTCGGCGCCTACGCGGAGAAGGCCGCGCGGGAGGCCGGAACCTCGACCACCTGGACCGACCGGAACGATGCTTTCGAAACGGCGCTGCGTGACCTCACCGCCGCGACGACCGGGAACGAGTCCGTCGCCGGCACGATCACCGGGTTCGTCGACCGGGTGCGGCACGCAGGCTGGAGCAACTCCCTCGCCGCGAAGCTCGTGCAGCTCACCACCACCGGCGTGCCCGACGTGTACCAGGGCAGCGAACTGTGGGAGACCTCCCTGGTCGACCCCGACAACCGCCGCCCCGTCGACTACGCGCTCCGGCGCGACTACCTGGCCCGGATCGACGACGGATGGCTGCCGGAGGTCGACGAGAGCGGTGCGGCCAAACTGCTGGTCACCAGCCGTGCCCTGCGACTGCGCCGCGACGAGCCGGGCCGGTTCTTCCGCTACGCGCCGGTCCCGGCCTTCGGGGCACGGGCCGGGCACGTGATCGCATTCGACCGCGGCGAGGCCGTCACCGTCGCGACCCGGCTCCCGCTCGGCCTGGCCGACGCGGGCGGGTGGGAGGACACGACCATCGTGCTCGCCGGCCGCCAGGTCGTCGACCTTCTCACCGGCATCCGTTTCGACGGCGGGTCGATCAGGCTGGCCGACCTGCTGGCGCGCTACCCGGTGGCGCTGCTCGTGACCGAGGACGCCGCCGACCGGCGCGAAGCGACGAAAGGCGGCCGACATGCCCGGTGAACCCTTCGAGGACAAGGCGCCGCTGGAGGACAGTGAGTCCTTCGAGATCTGGGCTCCGGCCGCGGCCACGGTGGAGCTGGTGCTCGCCGGCGCCACACTGCCGATGACCCGAACCGGCGACGGCTGGTGGCGGGCCCCACGGCCTGGTGCCTCCGGCCCGCTCGACTACGGCTTCCGGGTCGACGGCGAGGGCCCGTTCCCCGACCCTCGCTCGCGGCACCAGCCGAACGGGGTGCACGGCCTGTCCCGGACCGTGGATCACGGCGGGGCCTGGACCGACCAGGCCTGGACCGGCCGCCAGCTGGCCGGAAGCACCATCTACGAGCTGCACCTGGGCACATTCACCCCGGAGGGCACGCTCGACGCCGCGGCCGGGAAGCTGGCCCACCTCGCCTCGATCGGCGTTGACTTCGTGGAGCTGCTCCCCGTGAACGCGTTCAACGGCGCCCACAACTGGGGCTACGACGGCGTGCTCTGGTACGCGGTGCACGAGGGCTACGGCGGCCCGGCCGCCTACCGCCGCTTCGTCGACGCCTGCCACCGGGCCGGCATCGGCGTCATCCAGGACGTCGTCTACAACCACCTCGGGCCGAGCGGCAACTACCTGGGCAAGTTCGGGCCCTACCTCAGCGCTGCCGCCGGGAACACCTGGGGATCGTCACTCAACCTGGACGGCCCCGGCTCGGACGAGGTGCGCCGCTACATCATCGACAACGCCCTGATGTGGCTCGGCGACTACCATGTCGACGGCCTGCGCCTGGACGCGGTGCACGCCCTGCACGACGAGCGGGCCACCCACCTGCTCGAGGAACTGGCCATCGAGGTCGACGCCCTGAGCGCGCACGTCGGCCGCCCGCTCAGCCTGGTCGCCGAATCCGACCTCAACGACCCGCGCCTGATCACCACCAGGGAGGCGGGCGGTTACGGGCTCACCGGGCAGTGGAGCGACGACTTCCACCATGCGGTGCACGTCGCCCTGACCGGCGAGACCACGGGCTACTACGCCGACTTCGAGCCGCTCGGCGCCCTCGCGAAGGTGCTCACCCACGGTTTCTTCCACGACGGCACCTTCTCCAGCTTCCGGGCACGCACCCACGGCCGCCCGATCGACACCGAGCGGATGCCGGCCTGGCGCCTCGTCGTCGCCAGCCAGAACCACGACCAGATCGGCAACCGCGCCATCGGCGACCGGCTCGGCGCCCAGCTGGACGCAGGCCAGCTCGCCATCGCGGCGACCCTGACCCTGCTGGGCCCGTTCACGCCCATGCTCTTCATGGGGGAGGAGTGGGGTGCCCGCACACCGTGGCAGTTCTTCACCTCGCACCCGGAGCCCGAGCTCGGCGAGGCGACCAGGAATGGCCGGATCAGCGAGTTCGCCCGGATGGGCTGGGACCCTGCCCTGGTGCCCGACCCCCAGGACCCGGAGACGTTCACCCGGTCCCGGCTCGACTGGACAGAGCCGGATGAACCAGGCAGCGCCCGCCTGCTGTCGTACTACCAGGCCCTGGCGGTTCTGCGCCGAGCCGTTCCCGGCTTCACGGACCCCCGCTTCGACCGGATCCAGGTGGACGTCGACGAGCGGGAGCGCCGGCTCAGCCTGCGCCGCGGCGAGACGGAGATCGTGGTCAACCTGGGTTTGGAACCCTGCCGGGTCGCCACGACGGGCGGCCGGCCGGCCGCGTCGTTCGCCGCATCAGGAGACGCCGTCGTCGCGACCCACGACGGCGGGCTGACCCTGGCCGGGCACGCCGTCGTCGTGTTCTGCGACCGGCCCGGAAGCGCGGCCCCGCGTCACCAGCGGGACCGATGACCGCGATGAGCTCATTCCTGGCGCCGTCCACCCGGGCTGCCCTGGTGCGATTGGCCGAACTGAACGAGGACCAGGCTGCGCCGCCGCTTGAACGGGTGCGGGCCATCCGTCGCCTGGTCCACGAACTCGAGGCCGACCCGGCCACCCTGGCCGGGGTGAGGGATGCCCTGGACGCCGGCGCCGGCTGGGACGAGATCGCCGACGCCGCCGGGTTGAAACCGGCGGCGGCCCGGTGGCGCTGGAGCGGCACCGACGAGGACATCGCGGCGCGGCTGGCCGCCGGCCGCAAGCGCGGCGCCCGGCCCAGCAGCGTGCCGACGGAGCTGCCCGGTTTGTCTGTCGCGCAGGCGGCGGCGACACTGGGAGTCACGGTGCAGGCCGTCTACCTGCAGGTGAGCCGGGGCAAACTGGCCAGCCGCACCGTGGAACTGCCGGACGGCCGCTCCTACAAACGGGTCTTCCTCGACGGAGCCCCGGACGACGCCTCGATTGAACTCCCCACCCGATCGCACATTGAAGATGGAGCAACAGATGACTGACCTGCCCACGAACCAGGACGACCGGACCGCGGTGATGCCCACCTTCGACGGCGCCGCATCGGTCCCTGCTCCGGCCGCGCCGACCGCCGCCGCCGCCGTGCACACCATCGCACACTCGAACACCGCCCAGCGCACGGCCCTCGTCGTGCTCGTCGGCATCGGCGCGCTCGCGCTGGCCTTCATCGTGATGATCCTCGTCGGGGTGTCCAGCGAGAGCATCAACGCCCTCGCCGTGTTCGCGACGCCGATCGCGTCGATGGTCGCCGCGTACTACGGGATCACCCTGAGCATCCAGCAGGTCAAGAACGAGCGCGCCGAGAAGGAGAAGGCGATCGCGCGGGCGGATGCCGCGGACGCCGGCAGCCGGGAGACCGAGGTCTGGGCGGCGCAGATGGAATCAGGGCTGCGCGTGGCGATGGCCAAGCTCGCCGCCGCGGGCGTCGGCACCGATGAGGTCACGAAGGCGGCGGGCACGCCCGACGGCTTCTTCTGATCCGCCCCTCCGTTCCCCGCTCCGTTCCATCGCTCTCGCGGCCGGAACGGTCCGGGAACAGGACGGGGCAGGTCAGCCGGCGTCGGCATCGGTCGTGCCGGCCCGGAGCCGCACGATGGTCTCCCAGGCCGCGACGAGCATCAGGACGGCAGTGCACAGGCCGGCGAGGGCGAGCGGCGAGACCAGCCCGGCTGCGGCGAACGCGAGCGCCAGGAGGGCGATCCCGGCCAGGTGTGACGCCAGCACCTGCCGGGCGACGATCCAGCGGAACAGCTGGAGCCCGATGAGATAGACGAATGGCCCGCCGGTGATCACCACGGCCGTCGACAGCCGCATCGGCTCGTCCGGATGCGCCAGGATCTCCTTGTCGGCAACACTGGTCAGCACGATGCCGGCGATGATGATCGCGTGCACGTAGGTGTAGGCGAGGCGTGCGATCCGGCCCGGCTCCGCCGACGCGGCGATCGCGCGGCTCCCGGCCCGCTCACCGTGGTCGAAGTACAGCCACCACATCATCACGCCACCGGTGAAGGCGAGGAGCAGGCCGAGGACCCCGGGAAGCGACGCGTCCTGGTCGACGAACGCGAAACCGCTGACGAGGATGGATTCGCCCAGCGCGATGATCACGAACAGCGCGCTGCGCTCGGCGATGTGCGGGCCGGAGAGGTCCCAGTCGTCCAGACCCGACCGGCCGAGACCCGGCAGCCGGAAACCGATGCTTGCCGAGACGTACTCGACCAGGAGCCCGGCGATCCACAGCGGGAGCCGGAACTCCAACGGCAGCAGCGCCCCCATGATCCAGAAGACGCCCGAGACCGAGAGCCAGACCAGGATGCGCAGGAAATTCCGGTAGAGCACCCGGTCGTGGCGCGCCAGCGCCAGTGCCATGAAGACCGTGCGCCCCAGCTGCAGCGCCACGTAGGCGAGGGCGAAGGTGAGGCCGCGGTCGCCGAACGACTCCCCGATCGACACGCTCAGGAGCAGGCCCACGAGCGAGAGCCCGATCACCACCAGGCGCACCGGCAACCGGGCCGGGTCGAGCACGTTCGTCACCCAGGTCGTGTGCACCCACACCCACCACAGCGCCAGCACCAGGGTCGCGGATTCGAGCGCGCCGACCCAGGACTGGTTCTCGTAGAGGAAGCGGGACAGCTGGGTGAGGGCGAACACGAAGACGAGGTCGAAGAACAACTCGATGTAGGTGACCCGGTCGGTGCGCGGGTGGTCGGCGGGCCGGGCGAGATCGCGGCGGAGCCCGAGCGCGGGCGTGGACGGATGGGTCGCATCCTTCGGTCGGGCAGTCACGACTCCATTGTGCCCGACCTGCCCGACCGGAGGGTCGGTTGCCGCATCCGCTGTTTCTGTGTCATTCTTTACGGAACGAACGGTCAGTAAGTAATACGGCGATCAAAGGTGATGAAGCCATGCCCGAAGCATTCCTCGTTGATGGTGTTCGAACTCCCATCGGCCGATACGGCGGGGCGCTTGCCGGCGTTCGCCCCGATGACCTGGCCGCCCTCGTGCTGTCCGCCGTCGTGAGCCGCTCCGGCCTCGACCCGCTGCTGATCGACGAAGTGATCATGGGCGCGGCCAACCAGGCCGGCGAGGACAACCGCAACGTCGCCCGGATGGCCGTGCTCCTCGCGGGGCTGCCCGACAGCATCCCCGGGATCACGGTCAACCGGCTCTGCGCTTCCGGCCTCTCCGCGGTGCACCTGGCCGCCAGCATGATCAAGGCAGGCGAGGCCGACCTGGTCATCGCCGGCGGCGTCGAATCGATGACGAGGGCGCCCTGGGTGCTCGCCAAACCCGAGAAGGCATGGGCTAAACCGGGGGAGATCGTCGACACGTCGATCGGCTGGCGCTTCACCAACCCGCGCCTCACCGAGCGCGACAAGGCCACCTTCTCCATGTCGGAAACGGCCGAGGAGGTCGCCGCGATCGACGGCATCAGCCGGGCGGATGCCGACGCCTTCGCCCTGCGCTCTCACCGGCTTGCCGTCGACGCCCGGCAGGGCGGCACCTTCGCCCCCGAGATCGTGCCGGTGCCCACCCGGGCCGGCCTGGTCGACGCCGACGAGGGCCCCCGTGCGGACACCACCCTCGAACGGCTCGCCGGCCTGCGCTCGGTCGTCCGCCCGGGCGGAATCGTCACGGCCGGGAACGCCAGTTCGCTCAACGACGGGGCCTCCGCCATCGTCGTGGCCAGCGAAGCCGCCATCGAACGTCTCGGGCTGACCCCCCGGGCCCGGGTCGCGGGCGGCGCCAGTGCCGGCGTCGCGCCGGAGACGATGGGCCTCGGCCCCGTGCCCGCCACCGAGAAGCTCCTGCGCAGGCTGGGCCTCGGCATCCAGGACCTGGACGCGGTCGAACTCAACGAGGCCTTCGCCACCCAGTCTCTGGCGTGCATCCGCCGCCTCGGCCTCGACCCGGAGATCGTCAACCGCAACGGGGGCGCGATCGCCCTCGGTCACCCGCTCGGCTCCTCCGGGGCGCGCATCCTGGTCACCCTGCTCGGCCGGATGGAACGCGAGGGCGCCCGGCGCGGCCTCGCCACCATGTGCGTCGGCGTCGGCCAGGGTTCGGCCCTCATCGTGGAGAGTGTCTAGATGCCCCGGGAATTCAGCACCCTGCTCGTCGAACGCCGCCCCGACCGGGTGCAGGTACAGCTGAACCGCCCCGACGTGCGCAACGCGATCGACCAGGCCATGGTCGACGAACTGCACCTGCTCTGCAGCGAACTGGAACGCGGGCCGAGGATCCTGATCCTGTGCGGCGCAGCCGGGGTCTTCGCCTCCGGCGCCGACATCGCCCAGCTGAGGGAGCGCCGCCGCGACGACGCCCTCACGGGCATCAACTCGGAGCTGTTCGAGCGGATCGCCCGCTTGCCGATGCCGGTCATCGCCGCGATCGACGGCTGGGCGCTGGGAGGCGGGGCCGAACTGGCCTACGCCGCCGACTTCCGGATCGCCTCCGAAACGGCTCGCCTCGGCAACCCGGAGACCTCCCTCGGCATCATCCCCGCCGCCGGGGCGCTCTGGCGACTGGCCGAGCTCGTCGGCGAACCCGTCGCCAAGGAGATCATCCTGGCCGGCCGCATCCTCACCGCTGAGGAGGCGCTCGCCGTGCGCCTGGTCACCGAGGTGCACCCGGCGGAACGGCTGCTCGCCGCCGCGCACTCCCTCGCGGACCGGATCGCCGCCCAGGACCCCCTCGCCACCCAGCTCGCCAAGGAGGTCTTCCACGTGCCGCGCGCCCGGCATCCGCGCGCCGACAACGAGGCCCAGGCCGTCCTCTTCGAATCCGAAGAGAAATTCGCCCGAATGACCGCATTCCTGGAAAGGAAGAAACGATGACGCTCGCCCCCGGCAGCACGGACCATCAGCCCGCGCCCGCGCCCACCACCGTGCCCACCCAGGTCGGCGTGCTCGGCGGCGGACGAATGGGCGCGGGCATCGCCCACGCCTTCCTCGTCGCCGGCGCGCACGTCACCGTCGTCGAGCGGGGCGCCGACGCGGCCGCCGCGGCACGGGAGCGCGTGCTCGGCGCCGTCGACACAGCCCTCCGCCTCGGCGCGATCCAGGGCGAACGGTCCAGCTACGCCGACCGGCTGAGCGTGGCGACGGATGCCTCGGCTCTCGCCGGCGCCGGCCTCGTCGTCGAGGCCGTGCCTGAGGTCGTGGCGCTGAAGACGGAGGCGCTCCGCAGCGTGGAGGCGCAGCTGGCCCCCGACGCCTGGCTGGCCTCGAACACCTCGTCGCTCTCGATCACCGAACTCGGCGGGGTGCTCGAACGCCCGGACCGGTTCATCGGGCTGCACTTCTTCAACCCGGTGCCGGTCTCGACCCTGATCGAGGTCGTCATGGGGGAGGTCACCAGCCCTGAGCTCGTCGGCCTGGCCGCCGGCTGGGTCTCCGCCCTCGGCAAGACGCCGATCCTGGTGCGCGACTCACCCGGATTCGCCAGCTCCCGGCTCGGCGTCGCGATCGCGCTGGAGGCCATCCGGATGGTCGAAGAAGGCGTCGCCAGCCCCGCCGACATCGACGCGGCCATGGTGCTCGGCTACAAGCATCCGGTCGGGCCGCTGCGCACCACCGACCTGGTCGGACTCGACGTGCGCCTCGGCATCGCCGAGCACCTGCACTCCACCCTCGGTGAGAGGTTCGCCCCGCCGCAGCTGCTGCGCGACCTCGTCGCCCGCGGTGACCTCGGACGCAAGAGCGGCCAAGGATTCTTCGATTGGAAGGACGCATCATGACTCTCCTCAGCACCGGCACGATCGTGCCCAGCTACGTCCTCGACTCCTGGTGGACCCCGGCGGACGGTTCCCGGTCCCAGCTGGTGCTCGACGCGAGCACCGGCGAGGAGGTCGCCTCGGTCAGCAGCGAGGGACTCGACCTCGCCGACGTGGTCGAGCACGCCCGCACGGTCGGCCAGGCCTCGCTCGGCCGGCTCACCTTCCACCAGCGCGCCATCCTGCTCAAGCAGCTCGCGCAGTACCTGAGCGGGGTCAAGGAGGAGCTGTACACGCTCTCCGCGCGCACCGGTGCGACCCGGTACGACTCGATGGTCGACATCGACGGCGGCATCGGCGTGCTGTTCACCCTGTCGTCGAAGGGCCGGCGGGAGATGCCCAACAGCCAGGTCTACGTCGACGGCGACGTCGAGGCGCTGTCGCGGGACGGCTCGTTCAGCGGCCAGCACATCTACACCCGCATCCCCGGGGTGGCCTGCCAGATCAACGCGTTCAACTTCCCGGTCTGGGGGATGCTGGAGAAGTTCGCCCCCGCGTTCATCGCCGGGGTACCCTCGATCGTCAAGCCCGCCTCTCCCACCGGCTACCTCACCGAGGCGGTCGTTCGCCACATCATCGCCTCCGGAATCCTGCCGGCCGGAACCCTGCAACTCGTCTCCGGCAGCGCCCGTGACCTGATCGATCACCTCGACTACCGCGACCTCGTCGCCTTCACCGGCTCGGCCGGCACCGCGCGCAGCCTCAAGGCGCACCCGAACGTGGTCGAGGGCGGCGTGCGGTTCACCAGCGAGACCGACTCCCTCAACGCGGCGATCCTGGGCCCTGACGCCACCAAGGGCACGGCCGAGTTCGACGCCTACGTCGCATCCGCCGTCACCGAGATGACCAGCAAGGCCGGCCAGAAGTGCACGAGCATCCGCCGGCTGATCGTGCCGGCCGGGCGGCGCGACGAGATCGTCGCGGCCGTGGCCGAGCGGGTGGAGCGCCGGGTCAGGATCGGCGACCCGCGTGCCGATGGCGTCACCATGGGCCCCCTGGCCAGCCTCGACCAGCGCCGGGAGGTGCTCTCGAGCGTCGCCCGACTGCAGGGCGGCGGCGGCCGGATCGTGATGGGGTCGACGGATGCCCCGGCCGGCACCGACCCCAACGGCGCCTTCGTGGGGCCGCTGCTCCTGGCCTTCGACGACGCCGAAAGCCCCGCCGTGCACGAGATCGAGGCGTTCGGTCCCGTCGCTTCGATCATCGAGTACACCGGCCTGGACCACGCAGTCGCCCTGGCCGCCCTCGGCGGCGGCTCGCTGGTGGCCACGGTCGCGACCCACGACCCGAACGTCGCCCGAGCCCTGGTGCTCGGCATCGCCGCCCACCACGGGCGGGTCCTGATGCTCGACCGGGTCGACGCGCGCAGCAGCACCGGCCACGGAGCTCCCGTGCCGCACCTGGTGCACGGCGGCCCCGGCCGCGCCGGCGGCAGCGAGGAGCTGGGCGGCATCCGCTCGGTGCTGCACCACATGCAGCGCACCGCCATCCAGGGCTCGCCCGACATGCTCACCGCGATCACCGGCCAGTGGCACACCGGTGCCGCGGTGCGGCACGGGATCCACCCGTTCCGCAAGTCTCTGGCCGTGCTCCGGGTGGGCGACCAGGTGCAGGGCGGACCGCGCACCGTGACCCTCGCCGACATCACCGCGTTCGCCGAGGCGACAGGGGACAAGTTCTACGCGCACACCGATGCGGAAGCGGCCGCGGCGAACCCGTTCTTCCCCGGGATCGTCGCCCACGGGTACCTGCTGGTCTCTTGGGCGGCCGGGCTGTTCGTGGATGCGGCTCCCGGGCCCGTGCTCGCGAACTCCGGGCTGGAACGACTCCGGTTCCTTACCCCGGTCTCCCCGGGCGACAGCATCCGGGTCACCCTCACCGCCAAGCGGATCACGCCGCGGGAGACGGAGGACTACGGCGAGGTCTGCTGGGACGCCGTGCTGCACAACCAGAACGATGAGGTCGTCGCCAGCTACGACGTGCTCACCCTGGTCAGCAAGAACTAGGGGCGGCCGGCTCCGGTCCGCCGGGGTGTGAGCCGTGGGCCCGAGGCCCCGTCGAATTCGACGGAGATTTTGCTCCACGGCCGGCTGAGAACGCCATTTCGGGCCTGAAACCGGAAAAAGTCCGTCGAATTTGACCGCGCCGGCTCCCGGCTTCCGGCCCCAGGCTGCCGGCTGCCGGGTGCCGGGGCCGGCGGGCTCAGAGGTCGGCGAGCAGGGAGACGGGGGATTCGATGCACCGGGCGACGTAGGTGAGGAACCCCGCCGCCGTGTCCCCGTCGCAGACCCGGTGGTCGAAGACCATGGACAGCTCGACGACGGTGCGCACGGCGAGCTGGTGGTCGACCACCCACGGGCGTTCGATCATCCGGCCGATGCCGAGGATCGCGGCCTCCGGGTGGTTGATGATCGCCGCCGACCCGTCCACCCCGAGGGAACCGAAGTTGTTCAGGGTGAAGGTTCCCCCGGCCAGGGCTCCGGGGGAGAACGCACCGTCGCCGGCCTGTGTGACCAGCCCGGCGATGGCGTCCCGCAGCTGACGGGTGGTCAGGGCGTGAGCGCCCTGCACGACCGGGACCATCAGGCCCCGCGGAGTCTGCGCGGCAATGCCGAGGTTGATGTCCCCGCGCACGAGAATCTCCTGGCTGGCGGTGTCGACGGATGCGTTGAGGAGCGGGTAGCGGCGCAGGCCGGCCACGACGAAACGCGCGATCAGGGCGGTCACGCTGAAGCGTTCCCCGGTGTCGGCGAGCAACCGGTCCCGGGCGGCGAACAGCTCCGTGGCGTCCACGTCGAGCCAGATCGTTGCCTCGGGGATCTCCCGCCGGGACTGGGCCAGGCGTTCGGCGACGACCTTGCGGAGCCCCGTGATCGGAATGCGGGTGTCCCCGGTCGTCGGTGGTGCTGCCACGGCCGGTGCTGCCACGGCCGGCGCTGCCGCCTGGGCGGGCGCTGCCGCCACGGCGGGCACCGGTGCCTCGGCAGCGCGGATCCGGGCCTCGACGTCACGACGCAGGACCAGGTCGTTCGGCCCGCTGCCGCGGAGGGTGCTCGCGTCGAAGCCGTTCTCGCGGGCGAGCCGTCTCACGATCGGGGAGACGACCGGTGACGGGCGGCCGAGGCTGGTCGGGCCGGCTGCAGGGCCGGCTTCCGGGGTGACTACAGGGCCGGGCGCGGGGGCGGCTGCAGGGGCGGCCGCGGGAGCGACCACCGCTGCGGTGGCCGAGGGAACCGGCGCGGGAGCAGGCTGGCCGGCCCTGGCGCCGAACCGCGCCGCGGACGGCCGCCGGACCGGCCGGGTGTTCTCACTCGTGCCGTAGCCGACGAGCACGGCGCCGGATGCCCCGCTCGGCTCGGCAGAGGACGCCGACGACGCGGGCGCCGACGCCGCGAGTGCGGGGGCCGGCGCGGCCCCGGGCGTAGCCGCGGGCGCGGACCCCGACAGCGTGCTCTCCGTGGGCGGCGCCCCGGCATCCGTCACGCTCAGCAGCACCTGGCCGGAGTGGATCACCTGGCCGGCCTCGCCGAAGAGCGCCTTCACCACGCCGCCGAACGGTGACGGCAGCTCGACGATCGACTTGGCGGATTCGACCTCGACCACGGGCTGGTCGATCGCGATGGTGTCGCCGACGCTCACCAGCCAGGAAACGATCTCCGCCTCGGTCAGCCCTTCGCCGAGGTCAGGCAGGATGAAGTCGTTCGTCATCATGACCACTCCCAGGTGCCGAGTGCGGCGAGGATCCGGTCGGGGGTCGGCAGGAAGTACTCCTCGAGTTTGGGCGACGGGTAGGGGATGTCGAATCCGGTGATCCGCAGGATGGGCGCGGCGAGGTGGAAGAAGTTGCGTTCGGTGAGCCGTGCCGCGACCTCCGCGCCGTACCCGCCGAACTGAGCGGCCTCGTGCACGACCGCGGCCCGGCTCGTCTTGCGCAGGGACGCGCCGACGGTCTCGTCGTCGAACGGTGACAGGCTGCGCAGGTCGATGACCTCGATCGACAGTCCCTCCTCCATCGCCAGTTCCGCGGTGGCCAGGGCGGTCTTCACCGTGGGGCCGTAGGCGATGAGCGTGACGTCGGTGCCCTCCCGGAGCACGACGGCGGTGTTCATCGGTGCGGTCTGCACGGGCAGAGTGAGCTGCTCCTTCATCCAGTACCGGCTCTTGGGTTCCATGAAGATCACCGGGTCGTCGCTGGCGATGGCCTCGCGCAGCATCGAATACGCGTCCGCCGGGTTGGACGGCGACACGACCGTCAGGCCGGGAGTGGCGCACCAGTAGGCCTCGGACGAGTCGGAGTGGTGTTCCACTCCGCCGATGTCGCCGGCGTAGGGGATGCGGATGACGATGGGGAGGGAGATCCGGCCCCGGGTGCGATTGCGCATCTTGGCCAGGTGCGACACGATCTGCTCGAACGCGGGATAGCTGAACGCGTCGAACTGCATCTCCACCACCGGGCGCAGCCCGTAGATGGCCATGCCGATCGCGGTGCCGACGATGCCGGACTCGGCCAGCGGGGAATCGCTCACCCGGGTCTCGCCGAACTCGGCATAGAGCCCGTCGGTGACCCGGAAGACGCCGCCGAGGGGACCGACGTCCTCCCCGAACAGCACCACGGTCGGGTCGTCCCGCATCGAGTCCTGGATGGCCGCGTTGAGGGCGGCGGCCATGGTGAGGGTGGCCGGTGGGCGGGCACCGACGTGCGGGGCCGTGCTCTGCAGCGTCATGCGGGGGCTCCTGACGGGGTGGAAACGGGCGGGGGCGCGGTGTGCCCGGCGAGCGCAGCGTGTTCGGCCAGCTCGGCGGCCAGGAAGGCGCGCTGTTCGGCGAGAGCGGGCCGCGGGGTGGCATAGACGTGATCGAACAGCTCGAGCGGGTCCGCCTGCACGGGCAGCGTCATGCAGTCCCGGGTGGCCGCGGCGAGGTCCTCGGCTTCGTCACGGATGCCGGCCCGCTCCCGGTCGCTCAGGGCGCCGATTGACACCAGATAGGTCTCCAGTCGTTCGATCGGGTCGCGACGCCGCCAGACGTCGACGTCGCCCGCCGTGCGGTACCGGCTCGGGTCGTCTGAGTTCGTGTGCGCCTCTATCCGGTAGGTCAGCCCCTCGACCAGGGTCGGCCCGCCCCCCGTGCGGGCACGGTCGACGGCCGCGGAGGTGACCGCGTACATCGCGGCGACGTCATTGCCGTCGACGTAGAAGCCGGGCATGCCGTAGCCGATGGCCTTGTCGGCGATGGTGCGGCAGCGCATCTGCTTGTCGAGTGGCACGCTGATCGCGAACTGGTTGTTCTGCACCACGAACACGACCGGCGCCTGCCAGACGGCGGCGAAGTTGAACGCCTCGTGCGCGTCGCCCTCGCTCGTGGCGCCGTCACCGAGCAGGGTGAGGGCGACGGTGCTGTCCCGTTTGAGTTTGGACGCGGTGGCCAGGCCGACGGCGTGTAGCGCCTGGGTGGCGAGCGGGGTGGCCTGCGGCGCGATCCGGTGCTCGTACTGGTCGTAGCCGCTGTGCCACTCGCCGCGGAACGAGGCGAGGATGTGTTCGGGCTTCACGCCTCGGGTGAGCAGGGCGATGCTGTCCCGGTAGGTGGGGAACAGCCAGTCGCCCGGATCGAGCGACGCGACGGCCGCGATCTCGCAGGCCTCCTGGCCGAGGGCCGACGGGTAGGTGGCCAGACGGCCCTGCCGGGTGAGGGCGGTGACCTGCACGTCGAACCGGCGTGCCACCACCATCTGGCGGTACAGGCCGAGCAGCGTGAGCGGGTCGGGGAGGGTGAAACCGCCCGCGTCGTCCGTCACGGCATGCCCGGTGTCATCGATCAGGCGGAGGGGCTGCGGCGCCGACGCGGTGGACACGACCGGGCTCTCGACATTGAGGCTCATGACGCAATCGTGGGGCATCCGTCGGCCGGTCACGACACCGCGGCGACGGATGTGAACGATTGGCTCGAACAGGCCCGTCGCCGTGCCAAACGTCCGATATCCAACTCGGATTCAGTGCCAGATGTCCGGTGCTTCGGCGGGCGCGTGACCGGCGATCTCCTCCAGAATCAGGTGGGACCGGGTGGAGATGACGCCGGGCATACTGTGGATGTCGCGCAGGATGGCCTGGCTGAGCTGCTCGTGGTCGGGCGCGCTGACCGTGAGGATGATGTCGATGTCCCCGCTGACCGCCTGGGCCTTCTCGACGAAGGGCAGCTTGCTGAGCCGGGACGCGATATCCGTCCAGGAGACGTCGCCGATCTTGACCACGACCAGGGCGGACACGTGCAGGCCGAGGGCGCGCGGATCGATCTGGGCACCGAAGCCGGTGATGACCCCGTGGCGCACGAGGTTCTGCACCCGAGTGTGGGCCGCCGTGCGGGAGATGTGCACGAGGGCGGCGACCTGGCGCATCGACAGGCGCGCGTCCCTGCTCAGTTCGGCGACTATTCGCCGGTCGATCGCGTCGAGGCCGGCGGGCGCGGGCGATGGGGAGTGCTCGCTCATACCGGCGGCTGCGTCATTGTGGTCCTCAGTTCGGGAGGCTTCAGACTACCGCCGGCTCAGCCATGGATTGGCGCACCGCGCGCAGGTAGTGGTTCTTCGGCCAATGGCGAAGCCGCATCGGCAGGAGCGGGTAGACCACTGCCGTGATGGCCAGCAGCCGGTCGAACCGCCGCTGCGACCGCGGTGACCAGTCGAGCTCGAACAGCTCCCGCACGCGCGCCGGGAGCAGCCCCACGGTGAGGAGACGGCCCAGCGGCATCAGCATCCGCAGCCAGACCGGTCCGGCCTGCGGGTGCAGGAGCTCATTCGCCACGGCCCGAGTGGTGGCATCGGTGCGAAGTTCGGCGACCCGGTCCCGGAAATACCCGGCGAACGCCGCGCGATCGACCGGCCAGAGGTCGGCCGGCACCTGGAGCGCCGTTCCGAGAACGGCGTAGTCCAGGTAGAGGGCGTCGGCGACGTCGTCTTCCAGCGGCCCGAAGACCAGTTCGCGCATCGTGATGGCAGAGTCGTACAGGGTCGCCGCCACCCAGAGCTGCAATTCCGGGGTGAACGCGCTGTAGGCCGGGGCTCCATCAGCGGCCTCGCCGACGACCGGGCCGTGAGCGCGGTTGACCCGCCGGCTGGCGCTCGCCGCCTCTGCCGGGGTGCCGAAGACCACGGCGTAGACGTAGGTCAGTGTGCCGCGCAGCCGGTCGAGGGGCCGCGAAGCGAAATCGCTGTGGTGCGCGACGCCGTGCCCGATGGCCGGATTCGCGATCTGCAGCAGGATGGACCGTCCGCCGGCGGCGATGAGCGCGCCTTCGCCGGCGATGTCCCGCATGCCCAGGTCGCGACGTGCCACTGGTTCCTCCCGTCGGGTGCCTCCCGTTGTGAATGCCGAGTGTAGTGCGACTCGGCCGCGTCGTGGGACCGGGTGCCCGCGCCGGCTCGCGGGGCTAACCTTGACCGATGATCACCGGTGGAGGACGACATGGCCGCCCATCCGGGAGCGCGGCGCTCGCCGCCGCTGTGGCAGCCGCTGTCGCCCTGTCGATGGCGCTGGCCGGCTGCTCGCCGGTCTCGCCCTCCGGGGGCACCGGGACCCACGCGCAGGCCGCGCCGGCCCGCACCAGCGCCCCGGTCGACCCGCTCGCTGCCGACGCTCGGCGGCGCCTGTCCGTCATGACCCTGACCGAGAAGATCTCCAGCCTGCTGATGCTTCACCAGCCGGGAACGGATGCCGCCGCGCTCGGCTCCTTCGCCGCCGACAACGGCCTCGGCGGGCTCATCCTGATGGGCGACAACGTGCCGCCCGCACCGGAGGACCTCGGCGCGTTGACCTCGGCGCTGAGCGCCGACGCCGCGCTTCCCCTCGTGATCGGGATCGACCAGGAGGGCGGCGAGGTGGACCGGCTGCGGAATGACGAGGCCCCGGGTGCGGAGGCTCTGCGTCCCCAGCCGGTGCAGGCCACCGAGGACGCCTTCCGCAGTCGCGGCGCCCTGCTTCAGTCGGCCGGGATCAGCGTCAACTTCGGAATCGTGGCCGACGTCACCGCCGATCCGAACTCGTTCCTGTACGGCCGCGTGCTCGGCACGGACCCTTCCGCGGCATCCGTGCGCGTGGCCGCAGCCGTCGCCGGCGAACGTGGCCGGGTGCTGAGCACCCTCAAGCATTTCCCGGGGCACGGGGCGGCACCGGGGGACTCGCACCGGAGCATCCCGTCGACCGGGCTGGGCTATCGGGACTGGCTCAGCCAGGTGGCACCGCCGTTCAGGGCCGGGATCACAGCCGGCGCGCAGGTGGTCATGTTCGGGCATCTGGCCTATCCGGCCGTTGATGCCCGGCCGGCCAGTCTCTCCCCGGCCTGGCACACGATCCTGCGCCGCACGCTCGGATTCACCGGAATTGCGATCACCGACGACCTGCTGATGCTTCAGGACACGGGGCTTGCCGAGTACGCCGACCCGACCGAGAACGCGATCGCGGCGATCGCCGCCGGCAACACCATGCTGCTCTACGTCACGCCTGCCGACCCTGCGCGGGTCGGGATGGTCATTCCGGCCCTGATTAACGGAATCGCCGGTGCCGTCGAATCCGGGCGGATCACGGAGGCTCAGATCGACGACGCGGCCTACCGGCTGCTCGTGGTGCGCCGGGGGCTCGCGGTGCGCTCGGCGCACGGAGAACCGTGCGGCGTGGATTGCCGCCGGCTGCTCCGATAGCGAGGCGGAACGAAAGAAATAACCGCGGATTCGGAATAAACCGGGATCCTATGCAATTGCATGTAATTGACGGCGACAATCCACCGCCTGAGACTCGAGGAGAACCCATGACTGACACCATCACGAACATCCCCGGCTACAAGGCTGGGACCTGGACCATCGACCCGACCCACAGCGAGGTCGGCTTCAGCATCCGTCACCTGATGATCAGCAAGGTCAAGGGCAAGTTCGAGAAGTTCGACGCGACCTTCGTGACCGCAGTGAACCCGCTCGACAGCACTGTCAGCGCCACCGCCGAGGTCGCCTCGATCAACACCAACGAGGCCAACCGCGACGGTCACCTCCGTACCGGCGATTTCTTCGACGCCGAGACTTTCCCCAGCATCAACTTCGTCTCCACCGGTGTACGCAGCGTCAAGGGCGACTTCCTCGTCGACGGCGACCTCACCATCAAGGGCGTCACCAAGCCGGTCACCTTCGACTTCGAGTTCGGCGGCTTCGGCATGGACCCCTACGGCAACTACAAGGCCGGCGCGACCGCCAAGACGGAGGTCACCCGTGCAGACTTCGGCCTCGAGTACAACGCGGCCCTCGAGACCGGCGGCCTGCTCCTCGGCGAGAAGGTCACCATCACCCTTGAACTCCAGGCTGCGCTGAACCAGGCGTAACGGGCACTTTCGACAGGGGCTCCGCTACGGCGGGGCCCCTTCGTTGTGCCCCTGTCGCCACCGTCACCGCACCTGCCCGGCCTCCGATCCCATCCGCAAGTCCTGTCCCGAGTTCAGGAGTGCAGCTCGGAACTCAGCCGAGCCCCCACCGCAGCCTCGAACCTAGTCGCCCTTGATCTCCTCGCGCACCCGGCGGAGGTCTTCCATCAGTGAGCCGATCAGAATCCAGTGCTGCGGATGCGGTGTCGCGATGATCAGCGGAGCCGTCAGGGCCGGCGGCTCCACGGGCAGGGACACCTTCTCGCGGTCGGGATGGTCGACCTCCGACGCCAGCAGCCGCAGGTCATGGGCGGCCCGGCTGAGCTCCACGGTGATCGCCAGCACTGTCGGCTCGAGGTGGAGCGAGTGGTCGTAGTGGTCCCTGAGCGACCTGGTCATGCCGATGGTGCGGGTGACCAGGGAGATCAGCCGGTTGTAGAACTCCTCGTCGATGTCGAGCAGGCGCCGGTGCATCCCGTGCCGGGGATTGAGCGTGAGGCTCTCCTCGGCCTGCTTGATCGCCTTCTCGGCCTTGCTCAGCATCGGGCGCAGCAGCCGCGCCTTGATCATCATCTCTTCGATCTGGCCGGCCTGCTGCGGAAAACGGAGGGCGTCGACAATGCGGTCGAGGGTGTCGGCGACCTCGAGGGCGAGCCGCACCACGGCGTCATGCGCCGGCGCGAGCAGCACGGGCGGCACTATCAGCGCGTTGACGACGAGCGCGACGGCCGCCCCGATGATCGTTTCCAGGATGCGGTCACGCGCGTATTCGGGGGTCGTCGCCCCGATCGAGAGCACGAGCATCGCGCTGATCGGGATCTGGCTTGCCGAGCTGGGGGCGAGGCGCAGCGCCCAGGCCAGCATGATGCAGAAGACGATGGCGAGCAGCACGATCCAGCTGGACTGACCGAACGCGATGCCGACCGCATAGGCGATGAGCACGCCGCCGATGACCCCGAGGCTGCGTTCGACCGCCCGGCCCAGGGTCTGGTTGATGTTGGGCTGCACGACCAGCAGCGCCGCGATGGCGGCGAAGATGGGCAGGTCGGTCTGGAGCAGGAACTGCGAGAGCAGCCAGCCCAGCCCGACGGCAACGGAGGTCTTCACGGCCTGGAGGAGCGGGATCCGGCTCGTGGATTGCAGGCGGGCCGTTAGTCTCACTTGCTCAGGGTAGCGCGAGCGGGCCCTCGGGCAGTCCGGGCCGTTCGACGTGTTCCCGAGGTTCGCCCTGCCCGGCGGCTGCCGGGGCGCCGTGAGGCTGGAAGAAGCGGGTGTAGTCCCGGACTGCCCGGTCAAACCCGGTGCGCTGACGCTCCGTCAGGCCGGTGAACGCGATGGCCTCGTAGCCCGGGCTTCCGGACGGGCCGGACTTCCGGCGCCAGGTGCCGGCCACCCGGCCGTTCACGAGCACGAGGGGCAGGAAGATCCCGTTCTTGCCGGGCACGACGCGCGGGAAGTCGGCGTCGGCCACCGCGAATCCGCGGTTGCGATAGCCGAGCAGGTATTCGTCGAAGCCGGGAAGCGCGAGCACCGGTGTGCGTTGCTTCGGTGGGCGCCCGGTCTCGCCGGTGTCGGCCGCAGCGGCCCAGTAATGCGCGATGCCCTCCACCTGCAGTTCGGTCAACCGGTCGCGAGCGACATCGAGGCCGACCCGGGCGTCGGCGACGGTGAGCTGGGACCACCAGACGAAGTCCTGCACGGTGGCCGGCCCATGGCCGGAGAAATAGCGCAGCACGAACTCGCCCAGGGCCTCCTCGCGCTCCAGCCGTCGTGGCGCGCGCACCCACCCTTCCAGCAGCACCAGCTGCTGCTGCGAGCCGACCTGCCTGCCCCAGCAGATCGTGCCGGTCAGGGCGAGGTGGGCGATCAGGTGGTAGCCGCGCTGGCCCGCCGTACTGATCCCGGCCGCCTCGAGGGCGGCGAGGAAGCCGGCCCGGGAGAGCTGTCGACCCTCGGCGAGGGAGGAGAGGGCAGCGCCTCTCGCCTGTTCGAGGGTCGCCTCGTCCAGGTCGAGCTGGCCGCGGCGGGTTCTCATCCCGGCCAGCACCCTCGGGGCCGTCACGCCGAGCATCCAGCCCAGGTCTGCCGCCGGCACGAAATGGAGGGTGCCGCGCATCGGCCAGGACCGCACGATCTCTGCGTCGTCGATCGCCCGGCGCACGTCGTCGGCGGATGATCCGGGCGCCCGAACGCCGACGGCCCACCGGGCGGCCGTGAAATCCTGCGCCTGCAGGGCGAGGAGTCGCTCGACGACCTCGACAGGCCCGTCCGGCGAGCCGCCGGTGACGGGGCCGAGGCCGTGCCGGACCAGGCGCAGCCGGGCGACGTCCCGAGCGGAGGCGGTCAGTGCCATCGGATCAGTATGCCGGACACTAGTCGAACGTGCGCAGCAGTTGCCAGTCCGCGTCGGTCTCGCCGTGCTCGACGTCGAAGACGTGGGTTTCGCCGTCGTCGGCGGTGGCCTGGAAACGCCAGCCCGCGATCCGGAGCGGCGGATGCCCGATGCCGAAGTCGTGCGGCGAGAACGGTCGCCACCAGTCGCAGGTCCCGACGAGGGCCGTCGGGGTGTCCGTCACCCGGAACCGGCGCGCGCGCCAGACCATCCGCTGCGGTTCTCCGGCCGCGCTCGTCCAGACCCTGATCGGTTCATCCACCCTGGACACGGGGCACCACCTCATCACCATCCCGAATCGAACGTATGTTCGATACAGAACTATAACTCCGTTGGCCGGTTCACCGCCAGTGCGCGTCGGGTCCCGTCGGGAATTGGACTATCCCGGTTGACCCCGGCCCGACACCCGGGGCTGCCGGGTTCAGGCGAGGTCGTCGTCCGTGCGCGCGCCGAAGACGATCTCGTCCCAGCTGGGCATCGAGGCCCGGCCGCGTTTGCCGTGGCTGCCGGTGTTGCGGGGCTGACCGGTGGCGGCCTGGTTCGACCAGGCATTCCTGGACGGATCGGTGGCCGGTTCGACGACGGGTGCCGGGGCCGGGGTCTCCAGCAGTCGCATGCCCTGCGAGGGCACCACGGGGGCCTCGTCGTGCTCGAACACGGCGGCTTCCCGCTCGCCTCTCCGGCGACGGAGGGACTCGAGGAGGTCGGCGGTTTCGCTCAGGCTCTGGGGCGGCTCGGCGGCGCGCTTGATCGCGGCCTTGGAGACGGCATCCGTCGTGCCGGCCGGGCGCGAGTAGGGGATCGGGTCCAGCAGCGGCGCGGTGTCGGCGAGCAGGTCGTCGGCCAAGGATTCCTTGAACGTGAACGCTCCGCTGTCGAAGCGGGACACGTCGGCCATGCTCGTCTCCGCGCCGACGGCGCGAAGGCGGGGGATGAGTGCGCCCTTGAGTTCGCCCTGCTGGGAGAGCGCGATGGCCTCGTTGCCGACGGGCGAGAGGGAGTTCTTCTTCGGTTCGAAGCCCCAGCGGGCATCGTGGTCGATGTCGTCCGCCGTGAAGGCGAGCTTCACGATCCACCCGGCGCCCGGCTCTTTCCAACTGGCCCAGCGCTCATTGGTGGCACCGAGCGACGCGAGGCGTTCCCGGATGACGCTGCCGAAGTTGGCGCCGCCCTCCAGCGGGTCAGGGTCGATGGCCGTGTGCACGGGCACGCTCAGCGCACAGGACACGATGTATTCGCGCTCGGCGACGACAGGTCCCTCGAAGCGGCGAACGAAGTCGATGGGTGCTCCCGTCACGGCCGCGACGTCCTCGGCGGACATGCCCGAGCGGATGTGCGCCTGCACCTCGCGTGGGGACAGCTTCGGTCCAGACGTCGACTCGGTCTGGGTTTGGCGAAGCCGGGACTGGAGAACCTCGTCGATGGGGATCCGGAAACGATCACCATCCTCGCTTGCTGCAAGCAGCGCGCCGTTCTCAACTCCGATAACTTTCAATTCCTGCATCTCGAAAGCCCTCTCGCGATCACTGATGTCGCCAAGACTGCCATGCAATCACCGCTTTTCCGGGGAATACGCCGGGCGTGCCGCAAGTTGATGACTGTGCCGGTGAACACGGACGGCGCGTAGTTTGCTATTCCGTCGGGATTGTTGGAAACTATGCCCGCCGATTTCGTTTATCGGCGATAAAGAAATGGATGGGTATGGCAACCGATTACGACGCACCGCGAAAGACCGAAGACGACTCTGAGTCGATTGAGGCCCTCAAGGAGCGCGTACCCGACAAGATGTCCGGAGTCGTGGATGTCGACGACTCAGACAACCCCGGTGGTTTCGATCTTCCCGGCGCCGATCTGTCCGACCTCGACCTCGATGTCGTCGTCCTGCCTCCGCAGGCCGACGAATTCACCTGCGTTGAGTGCTTCCTCGTGAAGCACCGCTCGCAGATGTCGCACGAGACCAAGCTCGGTCCGGTCTGCCTGGAGTGCGACGCCTAAGCGCGCTTAGTCACTTGATGCTGGCCGTCGCGATCCATTGATCGCGGCGGCCAATTTCTGTGGATGGCGGGTCGACACCAGCCAGTACGGCGCGGGGTCGGTCGCGTCCTCGATCGGAATGCGCACGACCGGGCCTACCCAGCCACGGATGAGCAGCCACGCGCGGGCATCGAGCCGGCGCCCCCGCTCCAGCGTCGCCTCCGCGCCCTCGAACGCGGCGGCCGCGCCGACCAGGTCGGTCGCGATCCTCGCCTTCCCGGCCGTCAACGTCCCGTCCTTCACCTGGACGACGGGCGAGGTGAGCACCAGGGTCAGGACACAGGCTGCATACAGGCAGGCGGCGATGATGATTCCGGCCGGCATCGAAATCGGCGCGAAGACGAGGATGCTCGCGGGGATGACCAGTGCTGTGGCGACGTAAGGCGCAGGTGACGCCCAGAGTTTTTCGCGATATTCAGGCATGGCTCTATTCGATCAGACTTCTGCACTAGCCTCGACACGTGGCAGAAAGCGTCGAAGTCCTGATTACCGCGTCCGTCCTCCCGAATTACGCGCATCCAGGCGATGCCGGGGCAGATCTGCATTCCTCGGAGGCGCTCGTCCTGGCCCCCGGTGAACGTGCCCTGGTCGGAACCGGTGTCGCCATCGCGCTGCCCGACGGTTACGCCGCGTTCGTGGTGCCCCGGAGCGGCCTCGCCGTGAAGCACGGCATCACCATCGTCAACGCGCCGGGCACCGTGGACGCCGGCTATCGCGGCGAGATCAAGGTCACGCTGCTCAACACCGACAGTTCTGCCGCATTTCCGATCGCCGTCGGCGATCGCATCGCGCAGCTCATCATCATGCCCGTCGCCCGGGCCTCCTTCATCCCCGTCGAACGGCTGCCAGGCAGCCAGCGCGGGGAAGGCGGATTCGGATCGACCGGGCTCGGCCGGAAGAGCGCCGGCGCCGCCGGGCCGGCCGGCACCCCAGAATCAGGAGACAACCCGTGAGTGACATCGTGGAACCGGAAGAATTCCCGGAATCATTTGCCAAGTCGGCACCGGAAGACCGTGAGACCGAAGGTCCCCTCGACGAGATCGAGGCGAACCCCGTGCGCCCGTATGTCGACCTCGGCGGCGTGAAGATCCTTCCCCGAGAGGGTCTCCACCTGCGCCTGGAGATCGAAGAGGGCAGCAAGCGGGTCGTCGCGATCGGGCTCGACTACGCCGGCTCGACCCTTCAGGTGCAGCCGTTCGCCGCCCCGCGGTCGAGCGGCCTCTGGCACGAGATCCGCGACCAGATCGCCGACCAGATCGGAAAGCAGGGCGGCACCACCACCCTGCGGGAGGGGCCGTTCGGCCCCGAACTCGTCGCGGAGATCCCGGTCGCGGCCGGCTCAGGCGCTGACGAATCGAGTCGGCTGGCCCGCTTCATCGGCGTCGACGGCCCCCGGTGGTTCCTCCGCGGCGTGATCGCGGGGGAGGGCGCCGTCAACCCGGAGGCGGCCGCCCAGATCGAAGACCTCTTCCGCAGCATCGTCGTCGTGCGCGGGTCGGCGCCGATGCCGCCCCGCGATCTCATCCCGCTCCGGATGCCGTCCACCGCGACCGGCGCCGCCGAGCCCACCGACGGCTGACCGGCCTCCCCGCAGGGAGAACGCCCGAATGACGGACGCACCGCTACCTCCAGACGAGTCCCCGGCCCAGTCGACGTCGGCGGATGCCCCGGGCGGGGCCGCCCCTGCCCAGACGCCGGGCTCCGCTGCCGGCCCCGCGGTCTCGGAGACTTTCGCCCAGGGAATGGCCGCGGCGGCACGGCGCGCCGGCTTCGCCTCGGCCGCCGACGGCGAGCCGATCACCGGCCACGCCCTGCTCGCGGCGATGGGCGGCATCCGCGGCCTGGTCGAGGCGGTCCTGCCGGGCCTGGTCTTCCTCATCGTCTACACGTTCACCCGGTCCACCGTCCCTGACCAGTCCCTCCTGCTCTCCCTGATCGCCCCTGTGATCATCGGCGTCGTGTTCGCGGTGCTCCGCCGCGCGGTGCGCCAGACCGTGACCCCGGCCATCGGTGGCCTGCTCGGCGCCGGTTTCAGCGCCGTGCTGGCCTTGTTCTCCGGCAACGCCGCGGATGCCTTCCTGCCCGGCTTCTGGACCAATGGCGCCTATGGCACAGTCCTCCTGGTGTCGGCCCTGGTCGGCTGGCCGATCCTCGGCCTCGCCGTCGGCTTCCTGATGAACGACGGGATCGCCTGGCGGGACGATCCGTCGAAGCGTCGGGTGCTCACGGTGCTCACGCTGTGCTGGGCCGCGCTCTTCGCCCTCCGCCTGATCGTGCAGCTCCCGCTGTACTTCTCGAACAACGTCGAATGGCTCGGCGCGGCCAAGCTGATCATGGGCATCCCGTTGTATGCCCCGCTCCTGGTTGTGTCCTGGTTGATGGTGCGTTCCGTCTATCCGGCGCAGGGCCGACCGGGTGCGACGGCTGCCGAGGCGAGCGGGGACTGACCCGATGGCCCTCGGCGATGAGCTTCCGGGTCTCACCGGCGGGGAGGCAGCCCAGCGGCTCGCCGACGGTCGCGGCAACGATGCGCCGCAGCCGACCTCGCGCACCGTGGCGGACATCCTGCGGGAGAACGTCTTCACCCTCTTCAACGCGATCCTCACGGTGTGCTTCGCGGCCGTGCTGCTCCTCGGCGACCTGCGCGACGGACTGTTCTACGGGGTCGTCGTCGCGAACGCGTTGATCGGAATCGTGCAGGAGGTGCGAGCCAAGGTCGTGCTCGACAGGCTGGCGCTTTTGTCCACCCCGGAGGTCGCGGTCAAGCGCGACGGGCTGCGGCAGATCGTGCCGCTCGCCGGGGTCGTCCTGGATGACATCCTCGTGCTGCGGCCGGGCGACCAGGTGCCCGCCGACGCCCGGGTGCTGGGCGGGGACGACCTCGTCGTCGACGAGGCCATGCTCACGGGGGAGTCCGAACCGCAGGTCAAGGTGGCGGGCGACCCGTTGCTGTCCGGCTCGCACGTGGCGGGAGGGTCCGGCTACGGGGTCGTCACCGCCGTCGGTGCGGCCTCCTACGCGAACAAGCTGACCGCGGAGATCAAACGGCATTCCCTCGTCCACTCCGAGTTGCGGGCGGCGACCAACCGCATCCTCGTCGTGCTGTCCTGGATCCTCGGGCCCGTCATCGTGGTCACCCTGCTGGGCCGGGTCTCGACCTACGGCGGGATCGCGGCCCTGGCGGATTTCAGCGACGGGGACTGGCGCGCCGCCCTCCGCGACGCGGTGGCCAGCGTGGTCGGCATGATTCCGGAGGGCCTCGTGCTGCTGATCAGCCTGGCCTTCGGCGTGGCCGCGATCCAGCTGGCCAGGCACAAGGTGTTGATCGAGGAGCTGGCGGCGGTCGAGGTGCTCGCCCGCGTCGACGTGCTCTGCCTCGACAAGACCGGCACGCTCACCAGCGGCGAGCTGGTCTTCGACCGGCTCGTCCTCGACCGGCAGGCCGGGCTCGATCCGGCACTCGAAGCCGGGGTGAGCCGGGCCCTCGGCGCCTTCGGTGCCGACGATGCCGCCAACCTCACGGCCCGCGTGCTCGGCGGCCACTTCTCCGCTGACGGGGCCACGGTGCGATCCCGGCTGCCGTTCGGCTCGGCGCGGAAATACAGCGGCGTCGCCCTCGAGCACGACGGAGACACGTCCGCGTGGCTCCTCGGGGCGCCGGAGCGGCTCCTCGCCGGGCACCCGGACCGGCTCGCCGCGGCGAACGTCATCGCCGCCGCGGGCGAACGCACCCTCGCCCTGGTCAGGCTGGCCGGCGACCTTTCGACGGATGCCGCCGACGACCCGGGCAACCACGACCTCACCCCGGCCGCCCTCGTGGTGTTCCGTGAATCGGTGCGCCCGCACGCCGCCGAGACGCTCCGCTACTTCGCGGGCCAGGGAGTGCGCGTGATCGTGATGTCGGGGGACAACCCCGTCACCGTCGCGGCGCTCGCCCGCCGGCTCGGCCTCGCCGGGGAGACGGTGAACGCGGCGGGTCTGGCCGATGACGCCGCCCTTGCGGCGGCCCTCGGCACGGCGAGCCTGTTCGGCCGGGTGGGCCCCGAGCAGAAACGGAAGGCCGTGGCCATCCTCCAGGCCGAGGGCCGCACCGTCGCGATGACCGGTGACGGGGTCAACGACGCCATGGCGATCAAGGACGCCGACCTCGGCATCGCCATGGGCGCGGCGACCCCCGCCACCAAGGCGGCATCCCGGTTGGTGCTGCTCGACAACCGATTCGACCGGCTGCCCGAGGTGCTCTACCTCGGCCGCCGGGTGATCGGCAACGTGGAGCGGGTGGCGAACCTGTTCCTGTCCAAGACGGTCTACGGCATCCTGATCGCCCTGACGATGGCCGCCCTGTCGCTGCCGTTCCCATTCCTGCCGCGTCAGCTGACCCTGGTCTCCGCCCTCGCGATCGGGATCCCGTCGTTCGTGCTCGCCCTCGCCCCGAACCGGCGCATCTACACGCCCGGTGTGCTGCGCCGGATCATCCGCTACGCCGTGCCGACCGGGGTGATCGCCGCCGCGACCGTGCTGGCGGCCTTCCTGCCGCTCTATCACCGGATTCCCCTGAACGAGGCCCGAAGCGTCACCACGGTCGCCCTGTTCGTCGTCTCTCTGGCGATCCTGGCCGCGCTGGCCCGGCCTCTCACCGGGCCGCGGCTGGCTCTCGTGCTCTCCATGGCGGCGGCCATGGTGCTCGCCTGCACCGTTGGGTTCGGCCGGATCTTCTTCGCCATTTCGGTGTCGCCGAACCCGGCGCTGGCCTTCGGCATCCTCGTCGGCCTGCTGGGCGCCGCCGCCATCGAGCTGATGTACCGGTTCGCGCGGCGCCGCGGCCTGATCTTCGACCGTGAATAGTTCGGGAAATGCCGCCCGGAATGCGGCCGGTCCGGAGCCGCCACGCTAGAGTTATCTCTACGTCAAGATAGTTTGGCGGACAGCATCGACCGGGTGCCGTGCCCGCTGGTTAGGTTACCCTTGCTGGCAGGGGCAGGCGTCCGGTCGTCAGGATTGGGGATTGCGGACGGTTTCCCGTCGGTTTCCACGAAGGAGAGGGCAACGTGTCTGCAGTAAACAGCTTTGGAGCAAAGGACACCCTGCGGGTCGGTTCGACGGACTATGAGGTCTTTCGACTCGATGCGGTCGAGGGCTACCAGAAACTGCCGTTCAGCCTGAAGGTGCTGCTGGAGAATCTTCTCCGCACCGAAGACGGCGCCAACATCACCGAAGAGCACATCCGCGCCCTAGGCGCGTGGAAACCGACCGCCGAGCCCGACACGGAAATCCAGTTCACCCCGGCCCGCGTGATCATGCAGGACTTCACCGGCGTGCCCTGCATCGTCGACCTCGCCACCATGCGCGAGGCCGTCGCCGAACTCGGCGGCGACGCGAGGAAGATCAACCCGCTCGCCCCGGCCGAGCTCGTCATCGACCACTCCGTCATCGCCGACCTCTTCGGCAGCGAGAACGCCCTCGAACGCAACGTCGAGATCGAGTACCAGCGCAACGGTGAGCGCTACCAGTTCCTCCGCTGGGGCCAGACCGCCTTCGACGACTTCAAGGTCGTCCCGCCGGGAACCGGCATCGTGCACCAGGTCAACATCGAATACCTCGCCCGCGTGACGATGACCCGCGAGGTCAAGGGCGTGCTGCAGGCCTACCCCGACACCTGCGTCGGCACCGACTCGCACACCACCATGGTCAACGGCCTCGGCGTGCTCGGCTGGGGCGTCGGCGGCATCGAGGCCGAGGCGGCCATGCTCGGCCAGCCCGTCTCCATGCTCATCCCCAAGGTCGTCGGCTTCAAGCTCACCGGATCCATCCCCACGGGCGTCACCGCGACGGATGTCGTGCTCACCATCACCCAGATGCTCCGCAAGCACGGCGTGGTCGGCAAGTTCGTCGAATTCTACGGCGAGGGCGTCGCCCAGGTGCCGCTGGCCAACCGCGCCACGATCGGCAACATGAGCCCCGAGTTCGGCTCCACCGCGGCCATGTTCCCGATCGACGACGTCACCCTCGGCTACCTGCGGCTCACCGGCCGCAGCGAGGAGCAGGTCGCCCTGGTCGAGGCCTACGCGAAGCTGCAGGGGCTATGGCACGACGCGAGCCAGGAACCCGTCTTCAGCGAGTACCTCGAAATCGACCTCGGCACCGTCGTCCCCTCGATCGCCGGCCCGAAGCGCCCGCAGGACCGCGTCGAGCTCAGCCGCGCCCAGGAGCAGTTCGAGCTGGACCTGCAGAGCTACGCCACCCAGGACCTGTCCCGGGTCGACGCCGCCGTCGAAGGGACCTTCCCGGCATCCGACCCGATCGGGTTCACCGCCCAGGACGAGTCGAGCGCCCACCAGTTCTCGCACAGCCACGTCAGCCACGCCCCGGTATCGGTGTCGAGCCCCGTCCCGATCAGGACCGCCGACGGTGCCAGCTACACCCTCGACCACGGCGCCGTCGCGGTCGCCGCCATCACGTCGTGCACGAACACCTCCAACCCGTCCGTCATGCTCGCGGCCGGCCTGCTCGCCCGCAACGCCGTCAAGAAGGGGCTCAAGAGCAAGCCGTGGGTCAAGACCACCCTCGCGCCGGGCTCCAAGGTCGTCACCGACTACTACGCGAAGGCCGGCCTCACCGGCGACCTCGAGGCCCTCGGCTTCTACACCGTGGGCTACGGCTGCACGGTCTGCATCGGCAACACCGGCCCGCTGATCGAGGAGGTCTCCGCCGCGATCAACGAGAACGACCTTGCCGTCACCGCCGTGCTCTCGGGCAACCGCAACTTCGAGGGCCGGATCAGCCCCGACGTGAAGATGAACTACCTCGCCAGCCCGCCCCTGGTCATCGCCTACGCCCTCGCCGGGTCGATGAACTTCGACTTCGAGACGGATGCCCTCGGCACCGACCTGGACGGCAACGACGTGTTCCTCAAGGACATCTGGCCCGACTCGGCCGAGGTCCAGGCCACGATCGACAGCTCGATCGACACCGCCATGTTCACCAAGGAATACGGCGAGGTCTTCGAGGGCGACGAGCGCTGGCGGTCACTGCCGACGCCCGACAGCGAGGTCTTCGAATGGGACCCCGAATCGACCTACGTGCGGAAGCCCCCGTACTTCGACGGGATGACGCTGGAGACCAGCCCGGTCAGCGACATCACCGGCGCCCGGGTGCTCGCCAAGCTCGGCGACTCCGTCACGACCGACCACATCAGCCCCGCCGGCAACATCAAGGCCGACAGCCCCGCCGGCCAGTACTTGGTCGAGCACGGCGTCGCCCGCGGCGACTTTAACTCCTACGGGTCGCGCCGCGGCAACCACGAGATCATGATCCGCGGAACCTTCGCGAACATCCGTCTCCGCAACCAGCTGCTCGACGGCGTCGAGGGCGGCTACACCCGCGACTTCACCGTCGACGGCGGCCCGCAGGCGTTCATCTACGATGCGAGCCAGAACTACCAGGCCGCCGGCACGCCGCTCGTCATCTTCGGCGGCAAGGAATACGGCTCCGGCTCGTCCCGCGACTGGGCAGCCAAGGGAACCAGCCTGCTCGGCGTGAAGGCTGTCATCACCGAGAGCTTCGAACGGATCCACCGTTCGAACCTGATCGGGATGGGCGTCGTGCCGCTGCAGTTCCCGACCGGCGAAAGCTGGGCCTCGCTCGGCCTGGACGGCACCGAGGTCGTCTCGATCGCGGGCATCGAGGATCTCAACCGCGGAACCACCCCGAAGACGGTCCACGTGACCGCCACGCCGAGCGCCGACTCGGCGCCCGGCAAGGAGACCGTCGAGTTCGACGCGGTCGTGCGCATCGACACGCCAGGCGAGGCCGACTATTACCGCAACGGCGGCATCCTGCAGTACGTGCTGCGGTCGCTCGTCTCCGAGTAACTCCCGGCTGGCTCCCAAACCGGCGCGTAGACTGGGTATAACCGTATCTACGCGCCGGTTTCCTTCGGTGCCGGCCAACGTGAAAGGTGTTCTTGATGGGTCTTCTGGAGACAATTTCCGGTCCCCGCGATCTCGATCGTCTCTCGAACCAGCAACTCATCGAGCTGGCAGCCGAAGTGCGCGCGTTCCTGGTCAACGAGGTCGCCAAGACCGGTGGGCATCTGGGACCCAACCTAGGCGTCGTCGAGATGACGATCGCCATCCACCGGGTCTTCGAATCGCCCCGTGACGCGATCGTCTTCGACACCGGCCACCAGACCTACGTGCACAAAATGCTGACCGGGCGGCAGGACTTCAGCAAGCTGCGGCAGCGAGGCGGCCTCGCGGGCTACCCGCAGCGTTCGGAGTCGGTGCACGACATCGTCGAGAGCTCCCACGCCTCCAGCTCGCTGTCCTGGGCCGACGGGATCTCCCGTGCCTTCGAGATGACCGGGCAGAGCGACCGCCACGTGATCGCCGTGGTCGGCGACGGCTCCCTCACCGGCGGAATGACCTGGGAAGCCCTCAACAACATCAGCGACGACAACACCCGCCGCCTGATCATCGTCGTCAACGACAACGGCCGCTCCTACGCGCCCACCATCGGCGGCATGGCCCGGTTCCTCAACACCGTGCGCACCCGGAGGAGCTACCGGGCCGCCTACCTGACCAGCCGCCAGGCCTTCGACCACATGGGGGCCCCCGCACGGGCGTTCTTCCGCGGTGTTCGCGGAGGGCTGCACGGCTTCCTCGCCCGCGTCACCAACAACGAGGCGCTGTACTCGAACCTCGACATCAAATACATCGGACCGGTCGACGGCCACGACATGGTTGCCATGCTCGAGGCTCTGCGCCAGGCCAAGGGTTACGGCGCCCCGGTGATCGTGCACACGATCACCCAGAAGGGCAAGGGCTACAACCCGGCCATGCAGGATGAGGCCGACCAGTTCCACGCCGTGGGCCAGATCGACCCGGAGACCGGCGAATCGATCGAGTCGGCCGGTGCGCCGTCGTGGACCTCCGTCTTCGCCGACGAGCTCCTCCGCCTCGCCACCCTCGACGAGAAGATTGTCGGCATCACCGCCGCGATGCTCCGCCCCACCGGACTGCACAAGATGGCCGAACGCTTCCCCGACCGCGTCCACGATGTGGGGATCGCCGAGCAGCACGCCGTGACCAGCGCGGCCGGTCTCGCCTTCGGCGGCCTGCACCCGGTCGTCGCGCTGTACGCCACCTTCATCAACCGGGCATTCGACCAGGTGCTGATGGATGTCGCGCTGCACAAGGCCGGCGTCACCTTCGTGCTCGACCGGGCCGGAGTCACCGGGCCGGACGGTCCGAGCCACCACGGGATCTGGGACCTGGCCATCCTGCAGGTCGTGCCGGGCATCCGTCTCGCCGCGCCCCGGGACTCGATCCGGCTGCGGGAGGAACTCGAGGAGGCCGTCAAGATCGACGACGGACCGACCGTGCTGCGTTTCCCCAAGGGCAGCACGGGGGTCGAATTCGACGCCATCCGCCGTCTCGACGATGGGGTGGACGTGCTGCTGGAATCCAGCCAGAAGGATGTGCTCATCGTCACGGTGGGACCGATGGCCGGGATTGGCCTCGACGTGGCGCAGCGCCTCGCCGCGCAGGGGATCGGCGCCACCGTCGTCGACCCGCGCTGGGTGGTGCCGGTGCCGCGGAGCATCATCGCGCTGGCGGCCGAGCACCGGATCGTCGTCACCATCGAGGACGGCATCCGTGTCGGCGGCATCGGCACCCGGATCCGTCAGGACCTGCGAGAGGCCGGCGTGGACACCGCGGTCACCGAGCTGGGCCTGCCCGACGAGTTCCTCGACCACGGCACCCGGGCGGAGATCCTCGAGCAGGTGGGCCTGACCCCGCAGCACATCGCCCGCGACGTGGTCGCCATGGTGCTCGGCAGCAAGATCCCGCACGCCAGGGCCCTGCCGGCCGACCACACCGACACCGGCGGGGTCACGGTCAACCGCGCCCAGAAGGACTGACCGGCCTCCGTCTCCACGCGGTCGTCCTGGCGCGCCGAACTGTGAGTTGGGCCGCCCTGTGCCCGTGGATTTCGGTGCAGAACTCACAGTTCGGCGGCGCTGGGACGGGTGGTCACGGGCCGGGCTCATGCTCGAGCCGGTCGATCGTGCGCCGTCGTCCCATCGCCGTTACTCGGCCAGTGACGTGGGCTGGATCCAGTTCCTGACCAGGCTCCGGTCCACATCGCTGCCGATCGCGAGGATCCGCGACTACGCCGAACTCGCCCGCCAGGGCGACGGCAGCAGCGCGGACCGCCTCGAACTGCTGCAACGGCACGACGCCGCCGAGTCGATCCGCACCATCCACCGTGGCATCGGCCTCGGGGTCACCTTCTTCGACACCGCCTAGCGTGGCTGCTCGCGCAGGGTGATGACATCGCGCCGATTCCCGGCACCAAGCGGGTCAGCCGCCTCGAGGAGAACATGGCGGCGGATGCGCATCGGCTCAGCGCAGACCAGCTTGCCGCCCTCGGCGCGCCTGTCGGCGACCGTTTCTCGGACATGTCGCCGGTCAACCGGTAGCCGCGGCGCCGGTGGTGGAGCCGGACGAGACCGGGTCTCGACCGGCTCCACCACCGTTGCCGGATGGTTACCGCGCTACTCGGCCGCGCCGGCCAGGGCCGGAACCGCTCCGACGCCGCGGATCGGGGGAGTGTGGAACGTGCCGCCGAAGACCCGTTCGCTCGCGCCGACCCGGTCGAGGTAGGGGGTGACCCCGCCCATCTGGAACGGGTAGCCCGCGCCGAGGATCATGCACAGGTCGATGTCCTCGGCCGCGTGCACCACGTCGTCGTCCAGCATCCGCTTGATCTCGTCGGCGAGGCCGTCTTCGAACCGGCGCTGGAGATCCGTGGCCGTCATCGGGGTGGTGCCGCCGGCGACGATCTTCAGGGCCGCCTTGTCGTAGCCCTTGATCTTGCCCTTGGCGTCCCGCTCGAGGAGCTTGCCGTGCTCGGCGAGCTTGTGCAGGTTCTCGCTCTCGAAGAACCGGTCGGGGAACGCGGCGTGGTGCGTGTCCAGAACGTGCGCTCCCACCTTGAGGCCAACCAGTTCGAGCAGCTCGAACGGCGTCATCGGAAGCCCGAACGGTGCGATCGCCTCGGAGACGACGTCGAACGGGGTGCCGGTGTCGACGGCGTGCATCGCTTCGCCGAGAACCTTGGCCAGAATCCGGTTGACGACGAACCCTGGGGTGTCCCGGGTGATCACCGCGTTCTTCTTCAGCTTGCCCGCGACGACCATCGCCGTGGACAGGGTGACGTCGTTGGTCTGCGGGGTGTTCACGACCTCGATCAGGGGCATGATGGCGACGGGGTTGAAGAAGTGGAAGCCGACCAGTCGTTCGGGGTGGGCGAGTTTCGCACCGATCTGCTCGACCGAGAGCGACGACGTGTTGGTGGCGAGGATGGCGTCGGGGGCGATGTGCTTCTCGATCTCGGCGAAGACATCCTGCTTGACGCCCAGCTCCTCGAAGACGGCCTCGATCACCCAGTCGGCGTCGGCGAACTGCGCCTTGTCGGTGGTCCCGGTGACCAGCGCGCGGAGCCGGTTCGCCTCGTCGGAGGTGATCCGTTTCTTGTTCTCCAGGGCGAGGATCTCGTCGTGGATGTAGGCGACGCCCTTGTCGACCCTGGCCTGGTCGAGGTCGGTGATCACGACGGGGACGCGCAGCCTGCGAACGAAGAGGAGGGCGAACTGGCTGGCCATCAGCCCGGCGCCGATGACGCCGACCTTCGTGATGGGGCGGGCCAGTGCCTTGTCCGGGGCGCCGGCTGGACGCTTGGCGCGTTTCTGCACCAGGTTGAACGCGTAGATGCTCGCCTGCAACTGGTCGCCCGAGATGAGGCCGGCGAGTGAGTCGTCCTCTCGTTCGAAGCCTTCCTGGCGGGTGCCGCTCTTCGCGGCCTTCAGCAGGTCGAGCGCGACGTGGGGCGACATGGCGACGGTGCCGATCCGGTTTTCGAGCATCCGGCGGGCGATTCCCACGGCAGCGTCCCACTTCACGAGGCGCTCGATCTTGCCCGGCAGATTGGGCCTGGCCACGGTCTCGGTCCCCGCAATGACCTTCTCGGCCCAGGCGATGGAGTTCTCGAGGAAGGAAGCCGAGGCGAACAGGACGTCCGCGATTCCGAGTTCGAGGGCATCCGCGGCCTTGAGCACCCGGTTCTTGAGCGGGTTCTCGATGATCACCTTGAGGGCGTTCTCGATTCCGATCAGGTTCGGCAGGAGGTAGGAGCCACCCCAGCCGGGGATCAGCCCGAGGGATACCTCCGGCAGCGCGATCGCAGGCACGGAGGCGTCCACGGTGCGGTAATCGGCGTTCAGGGCGATCTCGAGCCCTCCGCCGAGCGCTAGCCCGTTGATGAAGACGAAGGACGGCACGCCCAACTCCGACTGCTTGCCGAGGGCGTGGTGGCCGAGCTGGGCGAGGAGCTTGCCGGTCTCCAGGGACGGGATCTCGCTGACCTTGCTCAGGTCGGCGCCCGCAGCGAGGATGAACGGCTTGCCGGTGACTGCAACGCCGTGGATCTCCCCGCGTGCCGCCCGCGCCTTCAGCGCATCCATGGTGGCGGCGAATTCGAGCAGGGTGACCGGGCCGAGGGTGTTCGGGCGGGTGTGGTCCCGGCCGTTGTCGAGCGTGACCAGGGCGAGCACGCGGCCGTGGGAGAGGGGGACATCCCGAACGAAGGAATGCGTGACGACCTCGTCGGCCGACAGGGCGACCAGCGGGGAGAAATCGAGTGCGGAGTAGTCGCTCATCGTTTACTTGGCCTTTCGGTTGAAGTGTGGGTTCTCCCAAATCACGGTGCCGCCCTGGCCGAGGCCGATGCACATGGCGGTCAGGCCGTAGCGCACCTCGGGGTGTTCGCTGAACTGGCGGGCAAGCTGGTTCATCAGGCGCACGCCGGAGGATGCGAGGGGGTGGCCGATCGCGATCGCGCCGCCGTACTCGTTGACCCGCGGGTCGTCGTCGTCGATGCCGAAGTGGTCCAGGAACGAGATGACCTGCACGGCGAAGGCCTCATTGAGTTCGAAGAGACCGATGTCGGTGATGCTGAGGCCCGCCTTGCGCAGGGCCTTCTCCGTCGACGGCACCGGTCCGAGGCCCATGACCTCAGGCTCGACCCCGGCGAAAGCGAAGCTGACCAGCTTCATCTTGACCGTGAGGCCGAGTTCCTTGGCAGCCTTGCCGCTGGCGAGGAGGCAGGCGCTGGCACCGTCGTTGAGGCCGGACGCGTTGCCGGCGGTGACCCGGCCGAAGGGACGGAACGGGGTCTTGAGCGTGGCCAGTCCCTCGAGGGTGGTTTCAGGGCGCGGTGCCTCGTCCCTGGTCGCCAGTCCCCAGCCGGCGTCGCTGCGGATGGCCACGGGGATGAGGTCGGGCTGGATCTTCTCGGCGGCGTAGGCCGCGGCGACCTTCTGCTGGCTGCGCAGCGCGAAGCGGTCGGAGCGTTCCTTGGTGTACGACGGGAACCGGTCGTGGATGCGCTCGGCCGTGGCGCCCATGTTGAGGGCGTCCTCGCTGACGAGGCGCTCCGACAGGAAACGCGGGTTCGGGTCGACGCCGGAACCCATCGGGTGGCGCCCCATGTGCTCGACGCCGCCGGCGATGGCCAGGTCGTAGGCGCCGAAGCCGATCCCCGCACCGAGAGTGGTGACGGCGGTCATGGCGCCCGCGCACATCCGGTCGATCGCGAATCCCGGCACCGACTTCGGCAGCCCGGAGAGCAGTGCCGCCGTGCGACCGAGGGTGAGGCCCTGGTCGCCGGTCTGGGTGGTGGCCGCGATGGCGACCTCATCGATCCGTTCCCCGGGCACAGCCGGGTTGCGTTCCAACAGCCCGATCATGGCCTTGACCACCAGGTCGTCGGCCCGGGTGTTCCAGTACATTCCCTTTTCGCCGGCTCTCCCGAACGGGGTGCGAACCCCGTCCACGAAGACGACTTCTGCTCTATCGGCCACTTTGCCTCCATCAATCCAACGGGTGTCGGTCGATCCTAAGGTGACACCCTGGGGCGGAAGAATCGTTGGACGGTTCCTACGAATCCTCTTCCGAGGCCGCGTCGATCGTTTGGTGGACCTCGACAAAGGCATCGGCTATTCGTTGTGCGGTCAGGTCAATCTGCCAGGCCCGGGCCCCGAGGGCGGCGAGGGCCTCGCCAACTGATCCGGAGTCGATCCGTTCCGGCGGAGTCCACGCCATCCGGCGCACATAATCGGGTGTCACCAGGTTCTCCAGGGGGATCGCGAACTCGTCGGAGATCACGGCGAGCACCGCACGCGCGGCCTTGAAACGCAGATCGGCGTCGGGATTGCGGTCGGCCCAGGCTCGTGGCGGGGGCAGGGCATCCCCGGTGGCCCGGAGTGAGGGCAGATCGGTCGTGGCCAGGCCGGCCTGGATGGCGGCCCACCAGCGGTCGAGTTCGCTGCGGCTCGCCCGTCCGCTGAATTCGCGGAGGTCGGCGAGGGCCTGCCGGGTCACCGGCAGCGTCCGGGCCGCGGCGAGGAGGGACGCATCCGGCACGAGACGGCCCGGTGAGACATCGATGGCCTGGGCCAGCCGGTCCCGGGCGAGCCAGAGCTCACGGGCCACGGCCAGGTTGCGCTGGGCCCGGAGCGAGTGCACGCCGGAAAGCCGTCGCCACGGTTCGGCGCTTGCGGGCTTCGGGTCGCGGGTCAGCACCGCGGCGAACTCCTGCTCGGCGATGACGGTCTTCTGGTCTGCGGCGAGCATCTCGACCATCCGGTCGCGCAGATCCGGCAGCAACTCGACGTCGAGCGCGCCGTAGACGAGCCAGGCCTCGGGCAGCGGGCGGGTCGACCAGTTGGCCGCCGAGTGTTCCTTGGCCAGGTGGATGCCGAGCAGTTCCTCGACGACGGTGCCGAGACCGACCCTGGGCAGGCCGAGCAGGCGGGCGGCGAGTTCGGTGTCGAAGATCCGTGCCGGGTCGAGGCCGACTTCGCGCAGGCAGGCCAGGTCCTGGCTGGCCGCATGGAAGATCCATTCCTCCTCGACGAGGGCATCGTTCAACTCGTGGAAGTCGCCGATCGCCGGTGGGTCGAACAGGAACGTGCCCGCGCCGCGACGGTAGACCTGGATCAGGTACGCGCGCTGCGAGTAGGTGAACCCGGAGGCCCGCTCGGCGTCAACGCCGATCGGGCCGGTGCCGCCCACAATCGCCGCGGTCGCCGTCAAGTAGGCTTCCCGCGTGTCTATCACGTGGTGATCAACCACGTCCGGTTCGGCGTGTGGACAACATGCTGACTCCTTCGCCAGTGGGTGGAAGACCGGCGAGCATGCAGAGCAGTTCACCCCATCCTTCGACGTGGGCGGTGAGATTGTGGTCCAGCGGTGTCCACGAAGCTCGCAACTCTATCTGTGCGCCATCGCCCTGCTTGGCAAGTTCGCCGAAGCCTGACGAGATGATCTTAGTCGCAGTCCCTGATGCAGCGGTATATCGGGCGCCGTGCGCGTCGAGCGCGTCGACCAGCCAGGCCCAGGCGACCTCGGCCAGGAAAGGGTCGAGGCCGATGTCCGTTTCGAGTGGGGCCTGCGCGAAACAGACGACGCGGAAGGCCCCACCCCACGCCTCCGGCTCGTCGGGGTCGTAGAGCAGGATGAAGCGGCCGGTGCCGAAATCGGAGTTTCCGCCATGCCGGCTCGGCGTGATGTCGGCGGAGAGCGCCACGGCGTGCGGGGCGAGGTTGCCGGGCGCGGAGATCTCGTTCACGATCAGTTCGACCCGGGACTGGGCACGGCGGACGGCCTCGAGGGCTGCGGCGAACTCCGGCGGGAGCGGTTCCAGTGTTTCGGGCACGACTGCAGACTAGAGTTTTTTCAGGGTGCCGCACGCGAGGCACGCCGGGCAGCGGGAGGTAGCGGGTGGGCAGACGGTTCGAACGAGGCGCACAACCGGCGCGGATTGCAGCGGTGACCGGGCTGATCGGTGTCGCGGTGCTGGCCGTCGCCGCCCTGGCGGCGAGCGTGCTGTCCGGCGTGATGGCGCGCCGCATCGTCACCCCGTCGACGAAACGCGCCGACGATGTGCGGGTTGAGTTCGTCGACATCGCGGCCGGCACGATCACGCTGCAGCCCACACCCGACTCCGTGCTCCAGGGCGACTACAGCTTCTGGTTTTCCGGCGACCGCGGGCATGCGCACCTGGGGGAGGTCCTCCGCAGCACGCCGGACGCGGTGACTCGGCGCATCCTGCGGGTCGACTACGGTGACCTGGCCGCGGCGCGGCGCGGCCGCCTCGGCGGCTACTCCTTCCTGGGTCCCTGGGACCTCGCGGTCGACTACGAGGACCTGCTCGTACCCACCAGGGGCGGGGATGCCCCGGCCTGGCTGATCCCGGCCGCGATGCCCGGCGGGCGCTGGGTGATCCAGGTGCACGGCCGCGGCGTGCGCCGGCAGGAGACGCTGCGTGCCGTACCGGTTTTCCGGGACGCGGGCTTCACCTCCCTTCTCATTTCCTACCGGAACGACGGTGAAGCCCCGGAGAGCGCGGACGGGCGCTACGGCCTGGGAGACACCGAATGGCAGGATGCCGAGGCGGCCATGGCGTTCGCCGCGCGCCGCGGGGCAACCGAGATAGTGCTGATGGGGTGGTCGATGGGTGGTGCCATCGTGCTGCAGGCGGCCACCCGGTCACGGCTCCGCGAACTGGTCGTCGGGATCGTGCTGGACTCGCCCGTGATCGACTGGGCCGATGTCGTCGCCTACCAGGGTGGAAGCCTGGGCTTGCCCGGGATGGTGTCCAGCGGCGCGATGCAGGTGCTCGGCCGGCGCTGGGGCGGGCGGATCACCGGGCAGGGCGCCCCGATCGACTTCGGCCGGCTGGACTTCGTGTCGCGGGCGGGCGAACTCGACCTGCCGGTCCTGCTCATGCACAGCGACGACGACGGTTATGTGCCGGCGACCGGTTCCCGGGCGCTGGCCGTGCGGCGACCCGACATCGTCACCTTCCTGCCGTTCACGGTCGCCCGCCACACCAAGCTGTGGAACTACGACCGGGAGAGCTGGAACCAGGCCATCACGAACTGGTTGGCCGCACTCCCGGCCAGGTGACCCCGGCGGACGCCTCCGAGCACACCGGCACCTCGGACGGCGCTCGCGTTCAGACGACGCTCGCGTTCAGACGGCACTCGCACGGAGCCGTCGCTTCGTGCGGGCGAGCATCGCCGTCATCCCGCGGATCCGCAGCGGCGACACCGCCTTGGTCAGGCCGATCGAATTGGGGTAGTCGTCGGGAACGGCAAGCACCTCTTCGGTACTGAGACCGTCGAGACCCTGGGCGAGAATGGACGCGAACCCCCTGGTGGTCGGCGATTCCCGGGGCGCGGTCGCGTACAGGTGCACCGACCTGCGAGCGTCGTCATCGACCTCGACGAACATGAACACGGGAGACTGGCACTCGACGACCCGTTCCAGCAGGTCGGGATGCTCCTCGTAGCGAGCGGGGAGCGCCGGCAACTCGCCCGCGAACTCGAGCAGGAGCAGCAGCCGGTCGGGCTGCTCGAGGGCGAGGAAGTCGTCGCGGATCTCAGCCAGTTTCGCGGGCAATTCGGTGGAAGTCATCGGAAGTATTCTGCCACGCGCCGCTGAAGGGCGGCGCGTACGCAGCTGAGCCGGGGTCAACCGGTGGCAAACGGTCAGCGGGGGAGCGGGGCGGCGCCCGGCTCCGTGCCGAGCGCGATCGGCACGTGCACGGCATTGCCCCATTCGGTCCAGGAGCCGTCGTAGTTGCGCACGCCCTCGAAACCGAGCAGGTGGGTGAGCACGAACCAGGTGTGGCTGGAGCGTTCCCCGATCCGGCAGTAGGCGATCACTCTGTCGCCGTCGGAGAGGCCGGCCTCTCCGCGGTAGATGGCGTCGAGCTCTTCGCGGGTTCGGAAGGTCGCATCCGGTGCGGCGGCACGGGCCCACGGCACCGACGCCGCCGACGGGATGTGGCCGCCGCGGAGGGCGCCCTCCTCCGGGTAGGCCGGCATGTGCGTGCGCTCCCCGGTGTATTCCTCCGGCGACCGCACGTCGATCAGCGGATTGCCGAAATGGGCGAGCACGTCGTCCTTGAAGGCGCGGATCGGTGCGTCATTGCGCGGGACGACCGGGTAGCCGACAGCGGTCACCTGGCTGGCGGCGGTCGTGGTCTCCCGTCCCTCGGCGATCCACTTGTCGCGGCCGCCGTCGAGCAGACGCACATCGGAGTGCCCGAAGAGGGTGAACACCCACAGGGCGTAGGCGGCCCACCAGTTGTTCTTATCGCCGTAGATGATGACCGTCGTGTCCCGTGCGATCCCCTTGGAGCCGAGCACGGCGGCGAACGCGGCGCTGTCGACGAAGTCCCGTTCCACCGGGTCGTTGAGGTCGGTGTGCCAGTCGATCTTGACGGCGCCGGGGATGTGCCCGGTCTCGTAGAGCAGCACGTCCTCGTCGGTTTCCACCACGACGACGCCGGGCTCGCCGAGGTGCGCCTGCAGCCACTCGGTGGACACCAGGCGCTCGGGATGGGCGTAGCCGGCGAATTTGGGGGCCGGATCGAGTGCGACGGACATGGGAATTACCTCCGGGGAGCGTCGGAACGACACAGGATTGATTTGGCTGCGGTTTAGGCTGGTCACCGCCCGCACTTCGAATCTACGCGGTGTGGGCGGCGAACGCATCCGGCCGGTCACGTGATGATCCCGGGGCGTGTCCCCATCAATCGACACAGAAACGCGGGTGTTCCACCATGGCTCCAGAGGTGCCTCGCCGTCAGCCTCGGCTGATCGATCGTTCCCCCAGCATCACCGGAGCCGAAATCGTCGCCGAGCTGGTCCCGCCGCCCCAGTTCGAGCACGCCTCGTTCGACTCCTACCGGCCGGACCTCGACTTTCCGTCGCAGTGGGCGGCCGTCGAACGGCTGAACGCTTTCGCCGGCGCGTGGCTGCCCCAGCGTCCGAGCGGATTTTTCTCCCGCACCCGCAAGCCCAAACCTGAGCTTCCCGGCATCTACCTCGACGGCGGCTTCGGAGTGGGTAAGACGCACCTCCTCGCCGCGCTCTGGCACGCGGCTCCCGGCCCCAAGTACTTCGGCACCTTCATCGAGTACACGGCGCTGGTCGGCGCCCTCGGCTACGCGGCCACAGTCAAGCAGCTCTCCGGCGCCCGCCTGATCTGCATCGACGAATTCGAGCTCGACGACCCGGGCGATACGATGCTGATGACCCGGTTGCTCGCGGAACTCGTCGCGTCGGGGACCCGGGTCGCCGCCACCTCGAACACCCCGCCGAATTCCCTGGGCGAGGGCCGTTTCGCGGCGATCGACTTCCTCCGGGAGATCCAGGCGATGTCGGCGAACTTCGAGATCGTGCGGATCGACGGCCTCGACTACCGCCGGCGTGACATCGAGGGCCACGCGATCGCCGTGCCCGCGGAGGTGCTCGAGCACCTGGTCGGCGCGCTCGTGGAGCGGGGCTCGACCGTCACCCTCGACGATTTCGGCGCCGTGATCCGGCATCTGAGCACGGTGCATCCGTCGAAGTACATCAAGATCATCGACGGCATCGACGTGATCGTGCTCACCGACGCCTACCTGCTGACTGACCAGACGGATGCCCTGCGCCTGGTGGCCTTCATCGACCGGGTCTACGACGCGGAGATCCCGATCATCGCCAGCGGCCAGCCGCTCAACGAGATCTTCGACGACGAGATGCTGTCCGGCGGGTACCGCAAGAAGTACCAGCGTTCCCAGTCGCGCCTGGTGGCGCTGACCACGGGGGAGCTCCCGCCGCACGACTGATCGGCGCCTGGGCCCGTCTCCGCTGGCCGGGCGGGTCTGAAACGCGATGTTAACACGTTCGCCGACCGCGTAACGTGGCCGAAACATCCGCGCGCATTCGCCGAAACGTGGCAGTTCCAAACTAACTCTTGTACCCGCCGAGACACGATCAACTGCTCACCCTGTGCACGTCGACGGCGATCCTTAGTTAGAGAGAGGTAACCATCCCCATGGTTGAACTGTCAGTCCTGGCGAACGCCACAACGGACGAACTGACCCTGAACCTCAATTCCCTGTGGTTGCTCGTCGCTGCGGCCCTTGTGCTGCTGATGACGCCCGGAGTCGCGTTCTTCTACGGTGGCATGGTCAAGGCGAAGAGCGTCATCAGCATGATGATGATGAGCTTCGGCGCCATGGGCGTCGTCGGCGTGCTCTGGGTGCTCTACGGGTACGGCCTGGCGTTCGGGCCTGCGCTCATCCCCGGCTTCCTGGGCAACCCGTCGTCGCTGCTCGGTCTGAGCGGGCTGCTCGGCGCAGGCAAGGACGGCGCTCTGGCGCCGGACCTCAACGGTCTCGCCTTCGCGGGCTTCCAGGCGACCTTCGCCATCATCACCGTCGCCCTGATCTCCGGCGCGATCGCCGACCGGGCGAAGTTCGGCGCCTGGCTCATCTTCGCCGCCGTCTGGTCGACGCTGGTCTACTTCCCGGTCGCCTACTGGGTCTTCAACCTCGCCGACGGCTGGGCTCCGGCCGCACTCGGGGTCAACGACTTCGCCGGTGGCACCGCGGTGCACATCAACGCCGGCGCCGCCGGGCTGGCCCTCGCACTGGTCCTCGGTAAGCGGGTCGGCTTCAAGAAGGGCATCTCCAAGCCGCACAACGTTCCGCTGACGCTGCTGGGCGCCGCTCTCCTCTGGTTCGGCTGGTTCGGCTTCAACGCCGGCTCGGAAGCCGCCGTCGACGGAATCGCCGCCCTCGCCTGGGTGAACACGCTCGCCGCGCCCGCCGCCGGAATCCTCGGCTGGCTGATCGTCGAGAAGATCAAGGACGGCAAGCCCACGTCGATCGGTGCCGCGTCCGGTGCCGTCGCCGGCCTGGTCGCTGTGACCCCGGCCTGTAACATCCTCACCCCCGGCTGGGCGATCGTGCTCGGCGTGCTGGTCGGCGCGGTCTGCGCTGTCGCCATCGACCTCAAGTTCAAATGGGGCTTCGACGACTCGCTCGACGTGGTGGGCATCCACCTCATCGGCGGCATGATCGGGACGCTGTTCATCGGCATCTTCGGTTCCGGCATCGGCCTCCTCGACACGGGCAGCCTGAAGCAGCTCGGTGTGCAGGCGCTGGCCGCCTTCGGAATCGCGATCTTCTCGTTCGTGATGGCCTACGCCATCGGCTGGGTCATCCAGAAGACGATCGGCTTCCGGATCAACAACGAAGACGAGGTCGCCGGAGTCGACACCATCGTTCACGGCGAAGAGGGCTACGCACTCGACGCTGTCTGACCCGCCGTAGCTCGGCACGCGCGGGGCGGAGTCCGGTTTCGACCGGGCTCCGCCCCACCGTTTCGTAGCTCCCGATGTGCTGTAGTCCCTTCCACGGTCGCTGTCCAGCCCTTGCGGCGGCGCCGGACCTGAGGGATGCTCGACCTGCTGGCGATGAACCCGAACATCGCGAGATTCCCCGTCACGGTTTCGTTCAACGAAGCCGTGTCGGGGATTTTTTGTGCCCGGCCCACCGACGCCGTATGCGGGAGGAGGCCTCCCCAATTTTGGGGAGATGAGCATCCCTCACCCGGGGCTTAGCCAACCGGTCGCTGCCGATCACCATGGAGACGTCCAGACAATGGAGGTCAGCATGGAAGCGATGAAGCACTCGACCGGGGTCAAACCGCCGAAGCGGCCTCTCTGGCAGCGCATTGTGAACGCCGCCACTGCCCTGGCCATGCCGGTTGCGATGCTCGTCGCCCTGCCCGCACTGCCGGCCCAGGCTGCGACGACGAGCGACCTGTCGCTCAACGTGATCAGCGCGCGCACGGAACCCCGCGCGTTCGCGGGTACTGGCGTCGTCAAGGGCGACGACATCCCGAACTTCACTTACATCATCAACGAGGACAACACCGGGACGACCGCCCAGCGGAGCCCGGCGCCCGACAGCGGCTGCGCGGCAACCGACCCCTTGTATCCGGCCAGCTGCGACTGGCCGTCGATCAAGGAGGTGCCGCACACCACGAGCCCGATCGTGCGCCAGGGCGACCAGGCCGACTTCGTGGGCGGTCTCACCCTGCCGGACGGGCGTTACCTGATCTCCGTGCTCGCCGACGGTTACAAGATCGACGGGGCGCACTTCAGCGTGCCTCTGCCGGCTACGGGTCTGGTCACCGTCGAGCTCCAGCCCAACCCCCTGCCCGACTCGACACTGCGGGCCTTCATCTTCCGGGACACCGCGCCGACCAACGGAGCCAACGATCAGGGTGAGCCCGGCCTGGCCGGCTTCGTCGGACACGTCGCCGACACCCTGGGCGAACTGCAGACCGACGTCTACGGCAACCCCCTGTGCACCGTCTATGTTGGCGAGAATCCGGACACGCATCTGATCCCTCTGGCCAGCCTGGACGCGACTATGTCCCCAGTGCCGATTGCCGGGACAGGGGGCCGCTGTGTCAGCGACGCCGATGGCCTTTTGACCATGCCGCACCTGGGCAGTAACCGTTACGTGCTGACCGCTACGCCCCCCGACGGGCAGATCTGGATCCAGACGACGACGCTGGAAGGCAACCACGACTTTGACACCTGGCTCATGGAAGGCAGCACCGGTTACGACACCGAGGCACTGGTGGCCGGCGAGCCTGTCCCCGGGCCGATCTTCGGTTTCGTTCCGCCCACGAACACCCTGGCCGCCGGTGCCGCCGGGCGCATCACGGGCGTGGTCGTCACCGCAAAGCAGTACACCCCGCCCAAGGGCGGCGATTTCAACTACTGGCTGGGGATGACCGGGAGCAAGATGGGCAAGCCTATCGTCAGGCCATGGCTCTCCCTCGCCGACCTGCAGAATGGTGACCAGGCCGTATGGGTGGGGCAGGGCGACGCGAACGGCGCCTTCGACATCTCCGGCGTGCCCGACGGCAACTACAGCCTGAGCTGGTGGGACGAGCCGCAGAACTACTTCCTCAACCTGGTCAACGTGACCGTAAGCGGCGGCCAGACGGTGCAGATGGGCAACGTGCCGATCAGCGGCTGGTGGACCGAATACGACGGGTACGTCTTCAACGACACCAACCGCAACGGGGTCAGGGACCCCGGCGAGAGCGGCCTGCCCAACTTCACCCTGACCATGCGCAAGCAGGACAACTCTTTGATGGACCGGGGCACGAACGTCGTCACCAGCGACAGCACGGGCTACTACCACTTCGAGAGCGCGTACCCGCTCAGTGAGTGGACCGTGATGGAGAACTACAAGGACTCCTTCTACACCACCGGGGTCACCTACCAGGCCGACAACCAGCCGACCCCGACCACGGTCAAGGGTGCCGGTGTCGACGTCAGCGTGCTCAGCATCATCGGGCTCAGCGGCCGGATGGACTGGGGCGTTCACACCTACGATCCGACCGGTGCCAACGGCATCGACCCTCGCAACGGCGGCATCGTCGGCTCGGTGAGCTACGACACGACCCGCAACGAGCTCGACCCGCAGTACGCCGCCTCCGAGGACTGGCAGCCGGGCGTCTCCGATGTGCCCGTAGAGCTGTACGCCACGGTCGACTGCGGTACGAACGCGAACACGCCGTGTGGTGGCACCAACGACGCGTACGAGCTGGCATCAGACGGTTCCCTGGCCAAGGGCAAACTGCTGAACACCTACCTCTCGGAACACTGGAGCCGCCCGACCGGGTGCGTGGCTCGCGACGTGGACGGCAACCCGCTCGTCCACGCCAAAGACAACCCCGCGGCCTACGACGAGAACGTGCTCGTGCCCAATCAGGAGACAGACGGAGAGTGCATCTCGAGCTTCATGCAGGGCGTGCAATTCGGGCCCTACCCGACCGACCAGGGCACAGCCGCCGCCAACTTCGGTGCGGCCGTGGACGGCAACTACGGCTTCGGTGACGCCTGTACCGGCACACTCGTCGCCACGGATCCGTCCGCTCCCGTCTGCAACGGTGGAACCTTCGAGCCCCTGACGAGCGGGGACTACCTGGTCAGGGTCGCGATCCCGAAAGACGCCACCGGGAACCCTATGTACAAGGTGACCGGGGAAGAGGACATCAACATCGGCAACGGCGACCAGATCGTCCCTCAGGTGCCGCCGCCGTCCTGTGCCGGAACGCTTCACACCGTTGACCTTCTTGGTGCCGCAGCGGACAACTACCCCGCATTGGTCGGCAACGATACCAACGGCGCCCCCACCGGGGTCACCGTGCCGGCCTCGACTCCGGTCGCCAACGCCACCTTCCTCGACATCGGTGGGTCGCCCTACGAAGGCTCAGCCAAGCCGTCCTGTGACACCAAGCTGGTGCGAGTGAACAACGGCAAATCGGTCGTGCCCATGTTCAATATCTTCACCGCAGTGCCGATCCCGTCCCGCCTTCGCGGCCTGATCGTGGACGACATCAACTTCTCCACCGACTCGCGCTCGACGCTCTACGGGGAGAAGACCGGCGTGGCCTTCGCGCCGGTCGGCATCTATGACTTCGCCAACCGGCTGGTCACGACCGTCGAGTCCGACTTCAACGGCTCGTACGATGTCCTGCTTCCCTCCACCAATCACATCAGCTGCCCCACCCCCTCGGGTGTCTGCGCCAACATGTACCGCTTCGTGGGCAACGACCCGGGGATCCCTGGGCGTCTGAACGCAAACTACAACCCGCGGTATCGCTCCATTGCGACCGAGTTCGAGGCCCTACCAGGCGTGACCATCCCCACTGACCTTGCTCCGACCCAGGTCGGTGTCTATGTCGGGTCGCCGACCACCGGGGTCAACACGGCGGTCGCCTGCACCCTCGACGGTGCCACGCCACAGCTGTTTTCCGTCTCGAAGCCCTACGTGGCCGCGAACGGAACCCGCTCGTTCACGATCGCCGGGACCGGCTTCGGCGCCAACAGGGGCACCGGTCAGGTCACTCTCGGCAACACGCCCCTGGATATCACCGCCTGGAGCGACACCTCGATCTCGGCCACTGTGCCTGGCGCGGTCCCGGTTGGGGCGCACCAGCTGGGGATCATGGCCGACAACGGGCAGAGCACGGTCAACGGGCTCACCTTCCATGTGCTGGGGACCGGGTACGATCCTGCCCTGCGTGAGGTCGGCCCGGGCCGCTCCTACGCCACGATCCAAGCCGCGCTCGACGCCGCGTTCACCAACAACGGCGACGATCTGGTGGTCGTCTACCCGGCACCCTCCACCACGGCCAACCCCCGGGGCGCCTACTACGAGAACCTGGTCGTCGCTTCGCCGGTCAAGCTTCAGGGCGTCGGCTCCGGTGGCTTCCAGGGCACGGCTTTCGTGCCGGGATCAATCATTGACGCCGGCGCGTTCGGCGGTGACACTGCCCTGGCCGCGGCCTGGTTCACCAAGGTCGGCGGCCTCACCTGGGACGGCAACCAGGCCGTAAACGACGGCGAGGCCATCTACGTACTGGCCTCGGAGAACGCCACCACCGCGTCGGGGGCCGCGCGCCAGTTCACCAGCGGCTTCAAGGCCTCCATCGACGGCTTCGACATCCGCGGCGGCGATCAGGTGGGCTTCCCGGGCAACGTCGACGGTCTCACCGGTGGGCCGACCGGCCTTCCGCCGAACATCACCACCCAGGGCGGAGCGATCTTTGCCAACGCCTACGCCCGATTCCTGCAGATCACCAACAACGTTGTCGACAACAATGGAGGCGGCTACGGGACAATCCGCATCGGCACCCCTGACCTGGCCGCGCCGAACACCAGCCAACACAACGAGAACGTCCGGATCGCCAACAACCGGATAATCGCCAACGCCGGCACCAACCTGGCCGGCGGCATCGGTCTCTACGCGGGCTCGGACGGCTACGAGGTGGCTGCCAACGACATCTGCGGCAACTTCTCGCTGGAGTACGGCGGCGGGCTGAGCGCCTACGGCTTGAGCCCGGGCGGCAAGATCCACCACAACCGCATGTACTTCAACTCTTCCAACGATGAGGGCGGCGCCATCATGATCGCGGGCCAGCTGCCGGCGACGGTCGGCGCGCTCTCGCCCGGCTCCGGTCCGGTGGACATCTATGCCAACCAGATCCAGGCCAACATGGCCAATGACGACGGTGGCGGCATCCGCTTCCTGATGGCCGGCGACTACCCGATGAATGTCTACAACAACATGATCGTCAACAACGTGTCGACGCACGAGGGCGGCGGCATCGGCATCAATGACGCCCCCAACGTGCGGGTCTTCAACAACACGATCATGAAGAACCTGTCGACGGCCACCGCGGTGACCTCGAACGGCCAGCCCGCCCCCGCCGGGTTGTCAACCTCGGCTAACAGCGACCAGCTGCAGGCGACCCTGCCGGGCGGCTCGCCGACCTTCAGCAACCCGCTGATGTTCAACAACATTCTCTGGGACAACCGGGCCGGCACCCGGGCCGGCACCACCGTCACCGGAATCGGCCTGGCCGGTGCCACCGACATCAACAACTGGGATCTGGGCGTGGCCGACGGCACGGGCGTGCTCGCGCCGAGCAACTCGGTCGTACAACAGAACACCGCTTCTCACCCATTCACGACCAGTCCGACCAACAGCTCCACCGATCCGGCAGTGGTCTCGACCTACGACGTCTCGGTCTCCTTCGCCACCTGGCGTCAGAACCCGGCGTTCGTGGACGCCACGCTCGTGACCCTGGAAGCGCCGCCGAACCTGCTCGGCAACTACCACCTGGCCAACTGCCCCGGCTCACCCGCCTGCAACCTCGGCGCGGCCAGCAGGGGCGGAGTGAACGCGCCGGCAACGGACTTCGACAACCAGGCCCGGCCGGCGCTGGGTGGCTTCGACAGCGGTGCTGACGAGTTCGGTGCCGTAACGCCACCACCGCCATCCTCGGACCTGTACTTCTCGACAGCAGGAAACACCAACCCGCCCGGCGTAGCCGGAACTGCCGACGACGCCGACATCTACCTCTGGAACGGCACCGCCTTCAGCCGGTCGATCGATGTCACCGCCGCGCCCTACAACGTGCCGGGCGCTGCCAACACGGACGGCTTCTCCCGAGTCGACGCCACCCATTTCTACGCCTCGTTCACCGGGAACGTCACCTTGCCGGGGATCGGCGCGGTGGCCGACGAGGACGTCGTGTACTTCAACGGCACCGCGTGGTCGTTGTGGTTCGACGGCAGCGCGCACGGGGTCGGCGGCAACATCGACCTGGGCGCTGTCAGCGTCGTCGGTAACACGCTGTTCTTCTCCACCGGCAACGATGCGGTACCTCCGGGTGCAGGGGGTTACGGCGACAACGCCGACGTCTACCGCTGGGATGGCGGCAGCTCCTACACCCGAGTCCTGGACGCCACGGCGGCGCCGTACAACCTGCCGAACAGCGGGTCGGCCACCGGAGCGACCAACCCCAACGTCGACGGTCTCATCTGGCGCGACGCAAAGCACTTCTACCTGTCGTTCAGCAACACGACCACTACCGTCCCCGGTCTGGGCGCCGTGAACGACGAGGACGTGGTCTACTTCGACGGCACGTCCTGGTCACTCTATTTCAACGGTGGCAGCCACGGCCTCACGTCGGCCGCCCAGGATCTGGACGCGATCGCGTTCGCCAGCGGGGCCCTGCCGCCCCTGCCGCCGCCGGCCGGCCAGGACCTGTACTTATCGACCCAGGGCAACACCAACCCGCCCGGTGTCGGTGGTACGGCGGACGACGCGGACGTCTACCTCTGGAACGGCGGCACCTTCAGCCGGGTGAACGCTATGACCACTGCGCCCTACGGTCTGCCGGCCACCGCCAACGTCGACGGCTACGACCGGGTTGACGACACCCACTTCTATCTCTCCTTCACCGCCCTGGTGAACGTGCCCGGTCTGGGGAACGTGCGGGACGAGGACGTCGTGTACTTCAACGGCACCTCCTGGTCGCTGTTCTTCGACGGCAGCGCGCACGGTCTGGGCGGCAATGACAACCTGGACCTCGACGCGATCAGCGTCGTGGGGACAACCCTGTACTTCTCCACTCTGGGCAACAGCAACCCGCCCGGAGTGGGAGGTGCCGCCGACGATGCCGACATCTACAGCTGGAACGGCTCCGCCTACAGCAGGGTGATCGATGCCAGCGCCGCGCCCTACAGCCTGCCGGGCACCGCCAACGTGGATGGATTCGTGCGGATAGATGCCACCCATTTCTACCTGTCATTCAGCAACGCGAACACCACGGTGCCGGTACTGGGCTCGGTCCACGATGAGGACGTCATCTACTACAACGCGGGCACCTGGTCGGTCTACTTCGACGGCACCGCACACGGTCTCGGTGCCACCGGGAGCCTGAACGTTGACGCCTTCGACCTTCCGACCCCATGACCCATTCATCCAGCCGCGCTACAGACGATCCCCAGGGAGATACGGGAATGATCTTTAAGCAGCCTTTCAGCCGCCGAGACCTCTTGAAGTTCGCCGGCGGCGCGGTGGCCGTCGTCGGCACCGGCATCTGGGCGGGCAACGTGCTCATGCCCGAAGCCGCCATTGCGGCCCTCGGGGATCCCGACCTCTACCTGGCCGGGACCGACGGCTGGATCTACCTACCGAAGACCCCGGCCATCCCGCCATTCCACCCCGACGTTCTGGCCCCGGGTCTACTCACGACCTACATCTTCGGGTTCCGCGAAGTCACCGGTCTGACCGACATTCAGCTGTCGAACCAGCAGAACAAGGCCCAGCACTCCGCTCCGCTGTTCTGGGCCAACCAGTTCGACCCGGCCCACCCGGTCGACTTCAAGGTGCAACTGACCAACCTGGGCCTGGCGCTGCGGCCCGACCTGTTCGACGCCCACACCCTCCACTGGCACGGGTTCCGCAACGTGATCCCGTTCTTCGACGGCGAACCGAGCGGTTCGGTGGCGGTGCGAACCGGACGAATCTTCACCTACGTGTACCGTCCCCGCGAGCCAGGGACCTACATGTTCCACTGCCACGTGGAGGACGTCGAGCACGTCCAGATGGGCATGACCGGGCTGGTCTTCGTCCGCCCCCTGCAGGACGGCCAGACCCTCGCCGGACACACAAAGTTCCTCTACAACGACGGTGACGGCTCGACCGGCTTCGAGCGCGAGTTTGCGATGTTCCTCTCGGAGGTGTGGGCCGAGGCGCACTGGGCGGACGCTCACATCCAGCTGCCGGAGTGGAGCGACTACCGGGCCGACTTCAGCCTGCTCAACGGCAGGGTCTACCCGGACACCGTCGCTCCCAACGCGCCGATCAATGCCGCGGCATCCACCCACCGTCTTGCCGTGGAGACCGACCCCGTGACCGGCGACCTGGTCGCCCCCGTCGGGCACCCCGAGCTGCAGTACCAGCCGCAGTCTTCGCTGGTGAACTGCAACGCAGGCGAGACGGTCGCGCTGCGGTTTGCCAACCTCGGATTCCGGGAACAGGCGATGACCCTGGCGGGGATCCGAATGCGCGTGGTCGGCCGTGACGCCACCCCGATGCGCGGGCGCGACGGCACCGACACGTCCTACGAAACCGAGACGATCAACATCGGCCCGGGCGAGAGCTTCGACGTGGTCTTCACCGCGCCGGGGCACACCGGTCCGGGGTACGACACGTACATGCTCTACAACCGCAATTACCTGCGGGCGAACAACCTGGCGCCGGGCGGGTTCGGCGGCCAGGCCACAGAGGTTCGAGTGTATGCGGCGGGTGGCGTGCCTGCGCAGGCCTATCCGAACGACTTGGGAGTGTGAGAGCCATGATGAGAGGTGACGCCGTGATGCTTGGGAAGGCCCGCAACCGGCGCCTGCGCCGGCCGACTCTGCTGGTCGCTCTGGCCCTGGTCGGCGCGACGATGACCACATTCGTCCCGGCGGCGACCGCCGAGACTCCGTCGCGGGTCGGCATCGCCTGCACCACCGGGGTCGGGGGAGGTGCCACCACTCCGATCTTCAACCTGACCACCAAGACCGGATACATCAGCCTGCCCGACGGCAACACGGCGTTCATGTGGGGGTACTCCAGCGGATTCGGCTCTTTCCAGCACCCCGGCCCCGTTCTCTGTGTCAACGCCGGCGATACGGTCACCGTGATCCTGCGCAACACCCTGCCCGAGGCCGCCTCGATCGTCTTCCCGGGCCAGGTAAACGTTCTCGCCAACGGGACCCCAGCCCAACCCGAGCTCAGCGGGGCCGGCGCGACCACGTCGCTGACCAACACGGCCGCGGCCGGAGGCGGGACCGCCACCTACAGCTTCGTGGCCGGCGACCCGGGCACATACCTGTACGAGTCTGGCACCAACCCCGAGAAACAGGTCCGGATGGGACTGTTCGGGGCTCTGATCGTGCGCCCGTCGGCCGTGCCGGCTGGCGCAGCAGCTGGCTCGATCGCGAGCGAATACGCCAACAACCGGGCAGACAGCCGGTTCAACCCCGCCGAGGAGTTCATGGTTCTCCTGAGCGAGATCGACCCGTACCAGCATCAGGCCGTCGAAAACAACAAGAGCTTCAACATGAACACCTACCACCCACGCTATTGGCTGATCAATGGGCGAGGCTTCCCCGACAGCATCGCCGACAACGGTGCGAGCTGGCTGCCCACGCAGCCCTATGGGGCCCTCGCAAAAGTGGGTGAGTTTGACCGGGCGGCAGTCCCGGCGGACCAGCCGGGGATGGCTCGCTACCTGAACGTGGGCACCGAGGACTTCCCGTTCCACCCGCACGGTAACAACGGCCTCGTCGTAGCTCGAGATGGCCGTGCCCTGGAGGGTCCGGCGGGGGAGGACCTCTCCTTCGAGAAGTTCGCCATCAACATCGGACCAGGTCAAACCTGGGACGTGATCTTCAAGTGGTACGACGCCGAGAATTACTCCCCGTCCAACCCGGTTCCGGTGACGGTGCCTCAGTTGGCCAACGAGGAGATCGGCGTCTTCTACAGCGGAAGTCCCTACCTCGGCACCAAGGAAGCCCTGCCGCCTGGCATTCAGAGCGTGAACCAGTGCGGGGAGTACTACATCATCTCCCACAACCACGCCCTGTTCCAGATCACGTCGTGGGGCACGAATATGACCGGACCGATCACCTATATGCGGATCGATCCACCGACGCCCAACAACTGCGGCTGACCCGGAAGGCGTAGAGAGCCATGATTCCCAGGACGAGCATGAAGAAGGTAGCCTCCTCCATTTTGACGGGGCTGTTGGCCGGCGGAGGGCTGGCCGTGCTGGTGGCCCTCGTCGTGCCGGCCACGGCCGCACAGGCCGCGACGGTGGACTGCACGGCACCCGGCGACTTGTACGCGGTCTCGGGATCCACGACCCTCGGCGCCCAGACCGTAAACGTCTGGGGCTACAGCACGACGGTTGCCGGCGTGACCCGCCCCGGCGGGCCGACGCTGTGTGTCACCGCCGGCGACACGGTCACGATCACGCTGCACAACCAGCTGGCCGAGAACACGGCCCTGCTCTTCCAAGGGCAGCAGATGATCCCCGACCGAACCGGCGCGGCGCCCGGCACAACCACGCCGTACACATTCACGGCCAGCCGGCCCGGCACCTACCTCTACGAGGCGGGTCTCGTTCCCAACGGCCAGCACCAGGTGGCGATGGGCCTCTACGGCGCCCTGATCGTGCGTCCGGCGACGGCAAACCAGGCCTACGATGCGACGACCACCGCCTATGACGACGAGGCCGTCCTGGTGCTCAGCGAGATCGACCCGGCTCTCAACAACTCCGCGAACCCGGCGACCTACGACATGCGCAAGTACGCCCCCCGGTACTCCCTGATCAACGGGAAGGCCCACCCGAACACCGACCCCATCGCCGCGACGGCCCCGGGCAACAAGGTGCTTCTGCGTTACGTCAATGCCGGCAATCAGTACCACTCAGTGGCATCGCTGGGCGCGGAACAGAGGATCATCGCCCTGGACGGCAGCCCGCTGAACTTCTCACGTCGCTACGTCGCCGAGACCTTCGGTCCGGGCCAGACAGCGGATGCCATCGTCACCACCCCGTCCGCGATCGCCCAGATCAACCGGCTGGCGATCTACGACGGCAGCCTGCTGCTGCACAACAGCAACACGGCCGGCACCGGTGGGATGCTCACCTTCGTCACGGTCCCGGCCGGCGTTGTCGGATCCGACACCACCGGGCCGGTCACCAGCGCGGTCGCCTACGTGGCCGGCACCTTGAGCGCCACGATCGACGACACCACCTCCGGCGGAGCCAGTATCGCCGGGGCCGAGTACTTCATCGACACGGTGGTCGGCACGGGCACCCCGATGACGGGCAGTGGCACCGGCAGTGTGAGTGTCACTGCTGCGTTGATCATCCCGTCCGGTGAGCACATCGTCTATCTACGGGGCCAGGACTCCGTCGGCAACTGGGGGGTCCTCAGCTCGGTGCTGGTCACCGGTGGCGACGCCACCGGCCCGACCACCCGGTCGCCGTCGCTGGCGCCGAGCCTCACGAATGGTTTGGGTACTGCGGGCATCGCAGTTCACGCCACCGGGGACGACACCGCAACCGGCGGCTCGAACATCACCGCCGCCGAGTACTTCATCGACGCCGTCGGCGCCAATGGTTCGGGAGCGTCGTTGGCGGTCAACGTTGCCGCACCCATCGCCAGCCTGGATGGCACGATCCCCGCCTCGACCGTGACCGCCCTGGCCGAGGGCACCCATCTCGTGTCGATCCACAGTCAGGACGCAGCGGGCAACTGGGGCGCCCCGACCACCATCAATCTGGTGATCGACAGGACCGCGCCCACCACGTCCGGCGTCTCGGCAGCGCCCACTCCCAACAACGGCACGCTGGCGGTCAACGGCGGCACGCCGGCGGTCCGGGTGACGGTGGCCAGCATGTCGGATGCGATCGTGGCCACGGTCAACAGCAACATCAGCGCGGCCGAGGCCTTCCTCGACACGGTCGGGGCAAACGGCGCAGGCATCGTCGTCAGGGCCACCGACGGTGTCTACAACAGCCCTGAAGAGGCCGGCTACGCCGACATCCCACTGGCCACCATCGCCCAGCTCACGAACGGTAACCACACCATCTACGTCCACGCCAAGGATGCGGCGGGCAACTGGGGCACGACGGCAAGCACGACCCTGCTGATCGACAAGATCAAGCCTGAGGTCAGTCTCGTCAGCGCAACTCCCAACCCGACCCAGGGTGCCAGATCGGTGAGCCTGACGGCGCAGGCGACTGACGGCCTCACGGCGGTCAGCCGCGGCGAGTGGTTCACCGGTGCCGACCCGGGCGTCGGCAAAGCCACACCGATGACGGCCACCGGGACCGGCCCATGGACCCTCTCGACCCCAATCGACGTCGGTAGTTGGAGCGAGGGCACGTACACGCTCACGGTGCGGGCGCGGGACACGGCCGGCAACTGGAGCGTGAACGCCTCCACCGTGCTCCAGGTGAGCGCGCCGCTGTCCTTCTCGACATTCGGGAACACCAACCCGCCCGGCGTGCTCGGCACGGCCGATGACGCGGACATCTACGACTGGAGCGGCACCGCCTTCAGCCGGGTGATCGACGTCAGCGTCCCGCCGTACAACCTGCCGGGCAATGCCAACGTCGATGGTTTCGACCGGGTCAGCCCCACCTCGTTCTACCTGTCATTCAGCGCGACCAACACGACCGTGCCGGGCCTGGGCGCGGTGCAGGATGAGGACGTCGTGTTCTACGACGCCGGTACCTGGTCGGTGTACTTTGACGGCACCGCGAACGGCCTGACCGCAGCGAACCAGGATCTCGATGCGATCAGCGTCGTGGGTACCACCCTGTACTTCTCCACGCTGGGCAACACCAACCCGCCCGGAGTGGCGGGCGTCGCCGATGATGCCGACATCTACAGCTGGAACGGAACCGCCTATAGCCGGGTGATCGACGCCAGCGCCGCGCCCTACAGTCTGCCGGCCGCCGCCAACGTGGATGGATTCGTCTGGCTCGATGCCACCCACTTCTACCTGTCGTTCAGTGCGACCAACACGACAGTGCCGGTTCTGGGTGCGGTCCAGGATGAGGATGTCGTCTACTACAACGCGGGCAGATGGTCGGTCTACTTCGACGGCACCGCGCACGGCCTCACCGCCGACACCCTCGACGTGGACGCGTTCGATGTCCCGTAGCAACGTCCGTCGGCAGGCCGGATACCCCTGCAAGCCGACTGGCGGAAGGAAGGCGACACCGTGATCACCGAAACCATGCCCGAGGCGAACACTGAACCCGGCACTGAAGCGGACACGAAGCGACCCGGCCGCGGCCGGTTGGTCGCGATCGTCGTGGTGGCGGTCCTTCTGCTCGGGGCAGGTGCCGCACGCGCCTGGTGGCCGGAACAGAAGGCCGACGTTCGCGCGGGGACCACCCTGGTCACGGCCGAGGGCATGGCGGCTCGCTACGGGATCGACGTCAACCTGATCGGCGTGACGGCGGCAGGTGGACTGATCGAGTTCCGCTACCAGGTTGTCGACCCCGACAAAGCCGACCGGATGATGAATGACACCACACTGCTTCCGATCGTCGTCGTCGAGGAATCCGGGGCGACGATGGTCATCTCCAGGCCCCACCACGCCGCCGAGCCCCAGCTGGGCGGAACCTACTTCTTCCTGTTCGCCAACGCTCACAATGCCATTCATGCCGGTTCACAGGTGACTTTGGTGATGGGGGACGCTCGGCTCGAGCACATTGTGGCCCGGGGATGACCCGGGGCTGGCTCCGAGTGGGGAGCCGTGTGACTGCGATCCTGCTCGCCGCGTTCGTAGTGCTCCTGTTCGGGGCGTCGCCGGCCTGGGCGCACGGCGGGCTCGAGCGCTCCGACCCTCCCAATGGCGGGGTGGTCGCCATCGGTAGATCCGCCCTCACCCTCTGGTTCACGGAACCCATCGCCGAAAGCGCCAGCACCTTCGAGCTCCAGACTTCCAACGGAGTGCGGGTGGACGTGACAGCGTCCGTGTCCGATACGGACGGCGGGGGCATCGTCCGGATCGGAACGCAACCGCTTGCCAAGGCCACCTATCTGCTGAACTGGAAGGTTTTCTCCACCGAGGACGGTCACTCGACCAGCGGGTCGTTACTGTTCGGCGCCGGGACTCGCCCCGGGGCGGTCGCGTCCGCAGCGGCAGATGCCCCGGACCCTCCAGGACTCATCCTCCGCTGGTTGGACCTGTCGGCGATCATGCTCGCGATCGGCGCGCTGGCCGTCTCAGGTCGGGTCTTCGATTCGATGGGCGAGATCGGGAACACTCTGCGTCGGCGCGCGCTTGTCATCGGGGCGCTGGCTGTATGCGTCGCGGTCGTCACCGGAGCGATCACCCCGTTTCTCCTCACGCAGCGCGGCGGCAGTTCCCTCGGGCTCTGGTTCGACGCCACCTGGGCCACCCTGACGGGCACTCCCTGGGGTCACCTGTGGCTTGCGCGAGAGATTGCGATCGTGATCGCGGCGGCTGCGCTGGTCCGGGCGACTCGTCCGGGCGGCGCCGGCGGGCGGGTCCAGATCGCCGCCGTCGCACTGGCGGCAGTAGTTTGCCTGGAAGCGTGGGCCGGCCACGCTTCGACCCTGCCCAGCCGATCCGCACTGGCTGCCCTTGCCTCCGCTTCCCACCTCGTCGCCGCCGGAGTCTGGGCCGGCGGCCTCACCATTCTTGCCATCTGCCTGATCCCGGTGATGCGCCACCACCCGGACCTGCGCGGTCGGATTCTCGCCTCTGCCTGGCGGGCCTTCAGCCCGATGGCCGCAATCGGAACCGTGGTCCTCTTGGCAACGGGGCTCTACGAAGCGGGCCGCCACATCCCCGACCTGCGTTCCGTGGCCTCGACCGTCTACGGCGGCGCCGTGGCCGGAAAAGTGGCCCTGATCGCCGTGGCGCTGACCCTGGCGGTGATCAACACGCTGCTCGTCAATCCCCGCCTGGCCGCTCGGGTGGGCCGTTTCCTGGGCAGGCCTGTGGGGTGGCCGCCGGTGTCGCTGCGTCGATTCACCATCGTCGTGGCGACTGAGATCCTCGTTCTGGTCATAGCGGTGGGTGCGGCGAGCGTGCTCACCTCGGTTCCCACCGCTCGGGAGATCGCCACGGCGACACGGCAGACTGTGCTCCACACCGCTACCGTCGACGGACTCTTCGTCACCTTCGAGCAGCTGCCCGCCGGACCGGATCAGAGCCGTCTGATCGTCCGCGCGCGCTCGATCGTCAAGCTGGAGCAGGCTCCCGTCAACGGGGTCTCCGTCACCCTCGCCGCCCCGTCCGGGACGACGACCGACGTGTTGCTCAAGGGTATCGAGCCGGGACGCTACGAGGCAGAGATAGCCAGACCCGCTACCGGCGCCTGGAAGGCCACCGTGGCCCTGCAACGGGACGGCCTCCCCGCCGCGGTCACGCAGGTCGGATGGACCGTCTCCGCCGCGAGCTCTGATGGTGCCCGCCCGCTGGAGATCGTGACCTCCGGTTTGGCCGTCCTGCTGCTCGCCGCGATGCTGGGCACCGTCGGCCTCACCCTCCGCCGCAAGACGGAGACCGTACGGCCGACATCACTAATTCCGGAATTCGCACTGCGTGGCAACAGAGGGAGCCGATCATGAGGAAGACCCTGGCCGTGACTGTGATGGTCGCCCTGTTTCTGGCCGGGCTCGCCCCGGCGGCGTCGGCCCGAAACCTCGCCACTCCGAGAACCGGCAGCCTGACCCCGGAAGTCCAGGCGATCCTCGATTCCCTCCCTCCCGGAGACATGACCACCGTCGTCGTGACCTTGCGCGATCAGGCTGACCTGAAACACGTCCCGGGCGATCGACGTGCGGCTCGTCTGAAGGGCACGATCCTGGCGCTGAAGGCCAAGGCGGACGCCTCGCAGGTGCCGATTCGAACTCTGTTGCGCGCCCGGGCCGTCGAGGGCAGGGTCGCCAGGAGCACACCCCTCTGGGTCGTCAACGGGATCTCAGTGACCGCCACCGCGGACGTCATCCAGGCCCTGGCGGTGCGCCCTGATGTTTCGAGCATCACCGCCGACCAGGTCGTGGTGGTCCCTTCCGTCGGGATCCCGGAACCGAACGTCACCAAGGTCAGCGCACCCGCTCTGTGGGACCTCGGCTTCACCGGGCAGGACGTTGTGGTTGCGAGCCTGGACAGCGGCGTAGACATCACGCATCCGGACCTCGCGGGCCGCTGGCGGGGCGGCACGGACAGCTGGTATGACCCGTACGGCGAGCATCCCACCACACCGACCGACCTCTCCGGCCACGGCACCGCGACAACCGGTGTGATCGTCGCCGGTGACGCAGGCGGCACGTCCATCGGGATGGCCCCCGGCGCCAGATGGATCGCGGCAAAGATCTTCAACGACAGGGGAGCGGCAACGGCCACGGCGATCCACCAGGCATTCCAGTGGGTGCTCGACCCCGATCACGATCCGAACACCCCGGACGCTCCGCAGATCGTGAACGGGTCCTGGTCCATCGGTGCCGGTCCGGGGTGCGACCTGTCGTTCCAGCCTGACCTGCAAGCGCTGCGAGCGGCCGGCATCCTGCCCGTCTTCGCCGCCGGGAACTACGGCTCGGGTGGTTCGACCAGCGTCAGTCCGGCCAACTACCCCGAAGCCCTGGCCGTGGGCGCGGTCACCGGCACCGATCTGATCTACTCGCCCAGCAGTCGCGGACCATCCGCCTGCGAGGCCCGTACCAGGGTCTTCCCGGACCTCGTCGCACCAGGCGTCACCATACGCACCACCGACCTCTACGGGATGTACCAGACGTCCTCGGGCACGTCGATGGCCGCTCCGCACGCCACCGGGGCGCTGGCCCTGCTCCTGGGTGCGATCCCTGGGCTCTCCGCCGACCAGGCGCAGGCTGCCCTCATCGGCACTGCGCTCGATCTGGGCCTCGCCGGTCCGGACGTCGCATATGGCAACGGCCGGCTCGACGTCCTATCCGCCTACCAGTGGCTCAAGGGACAGCAGGACTTCGGAGTAACGTTCACACCGGCCGAGGCGAGTTCGATCGCCGGGGGCAGCGTGACCTACACCGTCCAGGTCACCCGAGCGTACGGCTTCAGCGGGGACGTCTCGTTGTCGCTGTCCGGCCTGAGCGCGGAACAGGCGGACTGGACTTTCACACCGACGGTGGTGCCCGCGGGCTCGGGCACGTCCCAACTGACGGTCGCCACGTCGTCGGCGATCCCGTCCGGCAGCCACCCGCTGACGATCACGGCCAGCAACGGCACCACCAGCAGGACTTCTACCGGCATTCTCGCCATCACGGAGCCCAGCGTGGGGGACCTCATCGGTCCGGCGACGACGTCCCCGACCCTGACGCCGAGTCCCGCCAACGGTTCGGCTGACGCCAATCTGCACGCCATCGGCGACGACGCCGCAACCGGCGGCTCCAACGTCGCTGCAGCCGAGTACTTCACCGACACCCTCGGGGCCGATGGGGCGGGGACGGCGATGACCGTCGCCCCTCCTGCGCCCGTCGCCAGCCTGGACGCCACGATCCCCGCCGCGATCGTGTCCGCACTCGCGGACGGCAGCCACACCATCTTCGTCCACGCGAAGGATGCGGCGGGAAACTGGGGTTCGACGGCGACGACGACCCTGCTGGTCGACAAGATCAAGCCGGTGGTCAGCCTCGTCAGTGCAACACCGAACCCGGCCCTGGGCGCCAGCACGGTGAGTCTGACGGCGCAGGCGACGGATGCCCTCACCGCGGTCACCCGGGCCGAGTGGTTCACCGGCGCCGACCCCGGCCTGGGCAATGCGACGCCGATGGCGGTCAGCGGGACCGGCCCATGGGGCCTGTCCGCCAGTCCGATCAACGTGAGCAGTTGGAACGAGGGTGCCTACACTCTCACCGTTCGAGTGCGCGACGCGGCCGGCAACTGGAGCGTGAACGCCGGCACGGTGCTCCAGGTGAGGGCACCGCTGTTCTTCTCGACCTTCGGGAACACCAACCCGTCCGGCGTGGCCGGTACAGCCGATGACGCGGATATCTACAACTGGAGCGGCACAGCCTTCAGCCGGGCGATCGACGTCAGCGTTCCGCCGTACAACCTGCCCGGCGGCGCCAACGTCGACGGCTTCGACCGGGTCGATGCCACCCACTTCTACCTGTCGTTCAGCGCGGCCAACACGACCGTGCCAGGCCTGGGCGCAGTGCAGGACGAGGACGTCGTGTTCTACGACGCCGGAACCTGGTCGGTGTACTTCGACGGCACTGCCCGCGGCCTGACGGCCGCGAATCAGGACCTTGATGCGATCAGCATCGTCGGAGGCGCTCTGTACTTCTCGACCCTGGGGAACACCAACCCGCCCGGCGTCGCCGGCGTGGCGGACGATGCCGATATCTACAGCTGGAACGGCACGGTATTCGCCCGGTTCTGGGACGCGTCCGCCGACGGCCTGGCGAACGGCGCCAACGTCGATGGCTTCGTCAGGGTCGACGCCACCCGCTTCTACCTGTCCTTCAGCGCTGACACGACCGTGCCGGCACTGGGGGCGGTCCAGGACGAAGACGTCGTCTACTTCAACAACGGCGTCTGGTCGGTCTACTTCGACGGCACCGCGCACGGCCTCGGCGCCTCCGACAACCTCGAAGTAGACGCTTTCGATCTCACTTGACGACGGCTGCTCGCGCGCGTGACCGCGAGCCTGCGCGCGGTCCGGCCCTCTCGGCTGCCAGACTGTGCCCGTAGCTCCGCGCCCATCGCGGGCCGGAAGGATCCAATGTTCGATTTCCTGCTCAGCCCCATTCCCGGGCTCATCCTGTTGGCGGTCCTCGCCTTCCTGATCGTGCTGCTGTACGCCCGGTCGATCTACAAGAACGCCGGCCCGGATGAGGCTCTCATCATCACGGGCAAGAAATCGAAGAAGACCGTCGTCGACGGCGCCACCCTCGAGCAGTCCGGGCAGCGGGTCGTGCACGGCCAGGGCGTATTCATCACCCCGTTCTTCCAGAAGGCCTTCAAGATCAGCCTGCGCAGCCGTGCCATCGAGATCACGGCCATCGCCCAGGACAAGATGGGAATCACCCTCACGGTCGAAGCGGTCGCCATCGTCAAGGTCGGCGACGACCCGGATGCCATCCGCGCGGCCGCCCAGCGTTTCCTCGGCCAGGACAAGAACATCGACAACTTCGCCCTCGAGGTCCTGTCGGGCTCCCTGCGTTCCTCCATCGGCGCGACCGATGTGATGACGATCATCCAGAAGCGCGACGAACTCGGCGCGTCGGTGCTCGCCACGGCCCGCGAATCGCTCGCCAACCAGGGCCTGGACGTCGACTCGTTCGAGATCAAGGGCATCAGCGACGCCAACGACTACATCAAGGACATGGGCCGCGCGGAGCAGGCCAAGGTTCGCCGCCAGGCCGAGGTCGCCGAACACCAGGCCAACCGGGAGGCCCAGGAGGCTGCGATCGCCGCCGAACAGGCCATCGCCGTCGCGCAGAACACACTCGCCCTGCGCCGCGCAGCCCTGCAGCTGGATACCGACAAGGCCGCGGCGGAGGCTGCCGGCGCCAGGCCGCTCGCCGAGGCCAAGACCCAGCAGGCGATCGTGCAGGAGCAGGAACTCACCGCCCAGCGCCGCGCGAGCCTGCGCAAGGCGGAGCTGGAATCCGAAGTGAACGCCGTCGCGGATGCCGAGGCGTACCGCATCCGGGTCACCGCGGTGGCGGCCGCCGACGCGGCCGTGACCGCGGCGAACGCCGACCGGGACAGCCGCAAGTCCATTGCCGAAGCGATCCGGGCCGAGGGCCAGGCCAACGCCGACGCCATCCTCGCCCGCGGTGCCGCCGAGGCCGAGTCGACCCGGCTCAGTGCGGAGGCCGTCGCCCAGCAGTCGGAGGCGCTCATCCAGCTGCGAATGGTGGAGATGCTGCCGCGAATCGCCCACGAGCTCGCGGCGCCGATGAGCAACATCGACAACCTGACCGTCATCTCGACCGACGGCGCGAGTCAACTCAGCAAGAACGTGGCCGCGGGTTTCAGCGAGGTCGACGCCATGCTCTCCTCCACCATGGGGGTCGGCATCCGCGACCTGCTCGGCAGTTTCGTGGGCGGTGCAGTCGCCGGGCAGGGGCTCGCGAAGGCAGCGACCGTTGAGCCGGCCGGGGAGCGGGCACCCGATGCCGCGTCTCCTGAAGACTCGACCTGGACCCGCACCGAGAGCCAGTAGCGTGGGACCGGAACCGATTTCGGTCATCGCGCCGCCGCTTGCGGGCCGCGCCTCGGCCAGCCAGCGGTGGTCGCACCTGGTCTTCCTGCACTGGCGGGTGGAGGCGGCGCAGGTGGCCCCTCTCCTGCCCGCCGGGCTCGTTCCGGACGAGTTCGACGGCAGCAGCTGGGTCGGCCTGATCCCGTTCGTGCTTGACCGGGCGACGGTCTGGGGAAGCCCGCCGGTGCCGTACTTCGGCAGTTTCGTCGAAGTCAACGTGCGCCTCTACGCGGTCGATGCCGACGGCCATCGCGGAGTGGTCTTCGTGTCCCTGGAGGCCTCGAGGCTCGCAGCGGTGATTGCCGCCCGGACCCTGTTCCGGATCCCGTACCGCTGGTCGCGCACCACGCTCACCCGCTCGGCGGGGGAGTTCCAGTACACCTCCCGCAGGCACCTGGCGGTGTCCGCCCGGACTGACATCGTGGCGCGCCGCACGGACCAGCCCGTCGTCGGCGACGCCCTGGCCGATTTCCTCACCGCGCGCTGGGCGCTTTTCAGCACGGTGCGCGGCCGCACGGTGCACCTGCGCAACCACCATGAGCCGTGGCCCCTTTTCAAGGCCGAACTGGTGCGGCTCGACGACACGCTCCTCGACGCGGCCGGATTCCCGGACGTGGCGGCCCGGCCGCCCGATTCCGTGCTCTACTCGCCTGGGGTGACCACGTGGTTCGGGCGAGCGGGCTGAGGCGCGTCGCCCGTTCGCGGCTCCGGCCTGGAGCCGGGGCGCTACCTGGTGCCGTCGGTGACGCCGGCGCTGTCCCGGATCCCGGCGACCAGTTGCCGTAGCGCGCGCTCGTAGTGCTCGTCACTGCCGTACGCGCTCATCTGATCGGCGACGGCGCGAGTGCGCGGGAAGCGCCCGGCCGGCAGTGCCGCGATAGCGGCGCCGATGGCCACGCCGGGGTCCTGGTCGATTCGGGTCGCGGCGCTGCGGGCGGAGGCGAACGCAGACCACCCGTAGTTGAGCGCCAGGATGCCGCAGAAGTCGGCGACGGCGTCCCCGCCCGTGATCCCCCCGCGGCTGAGGATCTCCAGGGCGAGTTCGCCGATCCGGGTGGCGTTCAGGCCGGGGTTGGGGCGGGTGAAGAGCGGGACGATGGCCCAGGGGTGTAGGGCCAGCAGCATCCGGTGTGCTCGCGCGAAACCGGCCAGGTCCGCCGCCCAATCCTCGCTGGGTTCCGGAGCGGCGAGGCCTCCGAGGATTCGGTCGAGGAGCGCGTCGACGAGGTCGTCCTTGGTCGCGAAACAACGATAGGGGGCCATCGGCGACGAGCCCATCTCGGTGGCAACGGCCCGGATCGTGAGGGCGTCGAGGCCCCCAGTGGACACTCGTTCGGCGGCGTCGAGGATCCCCTCGGGTGTGACCGAGCTGCGGGGGAGACGCTGGCGAGCGACGGGCGGGTAGGTCTTCGGCATGGGGTTGACTCCTCTGTGTGTACAGCGTACATTACCCAATGTCGTACAACGTACATTATCTGTTGGGAGAGATAAAATGACCGAAAACCCTTCGCCCACCCCATTGCCCGCCGGCCTCCGGCGCACCACCGGCGGCCTGTTCGTCGTCGGCGCCGTGGCCTTCGCCGCGGCCGCGACGGTGCTGTCCTCGACCTTCGACTGGCCGGACATCCTGCGGGAACCTGCAGACGTGGTCCTGCCGGCCTTCGCCGCGGGCGGCCAGGCTCTCGTCTGGACCTGGTTCGCGACCGCCTGGACCTACGCCATCCTTGCCGTCCCGCTCCTCCTGCTGCCGGCGGTGCTCCGGCGGACGGGCGACCCCGTGCTCAAGGCCGCCACCTCGATCGGAGCCGCATCGGTGCTGCTGTCGCTGATCGGATTCCTGCGCTGGGTGTTCGTGGTGCCTGCCCTGGCGAGTCCGCTCAGGCGCCGGCCAGGGCCTCGTCGCCGAGCGGGGCAGCTGGGACGGTGTCGCGGGACAGGGAGTAGCCCCGGCGAACTCTCCGGTCAGGCGGTGATCGGCAGGACGCTCGCCGCGAGTCCGACGCACAGAACCGCGACCAGGACGAACAGCGCAGCCCAGACGATGCCCGGAACGTGGGTGAGCCGGGCGAGCTGGTCGGCGTCCGAGGAGAGCCCGCCGCGGCGGGACCGTGACACCTGCAGTTCGATGGCGGTCCGCACGGCGCCCAGCAGCAGGAACGTCGTGATCAGCAGTGCGCCGATTCCCTGGACCAGGGGAGTGCCGAACCAGGTCAGCGCGAGGATCAGGGCGCCGGTGACCAGCACGGACCACAGCCCGAACCAATTGCGGATCTGCACGAGGATCAGGGCGAGGGCGGCGAGCAGCAGCCAGAGCAGTCCGCCGGCGTAGCCGGCGCCCAGGATCGTGGCAGCCGCGAGGCCGAGCAGGGCCGGGGCGGTGTATCCGGCGAGCAGGGTGAGGATCATGCCGAATCCGCGCGGCCGTCCGCGACTGACCGTGAGTCCCGACGTGTCCGAGTGCAGCCGGATGCCGCCCAGCCGACGGCCGGTCAGCGTGGCCACTAGGGCGTGGCCGCCCTCGTGCGCAATGGTCACCAGATGGCGTGCGCGCCGCCACAACGCCGGGACCAGGACGAACAGGCCGGCCGTGAGAACGGTGAGCAGTGTCGTCGCGGCGGGGAGCGGGTCCTGGTGGGCGCTGACGCGCCCCCAGAACTCGAGAAGTGCGTCCACCGGTTCAGAGGCCTTCCGCGATCGTCGCCGTGGCGTGCAGCCAGGCCCGGCGGGTCTGCGGGGCCAGGGAATGGATGTTCAGCGGTCCACCGGTGACGATGGCCGGGTCGTACGGCACGTCGCAAACGGCCCGGGTGAGCTGGCCGAAGTGGTCGTGCAGCCGCCTGGAGAGCGCGGGGTCGACGGCCGTGGCCGGCATGGTGAGGATCGTGACGGCCTGGGCCACCTTGTCGGCGTGTCCCTTCTGGCGCAGTCCCTCCAGGAGCGCGGCCGCGCCGTAGCCGGTGTCCTCGCGAATCGTGGAGACGACGACGAGCTGGTCCGCCGTTTCGACAGCGGCCTCCCAGTTGGAGGCGCGCATGTTGTTGCCGGTGTCGACGATCAGAACCCGGTAGAACCGGCTGAGAATGCCGAAGAGCCTGCGGTATGCCGGTCCGTCGATGGTGGACACGCCCGCCGGGTCGAGATCGGATGCCAGCGCGTCGAACTGGGCGTCTCCCTGGGGGTGTACGTAATTGTCCAGGTCACCGAGCCGAATCGAGTGTCCGTTGTCAAAACGGCCGAGGTCCCGCAGAAGATCCATGGCGGTATTGGTGTGCCCGGTGGTCATGATCCGCACTCCGAGGTTGCCCATCGACTCGTTGTTGTCCCAGGCGAGGGTGTAGCCGCCGCGGTACATGCCCATGGTCGCGGCGATCAGCAACGTCGCGGTCGTCTTATTCGCTCCGCCCTTCGGATTGAGCACCACGATCGTCCTCGGTCCGTCGAAGCCGCGCTGGACTCCGGTGATCGCCCGGCGGTGCACGCGCTCGGCGCGACCGGGGCCGCAGGCGATGAGTCCGCGGGTCAGCCGCACCACCTGCCCCTGCCACCCGTGCTGGGCCGGCCCTGCAGTCGACGGGTTGGCGGGCGGCTGCGGGCTGAGGAAAGGGGCGTGCGCGGTGTTCTGCGTCATGGTCGCTCTCTTTCGTTCGCAATTCCCGGGTGTGTGCCGAGTGGCAGTGAGCAGCAGGGCTGGCGCGTCACCGTGCTCAACCGTAAGAGATTCTTCACGTTCGACCAAAACCGGAGCGCTTCGGCCCAGAGCGCGGCCCACGACGTGCGTGCGATTCGGTGTCACACTGGGCGCAACAGCAGCTCCGCCGGAACGGAGGTGGGAGTTGGGCAAGTCGACGCGCGGACAGGTCACCGCGGTGGCCTCTGGCCGGCTTGCGCCGCGAGATCCGGTGATGGACCTCGCCCGGGTCGCCGGCCTCGTCGTCGTCGTGATCGGGCACCTGCTGATGCTGGGCGCATCCGTTGCCGGTGACCACCGGCTGGTGGTCCAGCGCACACTGACCCTGCAGCCCTGGTTCACGCCGGTGACCTGGATCGCCCAGGTCATGCCGTTGTTCTTCGTGGTGGGCGGATTTGCCGGGGTGATGAGTTGGCGCCGCACAGAGGCGCGGGGAGGAACCGCTGCCGTCTTCATTCGCGCACGGGTGCTTCGCCTGGCGTGGCCCACCCTGCCGCTGTTCGCATTCCTGGCGCTGGCCATCCTCGTCATGCACCTGGCCGGACTGGCCTCCGACACCGTGGCGGAGATCGCCACCGGGGTCGTCTCGCCCCTGTGGTTCCTTGCCGCGTACACCTTCTGCCAGGCCTTCCTGCCGGGGATGGCGACAGTGCACGCGCGCTGGCCGGTTCGGCTGCTGGCCGGCCTTGCCGGGGCGATGGTGGTCGTCGACGCCGTGCGGCTGGGGACGCACACGCCGGAGCTCGGCCTGCTCAACATGATCTTCGTCTGGCTCTTCGTGCAGCAACTGGGGCTGTGGGCCGCCGATGGCTGGTTCGGCCGGAGGGGACGACGATTCCTGCTCGTTCTTGCCGGCGCGAGCTACGCGCTGCTCGGATTGATCACGACCGTCGGACCGTACCCGGCGAACATGCTCGAGAACCTCAACCCGCCGACCGTGGCCCTCGCGGTCCTGGCCGTCGGGCAGTTCTCCCTTCTGATGGCCGCGCGCCCGCAATTGGAGCGCCTGATGCGCTGTGCGCTCGTGCAACGCGCCGTGGCCGGCATCGGGGCGCGGACGATGACGGTGTACCTCTGGCATCTTCCCGTCCTCGGCCTCATCGTGGGGACGATGCTGCTCCTGCCGGTGCCGGAGCCGACCCCGGGAAGCGCCGACTGGTGGCTGACCCGCCCTCTCGTCCTCCTTGTAGCCGTGGGTGTCCTGATCGGCGTCGCGGCGTTGTTCGGCCGCTTCGAGCATCCGGCCACGTCTCCAGCCGACGCCGCGGTGGCGGTGCGCGACTGGCGCGTCGGAGTGTCGACCGCGTTGATGATCGTTCCGCCGTTCACGATCGTGCTTTTCGGCCTCAACCTGGGCATCGCCGTGATCAGTGAGGTGCTGCTCACGGTGGCAGTGCTCCTGCAATTACCGGTTCGGCTACACGAAGATGCGGACCAGGGCCACGAGGATCGCGATAAGGGCCAGGATGATCGCGGCCAGGGTCAGCCTGCGGCCGCGCGCGCCGGCCGGGATGACGCCGAAGGCCTTGCCGGAGAGCATGACGGCGATGGTCGCAAGGATGAGCCCGGCAGAGGGAACAGGCACGGCCAGGATGATCCCGGACAGTGACAGCCAGAACCCCGGGACCCGTCCCGGCGTCTTCGACCAGTCGACCCGAGGGGCGCCGAGTCCGAGGAGGCCGTTGCCCTCCATGTTCGCGCGCGGGTCGTCCACTGGCTGTTCCTTCCGTCGTGTCAGTCTTGCACGCGCGGGGCTGCCGGGGTGGAGACGGCAGAAAAAAACCCCGCATGACCGGGGCTTTTGTTTGTGGGCGATACCGGACTCGAACCGATGACCTCTTCCGTGTGAAGGAAGCGCGCTACCAACTGCGCCAATCGCCCTTGCGCGGCCACAGCTTCGACCACGAGTTCTGATACTAGCCCAGAGCAGGGATGCGGCGCACATCGAGAGGGGCACAACACGCCGGGCCGGCTCGGTTTGAATATGCACCGGAGTATCGGCTAGAGTCTTCAAGCGCGCAGAAATGCGGGCAGTTGCGGATGTGGCGCAGTGGTAGCGCATCACCTTGCCAAGGTGAGGGTCGCGAGTTCGAATCTCGTCATCCGCTCGAATTGAA